>CANSJQ010000026.1 GCA_947647275.1 uncultured Clostridiaceae bacterium | reverse complement strand
ACATATGTGATACAGAATTATCTTTTGAAGAAAGAAGATTAGATGTAGAAAAAATCGTAGAAATAATAAAAGAAAAACATATTGTAGCAGAAGAAGTTTATGAATTACAAAATGCAGAAGAACAAATTAGATTCGAGCTATTTAAAGTTATTCAAAACAACTTTGTTATAAATAAATGTGAAAATTGTGGTAGGTTGTTTATACCCACTACTACTAGTAATAATCCAAATCAAAAAGGTAGAAATGACCAAAAATATTGTAATAATTTATATTTGGATGCAGGAAAAACTTGTAGAGAAATTGGGGCTTTAAATAAGCAAAAAGAAAAAGTCAAAAATAGCTTAATTCTAAAGGAATATAATAGAGAATATAAAAGAATGCACGGATTACATTATAATCATATAAAAAAATTCAAAGAAAAACAATTTAAGGAATGGTCAAAAAAAGCTAGAGAATTAAGGGATAGTTATACTGATGAACAAATAGAAAATTTTAAAATAGAATTAAAGAAATTAAGTGATATGTATTGGAGATAAGAATATATAGAAAATGGAAAGAAGCTACCGAATGGTAACCTCTTCCCATTATAAAAATATTTTTATTTTTCTTGTATTTCATTTTCTTTTGTATATTCTTCAATTATTGCAGAAATATCACCATATGAACCTGGTATTAATCCTTGTACTGTAGTTGACTTTAATTTATCCTCATCTAAACTTTCATATAATTTTTTTGCATCTTTAATCATTAAATTTACTAAAACAACTATATTATTAGGATTTTCTTTTAAGAATTTATTTATATTATTATCAGAAAAATCACGTTCTTCCATATTTCCATCTTTTATTGCCCCATATAAGCAAGATATAGCTGTCAAGTCTTCATCTGCTAATTTAGACTGTAAATCATATTTTTCTCTTATATTATCTGCACTAAATTTTCCATAATTATATTGTTCTGAAAAATCTTCTATTATTATATCTGTATTTAAATCTCTTAAAATTTCTTCTCTTGTTTTTTGATGTTGTATGTTACTTACATCTACTTTTGGTATGAAATCTTTCTTTTCTTCTTGTTTTATTTTACTCTCATTATTCCCTTCCTCTAGCATATAATTACTTTTTCTTACTTTTGAAAATAAACTTTTAAACCAATCTATAATTTTCATCTCTATTTTTCTCCTTTAATTATTTTTTCTAAAGTATCTTTTAAAATCTTTTCTCTATCTTTTGATGTATCAATGTATGTTATTCCATATTTTGGGCATTCCTCTTTCAACATTTCGTTAGCATTATACCAATCATTCGCGTGTTTTGTCAAACATTCCCTAGACAATCCATATGTCCAACTTTCTTCAGTATCATACTTTATACATTGGTTAACCATATCTTCAACTGTATAATTTCCTAAACCTAAACATACTATACTTGTATTTCTAAAATCTATCATCTCACTTACTATTTTAGGATGTAATTGTCCACTTTCTAAAATATACCCATATCCATTTTGATCTTTTCTTATTAATGAATTATATAATTCTAATAATGTTCTTTGAAAGTATTCTCCATGTTCAAATTCCTTTTGAATATCAACATTTTCTCTATAATATTCTTCTTGATTTTTTGCTCTAATCATTGCCCACTTTAAAGAATCACTATGAATTAAGTTATAACTGTTAACTTTATCCTTTATCATTTTACTCAAGGTAGTTTTTCCTGCTCTACCAATTCCCATAATCAAAATATTTTTGTTCATATTATCCCTCTTCTCAACATAATACTAACATAAAAAGATATTTATTACAATATTTTTAATTATAATTCTATTTCCAATTCTTTTTCTTTCTCTTCATGTTTAATTTGTTTTTCTACATCTAAATAGGTATTAGTTTCTTTTTCAAAATCTCTAATCAAATTATCTTCTGCACCCATATCAAATTTTTTGCAAATCCAATGTATAAACTTATCAATAGTTTTGTAAAACTTATCTATAATTTTGTTTAGTCTATTATTTTCTTTTTCCAATCCTTTAATTTTGCTTTTATATTCCCATTCTAGATCAAATTCTTTTTCTTTATATTCTTTCTTAATAATATCTACTTGATTATGCAATTCTTCATTATTAGCAAGTATTTTATCTCTTTCTTTTTGATATTTTTCTGCTTCTTCAACAATTTTAGTTTGTCTTGCTAATTCTTCATGCAAGTTAATATTATCTTGATATAAATTTTGAATCACATTATCTTTTGGTTTTATAATTTCTTCCAAAATCTTCTCATCTCTTTTCTTTGATAATCTATTTATATTAATATCTGTAATGTCTGGAACGTCTGGTAACTCTAATTTCATATTTTTTAATACTTCCTTTGCTTCTTTAAAATTTGTTATCTTTTTGTACTCTTCAACAGAATAATGTTGTCTATTAGTTTCTTCTTTTGGCAACCCTCTTTGCAAGTCAAATCCATTTTCTATCATATACTTGTAAAAAGCATCTTGTAATTGTCTATAACTATCTTTTGCTTTCCAAAATTCACTACAAGCAAGTTTATCAATAGAATTTCCTTTTTTATCAGTTGTATGAATTACTGGCAAAAAAATCAAGTACATATGAGGTGTTTGTTCATCTCTATGCACTTTTGCAGATAAAATATATTGTTCTCCTAAATTTTTATATTCGGCTACAAATTTATATGCAGTTTCAAAAAATCTTTTTGTTTCTTCTTCGCCTATTCTTTCAAAAAAATCATGATCTGATGTTATTATATATTCACAAGCTATATTACTTACTTTTTTAATTTGTCCTTTTAAATTACATTTTTCCTTTATTCTGTCAAATTCTTTTTCATAACTATATTGTGGCGATTTTATTGAATAATTCAAATATGACTTTTCTTTATCTATATTATCATTTGAATAATTTTTATTTCTTCTTTCATTGTGTCTAAATATTCCTTTCAAATTTTCTCTTTTGTATTTTGTATTTCTTATTATCGCATAACTCATTTTTTCCTCCTTACTCGTGCTAAAAACACATCTAACTTTTTATATTCTTGCTCATTTTACAATTGTGTTGTAACACAACTACAATACTTTTTTAACGCTATTCGCTAAAAGTATTTGTTGTGGCAGGGAAAATTTATTTTTCCCCACACCCCTTTACCTAAAAAATATCTACATATTTTTTAG
>CANSJQ010000025.1 GCA_947647275.1 uncultured Clostridiaceae bacterium | reverse complement strand
ATAAGCCCTTTTAGGGCAAGTTCAAACCACGCGTTTTACACGTGGTTATGATTATATAAAAATACGATATTTTAAGTTGAAATGTAGTAGCTTAATAGGTTAGCAATACTAAGAGAATTTACCGAATTACGCTCTTTATTATATTATATATTTAAAAATGTTACAAAATTATTACAAAATTTTTAAAATAAGTATTGAAAAAAAATCAATTTTAATATAATATAATATGGAAGAAAAAATATGAAACTAAAATTTTCTAAGCTCATTTTTCGCTAAGGAAATCTAAGTTTCGCATGACTAATTTCTATGTCAAGTGCGTTACAGTATTCTACAATGTTAATTTAACGAATGCACTTTCCTAGAACTAAAAAAAGGAGTTGTTTAAAATTAGTAGTATAAAAAAAGCAATAATACAAATAAGAAAATGTACTAAATTTATAATAATAATTGCAATCTCAACTATGCTAATATTAGGAATAGTATCATCATTTTATAAGCCAATATATGCTGTAACACTAAATGGTGAACTAATAGGATACAGTGAAAATAAAAGTGAATTACAAAAAAGAATAAATGAATATATAGAAAACGGTGATGAAGAAAACGTTGCATTTGTAGAAATCGATGACTTGCCTCAGTATAAGCTATGTTTACTTAAAAGGAATATAATAGCAAATGATGACGAAATATTTAAAGCAATAGCAGAAAAAGGAGTTAGCTACTACAAATATTATGCAATTACAGTAGATAATACAGAAAAACTAAATGTAGCAACATTTGCAGAAGCAGAGGAAGCAATAAATAAATTAAAAGAAAAAGATAGCAGTAACAAAGATAAATTAGGAGTAATAGAAAAATACGCAACAGAGCAAGCAGAATACGCAAATGTAGAAAAAGTAGTATCAGACTTATATGAAAAGAAAGTGGTAAGAAAAGTAGTAACAGGTAGTACAGCAGTCTCAGCAACAGGAACAAATACGTCAAGTAAAGTAGTAAACTTAGGAATATCATTAATAAGACCAGTATCAGGAGTAGTAACATCACGTTTTGGAGCAAGATGGGGAAGAGGTCATAAGGGAATAGATATAGGAGCACCAAAAGGAACAACAATATATGCAACGGCATCTGGAACAGTAACAGTATCACAATATGGTTATAGTGGTGGATATGGAAACTATATAATGATATCACATGGAAATGGAGTTCAAACATTATATGGACATTGCACAAGTTTATTAGTAAGTGCAGGTACATATGTAACACAAGGTCAACCAATAGCAACAGTAGGAAACACAGGAAATTCAACAGGAAACCACTTACACTTAGAAATAAGAGTAAATGGGGTAGCACAAAACCCACAAAATTATTTATATTAAGAAATAGAAAAGAATAAAAAATAGATTTTATCGCAAATTAGTGACAAAATCTATTTTTTTATTCCTTAAACTTAGTATTACAAAAATGTAATGAAAATGTAAAAAACAAAACAAAAAAAATACAAAAGCACAATCCGTAAGAGTTCTTTTGGAATTTTAGTAATATTAAATAAAATTGCCAAATACTGATATTGCAATTGATTTAAAGGTGTTGTTTAATATAATTAATAGAATTATAATAACAAGGAGAAAAACATGAAAAAAACAAGTAAACAAATTTATTTTTCTTTTATTTTTATTATGGCATCAATAATTATACTTACACTTATAATATCTTTAAATCAAAATACTATAATTAAAACTGAAGAAAAGTTGGAACAATATACCACTGTGATAGGTACACAAAATGATTTAAATGAATTCAGATATGTAAAGGATGATTCACAAAAAACAGTTACATTGAAACAATATTATGGGAATACTACAACTGAGTATTTAAACATATATGAAAAATATGATATTGGAGGTGTAAAATATACTACAATTATTGAAAAGGATGATCAAGGAGGTTTTTTTGAAGATAACATTATCACTAAAATTGATTTTTGCGGAAATGTAAAATGGAAAGGAAATTTAAGGCATTTCTTCCATAATTGCAAGAAGTTACAATCAATTAATTTTGGAAATATACAATATGAAGGTATATTAGAAGAGATGCGGTGAAATGTTCTACGATTGTAGTTCATTAACTAATATAGATTTAAGTAATTGGAATACCTCTAATGTAACAGATATGTCTAGTATGTTCTACAATTGTAAATCATTAACTAATATAGATTTAAGTAGTTGGAATACCTCTAATGTAACAGATATGTCTAGTATGTTCTACAATTGTAGTTCATTAACTAATATAAATTTAAGTAATTGGAATACCAGAAATGTAACAGATATGTATAGAATGTTCTACAATTGTAGTTCATTAACTAATATAGATTTAAGTAGTTGGAATGTATCAAGTGTAGAAACTACATATGAAATGTTCAGCAATTGTAGTTCATTAGCTAATGTAAATTTAAGTAATTGGAATACATCAAATTTAATACAGACAAGCAGGATGTTTTATAATTGTAAAACAATAGAACAGTTAGATGTAAGCACTTTTGATATATCAAGAAGTGGAAGCTATTTAGATATGTTTGAAGAATGCAGTTTTAATATACTAGTTACTCCAAAAGCTACAAGTAGAGATTTCTTAGTTAGCTTACCATATATTATGTATGATGAATATGGTGAAGAATATATTTTCGTACCAACCACATCAAAAACGTTATATAAAGAAAGACCAAATTTGAAATATAACATAACATTAAAAACAAATGGGGGAATAATAAATTCAGGAAATATATCAGAATACACAGGTGGAACAGGTGCAATATTACCAACAGATGTAAGCAAAGTAGGTTATACATTTTCGGGTTGGTACGACAATGAAGAGTTAGCAGGAAGTCCAGTAACATCTATATCAGCAACAGAAACAGGAGATAAAACATATTATGCAAAATGGGTACCAGCTACAGATACGCCATATACAGTAGAGTATTATAAACAAAATACTCAATTAAATGGTTATGATTTGACAGAAACAGAAGAAAAGACAGGAACAACAGGACAATTAATATCTATAGAAACAATAAATATTGGTGTGACATCATATTATGAAGGATTTGAATTAAATACATCAAAATCTATACAATCAGGAGTAATTGAAGCAGATGGAAGTTTAGTATTAAAATTATATTTTGATAGAAAGACATATAGTGTAACATTAAAACCAGAAGGAGGAATAATTCCAGAGGGGAAAGAAATAACGAGTTATATACATGGAATAGTGCAGACGTTACCAGAGCCAACAAGAGTAGGATACACATTTGAAGGATGGTATAATAATACAAGTCCAGTAGAACAAGGCGAAAGAGTTACAACAGTAGGAAATGGAGTAGGAGCAAAAATATTTGAAGCAAAATGGACAGCAAATACAAATACACCATACAAAGTAATACATCACTTTAGAAACCTA
>CANSJQ010000024.1 GCA_947647275.1 uncultured Clostridiaceae bacterium | reverse complement strand
TCTGTAGCTGGTACCCATTTTGCATAATATGTTTTATCTCCTGTTTCTGTTGCTGGTATAGATGTTACTGGGCTTCCTGTTAATTCTTCATTATCGTACCATCCTGCAAACTCATAGCCTTGTTTTGTTACATTTGTTGGTAATGGAGTATGTACTCCATATATATATCTTGTTACAGTTTCTTCATTTATTGTTCCTCCGTTTGTATCTAATTCTACATTATATATTTCTCTGTCATAATATATCTTTAATACCAAACTTCCATTTCCTGCTACTACTCCTGATAATTTATTTCTTGTATTGTTTATATCTACTTTGAAACCTTCTATTCCTGTGTAAGTCGCCTGTACTGTTACACCTGTTGTTCCATAGTATGTATCTGAGCCTAGTAGTTCATAATCATCTAATGTTACATTTTGGCGATATTGTTCTACTGTGTATGGTGTATTTGTATTTGGTGTCCATATTGCATTTACTATTATATCACTCGTTACATTTGTAAATTCTGTATCCCATGTAAGTGTATAACCTGGTTTTGTCCAGTTTGGTGCTGTTGCACTTTCTCCTTTATTTATGGTTTGCACTTCTGTTCTTCCTGTTCCATCTTTAAATGTTACTGTATATTCAACTTTTTCATATGTTATCTGAATAGGGTTGTCTACTGCAGTTATAGTATTACCATTATCATCTATATAATCGAATCCCCAACGCCACATATATCCATCTTTATCAATCGCTAAGCCTCTTCCTATAATATTATATTCTTTATTAGGATCTATATCATTAAATATAAACATATGTGTTAATCCACTATAGCTATCTGTATTTCTAGTACCTAAATATCCAGTAGAATTATTACCTCCAGCTTTATAATAACCTAATTTGAATTTTGCGTAATATACATCAGCATAATAATAAATATCGGTAACCTTATCACCATTACTTATATTTACTATATTTGGTCCCCAACACCATAAATTTTCTTCTATGTCTAAAGCGATTACTCCTGCCATTCCTATTTGAATTTTGCTAAATTTAGTTCCCTCTTTTATTTTAATAGGATTATAACTTCCTCTTATTTTAACTGATATTCCAATTTCAGCAGAAAGAGTATCTTCATATGTATATGTATCTGAACTTGCGGCAAGCTCACCATTTCTATTAGATCCCCACATATATAGATTTTTTTCTTCATCTATTGCTCCTGCTGTCATTCCTCTATTATTTATTTCAATATCTATATATTTAGTTCCATTAGTTATTTTTAAAGGGAAATTTTGATAATAATTTACTGTTCTACTGCAATTTCCTTTACCCTCATTCATTAGTACTCCAGCTTCATTCATTCCCCATCCCCAAATATTTCCAGCTTTATCTAAGGCTAATGTAGTATATTGCCCAGATACTACTTTTTTAAATTGAGTTCCACTTGTTATTTGTATTGGTCTAGAAACTGTGTATGCATATATATTATTACTATCAGTATCTTTGTATTCATATCTATTTCCCATTTGACCATACGTATTAACTCCGCATCCCCAAATGTTTCCATTTGTATCTAATGCTGTCCAAAAATCCTCCCCTTGACTTATTTGAGTAAATTTAGCATCTATTGAAAGTTTTCTTGGTAGTTCTGTTGAACTATATGAACCATTTCCTAATTGTCCACTACCATTTTTTCCCCATGTCCATATATCTCCATTTCCATCTAATGCAATACTCCATAATGTTTCATTATTTTCATTTACATTAAATTTCAAATCTACAAATTTATTATTATATGGTAAATCCTCTATGTTCCAATTATAAGTAGATGATTTACTTAGTGCTTTACTATCATTTTCTTCTCTTTTTGCTAATTTTGAAACATAAGTACTAATACTATCATTTAATAATATTATTCCTGTTATTATTGTAACAACTATTATTACACTTATTACTCTAAATATTATTCTTTTATTGTGTTTTACCATATTAGCTTTCCTCCATTTATATAATTTACTAATTATACTTTAAAATATCTTAAGATATATTGCAATAGTAATATTTGGTAAAATTTCTGATTATTACAAAAGATCTTTAAATTTACTTACGGAAAGCATTTTTATCATTGTTTAATGTTCTATTTTACATTTTCATTACATTTTTGTAATATTTAAAATTTGTACTTTTTACATATAAATAAGCATAATTTATATGAAGAATATACAAAATATACTCTCTACTACAATTTAAATTTAATTTTTTATAATATTATTAAAAGGTTAGAATTTTATTTCTAACCTTTTATCTTTTATTTTATAATGTTATTTTTCTTAGCACTGCTTGATTTATCATTGATAAGTCTGTTGTTGTTAAATTTCCATTAAAGTCTGTATCTGCTGCCTTAGCTTTTATTCCTGTTAATTCTATTTTGTGTAGAATCTGTTGATTTATTATCGATAAGTCTGTTGTTGTTATTTTTCCATTTCCATCTAAGTCTCCTCTTACTGCTATTTCATATGTGTGAACTTCTCCTTTAAATGTTACTTGTAATTTATAGCCTGTTCCTACTAATGTAGTATTTGTTACTTCTTCTCCTTTTGCATTTACTACCTTCTTTTGTCCATTTGTCTCTATTTCACTTAAAAAATTTGTTACACTTGTCTCTGGGCTTACTTTTGTTATTATGTTTTCAGTTAAATCTATATTGTAAGCTTCAGATAATATATAATATTCTTTTTCTTCCTCTACCCATTTTGCATAAAATGTTTTATCTCCTGTTGATGTAGCTGATATAGATGTTACTGGGCTTCCTGTTAATTCTTCATTATCGTACCATCCTGCGAAAACATAACCTTGTTTTGTTACTACTTTTGTTTGTAAAATCATTTCTTTTCCATATATATATTTATTTGTTAACGAACTAATTGTTGTTCCACCATTTAACTCATATACTATATTATATGTGTTTCTTGCATAATATAAGTGTAACACTAAGCTTCCATCTCCTGCTACTGTTCCTTCTTTTACTGTCCTTGAATCACTTTCATTCTTTGTAAAACCTTCTACTTGCTTATATTCTGCTTCTACTGTTGCATCTGTTGTTCCTGTTTTTAATTCTTCTTCTTCATTGTAGCCTTCTACTTCTGTATCTAGGTTTCTAAAGTGATGTATTACTTTGTATGGTGTATTTGTATTTGCTATCCATTTTGCGTAGAATGTTTTATCTCCTGTTTCTGTAGCTGATATAGATGTTACTGGACTTCCTGTTAACTCTTCATTGTCGTACCAACCTGAAAATGTATAACCTACTTTGCTTACATCTGTTGGTAATATTGCACCTGTCCCACCTGTGTATTCTGATATATTTCCTGAATTTATTATTCCCCCATTTGTTTTTAATGTTATGTTATATTTCAAATTTGGTCTTTCTTTATATAACGTTTTTGATGTGGTTGGTACGAAAATATATTCTTCACCATATTCATCATACATAATATATGGTAAGCTAACTAAGAAATCTCTACTTGTAGCTTTTGGAGTAACTAGTATATTAAAACTGCATTCTTCAAACATATCTAAATAGCTTCCACTTCTTGATATATCAAAAGTGCTTACATCTAACTGTTCTATTGTTTTACAATTATAAAACATCCTGCTTGTCTGTATTAAATTTGATGTATTCCAATTACTTAAATTTACATTAGCTAATGAACTACAATTGCTGAACATTTCATATGTAGTTTCTACACTTGATACATTCCAACTACTTAAATCTATATTAGTTAATGAACTACAATTGTAGAACATTCTATACATATCTGTTACATTTCTGGTATTCCAATTACTTAAATTTATATTAGTTAATGAACTACAATTGTAGAACATACTAGACATATCTGTTACATTAGAGGTATTCCAACTACTTAAATCTATATTAGTTAATGATTTACAATTGTAGAACATACTAGACATATCTGTTACATTAGAGGTATTCCAATTACTTAAATCTATATTAGTTAATGAACTACAATCGTAGAACATTTCACCGCATCTCTTCTAATATACCTTCATATTGTATATTTCCAAAATTAATTGATTGTAACTTCTTGCAATTATGGAAGAAATGCCTTAAATTTCCTTTCCATTTTACATTTCCGCAAAAATCAATTTTAGTGATAATGTTATCTTCAAAAAAACCTCCTTGATCATCCTTTTCAATAATTGTAGTATATTTTACACCTCCAATATCATATTTTTCATATATGTTTAAATACTCAGTTGTAGTATTCCCATAATATTGTTTCAATGTAACTGTTTTTTGTGAATCATCCTTTACATATCTGAATTCATTTAAATCATTTTGTGTACCTATCACAGTGGTATATTGTTCCAACTTTTCTTCAGTTTTAATTATAGTATTTTGATTTAAAGATATTATAAGTGTAAGTATAATTATTGATGCCATAATAAAAATAAAAGAAAAATAAATTTGTTTACTTGTTTTTTTCATGTTTTTCTCCTTGTTATTATAATTCTATTAATTATATTAAACAACACCTTTAAATCAATTGCAATAGCAGTATTTGGCAATTTTATTTAATATTACTAAAATTTCAAAAGAACTCTTACGGATTGTGCTTTTGTAATTGTTTTGTTTTGTTTTTTACATTTTCATTACATTTTTGTAATATTTAAAATTTGTACTTTTTACATATAAATAAGCATAATTTATATGAAGAATATACAAAATATACTCTCTACTACAATTTAAATTTAATTTTTTATAATATTATTAAAAGGTTAGAATTTTATTTCTAACCTTTTATCTTTTATTTTATAATGTTATTTTTCTTAGCACTGCTTGATTTATCATTGATAAGTCTGTTGTTGTTAAATTTCCATTAAAGTCTGTATCTGCTGCCTTAGCTTTTATTCCTGTTAATTCTATTTTGTGTAGAATCTGTTGATTTA
>CANSJQ010000023.1 GCA_947647275.1 uncultured Clostridiaceae bacterium | reverse complement strand
CTTAACAACACTAGATGTAAGTGGATTTGATACAAGTAATGTAACAAATATGAGTTCTATGTTTAGTGGATGTAGCAGTCTAACAGAACTAGAAGTAAGTAATTTTGATACAAATAATGTAACAAGTATGGGTGGTATGTTTAATGGATGTAGTAACTTAACAACACTAGATGTAAGCGACTGGGTTACAAGTAAAGCAAAAAATATGAGTAATATGTTTACTAGATGTAGTAACTTAACAACGCTAGATGTAAGTGGATTTGATACAAGTAATGTAATAAATATGAGAGGGATGTTTAGTGGATGTAATAACTTAACAACATTAGATGTAAGTGGATTTGACACAAGTAATGTAACAAGTATGATTAGTATGTTTAGTGGATGTAATAACTTAACAACATTAGATGTAAGCGACTTTGTTACAAGTAATGTAACAAGTATGATTAGTATGTTTACTGGATGTAGTAACTTAACAACACTAGATGTAAGTGGATTTGATACAAGTGATGTAACAAATATGAGTGATATGTTTAATGGATGTATTAACTTAACAACAATTTATGCTAGTGATAATTTTGTAACAAATCAAGTAGAAAACTCAACAGAAATGTTTAATAGATGTTCAAAGCTAATAGGTGGTAATGGTACAACTTATAATTCTTCTCATAAAAATAAAGAATATGCAAGAATAGATACAGAAGAAACACCAGGATACTTTACTAGAAAAGAAGATATAACAACTGCTGAAGAACAAGACATAGCTATGGATTTAAGTACAAATATTCAAGAAGAAATTAAACTAAACGATGTAGAAGAAACTAAACCAAATGCTGTAGAAGAAAAAGATACAAATAACAAAAATGATAAAGCTACTAATGTTAGTGCAGAAAATGAATCTGCAAAATTGACAGAAACTGAAACTTTATCAGTAACAGAAAACGAGACTTTACCAGTAAAACAAAATGATGATTCTACTGAATCTAAAATAGAAACTAAAAAAGAAGAAATAAAACAGATGGAATCACAAGACTCTACAACTAAAACAGAAGTAGAAGATGATATAAATTAAAATAAACTAAATAATTAATCAATATATATTTTTAAAAAAATATAAAATAATAAAACAAGCCTTTTAGAGAAAAAACAAAGGCTTGTTTATATTTTATAGAATTAACTTTTATATAAATTTAAAGTATTTTTAACAGTAAATAATATTTATACATTTAGGTTTAAAAAAATGAAATAAAATACCAGTATTCAATTAATTTTGAAAGTTAAAATACTATACTTTTGAAGAAATAGTAAGTTATTTATAAAAATCCCTTGTACTTTTTTAAAATTGCTTATATAATAATAAAGGACTAAAAACAAAAGGAGGGAACGAAGAAAATGTCTTTTATAGAAAATATAAAAGCAAGAGCGAAACAAGATATAAAAACAATATGCTTACCAGAAAGTGAAGATACACGAGTTCTAAAGGGGGCAGAGCAAGTATTACAAGAAGGTTATGCAGATATCATATTAATAGGAAATAAAGAAGAAATAAACAAGTTAGCAAAACAAAATAATATAAACCTTGAAGGAGCTAAAATAGTAAATCCCCAAACTAGCGAAAAATTTAGTGAATATGCTAATAAGTTTTATGAATTAAGAAAAGCAAAAGGAATGACAATAGAAAAAGCAAAAGAAATTATGAAAGATAACGTATATTTCGGAATGATGATGGTAAAAGAAGGAGACAGTGACGGTTTAGTATCAGGAGCATGTCACTCAACTGCAGATACTCTAAGACCAGCACTTCAAATATTAAAAACAGCACCAGGAACAAAACTAGTATCAGCATTTTTCTTAATGATAGTTCCAAACTGCGAATATGGAGAAAAAGGAGCTTTTGTATTTGGTGATTGTGGACTAAATGAATATCCAGACCCAGAAGCATTATCAGAAATAGCAATATCATCAAGTAAAAGCTTTAAACAATTAGTAGGGTTAGAGCCAAAAGTAGCAATGCTATCATACTCTACATATGGAAGTGCTACATCTCCACTTACAGATAAAGTAGTAGAAGCAACAAAAATATTAAAAGAAAAAATGCCAGACCTAATAGCAGATGGAGAATTACAACTAGACGCAGCAATAATTCCAGAAATAGCTAAATCAAAAGCACCAGGAAGTACAGTAGCAGGAATGGCAAACACATTAATATTCCCAGACTTAGATGCAGGAAACATAGGTTACAAACTAGTACAAAGACTAGCAAAAGCAGAAGCCTATGGTCCACTATGCCAAGGAATAGCAAAACCAGTAAATGACCTATCAAGAGGATGTTCAAGCCAAGATATAGCAGGTGTAGTAGCAATAACAGCTGTACAAGCACAAAATAGAAGTTAGAAGTTGGAAAATTGCTTGCTCAGATAGAGCAGAATGGAATCATTTAAAAGAAGATAAAACACATAGAATGTCATAGACAGAATATGAAAAAATAAATAAAAAAGAGAAGAGGAGAGATAAAATATGAAAATCTTAGTATTAAACAGTGGTAGTTCATCACTAAAATATCAATTAATCGATATGGAAAATGAACAAGTATTAGCAAAAGGAAATTATGAAAAAATAGGAATGGCAGGTTCATTCGTAACACACAAAGCAAATGGAGAAAAATACAAATATGAAAGAGAAGTAGCAAATCATGAAGAAGCAATAACATTTGTATTAGAACAATTTACAGACCCTGACCATGGCGTAATATCTTCATTAGATGAAATAACAGCAGTAGGACACAGAGTAGTTCATGGAGGAGAAAAATTCAATAAATCAGTAGTAATTACAGACGAAGTAATAGATACAATTCGTGACTGTATAGAACTTGCTCCATTACATAACCCAGCAGCATTAACAGGAATAGAAGCATGTCAAAAAGTAATGAAGAATAAGAAAAATGTAGCAGTATTTGATACAGCATTCCATCAAACAATACCAGAAGAAAGATATATATATCCAATACCATACAAATATTATGAAAAATATGGAGTAAGAAGATATGGTTTCCACGGAACAAGCCACAGATATGTATCAAACAGAGTTGCAGAGCTTATAGGAAAACCAGTAGAAGAATTAAAAACAATAGTATGCCACTTAGGACAAGGTGCAAGCTTATGTGCAGTAAATGGTGGTAAATCAGTAGATACCTCAATGGGCTTCACACCACTTGCAGGTATAGCAATGGGAACAAGGTCAGGAGACTTAGACCCATCAATAGTAACCTTCTTAATGAAAAAAGAAGGCTTAACACCAGATGAAGTAGAAAAAGTATTAAACAAAGAATCTGGACTACTAGGAATGAGTGAAGTTTCAGCAGATAACAGAGATATATGGGAATCAATTAGAAATAATGACGAAAACGCATCAAAATGTAAAACAGCAATTGAAAGCTATTCATACATAATAGCACAGTACATAGCAAAATATGCAGTAGCATTAGGAGGAGTAGACGTTATAGCATTTGCAGGAGGAGTAGGAGAAAGAGGACCAGAAGAAAGAGAAATGATATTAAACCATTTAAAATGGATGGGAGTGGAAGTAGATACAGAAGCAAATAAAGTAAAAGCAGAAGAACAAGAAATATCAAGCAAAAACTCAAAAGTAAAAGTATGGGTAGTTCCAACAGAGGAAGAATTAATGATTGCTAGAGATACAGCTGAATTAGTTAAATAATAAGTATTATAAATAAAAAATAGAACGAAATATAAAATTTGTTCTATTTTTTATATTATATAAAGTACAAGAGACATGAAAGATAATTTAATACATAGAGTGGTGAAGCCATTTTTTTATAAAAAAAGTATTACAAAAATATTACAAAATATTTACAGATATGTGAATTTGTAGTATAATTAATTATAATAGGTTTACATATTAAAAAACTTATAGATGAAATGTAAAAAAATAAAAGGAGAGAGTTATATGAAAAAAGTAATTTCAACTATTTTGCTGATAACTCTATTTTTATCGGCAGTTTCAACAGTAGTTTTAGCACAAAGTGCTAAAAATATTGAAAGTATAAACAAAGATGGTACTTACTTAATTTATGTAGAAGGAATGTTAGATAAATCATTCCAATATGCAACATCTGAAAAACCAGACCTAGAAATAGACAGTATAGAACTTAACTATATTGTAGCTTCAAAAGATGAAGAAAACAATAATGTAGTAACATTAGAAAACGAAGCAAAATACTTATATGTTAAAGAAGGAGAAAACTTAACAGTAATAGAGTTGGACTTAACAAAGTCAATAACAAACGAAGACCTTGAAAAAGTAACAAACCTAACAAATACAATAGAAACGCAAATAGTAAGTATAGAAGAAAGAAATGAAAAGGTAGAAGAAGTTCAACATATTGAAACAGTTGGAGGATTAAAAATTAAAGAAAAAGGAAAATACGAATATGTAATAATGAAGCTACCTTCAATAAACTATAATGAAATAAAAGAAGCAATAAATAAGTTATCAGAAAATAAAGAATTAAATAAATATGAAAAAATACAAATAGCAAAACAAATAAATACTGAATACACACAAATAATAGAAGAAGCAAATACAGAAAAAATGTGGCAAGAAGTAGAAGATAAAATAATAAGTCAACCAAAAGATGCACAAAAGGGAGACGAGTATGCAATAGTATTAAAGAAAACAGTAGAAGATAAAAATACATACGATATAAAATTTTTAGTATCAGATAGACAAATAGAAGAAACTAAAACAGAAGAAATAGAAAAAGTAGTAAAATCAACAGTAAAATTACCAATAACATTTGATACAACAATAACATTAATATTAGTTTTAGCAGTAATAATAGTAGCAATAGTAGTAGTACTAATAGTAAGAAAAAGATTAAATAAAAAAGAAAGTAAATAATAAAAATAAAAAAACTAATACAAACAACATGAGAAAAAAAGTTATAAAAATAGTTAATAACAAAATTAGCAAAATAATAAATAATATATAAATGGGGGTAAAAAATGAAATCAAGACTAAATTATA
>CANSJQ010000022.1 GCA_947647275.1 uncultured Clostridiaceae bacterium | reverse complement strand
GGTAACTAAAGTTTACCTTAAAGAATCTTTTTTCTATGTATTTTTGAGTGTGCTTAAAAAAGTACATAACACTTTTCTGGTGATGATGATTTAGAGGGAAATACCCGTTCCCATTCCGAACACGGAAGTCAAGCCTCTAAATGCCGAAGATATTTGTGGGTTACCCTGCTGAGAAAATAGGTTATCGCCAGGTTTTTTTATAAATAAATTAAAGAAGGTAAATATGTGTAAAATTTATGTTTTATAGATATTTACTTTTTTATATTTTATGAAAATACGCTATTTCAGCTTAAAATTATAGGGGCTTAATCGGTAACGAATACCTAAGAGAATTTACTGAATTATGCTCTTTTTTCCTACATTAATAGTAACAATTATTTTATAATTTTTTTCGGCAATAGTAGTATTTACATTCTACTATATTTAAATTAATATGTATACGTTTTTCATTCTCTATTAGAAATATGTCATTATTTACATTCTACTATATTTAAATTAATACCCAAATGGAGAAGTTATTGCAGTATAACCAGGTATATTTACATTCTACTATATTTAAATTAATATTATTTTAATATAGTTAACTATATTTCATTTCTTATATTCAGATTTTATTATATTAAAACTATAAATCATTTTCATCAATAAGCGGAATTATATCAATACCAGGTTCTTCGTAAGGATGAACTTCTCTTAATTTTTTAATAACATCTTTAACTATGCTAATATCACAAACAACTTCAATTCTTTCTTCATTTACTACTTCACATTTATTTTTTTCACCAATATAAGGGTTAGCTTCACTAGATGGTTTAAATCTTCCTGTACATTGCATGCTCATACTGCAATATGTATAATTTCCCATAACACCTGCTCCAGCATCACAAATAGCATCTCTTATTTGTTGGGCGTAATCTTTAGGAACAGTAACAAGAATTTGAACTTTTTTTACATCAATAATCATATTAATATCCTCCGTATGTTATTTAATTTATATTTTAATATTCTAACATATATGAATATAAAGTATCAATTACAATTTTGAAAATATATGAATAATTATAAAAATAAAAATGTTTAACAATGTACTAAAAAGGTATTTTGAATTTATTTTAATTAAAAAGTTTCATATAGTATTCAATATATATATTAATTTTAATATTAAGGCTAAATTTACAATTGCATTTTAAAATATTACAGAATTGTGTATTACTATTAAATATGATATAATATCATAAATATATAAAAGAAAAGGAGAAAAATATGCCAAAAGTAGAATGGAAAGCAGGAACATTTATATATCCTATACCAGCAGTGATGGTAACATCAGGTAATATGGAAAACTCTAATATAATGACAGTAGCATGGACAGGAATATTAAATACAAATCCTGCAATGTGTTATATATCAGTAAGACCTGAAAGATATTCATATAATTTAATAAAAGAATCAGGAGAATTTGTAATAAACCTAACAAATGAAAAGCTAGCATTTGCCACAGATTGGTGTGGAGTAAGAAGTGGAAAAGATTATGATAAATTTAAAGAAATGCATTTAACAAAAGAAAAAGCAAAACATGTTAAATGTCCACTAATAAAAGAAAGTCCAGTATCAGTAGAATGTAAAGTAAAGGAAATAAAGGAGCTTGGTAGTCATCATGTATTTGTAGCAGAAGTATTATCAATAGATGCATCAGATGAGTACATTGATGAAAAAGGTGCATTTGATATAAGTAAATGTAATTTAATAGCATATGCAAATGGTGGATACTATTCTTTAGGAAAGAAGCTTGGTAAGTTTGGATATTCTGTTCAAAAAAATAGAAAAAAAGGTAAAAAGTATTAAATTGACAAATTAACATAAATGAGATATAATAATAGTTGTAATAATTAATATCAATACTTAAAAATAATTTTTTAGGAGGCAGTGAATATGAAAAACATTGAAAAGTGGACAAAAACATTCAAGGAAATCTTTAAGTTATCAGAGGAAGTAGAAACAAACATAGACCTGAAGGAGTTACAAAAGCGGGTTATAAGAAGACAGAATATAATGTACAAACCAAGTAATTCTGAATTAGGGAATGTATCAATTACTGTAAATAGTATAAGCTTAGTACTCTTCGGTGATAATTTTGGAGACTATATGGAGGGATTTTTTAAGAAAAGAAAAAGATTAAATGTAGTACCAATGTGTTTTTTAGTGCAACTATACAACGAGCACGTAAAGGAAAATGAGAAACATATACCATTTGACCTCAAATCATTTTGGAAGATGGAAAAAGCAGAAGACCTTGTAGCAGACTTAAATAAAGTAATTTGGAAACAAAAATTAGTATTACAAAATGTATATGATAAGTGCGAATCACCAAAGCAGCGGCAGAAAGTAGAAGAGGCACTTAAATTAGTAAATTCTTTGGAAATTTTGCCACCAGAAGAGGGAAAATTAAAAATCCATTTTTCAGAGTTAAAGTTTACTGTAAATACGAAGAATGTGAAATTAGACATTGTTCCATTATGTAAGTTATTAGTAAAATATTATGTGCAATTTATTACTTGTATTGCCAATACTTGTGAAAGTCTTGAAAATATGAGAATGGAGCATATGTTATGCTCCTTAGAAAATAGCATGCAGAAGTTTATGGAAGGATATTTTACTTCTGGTATTAACTGCTAATAATAAAAGTGCTCTTTTGTAATTAGTTTAAACTATTACAAAAGAGTATTATTTTAAACTAATTATAATTAAGTATTAAAAGTAAATATATACTTGAAATAAATAATAAGATACGTTAAAATTAATAAAAGTAAATATAACAAAAAATAGAAAGATATAATAAAATGTAGAAATAGAAGGGAGAATTTAGATGGGTAAAACATATATATTTGGTCATAAAAATCCAGATACAGATTCTGTAACATCAGCAATAGCACTTTCATATTTAAAAAATAAACAAGGTTTAGATTGTGTACCAGTAGTTCTTGATAATATAAACTCAGAAACAGAATTTGTATTAAATTATTTTGGAATAAAGACTCCAGAATATATAAATGATGTAAAATTGAAAATTGAAGATATTGAATATTATAAAGACTATTATGTTACAGAAAAAGTAAGTGTTTTAAAGACTTATGAAATTATAAAAGAAAGAAATATAACTGCAATACCAGTGATTGCAGAAAATAAAAAACTTTTAGGATTAGTTACATTAAAAACAATCGCAAATGAATTAATAAAAGGAAACTTTAATACAATTGAAACTTCATATAATAACCTATTAGAAACATTAGATGCAAAAGAAATATGTAATTCAGAGGAAGAAATAAAAGGAAATATATTAGTTGCAACATACAGAAGTCAGACTATAATAACAAATATTGAAATGGATAGAAATACAGTATTAATAGTAGGAGATAGAAGTCAAGTTATAGATTATGCAATACAAAGTAAAGTAGGTTTATTAATACTAACAGGAGGCAAAACATTAACAGAAGAACAAAAACAAATGGCTATTAAAAATAATGTTAATGTAATGCTTACACAATATGATTCTTTTTATACTGCAAAATTAATAAATTTAAGTGCATATATAAAAGTATTATTAAATGATGCTAGAATTGAAAGTATAAGAAAATCAGATTATTTAGACACATTACTAGATAAAAGCGGTAAAAAAGGTTATAACAATTATCCTGTAATTAATGAAAGAGGAAAATGTGATGGGCTAATTAGAATTACAGATATAAAAAAGAAAAACAAGAAAAAAGTCATTTTAGTAGATCATAATGAGTTAGAACAAAGTGCTATAGGACTAGAAGAAGCCGAAATTATAGAAATAGTAGATCATCATAAAATAGGAGACTTAACAACCTCTAAACCAATTAATTTCAGAAATATGGGAGTAGGAAGTACAAATACAATTGTATATATGATGTATAAAGAAGCTAGGACAGAGATACCAAAAAAAATAGCAGGAATAATGATAGCAGGAATAATGTCAGATACATTAAATTTAACTAGTCCAACAACAACAGAGTATGATAAAGAAGCAGTAGAAAGTCTTACTGAAATTTCAGGAATAAATACAGAAGAATTTGTAATGCAAATGTTTAGAAAAGGAACAGATATTTCATCTAAAACCACTGAAGAAATAGTTACATCTGATTTAAAAATCTTCCAAATAGATAATAGAAAAGTAGGAGTTGCACAAGTATTTACATTAGAGGCAGAGAAATTATTAGAAGATAAAGAAAAATATATAGAAGCAATGGAGAAAATAAGAGAAGTAAGAGGATATTCAATGCTTATATTATATTTAACAGATATTGTAAGAAAAGGTTCATATGTTCTTTATACAGAAGGTGCAAAAGACATATTAAAAGATGCAATGGATATAGATAGAATTCATCAAGGTATATATAGAAAAGGTATTTTATCAAGGAAAAAACAGATTATTCCTAAGCTAATGAAAATGATATAAAAAGTTACCAAAAAAATGTAAAAAATTGATTCTATATATTGACTTATAAGTAAGTATATGGTAAAATATTAAAGCATATGTGGAATGCATATGCTTTTTAAAATAGACAAAATATTTAAAAATAAAAAAGAAACTAGACATTGGAGGTGTTTTGAATGGCTGCAAAAGGAGCAAGAGAACCAATTACATTAGAATGTACAGAATGTAAAAGAAGAAATTATATGACAGAAAAAAACAAAAAAAATAATACTGACAGATTAGAAATCGTTAAATACTGCAAATACTGCAAAAAACGTACAACACATAAAGAAACAAAATAATAGCCTTTTTAAGGGGGAAAAGAAATGCCAAAAGATAACAAAGTTAAAAAAGAAAAGAAACACTTTTTTAAAGACTTTAAAGCAGAATTAAAAAAAGTAATATGGCCAACACCAAAACAATTAGTAAATAATACTGTTGCTGTTATAGTAATAGTATTAATAGTTGCGGTTACTGTATTTGTATTAGATTTTGCATTTGAAAAAATGAATACATATGGTATCAACAAATTAAAATCTATAGTTGAAACTACAAATTCAGTAGAAAATAATACTAATGAGGTAGATGAAACTACTAATACAGTAGAATCAAATGCTGAAGCTACAAACACTGAAATAGCAGAGTAGTAAAAATAGAATAAGGGAGGCTTAAGGCCAATGTCTCAAGAAGATAAAATAATAGAAGGACAAGAACCAGAAACAAACCAAAAAGGTTATGATACTGAACCAAGATGGTATGTAGTACATACATATTCTGGATATGAAAACAAAGTTAAAACAGACTTAGAAAAAACTGTAAAAAACAGAGAATTGGAAGAATATTTTTTTGAAATAGTAGTTCCAATGGAAGAACAAATAGAAATAAAAGAAGGCAAAAAGAAAGTAAACCTAAAAAAAGTTTTTCCAGGTTATGTTTTAGTAAAAATGATTGTAACAGAAGCAACTTGGTATATAGTTAGAAATACAAGAGGAGTTACAGGTTTCGTTGGTTCAGGAACAGACCCTATACCATTAACAGAAAAAGAAATTAGACAAATGGGCTTCGATGTAGCATCAATTAAATTTGATTATATAGTAGGTGATTCAGTAAGAATTACTGGAGGATCATTTGATGGTTTCATAGGAACTGTTCAAGAAATAAATAAAGATAAAAACAAAGTAAAAGTATCTATATCTATGTTTGGAAGAGAGACTCCAATAGAAGTTGATTTTTCACAAATAGATAAAATTAATTAGGTTAATAAGAAGTTAGAAGTTAGAAAATAGAAGTTAGAAGTTAGAAGTTAGAATTTAGGAAACTTCTTCAAAGAAATTACTTAAATCTAACCTCCAACATCCAACTTCTAACCTCTAATTACTAACCTCCAATTAAATAAAAAACTATAATTATATTATGATGTGAATATACATCAAAACCAAAGGAGGTGCTAGAAATGGCAGAGAAAGAGATTAGTAATTTAATAAAATTACAAATTGAAGCAGGTAAAGCTACACCAGCTCCACCAGTAGGTCCAGCATTAGGTTCAAGTGGTGTTAATATTATGCAATTCGTAAAAGAATTTAACGATAGAACTGCAAACCAACCAGGTATGATAATACCAGTTGTTATAACAGTATATAAAGATAAATCATTTACATTCATAACAAAAGTACCACCAGTAGCAGTACTTATCAAAAAAGCTATTAAAGTTCAAAAAGGTTCAGGAAAACCAAATAGAGAAAAAGTTGGAACAATAACTAAAGCTCAAATTGAAGAAATAGCTAAACAAAAAATGCCAGACTTAAATGCAGCATCATTAGAAGCAGCAATGAGTATGGTAGCAGGAACTGCAAGATCTATGGGTGTTGTAGTAGCTGACTAGTAATAAAATGGGAGAAACTAAAAGTTTCGCTAATACCAAAGGAGGAAAGAAAATGGGAAAAAGATTTGACGAATGTGCAAAACTTATTGAAAAAAATAAGTTATATGATGTAAAAGAAGCACTAGAGTTAATCGAAAAGATGCCAAAAGCTAAATTCGATGAAACAGTTGAATTACATGTAAAACTAGGTGTAGATTCAAAACACGCTGACCAACAAGTTAGAGGTACAACAGTACTTCCAAATGGTACAGGTAAAACACAAAAAGTATTAGTATTTGCTAAAGGAGCAAAAGCTGAAGAAGCAGAAAAAGCAGGAGCAGATTTTGTTGGAGCAGAAGAATTAATACCAAAAATAGAAAAAGAAAATTGGTTTGATTATGATGTAATCGTAGCAACTCCAGATATGATGGGTGTTGTAGGTAGATTAGGTAAAGTATTAGGACCAAAAGGTTTAATGCCTAACCCTAAATCAGGAACAGTTACAATGGATGTAACAAAAGCTATAAACGAAATTAAATCAGGTAAAGTTGAATACAGATTAGACAAAACAAACATTATTCATTTAGGTTTTGGAAAAGTTTCATTTGGAGTAGAAAAATTAGCTGAAAACTATGATGTAATTATGAATGCTATCATAAAAGCAAAACCAGCAGCAGCTAAAGGGCAATATATTAAATCTGTTGCAATTTCTACAACAATGGGACCTGGAATGTATATTGACCAAAAATAATTATAGTAGCCAAAGAAAGTAGGCAATAAAATAAGTCCTACCGAGGCATAAAAAGAAAAGAGATTTATAAGAAATCTAGTCTTTTATGCCTATAACATGGCTATAAAGATTAGATTTTTTATATGGAAGACAGATGTAGTGGTCGGACTCATAGGCGACCCGCACTTCGGAGAGACTACACTAGAATACGACCTTTAACATCTGACCTCCGACATCAAATAAATATTAGGAGGTGAAAAAACAAATGGCAAGTGAAGCAATATTAAAACAAAAAGAAGAAGAAGTAAGTAAATTAGCAGAAAAATTTAAAAGCTCTAATTTAGTACTTTTAACAGACTATAGAGGAATAACAGTTGAAGATGTAACAAATTTAAGAAATACTTTAAGAGACACAAAAGCAGAATACAAAGTAATAAAAAATAACATCATAAAAAGAGCATTAGATACTAACGGAGAAAATGCATTAGACGAAGTTTTAGAAGGGCCAACAGCAGTTATAACAACAGAAGGAGAATATTTAGATCCTTTAAAAGCAATATACAACTTTGCAAAAACTAATGACTTTTATAAAATTAAAGGTGGTATAATAGAAGGTAAAGTAATGACAACAGAAGAATTAATTACTTTAGCAAAATTACCATCAAGACAAGAATTACTTGGAATGCTTGCAGGTGGATTACTTGGAACTATTTCAAAACTTGCAATCGGACTTGATCAAGTACGTATGCAAAAAGAAAATGCTTAATTATATATAAAATTAGGTAATATATGTAGGGGCTAAATCGGTAGGAAATAACATATAAGAAATACCAAATATCGCCCAATATAAATAAAAAGAGTAGTGGACTTAAATCACAAAAAGGATGTAAAATCCAAAATTAAATTTAGGAGGAAATAAAAATGATAGAAGAATTATTAGAAAAAATTGACGCTTTAACAGTTGCAGAATTAGCAGAATTAGTTAAAGCAATTGAAGAAAAATATGGAGTATCTGCAGTAGCAGCAGCTGCACCAGCAGCTGGAGGAGCAGTAGCAGG
>CANSJQ010000021.1 GCA_947647275.1 uncultured Clostridiaceae bacterium | reverse complement strand
AAAATTTATTTTTCCCCACACCCCTTTACCTAAAAAATATCTACATATTTTTTAGGTTTTAGCTAAAATTGCTATTCGCAACTTTAACTAAAAAAATCAGCTACATAAGTAGTTTCTCTACTTTAGTTGCTGATTTTATTTATACAAATGCATCTGCATTTGCATATAATTTAGTAAAGTCAAAGTTTGTATAATATCTTCCTCTATAGTTCGATTTATATTGCTTATTACTATTCGAACTATTATTATATATTTTTTTATTTTTTATATTATTTATTATATCTTTGTTGTTTTCGCCTATAGAGTATGGTTGTTTTTGACTATCTAAATAGTTATTTTCTTCAATACCCTCTTGAACTTTTTGACTATACCTATTGATGTTTTCAATTATAGGCATAATTCGTCTTTGTTCTATTTCTTTACTATCTGTTTTGTATTTTAATTTAACACTTATATATCCTTTATCTTTTAATGAACTTATAATTTTAGATACTCTTTCGTGTGTTACATTGACAATATTAGCAATGTATTTATTACTTGCAAAGCAACTTTTGGTTTCTTCACTTAAATATAATATAATTGCAAGTATTATTTTCTCTTTATCTGATAATTCTTCATTTAATAAAACTTCTGCTGGAATCCATAATCCTTTTAATTTTTGCATTTGCATATCCTCCTTTCGTTTAGTTTTTATTTGCTTCATGTTCGATTTTCTGCCTTTTAAAATTGCTTTTAGTATAATTTTAGGTCCAAAAAATAAAACCTTAAAATTTCACTTTTAAAGTTTTATATAAATTTATTTAATATATTTTAATAATTCATTGCCAAACAATGTTATATGAAATCTTTCTACATTCAAAGAATTAATATTCCCTGTAGTGTTAATATAGTCTAATTCTAGTATTCCAAGATTTTGTAATTTTATAAAAGACTTTCCTATATAAGCCCATTCCTTAGATTCATTACCTTCTTCATCATTAGTTTGCCCTAATAAAATAAACCCCATTTCACCAGCTTGCAATTCATAATATTTTTCAAAATCTCTCCAAAATATTGTGTTTGAACTATCAATCACTACATTTCTATTAACCCATTTTATTTTTTTTAATCCTAAATTTGGTGTTCTATTATTCTTATCTATTTCTTCATTTTCTATTCTTTCTTTTTGTGCTCTTTCTGTATTCTTATCGAAATATTCTCTATTTCCATTACTCCTATATTCTTTTATCATATTCAATAGTTGTATATCTTTTTTATTTAACATATTAACTATCTCACATAGAGTTTCTTTTTCATCATATTCTTTTTTCATTATAAAATCAATAATTAATTCTATATAGATATCAACGTTTTCAGGAATAGCTGTTAATAAAATATTTCTTAAATGATTTAAAACTATATATTCATTGTGTTCTGATAAACTCAATATTTCCTTTTTAAAATCTTCTATCTCTATTTTCCTTTTTATTAATTTTTCATTAATTTTATTTAATCTTTTTACTATATATTCGGGACTCGCTAAACCAAATGTCCAATTTATAGCATAAACGAAAAGTGGTATTAATGAAAACGCAGGATCAACAGAACTTAAAATTCCAGCTCCAATATTTATTATATCTCCTGTTTCTTTTATTTTATTAATTGTATCTTCTTTTAAAAAAATATCATTATTTACTTTACCATCATTTTTTAATATTTCTTCTGTTTTTTCATTTTTCATAAATTTTCTCACTTTCCACCAAAATATATAAATTATTTATATTCTCTTTCTAACAGTTTTATCGACCTTTCTGTCGGTTCTAATCCATATTCATAACTCTCTTTAAATATTCTAGGTAATTTCTTTAATCTAAAATTCAAATCCTCTAAATCACATATATTTAAATCTAAATTTTCAGTCCCTAACCAGTTAGAATACATTTCATAATCTTCGCCTTTTTTAATTTCAAATGATTCTCTAATGTCTTCTAATCCCATCACTCCACCACAGTCTTCAATTATTCCAAATCCTTCTCCTTCAATTACTCTTGGTAAATCTTTACCTTTTATATTATTATCTTGGAATATTTTTTCTAATATAACATTAAATCTCCAATTATCGCAAAAATCATATTGAAATTCTATTCTTTCATTTTCTTCATCTAATATATGTTTTAGTTTAATATCCTTTGCATCTTTTAATTCTCTATATCTTTTATCTAATCTAGGAATAATATCATCATCTTCAAATATACATCCATATTGTCCAATTTTAAAGAATACATCATTATCATACTCTCTCATATATTTATTATAGTGTTCTAAATGATTTATAATAAAATTATTTAATTCATAAACTTCAAATTTATATAAATGACTTCCTTGCATCTCAAATAATGTCATTAAGATATAAGCTAATCTTGCAACAGTTATATCGTTCATTACTTGAAATCTTCTCCATATTTTGGGTTCATATTCTTGTAATTCTGCATATATTTGGTATATTGGTTTACTTGCCATAATTCCATCTCCTTCACTTGAACACATTTTATCACAAATCTTCATAAAAATAAAGTAATCTACAAAAGTTAATGCAAATCACTTTATTTTTAGTTTTATTTAATTACCAATCCTAACTTTACAACAGGACTTCTCTCGCTCAAGAAAACTCCTTTAATCTCAATACTTTCTGGTATTGCTTGTCCTTTTTCCTTACCGTTCTTGAGTGTTACTTCCGTGTGTACAGTCGATTTACTTACACCAAATTTTTTCGCAGCTCCTCTTACCGTATCTTTTGAATCTATAATATACTGTGCAAGCTCTATCGCACGTTCTTCTATTGAGTAACCTTTCATTTTTACGAAAACCTCCATAAGAATACTTTTGTTTAATTGTATTCTCATGGAGGCTATATTAGAACACTTACCTTAAATTTCTAACTCATCATATAATGAAATTGTTTTCCTATAATTTAGCTTTTCTTTTGATATTCCTTTTTCTATTAGTTCATCTCTTGTATAATTTTCTATTATAGAATAATTTTCATTTTGTTTTAATACTTTTACATATATGTTATCTGTGTATCCTACTCTTTTCCTTACAATATAGGCCATATCTTCTTCATATCTTATAGCTGAATTTGGAACTTTTAGTCCGCTTTCACTCCACCATATTATATCAAAAGATATTTTTCTATAATTTATTAAATCTTCTACACATTTATCTATTTTTAATACTACTATGCTTTCTCCTTCGTCTTCTGCTACTATGTATTCTACTTTTGCTGTTAATTCAGTAGCATTGGATAACCTTAATTTCAAATTGCTTCCAACTTTTATATTTGCGGCTTCTAAATTTTCATTTTTTAGTATACATGCTATTTCACAATAAAAGTTATCTATTATTTTTCCACTTTCTTCATTAGTAGCTACTATTTCTCCTGTTTTTAGTTTTAGGTCTTTAAGCATTGATTTACTAAGTGATGCTAAATTTGAAGGAGTAAGTACTTGCTCTAAGCCATCTACTCTATATGATACTACTCCTGACCTTGTAGCCTCTAAGTATTCTGATCCACTATTTAGTTGATTTTCATAACTGCTTCTTTCATCTATTAATTGTTTCAAATATGACCCTGAAGGGCTTTTTTCTCCTGCTATTTTAGCCTTTTTAGTTATTGTATTATTTAATTCTGTTTTAGATTCTTTTATTGTTTGAAGGTTATTTACACCACTTATTTCATATATTCTTTTATGTATTTGGTTTTCTAATGTTCTTATATCCCCATTATATATGTCATTTTCTTTTTCCATAGCCTCACGTATTTTAATATCTAATTCACCTATTTTTTTTAGTAAACCTTCTTCTCCTTTTGTATAATACCTAAATATTGCTTCTCCTTTTGCTACTTTTTCACCCTCTGATTTTATTTGAGATATACCATTTTTGTAGTTTTGTCCTTTTATAACTGTTTCATCTCTAATTATATAGCCTTGAACAGTTTCCTCAAATGATATTTTTCCATTTTCAACTAAAAACGTGGCTGTTGGCTTTAATATTAAATTAATAATTGCATAAACAATATATATAAGTAATAATAGTGCAAGTATTAATAATACTATATACTTTACATTATTTTTATTTTTACTTTTTTTCACTTTTTTATCATTCCTTCATTTAATTATTATATTTATTAATGATAATGTCAATATTTTTGTCTGTACTTTCTAATCCATTAAGCCATGTTAAATTTTCATATTTTCTAAACCAGGTAAGTTGTCTTTTTGCATATCTTCTTGACTCTGTTTTAATTTTTTCTATCATTTCTTCATATGTAACTTGTCCTTCTAAATACTCTACCACTTCTTTATAACCTAGCCCTTGCATTGCTGTTGGAAATTTATTATATTTTTCACATATATTTTTAACTTCTTGTACTAAACCTTTTTCTAGCATTATATCTACTCTTTTATTTATTCTATCATAAAGAATACTTCTATCCATATCTATTGCAAAAAGTTTATAATCATATTCTGGTTCTTTTCTTGATTCTTTGTCTAACTGTGTTTTTGTCTTTCCTGTTTCATGATACAATTCTAATACTCTTAAAATTCTCTTTTTATCATTTGCACTTATCTTTTCCATTGCAGTTTTATCTATTTCTTGTGCTTTATTATATAAGTATTCTAGACCTTTTTCTTCTGAAATTTTTTCTAGTTCTTTTCTGTATTCTAAATCTGTTTCTATACTAAAAAATTCTATTTCATATATAAGTGTTTCTATGTATAAGCCTGTACCTCCAACTACTATTGGAATTTTGCCTTTTTCTAAAATTTCCTTTATCTTCTTTTTAACTTGTGTTTTATAGTCTGCAACACTATATCTTTCTTCTGGACTTATAAAGTCTATCATATAATGCTTAATTCCTTGCATTTCTTCTTTTTCTGGTTTTGCAGTTCCTATGTTCATATCTTTATATATTTGCATTGAATCTGCTGATATTATTTCTCCATTTATTTTTTTTGCAAGTTCAATTGATAGACTTGTTTTTCCTGAAGCTGTAGGGCCTCCTATTACAATTACTTTTTGTTTTTGCATAATCTACACCTTTCAAGTTATTGTAAACCACTTTGTGATTTGCTGTATTAATTACTTTTTCCTTCTTGATTTAATATTTCTGAGTTTATTTTATCATTAATTATCTTTATACTATTATTATATTCTTCTCTTTTTTGTATTTCTTCATTTGTTAATGTATTTTCCATTGGCTTGCTTGGTTTTTCATTTTCTGATTCACCATCTAATGTCATTGTTGGTTTCATTGATTCAATATTTTTCTTTATTTGTTTAAAATATATTGTTTGAACTGCTAATATAATAACACCTATTATTGAAACTATTATTATTCTTTTTATTAAATCTGCTTTATCTATCTCATTTTGTCTTAGTTTATAATATTTTCTTGCTACAAATGGAACTAATATTATTACATTTACTGGAACAAATATGTATATTATAAAGCTTTTAAGTGCTTCGTTTACAGTTTCTTCTATTCCAAAGCCACTTATCCAATAGCTAATTGAAACTGCAACATACATTATTGCAAAACTGATTCCTATAAATATAATTTTTTCCATTTTAGGTAATCTTTTTATAAATTGATATATTAGTGTTATTGCTACTACATTTACAAATAATATTGCAAGCATTATAAATATATTCATATTTTTTCTCCTTCTAATATCTTATCTTCTTGAAAATTTCTTTTCTATGTCTGTTTTACTCATTCTTATTGCAGTTGGCCTTCCATGTGGACATGTAAATGGATTTGGAAGTTTTAATAGTTTTTCCATTAGACTATCTACTTCTTCTTTGCTTAATGCCATATTAGCTTTTACTGCTGCCTTACATGCTACTGTTGCTATAAATTTTTCTTCTATTTCTTGTTTTGCTGTTCTTGCTACTGTGTTTATTTCATCTAAAGTTTCTAAGAATAATTCTTTGGTGTCTAGGTCTATACATACATTTGGAACACCAGTTAATTTCATTGTATTTTCCCCAAATTCTTCTAAGGTAAATCCTGCCTTCCTAAACATTTCTATATTTTCATTTGCTATGTCCATTTCTTTATGTGTTAATGTTATTACATCTGGAAGTAACATTAGTTGTGAATCTTTTTGGTCTTCATTATAATAATTTTCTTTTATTCTTTCATACATTATTCTTTCATGTGCAGCATGTTGGTCTATTATATATATTTCTTTATCTAATTCTACTATTATATATGTTGAAAAAGCAATTCCTATAAATTTATATTTTGGTATATATTTTTCATTTTGTTTATCTTCAAATATTGATATTGCTTCTCCTGTTGTAATTTTGGCTTCTTCTAAAGTATCTATTTTTTCTTCTTGTTTTACTTCTTCTTTTACTGGCATTGAACCAAATACAGATGTATACATTTCATCAAAGTTTCCACTTGGCTCCATTTTTATATTTTCTAATTGTTTTGCTTTTTCTAGCACTTCTTGCATGTTTATTACTTGTGTTTTTTCTAAATCTTGTTCTTCTGCATTAGCTTCTATTTCAGAAATTGTTTTTATAACTTGTGTTTCATCCATATTTGTTTTCTCTACTTTGGATAAATCTTCTATTATATTTTCTTTATACTCTGCCTCTTCTTCCTTTAATTCTCCACCTTTTTTATATGTTTCGATACTTTTTTGCATTTCTGCCATTTTATTCATTAGGCTTTCATAACCACTATTTACATTTACTGTATTTGTTTTACTTGTATTGTTCTGCCTTTTTTCATATAAATCTGCAATTACATTATTATTTGCTTTTTCTACTTCTTGTCCTCTTTTAAATAATCCTCCATTATTATCTTCTTTTTCTATTGTTTTTGTTTCTTCTTTATTATATTCTCTTTCTGGATTTGATACTAAGTCTCCTTTTAGTAAACTGTCTTTTATGGCATGATATACTGCTTTGAATACTTTACTTTCTTCTTCAAACCTTACTTCTAGTTTTGCTGGATGTACATTAACATCAACTTTTTGTGGATTCATTTCTAAATTTAAAATTAAAAATCCAAATTTTCCTATTGTTATCATTCCTTTAAAAGCTTGTTCTGCACTACTTGTTAGTACTTTATCTTTTATATATCTTTTATTTACGAAGAATAATTGGTTTGACCTATTTGAACGTGAAATAGATGGTTTTCCTATTACACCACTTACTTTAATTCCCTCGTATTCATAGTTTACATCTAATATGTTTTCTGCTATTTCTTTTCCATATATACTGTATACTACTGATTTTAATTCTCCATTTCCAGTAGTTTGTATAATTGTTTTTCCTGAACTTATTAATTTTATTGCTATATTAGGGTTTACTAATGCTATTCTGGTCATAACATCTTCTATATAACCACCTTCTGTAAAATCTTTTTTTAAGAATTTATATCTAACAGGTGTGTTATAAAATAAGTTTTGTACTGTTATTGTAGTTCCTTTTGGACATCCTACTTCATTAGTAGAAATAATATTTCCTCCTTCTACTATAACTTCATAACCTATTTCATTTTCTTCAGTTTTAGATTTCATTTCTACTTTTGCAATTGATGCAATACTTGCTAATGCCTCACCTCTAAACCCCATAGATTTAACTGTTTCTAAATCATCTGCTGACCTTATTTTACTTGTTGCATGACGTTCAAATGCCATTTCCATATCATCTGGCATTATTCCCTTTCCATTATCAGTTATACGTATATATGAAATTCCTCCATTTTTTATTTCTACATTTATACTTGTTGCTCCTGCATCTATTGAGTTTTCTACTAATTCTTTTACGACTGATGCTGGTCTTTCTACTACTTCTCCTGCTGCTATTTTATTTATTGTTAAATCATCTAATAATACAATATTTCCCACGTCTTTTTCCTCCGTTTTATTACTTTTACCTTGTGCACAAATTATATCACTAAAATGTTTGATTTGTACATATTTTTTTCAAAATTTATTTTTCAAGTATTGTATATTATTTTTTTACTATAGAGTAGTGAAAAACATTAAATACTAAATTCTATTTTGTAACACTTTTTTAAATTTCGAATAGTATATACCATACGAAAGAACAATACAAAATCAATATAGGAGGTACTTAAAAATGGGAAATTGTTGCTTAGGTAATAGTGAAATTCTTTGGTTTATTATCCTATTCTTACTACTTTTCTGTGGTTGCGGCAATAACTGCGGATGTGGATGTAACAACTGTGGTTGTTAGTTTTCCTTAAATGAAGTTTTATACTTCTTAAAACATAATTTAAGTTTTGAAAAGTACTTTGAAAGGAGGGAAAAGTTATGCCAGAAAATAGAGGTTGTGGATGCGGATTCGGTGGATGTGATTGCATCTGGATTATAGTTATATTTATATTAATATTCTGTTGTTGTGGAAACAATAACAATGGTTGTGGATGTTGCTAATTTTTAAAGCATACACATAATAATGTCGCAATTAGGGACTGTCCCTAATTGCGACATTTAATTTATTCCTGCTGTATATCCAGTTGAGTATGCTATTTGTAGGTTAAAGCCTCCTGTATATGCATCTACATCTATTAACTCTCCTGCAAAGTATAGCCCTTGTACTATTTTTGACTCCATTGTTTTTGGGTTTATCTCTTTTATCTTTATTCCTCCTGCTGTTACTATTGCTTCTTCTATTCCTCTAAAACCTGATAGTGTTATAGTAAAATTCTTTAATATTTTTACTAATTCTAATCTTTCTTCTTTTGTTATACTGTTTACTTTTTTGTTTTCATTTATACCTAGTAAATTAATTACTGGCATAATTAACTTTTGTGGTAGTAATTCATTTAGGATATTTTTTATTTCTTTATTTTTATTTGCTTCAAAATCTCTTAAAATTCTAGCATTTAATTTTTCTTGTGATAATGCTGGTTTTAAATCTATTTTTAATAGTATTCTACCATCTATTAACAATTCTTTTATATTTTTGTAGCGTAACAAATGGCTACTTGCACTTAATATTATTGGCCCTGATACTCCAAAATGTGTAAATAACATTTCTCCAAAATCTTCATATATTTTTTTATTTTTACTATCATCTATAATTTCTATTGCTACATTTCTTAAACTTAAACCTTGCATACTTTTGCATAAGTTTAATGATGTTTCATATTCAGATTTAGAAATAGTTTGTCTTTCTATTTTTTTATTGTTTGACATAGTAATTGGAACTAAAGAAGGTTTTATTTCAGTAATTGTATGGCCTAATTCTTTTGCCATTTTATATCCATCTCCTGTTGACCCAGTTAATGGATAGCTCTTTCCTCCTGTTGCTATTATAACTTTTTGTGCTTCTATTTTTTCTTTATTCTCTAATTCTACCCCTATTACTTTTACATCTTCTACAATTACTCTATTTACTTTTGCATTTAGTATTATTTTTATATTATTTTTTTTAAGTTCTTTTTCAAATGCATTTCTTACATCAATAGATTTATCACTTATTGGAAATATTCTATTTCCTCTTTCTTCTTTTACTTTTACTCCATTTTCTTTTAGCATTTTAATTATATCTTTATTTGTAAAATTTTCAAAACTACTATATAAAAATCTACCATTTCCAGGAATATTTTTTATAAACTCGTCCATTTCTAAAGAACTTGTTATATTGCATCTTCCTTTACCTGTTATTAATAGTTTTTTTCCTAACATATTATTTTTTTCTAATAATGTGACTTCATTTCCACTCTTGGCTGCCGATATAGCAGCCATCATTCCCGCTGGTCCTCCGACCTATCACAACAACTTTCATATTTCTCCTTCTTATATTAAATTTCTTAATTATTATATCTTATCATTGTTTTCAATTGCAATTTTATCATATACTGGCAAAAAAATAAAGTATAGATCAAATAAATGTTTATATTTATTTTTACCAATTCACCTTATAATATATAAAAGTTAAGAGACCATCTATTATGATAGTCTCTTTTTAGGTAATTATTTTATTGTTCTTCTAACATTTGTATAGCTTTCAGTATTCCTAACTTTCCATACTGGTATGTTAGCCCTCCTTGCATAAATGCTACGTATGGTGGGCGGATTGGTCCATCGCATGAAAGTTCTATTGATGAGCCTTGTGTGAAGGCTCCTGCTGCCATTATTACTTTGTCGGTATATCCTGGCATGTCCCATGGTTCTGGTACTGAGCTTGATTCTATTGGTGAACCCATTTGTATTCCTTGGCAGTATTTTATTAGTTTTTTAGGTGCTCCAAATTCTATTGTTTGTACTATGTCTGCTCTTTTTGCATCATATTTTGGCTCTGTTTTATATCCTAATGTTTCTAACATTTTACTTGCTAGTACTGCTGTTTTTAGGCTTGAGGCTACTATATTTGGTGCAAAAAATAACCCTTGCAATATTGATTTATTTATTCCTAGTGTTGGGCCTACTTCTTTTCCTTCTCCTGGTGCTGTTAGTCTTTCTCCTGCAAGTTCTATTAAGTCTTTTCTTCCTACTATGTAAGCTCCATTTGGTGCTATTCCTCCACCTAAGTTTTTAATTAGTGAGCCTACTGCTATATCTGCTCCTACTTCTATTGGTTCTACTTTGCCTACAAATTCACAATAACAGTTATCTACCATTATTATTACTTCTTTGTCAACTTCTCTTATTATCTTTATTACTTTTTCTAATTGTTCTATGGTTATACTTTTTCTTGTGCTATATCCTTTTGAACGTTGTATTTCTATTAATTTTACTTTGCTTTCTTTTAATCTTTTTTGTATTTTTTCGTAATCAAAGTCATTATTTACTAAATCTATCTGGTCATAATTTATATTATAAGATTTTAGTGAGCTTGGATTTTCTTTTATTCCTATTACTTCATGCAATGTATCATATGGTAAGCCAGTTATACTAAGCATTGTATCTCCTGGCCTTAAAAATGCGAATAGTGCTACTGTTAGTGCATGTGTTCCTGAAATAAATTGGCTTCTTACTAAGCTATCTTCTGCTTTGAAAATTTGGCTATATACTTTTTCTATTGCTTCTCTTCCTATATCTGAATATCCATAACCTGTTGTGCTATTAAAATGAATATCTGATATATTATTATTTTGAAATGCTTTTAATACTTTTAGGGAATTATATTCACAAGTATTATCTATTTGTTTAAATACATTTTCCACATCTTGTTCTGATTTTGTGCATAATTTTTCTATTTTCTCACTTATTCCAAATTGTTCGTACATTTTTTATTCCTCTTTTCTTAAACTTAACTATTAATATTATAGCATTGCAATATAACATTTTCAATAGAAAAAGACCATAAGGTCTTTTCTATTGAAAATATTGTCTTGTTTTTTTGCTGCTACTATATCCCATATAATTAAACATATATATAATATTATGGGAGCTCGAGTTCCATAAAATAGTGGTATAAAACATATTAAGGCTAAAATTACAGCCATTACCCAAGAAAATATCAAAAATTTTTTGCTCATTTTCTACCTCTCTTTTCATAAAATGATATTGTTAATAAGTTTCAATTACATTATTAGTATTATAAAACATTTACATAATTTTTGCAAGTTTTTTACTAAATTTTATCTTCTATACTTGTTTTTTCCTAATTTATATAGTAGACTATCATTATAGAAAATGAGAATATAATTTTGTGAGGTATGTTATGGAAGAAAAAAAGAATAAAAAAATAGAAGTAGTTTCTGGTGGAAATAATTTAAATATTTCACCTGTGTATGATCATATTGATATTGAAAAACCTAAAGAGAAAAAAGAAAACAAAAATGTTATTATTCCTAAGGAAAAAAAGAAATCATAACCACGTGTAAAACGCGTGGTTTGAACTTGCCCTAAAAGGGCTTATA
>CANSJQ010000020.1 GCA_947647275.1 uncultured Clostridiaceae bacterium | reverse complement strand
TTTTTTATAATACCATGAATAAATTATAAAGTCAATACATTTTTTGAAATATTTTAAAAAATTTTAAAATATTTTGTCGTTTTTTATTTAGTGCCTTTATCTTCGTGCTACATTTATAATATTAACATAATTTTTATATTATTGCAAGCATTTTTTTGTGGTAATTTCTGGATGTCTTTGTTTCATTTTACTGTTTGCACTACAACATAGTAACAACCAGCGTGAAGGAAGTAATATATTTTATTTTTATAATTTTATATTTCTACTAATATAACATCATCCCCTATACACTTTATATTCTGCCATGGAATTACTATATCATTACTACTTGAAAATACACTTAATATTTTATTGCTTCCTGGAACTATTATAGAGGTTATATTTCCGTTTTCTAAATCTGCACATACATCTTGAACATATCCGAAGCCTTTTTCCATCTTTTATATTAATTACTTCTTTATGTTTAAAATCTAATCCTTTTTGCCCCATAACATTTTCTCCTTTATACTATTATATTATATAATAATGAAAAACTTTCTCTTTTTTTATAAATATTATTTATTAATAAATAATATTTTAATTTCATTATAAAAAGACTAATATAAATAAAATTATATTCATATTAGTCTTTTTGATTATTTTATTCCTATAATGTAAGCTTCCAAATGTTCAAGTTCTATACCTTTTGCTCCCTTATATGCATATTGCTCTCCTTTATATTTTATTTATATATTCTTTTTATATGCTCTATAGCACTTTTCTCTAAACGTGATACTTGTGCTTGTGATATTCCTATTTCGTCTGCTACTTCTATTTGTGTTCTTCCTTCAAAGAAACGTTTATTTATTATTGACTTTTCTTTTTCGTTTAGCTTTTTCATTGCTTCTAATATTGTTATGTTTTCAGCCCAGTTTTCGTCTGTATTTTTTGTGTCACTTACTTGGTCTAATATATATAGTTTTTCTGTTCCATCTCCATATACTGGCTCTTGAAGTGATATTGGTTCTTGTATTGCATCTAAACTAAATGCTATTTCTTCTTTATCTACTCCTAGTTCTTTTGCTATTTCTTCTATTGTTGGTTCCCTTTGAGTTTCTTTTATTATTCTTTCTTTTACTGCTAGCGTTTTATATGCTAAGTCTCTTATTGACCTGCTTACTCTTATTGGGTTATTGTCTCTTAAGTATCTTCGTATTTCTCCTATTATCATTGGTACTGCATAGGTTGAAAATTGTACGTTTTGACTTAAGTCGAAGTTATCCATTGCTTTTATTAAACCGATGCATCCTACTTGAAATAAGTCGTCTACATTTTCTCCTCTTCCATAAAATCTTTTAATTACACTTAATACTAATCTTAAATTACCATTTATAAATATATCTCTTGCTTGTTCATTCCCATTTTTTATTTTGATTAATAGTTCATTTTTTTCTTCAGATGATAGTACTGGTAGTTTTGAAGTGTCTACTCCACATATTTCTACTTTTCTTATCAAAGAAAAAACCTCCTTTGGAATTATCTTGTAGTTTCATTATTTCCAAACAATGGTCTTTCTATTCAATTATTGTTCGACTGTATTCAACAATAAAAACTCCCAGTATTACTGAGAGCTTTTATTTGTTTCTCTTTCTTTACGAAATTCATCAAAGACTTTTTTTACTTTATATTTTACTCTTCCGTGTAAACAACAGTCTAAACTTCTTTTTATGATTAGTTCCATAGTTTCATCTGATACTATGTTTTCAACAATTGCAATCTTCAAAATCAGCCTTACTAAACGGTCTGATTCCAAATTATATTTCTTTTTAAAATATTTGATAGGCTTAAAAGGGTTATTTGCTACATCTTCTGCTATACATTTTATTTGAACTTTTGATATTCCAGTTACTAAAAATTCTTCACGTTGTTTTAGTAATCTATCATAATAAAGAACACATTTGCCAGACGATTGCTGAATTCGCATTTCAGATTTGGTAATCGCTTTGTTTCTAATTGCTTCAACCATTTCTCTGGAAATGTATACATGTATTATAGCATCTTCTTTAATTCTTTTAAAACAACTTAATGTTATATTGTTATCTCTTGCTACATCTTTCTGTGATACCACATAGTCACTTGTAGCATACCGCTCCAATACCTCTATTTCAAATTCTTTTAATTCTTCAAAACTCTTTTCCTGTTGCAATTGTGTATATGTTCGTGCCATGTTTTAACCTCCTATAATTATATTTTTCGGTTCAAATTATTAACATAATGCTATTGTAGCATGTTTTTATATTTTTGTCTATTCTTTTATAGAATTTTAAATTATAATATATATTCCTTATTATAAAGTAGTGAAAATCCATGGCATAAATACCTATCCTGTCTTACTCATTATATCTTTTTTCATTTTTGATATTATTTTCTTTTCTAACCTTGATATGTAACTTTGTGATATCCCGAAGCATGTCTGCTACTTCTTTTTGGGTTTTTTCGTCTCCACTTATAAAGCCAAATCTTAATTCCATTATATTTCTTTCTCTGCTATTTAGTTTTTCTATTGATGCTTTTAGAAGTTGTTTATCTACTTCGTCTTCTATTCTTCTTGAGGTTATGTCTGGTTCTGTTCCTAATATGTCTGATAATAAAAGTTCGTTTCCATCTCCATCTTGGTTTAATGGCTCATCTATAGAAATTTCTCCTTTTATTCTATTACTTCTTCTTAAATACATTAATATTTCATTTTCAATACATCTTGATGCATATGTGGCAAGTTTTATATTTTTTCCAGTATTAAATGTATTTACTCCTTTCATTAGTCCTATTGTTCCTATTGATATTAAGTCTTCTAGTCCTACTCCTGTATTTTCAAATTTTTTTGCTATGTACACTACTAATCTTAAGTTACGCTCTACTAATTTTTGCCTTGTTTCTAACTTTCCTTCTTCTAGCTCATTAAGCAAAGTTTCCTCTTCTTCTGATGTTAATGGTGGTGGAAGGTTACTACTCCCCCCTATATAATATATTGGCATATTTTCTATTTCATCTTCATTTATGAATTTTGCATATATTGTATTTATGCTACTTACTAATGCTTGTAGTATATTCACTCTCGCCACTCCTTTCTATTATATCTAATCCTATTAAAGCATTATATTTATTTTTTTTACTTAACTTTTTATTATATATTCCAATAATTACATCTTTTATTTCTTCTTCATTAAAATCTATTTCTACTATTACTTTTTTTACTTTTAGTCCTAATAACATACCATTTTCTTTTCCTAGTGAAGTAAATGGTATTACTCTAAATTTTGATATGTACTTAATTACTTCTTCTTCATATATTTCATTTGATATTTCACCTCCTATTATTTCTTCTAAATTATCTAATATTTTATATGGAATTATTTGATATAAAATATCTTTTTCTACTACTATTACAGGTATTCTTGTTATTGGATCTTTTAACATATTTCCTGTATCTATCATTGCTTTTGTTTTTATATTTTTTTCTCCAACAAAGACAGTAATATCACAAAACATATCCTTTTTATTTAACCTACGTTTGACTACTTTAAATGCTATAACACTTATAGTGAATCCAACTATTCCTCCTAGTACTGCAATTTTTAATGGGTATGTACCTATTAGCATTCCATTTTTCATTAATATTTCTTGGGGTTTTATAAAGTATAATAATGCAAAACTACAACCTCCAAATACAAATGATGTTAAATAGAAAATGGTAATTTGTTTTAATAATAATTTTATATTCTTGGCATTATATGCTAAATATACCATTACAACTGAAAGTAATATTTTCATAAGAAAGTTTGTGTATATTGGTAATATTTCCATATATGCGAGTATAGAATATATTCCACCTAATAAAGCTGATAAAATTAACCTTATATGGTTTAATTTTATTTTTAATATGTAACCTGTTGCAAATAGTATGATGTAGTTCATTATTAGGTTTTCTATTAGTACAACATCTAGGTAAATAGTCATTTTGATCTCCTTCTAGACATGCAAAGTTTAAAATTCAATGTAATATTAGAATAGACGTATTTAAATCGTGTAGAGTAATCTTTTGTATTGATATATTAAAATAAAAATTAAATACCGACAGCCCTTTGAGGCAGGGGAATCCTTTTTGTCTTGCAGGTTTTGATTTTTATTTTAATATATCAATATGAAAGATGGATTATTTAACACTTAATTTTTATTTAGTATAGCTCTTTTGTTTTAAATTTTGTGTCATTTCTTGGACACGAAAAAAAGAAATAATCTACATTTTTAGATTATTTCTTTTTGTTTTTTACTTTTTATTTTATAATGTTATATTTTTCTTTATTATTTTATACCTTTATTTTTATTTCTTAAAAAAGAAGGAATGTCTAAGTCGTTTGCAGAATTTGTGTTATCTATTGGAGCTGGTATTGAGTTTATTTTTTCTCCCCATGCTCTATCTACTATGCTACTTACATTTGATGCTACTGTTCCTGATTCTTTTTCAAATCCTGTTGCTATTACTGTTATTACTATATCATCATCTAAGCTTTCATCTATTACTGCACCAAAGATTATATTTGCTTCTGGATCTACACTTCTTTGTACTAATTCTGCTGCTGTGTTTACTTCATGTAATCCTAAGTTTGCTCCACCTGTAATGTTGATGATAACTCCTCTTGCTCCTTCTATTGAGCTTTCTAGTAGTGGGTTTTGTACTGCTTGTTTTGCTGCATCTTCTGCTCTGCTTTCTCCTGATGCTCTACCTATTCCCATGTGTGCTATTCCTGTATTTAACATTATTGTTTTAACATCTGCAAAGTCTAAGTTTACTAAACCTGGTACTGCAATTAGGTCTGATATACCTTGTACACCTTGTCTTAATACGTCATCTGCCATTTTGAAAGCTTCTACTATTGATGTTTTTCTATCTATTATTTGTAATAATTTATCATTTGGTATCACTACTAATGTATCTACTTTTCCTTTTAGGCTTTCTACTCCACGGTCTGCTTGTGATAAACGTTTTTTACCTTCGAATGTGAATGGTTTTGTAACAACACCTATTGTTAATATTCCCATTTCTTTTGCACATGCTGCTACTATTGGCGCTGCACCTGTTCCTGTTCCTCCACCCATTCCGGCTGTAACAAATACCATATCTGCTCCACGTAATACTTCTTGTATTTCTGCTTTGCTTTCTTCTGCTGCTTGTGCTCCAATATCAGGATTTGCTCCTGCTCCTAAACCTCTTGTTATTTTTTCTCCTATTTGAATTTTAGAACCTGCTTTTGATAATAATAGAGCTTGTCTATCAGTATTTACTGCTATAAATTCTACTCCTTTTATTCCAGAGTCTACCATTCTATTTACAGCATTGTTTCCTGCTCCTCCTACACCTATTACTTTTATTGTTGCTGTTCCGTCTAACATTGTATTTTCTTCTGCCCCATCTACGTACATTATATTTTCCTCCTTTTATATTTGAAGTTGGAAGTTGGAGGTTGGAGGTTGGATTTTTAGTAATTTCTTCGAAGGTTTTTCCTGATTCCTATACTCTTCCCTTTACCTTTTAACTTCTGGTTTTTATTTTTCACTTTTATAATTTATTAACTCTTAGTTAGATATTTTTAGTATAAAAGCTTATATCAAACTTTCTAACTTTAAGCTATGAATAAAAGAACTCTTTAATTCTTTCAAATATTGTTTGTAAAATGTTCTCTTTTGTATTTGAATCTACACTACTTGATACTGATTTTGCAAATGGTCTTGCTGCTATATATCTTACTAGTGCATATGATGTTCTATAATCTGGTCTTGCTGTACTTATTAGCCTTCCTGTTGCTACTTTTACTGGAATATTTAGTATAACTTTTCCTGCTACATCACTTTTATTTATATTTGCTATTCCTTGACCTGTTATTATTACATTATTTATTTTTTGCTTTAGTCCTTGTGCTGCTATATCTTTATTAACTAATGCAAATATTTCTTCTATTCTTGCTTCTATTATTTCTATTAGCTCTGAACTTCTTATTGCTTTTGTTTTGCCATCACCTTTATATGTGTTTAATATAATTTCGTTATCATTATCTATATAAGATTTCATTGCTAGTCCATATTGTTTTTTTAATTTTTCTGCTTCTTCTTCTGAAATATTTAATACTAATGAAATGTCTGATGTTATATTTTTTCCTCCTAAAGGTATTGTATTTGTGTAAACGAAACCGTTAGCTTCAAATACTCCTATTTCTGTGTTTCCTGCTCCTATATCTAATAGCATTACATTATCTACTAGTTCATTGTTATCTAACATTAAATTTCTTTCTGCTAGTGTTATAGGTACATAACCATCCACTTCTAGTCCTGCTTTTCTGAATATATTTGCAAGTTGCTTTATATAGTCCTTTTCTGCAAGTATTACTTGTGCATTTAATGTAAAATTTGAACTTAAATTTCCAACTGGATCAGAAACGATCTTTCCATCTTCTAATATAAATTTGTCAGTTACAATATCTATCATAACTTTTCCTTCTGGTATTTCAACATCCTTTACTTGCATAATTGCAGATGAAACGTCTTTTACTGATATTCCTGCGTATTTATCTTTTGCTTCTTTTACAATACTATTTTGCACAATTGTTATATATTTTCCTGGAACTATAACATATGAAGAATTTATTTTAAAGTCTGTTTCTTTTTCTGCTTCTTCTAATGCTTTTGAAATTGAAAGTGCTACTTCATCTTCGTCTACTATTTTTGTTTTCTTTATTCCATCACATTTATGCTCTGTATTGCAAATTACTTCAATTTGATTAAAGTTATTGACTTCTCCAACTACTAAACTTACTTTAGAAGTGCCAATGTCAATACCTACAATAATATCACCTATCGCCAAAGTAATTCCCCCATCTTTATTTATGTTTTATTTATTACATAGAATATTATATTTTGCAAAAAAAGTCAATAGAAAATGTTATATTTTTGTAATATTTTTGTAATATTTTTGTAATGCTGTTTTATTTTGCTATCTTATGTAAATTAATATAACTTTTTCTATTGACTTTTATCTTGTTTTTATTACTGACATAGACACATCTTTACCTAAGGCCATTTCTTCCATAGCAAGATATATCCTGCGTGTTTTTTATTATTTATTTTCTTCATTTGCCTCTTTTATTGTCGCTTCTGCTTTTGCTATTATTTTTCTTGTTGTTATTTTTTCTACATAGTATCTACGTATTGTTCCTAAATTGTTAAACATTCTTCCTACAAATACAATTACTGCTGCTAAATATATATCAACATTTAGCTTCTCCCCTAAGTATGTAAGTGCCATTGCTAATATTGCATTTACAAAAAAACCAGAAATAAATATTTTCATATCAAAGTTTTTCTTTAACGTAGATGTTATACCTCCAAATACTGAATCTAGTGCTGCTACTATTGCTATTGCCAAATATCCTGAGTATGTATATGGAATTGTTGGAATATTAATTCCTATTATTGCTCCTATTATACAGCCTATTATTATTGCTATAAGTATCATTTTATTTAGCCTCCTTTACATATTTGAATTTCATTAAATTGTTTCCACTGTTATATGCTAATATTTTTATGTTTTTTTCCACAGACATACTTATAGTTTTTCCTAAACTTGTATATATGTCTATATATCCACTATTTTTTAAACTAAGTGCACTTGATAAATATTTTTGATTTCCAATTGCTTTTACTGTGTATGGTGCGGTTACTCTCTCTGTATTTATTAATATTGTTTCATTAACACTCACTATTTCTGTCATATTTACTATTCTTTTATCGTTTATAGATATTGCCTCTGCCCCTGCTAGTCTTAATTCATTTATTAAATATAATAAGTCCTTTTCTTCTATTTGCTTATTTTCATTATCTGATAAATGTACTATTATTCCTTCTCCTGTTACATCTGTTTTTCCTACTAGCATATTTGTTTGTGCTAATTCCTCATTTAAAAGATTTGCTGTTTCTTCTACTGATTCTGCTTTTTCTTGGTATTCATTTATTTTTTTATTTGTTTCTTGAACTTTTTGTGAGGTTTCTTCATATTTTGCCTTCCAACTAGCTATCATTGTTCTTAGTTCTTCTTCTCTTGCTACTTCTATTCCTTCTATATCAGTTTCTTCAACAGTTCTAAACTGTGCAAACATAACAGATACTAGTAATATACATACAATACCTACTACTGTTGCCATTGTAATTTTTTCTTTATTCAAAACCTTTACCTCCATTATTTCATATATTTAGAAGCTATAACTCCTGTATATTTTGGAATTTTAACATTATCTAATTTTCTTGTTGAAATTTCAAGATAATCATCTAAGTTGTCTAAAATTCCTCCACTTCTGCTTAAAGTTTCAAACCTTTCTGGGAATCCAATTGCTTTTATTACAAATGGCGAAGTCACTTTTTCGTCATTTATTTTTATTACATTGCCTATACATGTAATTGCTGTTGTAGATACTATTCTTTGCCCATTTATGCTAATTGCTTCTGCTCCTGCATTTTTTAACTCATTTACTATATTTCTTAAATCATTGTCATGTACAATATAGTTTGAAATATCGTCTAACACTCCTATTGTTTCACTTGTTATACTTGAGTTATCTTTTACTATTATTTCTATTCCTTTTCCTTCTACATCTGTAATTCCTAATAGATTATTATTAAGTGTTATTTGTTCTTCTTTTGCTGATGCTGTTGTATCATTTTTTGTTGATTCTTCTCTTACTGTTGCTAACCTTTTTTCTGCATTGTCTAAATTTAGAGTTTCTGTTTCATATTTTTCTTTCCATTTTAAAACTTCATCTCTTAAATTATCTTCTGAGAATCTTTTTGATACTGTTGAGCTTGTCCCTTTCATTGTTTTTATTTGAACTGATATTGCTATTGTTAATACCAAACAAACAATACCTAATGTTATTGCTATTCTATTTTTATTCATAATTTTCACTTCCTTATACACTTTGTCTAAACGTAGGATTATTACTTTTTAGATCCATATTAACAAAAATTTCACCTTTTATTCCTTTTTCTCTTTCTATTATTGATTTTATACTTAATATTTTTGTATTTAAGTCTGTTTCATCTCCTATATATGCTACTTTTTCTTCTGTTTCAAATACCATTTTATAATTTTGTTTATTTTGTATATCTATTCTAGTAATTAAACTTGAAATATCATTACTTGCTGCTATTTCCAGTATTTTTATTACTGTTGACATTTTTTCTAAGTCTTCTATACATAATCTATTTCCTGGAACAAAATCTTCTACATATGTTTCTGTTCCTTGTATTATTGGAACTTCTAACTTTTCAGAAGAAATTTCTAATATATATCCTTGATTATTGATATATACATAGCTACTTCCATATTCAATCATAAAGGTAGTTTTTCTTTCTTCAATTGATATTATTATATCTGATGGTAGTTTTCTTTTTATTTCTACACTTTTTATATATGGATTTTCTAATATATTCCTTTTGGCTTTTTTTATATTTACTTTATATGTATTTTCTTCTATATTTATTTGTGATAAACTTATTATTTCATCATTTGTTATTTTTCCAGTTCCTTCTACTGTTATCTTTTTTATATTAAAAAGTGGTGATGTCATTGTAGCAATTGTTGCTATAAATATAAGTAATATTAGAAATGTATATTTTATTATTTTAAAATTTCTTATTTTCTTTTTCTTCTTTATTTGTTCTTGCTTTTTTGAAATAGGCTTTTTATTTTTTATGTTTTTTCCTTCTGATTTTGTTTTTATATTACTTACTTTCTTTTTATTTATTTTTTTCTTTTCTTCTTGTTTTGGAATTCCTATTACTATTTCATTATTAAAATCAAATAATTGGTCTTTCTCATTTTTATTATTTTTTATATCATTTTGTTTTCTTTTATTCTTTTTACTTTTCTTTTTTTTAGCTTTTATTTTTTTTTCTTTCTCTTCTTCTGCATTAAAATTGTATAGATTTACTTTTGTACCTTTTACTCTTTTCACCACTTTTTCACCTTCTTCTTTAGATTATTCTTATATTTGCTCCTAATTCTTGAAGTTTAGAATCTAATTTTTCATATCCTCTTAATATATATTCTATATTTTCTACTGTTGTTTTTCCTTTTGCTCCTAAGCCTGCTGTAACTAATGCTGCTCCTCCTCTTAAGTCTGAACTACTTACAACTGCTCCATTTAATCTTTTTACTCCTTTTATTATTGCTGTTTTTCCTTCTATTGTTATTTTTGCCCCCATTCTTTGTAATTCATTTATATATTTATATCTATTTTCAAATATATTTTCTACAATTATTGAGGTTCCTTTTGCTGTTGTAAGCATACTTCCAAATACAGATTGCATATCTGTTGGAAAACCTGGATAAGGAAGTGTTTTTATATCTACTGCTTTTAATTTTTTTCGTGCATCTATTTTTATTATATTTTTTTCTACTTCTAATTCACAGCCACATTCTTGTAGTTTATGAATTATTGGCGTTACATGTTCTGAATTAGTATTTATTATTTCTATTTTTCCATTAGTTGCTCCTGCCATACATAAAAATGTTCCTGTTTCTATTCTGTCTGGCATTATTTTATAGCCTACATCTCTTAAGCTCTTTACTCCTGTTATTTTTATAAAGTTTGTACCAGCCCCTTGAATTTTTGCTCCCATTTTGTTTAAGAATTTTGCTAAATCTTCTATTTCTGGTTCCATTGCTGCATTCGAAATTGTTGTAACCCCTTCTGCTAGTACAGTTGCAAGTATAACATTTTCAGTTGCACCTACACTTGGAAAGTCTAGGTTTATATCTGCCCCTATTATTTTATCACAAGTACACCTAATAAATCCAGAGTTTTCTTCAATATTTATTCCTAATTTTTTAAAAGCTTTTAAATGTAGGTCAATTGGCCTTGCTCCGATTTCACATCCTCCTGGATATGTGAAGGTTGCTTCTTTAAATCTTCCTATTATTGCTCCTGCCATTATTACTGTTGAGCGCATTTGTCTCATTAAGTCTTCTGGTATCTCTGTTTCATGCATTCCTTTTGAGTTAATTTCTATTTTACCATTACTTTTCTTTACTTTGCAACCTAAAAGCTGTAAAATTTTTAAAGTTATTTGTGTATCGTGAATATTTGGTACATTATATAGCCTTGTTACTTTTCCACTTAATATACTTCCAGCAATAATAGGAAGAGATGCATTTTTAGATCCAGAAATAGATACTGTTCCTTCTAGCCTTCTTCCTCCTTCTATTATGTAGCTCCCGCATTTTTTTCACCCTTTCTATTTTAATATATATCTATTTTTAGTGTTTTTGATAGTTTGGTATATTTTATGTTTAATTTATAAAAAGAGTGAAAAAATAACCACAAAAGCTATCTGTGATTATTTTTCTAATATTTTCTTAATTTCATTTATCTTAGTTAGTGCTGTAATGTATCCCACATTATAACAATAATCTATTTTCTTTGTATTAAATACACTTGCTTCTGATAAGTCTAAATCTATTACATAGTCACTTTCTTTTACCGCTTCTTCTAACCTTCCTTCAAATAGAATATCTATTGACTTAAATGCTACTTCATATATATTCTTAGGTTCATAATTTAAGCCTGCTGAAAATTTTATTGTTAATACTTTGTCTACTCCTAGTTTTCGTACTTCTCCTGCTGGTACATTGTCTAATATTCCGCCATCTACAAATTTGTGTCCTAAATATTCACAAGGTGCAAATACTCCGTGGATAACTTGAGCTTGCTCTTACTGCTTTAGCTATTTGTGCATCTGTAATATAATAGTCTCCTTCTTGTTCTTTATTTGTAAATACATATTTTTTACTTTTTACTATATCAACAGTTGGAATTGCTATTGGAAGCTTAATATCTTTTAAGTTTTTAACTCCTTTTTCTTTCGCACATTCTCTTACTGCTATTTCTGTATTTTCTCCTGAAAGAATTCCATAACCTAATAGCCTTTTAGAAGTTTTTAAATTTCCTGCAAAATGCTTAGCATTTGTTTTCATTATTTCTTTTGAGAAAAACTTAAATATTTCAAGCATTTTTTCTGTTGAATATCCCATTGCATATAAAGAAGCTACAATACTTCCAATACTTGTTCCTGATATTGCATCTATTTTTATTCCATTTTCTTCTAATGCTTTAATAACACCAATATGCGCTGCACCTTTTACTCCTCCACCTGCTAAAGCTAAACCCAATTTCATTTTTTACACCTACTTTTTTTATTTTTACTTATTATAACATTTTTATTTAGAATTGTAATAGTATTTTTTAAAACTTTTTTCATATACTACTATTATTAATTTATTAAAAACAAGAATAAAATTTTCTAAGTGCCAAATCCACGTAAGAAAATCTAATTCTTGTATAACCATCTTCTTAGGAAACTCACCTACTTACGTAGATGACTTTCCAAGAAGATAAAAAAGGAGAGATTATATGTACCCAGAATACCCATATATTGGTTATAAAGATGAAAATGTTAGAACATCTCTTACTTTCCCTAAGCAACACCAAAATGTACAACCTGGAATGGAATATGAAATGAACCCGCTTCCTATTTTTGAAGACCCTTCTTATGTTCCTAGTAACAAGTTGTATGGAAAAGTTGCTATTATTACTGGCGGTGATAGCGGAATTGGTAGGGCTGTTTCTGTTTTATTTGCTAAAGAAGGTGCAGATATTGTTATTGTATATTTAAATGAAAAGAAAGATGCTGAGTATACTAAAAACTATATTGAAAACCTTGGTAGGCGTTGTATTTTAATGGAGGGAGATTTAAAGAAAGAAGAATTTTCAAAATTTATTGCTGAAAATACAATTAAAACTTTTGGTAAGATTGACATTTTGGTGAACAATGCTGGCGTTCAATACCCACAAAACAGTATTTTAGATATTACTGCTGAGCAATTAAAAACTACTTTTGAAACTAATATATTTTCTTTTTTCTACCTTACTAAAGCTGTTCTTCCTCATTTAAAACCACATAGTAGCATTATTAATACTACTTCTGTTACTGCTTTTGAAGGGCATAAAACATTAATTGATTACTCTAGTACTAAAGGCGCTATTACAGTATTTACTAAATCTTTAGCACTTTCGCTTGCAGACCAAAAAATACGTGTAAATGCTGTTGCACCTCGGTCCTATTTGGACACCACTAATTCCTGCTAGTTTTTCTGCTAGTGAAGTAGAAGTATTTGGTACTGATGTGCCTTTAAAAAGAGCTGGTCAGCCTTTTGAACTTGCGCCTGCTTATTTATATTTAGCAAGTGATGACTCTAGGTATGTTACTGGTCAGATTATTCATGTAAATGGTGGGACTATGGTCTAAAAAAGAAAGATTTGGGAGACGTTAAAAACTTTCCAAACCTTTCACTTTTTATACTTTTATTTCTTATATATCTTTATAATGTATCATATAAGTATTAATATTGCTTGTATCTTTTTCATTAATTTCGAAAATTCTCCCACCTCTTAGTTCATCTGTTCCATATGGACTGTATCCTGCACAAGCATCTAAGCACATTTTTATTCCGCAGAATTCTCCTTGAAAACAGTCATTATGGCTATGTCCACAAGCAATGCATTTAATATCTTTTCTCTGTAATATTGTTGAAAAAATGCCTGAATTAAACATCCCTATTTTCATAACTTCTTCCATACTGCCTTTTGCTTTTGTATGTTCAGGGTTATCTACAATATATTGGAATTCATATGGTGGTATATGCATAAACAATATACCATCAATATTTTTATTACAGTATTTCTCTATTTCTTTTGAAGTATTCCAATACCACATTTGTTGGTCAAAATGTATTATGTCCCATCTGCAAGACATAGAAGGTTTATTTAAAATATTCATATTTTTATCTATATTAATATCACTATTTTCTATTAGATTATTTGTATCTAATGCCCAAATGTTAAATGCTATTTGATTTTTATTATGATATTTAATTGGTAAAACATAATTTGTTGTACCATAAATATTTTCTGTATGCTTTGAAATACAGTATTCATACTGCTCATATATTTTAGTTTTATCTATGTCATTTATCTCTATATCATGGTCATGGTTTCCAAAGACATGCATCCATGGAATTTTTCTTTTTTCCATAGGCTCTGAAAAAATACTTAAATATTTTTCTAATTCATCTTGTGTTTTTAGAACTGTTCCATCACAATTGTCGCCTCCCAATACCACTAAGTTCGGATTTGTAAAGTCTATTATTTTATTTATTCCTTCTAATGTTCTTATATCATAATTTAATGTTTCTTGAATATCTGATAGCATTAGTATTTTAAAATTACCTTTTTCATCAAATTTTAATTCATGTTTTGAGTATAAATTATTATCTAATTTTTGCATATTATTTCCTTCCTTTAAGTCTTTTATTATTTTTTCGTTTTACATAAAGTAGTAGTGTCCAACATATGTAGTAACTAAAATTGAATAATTTACTACTATATTTATAAAGTAAAAAGCAACTCTCGATAGTATTATAACATTTTTATTTGGAATTGTAATAGTATTTTTTAATTTTTCACAATAATTCTTATCTTAATAATTGTCTCAATATGTTATCAATATCCGGAAAAATAATATTTTTCATACCATGATTATATAAATTTAATACCTTATTAGCTTTACTTACTATTTCATTCTTTAACCTGTTTGATAAAGTAATTGCAACTTTATTTTTAATATATTGGCTATCTATATATTCTTCTGTTACTGGGAACATATTTTGTATTAAAAATGTGCTATATGTATTTGCAACATATCCAAAAACTATTGTATCTATTGATGG
>CANSJQ010000019.1 GCA_947647275.1 uncultured Clostridiaceae bacterium | reverse complement strand
ACGTAGAATATGAAACAGATAACAGACACTATGCACACGTTGACTGCCCAGGACACGCTGACTACGTTAAAAACATGATTACAGGTGCAGCACAAATGGATGGTGCTATACTAGTTGTTTCAGCAGCTGATGGTCCAATGCCTCAAACAAGAGAGCACATCTTACTTGCAAGACAAGTTGGTGTTAAATTTATCGTAGTTTACCTAAACAAATGCGATATGGTTGATGACCCAGAATTATTAGAATTAGTAGAAATGGAAGTTAGAGACTTATTATCAGAATATGGTTTCCCAGGAGACGAAATTCCAATTATAAAAGGATCTTCACTAAACGTTCTAGAATCAACAGCAACAGATCCAAATGCACCAGAATATGCATGTATGAAAGAATTAATGGAAGCAGTTGATAGCTATATTCCAACACCAGAAAGACCAATCGACCAACCATTCTTAATGCCAGTAGAAGACGTATTCACAATTACAGGACGTGGAACAGTTGCTACAGGTAGAGTAGAAAGAGGAATTGTTAAAGTACAAGACGAAGTTGAAATAGTTGGTATTAGACCACTTAACAAGAGTGTTGTTACAGGTGTTGAAATGTTCAGAAAACTATTAGATCAAGCAGAAGCTGGAGACAACATAGGTGTATTATTAAGAGGTGTTGATAGAAAAGACATCGAAAGAGGTCAAGTTTTAGCAAAACCAGGAACAATACATCCACATACAAAATTCACATCACAAGTATACGTTCTAACAAAAGAAGAAGGTGGACGTCATACACCATTCTTCGATGGATATAGACCACAATTCTATTTCAGAACAACAGACGTTACAGGTGTTATCAAATTACCTGCTGGAACAGAAATGGTTATGCCAGGAGATAACGTAGATATGGAAATCGAATTAATCACTCCAATCGCTATCGAAAAAGGACTAAGATTCGCTATCCGTGAAGGTGGTAGAACAGTTGGTTCAGGTGTCGTAGCTGATATCAAAGAGTAATTATAAAATAAGCTATATAAAAAGAGAAGTTCAAAAAAGAACTTCTCTTTTTATATAGCTTATTTTTTTTGTTTTTCTTCTGATGTTGCAGTGTCCGAACATTTCCGGTACTCAGGATACTCTGTATTGGGCTTCAAAGGAATCCCACCACTAGCACACCCAGCACAGAAAAAGATTTGACACTTTGACTGTGAAAATCCGCAAGGATAATCACAAAAAAATCCTTTTGCATTCGTTTTAGCCATACGAAACCTCCTATTAGTGTGAGAACTATAAACCTAGTTCAATTAAAAAGTTACTAATATAATTATATCAAACTTTACATAAAATGTAAAGTTTTTTTAATAGTTAAAATTCACAGTTATTGTTTAAAGTCTGCTCCTAGGGATTAATATATTTTATTTTTTCCATTTCGCCCTCCAAGCCAAGAGCTATTCCCTCACCAAAAGGGATATGTGGGTCTTCATTACAAAAATAAAATATATTAATCCCTTCGCACTAGCTCATAATAATTAAGCTGTGAACTGTAACTTTTAATTAAATTTTTATGTCATTTATATCACAAAATTTGTTGACTTTTACGGAAATAAAGTATATACTGAGAAAGCAATAAAATACCTTTAAAAGGAGAGAAAATATTTTATGAAATTACTAAAAAATGTACTAATAGTTTTAACAATAATTATAGCATTCCTATGTGTAACAAACTCAAGTATTTTTGCTAAAACTGTAACAGTAAATACAGATACACTAAAGCTAAGAAAAGAAGCATCAACAGATTCTATAACACTTGAATTATTAAATAATGGAGATAAATTAGAATATATAGAAGAAACTGGAGATTGGTATAAAGTAAAAGTAAAAGGGATGACAGGGTATGTTCATAAAGACTATGTGAAATTAGAACAAACTCAAGAAGAACCTATAGAAGAGAAAAAGGGTGAAGAACATACAACAAAACCAGAAACTGAATCACCAACAACACAGGAAATAGAACAAACACAGAAGCCTAATAATGAAGAATTACCAGCTAACGAACAAATGAAAGTCTTAAACGATACTAATATATACATATTACCATTAATAAATGCAACAACAATTCAAAATATTAAAAAGGACTCAGAAGTTACAATTATAGCTAAAACAAATGGGTGGTATTATGTAGAAACCAGTGAAGTTATGGGATGGATTAGAGAAAAACTTTTAATAGATTCTTCAGTAGTTCCAGATGATATAACATCAGAAGAAGGTAACAATTTAAATAATACAACTACTGCAGAAACAGAAACACCTGCTTCTTCTGATACAAAAATAACAAATAAAATAATGTATGTAAATACATCTTCAATATATGTAAGAAAAGGACCAAGCACTGATACAGAAGTTGTAGACTCATTAATACTAAATGCAACAGTGAAAGTTACAGCAGAAAATGGAGATTGGTACAAAGTAGAAGTAGATGGAAAGACAGGATATATTGCAAAAAGACTATTATCTGACAAACAAGTAAATACAACATCAAGGGGAGAAGTAGTAAGGGAAGAAAATAAAAACGTAAATCAGTCAGATAACACTCAAAATAATACACAAGTGCAAACATCAAAAGGAAATCAAATAGTAGAATATGCAAAAAAATATTTAGGTTGTAAATATGTATATGGAGCTTCTGGCCCAAACAAATTTGACTGTTCAGGTTTCACAATGTATGTATTTAAAAATTTTGGTGTAAAATTAAGTCATTCAGCAACAGCACAGTCAAAAGTAGGAACATACGTAGCAAAAGAAAATTTACAACTAGGAGACTTAGTGTTTTTCACAGACTATGAAACTGGAAATGGAATAGGACATTGTGGAATATATATAGGAGATGGAAATTTCATACATGCATCATCAGGAACAGGCTACTGCGTAAAAATATCAACACTAACATCAGGAAGCTATTTAAAAAGATACGAAACTGCAAGAAGAGTAGTACAATAATGTTTAATAAATAGTAAATAATTAAACATGTAGGGGCACTGTTTGTGGGAATACCTCTTTGAAGATAACATCACTCTACCCTACCATAAGATAATCAATAAAAATAGATAGAAGAAAGTACGAAAGGAATGTATATGGCAATATTTATGATAATGATTGCATATATATTAGGAATAATATGGGGGCTATATATTAAAAATATAGTCTCCTTGTTTTTAATAATAATTGCAATACTATTAATTAAAAAAATAATAAATTTTAAAAATATGAAACAATATAAAAAAATAGAAGATTATAAAAAATTTAGAAAATTAAAAAATTTAAACAAATACATAAAAATATTAATTCCAAATAAAAGATTAATTCTAATATTAATAACATTTACAATAAGTTTCACATATATTTGTATTCTTGAAAAATCCTTTAAAACAAAATATAAAAACATACCAGAAAAAATAAAAATAGAAGCAGTAGTTATAAGTAATGTAAAACAAAAAGAATATAAAGATGAATATATAATAAAAATAAACGCTATAGATTCAAATAGAAAATACAATAGAGCACATTTAAAACTATCAATAAACAACAAAAAAAATAAATTAGAATATGGTGATAAAATTATATTTACAGGAGAATTTAAAGAACCAGAAGCACAAAGAAATTATGGGGGATTTGATTACAAACAGTATTTAAAAACCCAAAAAATATATGGTATAGTTACAACTAATAAAATAGAAAAAATAGAAAAGGGAAAGTATAATAAATTGCTAATTCTTATTAACAAAATAAATCAAAAAATAGTAGATAATTCAAATAAAATTTTGGAAAGGGAAGAAGCAAGCCTTCTTACTGGAATATTAATAGGCAATAAAGAAAATTTAAGTAAAGATATGCAAGAAAGTTTTAGAAACAGCAATCTGTCACATATTTTGGCGGTTTCAGGAGCACATGTAACATATGTAATTTTAGGATTAACCTTTCTCTTGAAAAAAAGTAAAACAAATAAAAAAATTTCTAAAATAATAACTATATTTTTATTAATTATATTTATTTACTTAACTGGAGAAACACCATCTGTTATAAGAGCATGTATAATGGCAATATATATAATTGTTCGGTAGTTTAATATATAAAAAAACAAATATAATATCAAGTATAAGTGTTTCTATACTTATAATATTATTAATAAATCCATATAAAATTTTAGATATAGGAATGCAACTTTCATATGGAGGAACTATTGGAATTATATTATTAACTAAAATATTAGAACAAAAAGTAAAGTTAACCAAGAGAAAAAATAAAATAATAGATAAATTTATAACTACTATCAAAGAAATGATGGTAGTAAGTATATCAGCAAATTTAATAATATTTCCAATAGTAGCATACCACTATAATACAGTGTCATTAACATTTTTTATATCAAACATATTAGCAGGTCCAATTCTAGGTTTAATCATAATGTTAGGTTTTATAACAATTTTTATATCATTTATATCAATTCAAATATCAAAAATACCAGCAATAATATTATCTATATTTATAAAAATACTAATTTTAATAGCAAACTTTAGTAAAAGTTTACCACTATCAAAAATATATGTAAAAACGCCAAACATACTTACAATTATTATATATTATGCTATTTTAGCTATAGTGATATATGTAATAAGATGTAGGAGAAGGGCTGGCCTCTGCCCTATAAGAAAAGGGCGAAGATTTCAAAGAAATTTTCTAAACAACTTAAAAAGCAAGAAAACTAAAAAAAGAATAATAGTAATAACATTAATAATAATATTAATTTTTCAAATTATAAAAATAGTACCAACAAATTTAAAGATATATTTTATAGATGTAGGACAAGGAGATTCTACATTAATTATTACACCTAATCATAAAAACATATTAATCGATGGTGGAGGAAACGAAACAAGTAAAAGCTATGATGTAGGAAAAAATACTTTATTGCCATATTTACTAGATAGAAGAATAACAAGACTAGACTACATATTCATATCTCATTTTGATTCAGATCACGTGCGGACGGATTACTCACAATAATTGAAGAGTTAAAAGTTAAAAATGTTATTATATCAAAACAAGTAAAAGAATCAGAAAATTATAAAAAGTTTTTAAAACTTGTAAAAGAAAAAGATATAAAAGTACATATAGTAAAAATAGGTGACAAAATTAAAATAGAAAAAAATGTAAACATAGAAATTCTATGGCCTGAGAAAAAATTAATAGAAAGTAATATACTAAACAATAATTCAATAGTAATGAAACTAAAATATAACAATTTTACCATGCTATTTACAGGAGATATAGAAAAAATAGCAGAAGAAGAAATTACAAACAAATATATAAAAACAAATAAATTAAAAAGTATAATATTAAAAATAGCACATCATGGCTCGAAAACTTCAACTATGCAAGAATTTCTAAATTTAGTAAAACCACAAATTACTCTAATAGGAGTAGGAAAAAATAACAATTTTGGGCATCCAAATGATGAAGTACTAAAAAGATTAGAAGATTTACGGGTGCAAGATATATAGAACAGACAATACAGGAGAAGTTTCAATAATTGTAGATAGTAAAGGCAAAATGAAAGTTAAAACATTTATAAAATAAGAGAAAAAGTATATATAGTAGATATTAAAAAGTATGTTACATATAGAAATAAAATATAACAAAAAACAATGTAATTTATTGACTTTTTATGGAAATTATAGTACAATTTAATTGTTATGTACACTATGTGATTGTAAAATGAAAGAGGGGAAATTAATTTATGAAAGTAAAAAAAATAATTACAGGAATGTTGTTAATTGCAATTTTTATGACACAAATTAATATCATTCCATTTAGCGATTTTGTATATGCACAAGCAACAGAAAATGTAAATAGTACAAAGTTTCATTATCAACAATTAAATGATATAGCAAAGAAAGTATATGATGGAATTTATGAAATGTATGAGCAAGGAATACTAAAAACAGGAACAGAAAGTTTTGACCTTGCTAAAGATGACAAATATGTAACACAAGAACAACTTGAAAATTACATGAAAGGAAATACAGAATTAAAAGATGCAATGAATGCAGCAAGATACGCATTTTATGCAGATTACCCAGAAGTTTTCTATGTTGAATTTCAAAAAATTAAACTTAGAGTAACAAAAGATGCACAAAATAGATATCATGCTAATATGGGTTCTGGAAATTTGAAAGATTACTATGTAGAAGGATTTACAAGTAAAGAACAAGTTGAAGAAGAGATAATAAAATTTAATAATATAGTAGATGAAATTGCAGAAGGAGCAAGAAATCTAGAAATACAACAAGGACAAACACTTGTAATAGAACAAATAAAATATGTACATAATCAAATTATAAATAACACATCTTACAGAGTAGAAAGTGACTGTACAGTAGGAAATGAAAGCTTTATAGGAACTCCTTATGGAGCACTTGTAAGAAAACAAGCAGTATGTGAAGGATATGCAAGATCATTAAAAACAGTTTTAGATAAAATAGGAATTAATTGTATATTAGTACAAGGAATTCATCAATCAGAAGGAGCAGCAGCAGTACCACATATGTGGAATTATGTAGAAGTAGAAAAAAGAACAGCTGCAAGGTCAAATGAGAAAGTTTGGTATGCAGTAGATGCAACACTTGATGACCCATTTTTACGTAAAACACCACTTACTCCAGATGCATTTCCAAATCCAGGAGATGACATTGTAGAAGGATTTGAAAATACAAGATGGTGTATGGTAGGTAAAGAAAGCATGAATAGAGAACATGTTGCGCTAGAAAAAGTTGAAGCAGCAGGAAACTATACATTTAAGTATCCAGAATTAGAAGAAGATGACTATGGTCTTGATTACATAACAAACAATAATGGATTACTAATAAAGTTCAAACAAGATGGAACTGAAACAGCAGAATATAGAGCTGGTGACTTTTATATCAGTTATAATAATAAAGGTTATGCAGAAAACGTAAAAGATAAAAAATATATATTAATGAAATATCATGAATATAAACCAGGAGATGATATATGGCGCGAAGGTAACTGGGGATATATGAATCCAGATTTATATGTACCTGGAGCGTTTAGAGATAATGGAAATCATATTTATATATCAGTTCCAAATTCAGAGTATGTTGAGTTTGCAGTAACAACACGAGCACCATCAGGTACACCTTTAGAGCAATATACATACCAAGGAGATGGAAGTGACTTTGTAGCACAATCAGGAAAGTTATATAATCCAAATGGAACTTATAAAGCACCGCCTTATATTAAAACACAATCACCAGCAGCAACAGCATCACTTTCAGTAGGACCAACATATCATGTTGATGTTACTTATGATGATGATTTAGTATTAGCAGAAGGACAAACACAAGCAGGTTATAGATTAGAATCAACAGGACCAACAGGGGCAGACCATGCTGAAATTACAAACTTTACATTTGATGGAAAACGTAGAGTAACATTTGATTTAAAATTTAGTAAAATGTGGGCAGACGATGGAGCAGGCTATAGTATCTATATAACTGGAATAGTTGGAAAGAATAGTGGTAAAGCTCCAATGGAAATAAGTTATGGAGCAGTAAACATAATAGCATGTTCATTTAGTATGAATAAATATAAAAATTGGGAAGTATATGGAACACCAACACTTCTTGAAAACGAAGACCTTTCAATGAATGAATGGGAAACAAGTGATGGAGAACCAGTGTCAGAAAAACTAAAAAGTAGAATAGCATTAGTAACAACAAGAACAACATCAGCAGAGAAGGATGCAATTAATGAATTAATGGAAGAAGAATTAGGAGACCAAAAATTAGTTACAAGTGAAACTTACAATATTTCATTAAATGTATGTAAAAAATATGTTGTTAAAACAGGACACAGATTAAGAATATCTTTAGGATTTCCAGCTGGATATGGTCCAGAGGATGCAGGCGTTACATTTAAAGCATATCATTTTATGAGAGATAAAGAAGGTAACGTTACAGGTGTTGAAGAAATTCCATGTGTAGTAACACAATATGGTTTAATTATAACATGTGATTCTTTTAGTCCATTTGCCATTGCTATGGTAGAAACTGACGAAGAAGTAGTAATAAAAGAAAAAGCTGTAATAGTATCAGCAGAAGAAGGCGGAAATATAGCAGGAGCAAATAGAGAAGAAGGAAATATTATTACTCTTAAAGAAAATGAAACAGAAACTCTTAATATTAAAGCTAATGAAGGATATGAAATAGAATCAATTACTATTTGTGGTCAAGAAAAAGATATGGCACAAATAGAAAACAAAGAAGAAACAACAGTTACAGTAAGCTATGATGATGTTAAAGATGGAAACTGTATAGTTAATGTTAAATTTGTTGCTAAAACAGTACTTCAAGAAGAAGATAATAAAGGAGAAGTAGTAGCAGAGCCAGTTGCAGTACCAGTAACAGCTACAATACCAGAAGAAAAAACAGTAAGCTTAAATACAACATTAACAATTAATAGTAATGTAGAAGAAGCAGAAGGAATATGCACATATCAATGGTATAAAGATGGAACAAAATTAGAAGGAAAAACAAACAAAGTATTAACAATTGAAAATGTAAAAGAAACAGATGGCGGAGAATATATACTAAAAGTTACTAATACATTAGGCACATTAAGTGAAGAAACAAGTAGTAATACTTGTACGGTAACAGTTAGAGGATTTGTAACATCTATAACATCTGCAAATGAAAATGTAGATATACAAAAAATAGAGCCAGGTCAAGAATTTGAATTAAACTTTAATATAGATAATTTCAAAAATATAGGAAAAGGATTAATTTCATTAACTGGTCAATTAGAGTATAATACTAATATTTTAGAAAAGATTAGTATCACAGGACAAAATGGTTGGGACTTAGACAAAAATTCATTTAATGAAGAAAACTTTAAACTTGTAATAGATAATGAACAATATGTAACAGAAGGAAACACAATGTTTACAGTAAAATTTAAAGCAAAAGATACAATAACACAAAACACAAAAACAATAGTAAAAATAAAAGAAGTTACAGCAAGTGGTGGATATGGTGCAATTTTAGCAAATGACTCAGAGCTAGAAATAGGAATAGAAATTCCAGAAATAGAAAATATTACATCTGAAAAATATGATATAAATGAAGAAGAGAAAAGTATTTCAAAAATAGCACCAGAAACAACAGTTGCACAATTTAAACAAAATGTAACAACAAAACAAGAAATGGTATTTACTGATAAAGAAGGCAATACATTAAATGATGAAAGTGTTCTTGGAACAGGAATGACAGTAAAAGTTGGAGAAACTTTAGAATACACAATTATTGTAACAGGAGACATTGATGGAGATGCTGAAATTACAGTTAATGACCTTGCAAAAATAAAACTACATATAATTGAAAAGGAATTACTAAGTGGAATTAGTCTAAAAGCTGCAGATGTTGATGAAGATGAAAAAATTACAATTAATGATGTAGCAAGAATAAAATTAATATTAATTGGTTTATTTGAAACAGAATAAAGCGAGGAGAATTTATGAAGAAAATAGCAAAATTTAGTATAATAATGTTATTAATGATAATTGGATTAAAAGTAAATGTATATGCAAAACCTAACTGTAATGTAAATATTCAAATTAATAAAACAGAAATTAATAAGAATGAAGAGTTTACAGTAGAAGTAAAAATATCAAATATACAATCTGAAAGAGGAATTATAGCATTAGAGGGAATATTAGAATATGATAAAGAAAGTATTACATTAATAAAAATGGAAGGTCAAAATGACTGGAGTACACCCATAAAAGATTTATCTTATAATGAGTCAAATGGAAAGCTGGTAATAGATAAAAAAGGATTAGCTAAAGGTGATGAAACAATTCTTAAACTTGTTTTTAAAGCAAATGAAACAAGTAAGAAAAATATTATAATAATTTTAAAAGATATTACTATTGCAGATGGAACTTTACCAAGTACAGTAGTAAATACCTACCAATATATAACAATAAAAGAAGGAACAGAAAATCCAATTCCAAATCCACCAGTTGATCAGAAACCAGACCCAAAACCAGAACCAGACAAAAATACAAATAAAGTTTCTAATGATACTAATATTTCTAATAAAGATAACATTGTAGGTGGAAAGCTACCACAAACAGGAAGTAACAATATAATTCTGATAACAAGTATAATAATATTTGTGACTATAGGAATAGTTATGTATGTAAAAATTAGAAATGTTGATAGAAAATCATTAATTAAATAAAAATACTTAATTGTTATAAAATATAAGTAATAATAAAAATAACTAGAATTAGTAAAAACTAATTTCTAGTTATTTTTATTATTAAAAAAGTTGCAATTAACATAAAAATGTGATATACTAAATTTAGTAATGTTAATATAAATCTCGTTTGTTTTAATTAAAGAAAGGAGAATAGATATGCGGAAAATTACTATTGAGAAATTAGCAGATAAAATAAAAAACAGCATAAGTTCAGGAGAAATAACAACATACTACATCAAGGATAACCCTTTTTGTGTATATGAGGAAAAAAGAGAAACTCTTGATGTGCAGGAGCAAAACCAATATGATACTATATACGAAAAACTGAATGAAAGCCTTTGGGGTAGCAAAAAGGTAATTTTCTGGAATACCGACGGTAACGGAACCTACAGCGGAAAGCTAATTATTGACTCTACAGTAATAGTGGAATTCCAATATGGTTCACTTGAAGGTCAGAGTTGGCTGTATAAAAAGTATAAGGAGGAATAATGAAAAAAGCACCAAAATTGGTGCTTTTTTTATTATAATTGTATAAAATTAACAAAAAAATATCATACTATAACAAAATGTGAAAGAGGTAGTAGTATGAGAAAGTATTATATAATAAGTATAATTGGAATTATAATATTTGCAATATTAATTACAATAGGAGTTTCAATATATAAAAATACAAATTCAAATTTACAACAACAAGGAGAGGCAAAAAATGTTGTAGAAAAAAATGAAATGCAAAACAATTTAGTAAATAGTAATATAGAATTAGTAACAACAGCAAGTGAAGAAGAAAAAACTTCTCCAAATTGTTTATTTATATTTAAGACATATTATAAAAAATGCGAACACATAAAAGTAGAAAGAGAAAAAATAACAGAAACAATGGTAAATAAAACAAGAGAAGATTTAGAAAGTATATATAAAAACTGGAATATAGTAACTTTTAGAAATAATGAAGTATTATTTTACAAAGAACAAGAAGGAAGCTGTGGAGAACACTATTTATTAAAAGAACTAGAAGGAAAAATTGCAATATATAATATAGATGAACAAAATAATTTGAATTTATACGAAGAAACAGAAATATTAACTAATTATTTACCAGAAGAGGATATAAATAGGTTAAAACAAGGGATAAGAGTAGAAGGAAAAGACAAGTTAAACCAAGCTTTAGAAGATTATGAATAAAAATAAAAGATTTAGGACGCGTCCTAAATCTTTTGTTTTTTATTCTTCTACTTTTTCTTCTATTTTCAAATTCTCCTTTTTCAAATAACCTTGCTTATAAAATGTTATATAATACATTACTAAAGAAAAGACTGTTGATGCTAAAGCTAAATAATAAATGTAAATATCAAAATTAGGAAGGAAGCCAAATGTGTCTTCTGGAAGCAAGCAAGTAGCATTTACATATTTTATAATAAAAGAAGATACAATTGCTAAATAAAAAAGTACAGTTGAAAGTTTTCCATACCATTTGCTAGATACTACAAGTTCCTTACCATAAAGGAAAGAAGCACCAGCTATCATAACAAATTCTTTAATAAAAACTATCATTAAAATCCACATAGGAATAATATTTTTTAAAGCTAAAGTAACTAATATTGATACTTGAGTTGTCTTATCAGCCAAGGGGTCTATTAATTTTCCAAAGTTAGTTATAAAATCAAATTTTCTAGCAATAAATCCATCAAGTATATCTGTTAAACCAGATAAAGTAAGAATTATAAAAGCCTCCATATAGTTATTTTTTACTATATTAACTATAATAAATGGTATTAATATAAACCTTAAAATAGTTAATGCATTTGGTATATGTCTGCACCAGTTTTTTATTTTTTTCATAAGTTCCTCCTACTAGATATTAAATAAATATCTGTTTTACAATTATTATTATGTTTAAATTTTACAGTACTAATTAATATTATTTGCCATTGTAGGGGCTATTAGTAATTGCCCCTACATGCAATAAATTGATTATTTCACAATAAAATTTAAATTGTCTTCTGTAACATTAATTTCAACAATTTCACCATTCTTTAGTTCTTGTTTCAAAATCATATCAGAAAGTTCATCTTCAATATATCTTTGAATTGCTCTTCTTAAAGGTCTGGCTCCAAATTTTAAATCAGTGCCTTGTTTTAATAAGTATTTCTTTGATTCTTCAGAAATATGCATAGAAATATTTTTATCTACTAAAGCCTTAATAGTATCATTAAGCATTAAATCTACAATTTGTATCAATTCATTTTCATTTAGTGAACTAAATACAACAATTTCATCAACTCTATTTAAAAATTCAGGTCTAAAAGTATCTTTCAAAGCATCTAATATTTTATTTCTGTTTGCAATAGATGTTCCGCCAAAACCAATAGAATTTGTATTTAAGTTTGAACCAGCATTTGATGTCATAATAATAATTGTATTTTCAAAACTTATGGTATTTCCTTGGTTATCAGTTAATCTTCCATCATCTAAAACTTGAAGCAATATATTAAACACATCAGGGTGAGCCTTTTCAATTTCATCTAAAAGTACAATAGAATAAGGGTGACGTTTAACCTTTTCTGTAAGTTGACCTGCATCATCATAACCAACATATCCTGGAGGAGAGCCAATTAATTTAGAAGTAGAATGACTTTCCATATATTCACTCATATCAACTCTAATAATAGAATTTTCATCTCCAAACATTTCATATGCTAAACTTTTAGCAAGTTCAGTTTTACCAACACCAGTAGGACCAACAAATATAAATGATGGTGGCCTTTTTGTACTCTTAAGACCAGCTCTATTTCTTCTAATAGCACGTGAAACAGATTGTACAGCTTCTTCTTGGCCAATTACTCTTTTATGAAGATTTTGCTCTAAATTTAATAATTTGAAAGTTTCTTCTTCAGTAATTTTCTTAACAGGAATTTTAGTCCAGTTCTCGATTACTTCTGCGATATCTTGAACAGTAATTTCTTTTAGCTTTAAGTTTGCATTTATCTTATCTATCTGTTCTATTAAACTACATTCACGAGCTTTAAGTTCAGCAGCCTTTTGGTAATCTTCAGTAGAATCGGCAGAAGCTGCTTCTTCCTTTTCTTCCTGAACTTTTGCAAGTTCATTTTTTAAAACTTCTAAAGTATATAAATCTTTGTTATTCAAGTTAATTCTTGAACAAGCTTCATCTAATATATCAATTGCTTTATCAGGTAAAAATCTATCATGAATATACTTTTCAGACATTATTACAGCCTGCCTAATTACATCAGTAGAAATTTTTACTTTATGAAAATCCTCATAATATTTTTTTATACCATCTAATATATCAATTGAATCTGTAATAGAAGGTTCTTCAACAATAACTGGTTGAAATCTTCTTTCTAAGGCACTATCTTTTTCAATATATTTTCTATATTCTTTTAAAGTAGTAGTACCAATTAATTGAATTTCTCCATTAGAAAGAGAAGGTTTTAAAATATTTGCAGCATTCATAGAATGTTCTCCATCGCCTGCACCAATAATATTATGAATTTCATCAATAACTAAGATGATATTACCTAAAGATTTACATTCATCAATAATAGATTTCATTCTTGCCTCAAATTGACCTCTAAACTGTGTACCTGCAATAACAGCAGTCATATCAAGTAAATAAACTTCTTTATTTAAAAGTTTAGCAGGAACATTACCGCTTAGCTATCTTTATTGCTAACCCTTGTGCAATCGCAGTTTTACCAACGCCAGGTTCACCAATTAAACAAGGGTTATTTTTAGAACGTCTATTTAATATTTGAACAATTCTTTGAATTTCTCCATTTCTACCAACTACATTATCAAGTTCATTATTTCTTGCTTTAAAAGTTAAATTAGTTCCAAAAGTATCTAAAGCCTTCTTCTTTTTCTCTTTAGGTTTTTTTTCTACTTTTACTTTTTTCTTATCAGAAGAAGTTTGACCTTCTGAATGATTTTTCATACCAAACATATTTGAAAAAATTGAACCTAGCGGGATTGCACCCATAGGGCTATCACTTTCATCAAAGTTTTCACTCCCTTCATCCATGCCAATTATAGAATCTATATCAATATTTTCAGACATATCTTTAAACATATTTTCTATTTGAGCAGCCATATCTTTAACATCATCCTCAGATAAATTAGCTTGTTTAGATAAAGCATCTAAAGGGTTAATTCCCTTTTTCTTGGCACAATCATAACATAAGCCTTCTGTTGCAAAGCTTTTATCTGGAAGTTGTTTATTAACAAATATAACAGCAGTATTTTTGTTACAAATTGAACATAACATACATAAGTTCTCCTTTATTGATAATTTAACAAGTATATAATACACTAAAAAAGCAAAATAGTCAAAGATTATTTCAATAATTGACTAAAATTATTGAAAAGGAAAAATACTAATGGTATAATATAAGCAAAATATAGACAAAGGAGCAAATTTATGGAAAAAAGAAAAGTAATGTATATTGTAATTATAATAGTTTGTATAATAGCAATTATATTAGGAGTATATTATCAAATATTTGCAGATAAAGTAGTAACAGAAAATATGATGAGTGAGCCAGAAAACATAGTAGAAGATAATAATGCAGATAATCCAGAAGATTTACTTAAAGAATTTAATAATTTATTTAATAATACATTTAATAAACAAGGATATGATACAAGTAATATAAAAAGGTTTCAAAGTTTAGAAAGCGAAGATATTGTATATAAAGCATATGATGTTAAGCAAGAAGTAGACGGTAAATATTCATTAGATATAAAATTACCAGCATTTAATATAGATAATCAAGAAGTGCCTGCAGGGTATAATTCAAAAACACAATCTATATTTGCAAATAAAGTAACAAGTATAGTAACAGGTGCTAACCAGTATACAATATATAATATAGACTATGTAGCATATATAAATGATGGTATTTTATCATTAACCATAAAATCAACATTAAAAGAAGGAAATAATCCACAAAGGAATATAGTTCTATCATATAATTATAATATAGAAACAGGAGAAAGTGTAACTTTAGATGAAGTATTAGAAAAATACAATATATCTAAAAATGAAGTAAATAAAAAAATAAATACTCAAGTAAAAGAAGCAAGTAAACAAGCAGAAAAAATATCAGAAGCAACAGGTCAAAATATGTATAAAAGAGATTTAACAAATGCAATGTATCTAACAGAAAATGTAAACAATTTCTTAGTAGGAAAGAACGGAGAGATATATATTATATATGCATATGGAAACAACAGCCTAACATCAGAAATAGATATAATTAAAATAAACTAAAAGGGACGCCCCTTTTTCGAAAATTTTTACCAAAAGGGACACCCTTTTATATAAACGAAAATTTATAAGGATTGTCCCTTTTGACAATAATACTGTCAAAAACCTCCGTCCCTATTGACAGAAGCAAAGGATGTAAGAAGATGCCAAAAAAATTATTAATTACAGAAAAGCCATCAGTAGCTATGCAATTTAGTAAAGCACTTAAATTAAATACTACTAGAAAAGATGGATATTTAGAATCACAAGAATGGATAATAACTTGGTGTGTTGGTCACTTAGTAACAATGTCATACCCTGAAAAGTATGATGAAAAGTTGAAACTTTGGAGGCTAGACACACTTCCTTTTATGCCTAAAGAATGGAAGTATGAAATTATACCAGCAGTTGAAAAACAATTTAACATAGTAAAAAGTCTTTTGCAAAGAGAAGACGTAGCCGAAATTTATAATGCGGGTGACTCTGGGCGTGAAGGGGAATACATACAAAGGCTTGTATTTATGATGGCTAAGCCAAATCCAAATGCAAAAATAAAAAGAGTATGGATAGATTCCCAAACAGAAGAAGAAATATTAAGAGGTATAAAGGAAGCAAAGGATTCCTCAGAATATGATAGTTTATCAGATTCAGCATATTTAAGAGCAAAAGAAGACTACCTAATAGGAATTAATTTTTCTAGATTGCTTTCTATAATATATGGAAGAAACATTGCAAAAAAAATAAATGAAGAAAGGGCTTCGATCTCAGTAGGCCGTGTAATGACATGTGTACTTGGAATGGTTGTAGTGCGTGAAAGAGAAATTAGAAACTTTGTAAAAACACCATTTTATAAAATAGTAGGAGAATTTGGAGAAGAAAAAAATACATTTAAGGCAGAGTGGAAAGTAAGTGAAACTTCAAAAATGTATGAAAGCCTTAAATTATATAATGAAACAGGTTTCAAAAAAGAAGCGGACGCAAAAGAATTTATAATATCACTTCAAGGCAAAAAAGCAGTTATAGAAGAAATAAAAAAATCAAAACAAAAAGAAAATGCACCTTTACTATTTAACTTAGCAGAACTTCAAAATGAATGTAGTAAAAGGTTTAAAATAAAGCCAGATGAAACATTAGAAATTATACAAAATTTATATGAACAAAAGCTAGTTACATATCCAAGAACAGATGCAAGGGTACTTTCAACAGCAGTGGCAAAGGAAATAAAGAAAAATCTAAATGGCTTAGCAAAAAGTTTTAAAGATGAAGAAATACAAGGCTTCATAAATAAAATGGTAGAGCAAAAATATTCTACAAATTTAGAAAAAACAAAATACGTAAATGATAGCAAAATAACAGACCATTATGCAATAATTCCAACAGGGCAAGGTTTTGAAAGTTACGAAAAACTAAAAGACCTACACAAACAAATATATAAACTAATAGTAAAAAGGTTTTTGGCAATATTTTATCCACCAGCAGAATATAACAAAATATCAGTAAGTATCGATGTAGAAAAAGAAAAATTTGGTGTTAGTGGAAAAGTATGTACAAACTTAGGATATTTAGAAATATTAAAACCAATAAAGAAAGAAAATGAAACAAAGAAATCCACAAATGAAGAAGAAAATGTGGACAATAGCAAACAAGAAAACAAAGAACAAGAAAATAATTTACAAGTTTTAATAAACTTAAAAAAAGGACAAGAAATAGGAGTTCAAAATTATGAAATAAAAGAATCAGAAACTACTCCACCAACCAGATACAACTCAGGCTCAATAATACTAGCAATGGAAAATGCAGGAAAGCTAATAGAAGATGAAGAACTAAGGGAACAAATAAAAGGAGCAGGAATAGGAACAAGTGCAACAAGAGGGGAAATAATAAAAAAACTAGAAAAAATAAACTACATAGCCATAAATACAAAAACACAAATAGTAACCCCAACAATAAAAGGAGAAGCAATTTACGACGTAGTATACTCATCAATGCCAGATATGCTAAACCCAAAACTAACTGCAAGTTGGGAAAAGGGTTTGGAAATGGTAGCAAATAAAGAAATAAAATCAGAAGAATTTATGGGTAAATTGGAGAAATACATAAATAGTAAGTTTGATAAATTAGTAGTGAAATATTAATTAAAATTAGTTGACATATAGTATCATTTATGCTATTATGAATATAATAGTTAAGAACATTATTGTTTTTAATAAATGTGTTTGTCGCTACCTCTTTGGCGAGTTATAAATGAGAGAGTGAATAAATGTGTTTGTCGCTGCCTCTTTAGCGAGTTATAAATTAGAGAGTGAATAAATTTTAATGGGGCTTACCTTTTTTAGGTAAGCCCTAAATTATATATAAGGAGAAAAAATATGGAAATAAAAGAAGGATATTTTTATTTTATAAAAGATAATTTTTTTAATATCATAGATGATTCCGAATTAATAAAGAATAAGGAAAATGGAATCAAAAGGCCATGTTATTATTGCTTTAAGAGTAGGAGAATGACAAAATAATATGGTTTATTCCAGTTAGTACAAAAATTAATAAATATAAAAAAATATATGATAATAAAATTCAAAAGCAAATTAAATTAGGAAAAACACCATCAATAGATACAATAGTTTTTGGATATGTTGCAAATACATATAGCACATTTT
>CANSJQ010000018.1 GCA_947647275.1 uncultured Clostridiaceae bacterium | reverse complement strand
TTTTTTTCTCTATAAGATTGTCTATTAATAAATCTCGTATAGTTTCAAAAAACTTTATATATTCATTATGTTTTTTGTTCGATATTTTATCTATTTCTTGAACCCACTTCATAAGTAAAATCTTCGTAGTATATTCATCTTCTTCTAATTCACTAAAGAAATCATTGGGAGAGTATTTAGTTTCCTTAATAAATACACCAATTTGAGATTTAAATAATAAATCACTTCTAAATACTTTAGTATTATAGGTTTTCACAATTATATCTATTAAAACTTGTGTATAAAAATGTGTATATGGAGAGAATTTTAAACATGCTCTAACAATTTGAAACATTTTTAAGAAACAATCTATCTTTTCATCTTCAGAATCAGTTTCCTTAGCATAACATACAAGTTCTATAAGCTGTGTGTACATTGCTCTCAATTTATCAAAATCTTCATAACTCATTATAGCAAATTCATATAATTTATCTCCAATATTATATTCAAAATCACCAATAGCACCAAAATATTCTCCGAGTATTTTTAATTATAATTTTATTATTGTTAAGTGTAAAATTAGTTATCATATCAATGTTTCCTCCATTATGAAAAATATAATATAGCTATCTCAATTTTTACTTTATCTATAGACTTAGTAAAATCTATTTACAACACTATTTTAGCATCTTATAATGATTTTATCAAGATAGAAAATAGCATTTTTAGATATCTATTTTCTATTTAAGATATAGTACATTGACAATTGAATAGCAAGTTACAAGCACAGATAATGAAACTTTCGTCTGGCTAACGTGATGTAAAGGGGCGATTCTCTAAAAAGAGGAATGAGGGCAAATCTCATATGGGTATAGAACTTACTACTTGTAACTTTAAAAATTAAAAGTAATATTTTTAAACTTTTAATAATAGTATTGAAGTAAAAGGCGGTGAGAATTTTGAAAAAGAGTTTGAATATTACATTTATTAATCCTAATACGGAAGAACAAATAGTACATGCTATGGCTGGAGTTCTTGCTTATAAGCTAGCTGAGAATGATGAAAAGATAAAATTTGATTATAACAATTCAAATTCTTATCAAGATTTTCACGAAATAGAAGATGAATTAGAATTGTAAAAATAAAATTTTGGAATAATAGACAGAATGGACTAAATAGAAAAAATAGACAAAATATATTGACTTTTGTTAATAAAAAAGGTTATAATGAATATAATAATAAAGATACATTAATAGTATCTTGTCCAAATCAAATGTTAGCCGCAACCCTATTTGCGGGGTACAAGTGCATAGGTGTGCAAATGTTACTCGCAACCCTACTTGCGACAAATAAATGCGTAGGTGGACAAATGTTAATAAAAATCTACCTTTTCGGAGGTAGATTTTTTGTTAGAAATGAGGTAAAAATGAAAGTAGAAAACGGAAAATTTTATTTTATAAAAGATGAATTTTTTGATATATTTAAAGGTTATAAGTTAATGGAAAATAAAGAAAATGGCAATAAAAGACCTTGCTATTTTTGTTTTAATGATCCAGAAAATGAAGAAATAATATGGTTTGTACCAATATCAAGTAAAGTAGAAAAATATAAATCGATATATGAGAATAAGAAAAAGACTAGAAAGAAAGTTTATAATTTCGTTTTTGGAAAAGTGTTAGGAAAAGAAAAAACATTTCTAATACAAAATATTTTTCCAACAACTGAAGAATATATAGAAAGTAAATACCAAAATAAAATGCAAGATGTAGAAATAACTGAAACTTTGAAACAAGAGATTATAGAAACATCAATGAATGTTATAAAACTAGCTAAGAAAGGTATTAACATTCCATTCTATGATATAATTGAAATGAAAAATATATTATTAAAGTAAAAATATATAATTAAAAACTAATGAAAAAAGAAGGTGATATTAAAAAAAGAAGGAGATATGATATGAAAACTATAGGAGTAAGAGAAATAGTAAAACTACCAATTAATCAAATATGCGTTAATCCAGAAAACCCAAGACATGATGAAGTGATAATGGATTTAGGAGAAATCTTTATTATGCAGCAACTTGTAAAAACAAGGAAGGATTCTCAAGCAATGTATAAATTGATATGTGATATATTTGAAAATAATTGGTTTCCACAATCAATTGTTACAGTTACATATGATAAAGATAAAGAGAAATATGTAGCTTGGGATGGAAATCGAAGATTAACGGCTTTGAAAATATTGCAAAATCCTAATATATTGGAAAGCTTAAATAACTTCACATATACGCAAAGAAATAAAATATATGATATGAACAAACAAATAAAAGATAAAACTTTTTATGAAGTTTCGTGTTATGTTGCAGCATCTTTCGAAGAATGTGCTGATTATATTAGAACAATACATACTACTGACACTGGAGCGCTACCATGGAGTGATGTTGCTATAAAAAGATTTGAAAATAAATTGGGAATAAAAAATATGTTTTCGCAGTTAAAGGAATATTGTAATAAACCTTTTGAAAATATATCAGATAATTTTTCTGTTAATAAATTTGAGAAAATTGCAAACTCTAAAGTTGGAAAAGAATATTTAAAAATAGATAATACAGATAATATATTAACACATACATCTTCTATAGATGAACTAGAAGAAAAGTTATCAAAAATTATAAAAGATATTAATGAAGGAACATTAAAAAATGAAAATATAAAAAATGCTACTGAAATGAAAAAATATCTTTACGGACAGGAAGAACAAAAAATAAGTATTGAAGAAAAAGATGTGATAGCTCCAAGTTCTAATAAGATAGATAAACCAGAAGATATAAATAAAGATGAACAAAATAATGAAACAAAAGTACAAACTAGTGATGGTCAAATTTCTTTCATTAAGCCTAATTCTTATGAATTAATAAAAAGAGAAAGCAATTCAATTTTCATTAGAATTAATATAGATAATTTAAAGAAAAAAAATCCAAGGGCAATTGGAATACAAGATTTATGTTATGAAATACAACAAATGTGCATAAATAATCATAATAAAAAGTATAATATATCATTTGCTTTCTTAGTGAGATCACTATTAGAACAAAGTGCTATTTACTTTTTAATAAATAAAAATATGTGGGAAAAATTAAAAAAAGGTTATGCTGGAAAAGATTTAAAATTAGAGCAAATTATTAAAGAAATCGAAAAGCGTAAGTCAAGTTTATTTGATATAAATACATTAAGATGTTGGAAAACATTTAATGATAATACATCAACAAAGGATTATTTTGATATGATAGTACATCATCCATACTTAGTTAGATCTAATATACAGACAATAAATAATATGTCAGATAATGGACTTTTTGCAATTATTCAATACTTTATAGATAATTAAAATGTCTATAAAACTTCTTAGTCAAAAAACGACCAAGAAATTTTAAAACTATTCTTAGGAATAAGAGTAGTTTTTTATTGCTTTTTTGCAACTGATATGCTAAAATGTAACAGAACGAAATAAAAGTTACAGATGATAACAAAAAGAAAGTAGTGATGTTATGAAAATCGCAGCATATGCAAGAGTATCAACTGAAAAAGAATCACAAGTTGAATCATTTGAAAAGCAAATAGAGTTCTTTAATGAATTTACCAAAAAGAACGGTTATGAATTGTACAAGCTATATGCAGATGAGGGAATATCAGGAAAGCAGATAAAACACAGAAAACAATTCCAACAAATGATGCAAGATGCTAAAGCAAAAAAATTCGAAAGAGTAGTTGTTAAAGACGTAAGCCGTTTTGCAAGAAATACAGTAGATTTACTACAAAGCATAAGAGAGCTAAAATCTTATGGAATTGAAGTTGATTTCTTAAATAATGGCGAAATAATGGAAGGTGGCTCTGAATTTATATTAACCATTTTAGGAGCAATGGCACAACAAGAAAGTGCAAATATGTCTAAAAGGGTTAAATTTGGAAAAGATATCACTGCTAAAAAAGGACGAGTACCTAACATTGTTTTTGGATATGATAAAATACCAAATGAAAGATATACTTTAAAAATAAACGAAGAAGAAGCAAAAATTGTAAAAGAAATATTTGAGAGCTATGTATATAAAGGAATAGGAACAACAAAGATAGCTTGGGACTTAAATGATAGAGGAATAAGAACTAAGAAAACAAAATCTAAATGGGTACAAACCTCTATTGTTAGAATGCTTAAAAATCCAATCTATACAGGAAGAGTAACCAATAAAAAAAGTGAAGTTACAGATTTTATAACAGGAACAAGAAAAGACTTGCCAGAAGAAGAATGGATAGTAGTAGAAAGACCAGAAATGAGGATTATATCAGATGAATTATTTAATAGAGCACAAGATATTTTGGCTCAAAGGTCAAATGAATTTAAACTAAACAATAAAAGAGAAAAAACAGAATATATATTTAGTACACTTATCTATTGCAAACATTGCGGTTATTCTTTTAGAAGAATAAAAAGAAAATATATAGCTAATGGACCAGAATATGTAAGATGGGTATGTAGTGGAAGAAATTCAATGGGTGTAAATCACTGCCCAAACACAACAGTAATAGACGAAGAAGAACTTATAAATGCCATAAAAGAATATTTAAAAAATATCATTTCAAACAAAAAGAACTTTATGAAAGCTGTAGAAAAAGAATTTGAAAAGATTACAAAATTAAGAGAAAATAACGAACGAAGTGAAGAGAGTTTATTAAAAGAAATAGAAAAAGTCACAGTCAAAAAACAAAAATATATGGAAATGTTTCAAAACGAAATAATCAACATACAGGAGTTAAAGAAATATACAAATCCATTAAATGAAGATATAGCAAGATTAGAACGAGAACTAAAGTTAATTACATCAGAAATAAAAGAAAAAGATGTATTAGAAAAAGAATTATCAAAAACAATTAGTACAGTAGATGATATTTTAAATAACAAAACGATTACAAATGCAATGCTAAAAACAATTATAGATGTGATTGAAATTGATAGCGACTCAAATGTAGAAGTAAGATTAAAGTTATTAAATGAAATAGGTAGCACACCAACAGTTATTACGAATTTTAATGATATCAATCCTACCGTTACGAAAAGTAACCTCGGTACACAAAGATTTAAGTGAACGAATTTTAAAGATAAACCCTGCATTAGCAATGGAAGTAAGAGAAATATTAGATGAAAATAAAGCAGAAAGACACATAAGAGGAGGAATGGCAACAAAAATGAAATATAGCAATATGAAAGAAGATAAAGTAGGCTAAATAAAAGATGCAAATTCTATTTGCATCTTTTATTTTATAATTAGTTATTAAAATTGTTTCTTTGAGCTTTTCTAGCTCTTCTGCAATCTGTGCATCTTTGTGGTTCATTTGTGAATCCTTTTTCACTATAAAATTGTTGTTCACCAGCAGTAAAAACAAATTCAGCGCCACAATCCTTACATACTAAAGTTTTATCTTCCATAATATAGATTACCTCCTTCACTAATTTCTACATTTAACATTTTTTGACACATTGACTCCATAAACTTATAGAATAGAAGGAAATGATCTACTTAATAATTAAAAATATTTAAACCTTACAAGGTCTTATTAATTATACAATAAAAGTTAAAAAAAAACAAGTAAAAAGTAAAAAAACATTAAATGTAACAATTCTACAATATTCGACATATCATATAATAGCAAATATATGAGGTGAGAACATGAAAAAATTGAAAAAAGGTGATATAGTAGGAAGAATCTCATATAACAAAGATGTTATTTTTGAGATTACTAATATAATAAAGACAAGCAATAATAAAGACATATATATATTAAAAGGGTTAACACATAGAATTGAGGCAGATAGCCCAGCAGAAGACTTAGAAATAATAGATAAACGAATAGTTAATAAAAAGGTAAAACATATAGAAAATCAAATTTTAGAAAGAATTCAGAAATGTATGCAAGATGAAGGATACAATATTAAAATAAGAAAGAGATTTTTTAATTTTTCAGAAGATAATAAAAGAGGGTTTAGCAAAATATATACAGGAAGAATATTACACTTAGATGGAGACAAACGCTATGCAACAAAATCTATGAAATTTTATAAAAGTTTAGGACTAGACGTTGTCGTTAAAAATATACCAGAAAATAAACAAGCTAAGGTAATCAAAATGTTATTAGATAGATATAAACCAGACATAATTGTATTAACTGGTCATGATGGGATGATAAAAAAAGGAACAGGTTTTAATGATATATACAATTACAGAAATTCTAGGCATTTTATAAATAGTGTATATGAAGCAAGAAAATGGTGCGAAGCAAATTCAAAAGACATAGCAATTTTTGCAGGTGCATGCCAAAGTTATTATGAAGCAATAATGTCAGCAGGAGCAAACTTTGCATCATCTCCAAAAAGAATAATGATAGATTTTATAGATCCACTAATAGTTGCAGAAAGAATAGCGTTAACTGATAATACAAGATATTTGACAATAAGAGATATAGAAGAAGAATTACGAGACGGCAGAGACGGAGTTGATGGAATAGGCAGTATGGGGAAAAAGGTAATAGTGAACAATGAATAATGAATAATTATTCATCATTCATTATTCATTAATTGTAGGGGTCGAAGCCATTGGCTACCCACTCTTCGAAGAAACTACTTAAATAAAATAGCCTTATAATAATCCATCAAACAATGCTTTGTAACAAATTAGAAACAATATTGTAACACAATTGTAACAAAATCACAAAAACCTTGAAAAATAGCAACTTACAAGAAATTACATTAAACAAGTTCTTTTGACAAAAAAGCATACTTATGATAGAATAAGCCTATCTTAAGGGAGTAGGTGATAGGTATGATTTGTAGAAGTGATATCGCAAATTTAAAAACTGATATAGGAGATATGATTGGAAAAAAAGTTATTGTAAAAGGCTCTTTAGGAAGAAGTAAAACTTTTGAAAAAGAAGCTACAATAGAAAAAGCATATCCAAATATATTTGTAGTAAAATATGATGAAAACGAAAGAAATGTTACCTATAGTTACACAGATGTATTAACAAGAACAGTTCAAGTTGATGTATTTGATGGTGAAAATTATAATCCTTTAGTTCCACCAACAGTAACAGCAAAGGTATAAGATAAAGAATAAAAATTCCTAGAAATAGGAATTTTTTTTATGCACGTACAATATACTTATTACTAATAGAATGTAAAGGAGGTATATTGTTATGTCAGTAGAGGCTACAAAGGAGACTCTATGTATCAACCAAATAATTGGACAAAAAATAGATACAGCTATTATAGAAGAGGATTTTGTTGTTCCAGATATAAAACCAGATATTTTAAATACAATAAATACAGATGCTAATATTTGTATTTATAAAAAAGAAGTTATGGATGGAAAAATAAAAATTGAAGGTTCAATAAATGCTTATATAATGTATTTAGCAGATGATGAACAATCAGAAGTAAGGAGCTTAAATAGTACTTTAGACTTTTCACAAATAATAGACTTTGAAAGTTTACGAGTAGGTATGATGGTTGAAAGTAATTTAGGTATAAAACAAATCGAATGTAGAGTATTAAACGGAAGAAAAATAAATGTAAGAGCAATACTTGATATTGATTTAAAGGCATATTCAAATGAAAACTTAGAATTTATGGAAGGAATAAACGATATAAACGACATACAATTACTAAAGAAACACTTTGATGTTAATTCACTTTTAGGAACAGGAAATACAAAAGTTTACGCAAAAGACACAATAGTAATAGATAATATAGATGAACTTATGGAAATAATGAAAGTAAATATAGAAATAAAAAATGAGGAAACAAAAGTAAGCTATAATAAAATATTAGTAAAAGCAGATGCAGAAGTAAAAATAATGTATTTAACAACAGATAATAGAATCTGTTCAAAAACAACTTTAATACCTATTATGGGATTTATAGACATGCAAGACGTAACAGATGAAAATATTTGTGATATCAAATTTGAAATTAAAAATATATTATTAAAACCAAATAGCATAGAAGAACATTCAATATATGCAGAAATAGAAATAGATATGTCAGCATGTGTATATCAAAATAAAAGTTTAGATGTAATACAAGACTTATATAGTCCAACAGTAAATTTAGCATATAAACAAAAAATAATAAAAGCAATAGCTAAAAGGGAAATAGTAAAGGATTTGTGTGCTATACGCGATAAACAAGTAATTTCAGAGATAGGAAGTAATAAAATTTATGATGTAGATATAAAACCAGTTATACTTAATCAAAATATATTATCAGATAGAATTATATATGGAGGAGAAGTAGAAGTAAAATTATTATTTGCATCAAGCAATAGCTCAAAAATGGATACGAAAACAATAATTCTACCATTTGACTTTAATATGAATTGTCCAGGAATAAATAATCAAGCAGGAATAAACACAAGAATGCAAGTGCAAGCAAAAGACTTCGTAATAATGCCAGATGAAAGTATAGATATTAAAATAGATTTAGAGTTTATAGTAGATACCTTTAGAAATGAAGAAATAAGTGTAATAGAAGAAGTAAATATAGAAGAAAATAGAGACCAAGAAAGATATAGTATAATAATATATTTTGTAAAACCAGGGGACACACTATGGAAAATAGCAAAAAGATTTAGAAGTACAGTAGATGCAATTGCTACATTAAATAATGTAGCAGATGAGAAAAATTTACAGATAGGTCAGCAACTATTCATACCAATGTCAATATAGAAGTTGGAGGTTAGAAGTTAGAAAAATATGGCAATTGCTTCAAAGCATTTGCTATAGATTCTAACATCCAACCTCCAACTTCTAAAATAATATATATTTAACATTCAATAGTAACTAAAAAAATATATACTAATATAATAATAAAAAGAGAGGAAAATGCTATGGATAAAATTTATTCAAGAAGGAGACTACTCATACCAAAATTTAATATTAGTATATTCAATAAAAATAATAAAGATAATAAAATAAAAGTAAAAATTATAAAAATAACTATAGTTATTTTTATTGCAATATTTACATTTATGCGAATTATAGAGGCAATTACACCAATTATAGATAAGCAATGTCAAAATATAGCAAAGGCAGTAGCAACAAAAATATCTAATGAACAAGCAACAATAGTAATGTCAAGATATAGTTATGATGATTTGTGTAATATAAGTAAAGATGTAAATGGAAATATATCAATGATAAGCTCTAACGTAATTACAGTAAATGAAATAATTTCAGATGTAGCAATTAAAATACAAGAAGAATTAAATAAAGAAGAAAATAATAATTTTAAAATAAAATCGGGAAGTTTAACAGGAACAAGAATTTTATCAGGAAGAGGACCAAATATAGATGTAAAATTACAAATAATAGGAAATTTAGATACAGACTTAAGATCAGAATTTGAAGAAGCAGGAATAAATCAGACATTACATAGAATGTACCTGCAAGTAGAATGTAATGTAATAATATTAACACCATTTAAAACAACTGAAGAAAAAATAGTAAATCAAGTATTACTAGCAGAAGCAGTAATAATAGGAACAACACCAAATACTTATTACAACTTAGAAGGAATGGAAAAATCAAATTTGATTGATGTAATAGAATAAAAATAAAAAAAGGAAAGTTTTTAAAGTGTGCAAAACCTTTCCCTTTTTTATTTTATTTATAAAGTAATTTAATTTTACTACCATTCTTAGAAATAAACCCTTCATTGGCAAGGTTTTTAAGTTCTCTCATCATAGCACTTCTATCTACACTTAAATAATCTGCTAAATTAGTAAGAGATATAGGAATAGTTACAGTTTTACTAAAATCTTTACTAGATAAAATTGAAAAATAACTTAATAGCTTTTCTCTTATACTTCTTTTTGATAAAACCTCAATTCTTGTATTCTGGTGAATAGCATTATTTAAGGTCAATTCCAATATACTAGAAGATAAAATGTTATGGAATTTACAATTAGATTTACACTTCCTAAGTATATCATCGTGAACTAAAAATAGAACACAACAATTGGTATTTGCTATAACGCTTAACTCATTATTTGTATGAACAGGATAAAAAGCTTCACCGAAAATATCATTTGAGTTAAAGTTATCAACAATGTCTTTATTTCCATTTAAATCATATCTAATTAAATCAGCTTTTCCACTCATTAAAATACAAATCTGACTTCTTTTTTGAATATATGTAGTAATAATTTCATTTTTTTTAAAGTATTTTTTTTGAATTTTAGAACATCCTTGCTCTAAAGCATTTATCAAACTAGAAATTTCGTCCATAATAGTACCTCTCTTCTAAACCCTATAATTAAAATATAATTAATTGAATAAGTTTGTCAAAAAATGATGGTTATCTTTATGTAAAGATTATACCTTAAAAGTACTTAAAAATCAACATTTTGTGATAAAAATATTTTGTAACACAATTGTAATATTTGCTAAAAACATTGAAAACAAAAGTATACAGAATTTAAAAAATAAAAAAAATGAAAAAGTTGCAATTGCAACAGAAAATACAAAAAGTTGATATATAATTAAGTCATAAAAAAGCAAGAATAAAATTTTCTAAGTGGCAAAGCCACATAAGAAAATCTAATTCTTCCATAACTATCTTCTAAGGAAACTCACCTACTTACGTGGATGACTTTCCTAAGAATATAAAAAAATAGGGGGAGCAAAAAATGAAGGTAATAAAAAGAGATGGAAGAGCTGTTGACTATAATAGAGAAAAAATAGAAATAGCAATTCAAAAAGCAAATGAAGAAGTAACAAGAAAAGAAAGGATAACAAAGGAAGAAATAAGAGGAATAACAAAATATATTGAAGAATTAGACAAAAAAAGAATTCTAGTAGAAGATATTCAAGATATTATAGAACAACAACTTATGGACATAAAGAAATTTGAACTTGCTAAAAAATATATGATTTATCGTTATACAAGAGCCTTAGTTAGAAAAGCAAATACAACAGATGAATCTATATTAGGTTTAATTAAAAATCAAAACAAAGAATTATTAGAAGAAAACTCAAACAAAAACGCAGTACTTGCATCAACACAAAGAGATTATATAGCAGGTGAAGTTTCAAAAGACTTAACAAAAAGAATTTTATTACCTGAAAAAATAACAAAAGCACATGAAGAAGGAATACTTCATTTTCATGATATGGACTACTTCTTACAACCAATATTCAATTGTTGCTTAATAAATATAGGAGATATGTTAGACAATGGAACAGTAATGAATGCAAAATTACTAGAATCTCCAAAAAGCTTTCAAACAGCATGTACAGTAATGACACAAATAATTGCAGCAGTAGCATCAAACCAATATGGTGGACAATCAGTAGATGTTAGCCACTTAGGAAAATATGTAAGAAAAAGCTATGAAAAATTCATAAAACAATTAACAGAAGAATTTGAACAAGAATTATCTAAAGAAATGATTGAAAAAATAGCAAAACAAAGATTGAAAAAAGAAATTGAAGCAGGTGTTCAAACAATTCAATATCAAATAAATACATTAATGACAACAAATGGACAATCTCCATTCGTAACATTATTCTTAAACTTAAAACAAGATGACCCATACATTGAAGAAAATGCAATGGTTATAGAGGAAATTATAAGACAAAGATATGAAGGAATAAAAAATGAAAAGGGTGTATATGTAACACCAGCATTCCCTAAACTAATATATGTTTTAGATGAGCACAACTGCCTAAAAGGTGGAAAATATGATTACCTAACAAAACTTGCAATAAAATGTTCAGCAAAACGTTTATACCCAGATTATATATCAGCTAAAAAAATGCGTGAAAATTATGAAGGAAATGTATTCAGCCCAATGGGATGTAGAAGTTTCTTAGCACCATGGAAAAATGAAAAAGGTGAATATGTATTCGAAGGAAGATTCAACCAAGGTGTAGTAAGTATAAACTTACCACAAATAGGAATTATAGCAGATGGAGACGAAGAAAAATTCTGGAAATTATTAGATGAAAGACTAGAGATATGTAAAGAAGCCCTAATGTGCAGACATTATGCACTACTAGGAACTTTATCAGACACATCTCCTGTACACTGGAGATATGGAGCAATAACACGTATGCCAGCAGGAGAAAAAGTAGATGATCTATTAAATAGCTGTTATTCAACAATTTCATTAGGATATATAGGAATATATGAAATTACCAAATTAATAAAAGGTGTATCACATACAACTAAAGAAGGACACGACTTTGCAATAGAAGTAATGAAACACTTAAGAGAAACAACAGACAGATGGAAGAAAGAAACAGGTTTAGGTTTCGCGCTATATGGAACACCAGCAGAAAGCTTATGTTACAGATTTGCAAAAATAGATAAAGAAAAATTCGGAGAAATAAAAGACATAACAGACAAGGGATACTACACAAACTCATACCACGTAGATGTTAGAGAAGAAATAGATGCATTCGAAAAACTATCATTTGAAAGCGAATTCCAAAAAATATCATCAGGTGGAGCAATTTCATATGTAGAAATACCAAATATGAGACACAACCTAAAAGCACTAGAAGACCTAGTAAAATTCATATATGAAAACATCCAATACGCAGAATTCAACACAAAATCAGACTACTGCCATGTATGTGGATTTGATGGAGAAATAATAATAAATGACAACATGGAATGGGAATGTCCAAACTGTGGAAATAAAGACAAAAACAAAATGAACGTAACAAGAAGAACATGCGGATATCTAGGAGAAAACTTTTGGAACGAAGGAAAAACAAAAGAAATAAAATCAAGAGTATTACATTTATAATAAGAAGTTAGAGATGAAAAGTGAGAGGCGAGAAAATAGGGATGTAGGGGTCGCTGCCATCGGCGACCCACTCTTCGAAGAAATTACCCTATAATCCAACCACCAACTTCAAATCTCCAACAGACGAGGGAGGCTAAAATGAACTATGCAAAAATAAGAAAATGTGACGTAGCAAATGGACCAGGAGTTAGAGTATCGCTATTTGTAAGTGGATGTAACCATCACTGCAAAAACTGCTTTAACCCAGAAGCATGGAACTTTAATTATGGAGAAGAATTTACTAAAAAAGAAGAAGAACAAATAATAGAAGACTTAAAACCAGATTATATAACAGGTTTAAGTTTATTAGGGGGAGAGCCATTTGAGCAAAAGAATCAAGAAGGTTTAGCACCTCTTGTAAGTAAAGTAAAAAAAGAGTATCCAGATAAAAAAATATGGTGCTATACAGGTTTTACATTTGATGAACAAATACTAGGAAAAATGGTAAAAGAAGAACATAGAGAAACAACAAAACAAATGCTAGAAAACATAGATTATATAGTAGATGGAAAATTTGTAAACGAACTAAAAGACCCAAAACTACAATTCAGAGGATCATCAAACCAAAGAATAATAGACGTAAAGAAAAGCTTAAAAGAAAATGAAATAGTATTATGGGATGGATTAAATAAAGATGTAGGATAAAAAATTAGGAAAGATTTGGGAAGCGTCCCGAATCTTTCTTTTTTCATTAAAACAATTGACATAACCAAATAAAAGTAATATAATGTGCGCAGAAACTGTTAACAATTCTCGAAATTAAAATTAATAAGGAGGAAAAAATTATGGTAGGAAAACTTCGGATTCATGAGGCAACAGTAGAAAGAGTAGTTAGATCTGTGGAGTATGATAATTGCTATGTAATAAGAATTAAGTATGGAAGAAAAGATCGTCAATATACTATTAGTGTTTATGAAGGAAGTAAGAAAATGAAAGCAATAAAGAAGTTCCTAAATGTAGAAGATTTAGAAAAGCTTGAAGGGCGAACTGTTTCATATATTGCAGCTAATGATATAGATGAACCAAGTAAAGCAGGAGTCTGGATGTTAGCAAATAAAGATGGAACCCTTTTCTTAGACCTTAAAACATATAAAACAAGAAATAAACAGCAGGTAAAAAAAGATATAACGAAATTTGTATTTAGTGAATTTTAAAAAATAGCTGTTATAGGTAGTAACTTTAAAATAATATATTAACCTTGTATTTAAAATTAAAAAGGAGGTATAATATATGGAATTTAGAAAAGGATTGGAAGAGGAACTACGAAGAGAAGGTATGGTCAGATGATTGAAGAAGATGAGGCAATGCTAAGACAAAGTGCAATAAATGCTGGTAGATATCCATGTAAATAAAATTAAGACAAAAAAACTCGAAAGCGAATGCTTTCGAGTTTTTTGAAATTCTATCTCTTAGTAAATTACAAATTCTTATTTTTAAGTGTTTTGAGTAAGTTTTGTATATTGTATGTATATTAGCTAGTCGCTTTTGACAGCTTTTAATGACTTTTATAAAGATAATAAAAAAGCAGTAATACCAATGATTACCGCTTTGTATATAGGTCTTTGACAATTTGCCCCAATGGGCTCTTTTTTATCTTTTTGAGAATTGTGGTGCTTTTCTAGCTTTTTTAAGACCGTATTTTTTTCTTTCTTTCATACGAGGATCTCTTGTTAAGTATCCGTTTGATTTTAAAGTTGGTCTAAATTCGCTATTAGCTTCATTTAATGCTCTTGCTATACCATGACGTATTGCTCCAGCTTGACCTGTGAAACCTCCACCAACAACTTTAGCAATAACATCATATTTTGCTACTGTATTAGTTGAAGTTAATGGTTGTCTTACTATAGTTTTTAAAACTTCTGTACCAAAGTATTCATCAATACTTTTTCCATTTATTGTAACTACGCCAGAACCTTCTACTAATCTAACTCTAGCGATTGATTTTTTTCTTCTACCTGTACCATAAAATACATTTTTTACTGATTTTGCTTTAGCCATATTATTTTACCTCCCAAACTTCTGGTTTTTGAGCCATATTCTCATGTTCGCTACCTGCATAAACTCTTACTTTTTTAAGCATTTGTCTTCCTAAGCTATTGTGTGGAAGCATACCTTTAATTGCAAGCATCATAGCTCTTTCAGGTCTATTTTCCATCATAACTCTTGCAGATGTTTCTTTCATTCCACCAATATATCCAGAATGATGTCTGTAAACTTTTTGATCTAATTTTTTTCCTGTTAAAACTGCATCTTTACAATTTAATATAATAACATGATCTCCAACATCCATATGAGGAGTATAAGTTGGTTTATGTTTTCCTCTTAATAATTTTGCAGCTTCTGTTGCTACTCTACCTAATGGTTTATTAGCAGCGTCGATTATATACCATTTTCTTTCAATTTCATTTTTCTTTATACTATATGTAGTATTATTCATGGTAAAAATACCCTCCATTCATTATTTTTTATATTATTATATATGAAACCACCTAAGTAAACTACCGGGGAGAAGTTACTTGAATTGGTAACATTTTCTTAATTCGCTATATTATTTTAATATAAATAGAAAAAAAAGTCAACAAAAAACTAGAAATTTTGAAAAAAATTTAAATAGAAAGGCTTGATAATGTTAAACAATTATGTTACTATATAACATAGTAACTATTTTGAAATAAGGTATTTATAATTTATGAAAGGAGTAAAAAGATATGATTGAAAAATATTCTTTTGAAAATGGAGAAATTTATGAAAGACCAGAGTACATACGTTATGAAATAGAACGTAAAATACGGAATGGAGAGTACTATATACCATCAATACCACTTGAGGAGGCACGAGAGCTATTCTTTTTAGAACATGGTAGCAAAAGTGAAAATCAGGAAGAAAAGGTAGTAGAGTTTTCAAAACAACATGATAATGTGATGAAACGCTTAATTAAATTCTTTATTGGGAACCCTAAGAAGTTAGACACTAATAAAGAACAAGAAACATCAAAAGATGAAAATCGTAGAAAAGTTATACAAAAGCTTTCTAAACAGTACATTGCTGAACATACAAAATGCTTAAATGAAGTTTTTAGACAGTATTACCGAAAGACTATTATTTATAAAGAAAAACAAAATATTACTGTATATTCAAAATTACCTCTTTCGGATATGCAGGTATATGCTATTTCGCAATCTTATAAGAATACGAGAGCTTATAGAACACGAGAAGACTTTGTATGGTATTTTGAAAGGTATTATTCTGAATTTGATGACATTAGAAGTATTAAAAATAGAATTAGTCTTTATGATTATATTGATGATTATCTACTTATTATTCTAGATGTTAATCCTGAAGAACTAGGATTTGACCCTACTGTTATTAAAATGACAAAATTGTTTAATGTTAAAAAAGATAATGGGCAATATCAAACTATAATTAAGGCATATATTGATTTTGATATTATTGTTAACTCAAGAAAACCTATTTCTATCGATGAAGTTATAAGTATTTCAAAGGCATTTACAAAAGCTAATTCATTTATATGGGAAGGTGAAGATGGGGCGACATGTAGTGAATTTGCAAGTGCATTAAAAGATACAGGATGTTCTAAAAATATAAAATCATATAAGTACAATAATGGCTTAACAATTGAATTTGAATAAATTTTATGTTTTAAAGCTAATATAAGAGGATGTCTAATTTTAAAGACATTCTCTTTACATATAAGTTTAAAAGTAAAAATAAAGAATTAAATATTAAAAGAAATAACATAATACATTAAATTGAAAATTTTGAGGAAGTTAAATATGTATAAAATATTTAAAAAAGTATTGACTTTTAAAAAAAAATAAGTTATTATAGATATGTTCGAAAAAGAAGAAGTTATCCACTTCTCACCTTAACTATGTAGAAAAAGGTTGATAAATATCTTTAACTAGTGAATAACTAGTATTATATTTATGTGGTGGATTGGCTTCAAAGTCAATCTTTTTTATATTCTAGGAATTTTTGACCGTAAGGGAGAAAAGCTCCATAGAAGATAAATATGGGATATATTAGAGTTTTTTGCAAGTGAAACTTGCTTAGAAAATCTTAATATCGCTTTTTTGATGTAAAAAGAATTTTGGAGGTGTTTTTTATAAAACAAGATTTACCTATTAATGAACAAATAAGAGCAAAAGAAGTTCAAATAATTGATAACGAAGGAAATAAGGTAGGACCAATTTCAATTCATGAAGCATTAGACATAGCATATGAAAAGAAATTAGACTTAGTACTAGTAGCACCAAATGCAGAAGTGCCAGTATGTAAACTTATGAACTACGGAAAATATAAATTTGAACAAGCAAAAAGAGAAAAAGAAGCAAAAAAGAAACAAAAAACTTTTGAACTAAAAGAAATTAGAATAACTCCTAATATTGAAGAACACGACTTTGGTTTCAAATGTAAAAATGCAAGAAAATTTTTAGAAGATGGAAACAAAGTAAAAATTACAGTAAGGTTTAGAGGAAGAGAACTAAACTACGTAAAACAAGGAGAAGCAGGACTAAACAAATTCATAGAAGAACTATCAGACATAGCAACTCCAGAAAAAAGACCAGTATTAGAAGGTAAAAATATGTTTATAATATTAGCTAAAAAGTAAAATATAAACTTTAATACTTAATACAAAATGCTAATAAGAAATATATAATAAAAGGAAGTTAGAAGTTAGAAGTTAGAAGTTGAAATAAAGGGTAAATACTTCAATAAAATTACCCAAAGTTCCAATCTCCAACCTCCAATTTCCAACCTCTAGTAAAAGAAGGAGGAAACAATTATGCCAAAGCTAAAAACAAATAAAGCTGCAAAGAAAAGATATTCATATACAGCAACAGGAAAAGTTAAAAGAACAAAATCAAATAGAAGACATCTTTTAGCAAATAAAACATCAAGAGCAAAATCAAGAGGAAAAATACAAGATGCTTATGCAGACAAAACATGTGAAGCAGGAATCAAAAAAATGTTACCATACGGAAACTAATTAAAAAATAATAGAGAAACAAGATAAATTAAGGAAGGTGAAAATAAAATGGCAAGAGTAAAAACAGCAAGAATAACACGTAAAAAACATAAAAAAATATTAAAAAGAGCAAAAGGATATTATGGAGCAAAACATTATAGATTCAGAATGGCAAAACAAGCCGTAATGAAATCAGGAATGTATGCATATGTAGGAAGAAAAGATAAAAAATCTAACTTCAGAAAACTATGGATAGCAAGAATAAACGCAGCAGCAAGAATGAACGGAACAACATACAGCAAATTAATAGCTGGAATGAAAAAAGCAAACATAGTAGTAAACAGAAAAATGCTAGCAGAATTAGCAGTAAGCGATCCAAAAGCATTTACTGAAATTGCTGAAATAGCAAAAAAAGCATAGATTTAAATATATAAAGGTTAAATGTTAAAAGTTGAGGTAGACAATTTTGAAAGTTGTCTACCTCAACTTTTTATATGGCGAAAATTTATGTAAATATATTTACAAGATAGGAAAAGTATGATATGATCCATGCGCAAACTATTAACTTTCCTTGCTTTTATAGAAGGATAATTATCCAAACAATAAGGAGGAAAAAATATGAGACAAGTTAAATTTAACTTAACAATTGGTTATGAAATGAATGAACAGATAGCAATATTAAAAATGTTAAAGGGAAAAGGAGTAGATGTAACAGCATATGATAACTATGCTATCAGATTAGCATCAGCGAATGGCCATACTGAACTAGTAGAGTTATTGATAGAAGCAGGAGCAGATGTAACAGCATATGATAACTATGCTATCAGATATGC
>CANSJQ010000017.1 GCA_947647275.1 uncultured Clostridiaceae bacterium | reverse complement strand
TATAAGCCCTTTTAGGGCAAGTTCAAACCACGCGTTTTACACGTGGTTATGATTAAAAAGTTAAAAGGAGAGTTTATTATGTCAAAAAAAGGAGAAAGATTTGAAAAAATTTATTCACAAGGAGCTGTAAAAGTAATTGAAATCTGGGTAGATAAGGAAACTGGAGTTAATTATATTTATAGACAGTCAGGATATTCTGGTGGAATGACAGTTTTATTGGATAGTGAGGGAAAACCAGTTATTACTAAAGAATAATGCAAAATTACAATCTTGAAAGTGAGATAAAATAATGAATATTAACTTTGGATTTTCATATATAGGTTTAGTATTTTTATTAATGTTAATGATACCTAATATTATATGGAGTAAAAACAAGCCAAAAGAGTATGACAAGTATGTAAAAAAAGAAAATAAAGTACTAATACTATTTGAAAGAATTGGAGAAATGCTAGTAACTTGTTTATCATTGATATTTAGCGATTTTAATATAAACAAAATATCTAGTTGGACTATTATATTATTAATTGCTTTTATTATAATGATTTTATATGAAATATACTGGATTAGATATTTTAAAAGCAATAAAACAATGAAGGATATGTATAGCAGTTTATTAGGAATACCAGTTGCAGGTGCTACACTACCTATAATCGCATTTTTATTATTAAGTGTATATGGTAAAAATTTATTCTTATTTATATCAGTAATTATATTAGGAATCGGACATATTGGAATACACTTAAATCATAAAAAAGAAGTTATATAAATAAAGGAAAATAAAGAAATGTTAGAAGAATTAAAAAAATGTGAAATATGCCCATATAAATGTAAAGTAAATAGATTAGAAAAAAGTGGCAATTGTAATGCGACAGATAAGCTAGAAATATCACTTGTGAGTTTACATAGCTTTGAGGAACCTTGTATCAGTGGAAAAAATGGCTCTGGAACTATATTTTTTACACATTGCAATTTACATTGTATGTTTTGCCAAAATTATGAAATAAGTCAACAAGGAAAAGGGAACGAAATAACAATAGAAGAATTAGCCAAAATTTTTATAGCCCAGCAAGAAAAAGGGGCTCATAATATAAATTTAGTAACGCCAACAATGTATGCATACCACATAATAGAAGCTATAAAAATAGCAAAAGAAAAAGGACTTAATATACCTATAATATATAATTCAAATGGTTATGAAAATATAGAAACTATAAAAGCCCTAAAAGGATATATAGATATATACCTACCAGACTTAAAATATTACTCAAATGAAATAGCAATAAAATATTCAAAAGCACCACACTATTTTGAAATAGCAACTAAGGCAATTTTAGAAATGATAAAGCAAGTAGGTAGCCCACAATTTGATGAAGAGGGAATGATAAAAAAAGGTGTTATGATAAGGCATTTAGTATTACCAAATCACATACAAAATACAAAAAACATTCTAAAATGGCTTAAAGAAAATATACCAGAAGAAGTATATATAAATGTAATGGTACAATATTTTCCAACATATAAAGCAAAAGAAGATGAATTAATAAATAGAAAATTAACAAAAAAAGAATATAAACAAGTAGAAGAATATTTTTATTTGCTAGATTTTAAAAATGGCTATATACAAGAATTAGGAGAACACGAAGAAGAATATGTTCCTAAGTGGGATAATTAGACTAAAAATTTTGTAGAATATTGTCAAAAATTTCTTAATAAAATTTAATAAATATTATCGACATAAAATACTGTACAATATAGAATACTAATTAATAAAAATAATAAGGAGGTAAAAAGATGGAGTTTACTGAGGAAGAAATGAGAGAAATTGATAGAAAACTTGCAATGGCTGATGAAGATATGAAAAATGGGAGATTTTATACAAATGAAGAATCTAAAAAAATTATTAATGATTGGATAAGGAGATTAGATTATATATACGATAATCAAACAAAAAACAGCAGTCTATGATATATTAAGTATATATTATTATATAAAATTCAAATTATTAAATCCCATTGCTTCAGAAAATTTTTAAAGGGGAATAACTGCTAAAATTGATAGTTTAGAGTTATTCCCATACATAGGTTCAATTTATAGAAATTCACAAAATAGATTTATAATCTATAAAAATTTTTTAATCTTTTATGAAATCCAAGAAAAAGAAAAACTAATAATAATAAAAAGTGTTATTAATAGAAGAAAAAATAAAGATGTCTAATTAAAAACAGGCACCACTTATTAAATGATGCCTGTTTTATTTTACAATTATAATAAAATTATGCTTTCACAATACCTTTAATTGCGCCAAGGTGTTCATAACCAATAAGTTTACAATCACTTAATTCTTTTGAAGAGTCAAAAGAATAGAAATCTTTGACTTCAGGATTAAGCCAAAGCGTAGGTGCAGGTAAAGCATTACTCCAACGATTTAACATTTCATGTACCTGGTCAATATGTTCTTCATAAATATGAACATCGACCATATTGTAGTGCATTTCACCGGGTTTCAAACCAGTTACGTGTGCAAGCATATAGTTAAGCACAGCATACTGAGTAATATTAAAAGGAACTCCTAAAAATACATCACAAGAGCGTTGCTCTACAAAAGTATGAAGTTTCCCATCTAATACAAGAAACTGAACTTTATATACACAAGGTGGAAGAACTGCTTTTCCAAAGAACGGAGGTTGCCACATTGTAATAATATTTCGTCTATCAGCAGGATAGTTGATAATTTTATAAATTGCCGCATCCATCTGATCTTTAAGCTCAGGTTCACCGCCATTAGCAATAATGAAACCATAGCTAGTGCCAATTCCATAAGCAAATTCTTTACCAAAAAACTTTACTTCTCCATTGTCAGGGTTACGATAGTAGCCATCTTCACTAATTTGGAACTTGTCCCAAATGTGAATGTTACGTTCTTGTAGCCAGCGAACATCAGTAGATTTCTGCTGATAAATCCAAAGCATTTCCAAAACAGCAGTCTTAAAAGCTACTTTTTTTACTGTAAGAATAGGAAATTCCTTTTCTAAATCAAAAATCCAATGATTTCCAGGAATGCGGTATGTAATACCATTCCTTGCTTCAGTCCGAACACCATGATCAATAATCTTTTTACAAGTTCCTAAGTACATGTTATCAAATTGTGACATAGTTTTTCTCCTTTCATTAATAAACAAAAGAAATGGTTAACGGTTACTATGCCAACTAATATAACACAAAAAGTGACATAAGTCAATTAAAATATGTAAATAAATTATAAATGTATAATATAAAAATTACTTTACAATTAAAAGTGCTTGTGATATTATTTTCATAAATAAGAAATAATGGAGGTAATAATATGACTGAAGCAGATAAACACTTTATTGAAACATGTAAAAGAATAATTAAAGAAGGATATTCTTCAGAAGGAACAGGAGTTAGAACAAGGTGGGAAGATGGAGAAGAAGCAAATTATATTTCACTAGTAGGAGTAACAAATGTATATGATGTAGGAAAAGAATTTCCTATGATTACACTTCGTAACAATACTCAAACAGTAAAAAGAGCAATAGATGAACTACTATGGATTTGGCAGAAAAAATCAAATAATGTAAATGATTTAAACTCACATATTTGGGATCAATGGGCAGACGAAGATGGATCTATTGGAAAAGCCTATGGATACCAAATGGCTAAAAAATATAACTTTAAAACAAAACAAGGCGTTCAAGAAATGGATCAAGTAGATTATTGCCTATATTTATTAAAAAATGATCCAGCAAGTCGTCGTATTATGACAAATATATTTAATCATGAAGAATTAAAAGATATGAATTTAGAGCCATGTGCATATGGTACACAATGGTTAGTAAAAGGTGGAAAACTACACCTTATATTAAATCAACGTTCACAAGATATGCTTGCAGCAAATGGATGGAACACAATGCAATATGCAGCACTTTTATGCATGTTTGCACAAGTTGCAGGGTTAGAAGTAGGTACACTAACACATAATATAGGAGATTGCCATATATATGACAGGCACATACCACTAATTGAAAAATTAATTGCAGCAGAGCCAATGGATGTAAGCCCAAAACTTATCATAAATAACCCAACAACAAACTTCTATGACTTTAAAGTAGAAGATTTTGAAATACAAGGTTATGATTATAATAAAGACATGAAATTAGGAAAAATACCAGTAGCAATTTAATAGAATTTTATAGAAAAGCCACTTACTTACTTTGTATATCTTTTATTAAATGTTTCAAGATTACCAAAAAACATAGTATTAAGTGTGGTAAAACTATTTTGTATTTGGAAGGAGAAAATAAAAATGTTAAGTATTATAGTTGCAGTAGCAAAAAATAATGTAATAGGAAAAGATAATAAATTAATTTGGCATTTGCCAGAAGACTTAAAAAGATTTAAACAATTAACAACAGGTCATACAATAATTATGGGAAGAAAAACTTTTGAGTCTTTAGGTAGAGTACTTCCAAATAGAAAACATATAGTCCTATGTAACGATGCAAACCTTAATATTGAAGATGAAAACGTAGAAGTAATAGATAATATACAATTATTAGATAATTATATTAATTCAGAAGAGGAAAATTTCATAATTGGAGGAGCTACAATATATAAATTACTTATGCCATATGCAAATAAAATGTATATAACAAAAATAAATGAAGAATTTGAAGGAGATGTATATTTCCCTCAAATAGATAGTAAGATTTGGCAAGAAGTAGAAAGACAAAAAGGAATAAAAGATGAAAAAAATCCATTTAATTATGAATATATAACATATGTAAGAAAGTAGTTTTAAATAAAAAATTATTGGGTTGTTGTTTTTAACAACCCAATAATATTAGATAAACTATCTTAAAGTGTTTTTATTAATTCTCTTAAAATTTAAAAAAATGAAAAAAATTAAAAAAAAATTTAAAATAACTATTGACAAACAAAATAAAAAAGTTTATAATAAAAACTGTTCTGATAAAGAATAAAAAAATAATGCAGGTGTCGTATAATGGCTATTACCTCAGCCTTCCAAGCTGATGACGAGGGTTCGATTCCCTCTACCTGCTCCAATACTGCGCACCCCTATGGAATAAGGAATTATTTCAATGAGGTGCTTTTTTTATGAATAATTATAATTAAGTGCTAAGAGCACTTAGGTATTATTCACTATTCATTAATTCTAAATTTTTATCTATATTAATATTTTTAGAAATTTGTTTGATATATTATTCTAATTCTTAAAAAAATTATAATTTAAATATGAAAGTTTAGGTATAATAAATTTCAGTCCAAACTATTGCAAATTTAAATATGCTAATATATACTAAATTAAAAGTTAAATATCTAGAACTATCCAGAGTTTACAAGAATTAGATATAAGAAGGGAGAATATAATGGAATTTAATACTGAACCAATAAATATTTTTGATTTTGATGGAACATTAACTACAGAAACATGGCCTAAGTTTTGGGTATGGGTTAAGAAATTTGGATATAGCGGAGAAAAAAGAAATGATAATTTAGAAGGAGCATTAGCAGAATATAGAAGCACACATGATGGAGATGCATTAGAGACATTTTTTGGCTTTTTTAATGATTTACTTGTTGATAATAAAGAAGTTCTTACATATGAAGAGCTTATGGAAGGAGAAAAATATATTCAATATAATCCTGGTGTAAGGGAATTTATTGAAAAAGCATCTGCAAAAAATTACATAGTTTCTGGAGGGCTAAAGGAGTTTTTACAAAAACTTAAAATAGCAAATAATTTTGATGCTATTTATGGTACACCTGTAAAACATAATCAAGATGGCTTAATTACAGGGATTGGAGAAGTAATGACAGATGACAAAAAAATATTAGCAATTAAAGAAATATTAAAACTAAACAATAGACAAGAAAATGACTGTCGAAATGTATATTATATAGGTGATGGATATAGTGATGCTATAGCAATGAGATTTGTACATAATAATGGTGGAAAGGCAGTTTTTGTCCATCAGCCAAATAAAAATGATGGATTATATGAATATACTAATAAAATTTATGAGAAATTAAATTCTGATGGAATGGTTGACTTTTGTTGCCTTGCAGACTATAGAAATGGAAGTACACTTTCAAATATATTACAAAGACAAAAAACAAAGCTTGAATTGTCAGATGATGAATTAGATAGGTAATATATATAGGAAAAAGGAAAAATGTTTAAAAAAGCATTTTTCCTTTTTAATGAATAATTACTAAATGAGCATTATAAATAAAACAAAAATTATTCACTATTCATTATTCACTCTTCACTGCAACGTTAGTTGCACATTTAGTATCTCCACTTCATACTAATATTATCTTGATCCTTAGAAATTTTAGGATCCAAATAAGGAGGTCTATATTCTCTTTTCCAAATAGGAGGAAGGAAATATTTATTTCCTTTAGATTTTACATAAGGGGCAAAAGGAACAGTAGTACTTAAACCAAAAGACTTCATATTTGTAATTAAAGAAATATACACAAAAAGTCCTAAACTTATACCTAAAAATCCAGCCATAAAACCTAGTAATATAAATAAAAATCTAAATAATCTTAAATGAAAACTAAAAGTATAATCTGGAATAGTAGAAGAGGCAATAGCAGTAATTGCAACTATAATAATAAGAGTAGGGCTAACAATACTAGCACTAACAGCAGCTTCGCCTATAACTAAAGCGCCAACAATACCAATGGTAGAGCCAATAGGAGAAGGAACTCTTAAAGAAGCTTCACGAATAAGCTCAAAAGATATTTCCATAAGAAGAATTTCCAAAATTATAGGAAATGGAACGTTTTCTCTTGCAGAGAGTATAGAAAACAGTAATTCAGTAGGAAATATTTCTTGATGAAAACTTGTTATAGCAACATAAACGCCAGGAAGTAATAAGGTAATTATTGCACCTAAAAGACGAATTCCCTTTAAGAAATTAGAATATGCAGGTTTTAAATTTATATCTTCTGGTGTAGATAAAAAATCTGTTAATGTAGCTGGAACAATTAAAGCAAAGGGAGTACCATTAACAATAATAATAACTCTACCTTGAAGCAAATGCCTAGAAGCAGTATCTGGTCTTTCAGTAGATAACACTTTAGGTAATCCTAAATCATTACTATCTACTATTAATTGCTCTAATTCACCAGCAGAAAGAATAGAATCAACTTGCAAATTATTAATTCTATATTCGACCTCTGAAACTAAGTCTGAATTAGCAATATCTTTTATATAACATATAGCGCACTTAGTTTTTGTAATATTACCAACTTCTATGTTCTGAATAATTAAACCTTCATTATTTATAATTCTACGAAGAAGAGAAGTATTAGTTCTTATATTTTCAACAAAAGCTTCATGAGGACCTTTAATAACAATTTCATTTTTAGGTGATTCTACACTTCTTTGCTTAAAACCTTTTACTTCTATATTAAAAGCTACATTTAAAGTATCAATAAATAAAGCACAATTTCCAGAATTTATCCCACTTATAATTTCATCAAAAGTAGAACTCTCGCTCAAACTATTTTGAGGAATTAAACAGCTAGAAATATAGTCAAGAATATTAAATTTCTTAACTTTTCTAACAGTAATGTTATTAGTTTTAGCTTCAGATATAATTCTATCTTCATTACCTTCATAAGTATTTGCATCATTTCTTAACATTAAAGGTTTAAGAACATAATTATTAACTAAATCAGTATCTACCATTCCATCAATAAATAATAAAAATGCATTATATTGTCTATTACGTGCGGAAAGAGAAAATTCTCTAATAACAATATCACTATTAATTAAAGAATTATATCTAGTTTTAATATATTCTAAATTAAGTTCTATACTAGGGAAAATACTTTTAGGTTCCATAGTTTTATCTTGGTCATTAGTAGAAATCTTATTTTCATTATAATTTTCAGGTAAACTAAAATCGTATTGTTCTCTATTTTCAATAGTAAAAAATTTATTAAAAACTTTTTTAAAATCCATATATTTCAATCCTTTTAACGTATAATATATTTATATGCTTTCCAAAAGCTGATAAAATATGCAAAAATACTACATAGAATTTACCAAAATCCAACTTCTAATCTCTAACATCTAATATTGACATTTATATAAAATAGGATATAATAATTTTGATTACATACAATATAATCGAAAGGAAAAAATGAGTATGAAAATAATATATAAAAATATGGAAATTCATGTAAATGAAAATGATAGAGTAATAGAAGCTTTTAAAGAAAAGATAGAAGAAAATAATAATATAATTGCATGTATGGTCAATAATGAGGTAAAAAACTTGAATTATAAATTACAAAAAGGTGATAATGTAGAATTATTACAAACAACTGATAGAGATGGAGCTAGAATTTATACAAGAGGGTTATTATTTATAATGTCTATGGCTTTCAAAGAGTTATATCCAGAAATATTACTTACAGTTAATTATCAGCTAAAAAGTAGTATGATATGTGAACTAAAAAATATAGAACCTACTAAAGAAATGATAGAAAATGTACGTAAGAAAATGCAAGAAATTATAGATGCAGATTTAAAAATAGAAAAAAGAGAATTACCAAGAGAAAAAGCAATAGAATTTTTGAAAAAAGAAAATACAACTATAGGAAAAGCACAGTTAGAAGATAAAGAAAAAAATGAAATGTCTTTATATTTTTGTAATGAATATTATAATTACTTCTTCGGAGTTATGCCAATTTCAACAGGTTTTATAAAATTATTTGACATTATGAAATATAATAATGGATTTTTAATAAGGTATCCAAGTAAAAAAGAGCCAAATAAAATTATGCCATATGAAGAAACTAAAAAATTACTACGAACATTAGAAGAATATGATGATATATACAATGCTTTAGGAGTATGCAATTTAGACCAAATAAATAAAATAATAAGAGAAGGGAAAGCAAAAGAACTTATATTAATATCAGAAGCTCTTCACGAAAAGAAAATTTCACAAATAGCAGATGAAGTAGCAAAAAATAAAGAAAAAAGAATAATACTAATAGCAGGACCATCATCTTCTGGAAAAACAACATTTGCAAAAAGATTAGGAATTCAGCTTAGACTAAATGGAATAAAGCCAAAAACAATTTCAGTAGACAACTATTTTGTAGAAAGGGAAGAGACCCCACTAGATGAAAACGGAAAGCCAAATTTTGAAGCATTAGAAGCGGTAGACTTGAAATTATTAAATGATGATTTGGGCAAACTTCTAAATGGAGAAGAAATAAAAATGCCAACTTTTAACTTCAAAACAGGGCATAAGGAATACTTAGGAAATACAATGAAATTAGAAGAAGACGAAGTGCTAGTAATGGAAGGAATACACTGTTTGAATGATAACTTAACACCTGCAATTCCAAAAGAACAAAAATTCAAAATATATATAAGTGCATTAACAGTATTAAATATAGATTACTACAACAGAATATCAACAACCGATACAAGAATAATAAGAAGAACAGTAAGAGATAACCAATTTAGAGGCTATAACGCAAAAAGAACTTTAGGGGCATGGTCATCAGTAACAGCTGGAGAAGAAAAAAACATATTCCCATATCAAGAACAAGCAGACGTAATGTTCAACACCTCACTAATATACGAAATAAACGCCCTAAGAAACTATGCACTACCACTATTTGAACAAATAACACCAGAAGACGACGAATACTCAGAAGCAAAAAGACTATGCAAATTCTTAAAATACTTCGAACCAATAGATACCGAATATATACCTAAAAATTCATTGTTACAAGAGTTCTTAGGAAATAGTATATTTGAAGAATAAGCACAGAAGGAACGCCCATTTCCGTACAAAAACGGCACAGAGGGAACACCCTTTTGGTATAATAAATATAGTTAATAAAATAGCTGTAGGGGTCGCTGTCTTCGGCGACCTGTTACTCCAACGAAATTGCTTAAATAAATATATAATTTAGGGCGATTTCGTTTAAGCATGGACGACTAATAGTCATCTCTACATAAAAATATTTAAATATTAGAAAGGACAAAAAATGGCAGGTAAATTTACAGAAATAGATGAAGAATTTATATGTGAAAATTGCGGAAAAAAAGTAGAAAAACTAGGCTACTCATGCAGAAACCATTGCCCACACTGTTTGCACTCAAAACACGTAGATATAAACCCAGGAGATAGGGAAGAAGAGTGCCATGGGGTACTAGAACCAATTGGGCTAGAAATAGATAGCAAAAAAGGCTATGTAATAATATTCAAATGCAAAAAATGTGGAGCAATTAGAAAAAATAAAACAGCAAAAGATGATAATATGGATTTAATAATAAAATTAAGTGCAAAACATTAAAGAGATAAAAGTAGGAAAGAATTTGGATGAGTCCCAATTCTTTCCTACTTTTCTAAATTTCTCTATTCAAATTCCCATTAGTATAATCCTTACCCTCTAATCTATTACCCTCCAAAACAACATTAACAATATCATTTATTTCATCAATACTTTCGTCTATAACATCAATTCTATAAGAATTAACATTAAAGTCAGAGCCTTTTATTGAGGTTATTTTACTATTATAAATAGTAGTAACAGTTTGAATGCTATCAGGCATAATTCTAAAACTAAAGCCAAGTCTATCTTTTAAATAATATTTAACATCTTCTTTACACTTGCTACCACAAGTAGGGTAGCATTTGTTAGTACCGCCAAGCAAGCAGTAGTTAGAAGTCATTAGTGGAGTTCTTCCATAAACAATAAGTTCATTATTAGCTACCTTATGCTCACAAATAGAATTAATAGTAGAACTATTCAGCTCAGGCGAAATAGTAATTTTGCTTACACCTAAATTTTGAAGAATTTTATCAGTATAATTGTTATAAACATTTAAAGTATAATTTGCAATATACTCAAACTTATTGCTATATTTTTCTTTCAAATTACTAATAAATACACATGAAGAAATGTTAGAAATAACAAATCCTTTAATGTTAAATTTATCAATAGAATTTGAAACAATATTATTTAAAAGGTTTTTATAATTAGCTTTTATAACTGTAGGCAAATAAATGTAAGCTTTAAAGTTTTCACAAATAGAATGTAACTCTTTTTCAAGTTTCTTATTAGCAAAATATTTTAAAGGTATATACACATTATCAACATTTTTAAGCAAAGTATAATCAATATCTTTATTTATAACATTAAGAAGAAGAGAAATCTTCCTATTTTTTGCTCCTACCTTTTTATTATTAGAAGTCAAACTTAATCTTACATTTTTACCTTTTCTAAAAATTCTAGAATTAGCAATAGCTAAAATTTCATCTAAGCAGTTCCTTCGAAGTTCATTTAGAACACTAATAGAAGGAATAAATAAATTATCTTCTAAATCAACGTTAATAGTTTCAAAATTAAAAATAGTATTATTAGTTTTAGAAATTTGAGCCTTAATTCTTTCTTCATCAATAGGTCTAGAATTTGCTTTAACTGCTACAATATCTGACTTATGATGAACAGTTATATTATTAAAAATGTCATTGTCACTAGAAATAGTGCTAACAGTAAGCTCTATAGGCTCATTTTCTCTAATTTTCACAAAAGCTGATAGAAAAATTTTTCTATTTTCTGTGCTATATGAAAGTTTGCTATTTGCAGAAAGTTCTTTACTAGCAAGTTTATAAATTTTATCGCCAATACCAATATTACCCTTCATTCTACCAATTTCAACTAATTGCTTTTTATTAGCAGTAGTAACATTTTTGCCCTTAATCATAAGTTCAGAAACAGTATATTTAGTAGTTTCATTTTCAAAACCAATAGTATCACCTATAGAAATAGAATCAGTCAAATTAAAGAAAATATGACCTTTATTAGGTTTAAAATTAGAAACATTACCAATATAAATTCCCATATGATTAGGCTTTTTAGAATAAACCAAATCTTTATTAGCAGTATTAGCAAGATGCCCACCGAGAAAAACCACCACGGTTAAAAACTTGTATAAGTTCTTTTTTATCTATTTCATCAATAACATAAGGTTTATCAGATAAAGCCAAGTCAATATATTTTCTATAAATTCTAGTAACAGTAGCAACATACTCAGGAGATTTCATTCTACCTTCAATTTTAAAGCACATAACCCCACTATTTATCAAATCAGGAATAAACTCCAAACCACACAAATCTCTAGTGCTAAGTAGGTACCCATTCCCATTAGGGACGTTTCCCAATGTGGTATCTGTCACTTTTGGGGTATCTGCCACTTTTGAGACAAGTTTATATGGAAGCCTACATGGCTGAGCACATCTACCACGGTTTCCGTGACCTTCCGCCAACCATACTAGAAAATAGACATTGACCTGAATATGAAATACACAATGCACCATGTATAAATGTTTCTATTTCAATATTAGAATGTGCACAAATATATGTAATTTCTTCTAGCGAAAGCTCTCTTGAAAGTACAACACGTTTAAAGCCTAGCTTCTCAGCTTCAAGAACACCTTCTAAATTATGTATGGTCATTTGTGTACTTGCATGTATTGGTAAATCTGGAAAGTTTTCTATTAAAGTTTTTGCTAAACCTAAGTCTTGAACAATAATTGCATCAATTCCAAATTCATAAGCTTTTTCTGCAAGTATAATAGCATCTTCAAATTCTTCATTTTTTATTAAAGTATTTAAAGTAAGGTGTGTGTTTACACCTCTTTGCTTAGCATAAGTAATAGCTTCTTTTAAGTTAGTTAAATCAAAATTAGTAGCTGAAGCCCTAGCATTAAAATTAGCAGCTCCAAAATATACACTATCTGCACCATTTTGTACAGCAGCTTTTAAACATTCAAAATCTCCAACAGGAGAAAGTAATTCAATTTTTTTCATATTTAATTAATTCCTTCGTTTATTATATTATTTAAAGATAAGCCAGAGTGAGTGCTTTTCTAATGTTTACAAGTTCGCTTTGCTCACTTGCATAAGTTATCTCTAATTTGCTTTGCTCATAAGAGCTAACTTAATTGTAACACAAAAAACAGAAAATGCATACTATATTATATAATAATCATAGAGAAACTATGAAAATAAAAAAGGGAGGGCTAAAACATGCAAGATGAAATAAGAAATTGCGGATGTGGCTGCAATGATGGATGTGGATGCAATAATAATTGTGGATGTAATAATTGCGGATGTGGAAATAATGGATTTTTAGGAAATTTATTTGGAAGAAATGGCTGTGGCTGTGGAGATTCTGAAATATTATTCTTCATAATAGTATTCTTACTATTATTTACAAACTTTGGCTGTGGATGTGGCAGAGGTTGCTAAGATAATACAACAAGAAACTGGTTATTATTAAAAAAACCAGTTTCTTGTTGTTTCTTTATTACTAAAATATTACATTTTTGTAAGTTTAACCAAATTTGTTGACTTGATTTTTCCTTAATGATATACTTTTATTGTAGAAAATTGTCAAAAAAATGACAAAATTTAAGGAGGAATTAAAGTGAAAAATAGATTAAAAATAATGAGCAATAAGACAATTGCAATTCTAACTATTCTAACTTTATTAATATATATAATAATAAATTTTTTAAATATAAATGTAACATATGCAAAGCATGTTAGTGAATCAAAACAACCTAGAGAAGAATATAACAGTAGTAAGATTGATAAATATCCAGGATATAAAGAATTAATAGAAAAAATAAAAATACAGCATCCAAATTGGAAAATTAAAATACACTATACTAATTTAGATTGGAAAACAGTATTACAAAATGAAACAACAGGAGCACATACTAGAAATTTAGTACCAAAAGAAAGTATAAGTTCATGGATTTGCCCAGAATGTGGCTCAAAGCCACAAGACTCTGGCTCATGGGTATGTGCATCAGAAGCAATAGTTGCATATTTTATGGATCCAAGAAACTGGATAAATGATGATTACATGTTTCAATTTGAAAATCTATCATTTAATGAATCAATACAAACTGTAGATGGAGTGCAAAAAATCACATCAAGAATTGGATACATGCAAGGAAATACAGTTACATATACTACAACAACTGGGGCAAAAGCAACAATAAATAAATCCTATGCACAAATAATTTATGAAGCAGCAAAAGAGGCTGGTATTAGCCCATATCATTTAGCTTCTAGAATAAAGCAAGAACAAGGAGTAGGCTCATCTCCAAGTGGAACAGCAACAGGTACATATACAGCAGAATACATAGGATATTATAATTTTTTAAATATAGGTGCAACTGGAGGAAATGGAAATCCAGATCTTACTGTTAGAAATGGATTAAAAAAGGCTAAAGACAGTGGATGGACAAGCCCAGAAAAATCTATAAAAGCAGGAGCAAAAGAATTAGCAAGTGGATATATAAATAATGGACAAGATACATTATATTTACAAAAATTTGATGTAGATGATAATGGAAGTTTATTTTATCATCAATATATGCAAAATTTACAAGCAGCAAAAAGTGAAAGTACAAATATGAGATCAACATATGCTGACCTTGGATTTATAGATAATACTATAGAGTTTTTGATACCAGTTTTTGAAAATATGCCTTCAGTACCATGTACAATGCCAGGAACAGAACATATAGTCACACAAAATGCTCAAATTAAAGCAGGGCATACAGGAATAAAAGTAAGAGAAAGTGCAAGTACATCTTCAAGAATACTAAGAGAAATAAATTCAGGAGAAAAATTTCTAAGAATAGAAATAGGAACACAAAATATTGATAAATATTATTGGGATAAAATAGTATTATCAGATGGAACAAAAGGTTATATAGCAAATGATTTTATAGAGCAAATAAATGATATAGTAACTTGTAATGAAACAGTTACAGTGACAGGTTCAGACGTACGTTTGAGAAATGGACCAGGAACATCAGGAACAACAGTAAAAGAATATTTAAATAAAGGTCAGACATTAACAAGAATAGAAAAGAATGAATATAATTTAGATGGTTTGTATTGGGATAGAGTAATAACTTCAAGTGGATTACAAGGATATGTTGCTTCAAATTACTTAGAATTAGTACCTAAAAATGATGCATTTAAAATAGATGGAAATAATTTAATTTGTGAACCAGATACAACAGTAGAAAATGTAAAAGCACAACATGCGAATGCTATTATAAAAAATTCAAGTGGAACAATAATAACAACAGGAAATATTGGAACTGATTATACAGTTACAATTGATAATAAAATATATGTTGTTATAAAACTTGGGGATGTTAATGGAGATGGAAGAATAACTCCAGCAGATTCAACTGTAATATTAAGAACTTATGTAGGATTAAATAAACTAAGTGATACAAAGCGAATAGCGGCAGACACTAATCATGATGGAAAAGTGGCACCATCAGATTCAACTATAGTATTAAGAAACTATGTTAAGCTACAAGAAATAAAATTATAATCAAGTAAGGAGATTATTTAAAATGAAAAAGAAAATTAGATATATTTTATTATTAAGTTTACTATTTGTAATAATATTATGTGCAAAATCATATGCAAGAATAACTACAAATGATCCTACTGTTGAATCAGGAGGAACTGTTACTATAACAGTAAATAGTCAGGAAGGAGTAGCTTCAGGTGCAATAAAATTGACATCAAATGGAGGTTTGACATTAAAAAGTGCAACTGGAGGAACAGTTAATGGAGGTTTAGTAGCTTTTTCACAAGCAAATAATAAAACTTCAGGAATTGCAACTTATACATTTACTGTACCAACAGTAACAGCAAATACAACATATAAAGTTACATTTTCTTCACAAGATATGGCAGATGAAATTGGAAATCCAGTATCAGCATCAACTGCAACATCAACGGTAACAGTTAAAGCAAAAACAACAACTAATCCTGGAGATTCAACAGGCGGAAACAATGGAGGAGGATCTACTGGAGGTAATAATGGGGGGGCTACAACAGTTACAGAACCAAAATTTACATCAGCAAATAAAACAGTATATGCAACAGGAGATATAAATTTACGTTCAAGTTGGTCAACATCTAGTAGTGCAACTAAAGTATCAAAAGGAACAGAACTAAAATTAACAGGAACATCTAGCCAAAAAGTAAATGGTTATGTATGGTATAGAGTTACATACAATGGACAAACAAAATATGTTTCAAGAGACTTAATAACAGAAACAAAACCAGAAGAAAATACAGAAAAATCAAATAATACAAACTTAAAAACATTAACAATAGAAGGTGTAGAATTAACACCAGCATTTTCAGCAAATATAACAGAATATTCAGCAAAATTAACAAATTACAAAGAACAAAGTTTAAAAATAAATGCAGAAGCAGAGGATAGCAAATCAACAGTAAAAATAGAAGGAAATGAAGAAATTAAAATAGGAGAAAATGTAATATCGGTTACAGTAACAGCAGAAGATGGAACAACAAAAGTATATAAAATAACTATAACGAACGAAGAAAAAGAAGGTTTAGGACTTTCAAGCTTGGTTATAAAAGGTGTAGAACTAAAGAATTTTTCACCATCTAAATTTAATTATGAAATAGAATTTAAAGAATTAGACCAATTAGAAATAGAAGCAATAGCAAATGAAGAAGGTGCAACAGTTGAAATAGTTGGAAATGAAAATTTAACTGAATTAGGAGAGCATATAATAACGATTATAGTAACATCAGCAGATGGAGAGCAAATTGCAACATATACAATAACAGCGAATAAATTAGCAGTAGAAGAAGCTAAACAAGAATTAGATATAAAATCAATATTAATATGTGCAGTAATAGCACTAGTAGTATTAGTTGCAATTATAATACTAATTGTAAGGTATGTAAAAGGAAATAGTAATGCAGAAATTGATTATGTATATAATGATAATTTAGATAATAAAGAAGATGAAGAACTAATAGAAAAAGAAAATAATAAAATTGGAGAAACACCAAAAGAAGAAACAAAAAAAGATGGAAAACCAACAATAGACGATTTGTATGCAGATTATGATGATGAACCTAAAAGAAAACGTGGAAAAGGAAGACATTCTAAATAGTCATATGAAAAAGAAAGTGAGTTTTTAATGAAGTGATAAAATAAATGTAGACACAAAAAAGTGTTTACATTTATTTTTTTGTGTCTACATTTATTTTATTACTTCACATATATACTATTGTTTTTTTACTATTAATTCTTAATTTAAGCAAGTTTGGAGCGTTTTAGGAGGTTATTTGCGAAAAAATCGCCTGTTTCTCATAGTGTTCCTCCCACAATTTACTCAAAAAATAATTCGATTAATCAACTGATATATTCATTATAACATAATCAAAATATTTTTCAATAGCTATTGTATTTTAAACAAATGTTTGATATAATACTATCAAAAAATACGAGGAGATGAGATTATGAACAAAGACGAAATCGAACTAAAAAACAATGCTATTATACATAAAGATAATTCTTTAAATAGATTAGACTTGTCTTTCCTTAAGCATATAGAATTAAATGAATATAAGAAAAGTGATATATTAGCTTACTGGATACATGATTTTGCTGAATATCATGATGAGGAAAGAACATTTAATATTGCAAAATCTGGAATGTATTCTCGTGGTGATGTTATTAAAGTAAATTTAGGTTTCAATATTGGAAATGAATTGGGTGGTCTACACTATTGTATTGTTTTAAATAAATATGATAATACAAAAAATGGGGCTTTAAATGTTATTCCCTTAACATCAAGAAAAGATGGAAAGAAATATAACTCTTCCTCTGTAAATCTTGGAAAGGAACTTTATAATGTTTTTCAAGATAAAATTGAAAAAGAAAAACAAAAGTTACAGCAAATATTAGATGAATTAGAAAAGATAGAAGATGTACCTATTAACATTCAAAATATAATAGAAAAAGAACAAAAATATATTGAAAAAATGGAACAAGAAATTTCTAAAATGAAGAAAGATAGCATTGCGTTAATCAATCAAATAACAACAATTAGTAAACAAAGAATTTTTAAAGATACTGTAAGAAGAAATGTAAAAATATCTAGTATATCACTTGATTTAATTGATAAACAAATTATCAAGTTTTTCACGAAATAATAATATAGAATTTAAAAAAGAGAGTTGCTAGAACTCTCCAAAATCATTTAGGCTCCCGTCTTACTACAAAAGTAGTAGAGGGTTAAGTTAAATATATTTTAACATATAATATTTAACTTGTCAAACTAAATTTGACATTAATATTATATGATTGTTTGTTAAAATTATACATTTTATCTATGTTTATTTAACTATAATATTCTTTTATTTTTTCATCTATTTCCTTATCTGAAAGTTTTAATATTTCATTGTATTTTGTTGGATTTTTTAAAATTTTTATTATGGTCTCCTTTCCAAATATCTCTACCATATATCTTGTAATAAAGTAGCAATCACTAAAATTAAAATATCCTTCTTCTTTTAATTTTATTATACTTGGTTTACTATTCGTTTTTGTTTCTGTATTTAATCCAGTAATATATGTAGTAATATCAAGCCATTTAGGAATATTCTTAAAATTATTCTTTAATATTATATCAGCTACGGATTTACTTATTACTTCTAATATTACTTCATAATTATGCACATTTCCTGGATTTAATGGTGATACTACTTTTATACCATATTCTCCATTCTCACAAGATACAAGCCATTCTTCCTTTTTTTCTCCAAACACATCTAAATGTAATTCTTCTATACTATCAAATACATCTATTATTATTTCTTTATCATATCCTTGAATTTCAAAATATTCTAGTGTTTTATTCTTTCCTTCTAATACACTTTTTTCTATATCTAGGATAGTTTTTTCATCTAATTCATTATAGTATATCTTCATATTTTTACTGCTATATAATTTTTTATCCATTATATTCCCCCCAATTCAGTTCATTAATACATTATTTTATTACAGCTTTTATAATATAATACTACATAACTTATTAAAATACAATTAAAACTAAATAAAATTTTTATAAGAATAAGTTTTATTTCTTTCATATTCTTAAAGGGCTTGGGACTTAGTCCCAAATTTCGAATTTTGACTAGGGAGGAAAAATTCAGTGCTTGTTAGGAAATATATAGGAGTACAAAGATCATATCAAGATTAAATTTTTCCTCTATTCTTTTTATTTTTGATTACTAATTACTGCTCCAATTTTATAATTTTCTTTTTTAGATTTTGAAAATTTTTTATCATTTTTTACAGCAACTAATCTTATCAATTTTTGTTTTTCTTTGTTCAATTTTATTTCAATTTCTTCTTCATTTTCATTCACATTTTTTGAAAATAGTTCGTAAAATTCTATCTCAAATTCTTTATTTACTCTTTGTATATAATCGTCTAATTGTTCTTGATTTATATTAACACTTGTCCTAATTTCTTTTTCTTCTTCATTCACTTCAACTGGGACATAAATATCTGCTATTCCTAATGCAAAAAATTTTGTTAATTGTTCAATATAACTGCTTCTAAAATTTATTTTATCTATATAAAATTCTCCGTTTTTTATTCTTTAATAAGGTCATTGATTCAATAAATTTTGAAATAAATTCTTGCTTTTCTTCTTTTGATTTTTTGTTCCATTCTTGTTTTAAAGTTTCATTTAATTTGTTATCTTTTATTAGTTTTTCTCTTTCAATATCTCTATCAGCCATTAGTTGTTGTGGAGTAAATGATAAACTATTTGTATTAAGTTTTTCATACTTTTTTGTTTCTAAAATGTTTATTTTTTCTTCAATAATTTTATAATCTTCAGAGAAATCTTCCATTTCAACTATGCCACTTACATAAGCCTTTTTTATTCTTTCTTTTTGCTTTTGTAATGTGTCAATTTCTTGGTCTAGTTTCTCTGTTTTTGTTTCTTTTTTGTCAGCTAGTATCGGCAAAAAATATTTCTTTACTGCCATATCATATTCTACTAACTCAAGAATAAATCTTTGTAAACATTCTTCAATTTTATCTTCTCTGTAATATGTCTTGCAATGCTCACAAGTATAATACATATATTTTTTCTTTGTTCCTCCAGAGCCTTTACATTTCATTATTCTATTACATTTAGGACATTTTAGTTTTTGAAAAAATATATAAACTCTATCTCTTGTATAACTTCTTTGATTTTTTTCTTTTTGATATTGTGCTTCATTCCACATAGCACGACTAATTATTGGCTCTACTACATTCATATAAATTAAACTATCTTTACTGTTTGATTTTCCTTTTTCATAATCACCCATATAGACTTTATTGTCTATCATTTTCATAATGGTTGTATCTCTCCAATGTTTTGGTGCTAATACTTTTTCTTTATTTAAAGTATTACTTATTTGTTGATAGCTTTTTCCCTCTAAATACATATTAAATATTCTAATTACTATATCTTTTGTAGTTTCATCAATTATTGTTTTCTTATTGCTATCTTTTTTATAACCTAATGGTACAATTCCTGGTAAATGACCAGACTTTATTGCACCTGTTAAACCAAATTTTGTTCTTTCACTTACTATCTCAATTTCTAATTGTGATAATACTGTTAGCATTCTTACAAAAAATCTACCGATTAGCTGTGCTAGTATTTACATCATCTTTATCACACACCAAATAGGTATTGTGTAATTCTAATTGTGCAATAAGTTCTTCTAAATCACGAACTGAACGAGTAACTCTGTCTAACTTATAAGCTACAATATAATTGATTTTTCCTTGTTTCATATCTGCTAACATTTCTTGAAATGCTGGTCTATCTTTAATATTTTTCGCTGATATTCCAGCATCTTCATACACTCTAAATACTTCATATTCTTTGAATTTACAAAGTTGTAATAATTTTTCTTTTTGTTCTGCCAAACTAAATCCGTTCTCTGACTTGATCATCTGTACTTACACGAATATAAATTCCTGCGATTTTCTTTTCTTCACTCATATTTTAAATCTCTCCTTTCAATATTGAATGGAAAGGCATAAAAAAACTCTAAAATTAAAGTAGCCTTTCTATGTAGTCTTTTAGTTGAGATAAAGGGTATTTATACCTTAAATCTCCCACATAAAAGTAATCACATTCATTAAAGAATAAAAGTAATTTATCTTTAATGATTACTCTATGTGGTTCTACATACGCTAAGTTTGTATGTTCTATAATTCTTAAACAACCTTCAAATATCATTTCGTGTTCAAGTTTTATAGCATTCAAACTGCAAGCCCATTCAATTTTAGAGAGCAATTCTCTTTTAATCTTGTTTTTCTTCTTTACAATGCTAATCATACCACACCATCCTTTCTTTTTCAATAAAAAGGCATTAAAAAAATCAACCTTTACAGTTGATTTATCAATATTTTCGTCTGGTGCGACGATTTTACTTAATGGAGCTACTGGGCAGAATCGAACTGCCGACCTACAGGTTACGAATCTGTTGCTCTACCAACTGAG
>CANSJQ010000016.1 GCA_947647275.1 uncultured Clostridiaceae bacterium | reverse complement strand
TTTGTACAGCTATTAAACATACTACGCATACTTGTTACATTGCTTGTATCAAATTTACTTACCTCTAATTCTGTTAAGCCACTACAAAAAGCAAACATACTACTCATATTTGTTACATTTCTTGTATCAAATTTACTTATATCTAATTTTGTTAATTTTGTACATTTATTAAATATACTACTCATATTTGTTACATTACTTGTATCAAATATACTTACATCTAGTGTTGTTAAGCCACCACAATAAGCAAACATAGCACTCATATCAGTTACATTACTTGTATTAAAGTTTGTTACATCTAATGTTTCTAAGCCACTACAATAAGCAAACATATTACTCATATTTGTTACATTTCTTGTATCAAAGTTTGTTACATCTAATGTTGTTAAGTTAATACATCCACTAAATATACCACTCATATTTGTTACATTTCTTGTATCAAATCCACTTACGTCTAGTTTTGTTAGATTGCTACATCCATTAAACATATTACTCATATTTGTTACATTTCTTGTATCAAATCCACTTACATCTAGTGTTGTTAAGTTACTACATCCATAAAACATATAACCCATATTTGTTACATTTCTTGTATCAAATCCACTTACCGCTAGTTTTGTTAGACTGCTACATCTAATAAACATATAACTCATACTTGTCACATTACTTGTATCAAATTTACTTACATCTAATGTTGCTATACCTCTACAATCTCTAAACATATCGTTCATATTAGTTACATTACTTGTATCAAATTTACTTACATCTAATTCTGTTAAGCCACTACAATAAGCAAACATACTACTCATATTTGTTACATTACTTGTGTCGAATCCACTTACATCTAGTTTTGTTAGACTGCTACATCCGAAAAACATATTAGCCATATTTGTTACATTGCTTGTATCACATATATTTGTTATATCTTGTGACTCTAATTTAGTTAAATTATTAAACATTTTGCTTGAATTGCTATTTAATTGTGGTTTTTCAATTTTTGTATACCAAAGTATTTTTGTATAATCGTTTTTGTCTACCCACATTTTTATGAAATTAGTTGAATCTGCTGTTTGGATTTCTATATATTTTTCTGTTGTTGGTTCTGCACTTGCTCTTTCTATTGTTACTATATTATCTTGTGGTAGTGGCTCTTCTGTATCTGGTCTTTCTATTGTTGCTATATTATCGTTATATAATTTCTTTATTTTAGTATTAAAAGTTGAACCAGTCTCAAACATAACATATGGTGTTATTGGAGTAAAATATCCTGGTGTTCTTGGTGTGTCTATTCTTGCATATTCTTTATCTATATGAGATGTATCATATGTTGTTCCATTTCCACCTTTTATATTTAAGCATCCTGTAAACATATCTTCTGAAGTTTTTACTTGATTTGTTACATAACTATCACTAGCATAAACTGTTGTTAAATTTGTACAATCTTTAAACATATTACTCATACTTGTTACTTTACTTGTATCCCATTTACTTACATTTAACATTGTTAGGTTTTGACAATTATCAAACATACTTGCCATATTTGTTACATTACTTGTATCGAATTCACTTACATCTAATGTTGTTACATTTGAACAACCGTCAAATATACTGCTCATATCTGTTACTTTATTTGTATTAAGTTTACTTACATCTAATGTTGTTAGATTTGAGCAATCACTAAACATACTTGCCATATTTGTTACATTACTTGTATCGAAGTTTGTTACATCTATTGTTGTTAGATTTGAGCAATCGCTAAACATACTTGCCATATTTGTTACATTACTTGTATCGAAGTTTGTTACATCTATTGTTGTTAGATTTGAACAACCATCAAACATACTGCTCATATCTGTTACTTTATTTGTATTAAATTTACTTACATTTAATGTTGCTAGATTTGAACAATCACTAAACATACTTGCCATATTTGTTACATTACTTGTATCAAAGTTTGTTAAATCTAATGTTGTTAGATTTAAGCAACCATCAAACATACTAGCCATATTTGTTACATTTGATGTACCACATACATTTGTTATATCTTCAGATATTAACTTATTTTGGTCCTCAAACATATGACTGCAATCTTGATTTAATTCAGGAGTAGGGTCTTTTGTATACCACAACACCTTTGTTGTATCTTCTTCGTCTAACCATACATATATTGGCGTAGATGCAATACTAACATCTTTGCAAATACTTAAATTTGTTGGTGCTATATCAGATTTTTCTATACTATAATTTATATTTGGATTAACTAGTTCTTTAATTATTTTATTTACATTAGCACCTATATCAAACTTAGCCTCTAATAGAGTCCATTGTGCATATAGTTCAATATTATTATTATTTACTATTGATATATTGTTTTCTGTTACTTGAAAGTTTGCTTTATCTTCGTAAGAAGTTCCTGTTTCATCAGGAGATATATTCCAATTTTTAAATTCATAGTTATATTTTTCAAATTTATTTTCATTTAAAGTTATTTCTTCTTCAAATTTAACTACTTGATTAGGTGTTTTTCCTGTTGTTTCATTAGCATTTGCGTGGAAGATAACTGTATAACTATTTCTTGTGTAATAAATTTCAATTACTGTACTTCCATCAGGAGCAATTACATTTTGTTCAAAACTTTTAACTGTAAATCCTATATAGTCTTTAGCTACTGCTACTGTTTGCTCATCTGTTGTTCCTTCTAAGTTATCTGTATCAACTAATGTATAATTATCATCATTTACATTTTGTTGATAATGTTTTACTTTATATGCAGTATCAGTATTTGCTTGATAGCTTCCTGTTACTGTTACATCATTATTTGGCATTTTTTCTGGTATTGTTGACCAACCACTAAATGTATATCCAATTTTGCTTGGTGTTTGAACAGGTGTTATATCTTGACCATATTTTAAATTTGAATGTGCAAAATCATCTGTTGCATCAATTCTTCCTGTTATTTTATATGTAATAGTATATACATTTCTATCATAATAAATTTCTATTACTGTACTTCCATCAGGAGCAATTACATTTTGTTCAAAACTTTTAACTGTAAATCCTATATAGTCTTTAGCTACTGCTACTGTTTGCTCATCTGTTGTTCCTTCTAAGTTATCTGTATCAACTAATGTATAATTATCATCATTTACATTTTGTTGATAATGTTTTACTTTATATGCAGTATCAGTATTTGCTTGATAGCTTCCTGTTACTGTTACATCATTATTTGGCATTTTTTCTGGTATTGTTGACCAACCACTAAATGTATATCCAATTTTGCTTGGTGTTTGAACAGGTGTTATATCTTGACCATATTTTAAATTTGAATGTGCAAAATCATCTGTTGCATCAATTCTTCCTGTTATTTTATATGTAATAGTATATACATTTCTATCATAATAAATTTCTATTACTGTACTTCCATCAGGAGCAATTACATTTTGTTCAAAACTTTTAACTGTAAATCCTATATAGTCTTTAGCTACTGCTACTGTTTGCTCATCTGTTGTTCCTTCTAAGTTATCTGTATCAACTAATGTATAATTATCATCATTTACATTTTGTTGATAATGTTTTACTGTATATTTTGTATCTGTTGCAGGTGTCCATTTTGCATAGTATGTTGTTGTTCCTACTACATATTCTTTAGGTAATGTTGTTATTTCCTTACCTTCAAAGTTTGTATTATCATACCATCCTGCAAATATATATCCTACTTTTGAAGTTGTAGGCATTTCTCTATTTTCTATTGTTGTGTTAGATTTTTTGTTTAAAATATCTTCTACGTCTGTTCCACCATTTTCTACAAATAAAATGTGTGAAAGTACGTTTATTTCAACAGGGTTATCTTGTCTTTTACCATTTGCTATTGCTTCAGAGTTTACTATTATTCCTGTTGCATCTTCGTTTACTGTTACTGTAAATTTAACTTCTGCTGTGTATTGATTATCTTCTTTTAAATCTACTTCCCATCTTACTGCTACTATATTTCCATTATCATCTACTACTTCTTTTCCATTGTTTTCTGCTGATTTATATGTAGTCATTTCTGGAATTAAGTCTTTTACTGGTACTTTTTCAAGTTCTTTATTTGAGCTTATTTTTATTGTATATGTAATATCTTCTTTTTGCTCTACTTCATCACAGCTTGCTGTTACTTCTACTTTAACTTCTGCATTTTCTACATTTGTTGTTATTTTTCCAATAGAGTTAGCTGTTTGTTTCCAACTTAAATACTTTCCATCTGTTCCTGTTTCTATTGTTTCTTTTACTATGTCTATTACTTCTTGTTCTTCTATTTTTGTTGTACTTTCAGTATTTACCTTATTATTGGTTAAATTGTTTGTTACATTGTTTGTTGTGTTATTTGCTATTGTATTTTCGTTATTGTTAGTATTTACTTGAACATTTCCTTGTTCTTCATTTTGCACAGTTTGCTTATTTTCATTATTTGAGCCTACTTCTGTATTTTCTGGTGTTGAAACATTTTCTTTTGAGAAGGCTTTTATTTTATCATTGGCTTTTGTAAAAATATAAATTCCTGTTGATGCTATAGTAATCAATAGCATAATTATTGCTATAATTATAATAGTTTTTGTGCTCTTATAATTTAGTCTTGATTTCATTTTTTACCCCCATTTATATATTATTTATTATTTACTTTCTTTTTTATTTAATCTTTTTCTTACTATTAGTACTACTACTATTGCTACTATTATTACTGCTAAAACTAATATTAATGTTATTGTTGTATCAAATGTTATTGGTAATTTTACTGTTGATTTTACTACTTTTTCTATTTCTTCTGTTTTAGTTTCTTCTATTTGTCTATCTGATACTAAAAATTTTATATCGTATGTATTTTTATCTTCTACTGTTTTCTTTAATACTATTGCATACTCGTCTCCCTTTTGTGCATCTTTTGGTTGACTTATTATTTTATCTTCTACTTCTTGCCACATTTTTTCTGTATTTGCTTCTTCTATTATTTGTGTGTATTCAGTATTTATTTGTTTTGCTATTTGTATTTTTTCATATTTATTTAATTCTTTATTTTCTGATAACTTATTTATTGCTTCTTTTATTTCATTATAGTTTATTGAAGGTAGCTTCATTATTACATATTCGTATTTTCCTTTTTCTTTAATTTTTAATCCTCCAACTGTTTCAATATGTTGAACTTCTTCTACCTTTTCATTTCTTTCTTCTATACTTACTATTTGCGTTTCTATTGTATTTGTTAGGTTTGTTACTTTTTCAAGGTCTTCGTTTGTTATTGACTTTGTTAAGTCCAACTCTATTACTGTTAAGTTTTCTCCTTCTTTAACATATAAGTATTTTGCTTCGTTTTCTAATGTTACTACATTATTGTTTTCTTCATCTTTTGAAGCTACAATATAGTTAAGTTCTATACTGTCTATTTCTAGGTCTGGTTTTTCAGATGTTGCATATTGGAATGATTTATCTAACATTCCTTCTACATAAATTAAGTAAGTACCATCTTTGTTTATACTTTCAATATTTTTAGCACTTTGTGCTAAAACTACTGTTGAAACTGCCGATAAAAATAGAGTTATCAGCAAAATAGTTGAAATTACTTTTTTCATATAACTCTCTCCTTTTATTTTTTTACGTTTTATATATAAGTTTATTCAATATGTAAACTTGTTATAACAATTATACTACAAATTTACATATCTGTAAATATTTTTTGTAACATTTCTGTAACATTTGCGTTTTTCTAAAGTATATATTCTTTTATATTTATATTGTCTTTTATGTTTATTTATGGTATACTATATGTTAACTAATAATTTATTTTGTTGCCTAAAGGAGGATACTATATGATTAAAGCTGTTAAAATTTCTGAAACTTTAGATGATTTTCTCGAAAATCATCCAGAGCTCACAGTTGCAAGAAATGGCATGGGAAAAGTTGTTAACATTTACTTTCCTGAAGAAGCAACACAGACGTCATATACAATTGTAGGTGATGACGTACGAATTTACTATACTTATGAAAATAAAAGCATTAGATTTCCTGAGTGGTAATTCAAGAACAATAAAAGATCAGTATTTTCTACTGATCTTTTATTACGTTTCTTGTTATTTCTCTTTCACTATTTAATAAAGCTTTCATTCTTGCTTTAGCATCTACTTTACTTTTATATTTAAAGTCTTTTAATCTGTTTGGATTACTGTCAAATGCTAAATTTAGATTTGGATAAGATTTCTTTTTAGCAAATAAACTAGTTATTTTAGATTTTATTTTGTCGAATATTGTTTCTTCTATTTTTACTAATGATGTTATTTTTCTTTCTGTAAATACTTTTATTCTTTCATTTTCAATTCCTATATAATATTCATCATATTGATATAGTTTAACTTTCTGTCCCTCTTCATACTGTGCTGCTACTGCTTCTATCATATCTACTCTTGTAAATTTTCTTGCTTCGTATTTTATCCATTCTTGTGGTTTATTTTCTTTTATTCCAAAAACATTTACTAGTTTTCCATCATATATACATATTTTATCTATATAATTTTGTTGTTCTTCAAAGTGCATTCCTACGTTTTCTATTTGCAATTTGTTTGAATCAAATTTTTCTATTTCTATTAAGTCTGAGCATACTACTTCTATTAATACTTTAGGTAATATATCTTTTATGTTTGCATCAGAAAAAAACTTATCTTCTAAAGAATTTTCAATATATTTTAAATAATTGTAGTCAATTTCTTTATTTGATACAGCTTCTTTTACATTTTTATATAATTCTAAAACTTCAGATATACTCTTTACTTTTTCTAATCTATCTTCAAATTTTTCTTTACATGTTTTTTCTACATTTTCTTGTTTTGCTATCTCTTTTTCGTCCATAATATTATCCTTTTTGTTAAATATTTATATATTATAACATTAATAGCTTTAATTTCCATTACTAATTGTTTACTTTTATATTACATTTGCGTGACAATGGGACGGAGTTTTTGTCACTAGGGTTTAGAGAATAATTTTAAAAATAAATGTTGCTCAAAACCTAGTGACAAAAACTCCGTCCCATTGTCACGTTTTTTAAAATATTAAGCCTACTATTATACCTATTGCTGCTCCTACAAAGACTTGTATTGGTGTATGTCCTAATACTTCTACTAGCTTTTCAGACATTTGTACACTTGTAAGCCCTGGTGTTTCTACTATTTTATTTAATAATTCAGCCTGTTTTCCTGCTGCTCTTCTTACTCCTGCTGCATCATACATAACCACTGCTGAGAAAATGATTGCTATTGCAAATATTGGAGATTCTAATCCATATTCCCTTGCAATCATTGTTGAAAGTGCTGTTACTATTGCTGAATGTGAACTTGGCATTCCTCCTGCACCTAATATTCTTTTAAAATTAAATTTATGATCTACAATTAAGTCCCATATTACTTTGAAAGATTGTATACAAAACCATAACACTATTGGCACAATTAGATATCTATATTGTGTATAAAAATTCATAACTTTTCCCCTTTTTATTCTTCTGATTCAAAATTTTGCTCTTCTAATTTTCCATCTTTTTCTAATAATACTGTTATTTTCTTTTCAGCATTTTCTATTATTTCATTACATTGTTTTGATAGTTTCATTCCTTCTTCAAATTTAGTAAGCGACTCTTCTAAACTTAATTCTCCTTTTTCTAATTCAATAGCTATATTTTCTAATTTTTGAATTGATTCTTCAAAGTTTACTTTTTCCATTTTGTTTTTTTCTCCTTCTATTCTTTAACAAAAGTACCATTTGAAACATCTACATAATAAAATTGTAATGCTGCTGTAGTTTCTATATCTCTTACTACTATAATTTGTCTTCCTTTTGAATCTGTTCCTTCTGCATTAAATTTAATATTATCACTTGTTCCATAGTCTTTTTTTACAATTTCTATTGCTTTTTCTTTGTCTGTTTTTTGAGTTTCTTCTGGAGTAACTGTTGTTTGAGTATCGTCTGATACATTATTTTCTTCTATTTCATTTTGTTTAATTTCATTTGTAGTATTGTTTATTTCTTCATTTGTAATTGTATTTTCTTCTTTTTGTGTATTTGTAGTAATATTTTTATTGCTGTTTTTGCTAAATACTATACCACAAATTATTCCTATTATTATAATTAGTGTTATTAATATTATTAATGTTTTTTTATCCATGTTTTTTCTCCTTTTTTATTAGAGGTTAGATTACTTGTGCTTTTTTGCTTCCATCTTTGAAGGTTAATTTTATTTTGTCTCCTTCTTTTAATTCTTCTACACTCTTTATTATTTTTCCTTCATATTCTGTAATTGCATATCCTCTTGTTAATGTTTTTAATGGGCTTAATGCATCTAATTTTGATATTATTTTTATCATTTTTGTTTTTTCATCTTTTACTTTATTTGATATTATAAATTCTAATTTTTTAATAACATTATCTATAATCATATATTGTTCATTGACTTTTTGCATTGGGTCTCTAAACGCTTTACTTCCCATACATTTTTGATATCTTAATTTCATAAATTCTATTTTTTTTATTAATGCATTTTTAAAGCGATATTCATATGATGATATCTTTTCTTGCACTTCGTTTATTTGTGGAACTGCAAGTTCTGCTGCCGCTGATGGTGTTGGTGCTCTTAAATCGCTTACAAAGTCTGCTATTGTAAAATCTGTTTCATGACCTACTGCTGATATTACTGGCAACTTAGAATTATATATTGCCCTTGCTACTATTTCTTCATTAAATGGCCATAAATCTTCTAAAGAGCCCCCTCCTCTTGCTATTATTATTACATCTGCTAGTTTTTTTTCATTCATCATTTCTATTGCTTTTACTATTTTTTCTGCTGCTCCTTGACCTTGAACTGGTACTGGTAATAATTTTATATTTACATTTGGATTTCTTCTTGTAGATACATTTATAATATCTCTAATTACAGCTCCTGTATTTGATGTTAATACTCCTATACATTTTGGCATAAATGGTATTTTCTTTTTGTGTGAAGTGTCAAACAAACCTTCTGCTTCTAATTTTGCTTTTAGTTTTTCATATTCTGCATGTAAATCTCCAATTCCATCTTCTTGCATTGCTTTTGCATATATTTGGTACACTCCATCTCTTTCAAAAACAGATACTGTTCCTAATATCATAACCTTCATTCCATCTTTTGGAACAAAGGTTAAATTGGAAGTATATCCTTTAAACATTACACATTTTATTAACGATTTTTCATCTTTTAATGTAAAATACATATGTCCTGTATAATGATGTTTAAAATTTGATATTTCACCTTTTACAAACACATTATTTAAAAATTCATCTGTTTCAAATTTATCTTTTACATATGTATTTAACTCTGTTACAGTTATTGCATTATATCCGCATTTATTTTTCCTTTCTAATGCTTTTATCTTTTACTCTGAAACATCTAATTCTTTAACAATACTTGCAAGTACCCCATTTATAAAACTTTTTGAAGAGTCATCTCCATATTTTTTTGCAAGTTCTACTGCTTCATTTATAACTACTTTATATGGTAATTTAGAATATGCTATTTCATAAATTGCAAGTTTTAATATAGCAATATCTATTCTTGAAATTCTTTCAATAGTCCATTTTTTGCTTAAATTCTTTGATATTAAATTTTCTATTTCAGTAATATTTTCTCTTATTCCAAAAAAGCTATTTTTAATATATTTTGTTTCTTCATTACCTATAATATTATTATCTTCTAGGAAAATATCAATTTGTTCCTCTTCAAATTCCTTTTGTATTTCACTACTATATAATAACTTAAATGCATTTTCTCTTACTGCTGATCTATTCATATTTTACCCCTTTTTTATTTTACATTTTATCTATAATTTTTTTAAGTTTTTCTTTAACTACTTCTTTATTTAATTGTATATAGTTTCCTAAATAAATTCCTAAGGCAATTATTAAAATTCCTATCATTAATTCATAAAGTCTTGTAAGTAATATTAAAGTTGCTACTATTCCACCTATAATTGCTCCTCTATATTTCATTAAAAATTTCCTAACTTCATCCATATTCTCTTTTCACCTCTATTTACTCTATAACTTGATTTTCTTCTGATTGTAATTCCTTTATACTTATATTAACTTCCTTTACTTCCAAATCTGAAGTTTTCTTTATTGCACTTTTAATCTTATTTTGAAGATTTGTAGATAATTCTTTTATTATTGCATTTTCTTTTACATTTAATGTTACATATACTTTTAAATTCTTTTCTTCGTCAAGTATAATTTTACTTTGTACATCTTGTGCACTGTCAAAGCCTTTTACTACATTATTTACTAATTCTTCTAAAGTAGATTTAGATATAACTAATTGTCCTTCATCATTTTTTAATAATATTCCATCTTTTATTCCATTTATTTTTTTATCTGTACTAGTAAAGAATATGCATTTTATTGCAAGCAATATAAGTACAACTGATATACCTAAAAATATATTTGTTGTTATGGTATCATTAAGTGCTAATTTAATTACAAAATATACACTTTCTGGATCTAACCAACCAAATATTAGTAAGCATATTATTACTGATAATATTAATACTAAATTTGCAAATACTATCATTCCTATTTTATCTAAAGTTTTCATATGTTTTTCTCCTCTTTTCCTATTCTATAAAAGAAGGGCGCAGAGAATTTCCGCACCCCGCTACTATTATTCTTCTGTTGTTTCTGAAGTTTCTTCTGTTTGTGTTGAAACTCCTTGTACATGTACATTTACTTCTGTAACTGTTAGTCCTGTCATTGTTTCTACAGATTTTTTTACTCTATTTTGAATTTCAAATGCAACATCTGGTATTCTAATACCATATTCTACTATAATGTTTACATCTATTTTTGTTTCTTTATCTCCAACTTCTACTTTTATTCCTTTTGCTAGGTTTTTCTTTCCACTTAAAACTTCTGTAATTCCACCTGCAAAGCCTCCTGCCATTTCGGCAACTCCTGGTACTTCTGATACTGCTACACCTGCTATTACTGCAACAACATCATCTGCTATTTTTATTTCATTGTTATCTGAAGATATTGTTATTTCCTCATTTACAACTTCTTCTTTTCTTTCTTCTTCCATTTTATTACCTCCTATAAACTTTATTTCTTTTGTTTATTTGTATTTTTTTGATATTATAAGTATACCAATATCTTTTGCTTTTTACAACTATTTTATAAAAAAATTTAATTAATTTTTTATAAATCAAATTATTATTTTATTTTTTTCAATATGCCTTGTAATTATGTTTGTTTTATTATATAATATTTTATGTAACTTAAGTTGGTTTTTATAGAACAAAGGAGGCTTGCAAATGCAGGAACGGATTATCCATGGTGATTTAGTTATTGAGGCTGATTTAATGATTAAAGATTTTAACTATATTATTAAAGGAAATCTTGTAGTTAAAGGTACAGTTATTATTTACAATGGAGATTTGATTGTTGAAGGAGATTTAACAATTTACTCTAATCATAGTAGAGATATCTATGTTTATAATGGTAGTATCTATGCTAAATCTATTATAGTATCAAAAACTCCCAATATTTCTATTACAGATGGAAATATTACTACTTTTAAAGATTTAACTTGTATGAATATACAGTGTTGTAATGGTGATATATGTGTAGGTGGCAATGCAAACATTGGCAACGTTTCATGCAGAAATTACTTAGTCGATGGCTATAATAACTCTTTTCTTATTAAAGCAGAGAAAAGTGTTTACATCATGGAATATAGTAATAATTCTAGTATTACAGCACCTGAAGTTTTCCTTTGCTACGGCGGTGATTTTAATGGCGGAACAATTACGTCTGACTACTTTGAATCTGGCGGGCACATTTACAACTGCCTTGGAAGATATTGTTTATCTGAAACTTGTAAATAAATTAAAAGCGAGGAATTCCTCGCTTTTAATTTATTTAGAGTATTAATAAAATTATTTTTCGCTACATTTTTATCAAATAATCTAATTTTATGTTGATTTATTTCCTTTTTTATGGTATGATTATCAACGTAACTAAAAATAGTTTTTATTTAAGTAGGAGGGCTTTGACTATGAGAAACGCTTTGAGAAATCAGCCTTTGAATTCTTCTTTGATTTTAATAAATCAAGAAGATTATAAGATTTATGGAAATTTTACAATAACAGGTAAGCTTATTGTTATCAATAGTAAACTTACCATTACAGGTAATTTAAAAATTGTAAAAAATGAAAATCTAAATGATCAAGTATTTATTTCACGGAGTATGGTTTTTACTGGTTCAATTAGTTCTGAAGTAGATATTATAGCTGAACACCATACCATTAGAGCTCGATATGGTTTAAATTGTCCAAACATTTATGGAAATGTAAATCTTTCTTCTGATGGAACAATTAATGTCCGCTATAACTCTCATGTTGGTAGAGTAGTGTCAAGAAACTATACTGTAGGAGGTAACAGTCATTCAAGAGTAGTAATCTGTTCAAATAATATTACGATAATGGGTGATAGTAAATCTAAAGCAATGTATGCTGAAAGATTACATATTGAAGGAGATTCTGATTTTAGTGGTGCTAGCATTTCTGTTGGTTTGTTTACCTCAAATGGTCATGTTAGAAATTGTTATCGCAATTTTAAACCATAATATACACTAAAAAAACACGTTATTTAAATAGCGTGTTTTTTAGTTATTCAAGCATTTGACCCACCATTATATCATTTCCTCTTAAGAAATCACATATAGGCATTTTTCTTGCGTTTTCGCCTTGTATTTCTAGTACACTTATTATTCCTTCATTTGCTTTTATATATAATCCTTTTTTATCTGATGAAAACATTACTGTTCCCGCTTCTAATTCTCTTATTTTAAAACTATATTCTTCTAGTTCTGGAAATATATTTATTAAATCATTTTCTGATATAGCTTTTACTTTCCAAAATTTTATTTTCTTTTCATTTAAAAATGTATATGCCCCCATTATTGGATTTAAGCCTCTAACTAAATTATGAATCTCTTTTGCTGTTTTTTCTTCCCAATTAATTTTTGCCATTTGTTTATCTAACATTGGTGCCAAGCAAAAGTCTTCTCCTTGTTTTTTTCGTGGTGCTATTCCTTTTTCTATCTGTTTTACAGTTTCTATTAAAAGCTCTCCACCTATTTTAGAAAGCCTATCCCACAATTCACCTGTTGTTTCATTTTCTTCTATCTCAGTTTCTTTAGTTAAAATCATATCTCCTGTGTCCATTCCTATGTCCATATACATTGTTGTAACTCCCGTTACTTTATCTCCATTTATTACTGCCCATTGTATTGGTGCTGCTCCTCTATATTTAGGTAGTAATGATGCATGAACATTTATACATCCTAACTTAGGAATATCTAAAATTTCTTTAGGAAGAATTTTACCATAGGCAACTACCACAATTAAATCTGGATTTAAACTTTTAATCTCATTTATAAATTCTTCATTTTTTCTTACTTTTTCAGGTTGATATACTTTTAAACCTTTTTCTAAAGCATATTCTTTCACAGGACTTGCTACCATTTTCATTCCTCTTCCCTTTGGTTTATCTGGATTTGTAACAACTCCAATTATATTGTGTTTTTCTTCATATAAACATTTTAAAGATTTCATAGCGAAATCTGGTGTTCCCATAAATAAAATTCTCATATTTTTTCCTTTCAATTTTATTGTTCTTTTGGCTCTACATATTCTAATGTACCTGGTATCATTTTTTCTACAAATGTTATTCCGTTTAGGTGGTCTATTTCGTGTGACAGTGCTTGTGCTAATAAGTCTTTTCCTTTTATTTTTATTTTTTCTCCGTTTTCATTTAGTGCTTCTACTACTACCTCAAGCGGTCTTATCATTTTTGCGTATTTGTTTGGGAAACTTAGACATCCTTCTTCTACTTCTTGTTCACCTTTTTCTTTTATTATTACTGGGTTTATTAGTTTTATTGGTCCTTTTTCGTCATATAGGTCTATTACTATGACCCTTTTTAATATTCCTACTTGTACAGCTGCTAAGCCTACTCCATTGTATTTATGCATTGTTTCTACCATGTCATCTAGTAGCTCTCTTATTCTATCGTCTATCTTTTCTACTTCTCTTGATTTCTTTTTTAGTATTTCGTCTCCTTCTTCTCTTATTTGTCTGATTGCCATGTTCTTCTTTCTCTCCTTTTCTAATTTACTGGTATTTCTCGGATCATCAAAGGCAGTGACCCCCTACAATTATTATATTTATCATAATTTTCAACTTTATTTTGTATCACGTAGGGGTCGCCGCCTCCAGCGACCCGCATCCTTAATTTTCTACATCATATTATTTGGATTTAAATCTACAACTATTCTTGTGTCGGTATTTTTTGTTTGTTCGTAACCGAATATTTAGTGCGTCTTGCAATAGAGCATTTATGTTGTCGTTGTAGATGCATTTTATTATTATTCGCCATCTGTATTTGTTTTTTATTTTGTCTATTGGTGCGGGTAGTGGTTTATATAGTAGCACTCCTATTTTTTCGTTTATTATTCTTGTTTTTATATATTGGTGTAATTTTTCTGCTATTTTAGTTACGCTTTTTTCGTTTTGTCCACTAATTCCAATTACCATTATATCGCAAAATGGTGGATATTTCAACTGTTTTCTCAAGTCTATTTCTATATTATAAAAACTTTTATAGTCTTGCTCTTTCACATATTCTATTGCTAGACTATCTGGGTTGTAGGTTTGTATTATTACTTTTCCTGGTAAGTTTTCTCTTCCTGCTCTTCCTGCTACTTGAGTTAGTATTTGGAAGGTCCTTTCGTTTGCTCTGAAATCTTCTATGTTTAATGAGCTATCTGCTGCCATTACTCCTACTAATGTTACATTTGGAAAGTGATGACCTTTTACTATCATTTGTGTTCCTATTAATATGTCTATATTTTCTTCTTTAAATTTGTTTAATATTTGTTCATGTGAATTTTTCTTTGTTATTGTGTCTATATCCATTCTAATTGTTGATGCATTTGGAAATATTTTGTTTATTTCCTCTTCTAATTTCTGTGTTCCTGTTCCAAAGTATTTTATATTTTTACTATTGCATTCTGGACATATATTTACTTTTTTTCCTTCATATCCACAATAATGACATTTTAGTTTATCTTTTTTTAAATGATATGTCATTGTTATATTACAGTTTTTACATTTTATAGTATGTCCACAATCTCTACACATTATAAATGTTGAGTATCCTCTTCTATTTAAAAATAGAATCGTTTGATGCTTGTTTTTTAGATTTTGTTCTATTTGTTCATATAGTATTGTGCTTATCATCGACCTATTTCCATTTGCTAGCTCTTCTCTAAGGTCTACTATTTCTACTTGTGGAAGACTTGATTCATTTGCTCTTTTAGTTAGCTCAATTAGTTCTATTTCTCCATTTAATGCTTTGGTATAGCTTTTCATATCTGGAGTTGCACTTCCTAATACTAATGGGCATGAGTATTGCTTTGCCATATATCTTGCTACTTCTTTTGCCTCATACCTAGGTGAACCTTCTGATTTGTATGAGCTATCATGTTCTTCATCTATAATTATTAACCCTAAATCATTAATTGGTGCAAATATTGCTGAACGTGCTCCTATTATTATTTTTGCTTTGCCTCCATTTATTTTGTTCCATTCATCATAGCGTTCTCCTAACGATAATTTGCTATGTAACACCGCTATTTTTTCTTCTCCAAACCTTGCTATAAACCTATTTACCATTTGTGGTGTTAGTGATATTTCTGGAACTAGTACTATACTGCTTCTTTCTTCTTTATATACTTTTTCTATTAGTTGCAAATATATTTCTGTTTTTCCGTGAACCTGTTACTCCAAATATTAAAAATTCTGAATTCATTTTGTCATCTATTGCTTCTTCTATTTTTTCATATGCTTCTTTTTGCTCTTGTGTAAGTTTTAGTTTATTTGAAGGCTTAACTTGTTTATTTACAAAGGGATTTCTTGGAATTTGCTTTTCATATATTTCTATATATCCATTTTTCTCTAAAGTTTTCATTACAGCTTTAGAAACTTCTGTAAATTCTTCTAAATCAGATATGTATATGTCATCATTATTAATTAAAAAACGTAATAACCTAATTTGCTTTTCTGATTTTATTTTGCAAGTTTCTATTTCAAATTCTATTTCATCTTTATCTTTTTTTAATATTACAAAATTACCAGTTTTCTCTTTTGTTCTTTTTTCTATATTTTTTGTTTTTGTACCAGGTGGTAGCATTAACTTTATGCTTTCTGATAAATTACAAAAATACCTTTTTGCTATCCATTTTGCAAGTTCTACTTTATTTGCATTTAATGTACTCTCTTTACCAATTTTTGAAATATCTTTTGTTTTATATTCTGTAGTTCCTTTAAAGCCAATAACAAATCCTTCTTCTAACCTCTTCATATTTCCAAAAGGAACTAACACTCTACTTCCTATTTTTATATCATTTTGAAATTCAATAGGAACATTATAATCAAATGTTTTATCTAATTGTTTTGCACTATTATTTATTATAACTTCTGCTATCAAAAGTATTAGCCCCCTTTTCTTCTATCTAACAAAATAAGTATATCAAAAAATTTCAATATAAACAATAAAAATATCTATATTTTAACCATTATTCATTATTAATTATTCACTATTTACTATCAATTAAATATTTTAGTGCAATATGTTGATTTTTATGTAAAATTATGTTATAATTAATATATACAAAAAATTGCCAAGTGCAAAATATATTTTTTAGGAGGACTATTTTATGTTTAAGATTACTCTTGATTGCCCCAAAGATTCTACTTCATCTGCTTCTTGCTGCGAAGGCTTCAGAAAAGATGGAACTCTTAATAACGACTGTGCGTTTTTTTGCCCTGCATATCGTAAATACTTACAGAAGAAATTTCCGGGCGATGGGATTCCTGCACGGACAAACATTTAGTGAAGGCGTTGCCTTCACTCTTTTTATATACTTTATTATTTAATATTTTTAGAAATTTGACTTTTTCTTTCTTTTATGTTAATATATATACATACAACTTAAACTTTTTTTTCAACTATGGAGGGAACGCATTATGATGAGACAAATCAAAACAACAAAAGGAACTTGGAAAATATATGGAGTTTATTTTACTCCATCAGATTCTTTTTATGACATAGTCAAAAAGGCTATTGAGAGCGGAAACTTGCGACAGAGTTACTTACAGCAAGTAACTGGTCATTGTGCTCCAATTCAAATTGACTGTGCCAGCAAAGAAATTCATTTTCTAAGTTTCTAAGGAAAAAAAGAGAGGAAAGCTTATTTAGTTTCCTCTCTTCCTCCTTTTATAGGATTTTTTACATATCTTTTAATAATTCTTTTCCATTTTTAATATATTCCCAACCCGAAAAGATTGTTGCTATTACTGATATTGTCATTATTAATGTAGTTGTTAAATTTAGTGCAAAACTAAGAGCTGTTAGTTCTTCAGTAAATATTGCTCCATATTTGTTTATATCTATAAAGGCTAATATTATTGCTATCATTTGTGTTACTGTTTTTATTTTTCCCCATATGTTTGCTGCTATTACATTTCCATTTGCCCCCACTGCTACTAACCTATATCCTGAAACTATGAATTCTCTAAATACTACTATTGATGGTATCCAGGCTGGAAGCCTTCCCATTTCTACTAGCATTATCATTGCTGTAACTACTAATACTTTATCTGCTATTGGATCTAAAAATTTTCCGAAGGTTGTTATTTGGTTTCTTGAACGTGCTATGTGTCCATCTAACTGGTCTGTTATTGATGCAATGGCGAATATTAAGTCTATTATTAAACAACTTACTGGTATTCCAAATAGTTCTCCTTTAATTCCTAAAAATGGTATTATTATCATTATTGGTACTAATATAATTCTAAATATTGTTAATTTATTGGGTAAATTCATAATTTTTTCCTCCATTATTTTTATATGCTAATTATATAATTAGATTCGTAAAAATGCAATATTTTAAGATGATTTAATAGAAAAACTACTGTAAATAATAATTTACAGTAGTTTTGTGGTTTACTTTAATTTCAGCCACCTAATTATAAAGTAGTCACCCCATTTGGTTAATCTCTCGTAACTAAGTTCAAGAGTTCTTAGAACATCTTTTACCATATTCTCTGAATAGTGATGTCCAACGAAAATTAATTCATCAGGGAATTCATCTCCATTTTTAAATACCTCTCCTACAATTATTTTTAATTATATGTTGTTTGTTATTTCGTTTACTGTGTTTTCTTGTACTGTATTTGTATTTTGTGCTTGTTCGTTGGATTTTCTTTGTTGTTCTTCTTCTACTAGAGTTTCTAGTTTATTTATTAGTTCTTGTAATTTTTTTACGTCCTTGCCCATCATCTCCCAGTCATTGCTTCCATTTGAGTTGGTTAGGTTTTTATTTGCTTTTATTATTGTTTCTAACAAATCTTCTATTGTATCTGTATTTTCTATTTCTAAGTCTACTGCATATTTAGAAACTAAGTTTGAAATTGCATCTTTTAAATTGTTTCCTATTGCTACTTTTGTTCCTGATGCTACAATTACTTTTTTAAGTGTTGGCAATGAATCTTTTTCGTTTATATATTGTGTATATATTGGTTCTACATATAATAGTGTGTTATCTAGTGGAACTACTATCATATTTTTACTAATTTTTATTCCTGTTACATTTAGGCTTTCAATTTCTTTTTGTATTGTTTCATCCTCTTCAATTTGCGTGTCTAACTGCATTGGTCCTAATATATTGCTATTTGCTTGATATTTATAAATTTTTAAGTTTGTATTTCCATCATTGTTACATGTTCCTACTATGTATGAAATTAAGTTTTGTCTTCCATACATTGTATAAGGTAATATTAGACCTAAATTTGCTTCATTACTGTCTACTGATTTTACCATTGTATAATATGGTTTCATTTGAGTTCCTGCTTTTGTTGTTACTTTTCCTGTATTACTTGTTGCTATATCCCATACATCATCTCCTCTGTATAGTACATCTGGTTGAATATTGTGATATCTTGCTATTATATCTGCTTGAACATTATATAAGTATTTTGGATATACAAAATGACTGCTTATATCACTAGGTATATTTTCTTCTAAGTTAACAAATAGGTCTGGATATATGTTATAATATGCCATTACTATTGGGTCGTTTCTATCTGTAATATAGAATTTCATTGTTCCATCGTAGCTATCTATTAATACTTTTACTGAATTTCTGATATAGTTTAATTCAAGTTTTGTTGTTTGTGTTTCTTGAAGTATAGTTTTTTGTGAATATGGATAATTATTTGATATTGTGTATGCATCTAATACCCATACTAATTTTCCTTCTTCTGTTATTACCATATATGGGTCTTCATCATATTTCAAATATGGCATAACTACTTTTGCTCTATTTATTATATTTCTATTAATTAGTATTTTACTATTTTGTGTTACATTTCCTGAGAATGCTAATTTTAAGTCTCCTTCTTTTATTGAAAGAATTATTCTGTCTATAAAGTTTAAGTTTAAACCTGATTTTCCATTATATTCATTTTCTGCATTTTCTGCACTTTCTGAATCTAGTATAGGGTAATCAAATTCTGAATTTGAGTTACTTTTTGTAACAACTGTATCGTTTGTTTCTAAACCATAATAAATTCGTGGCTCTACTATTGCTATTTTTTGTTCTTTGCTTTCAAAATCTTTTTGTATGTTTTCAATAGTTCCATTTTCATTCGTAGTTGTTGCAGAAGTTATTATTGTTCCATACCCATGAGTATGTTCATATGTTTTACTATTATAAGTTCCTATACTATTTACTATTTCTCTTGGTGAAATATATACTAGGGTTTCTTTTCCATCTACTATATATTTACCTATTTGAGAAGTTCTATATGAGTAATATCCTTTTGCTGTTTGACCATTATTTAAATCTTTTAGTACTATATCTTTATCTACTATTGCTATATTATTTAATACATTTTTGTAAGTTGTAACATCTTCTAATTTCATTGTTTCTGCATCTGATAATGATATTTCTTCTATATTAATTCCATATGCATCTTTTGTATTTCTTATATTTTGAGCAATATATTCTTTTTCTTTATCATATTCATTTGCATTTACATATATACTTTGTGTTCCTGCTAGTATTATGAATAATAATATTAAATAGACTGGTACTGAGAATATACATATAAATACTTTTTTGGTTTTATCTTGTTTAAAATATTTTATTCCCATATATACTGCTACTATTATGATAACTGCTAAAATTCTATATCCCCATACTTTTATATTTACGTCTACAAATCCTGAGCCATATAATGAATATGTTGTACTTTCATCTTTTAATGTCATGAATTTATCTGTTCCTATACTTTGTGAACTTAGGAATATTAAACCTGCAAGTAAAACCGAAAGTATCATTATTGTTGTTAATATTTGTTTTATTAGTTTACTATTTTTTAAAGTTTTTCTATCTATACCATCAAAAAACATATTAAAAGTAATAATATAATATACTACTTTATATATTAATAGTGCTATTACTACTATAATTAGGTACCAAAGCATTAATTCTATAAATGGTTTTTGAAATATAAAGTATCCTATATCCATATTAAATATTGGATCTGTTATTCCAAATTGTGCTTTATTAAAACAAAGCATTGCTTTATTTAATATAAGACTTGAGGTTACTGCACTTATTACAATTCCACCTATAAATGCTATTGATTTATTTAATAGCTTTGGCATTTTTTTGTTTTCTTGGTCAAAAAATTCTTTTAATCCTACTCTTATTTTTCTATTTGTTATATATATTGATATATATATAAATGCAAAATTTATTGCTAATACTATTGCTGTATAACTTATATTTTTCCAATATACAGAAACATAATTTTCGCCTATTTCTTTCATTTCTAGGTAACTACCTCTAAATAAAATATACGCTACTATTATTGCAACTGTTAAAACTGCAAGTACAGTAATTAGTCTTTTCTTATTTTTAATTTTTATATTTTTTTTATTTTCAGGCATATTTTTTTACCTCCATATTTTATTTTGTATTAGGTAAGCTTTACTTGTCCTATTTCTTTTTAATCTTCTAATAATGCATTTACAAATTCTTCTGATTTAAATGCTTCCATATCATCAATTTGCTCTCCTACACCTATAAATTTAATAGGCATATTATTTTCCTTAACTATTCCAATTACTACGCCACCTTTAGCTGTTCCATCCAATTTTGTAAGAATAATTCCTGTAATATCTACGGTTTCTTTAAAAGCTTTTACTTGCTCTATTGCATTTTGGCCTGTTGTGGCATCAAGCACCATAAGTACTTCTTTTGAGGCATCTGGCAACCCATTATCTATTACTTTTTTTATTTTTATTAATTCATCCATTAAGTATTTTTTGTTGTGAAGTCTTCCTGCTGTGTCACATATTAAAACATCTGCATTTTTTTCTTTTGTTATTTTTATTGCATCATATACTACTGAGGCTGGGTCTGTTCCTTCTTCCCTTTTTACTATGTCACATCCTGCTCTATTAGCCCATATTTCTAGTTGTTCTACTGCTGCTGCTCTAAATGTATCTGCTGCTGCTATTACTACTTTTTTTCCATTCTTTCTTAGGTTGTTTGCAATTTTCCCAATTGATGTTGTCTTTCCTACTCCATTTACTCCAACTACTAAAATGATTGCTGGATTTGTTTCAAGTTTTAAACTGCTATCTTCATTATCTAAAATTTCTTTTATTACTTGTTTTAGTGCTTTTTTTACTTCTTCTGTTTCATTTATGTTTTCTTTTTTTATTTTATCTCGTAATCTATCTATTATTTCTAAAGTTGTCCCACTTCCTACATCTGACATTATAAGAACTTCTTCTAATTCTTCTAAAAGTTCTTCATCTACTTTTCTAAAATTACTAAATACATCATTTATTTTTTCATCAAAAGATGTTTTTGTTTTACTTAATCCTTGTTTTAATTTATCAAAAAAGCCCAATTTTGTTTCCTCCTATTTATTATATAGTCTATTTTACATTTTGTTAGTGTTTTTACTATAACATAAAATAGAAAAACTATCAACCACTTTTCATATAAAAAATCGCCCGAATCATGGTCAAGATCTATTACAATGTTCTGCTCACTTGGCACTTCTCCTGTTTTTCTAATCTTTTCTTCGCATTCTTGTATGATTGAAATTGCTTCGTTTGTACTTTTGGCCAATATATAATCCTTATCTGGAATAGGCCTAACATCATCAACCCATATTTTCATAATCATAATGCTTCCTCCTTTTTATGTTTTAATTGTATGAATTATAATTGAGTTTTGATGAGAAATATAAATTCTTCTATTTCTTTAATTATAGTATAACAATATCATTATAGTATAGCTTTATGTTGATCGCAAGTATAATTAATCATTTTATTATTGATTTTTTGGTTTTATTGTAGTAAAATAATTTTGTTAATGTGACAGCCAGTCTTCATTTAAACATATATAGATACGCTACTGTAGCTCAGTTGGTAGAGCAACAGATTCGTAACCTGTAGGTCGGCAGTTCGATTCTGCC
>CANSJQ010000015.1 GCA_947647275.1 uncultured Clostridiaceae bacterium | reverse complement strand
ACGTGCATAGCACGTGGTTTTTGTTCCACTTCGTTTCACAAGGCTAAAGCGTAATCATAGCGACAACTTACTAGTTATCGCTATAATTATAACATTATTTTCAAAAAAAGTATATTAAAACAGACAAAAAATAATAAGTCAAAAAAACATTTCGTAAACTATTTTTTTGACTTATTTTTCTATTATAATTTTTCTCAAAATAAACTTTCGTTTTGTATTTTTTTGCTCAAAAAGTTCTATGAGATTGTATAAAGTTCTATCAAGTTAGTATCTCGTTAGTATCATTTTTTTATTTTTTATAACTTTTTTAATTTCTTAAAGGTATTGATTTTAAAGTGTTTTTGCATATTTTTATCTTTTTTTGTCATACACTATTTTTATATAATATCATATTTTTCTAAAAAACATACACTTTTTTCTAATTTGTGCTATAATATAAAAAGTTTGTAACAAGGAGGAAATAAAATAAATGGCAATTATTGAACATGATTTTGATTTTAGTATACGTGATATTGATAATAAAACTGAATTAACTAATAGAGCTATGCTTAGTTTTTTTGAGGATATTGGTGGTTACCATTCTGATATTGCTGGGTATGGTTTAAAAGATATTGAAGAAACAAAATTAAGTTGGGTTTTACTTCATTGGAAAATTAAAGTTTTAAAAAGAATTAAATATGGTGATTCTATTCATGTAAAAACTTGGTCACGAGGAGCTGTTCGTGCTTGTTGCTATCGTGATTATGAAATATATAATGGTAATCGGAGAATTATGTACTATTGCTACTTCTAAATGGACTTTGATTCATTTAGAAAAAGGACTAATGCGTTTTACTGATGAATTAGTAGAAAAATATCAAACAGAGAATAAATGCACTTTTGATAATTATAATTTTGATAAATTAAAAGAACCTGAAAGTTGCTCCCTTTCTTTTGAATATACTGTACAAAGAAGAGATATTGATATTAATAATCATATGCATAATATATGCTATTTAGATTTAGCTTACGAGGCTTTACCAAAAGATATTTATGAGAATACTTCATTTGACAATATAGAAATTATGTATAAAACCGGTAGCTTATTAGGTGAAAAAGTTAAATGTTTCTATTCTGATATTGATGGAGAACATATTGTTACTATTAAAAATGAAGATGAAACTAAACTTCATGCGATAGTGAAACTATACTAAAATGAAAAATGGTCGTTTTTTAAACGACCATTTTTCATTTTAGTACATTCCTTCCATTGCACCAGCTCCCATATCATTATGGCTACCACATGAACATTTTTCTTCTTTCTTTTCTGTTACTATACTTTCTGTTGTAAGTACCATTGATGCTATTGATGCTGCGTTTTGTAGGGCACTTCTTGATACTTTTGTTGGGTCTACTATTCCTACTTTTTTCATATCTACATATGTGTTATTTGCAGCATTGAAGCCTATTCCTTTTTCACTATTTTTTACTTTTTCTACTATAACTGCTGGTTCTAAACCTGCATTTATTGCTATTTGTTTTGCTGGCTCTTCTAGTGCTTTTAGTACTATATTTGCTCCTAGTTTTTCGTCTAGCTCTAAGCTTTCTATTCCTTTTTCTACTTCTTCAATTATATTTAAGAAGGCTGTTCCTCCTCCTGCTACTATTCCTTCTTCTACAGCTGCTCTTGTTGCAGATAGGGCATCTTCTATTCTTAGTTTTTTATCTTTCATTTCTACTTCTGTTGCTGCACCTACTCCTATTACTGCTACTCCTCCTGCTATTTTTGCTAAACGTTCTTGTAAATTCTCTTTTGTAAATTCACTTTTTTCTTCTGCTATTTGAGTTTTTAAGTTTGCTACTCTTTCTGCAATTAGCTGTTTATCTCCCATTCCATCTACTATTATTGTGTTCTCTTTTTCTACCTTAACTTGTTTTGCTCTTCCTAATTGTTCTATGCACGTATCTTTTAATTCTAGACCTAAATCAGATGTTATAACTTCTCCACCTGTTAATACTGCAATATCTTGTAGCATTTCTTTTCTTTTATCTCCATAACCTGGTGCTTTTACTGCTACTACATTTAATACGCCTCTTAATTTATTTAATATAAGTGTTGATAATGCTTCTTGTTCTACATCATCACATATTATTACTAATTTTCCTGAGCTCTGCATTAATGTTTCTAGTAATGGTAAAATTTCTTGTATATTGCTTATTTTCTTGTCTGTTATTAATATATATGGGTTATCCATTATAGCTTCCATTTTTTCTGTATCTGTTACCATATATGGCGAAACATAACCTTTATCAAATTGCATACCTTCTACAACACTTAATTCTGTATTTGAAGTTTTTGATTCTTCTATTGTTATTACTCCATCTTTTGAAACTTTCTCCATAGCTTCTGAAATTAGTTTCCCTACTTCCTCATTATTTGCAGATATGCTTGCAACTCTTGCTATATCTTCTTTCCCATTAACTGGTACACTTATATTTCTTAAAGCATTTACTGATAGCTCTACTGCTTTATCTATACCTCTTTTTATAGCCATTGGGTCTCCACCTGCTGCTACATTTTTTACACCTTCTTTTATCATACTTTGTGCTAAAACTGTAGCTGTTGTTGTTCCATCTCCTGCTACATCATTTGTTTTGGTTGAAACTTGTTTTACAAGCTGTGCTCCCATATTTTCAAATGGGTCTGAAAGCTCAATTTCTTTTGCTATTGTTACACCATCATTTGTAATTAGTGGTGAACCAAATTGTTTATCTAGAACTACATTTCTTCCTTTTGGGCCTAATGTAACCTTTACTGTATCTGCTAATTTATTTACTCCATTTAATAAACTTTTTCTAGCATCCTCGCCAAATTTTATTTCTTTTGACATGATTTTCTTCCTCCTTCAAAACTCGAAGAGTTTTGTACTCTTCATTTTTCATTTTTCATTTTTCGTTCAAGTCATTCCTTCAAAGTGCGGGTCGCCCATGGGTCCAACCCCTACATTTATATTATTGTACTACTGCTAATATATCGTTTTGGCTGACTATAATTAAGTCTTGTTCTTCGTATTTAACTTCTGTTCCTGCATATTTGCTTACTACTACCTTATCTCCTTTTTTAACTTCCATTTTTACTTTTTCAGTTCCTGGTCCTACTTCTAGTACTTCTGCAAATTGTGGCTTTTCTTTACTGCTTCCTGCTAGTATTATTCCACTTTTTGTAGTCTCCTCATTTTCTATCATTTTAATTACTACTCTGTCTGCTAATGGTTTTAACATTTTTACATTACCTCCTTAATATATTTTATTTACTAATATTAAAATTAGCAGTCTTTATTTGAGACTGCTAATAATTTATACCTTTTTACTTTTAATGTCAATACTATTGTTTTAAAATTCACATATTTTTCACAAAGTGCCTCTTTTATATTTATATTCGGTAATTCGCTTTAATATGATTATTTTTGCTTTTAATTTTATAAAATGCATATCTCAAATTACAAAATACCTTTTTAGCAATTTTATAAAAGAAATATTTTATTGGTTTAAATGGGATGTATATTTCTCCTATTAGTTCTACGAATTCTCCGCCAAATCCTTTTTTAAATCTATATAGTCCGTCTTCTTCTCCGTTTCTCCATTGAAACTCCTCTAAAGTCATATACTTTACAATTATTTTTTATTGCTAGCTTTATCATTTCCCATTGAAGTAAATATGTTGACATTAAGTTTCTATGTTTATTTGAGCTTGCTCCATATAAGTACCACATTTTGTTTCCATATATTATTGGCATTATTGCTGATATTGGATTATTTTCATAGTAGGCTATATATATTTTAGTTTGATATGGAAATTCTTTTAATATTTTTTCAAAATATTCTTTTGGTCTTGTTCTAAAATTGTCCCTTTGCCCTGTTTCTTTCATTAGTTTATAAAATTCATCTATTCCTGCTTCATTTTTTTCTTCTACAATTACGCCTTTTTTTGTAGCTAACCTTACATTATACCTAGTTTTTGAAGCAAAATTTTTGAATATTTCATCTTCTGTTTTATTTTCTAAATTTAGCCTAAAATTATGCCTTGCTTGTATTTCTTGCTCAAATTTTATGGCTTTACTATTTATTTTATAACCTAGTTTTTTTACCAAACTAGCAAATTCTTTATTTTCTTTTTTTACATTTGGCTCTATTATAATTACAAATGCTTTGTATTTTTTTGCTACTTCTTTCATTTTTGTTGTTAGTTTTCTTAAATTTTCTTCATTATATATTTCTCCTATTGGTCCTCTTGGCACATACATTATATTCCCAAATATAGGTAATTTTCTAATTAATATACTCATACTTGCTATTATATTTTTATTTTCATCTTCAACTATAACTATTTCATTTTTCCAAAATTCCTTTACTTTTGCCCACTCTTCTGATTGTTGAAAATCACACAAATCTTCTTTTTTTATAAATTCTTCATATTTTTTCATTACATTTATCCTCCTAGTATGATTGTATATAATAAATGAAAAGAAGGTTTTAAGAAGTACTTAACTAAATCTTAACTTTTTCTTACATTTATCTTCCTACTTCTATATTAGAGGATATTATTTTATAGATATTTTTTCAATCGTTTTTCTGTAATCTTGTTGTAAGTAAATTGTAAGGTTTTATGCATATATGGAAGAAGACACCTTATATTGAAGTGAGCCCCAAAATGTTTACTTCAATATAAAAGATGTCTTCTTTTTTATTTTATTTAACCTTAAAATATGAAAACTTCACTTTGATATATATTTTAGTCTGTTGTCAAATAGTCTTCAAATCCAACTTGCAAATTCTTAATTTTATAGCTTGGTACTTCTATTTCTACTTTTATATGATTTTTGTTATCTTCTATTACATATACTCCTTTATCTAAGTTTTGATTTTGAAGTTCCTGTTTTGAGTAAAAATATTGCACATATAATGTTTCTGGCTCAAAACCAAATTTTTCTATTATTCCTAATTCTTGTAGCTGAATTCTTACATTTTCATACATTTTAGTTTTGTTTTCATTTGTACTTTTTTCTTCATCTCCAGCTATATTAATATTACCTATATCTAAAGCCCTATATTCAATATTGTTTACATCTAATGTGAATATTAATTGGTATTCATCTTCTACTATATACAGCATTCTATCATATAACAATTTTATTTTTCCATTTTTTTGCATTTTACTTATATATTTATCAATTTCATTTTCTTCTATATAACTATACTTTTTTATTATATTTCTTATAATTTTACTATTTATTATTATATCTATGTTATTTTGTGTTGGTTCACTAAAATAGTCATCTATTGCATATCCTATTTTTGATAATATATCAGAACTATTCTCACTTTTATAATATGTATTTTTGTGCTCTTGCTTTTTATTATTATATGATATTGTAAAATGTTCTATATTCAAAATAAAACTTATATATAAACATATAATACTACTACCTATTAGCATAAATTTTAAAATTGATTTAAATTTCATTTTTCTCTCCTAATTTTATTATAATTTTTGTGCCATTGTTTTCTTCGCTTTGTATTTCTAGTATTCCTTCTTGCATTTGTACTATTTGTATACATAGTGGAAGTCCTAAGCCCATTCCTGAAAATTTCCTGTTTCTGTCTTTACTTAAAGTGTAAAATGGCTCTTTTATTTTTTCTAGTTCTTCTTCTTTTATTCCTTTTCCATAATCTATCACTTTTATAACTTTCTTGCTATCTAATTCTATTCTTACAATTGGGTTATTTTCATAAGCATTTATTGCATTTTTTGTTAAATTAATTATTAAAGTTTTTAATAGTGTTTTGTCAAAATTGACATATACTTCTTTTTCAATTTGCTTTTGGAATACTACATATGGAAATGTAACTTGCATTTCTTCAATTATTCTATTTAATTTTTCTGACAAATTTATTTTTTCTTTTTTAATACTTCCATTTTCTAAAAGCATTAAGTCCATTAATTTTTGAGAGATTTCTTCTATATATTTTCCTTCATCGTATATTCTATTATTATATTCTAAAAGTATTTGTTTGTCTGCAACCTTTCCGTTTTTTATTAAGCTTGAATATCCTACTATTGAAGTTAAGGGTGTTCTTATTTCGTGTGTTAAATTTCCTATAAATCTTTTTCTATTTTCTGAAACTTTTTGTATTTCTGAAATATTTTTTTGAAGTGCAGCAGTCATTTTATTAAAACTTTTACCTACATTTCCTATTTCATCATTTCCTAATTTTTTTACTTTTGCTGTATAATTTCCTTTTGCAACCTCTTTTACTGTTTTATTTAATATCTTTATTTTTCTTGTTATGAAACTTACACTTATTGATAATAAGAATGCAATAGTAAGTGAACATACTAAGCTAAGTCTTATAAAATAGTCTATTTGCTCTTTTTTCATATTATTTATTTTTGAAATATCTGACATTATTACTACTACATTTGTATATTTTCTCATTTTCATAAATAATTTATTGCCTTCTACATATGTAGTTATATTTTCATCTGTTTCATATTTTTCTTGCTGGTTATATTCGCTATATCTATCATGTAGTTCGTCACTTGTCATTTTATCTTCTTCTATAAATAATTTTTGTTCTAATATTTTTGAATAGTCTTCTTTAAAATTTGTATATATCCTTCTACCTTCATCATATATTTCTATATTTACATTATTTTTCAAATAAGTATTTCCTAGCATAGAAATATTATTAATTCCATATTGTAATTCATTTATTATGTTGTTAATTTGAATCATATTTTTGTCTATTTCTTTTTCTATGTTAGACTGATATGTGTAGTTTATCATGTTTATACCTATCAAATTTATTGCTATTATAATGAGTGTAAAAGACATTAGAAATATTTTTTGGCCAAATCCCATTTTTATATCTACTCCTATTTAATTATTATTCTTTTAATATATATCCTATTTTGTTTACAGTTACTATATTTTCTTTTAAATCTAATTTTTTTCGTAATTGTTGTATGTGATAATCTACTGTTCTTGTTTCTATTTGTGCATTTATATCCCATACTTTGTTTAATATTTCATCTCTTGTTAATACTCTGTTTTGATTTTTGACAAGTAATATAAATAGTTCATATTCTTTTGGTGCTAAATATACTATTTCTTTGTTTTTGTATATAGTTCTTGCATTTTCGTTTATTTTTATATTTCTAAAATTATATTCTTTTTCCTTTTTATTTTCCATTCGAAGTTCAATTCTTGCTAAAAGCTCTAATGGCTCAAATGGTTTTGTTATATAATCTTTTCCTCCATTTTTTAATCCTTTTACAATTGTACTTACATCATTTTTCGCAGATAAGAATATAATTGGAACATCTTTATTTTCCATTTGCTCTACTATTTGAAATCCATCTAATTTTGGTAGCATTATATCTAGCAAAATTAAATCATATGTATTTTCGTTTAGCTTTTTGAGTGCATCTTCTCCATCAAAACTACAATCAAATTGATAGTTTGCTAAACTTAAAGTATCTTGTATTAATTTTGATATATTTTTTTCATCTTCAACTATTAATATTTTTGACATTTTCTAGTGCTCCCCTCTTTTTTATATTCTTAAGAAAGTCATCTGCCATAACGGTGAGTTTCCTAAGAATATAATTATCGAAGAATTAGATTTTCTTAGCAAAGAATGAGCTTAGAAAGTCTTATTCTTGTTTTCTATTTTAGCATTTTTTTATGTTTATTACAATTAATTGTGTGTAAGTTTTTTGTAAGGATTTTACACTAAAAAGAAGTACATTATAAAAGTACTTCTTTTTCAATATATTATAGATATTTACTTAACTCTTTTTCTTTTATAAGATATCTAAAATTTCTTTTAACCTTTTATCTTGTTTACTCAAATATAAATAACCAATTAGTGCTTCAAATGCTGTTGCATGTTTATAGTCTGCAAGGTCTGCATTTTTAGGTTGGTGGTGAGCTTCTGCATTTCTTCCTCTTCTTACTATGTCTTTTTCCTCTTCTGTTAAATTATTTTGTATTTTTGATAGAGTTTCTGCTTGTGCTTTAGCTTTTACATGTTTTATTGTTTCTATATGTAATCTATGTGGATCTAAATTGGTGGAATTTACTAATTTCATTCTTATAAAAATTTCATAAATACAATCTCCTATATATGCCCATACTAATGGTTTCATTAGTTTTACTTCTTCTACACTTCTTTTTCTATCTATTATGCTTTCTATTTCTTTCATTTTTATCTTCCTACCTTATACTTTTTCAATAGTTATTCTTCCTAGTTTTCCGCTTCTAAAATCCTCTAATATTATATTAGCCACCTTTTCTTCATCAACATGTCCACCAGAAACTATTGCTCCTCTTTTTCTTCCTATTTTATACATTATTTCTAATATATTTTCATTTTCCATTCTATCAGTATTTTCAAACTCTTGTTGTATTTCTTCTTTTGTAATTTTATATCTTTCTACTATTCTTTCTTGTTCATTTTCTACTAAATACTTTAATAAATTGTATGCAATATCTACTTTTTGTAATATATCATCTTTTATAGTTCCTGTATATGCTAGTTTTAGTGCTATTTGCTCCTCTTCAAATTTTGGCCATAATACACCTGGTGTATCTAATAATTCTATTTTTTCATTTACTCTTACCCATTGTTTTTGTCTTGTTACTCCTGGCTTGTTTCCAACATTTGCAGATGTCTTTTTGGTAATTCTATTTATGAATGATGATTTTCCTACATTAGGAATTCCTATTACCATTACTCTTATAGATTTCCCGACTCTACCTTTATTTGAATATTCCTTTTTTGTTTCTTCATACACTTTTTCAATTTTTTTAATTACATCTTGAATACCTTTTCCAGAATTAGAATCTACTAAAACTGCTGGCACATTTTGCTTTCCAAATTCTTTTACCCATTTTACATTTTCTGTTTCTTCTGCCAAATCACATTTGTTTAAAACTACTACTTTTTTCTTATTTTCTATGTATTTTCTAATATCAGGGTTTACACTAGCTTTTGGTATTCTAGCATCTAATATTTCTACTACTACATCTATTAATTTTAAATCTTCTATTATCTGCTTTTTGGTTTTAGCCATGTGACCTGGGTACCAGTTAATTACACTTTTATTACCCCCATTATTATTGTCTTGATTGCTCATTTAAAAATCACTTCTTTCTATATAATTTTTTTATTATAGTATATATAACACTGTACATAAATACCGAACTTTTAAGCCATTTATTTTATATCTTTTTCATAAATATTTTTCCTCTTTTAAATTATTCTCAAAATTTATTTTCCATTTTTTAATCTATACTTTCTATTTTATATATATCTTTATAGTCTTTGCATTTTAACATTAATTCTTGATGTGTACCTACTGCGTTTACACAATGATTTTTAATAAATATAATCTTATCTGCATTCTTTATTGTACTTAAACGATGAGCAACTATTATGATTGTATGAGTAGAAGATAATTTTTCTATAACTTTTTGTATTTTATCTTGACTTTCATTATCAAGAGATGAAGTACTTTCATCAAACATGATAATGTTAGCATTGTTTAAAAGTGCCCTTGCGATAGCTAGTCTTTGTTTTTGACCACCAGAAATAGTTATACCATTTTCTCCTATAATTGTATCTAAACCTTTTTTTGTTGTGCAAATAAAATCATATATTTCACTTTCTTTACAAACTCTAATTAATTCTTCTTCAGTTGCATTGGGTTTAATCAATAATAAGTTTTCTCTAAATGACATATTGAATATATAAGGTGATTGTTGAATATAAGCAATATTGCTTCTTATAGTATCCTGATTATATTTATTAATATCTATACCATCAATAAAAACTTTATTATTATCTACAGTATAAAACTTATTTATTAATGAAAGGATAGTAGTTTTTCCTTCTCCACTTCTTCCTACAATGGCATTAATCTTGTAAGGCTCAATAGTCAAATTCAGATTCTTAAATAACTGGTTATCGTCTTCGTAAGAAAAATCCAAATTATTTATTTCTATAGTACCTTTTAAATCTCGTTTATTAATCTTTCCAAATTTTTCACTAGGGAAAATTTTATCATCATAAAGTAGTGTTCCCCTAATGGCATTAGCTTCGACATCAGCAATATTAACTATAAAACTTGATATATTATTAAATAAGGATGTAATATTGGATTTATATGTCATAAATAATATAAAGTTTGGAATTGTAAGCATATTTTTGGTATATAAATAATAACCACATAATGGTATTAAAATATCCCTTATTAAAGCCAAAAACGACATAACAAAGTTTGTTTTGGCACTTAGTGTATTAATTCTAGTTTGTTCATTATAAAATTTTTCTTGCTTTTTATCATAGTCAATTATAATTTGCTCAGACATATTAAGACTTTTAATATCTTTTATCCCTACAATTGCTTCTCTACTAAGAGAATTCATACTTACTCCATTATTTTTCCAATTTTGATTATACAATGTATTTATGTATGGTCTTAATAACTTATTATAAATTACGCTTAATAAACTATATATAATATATACCAAAGATAATAGTGGCGAATAAAATAATATCACAAACGTATATGATAAATAATAGATTGTATCATATAAATTTGTTAAGGAATTAGTTATAATTGTAGATATTTGATTTGCAGAATAAATTCTATTTTGAAATTCTTCACTACTATTATTATTAAAATTAGATATTTCTAGCGAAAGAACTCTTTTATAATTACAATTATTAATTTTTTTTATCATCATATTTTGAAGTTTAACATTAAAAATTGCCTGAAAGTTCTGAAATGTCATCTTAATAGCTTCTGATAATCCTAGGCAAAGTACTATAACTATAAAATTATCAAAATTTGCTGAAGTAATATGTTCTATTATTTTTGCATTGAATATTGCAGTAAAAATTGCAGATAGTGCAGATATTATATAAATTGATATCAATGTAATATATATTTTTTTGCCTAAACAGGTCTTTTTTATAAGAAATAAAGTATTCTTAATTCCGTTTATTTCATTTCTATTTTCCATTTTTTACCTCTTTTTCTTTATTCTTAAACAAATGTGTAAAAACTCTTATTAAGTAATTCCTTTTTATATGTATTCGTATAATCTCTTAGTTGCATATATCCCAAATCTAACTGCAACTTCTGATTGAGCACAATATGCTAAGGAAATTATCATATCTAAATTATAATTGTCTATGTTCCTTTTTACAGTTTTACACTCCTCTTTTGAACTAAGAAGAATGTCTTGCCAATTGAATCAATTGGTAATTTCATAATTCAACCTACTTTTTCTAAACTATTTAACCTCAAACTTATTTTCAACTATATTTACTAATAAATTCTACAACATCATTTTCACTTATTTTAATTCTTTCTTTATCTTCATCAGTAATTTCAGTAAAATATTTATCAATAATTTTATATTTTGAAATTGAGTTTAATGGATATCCTGAATTTATTATATTTGATTTAGTATCAACCATATAAAAGTTATCTTTACTCCAAGTGTATGTATTTTCTTCACCTTTTTCATTTACTATAGCAAGACCATATATCCATTTACAGTTGATTCTACCATTATTTCCATATTTCTTAACTAATTTTATGTAGTGTTCTAGCATTTCTTCATCTGTTAATGTTTTTCCGTTTACTCTTCTTACAAATAAACCAGGTTGTTTTTCTTCTGGTACATTTTCTAAATATAATGTATCATCCATTCCTATGGTTGGCATACCAGTTTTTGCATATCCTTCACGAGCTTTTATTAAAGCATTTTCTATTGCTGTTTTTCCGTCTTCTTTAGCTTCTAATTTGATATTTAAGTCTTTTAAATTTATAATTTCTATATTTTTCTTTAATAATCCTTCACTAAATCTTTTTGATTTACTTTCATTACTTGTTGCAAATAATATCTTTTTCATTTTCTTACTCCTTCTTTATATATAATTATAAAGTCCTATAATTGTTCTTATCTGCTCTTTCATCTAGCTTTCTGTCGTATTGTTCGTTTTTGTAAAACCAGTCTGTTTTTTTGTCTGTTGGATTTTTTGTTCTGTTTTTATCTAATAATATATCAAATAATACTAGTATTGGAAGTGCTACTCCTATTAGTGCAAAGAACATTTCTGTGTATGTTTGCATATTTAGAGTTTCATTGTTTATTAGTTTTATAATATTTTCTATTAATCCTCTTCCAAAATACCATCCATATGCTCCTAAATATACTATTGCACCTAATAGTTTTCTTTTGAATATAAATGGTATACATATTAGTACTATAAATAATAGCGCTATTTCTATATTAGTATCTATTGGTAAAACTATAAAGTCTATTCCCATACTTCCTGTTATTGCTACGGCTACTCTAAATAGCCAGTAGAACATTACAAATATTGTTATTAGCCAACTACTTAAATTTTTCATTTTTATTCCTCACTTTTCTATATTTATTTTTGGTAATTTCTTCGAAGTGCGGGTCGCCGAAGGCTGCGACCTCTACATTGTAACTATTCATTACGTTCTATTTTATTCGGGTCGTCCAAAGTGCGACCACTACAAATTAATTTTCATATATATTAATAAATGAAGGGCACAGTGGTGTCATTTCTAATAGGTATTCCCTCAAACGGTACCCCTACGTTTAAATCTAATTTTTGATATTCAACATAAAGGTGGTTGGAATTATAATTCCAACCACCTACCGTTTTTTTATTCTTCTTCATCATCTATAAAGTTAAATTCATCTTTGAATTTCTCTTTAAATAATTCAAATACTTGATTTAAAGTATGTTCATCATCTACACTTACATAAGATTCCTCATCTTCTGATTCTGTATCTTCTATTTTTAGTATTACTACTTCTCCTGAATCTTCTTCATCTTCTTCTACTGGTAAAAGAACTACATATTCTTCTCCTTCAAATTCTACAACATCTAAGAATTCGAATGGAACTTCTTCTCCATTTTCGTCGTTTAATATTATAATGTTATTTAGTTCCTCTTCGCCATTCATCATTTCATTTTCATCCATTTTTTCTTTCTCCTTTCGTTTTACCTTTTTATAGGTTATATATAATAATTGTATCTCTACAATAATTATCAATTTAAATTTATTATTTGTTATTTTTTTGTTTGTATACTTTTTATTTACTATTCTTAATTTTGTTCATATATATTTCTAATATGTATACTGCAGATATTGTATCTACTATATTTTTCTTTTTCTTTTTGTTTACATCTAAAAAGTTCATAGTTTTATGTGCTGCCACTGTTGTTAGTCTTTCATCTATTTCTTCTATTGGTATTTTGGAAAATTTACACTTTAATTTATGAATAAATTTATTTGTTACTTCTACCCTCTCAGTTTTTGTTCCATCCATATTTATAGGCATTCCTATTACTATGGTATCTATTTCATATTCATTGAATAACTCTTCTAGTCTTTTTAATACTATTTTATCATTTCCATTATGATGTATAGTTTCTATTCCTTGGGCAGTAATTCCTAAACTATCAGTAATAGCAATTCCTACCCTACTATCTCCATAATCTATTCCTAGTTTTCGCAACTTATTTTTTTCTCCTAATTCTTTATATATTAATATAATTTTTAACCATTTTTTCTAACAACTCATCTCTTTCTATTTGTCTTATTAATGTTCTTGCTCCATTATGACTTGTTATATATGTTGGATCCCCTGATAAAATATATCCAACTATTTGATTTATTGGGTTATAACCTTTTTCTTGTAAAGCTTCATATACTTTTCTTAATATTTCCTTGCTGTCTAAACCTTCTTCTTTTGGCATTCTAAAGCACATTGTTTCATCATTTGCCATTATAATACCTTTCCTTTCTTGTTTATTAAACTACTTTTAAATATAATTTATATCATTTTCATCTTGTGGTGCTAAATTTAAGTATTCTTCTAATTTTTTTGTTGTTCCTTCAATTGCTGTTCCTTTATAGTAATTTGTAAGTACTACATTTATTTTTGGACTAACTTCTAAAGGATCTTCATCTTCATAGTAATCTTGTTCATTTTGTTTTATTACTAAACTTTCTAGTCCATTTTTTATTGTTTGCATAAATTCAGAAACTCCTTCTATTTCTACTCCTGAAAATGCTATTACAAATTTAGGTCCCATATATCTTATAAATATATAATCTGCCGAAATGTTTTGTTTTACAAGTTCACTTACTTTTGTTATAACATCATTTCCTGTATGCCTTCCTAAGTTTTCGTTAATATCTACTATATTTTTTATTTCAAACATACATATTGTTGATGTTGTAAATTGGTCTATTTTTCTTTTTCCTTCACTATATAAATATTCTTCTGATTTTAGACCTGTAAATAAGTCATCTCTAACTATATTTTCTACTATGCTTTGACTTTCTATTGTTTTTATTACTGAAATTATATTATTTTTTACTACTTCTAATACTGTTGTATCTATTTTATCAAAGTCATGTGGAATTCCACTTTCTATTATCCAATATCCTATATAGACATTATCTATATATAGTGGGAAGAACATTGCTGATTTTGCTCTTCCAAATTCCATTTTTTGATATGGAAGTCTTTCACCTTCTTTTTCTACTGTTATATATTTAGGAGTTGCTGTTTGTATTGCTTCTTTAAATATTTCTTCAGAGTGTAAATTTTTTAGTGTATCCCAATGCTTAACATCTACATTTGTTGCTTTTATGGCATATTCTGCACCATTGTATACTACAATTGTTGAATACTTTATATCATATTTTTCTATTAGTATTTCATTTATTTTTCTTATTTTATCATCTGCTGATTTTTCGTCGCTTATAGTATTCATAAATTCTTGTAGTACATTTAAACTTACTACTTTTTGATTTAAGTTATTATATTTATCTATTTTTTTATTTATAAGCATGTTATATATCATTAATAACATTATAATTGCTACTAATAATATGATTACTAGGATTATCAATATTTGCACCTCCTGTTTAGTTCATTTATTTTTTATATTTTATTTGTTTTTCATTTTATTTAAAATATGATTCATATCATTTGAAAAATTACTTGCTCCTGAATATTGGTTATACTTTGAACTATTCGATAATAATGGATATACCATATTACCTAATTTTTTCAAACTATTCATAAAGTCTTTTGAATAACCATTTGTAGTTATATTACAATTTATTAGTCCTTCTAAATATTTTGTGTATGTTTGCATTTCAAATGGAACTACTGTATATCTTATATTTTCTCTATTAAATAATTCTGTCATAAATGACATTGATGGATCATTATAAAATGCCATTCCTGCTATTATTGTTTTTTCTGTAACACTTCTTACTTTTACATATTTATTAATAACTACTCTTAATTTATTTTGATCTAATACATTTTTTGCTTTTAATTCTCTTAAATATGCTGTAAGTGGTTGTATTGTAAGTACATCCATACTTTGTACTAGGTATATCTCTTGACTTTCACTTATATATCCTAATTCTGTTTTAAAATCACAGTCTAATAATACTAATGAATATTTCTGTACTAGTGTACTTAGTATTTTTGTATAGTTTTCTATTCCATTATTTTCCCCTGGTAACGAAGTATATACATCTAAGTTTTTATTAACCTCTACTCCTTCTGCAATTCCTTCTAATAGCTTACTTGTACAATTTATTGCTTTTGTTCTTAAGGCTTCCTCATTTTTTGTATATATATAGTATGAATTTCTATTTTGTGTTAAATCTAATATTGCTGTTTTTATTCCTTGGTTTGAAAGAATTTCTGCTACATTATTTATTAAGAAAGATGTCCCATTTTTTGATGTTCCTACAAATGCTACTACTTTCTTGTCTGAGGTTAATAGTTTATCTAACTCAATTTTTTCTGAAGTTTCTACATTAACTATATTATTTTCTTTTACTTCTTCATAATCTGACATATATCCATATTTTGCTTCATTTATTGTTTCTTCTTCAAAATCTGATAATAAATCATTTTCTAATAATGTATTATTTGCCTGTGTTTTATTTGATTCATATGATGTATATTTTTCTGTTTCATCAAATCCTGGTAATAAAACTTCGTCTGCTTCAAAACCTGGTAATAATGTTTCTTCTTCAAATCCTGGTAATATATCATTTTGGTTATTTTCTCTTAAAGTATTTTTGCTATATATTCCTCTTTTTGTTGGTAGTTCATTTTCTTCTTGACTTTCTATTTTTCTAGGTCTTCCTCTTTTTTTCTTAGGCTGTTCTTCTACATTTACTTCTTCTATTTGAACTTTTCTAGGTCTTCCTCTTCCTTTTTTTACTTGTTCTATTTCTTGTAAGGTATTTTGTTTATTTTCTGTATTAGGCTTAGAAGTAACTGGCTTTGATACTTTTTTCACATTGTTTGTAGAAACTGTTGTTGGTATTACTACTGGTTTACTTAGTTTATTTACTTTTGTATTTCCAATAGATTCTATTTTTATTCCATTATCTACAATTGCTTGGTTTGTATTTCTTGGTTTACTTGTTTTTGGATTTATTTGTGTTGAATTATAAGGTTGTTGTTTTTTTAATTTTGCACTTTCACCTGCAAAAGTTGCTAATTGCTGATATTTCGGACTATTTGCTTCTAGTACTGCTTTAACTCCTAAAGGTAAGAATTTTATAATTACTTTTAATTGCTCATCTGTATATTGGTTTGCTATACTATCAAAACTTTCAATGTATTTATCTTCATTTTTACCTAATCTTTTATAATGTGTTAATATATTTTGTATTTCTACTTCACTAACATCTTCTTGTGATTCAGCTTTATAATCAACATCTCCTGAATCTATTTTATAATATATTTTAGCTTCTTTTTTTGAACGTGGTTTGTTAATTAATTTACATACTTCTTCTATGCTTCTATCTTGTCCAATTAGAGTACTATAAACTCCAATTCCAAATAATTTATTTAAAACCTGTTCTCCTTTAGTACGTCTATCTGTGGCTATTAATATTATAGGAATATCTTCTCCTAAATTTGTTACCGCTTCATCAGATATACTGTCTAATTTTTCAAATATGAAATTATCTATTGTTTCATAATTTTTGTTTGCAAATGGTTCTAAATCTTCACTTATTACTATTCTATCATAACTTTTATCTTTTTGTAATTCTTTTAATATTGCATTAAAGTAATAAACGTTTTTGCCTAATATAATTTCCTTATACATTGATTGATACTTCTTTTTTATTGTTTCGGAAATATTTTCATTACTTACAGCAAATAAAACTTTCATTTGTTAACCCCTCCAACCTTTTACTACAATTGCGAATATTAGTGGCAATACTTGTGCTATTACAAATATTGTTATTACTGATATCATAATTGCAAAACCTTTATCTCTTGTGTCTAATTTTCTTATTCCTAATACATATTGATATATAGCACTAAGTGCTATTCCTAGAAAGCAAAATGGTATACTATATATTTGTATCCTATTTAATGCATATGCTGTTAAACCATAACTGTCTGATCCATATGCTTCTTTATAATCTTCTAATGTCTTTTTTTCTTTATCTTTAAAATCTACTATTTTACTTACTGCTGTTTCATTTTTATTTGTTTCTTTATTAGTTATTTTTTCTCCATTACCTGCCAAAACAATTGTACTAAAAGCAATAGTTATAAAAATAGCAATAATGGCTAATGTTTTCTTCATTTACGGATAGCCCCTTTCTAAGTATTTTTCTTTATATAATATTACATACATAATAATATAATAAATTCCACAAAATAGCAAGAAAAAATGGACATTTTTTGAAAAAATATCCATTTTTCTTTTTAATTTTAATTTTATCTTAGTCGCTTAATAGCTTCATCTATTTGTTCTTCTGTTATTTCACTAAGTATAGGTGTACTTTTTTCTTTCCATTCTTCAATCATATCCTGCAAATTAGCAGGATAGCTTTCATATAAGAAACATTCATTTCCTTTTATAATTTCCTGATATGTAATGGTTTCTTGCATGTTTTTCAATATTTCTTCTTCTGGCAATCCAGTAATATCTTTTACTAGTCTTATAATATTTTCAAATCGCTTTAACCTATGCTCATTATATTTTTCCGAACTTATATCCCGCATTAATTCAAATAGCTTTCTTGCAGTATTATCCTCCTCAGCTTTATTTGTTCTTTGAGTATTACACACAAGTTCTAATGTTTTTTGCATCTGACCTTTTACTTTTTTTGATGTAGTTTGTTCTGTAATTTCCATATTAACCTCCTTGGCAATTGCCTAATAAAATGTTTATAATTTCTTATATAAACTCCTTTTATAATTCTTTAGGAGATTTTCAAATTTTTAACTTTTAGCATTATATCATATAAATCCTAAAAAGTCTACCAATAGATGATATTTTTTCCCAATATATTTATATCATTTTTGATTTATTTCGTAAAATAAGGTAACTAATTTTATATCATTTCCTCTTTTGTGTTACTGTTCTAAAAACTTAAATAACTTCCCATAAAATAATTTATTTTTAAAAATATAACTACAATGTCCTGCTTTTTCTAATATAACTAATTCCGAATGATTTATATTATTAGAAATATATTCAGCCTCGTTTTTTGGAACTATATCTTTTTCACCACCATTAAATACTAAAGTTGGTACTGTTATAATTCCTAACTCATCTTTTGTTATAGAATGTGCTTCATAATTTAATTTTTCAAACATTTCGTTACTCTTTTTACTTGGATAAAAAGGGATCTTTTCCATGACTTTTGCATAATTAGGTTTTTTGACAATATTATTTCTTGCAACACCACTACATATCACTAATTTAGAAATACTTTTTGGATAATGAATTGCTACATTTAACGCAACAGTTCCCCCACCACTACATCCTAGTAAATAAGGCTTGTGTATATTCAATTTATTTATAAATTCATATACATCTTTTGCTGATTCTTCATAATTTAAAGTACAGTTTTTTTCACTTTTTCCACAACATCTTCTATCAAAAAGATATACTTTGTATCTATCTTTTAACCTATTTGCTATAAATTTCATAAGTCCTGTATTAGCACTATTTGGATTCAATAAAATTACAGGTTTTCCGTTTCCTAAAACTTCATAATGTATTTTTATATTATTAACTTCTATATACAATTTATCATCTCCTCTATAAATTACTAATTATCGCTTTCATTATAACATTATTATAAAAAAATGTATATTAAACTAGTCAAAAAAAATAATAAGCCAGAAAAGTATTTTGTAAACTACTTTCATTGACTTATTTTCGTATTTTAATATTTTTACTGTTTTTTTAGTCTTCCATCTCTTTTGCTAGCTTCCCTATTGCTTTTGTTTCTATTCTTGATACATAAGAACGTGAAATTCCGGAGCATATCTGCTATTTGATTTTGTGTTTTTGGTTTTCTTCCGTCTAATCCAAAACGTAATTCTATTATTAGTTGTTCTCTGTCTTTTAAAACATCTTTTATTTTTTCATATAATTTTTTTATTTTTATTTTTAAATCAACTTCTTCTTCTATATTTCTCTCATTATTTTCTAAAATATCTTGAAGTGTTATTGTATTATCATCTTTGTCTTTTCCTATTGGGTCTTCTAATGATACCTCTGCATTTGTTTTTTTACTGCTTCTAAAATACATTAATACTTCATTTTCTATGCAACGTGATACATATGTTGATAACTTTACATTTTTGTCTAATTTAAAACTATTTATTCCTTTTATTAGACCAATAGTTCCTATAGATATTAAATCATCTTGTTCTACATTAGTATTTGCATATTTTTTACAAACATGTGCAACTAATCTTAAGTTTTTTTCTATTAGTATATTTCGTGCTTCTTCATCCCCTTGTACCTGCATCTTTTCTAAATACATTTTTTCTTCTTCTGCTGATAATGGCTCTGGGAATAAATTGTTACTAGAAATATACCCTACAACAAATACCGCTGAGCTTAAAAAAGCTAAAAAGCTTGATATAGAAAGAGTTAGCATCATATATGTACCTCCAAAATTTACTCATATAGAATTATATGCTAAATTTTTTCTATTGTGCCTATCCTATTTAATATTTAAAACCCCTTAGTAATTAGTAAGGGGTTTTAATTCATATTTTACTATTCAATTCTTCTATTTTTTTATTGATATCTTCTATATTAAATCCTACAACCTCATTATCACTAATATTATACTTTTTCTTTACGGCTATAATCTTTTCTACACTTTCATTTATTATATTTATATCGATTTTTCCTTTTTTAACTTTTTTGGAAGCATTTTTTATTATATTTTCTATTTTATTATATTTTGTTCCTAGTATAATCATATTATTTCCAGAATTAATTGCAAGAGTTACTGCTCTTTTTAATGAATATCTTAATCTAACTGCTAACATTTTTAAATCATCTGTAATTATTAACCCTTTAAATTTTAACTTTTCTACTATATATTCTTGAATCATCTTTTTTGATAATGATGCTGGATATTTTCTATCTATATCTTTTACTAAAATATGACCAACCATTATAGCTTCTGCACCATTTTGTATAGCATTTTTAAATGGCTCCATATCTTCGTTTTCTAATTTTGCTTTGTTTTTTCTAACAACTGGTAACATGATATGTGAGTCTTGCTTTGTAGCACCATGACCAGGAAAATGTTTTATTACTGGAAGTATTCCTCCTTTTGATAATTCTTTCATAAATTCTATTCCATATTTTGAAACATCTTCTTCATTTTCACCATAACATCTATCCCCTATTGCATGGTCTTCTTTGAAGTTTTTTATATCTAATACTGGAGAATAATTCATGCCTATACCTGTTTTTGTTAGCATTTCTGAAATTATTTTTGCACTTTGTTTTACTATTTCTATATCACCTGTGCTTGATAATTTACTTGCACTTTTCAAATTTAAAATTTCTGAAGGCATTCTATTTACTCTTCCACCTTCTTGATCTATGCTAATGAAAAGTGGTATTTCGTTTACTTTATTTATTTCTTTTAATTTATTTATAAGCTTTAACATTTCTTGATAATTATCATAATTTTTTCTATATAATATAATTCCACCTATATTATATTTTTGTATAATATTCATTGTTTGTGTAGTTATTTGTTTTTCTTGTAATTCAATTATTAACATTTGTCCTATCTTTTGTTCTATTTCTAAATCTTTTACTTTCATTTTTATTCCTTTACTTTTTTATTTTATTCTATCATAATGAAATCTCTCATACAATATTTATAAGAAACATTTTAAATTTTATTGGAGGTTTTATGAGATTTATTATAGATATATTAAAAGGTATTGCTTTGGGTGCAGGTTGTATACTTCCTGGTATAAGTAGTGGTGTTTTGTGCGTAGTATTTGGTATTTATGATAAACTTGTTAATAGTATTATTAATATTTTTAATGATTTTAAGAAGAACTTTCTTTTTCTATTTCCAATATTTATTGGAATTGGTATTGGTGTACTTTTATTTGGAAATATTTTAAGATATCTTTTTTCTAACTATGAAAATATTATTAAATGTATTTTTGCTGGCTTAATTTTAGGCTCTATACCAACATTAATAAAAAATGAATGTAAAGAACATTCATTTAAACTTCATTATTTAATTTATAGTATTATTACTTTGCTTTTTTCTATATTATTAATATATATAGAATATAATTTTAATACTTTTTCTTCTTTTAATATTAACTTTTTATATTTATTTATCAGCGGTTTTCTAATGTCTATAGGTGTTGTATTTCCTGGGGTAAGTAGCACAGTTATACTTATGTGCCTTGGTGTTTACCCTTTATATTTAGAAGCTGTTTCTTTACTAAATTTTAGTGTTTTATTACCTATGGCATTAGGTCTGTTTTTTGGATGCATAATTTTCTTAAATATTATAAACTTTTTTATGAGTAAATTTTCTTCTCAAACTATGTATTCTATAATAGGGTTTGTTATTGGCTCTATATTTATTTTATTGCCTAATAATTTATCAATTATTAATGTTTTATTGCTAGGTTTAGGGTTTACTATTAGCTTGTTTTTTAGTAAAATTAGAAGTTCTTATCAAGAGTGATTTTTAAAAGGGCGTAATTTGGTAAATTCTCTTAGGTATTCCTCTTAGATATAAGCCCCTACATTTTTCTATTTTAAATAACATACTTTCTTATTATATGTATTTTTCACTTTATTATCTTTCCTCGTTTTCTTTAGTTTTATCAGTCTCTATCTTGTTTTTATTATTTCCGAATTTTACTCCTTCAGGGTCATTTTGCTCTTTATAAAACATTATATAATCAGCTGTAGCCTGTGGATTTATATCATAGTAATATCTACAAAGCTTTCTAAATGTTAAAAGTGTTTCATCATTCTCATAAAATGATAATATATCAAGCATTTCATCCAATTTTCTCTCAATATACATTTCACTTCTTATATTATTGTTTATAATTCCATCTATTTCCCTTTTTACAATTTCATATTGTTGCTTTTGTAACTTTATAAGTTCTCTACACATATCAAATATTTTTTCTTCTTCCATATTTACATACCTCTACTTGTTCTATATTTAAATTATCAAGTATCTTGTTAGTTAATTTATACCTTGCTTCTATTTCTTATTTATGGTGCTAATAATTTGTTTAATTTTATATCATTATCTTTGCAATTTTTCTGTAACCATTAATATATTTCCTTTTCATAAGGTATGTTTGTAAATGTTCTTGGATAAGAAGTAACAATTGCTGTTGTCAACACTTCCAGACTTTCATTTTTTCTATGTATGGTCGTGTGAAAGGTATTCCAAAATCTTTGAAAGTATGCCCAAAACACTTTTATCAAAATACTTTAATAATCCTCTTTTTGCTCATTCTATTTTTCCTTGATTTTTTGTTGCCATTAATACTTTCCTAATTAATGCCTTTCATTCTTTATTATACTTTTTCATATGGTTTAAAATTAAAATTAAAACCTGTATATTTAAAATGTTTAATATTAAAATACTCATCTATATCATTTTGGGCTAACTTTGAAATTTTGTTTATCCTGCATACACTGTTATTATATTTAGTCAAAGGAATAATATATCTTTTCTTTGCTTTAACACTTATACAATATTTATCATCTATGGGTGTATCACTTCCATAAACAGATGTTGCATTTTGAAATTTAATAAAGTTTTCTTTTATATAATTATCTTCACAATTCAATATTTTTTCAATTATTTCTTTCTCTGATAAATTATATAAATCATCAATTGTTAAATATCCTTTAGCATTCATAGATTTAACTATATCAGCTAAAAATTGCATAACTGTTCTGTCTTTATCACTTATCCATTCTGGCCATAATTTTGAAATAATGTGTATGTACTTTTCACAGATTTTCCAATCATTAAATCCTAATTCAGCAATACCATTTTCATTTTTTAATACACTTACATTGTCATATATTTCCTTTATCGTTTCTAGCTCCCATACTCTATGAAAAACTAATCCGCTAGAAAAAGTATATTCAAATCTATCTGCACTTAAATTTGGTGTATCATTATCTGCAATTGGATAAATATGATAATCTGATACTTCCTCTATTTTTATTCCATCTCTATGTAATAATTCCATTATTTCTTTTGAATCTCTTATTATTTGTTCTGTTCTTTCTTCTGTAGATTCTTGATGTTCTGAGTCTCCATTCATAAAATCTATACAATGCTTAAAAGTTGGAGTTGCTATATCATGGAATAATCCTGCTAAAGTTTGTTTTTTATCATGTGTAAAATGCCAAACTATTAGAGCTACTCCTACACTATGATCTAAATTAGAATACCAATATTTAATATTAAATACTTTGGAATAATCAGTTCCACAACTCATGCTTGTACCATTTATTCTCTGCATTTCTGGAGTATCAATATATTCTAATAACCATATTGGAAATTCTGGTGACAATATTTTAAAATATTCTCTTACTTCTTCGTTTATTGCATCTAAATAATTTTTCATTTTTATAATCATTCCCTTCACTTAAAGCACAAATTATAACTCATTTCTTAATATTTGTATTTTACCATAAAGATTTATTTTTTGAAATACTTTTTGACATAAAAAACAAGTCCAACCATACTAGTAAGACTCGTTTTTTAAGTTCAGTTATACCAATATTTTCATAGTTTCTGTACGGTCTTTGTACAGTCGTGCGAAACATATTTGAACAAATGTGAAAGTATATTGAAAGTTATATATTATAAATTAATTACATTGCTGTAGCCTTTAACACTGTAGCTATATCGCAGTCATATCAATGCTTTTGACAAAATAAAACAGAATGCTAATACTTAGCATTCTGTTTGTATAATGGCTCCCCTTGTTGGACTCGAACCAACGACCTATCGGTTAACAGCCGAGCGCTCTACCAACTGAGCTAAAAGGGAATATATAAACCTGGCGACAACCTATTTTCTCAGCAGGGTAACCCACAAATATCTTCGGCACATAAGGGCTTGACTTCCGTGTTCGGAATGGGAACGGGTATTTCCCCTTGTGTCATCATCACCAGAAAATTTTATGCACTTTTCAATTAACTTTTACTAATATAACACAACATTTTTATTCTGTAAATACATTTTATGCATTTTTTTAAAAAATATTCACGTTATTATTAATTTAAAAGCACACTCAAAAATACATAGAAAAAAGATTCTTTAAGGTAAACTTTAGTTACC
>CANSJQ010000014.1 GCA_947647275.1 uncultured Clostridiaceae bacterium | reverse complement strand
GCATAGCACGTGGTTTTTGTTCCACTTCGTTTCACAAGGCTAAAGCGTAATAAAATGGATGTATTTTTACATCCATTTTTATATTTCTTTTATTTTATAATATATTAAGTCTGTCCAAGCCGAACTTACTTTATACCAGTAAATTCTGATATCTGTCACCTCTTCTAATTCAAAATTGCTAAAACATAAATTATCTGTTGTTGTATTAGCGGTATGATCAACCAATATGTTTCCTTTTGAATCTATAACTTTAAATCCTACTCCATATATACTTAATTTAGAAGGAACAAATGATTCAAATATATATTTTCCTTTTGGTAAAGTCAACTTATTATTTTCTTCTAATTTTAATTTGTTCGATAAAAAGCCAGCTATGCTTTTTCCTCCAGAAATAAATCCTATATTTTCAGTATTTGGCATCATTATTATTCCATCTGGATTGCTACCAGAGTTATGCAATGCTGCTGACACTTGATATAATAACTTGTTTTCTTCACTATTTGTTTCATTATTAATACTTAAATTATATATTTCTTTTAAGCTTATCTTATAATTATTATCATTTAATATTATTGTATCTCCGTCTTCTTGTAACGTTCCATATTTTGATATAATATTCTCTATTTGTGTTTGCTCTAAGTTTTCACTTCTTTCTATTGCTTCTGTTTGAGCTGAAATTATTTCTATTCCTATTTGTTCTTTTGTATTAGAAATTATTTGCATCTTTTTAGCTTCTTTTGCTCTTGTTATTATTCCATTATTACCAATTGCAAAATTTATTGCTATTGTTGATAATATAATTAAAACTACGATAGTAATTACAAGTGATACTAATGTTATTCCTTCTATATTATTTTTTATTTGCATATTTTATTTTCCTCCTTTGTACACAAATAGTATACTTCTTTTTTCACACCAGTGTCAATAATTATATATCTAATTCTTTTATAATATAGTTATATAATTAATATGGAGTTAAATATGAAAATAATTTAAATATAATTGGCAATACTTTAAGAGAAAAAGAAAAGAAAGAAATTTATCTTTTGAAAAACTATCTAATAAACTTTTATTATTAGGTTTCAATATTCCTGTAACTTGTTTGCATAGAATTGAAAATAACCAACGTACTGTAAGAGATTATGAACTTTGTGTACTAGCTATTGCTTTAGAAGTAGATGTTAAAGAGCTACTAAATCTTTTTTGTTTAATTTAGGCAAATAAAAAACAAGAATAAAATTTTCTTAGGAAACTTAACTTCTTCGTTTCACTACGCATAAGTTATCTGTAACTCACTAACGTTCGAACAACTAACTTAACTATCGTGGATGACTTTCCTAAGAATATAAAAAATAACAGATTAGGTTTAGTTTTTCTGTTCATTTAATTATTTATAAGTTCCCATTAGGGACAGATTTCCCATTTGGAAACGTCCCTAATGGGAACTTATTACTTCTTTTATTTTATCTAAATTTTCTATAACACAGTTATATCCATATTTATAACATTTTTCTAGCTTATTTACGTCTAATAACCCTACTTTATCTGTATAAACATTTAATACTAAATCACTCATTTCTAAACTTTCTTCTGATATTTTGCTTCCCATTATATCTATTGTTTTCATTACTATATCCATTAAATTGCTATCTTCTGTTATTGGGTCACTATCAAATTTTACTGCTATTACTTTGTCTGCTCCTTGTTTTTTTACTTCGTTTACAGGAATATTATCTAAGGTTCCTCCGTCCATAAAGCTATGAATCTTATCTTTACATGGGCTAAATACAGCTGGGAAACTACTACTTGCTCTTACTGCTTTTCCTACTGTAACATCTGTAATGTATTGTTCTTTATGCTCCTCTATATTTGGTATATTATTTGTAAATACATATTCTTTTGAATCCATAATATCTACCGTTGGTATAACAAGTGGCATTTTTACTTGTGATATATTTTCTATATTTCTCTTTTTTGCCATTTCATTAAATATATTTTCTATATTTTCTCCGTTTTTTAAACCTGTTATTGTTCTCTTCCTATGTTTTAAATAATCATGTATTCCTGAAATTATAGGATTTGCATTTGTTCCTATTATTTCTTTTGCATATGTTTTAAATAGAATATATATGTAATAAGGCGAGTACCCCATTGCATAAAGTGAGGCTATCATACTTCCACTACTACACCCTCCTATTATATCTACCTTTATATTATTTTCTTCTAATGCTTTTAAAACACCTGCATGTGCTATTCCTCTAATTCCTCCACCTGACAAAGCTAAACCTAATTTCACAAAAAAACCTCCTATTACATTTACATATATTATTTACAAATATTATATGTTTAAACATAATTAGAGGTTATTTTCTAAAATCCTGTTCTTGGTAATTTGTTTTTTGATTTATTTGTTATTTGTATATTTGCTATTTGGTCATTTTCTGTTATTTCTATTTCATATGTTGTATTATTTAGTTCGTAGTTTTCATCTGTCTTTGTTTCTTTTATATAGTATTTCCCTTTTTCCAACTTATTTGTTATGGCCATTCCTTGCTTATTTGTTATTATAGTTTCTACTACTTCTCCTTTTTCATTTTTTATTTCAAATTCTACATTTGCAATTGGAGTTCCTGCTTTCTTGCCTGTTATTTTATTGTCATCTTTACTTATTTTTGTTATTTTTATTTGTCCTTTTATTTTTTTATTTTTTATTTCTAATTGTGTTTGTTTATTCCATTCTATTTTTATTTCTATTTCTTCTTGATTTAAAACATATTCCTCCTTTGTTTTGATTTCTTTTATGGTATATGTCCCTATATTTAAATTTTCAAGTACCGCTTCTCCATTTTCATCTGTTATAAGCTTATTTATTAGTTCTTTTTTCTCATTATATAGTTCGAATTCTATTCCTTTTAATTTTATTTCCTTATTCTCTGAATCTATTTTTACTATTTTTAAATTTCCTTTTTTACGATTATTTTCTATTTCTATTTTACTTATTTTTCCCCATTGTAATAATACTTGTTCTACTTTTCCATTTAATATATATCTATCATCTACTTTAATTTCTTTTATTTTTATTACTCCTGGTTTTAAATTATTTAACTGTATAATTCCTTTTTCGTTTGTAGTGTATTGTCCTAATTTCTCTCCATTTTCTTTTGTTATTTCAAATGTAACATTTGAAAGTGGCTTTTGGGTTTCACTATCTATTTTTATCAAATCCAGACTACAATTATTAGGGTCTACCTGCATAGTAATACTTGTATTGGCTTCTTCATAGCTACTAGTATATGTTACATAGCTTTGTGCCTCACTAATTGAACTTTTAGCTAAATATACTGGACAAGTCTTTACTTCTGCAGCTTCTATTTTTATTTTCATATTTACTTTTTCTTTTATATTTTTAGTTGGAATTGCTATTTTGAAATTTGAATTGTTTAAACTTGAAACTTCTTTATTATTTGAATCTAATATTTTTGTTCCAGAAATAAAATTTTCTATTGATATTTTATAAGATTTTAATGTTTTATTAGCTGTTACTTTATAATTTTGAATATAATATTCTTCTCCATTAATTATTTCTACTTTCTTTTCTCCATTTTTGTTAATAGCTACTTGTGGTGCTTGGTATTGCTCTTTTCCATTTATTCCATATTCATATAGCATTTGTGCTACATTTAGTACTTTTTCTCCTCTTCTTTGTATTTCTTCTACAGTATTTCCATCTACACTTCTATTTCCTAATATATATTTATCTTTCGGAGCTACTTTTTCTGCATAACTATGTAGTGCAATTTTTGTTGCTGAATAAAAATCATCATCACATTCTAAATTCCATTCTTTATAATTTGAACCCATATATCCTTTACTTAATATTCTCCAAATTGATGGATCTGTTTCTTTAAAAATAGTTCCATTATATGCTCCATACCCTGTACCTACTCCTTCTTTTGCAGGCTCTATACAAAATGCTGGATATCTATTTCCTGTTTCAGCATCTATATAATATACATACCATACTATTTTATAACTCCATTTATTATTTGATGACATCCAATATTCCACTAAAGAATCACATTCATGGTCTCCTTGGAGCAATATTGTGTCTCCTTCTTTTATATTTGCTTTTACTACATTTCCATTCATTAATATTGTAAGTAATTGAATTATTATTAATATTATACTTATTATTTTTGTTCTTTTCATTTTTTCCTCCTTATTTTGATGTTGAAAGTTAAAAATTTTTTATAAATATAAAAAATAAATAAAATATCTAATTTTTTTCTCTTTCCTTCTAACATCTTTCTTGTTTTTTCGACAAAATAGGGACTAAATATATGATTTTCATATATCTAGCCCCTATTTGATTTATTTTTTATTTTATTCAGCTGTGTATGGTAAAACTGCTATTTGTCTTGCTCTTTTTACTGCAAGAGTAATATCTCTTTGATGTTTTGCACATGCACCTGTTGCTCTTCTTGGTAAGATTTTACCTTTATCATTTATAAATTTCTTTAATTGATCTGCATTTTTATAATCTAAAACAAGATTTTTGTCTGCACATAAAGGACAAACTTTTTTTCTTATTTTTCTAAACTTTGGATTATAATCTTCATCCATATTATTGTTTCTATTATTTCTTTTTTGTTTCTTATCTGCCATCTCATTTTCCCCCTTTCCAAACTCAAAGAGTCTACGCTCTTCATTATTCATTATTCATGGTTGGCATTCATGCCAACACTTAGAATGGTAGGTCGTCTCCTGAAGATACTTCAAAATCAGAAGCTCCTGTAGTCTGCTCTGGCATTGTTCCAAATGTTGCATCAAAACTTCCTCCAGCTTCTCCATCTCTTTTGCTATCTGCAAAATATGCTTCTTCTGCCACTACTTCTGTTATGTAATGTTTTTGTCCTTGGTCATCATCCCAAGTTCTTGTTTGTATTCTTCCTATTACACCTACTTGTTGACCTTTTTTGAAGTATTTACTGCAAAATTCACCTAGTTTGCTCCATGCTACTATATTTATGAAGTCTGCTTGTCTTTCTTCTCCTGGTCTTACAAATCTTCTATTTACTGCTAAACTAAAAGATGCTACTAATGTATTGTTAGTTTGTGTATATCTAACTTCTGGGTCTCTTGTTAATCTTCCCATTAAAATTACTTTGTTCATATTTTTTACCTTACCTTTCGGCCCCTTATTCTTCAACTTTTACAGTCATAAATTTAATTACTTCATCTGTAATTCTATAATTTCTTTCTAGTTCAGATATTAAAGATGTGTTAGCTTCAAAATAGAATACTACATAGTAACCTTCTTTGTTTTTCTTAACTTCATAGGCTAATCTTCTTTTTCCTAATTCGTCAGCTTTTTCTAATTTACCATCACTATTAATTAAATCTGATAATTTTTGAATTAATGTTTTAATTCCTTCTTCATCAACATTTGGATTAATAATGACAACACTCTCGTATTTATTCATTATTTTTCACCTCCTTCTGGATTAATAACCTACATATTTTAATGTAAGTAAGGATGCTATAAAAATAACATTGCTATTTTTACAGCAATGCTATTTTATCATATTTTTATGCTATTTACAATACTTTTTTACAATATTTATTTTTTATTTTGTCCCAAAAGGGACAGATTACCCATTGGAAAACGTCCCCAATGGACACCCAATGTTCATTATTTTGTTAATTCATCTGTATAATATTCGAAACCATAACCAAAATTCAATTTGCAGTATTTACCTATAAATTCGGGCTCGTTCCAATCTATTTTATATGATGGCTCTACTATTATTTCTCCGTTTTTGTTTACTACTCCCCATTTGTTATCTATACATATTCCTGCATATCCATAACTATTAAATTCTGTAACTATATCATATTTTGCTTCTACTATTATTTTGTCTTCTTTATTTATAAATCCCCATTTTCCATTTTTGTTATATGAAAATGCTGAATTTTGTGTAAATATTTCTTTGTTACTTATTAAATTTCCATCATTGTTTAAATATTTCATATCTGTATTTGATAATAATTTTATATAATTTTCATATGTGTATAATACTGCATTTTTTATGCTTACTTGCTGTACCATTTTGTTATTATACATATTTATTATATTTTCTTTTGATATAATTGCTTGCAAAGCATTTTTATCTTTTACTTTTTGTATTATATCATATTTAAAGTCTATTACTGTATTTTCAGATACATTTATTACTCCTACTTTTCCGTTCTTTCGTTGCTATAAAATAATCTGCAAAGGCATATTCTAAATATTCATATTTATTTTTTATTAATACTTTGCCTTCTTTATTTGTTAATCCAAACTTTTCATTTTCGTCAATTATTATTATATAATTTTCATTGTTTGTTTCTATTGTATTTCCATATTTTGAATTCTGCTTTTGCCCTTCTTTATTGTATATTTCTATGCTTTCTCCTTTTGTAGTTGTAATTTTATTTGTTCCACACATTATATAGTCATATTCTACTGGTAATATTTCTTCACCTTTTAAAGATAATACACCTTGTTTTGAATTTTTTTGTACTATAAATATATTATTTGTTTTATTATATTCTATTTCCTCATATGAAATTGGTATAATCTCTTTTTTATCTTTTACTATTCCATATTTTCCATTTTTGGCTACTAATAAATATAATTCACTTAAATTTACTATTCTATCTATTTCTGTATATTCATTAGGTAATATTTGTTTTCCATCTTTATTGATATAGCCATATCTATATCCTTCTTCTGTTTTATTTTGAACTATGAAACCTGCATTTGTATAATCTTTTTCATTAGTATAATAAGCATCTGATGTTATATCATCATAAATTGTTTTTATAATTGTTTTTCCTTTTATATTAATTGCTCCATATTTTTCGTTTTGTTTTACTTTTAAAGTACCTTCTCTATATTTCATGCTTTCTATACTATCATAATTTGCTTTTGTTATTTTCTTGCCTAAAAAGTCTATTATTCCCCATTTTCCATTTTCTTTGTAGCTTAATACACTTTTTTCAAATGGTATATTTGAGGTAGACTCCTCACATAGTATTGGTAATACTTGTTCATATTCTTTTAATATTTCTTCATTATTCTTATTTAATACTTTTGTTTCGTATTCACCATTCATTTCATTATAGTTATAATAACCTATAAATACATCTTTGGTAGGATTTGGAATATTTAGCGCACCATATATTGGCTCTATTAGTACATTTCCTTTATCATCTATTACTCCATATTTTTCATTTTTATAAAGTTTAAAGTAACTGTATTTTTCTATTTTTTCTAATTCATAAGTTTTATTATTTGAGTTTATTACTACTCCTACTATAGTTAATATTAGTATTATAAGTATTACTATTATTGGTGCAATTATTTTTACATTTTTCATTTTTTACCTCTTTTCGTGTTCTTTTTATTAAGAACATTATCGTTTGTTTATTATATTTTAATATATTTTAAGAAAGTTCGTTGGAGCTTGTATGCCTCATATCCGCCACTACAAATTAAAGTAGTAATAATTAAAATTTGTAGAGTAACGCCTTTTTGTGTTTGTATATATTATGAATTTTTACAAGCTTTAACTAATATTATTCTCTTATCTTCATATTCTTCTATTTTATAGGTAATATTTTTCGTTTCTATAACTGGCTTTTCATTATCGCTTGGAACTCTTCCTAGCTCTTCTAGTAAGTATCCTGATAGTGTATCATAGTCTCCTTCTGGAATACTTATTTCTAGCAATTTTTCTAAATCACTTATTGATATACTTCCATTTATTAAAAATGTGTTATCATCTATTTTTTCAAATTCATTTTCAATTTCATCATATTCATCAAATATATTTCCTACTATTTCTTCTATTAGGTCTTCCATTGTAAGTAAGCCTGAAGTTCCACCATATTCATCTATTACTATTGCCATTTGTCTTTTATTTTTTTGTAATTCTTTAAATAGTTCATTAATTGGCTTTCCTTCTGGTATAAAATATGCTTCCCTCATTATTTCTTTTATTTCTATTTTTTGGTTTGTTGCGAAATATTTTAATAAATCTTTTACAAATAAAATTCCAACTATGTTGTCTATTGAATCTTCATATACTGGTATTCTACTATATTTATATTCATCTAATTTGCTTAGCTTCTTTTCTATATCATCATTTACTTCTATTCCAAATATATCTGTTCTGTGTGTCATAACTTCTGAGGCTGTAATATCATTAAATTCAAATATATTATTAATCATTTCTTTTTCTTCAAATTCTATTGTTCCATTTTCTTCGCCTTCATCAATCATCATTTTTATTTCTTCTTCTGTAACTATCTCTTCTTCATTTTCAGAAATTCCAAATAATTTTGATATTATATTTGTTGATTTAGTAAGAATTTTAACAAATGGAGCTGTTATTATTGAAATAAATCTTATTATTCCTATACTTGCATATGCTACCTTTTCATAATACTTCATTGCTAATCTTTTTGGGACTAATTCTCCAAATACTAATGTAAAGAAGGATAATATTATTGTTATTATTATAATAGAAATTCCTCTAAAGGTTTGCACGCTAATTGCAGGGAATATATTATTTAAAGCTGGCGCTAAAATATCTGCAAATGTGTCTGATGCAAATGCACTAGATAGAAAACCTGCAAGTGTTATTCCTATTTGTATTGTGGCTAAAAACTTACTTGGGTTTTTTAACATTTTTTCAATTTGCTTTGCTTTTCTATTTCCTTGCTTTGCCTCTCTTTCTATTTTTGCATCATTTAAGGATATAAATGCTATTTCAGATGCTGCAAAATACGCATTTATTAATATTAGTATTAATAATACAAATAATTGTGAAATCATATGATATCTTTCTTCCTCTCACTTTTTTTCTTATTATATTCTATCCTCAATTTAACATTTTTATTATATATTTAATATATTTTTGTGTCAATTATAAAATTTAAAAATACATTTATTATTTAACTAATATAAAATAATAAGCTAAGTTGACTTAGCTTACACAATTTTCTAATAGTTCTATTTTTATTTCCTTATTTGTATCTATTTTTGCTTTTGTTCCTATTGGTATTACCATTTTTCTATCCGTATGTCCAAAATTGTTTGATTTTATTATTGGAAAATTATAGTTACCTTCTAAAGTGTCTAATAATATTTTTTCTAGTGGTACTTCTCCTTCATAGTTTCCTACCCATATTCCTTTTATTTTGTCAAATACCTCATTTTGCTTCATTTTATACAGATAATTACTTGCCATTTCAGTGTCTGTTTCAAATGCCAATTCTTCTATAAATAATATTTTATCTGTAAAATCTATACTATATTTTCCTGAGCATAAGTTTGCTGTAAGTGATAAATTTCCTCCTATTAGTTTTCCTTCTGCTATACCTTCCTTTATACAATGAAATTTGTCGTCTTCCTCTGCTAATTCTGTTTTACCTAATACGAATTTATTTATAATTTGTTTATAGCTATATTCTGTTTCCCATGAAGTTAAAGCTTTAAATGTTGAACCGTTGAATGTAACAAGTCCTGTTTTTTCTGATATCATATTTAGAATTGATGTTGAATCACTAAAACCACATATTATTTTAGGATTTTGCTTTATTAGATCATAATCTAAATATTCAAAAGTAGAATTTGAATTTGCTCCACCTGTAGCACAAAATATTGCCTTTATTTCTGGATTTGCAAACATATTATTTATATCTTCTGCTTTTTCTTTTGCAGTTGCTCCATATCCTAAGGTATTTATAAATACATTTTTTCCAAATACTATTTCAAAACCTGAAGCTTCCATTAATGTTATTGAATTATTTATATCTTCTAATTTATCTTCTGTAACTGGAGAAGATGGAGCTATTATTCCTATTTTATCTTTCTTTTTTAATCTATTTGGTATCATTTATTTACCTCTACTTTCTTTTAGTTATATTACTACATATATATTAATTTTTCAAGATTAATTAAAATCTTTTTAATTGTTAATTTACAAGAGTTAGAAAATACTGTATATTATATTTAGCAAAGTAGAAAAAAAACCATTAGTGCTGTCACACTAATGGTTTTTTTAACTAAAAGAGAATTTTCTCTAAAGTTTGCGCTATTTCCTTCTTAGTTTCACATTCTTCTACAATTCCTGTTTCATTTATAATCATAGCCCAGTGCTTACCATTTCCTATTTTGGCTAAATCGTTTGCTACGATATAATCTGCATTATTTTTTTGCCTTAACTTTGAAGCTACGTTGTAAAGTTCTTCTTTACTCACTCCTTCTAGCAGTTTGAAACCTACTAAAATTACTTCTGGTGCCATTTGTTTTATCTGGCTAATTACTTTTGGCGTTAATGTTAGCATTGTCATAAGGTGTGGCTCATATGAAGAAATTTTTGTGGTATTATTGCATACACTCTCAGGATTTTCAAAAATGCTCATAAGAACTTCCTTTGTAATCTCTTCCTTATTTTTTGCATTTTGAACTTTCTCCCAAATTTCATCAACTAATTCTTCTGCTCTTATAGCATATTTTCCTGCGTAGTCTCCTACTGCTGCTGAGTGAATTATTATATCAATTTTTTCAGTGGCAAAAATTTTTCTTAGTGCTTCGATCAAGTCTTGTGTTGAATCAACTGTTATAAATTCTACTTTTTCGCTTTCTATTTTGGGTTTGTATGATAACTTTGTTGAAATGTAATAAATTTTTCCGATCTCGTCATTTTTTTCTCCTAAAAATGTATCTGCTACAACTGCTCCTAATGCTCCTGTTGACATATTTGTTATTTTCATAACAGCATCAATTCTTTCATTTGTTGGACCTGACGTAATAATAATATTCTTTTTCATATTTTTCCCTCCTATAATTTTTCTACTATAATGTTTTTAGGGTTACTTGAATACTTATCACTTCTTCCAAATATACTTAACTTTTCATATGGTAAAAATTCTCCATATATATAACTTGCTTCAGTTTCTGACAATGATAGTAAATGGCATGCATTTTTCTTGCTATTTATTCCTTCTTTTCTTAGCCATTCTTTTTCATGCCCTGAAACTGGACCATAAATATAACTTTTACCATCACCATAATTTTCACCTTTGTATGTACTTACACAATTTAACGAGAAAGTATATATACTTTCATTATGGTTATGAATACATATAGTTTCTTCTTCAAAAACATGAGTATTAGAATTAGAACATATTGCAATTATTCCAAATAAATTATGGTTTAATTGCTGGCTTCTTGATATATAATAGGACATATGATAATACTCCATACAATTTAATATGTATAACTTCTTTCCTTTTACCCAAAATTCATGACTTTTTAATTCTTTTTTCATAAATTCTTCTACTGGTAAAAAAGAAACCTTTCTTGCCATTGGTTCTGCACCTGATGCATAACATTTTTTCACTTCATGTTTCTTTCCATTTGAAAATATTACTGTTGTATTAATACCATTTTTGTAATAACTTCCTGCTACAATAATTCTTGACGCTGATAGTTCTTGATACTCTTTTTCATATTTTTTTAAATATGTCATTTCTGGAAATAAAGATATGTCTGGCTTACGCTTTTCTATTATAGAAAAAGCTGCTTCTAATTGTGAATTAACTTCTTTTGTTTCAATTATGTATTCATCTACACTATTACAATCTAAATCTACTTTTAACTGAAACATACATACTGATAAATAATCATCTACCCGCATAATTTTTTACTCCTTTCTTTTTGATATTTGCATTATATTTTATTTTTTGTTATAATTCAAATATATATTTTTTATATTTATTATAACTGGAGGTTATGTTATGAATATTAATTATGAATCATATAAAATATTTTATACTGTTGTTCTTTATCGGCAGTATCACTAAAGCTGCTAATTCATTATATATTTCTCAACCTGCTATTACTAAAACAATAAAAAAATTAGAAACTGAACTTGGAATTACTTTATTTAATAGAGGTCCTAAAGGTGTAGTTTTAACGCAAAATGGTAAAATTTTCTACAATTTCATTAAAAATGGAGTTGAGAGTTTTATTAATGGTGAGCATAAACTTACTTCTTTAAAAAACTTAGAAACTGGTACAATACGAATAGGTGCTAGTACTACTGTAACCAGATATTTTTTGTTACCTTTTATTGAAAAATTTCATAGTATGTTTCCTAATATTGACATTTCTATTACTAATAGTTTAACTCACAATTTAATATCTGATTTAAAAAGGGGATGCCTTGACCTTTTAGTTGTTAACCTTCCTACTCAAAATGATGAATCCTTAATTATTACTCCTTGTGCAACTTTGCAAGATTGCTTTGCTGGAAATTTAAGTTATATAGAAAAAATTCCAAAAGAAATATCTCTTGAAGATTTAGTAACAAATTTTCCTATCATTACTCAAAAGGAACCTTCTAATACAAGAGCATTCTTGAATTCTTTAATGTTAAAAAATGATATTTCTTTTCATCCTAAATTTGATATTGTAAGTTATGCATTAGTAAAAGACTTTGCTAAAATTGGTATGGGAATTTCTTATATTACAAAGGAATTTGCTAAAGATGAATTAGAAAATGAGCTTCTTTTTGAAATCCCTATAAAAGAAAAAATTCCAAAAAGAAATTTGGGTATTATATTGCCTAATAATACTATTACAAGTTTTGCTACAGAGAAGTTTATTGAAATAATTACAAAAGTAAAAAACGATTAGGAAATAACTTTCTTAATCGTTTTTATTTAAAGATTGCATAAGTTACTATTTTTATTGACAATGTCAAATAAACGTGATAATATATATTACATAACTGAATATTAAAAATTTTAAAGTAACTATTAATTAGTTTTTAAAGAAAGAGAGGAAAACATTATGAAACGGACAATTATAATTGAATGTCCATCTTGTAAAGGTACAGGACTTCATAAATGTAAGTCTATAGGATCTACACAAGAATTTAATGGAGCAGCAATTGAATGTAACAAATGCAAAGGAACATGTTCAATACCATTTACTTACAATGAATTCAATGAAATTAAGAATATTAATGGAGTTACTCGTGTATTTCCTTATTGCCCACATGGTGGTAGTTACTATAATACCAAAGATTCATTATCACCAATAAGTGGTAAAACTCTTCATTTTTCTAGTTATGGATGTTCTTATGAAGATTGGAAAAAGGGTGTTAAACCATCACCCATGGAAGAAAAGTATTGTCCCTTTGAATTTTGTAGTGAAAATACACTAGACTTTGAAAAAGCACCATTTCCTCGTTGTAAAAACATTGATAATTATTGTACAATGTATGGAAGCAAAGATAGATGTTGGGAAGAATGGCATAAAAATAATGATTGACCTATAAGCTGACTGTTAATAGTTTTGGTGGAAAACTTTGAAAGTTTTCCACCAAAACTATTAACAGTCAGCTATTTTATTATTAAAACATCCCTTTATAATATTTCCATGCAATAATATTTTTTGCTTTTTCATAAATTTCCTCTTTAGTAATTTTTCCATTAATTATTCCCATTTTTACTGCTTTTATAATGTCATCATAACTTTCCTTTGATGTCTTATCTATTGTTACTATTATAATGTCATTTTCCGCTAAAATAGCGTTTATTATTGCTTCCTCTGCTCCATATTTATTTACTATTGCTCCCATATTCATGGCATCTGTAATAATAATTCCTTCAAATTTTAAATCTTCTCTTAATAACTTATGTATTTTAGGTGAAAGTGATGCTGGATTTTGTGGGTCTATACTTGTTACTATGTTATGGCTTATTAGTACAGCTTCTGCTCCTTCTTCTATTGCTTCTCTAAACGGTTTCAAGTCATTATTATATATATCGTCATAAGTTCTTTCATCCATAGATGTACTTTTATGTGTATCTACGTTATTTCCATACCCTGGAAAATGTTTTAAAGTATATGATACATTGCTTTCCTTACTTGCATTTATTACTGTTTTTGCAAAAGTAGATGTTAGCTCTTTTCCTTGTTTAAAAGACCTTGTATACATATAATCTGTTTTTTCCTCACATATATCTACTACTGGGGCTAAGTTTAAGTTAATTCCTAAATTACTTAAAAATTTGCTTTTATTTATTGTGTCTTGCTTAACTGCTTCAAAACCTCCATTCTGGTATATTTCACTTGAATATTTAAATGGTTCATTTATTAGTTGGCTATTATTACTAACTCTTACAACATTTCCTCCTTCTTCATCTACTGCTATTAAAAGTGGTATTTTTGAGACTTCATTAAATTTATTTATCTCATTTTGTATTTGTTTTTCTGTTTTACCTTTGAAGAAATCTGAAAAAAACAAATATCCGCCAAATTGCTTTTCTTTTAATTTTTCAAAATCACTAGTGGTATGGGTCCCTATTAAAAATAACTGTGCTATTACTTCATCTTGGGTTAATTCTTTTAGTTTTTCTTCTGCTTTTTTCATATAAGTATCAAGCTTTAGTTTCTTAGAATTATCCTCTTTACTTTTTAACACATTATTATTTTTGTTCGCCTCCTCTTGCATTATTTCTTGTTGTTTTTCTGCTTTGGTTTCTCTTTTCGTATTTTTGGCAAGTGTAAATATTAATATTGCTCCTAAAATTAATATTAGAAGAATAACACTTATATCTATTAATATTTTTCTGTTATATTTTATTAACTTATTGTGTTTTTTGTTCACTTTCATTTACTCCTTTATTTATATACAAGAAAAGGGCACAGTGGTGTCTTTTCCAATGGACATTCTAAGTTAACCGTGCCTTTACATATTTTTTATTTCGTTAAGAAAGTTTTGGATACATCCAAAATCTTTTCTCAAATTAGTGACATTATTGCTGTATTTCTTCCTGCATTTTTTCTATCTACCCTATATGAATGTAATATATCTTTATTGCATACTGTACATATATTGCTTTCTATTATATTTTCTTTTAGTAACCCAATTTCTTCTAGCATTTTTCTATTTATTAAATTTGTATCTATAAAATATTTTTGCTTTCCTTCTTTTAATTCTCCTTTTTCTATTATTTTATCGTTTATATTCATATATGAAAAAGTGTTTTCAAAAATATTTTTTACATCTTCATCTACTTCAAAATGGCATTTTCCTATTGCTGGCCCTATACAGCAAATAATGTCTTCAGGCTTTGAATTATATTCTTCTTGCATTTTCTTTACTGCTACCTGAGCAATTTTTCCTACTGTTCCTTTCCAACCTGAATGAATATCTCCTATTACATTTTTTACTGGGTCATATAAATAAATTGGCGTACAATCAGCAAACCTTAGTGAAAATGAGATGCCTTTTTTATCTGTTATAAGTCCATCTACTTTATCTGGTTTTACTTCTTTGCTTTCTACTATTTGAACATAATTACTATGTATTTGTTCTTTTATTTTTACTAATTTATTATAATCTAAATTTAAACTATTATATAATTTCTTATAATTTACACCATTGTCTATTTTGTAGTCATCGCTTCTTGTTGTATAACAGTGAATAACTTTATCTTTATATTCTAATAATTTTCTAAATTGCAAGTATTCTATGTCTCCATCTTGAATATGTACTATATTTTCATTTGATAAATCTCTCATTTGCCTCTCCTTCCTTTTAATATATATTATCATATTATTATTGCAATTCACAAGATTTAAATAATATTTCTTATTTTTTGGTTGACAAATGTTGGAAAATATTGTATATTATATTTAGCAATGAAAATTGCTAAAAAAGTTATTCAAGGCGAAATGAAATCCCCTAGTGGCTGTACTAGGGGATTTTCCTTATCTGTCAAATTCTTTAAGTATTAAGTAAATAAGTATTAATGACAATATCTTTAGTATTCTACTCAAGACGATTACCTCCTTTCTACCTTTTCGGCAAAAGGTGGTTTTATTATACATTATGTATATTTATTTTTCTATACCTTCGACAAACGTTCTTATTATTTGACATTTTTTATTTTCTCCAATATCTCATCTTTCTCCATTTTAGAAATATAATTATAATTATTTCCATTTTTACCTACATCAAATTGACAAATAGATTTGTACTCGCAGTAGTCACATGGTTTTTTCTTTGTTTTTGTATTATAATATGGCTTTAGGCTTATATCTCCGCTTAATATTTCTTGTGAAATTTCTTTTATTATTTTTGCGGTATATTTTTGTAAATCTTCAAATTGCTCTTTTGTTACTGCATTTGACTTTTTGCTTAGGTTGCCTTCCTTATCTATATATGCTGGAATTACGTTTGAGGCTCCTGTTTCTAGCTTCTTATCCATCATTTTTACAACTTTTACGTCTGCTAAAATTATTCCATTCATTTTGAATTTTTTCTTTAATTCTAGCTCTATTTGCTCATCTGTCATATACTTATCTGACTTAATTATTGGGTCTATTAGGTTAAAATATAATACCCCTGCTGGTAGCATTTCTTCTATTTTACAAGTTGCATCTAGGTATGTTAGTAGTTGAAGTTGAAGTCCTGCATATACTTCATTTAAATCTATGTTTTTAACTGAAGATTTGTAGTCAATTATTCTTATATAATTTCCATCCGCTGTTTTTGCTAAATCTACTCTATCAATTTTTCCTGTTATTTCTACTCTTTTGCCATCTTCTAGGTTGAGTCTTATTGGCTCATATGCTTTACCTTTTTTGAATTCTAATTCATTTGCAAATACTTCAAAATCACTATCTTTTAAGCTTTCTAAAATATATTTCATAGATTTTAAAATTACTCTTTTTAACCTTCTTGTTAATACTTTGTATTTGTCTGTACTTGTAAAAATGTAGTTTTTCGTAATTTGTAATTTTTCCTCTATTATTTCATTTATAATTTCCTCGGTTTCTTTTTCAGATATTTCTTTTATACTTATTTGCCTTTGCCTTACAATGTTAAAGAAGCTATCTATTACTTCATGCATAAAATTACCTGTATCTACCATTTGTACTTTAAAATTATCGCTTTCATGTAATTTCAAGCCATATTTTAAGTAATATGAAAATGGACAAGATTTATATTGTTCTAGCCTTGATACTGTTGTATTTAAAGTGTTTCCATATAATTTTTCTATATTTTCTTTTGATATATTTTCAGGTGTGTTTGTATAATTTAGTGCCTTTACTGCACCTTCTAGTTTATATTTCCATTCTTCATTTTCTGAAAAATATTTGTACACTTCTATCCAAGCATTTTCAAGCTCTTCTCCTTCTTTCCAATTTCTTAGTTTTTCTATTAATAGTTCAAAGGTTTGTGATTTATTAATAATTTCTTCTTTGCTATCTACCATATCGCTTTCTTCTATTAGGTTAGGAAAAAGCCTTTTTATTTTTGTTATTAATATTGAAGGTCTTAATGTTCCTCCCTCTAAATTTGAAGATGTATATGATAAAAATAGCTTTTCTTCTGCTGTTGTAAACGCCTTATATATTGCGAAATTATCTTCATATAGCATTTCTAATGTGCCTTTTGCTAATTCTATTCCTTTTTCTTTTAGTTTTTCTCTGTCTTTATCTCCTAAAAACCCCTCATTTTTATTAACACTTGGAAATACACCATCATTCATTCCTAATATAAACACTGCCTTTACTCTATGGGTTCTACTTCTTTCAATATCCCCTACTATTACTTGGTCGCTGGTTTGAGGTATTCTTCCTAGCCCGCTTTTATTTAAGCCTACCATAACTAAGTTCATATATTTTTCAAAACTAATTTTTTCTTCTCCAAATATTGAAGTTAACTCATCAAAAACTTCTACCATAATATTCCAGGCAAGCTCTTGTTCATTTGCAATTTCTATATAGTTTTGTTCTTCTAGTTTTTCTTTCTTTTCAAGTAATATTTTATCTATTTCATTTTCTATTAAAAATTCATATATCTTTTTAGTAATTCCACTTACTGTTTTGTTTTCATTTATTTTTTCTCTTAATTTTACAAGTGGTGTAATTATTTGTTTTCTTAATGTTTGTATTCTTTCTATTTTTTCTTTATTTTCTTCAGATACTTCTTCAAAGTTCCATTCCCCTGTATACCATTTTGAACCTTTAATTCCCCATTTTTTAGTATAATTTTCTAGCATATATATTTCATCATTATCAATTCTTAAAAAACCTGTTTTTATATAATTTATAATAGAATCGTAAGACCAACTTTTAGCATATATATCTAATATACTTATTATATATTTCATAAATATATTTTGGCTAAGTTCTTTTTTCTCATCTATAAAAACTGGTATGTCGTAGTTTTTAAATATTGCTTTTATTAAGCTTGCGTAATTAGGTAAGTTCTTTGTAATTATTGATATTTCTCTATATCTGTATTTTTTATTTTTTACAAGTTTTATAATTTCTTTTGCTACATTTTCTATTTCCGAATATTGATTTGATGCTAAAAATAAGCTCATATTTTTTACTTCTTCTTTATATGTATTATATGGTATTGTATATAAACTTTTTTCTATGTGATCTAATTCTAGTGATTTATATCTATATTTTTTTTCTAAAAAGATTGTTTTTTCACATTCTATATTGTTTTTTCTTGCTAAGTATAATAGCTTATCTGCTGTTTGTTTGTTTGAATAGAATATGTCTGTGTCTGGGTTTGTGCCTAAATCTAAATTATCTGTTGTAACTGTTATATTTATTTGCTTTGCTGTTTTTAATAATGTTTCAATTAATTTATATTCTTGTTTTGTGTAACCTGTAAATTCGTCTATATAAATTGTGCAATCTTTAAACATATTTGTTTTTTCTAAGTTTTTAGCAAGTATTGTAAGTACATCATTTTCGTCTAATAATTTACCACTTATTTTTTCTTCGAATTTCTCGTAAATTATGCTTAGGTCTTTTAATTTTTCTTTTAAATATTTGTCTTCTTCATTATTAGTTACTTCTTTTAAATTTTGTACTGTTATACTATGTTTCTTAAACTCTGTTAATGCTGTATCTATTAAGTCTATATTTTGTTCTGCCTTACCCAAAAATTTTAAGTTCTTTTTGTTTTCCACCAATATGCTATAAATAAGCATTGCTTTTCCACTTTTTGATAAATTAGTGTTAATAGTTTTGCCTACTTCTTGCTCCACCCTATGTGCCATACGTTTAAAAGTTAATACTTCTGCATTAATAATAGCCCCAGTTTCTTGCTTATCTATTAGCTTTTTTTCTACTGAATAAGAAAATTGTTCTGGGGTTATTATATATATTTTATTTTGATTGTTTAATTTTTCTATTGTTTCATCTAAGCAAAACTCGCTTTTACCAGTTCCACTTCTACCACAAATTAGGCGTAGGCTCATTTATCTATCTCCTTTAATATAACAATACAAATATCACATAATAAATTAAAATATATTAATATCATTATTATAACATATAATATTTTTTTGTACTATTATTCTATACTAATTTTTTTTATTGTTGGCATATATATTTTTTTCGATTTGTTATTTTTTATAAAACCACTATCTTTTTCTAAAAAAATATGTTATAATGCATATACTTGCTAGAAAATCTAGCTTTTAATTTTTATTCTCCTATTTTAGGTTTATATATCTTTGCAACTGTTGTAAAATTAATATTTTAAGGAGGTACTTGTATGTTAAACTATTTTGCTTTGTTAAAGGTAGATAGACCTCGTCTTTGGGGACAATGGCATTCAGGTTCAACCGCAACTTATTCCAAAAGCCCTATTAGTCCTAATAAAGAGGATATTGAAAGTTGGATTAAAAATGAATTAACAAAATATCCTGATGCTAGTATTAATGAGTTTGTATATAGCAAAGAGTATCTAATATATTACACCATTATAGCATTTGATACTCAGCAAAGTAGTAATGTTGATATGTTTATTGAACATATTTATTAATTATTAAAATAAAAAGGAGCTTCTAAACTTTTTAGTGGCTTCTTTTTGTTGTGATTTTAGGCTTCTCTTTTCCAGTAGAATAGATACTGTTGAGCTATTCCTGCTAGGTTTCCGAACTTTTCTTTTGCTATCTTTTCTATTTGTGTTTTATTTACTTTTGTTTCATCTTCATTTTGTATGTATAGTTCATTCATTACACGCCTTACCCATACGTCTATTGGAAAGGCTTCCCATCTCTTTAGTATAGAAAATAGTAATATACAGTCTGCTACTTTTGGTCCTACTCCCGATAAGGTAAGTAGTGTTTCTCTTACTTTATTGAAGTCTTTTTCTTGTTCTAATTCTTTTAAATCTACTTTTTTATCTAATATCATGTGTGTTGTTTCATATACTCTTATGTCTCTAAATCCTAAGCCTAAACTTCTTAAATCTTCTACTGTTACATTTGATAGTTCTTCTACTGTTGGAAATGTATAGTAACTTTTTCCATTATATATAATTTCATTACCGTATTTTTTAGATATTCTTTCAATTATTCCTTTTATTCTTGGTATATTATTGTTTGCAGATATTATAAATGATATTATTGTTTCCCATAGGTCTTGGTTTAGTATCCTTATTCCGCTTCCATATTCTATACTTTCTTTCATATGCTTATCTATTTTTGAAAGCTTTTCTTTTATTTCTTCATAGTTTCTATCTAAGTCAAAGTATTTTTTACAAGTAGCTTCTATATTTTCTTCACAAATACCTTTAAATATTACATTTTTTCCTTGTTTAGAAACATTTAGTACATTATTACCAAATACTCCTGTATAACTACCATCTATTTCTTTATTCCATCTAAAACATTGCCCACAGTCAAATATGTCTTTTAATTCAAATGATTGTGCATTTTTTAAAATATATTGTTGTTCTTTCATTTTTTCACTACCTTTTATTTATTATTTCCTATAATTATAGTTTACATTATTTAAGCATCTTTTTCAATAGATTTATATTGTTTTATCAATCATTTCACTATTGTACAGTTTACATTTTTCTTCTAATAATTTAAAATTGCAACATATATCTGTAAAGAACTTTTTGTTATCATTTATAACAAATTGATACAATTTATTAGCTTTTTCACGAATTTTATCTGTATTAAGTTGAATATAATTATTTTGTTGAATTAATAAATTTCTATATTTTTTATCTTCTATGTTATTAAAATCTATATATCTTAAATTTCTTATATTTACTGGTATCATGTTATTCAATTTTATAATTCCTAATCCTTCTCCTATTTTAATATATGTAGCATTGGTTTTATATTTATTGTGTTGCTGTTTTGGTGAGAACATTGGTTCAAAATATTTAAATTTATTTATCTCTAATATAATTCCTATGTAAGGTCTTTTACTATTTTTATTAAATGGTACTCTATTATCAATACTATATAAATATTCTATATATTCATCATCAACATTATAAAATTTTAATCTTTCCATAATTTATTCTCCTTTACACAAATATAGAGGGCATATGTGAATGCCCCCTATATACTTTTTAATTCCAACTTATGGCTTGGATACTCCAAATTTTTCATTCCACTCATGGTAGGATACACCAACTTTTTAATTGTCAACTTATGGCTTGACTACTCCAATTTCGAAAATATATAAATATTTTCTCTATTAGTATATTCATTATACTATCTTTTCATTCATTATGTCAATAGCTTTTTATTTTTTTTACATTATAATTTTCTAAAAATCCCTTACTTTTTTATGTAAAATGTTGTACAATTCGTTTGTAACTAATAATTTGGTAATTTTGAAAGGAGAATTCACCTATGCAAAAAAATGATAATCTTTTAGAAGTTGCTCAGAAAATTGTTGCCCTCCGAAAACAGCTTGACACTGTAACTGAATTAAAAGAAAAAGCTTTTACTCCTTGTAATCCTAATTCTGGTTTTAATCTTGATGAATTGGATGAATTTATTATTGCATGGGCAGAGCTTCATAATTGGACTCTATATAATGCGGAAAGAAGTCATTTTGGTAGCCTTCGCATTAAGTCATATAATGAATTAATGGGTAATTTTAACTTGATGTCACGCGCCATTATAAATCGTGAAGAATTTTGTAATTCTTCGGTAGTTATAGCATCTTGTGCGGACGTTGAAAAGTACATTGACGACTTAACAAAAGAGATTTCTGGGTTGGAAAAACAGCTTGATACTCTTTATAATCAGTTTGTTAATAACACTGGTGACTTGAGTTTTATTTTTAGGACAATTAGGGACAGTCCCTAATTGTCCTATTCCCTTTTAAACCCAATTCCATAAGCTTCTCTTGCATTTGAAATTACTATGAATGAGTTTTTATCTATTCTTTTACATATTTGTTTTATTCGTATTGTTTCATTTCTTGAACTTATGCACCATAACATCATTTTCTCTTCGTTTGTGTACATTCCTTTTGCTTTAAGTCCTGTTACTCCTCTTCTTATATTTTCTTCAATTTCGTTGGATATTTCTTCGTATTTATCTGATACTATAAATATCATTTTTGTAAAATATACACCTTCAAATATTATATCTAGCATTTTTCCCATTAAATATATTGTTATTGCTGAGTATAGACCTATTTCTATATCCTTTAGAAAGAATATATTTAATGAAACTATTACTATATCTATAATTACAATTAGGTTACTAGTTCTATAATATGGTTTAAAGGACTTTATTACATATGAAAGTAAGTCTGTTCCTCCTGTTGAGCTTGAACCTTTTAATACTAAACTCATTCCTATGCCCATTATTATTCCACCATATATGCAACCTAATATTCTGTCTTGTGTTAGGGGTTTAAATTTGTCAAATATATCTATAAATATTGATAAGAATATTGTTCCTATTATTCCTTTTATTAGAAATTCCTTTCCTATTCTAAAGTAGCTTAATATAAATAATGGAATGTTAAGTACAAATATTACTGTACCTACTGGCCATTTTAATAAATAATATGTTATTGTTGCAATACCTGTAAAACCTCCAGATGATAATTGGTTTGGTAACAAGAAAAAAGAAGTTGCAATAGCCATTATGGCACAACCTATAATTAGTAATATAAAATCATATATATATTTTCTTAGCTTAATTTTTTTATTTATTTCTACATATTCCATAATACTCTCCCTTTATAAGTATTTGTTATTATTGGAATTTTTATGCAAAAGAAATTAAAACAATTAAAAATGGAGCTTTTGCTCCATCTTTTAATTGTTTATTTTTTGCTTTTCTTCTATTATATCATCATATGTCTTTTCTATTGTTATTTCAAATTTGCCATTTTTTATTGTTTCATCTGATTTAACTATAACGTCTACTTCATATGTCGATTTTAATTTTTCTATATTTTCTTTTTTGTGTCCTATTATGTTGTTTATATCTTCTGGATTTGCTTTTATTTCTACTTCTTTTACTTTTGTATTAAATTTCTTTATTTTATATACTATTGCATCATACCACATTTCTCCTTCTACTAGTTGCCTAAATGCTGGGTGATATGGTCCTGCTACAACTTCACTATTTTTGCTTCCTGGCTCACATATTTCGTCTGTGTTTTGAAGTCCTATTCTTATTATTTTTATTTTCTTTTTATTAAACAAATTAGCTACTTCTTTTGAACGTTCTACTGCTTGTACTACTGTTAGTGGTGTATATTCTCCATTATTATACTGTTCTTCTAATTTTGTTCCTTTTATTACTAATACTGGATATATTCTTACTATTTTTGGTTTTAATTTAATTAGTGCCTTTGCTGTATTTATTTCATCTAATTCTGTGCTTTCTGGAAGTCCTACCATCATTTGATGCCCAAGTATAAATCCATATCTATTAATTAATTTTGAAGCTTTCTTTACATCTTCAAATGTGTGGCCTCTTTCTGCTTTTTTTAGTATATAATTATTTGCAGATTGTACTCCTAATTCTATTGTTTTTACATTATATTTCTTTAACATTTTTAGAATATTTTTATCTATCGCATCTGGTCTTGTGGAAATACGTATGCTATTTACTAATCCTTTTTCTATGTATTCATTTGCAGCTTCTAATAACTCTTTTTGTATATCTATATCTATTGCTGTAAAGCTTCCTCCAAAAAAGGCTACTTCTACTAGTTTATTATCATCTTTAAAATTATCTAAATAATATTCTATTGTTTTTTTAACATCATCTGCCCTTACTTGTTTCTGCTCTCCACTTATTTTTACTTGATTGCAGAATACACAAGCATGTGGGCAACCTAGGTGTGGTACGAATATTGGTATAATGTATTCTTTTTTCATATCTTTTCTCCTTTCAAAATTTATTTAAGCAATTTCTTCGAAGAATGGGCGGACACAAGACCACGCCCCTACATCAAATTTAATCCTTATATTCTAGGGCACAGTAGTGTTGTGTCATACGATGTATTCCCACAAACGATGCCCTACATATTCATTGCTTTTCTTGCTGCTTCCATTTCGGCGTTCTTTTTTGTTCTTCCTTCTCCTGTTGCTAATATTTTGTCGTTGCAACTTACTCTGGCTGTAAATTTTTTATTGTGGTCTGGGCCTTCTTCTTTTATTATTTCATATTTAATATGAACTTCCCCATGTATTTGTAATTTTTCTTGTAATACTGTTTTGTAGTCTTTTTGTCCTACATTTTTACTTGCTAACTCTGCCTCTTCTTTTAAGTTTTCTACTATAAATCTTTCTGCCTCTTCTAAGCCTGCATCAAAATATATAGCTGCAATTACCGCTTCTACACTATCTGCCATTATTGCTGGCCTTGCTTCTTTATGGCAAGCAAGTTCACTTTTTCCTAAGAATAAGAAATCACTAAAATTATGCCTTTTTGCAATTTTATATAGACTTTCTTCACACACTATTGTAGCTCTAACTTTAGTCATTTCTCCTTCTGATAATCTTGGAAAATTACTGTATAAATATTTACTAGATATGAACTCTAAAATACTATCTCCTAAAAATTCTAATTTTTCGTTACTTTCAATATGCTTTTCATATGCATATGAAGTATGTGTTAGTGCATTTTTTAGTAAATGTTTATTTTTAAATGTGTATCCTATGTTTCTTTCTAATTTTTCTAAATTCATGTTTTCACCTTCTTTCATGCATATATTATATACTATTATTTTAAAAATTTAAAGTATTTCCTTAACTATTTATTTATATAAATAATTCTTATCTTTACAAATATAAATTGCTCTTTTGTATCAAAATATATTAGTATTGTGTATCTAACAATAAAAGCATAGGTAACCTATGCTTTATCTTAATTTTTTATTCTACATGATCTTTGATGTAGTCTACTACATCACCCACTGTAACTACTTTTTCTGCATCTGCGTCTGGAATTTCTGTATCGAATTCTTCTTCTAATGCCATTATTAATTCAACAATATCTAATGAGTCTGCTCCTAAATCATCTATAAAAGATGCTTCTAATGTAACTGATGTTTCTGTTACTCCTAATTGTTCAACTATTATTTCTTTTACTTTTTCAAAAATTTCTTCTTGTGTCATTATAATTACACCCCCTCTCAGTGCTATTTCTTTTGCTTGCATTAACAATAATACAACTTTATTCAATTGTCAAGTATTTTTTTATATTCTTGCTTTTTATTTCTTTTCGAATTCTTCTATCATCCTATCTACTGCTTTGTTTTTCACAAATTGTTCTGCTTGTTTTATTGTAAATTCAAATAGTTTTTCATCACTGCTTCCATGTGCTTTAACTACTGGTTTTTTTACTCCTAAGAATAATGCCCCACCATATTCTTTATAATCCATAGTTTTAGCAAATGCTTTTATTGATGGAAGTGCTGGTATTGCACCTATTGTAGTTAAAATATTTTTCTTTAAGCTTTCTGTTAATGTTCTTTTTACTAATTTACCAACACCTTCTACTGTTTTTAAAAATACATTTCCTGTATATCCATCTGCTACTAATATATCAAGCTTACCTGAAAATGCGTCTCTTCCTTCAACATTTCCTACAAAGTTTAAATTAAGCTCTTCTGCTTTTTCCTTTAGTAAATTATAACTTTCTTTTACTAATTCATTTCCTTTTGTTTCTTCTGTTCCTATATTTAAAAGACCTACTGTTGGATGTTTAATTCCAAATGTATTTCTGTTATAAATAGTTGCCATTTGAGCAAATTGAAGTAAATTTATTGGTTTACAGTTTGTGTTTGACCCACAGTCCATTAGCATTAATCTTCCTTTATATGCTGGTAAAATTCCTGCTAGTGCTGGTCTATCTATTCCTTTTATTCTACCTACTAATAGTGTTGCTCCTGTTAAAAGTGCTCCAGAGTTTCCAGCTGAAATAAATACATCTCCTTTTCCTTCTTTAAGTAAGTTAAAGCCTACTACCATTGAAGAATCCTTTTTATGCTTTATCGCTTGAGTTGGTATATCGCACATTTCTATTGTTTCTGTAGTATGGTATATGCTAAGTCTAGGTGATATTTCTTTAATATCATTCTTACCATAAAATTCTTTTATTTTAGAATTTATAATATCTTTATTTCCTACTAAACATACTTCTGCTTCAATTTGACTTATTGCTTTTATTGCACCTTTTATATTTGCATCTGGTGCGTTATCTCCTCCCATTGCGTCTAATAATATTATCATTTTGCTTTGCTCCTTTTATTATTTATAAATATATATTTTGCTCTTATATGTTTTATAACTATATTAACAAAATAAATAACTATTGCAATTTTATTACTTATAGTAAATTATTGCAATAGTTTTCTTAACTTTTTTTATAAAACTGACTAATTATTCTAATATTTAAACTTTTTTTATTGCATTGGTATAAATTCTAAAATGCCTCTTAAATTTTCTCCCCAAACATTATATTGGACTTTTTGACCTTTTTTACATGGAAGTACGTTTATATAATTCTGATATGCACTAGCTCCTCCTGATATGCTTAGTTCTCCAACAGCAAGGCTATACCATTTTCCTCCAATTCCATATGGTATAGCACTCAATCGGATCCAACCTTCATCTGGCGCAGTTATAGTATGTAATTCTCCTAAAGTAAAATCTTCATCTAAAATTTGAGGTTTTCCTTCTGGAGCAATAGAACAATAATTATTTGAATTTCCTATTTTTACACCATTTATACTTGCAAGTTTCAAAGAACTATCAATTTCAAATTCATATGGGTATTTTTGTAGCTTTGTAAATATTGAATTTGGATTTTCTCCTACTTCATATTTTGTACTTGCTATTTGGCTTTTTTCTGTTACATATTCTATTTCATTATCATCTCTTAATACTTCTGATAATTCCTTTAAACTTGGCATTACTTGCTCTTCAGCATATTTATTCATTTGTACAGTCGTTATTTTTAAGTTTATTTTTTCTGTTGCTGTTTGCTTATTTGTTTCTTCTTTAGCCTCTTTTGCTTTATTAAATATTCCGTTATTTCCTAAGCTCAAATTAATTGCTATACCTGCTAATATGATTAATATTACTATTGTTGTTACAAGAGAAACTAAAGTTATTGCTCTTTCGGATTTTATATTTAATTTTTGTTTTTTCCATTCCATTATCATCTTCTTTTCCTCCTTGATTTTTATTATTAGTTTATTTTTAAAGTATATAGTTTATTTAATAATTTTTTAGTTTTATGACATTTTTGTCATTCATCTTTATTATACTTTTGCATAAATTCTTTGTCAAGAATTTATGACATTTTTGTCATTTTAATATCCGTGTGCTTATGACATAATTGTCTAGTATTATAAGGAGGAATTTATGATTAGAGAGAATAGAAAAAAGAATAATTTGACTCAAGAACAACTTGCTGAGAAAATTGATTTAAGCTGGCGCCAGCTACAACGATTAGAAGCTGAGGAGGAAAAGACTACTGTTAAAACTCTAAAAAAAATAATAAGAATTTTAAATATCCCTGATGATGAAATTTTAGAATATTTAAAGGGAAAATCTTAATCTTATAAATGATTATTATACTTATGATAAAAGTTAATTTTTTAGACGAAAATAAAATATACTAAATTAATAGAATTACAATTTATATAATATAAAAAAGAATGAAAATAAGAAAATTCTTATTTTCATTCTTTTTTATAAATTAAGCAAGTTCTATAACTGCTCCTGCTTCTGTGAATTTAGCTTTGATTTCTTCAGCTTCTTCTTTGCTTGCTCCTTCTTTAACTGTTTTTGGAGCTCCGTCTACTAATTCTTTAGCTTCTTTTAATCCTAATCCTGTAACGTCTCTTACAACTTTGATTACTTGGATTTTGTTTGCTCCAGCGTCTTTTAATACAACGTCAAAGCTTGATTTTTCTTCAGCAGCACCTGCTACTGCTCCTCCAGCTGCTGGTGCAGCTGCTGCTACTGCAGATACTCCAT
>CANSJQ010000013.1 GCA_947647275.1 uncultured Clostridiaceae bacterium | reverse complement strand
AGGTCATACTGAAGTAGTAAAGCTACTGATAGAAGCAGGAGCAGATGTAACAGCAGATAATAACTATGCTATTAGATATGCATCAGAGAATGGTCATACTGAAGTAGTAAAGCTACTGATAGAAGCAGGAGCAGATGTAACAGCATATGATAACTATGCTATCAGATATGCATCAGAGAAAGGTCATACTGAAGTAGTAAAGCTACTGATAGAAGCAGGAGCAGATGTAACAGCAGATAATAACTATGCTATTATAAAAGCAGCGGGGAATAATCATATAGAAACACTTAAGTTTATTGTAAATGCAATGTGAAATAGTGATATAACAAAAATGAACACTAAATTTAGTGTTCATTTTTGTTAAAGGATAGTATAAATTAGAAAATAAGTATTGACTAAATTCATATTTAAATATAATATAAAAATATATTATAAGAGGGAGGAAAAAATGAGAATAGGAATTGATATAGATGGAGTATTAACAAATATAGAACAATTTACAATAGATTATGAGACAAAGTTTTGCTATGAAAACAATTTGACTTATAGAGTAAAACCAAATGAATATGATGAAGCAAAAGCTTTAGGAATATCAGAAGAAAACTGTGAAAAGTTTTGGAACAAATATATAAAATACTATGCAAAAGAATATAGAGCAAGAGACTTTGCATCAGAAGTAATAAAGAAGTTAAAAGAGGATGGACACGAAATATATATAGTAACAGCAAGAAATGAATATGGATTAACTGGTGAAGACTATGGAAGAATGAAAGAATTTGTAAAAGAGTGGTTAAAAAACAATAACATATATTATGATAAAATAGTATACACAGAAGAAACTAAATTACCATATTGTGTAGGAAACTATATAGATATAATGATAGAAGATAAACCAGAAAATGTAAAAGAAATATCTACAAAAATGCCAGTATTATGTTATAATTGCAGCTATAATGTTGATATAAAGGGGAAAAATATAACAAGAGTATATAGCTGGTATGATATATATAATAAAATAAATCAAATGTGCAAATAAAGCACATTTGATTTATTTTATTGTTTCTTAATCTTAGGTTTAGCAATAAGAGAAGCCAAATACCCGAAAAATACAGCAGCAGCAATACCACCAGCGGCAGCCTTAACACCACCAATAAAAGCACCGAAGTAATCCAGTTTCTTTAACAGCGTCAATAGCACCCTTAGCAAGGTTAGCACCAAAACCAGTAAGAGGAACAGTAGCACCGCAACCTGCAAAATCAATAACATATTTATAAATACCAAGCCCACCAAGAATAGCACCCACAGTAACAAAAACCACCAAAATTCTAGCGGGAGTTAGCTTAGTTTTGTCAATTAAAATTTGACCAATAATACAAATAATTCCACCAACCACAAAACAACGAAGCAACTGCATCCAGTCAATACTCTGTAAAAAATCCATAAAAAATCTCCTTTCTCAATTAGGGACAGTCCCTAATTGTCCCATTTTCCCAATTGGGGACTGTCCCTAATTGAGAAGAATGGGACAGTTTGGGACGGGGTTGTCCTCTTTTAGTTTTCTATTGCTATGGCGTGGGCTATTCCGGGGAATGCTTTCGCCTTGTTGACTACTTGTTGCATTTGTTAATGCTCCTGTTGCAACTAGTAGTACTTTGTTTATTTTCTTTTCTTGTAACTGTTTATATATATAACCTGAAAATACTGTTCCTATACATGCACATCCACTACCTCCTGAATGTGTGTCTTGAGTGCTTTTGTCAAATATTAGTACTCCACAATCATTATAGTTTCCACTTATATTGTAACCTTTTGTTTTACATAGGTCTTTTACTATGTCTTTTCCTATATATCCTAAGTCACCAGTTAATATAACATCATAATAGCTAGGCTTTCTTCCTGTGTCTTCAAAGTGTGTTATTAAAGTATCAAAAGCAGCTGGTGCCATTGCAGCCCCCATATTGTTTGCATCCTTAATTCCCATATCTACTATTTTTCCTGGTGTTATGTGTGTTATAAATGGACCATTGCCATCTTTTGATAAAACGGCAGCACCCGAACCTGTTACTGTCCACTGTGATGTAGGTGGTCTTTGATTTCCTAGTTCTAATGGAAACCTAAATTGCTTTTCAGCACTACAAAAATGGCTTGATGTAGAACAAAGTACATTTTTAGCAGCGCCAGCATCTATAAATACACTACCTAAACACATACTTTCTACAAATGTTGAACATGCACCAAATACTCCAAAAAATGGAATGTTTATTTCACGAAGTCCAAAACTTGAAGAAATACATTGGTTAAGTAAATCACCTGCAAAACAAAAGTCAATATCAGAAGAAGCTATATTAGATTTTGCAATTGCCATATTTACAGTTTCTTTTATAATTTTACTCTCAGCTTTCTCCCAAGTTTTTTCGCCCCAGAATTCGTCATCTAAACATTTATCAAAATATTTAGCAAGAGGACCTTGTGATTCTTTAGGACCAACAATAGAAGCAACTTCTGTTATTGTTGGAGGAGAATCAAATTTAATTGTTTGTTTACCTAATTTATTCATTAAAAAATCATTCCTTTCGTTGTCCAAAAGGGACAGATTACCCAAAGGGAAACGTCCCCAATGGACACTTTACGCAAACAGCGTAGCAATAATTCCAATTATTACTGAAGCAGATATACCATAGACAAGTACAGGTCCTGCAACTGTAAACATTTTTCCACCTACACCCATAACATATCCTTCAGACTTATACTCTATTGCAGGGGAAACTATTGAATTCGCAAAACCAGTAATTGGTATTAAAGAACCAGCACCAGCAAATTTTCCTATTTTATTAAATATATTTAAACCTGTTAAAAATGCAGCAATGCCAATTAAAACTATAGCAACAACAGTGTTACATGATTGTTGTTCCATACCTTTAAACTTACAAAAATCAAATATTATTTGTCCAATAGAACAAATTAAACCACCAACCCAAAAAGCATTAAAACAATTTTTTAGTATTGGTGAATTAGGCGACTTCTTATCCACATACTCACTATATTTTTGTGGATTCTCTAACGGATTTTCTCCCAAAACAATCACTTCCTTTCAAAATTCTAAAAATTAGTACTTCTTATGATAATATCATTACAAGAATTATTAAAAATTCTTTGGGCGTAATTCAGTAAATACTAATAGGTATTTCTAACCAATTAAGCCCCTACACATCTAATTATTTGCTATTAACTATTCTTTCTTTGCTCTTCACTGCAAAGTAAATAGTAACACTATCCTAGTCTCTATCTCTATCAATAGTAAAACTTAAATCTAAATCTACATAGTATTCAGCAATTTTCTTACCATTTACTTTTGCACGTTGTTCTATAATCTTTACACTTGTAATATAATCTATAGTTTTGGAAGCTTCAGCTATTGTTTGTAAAATTGCATCCTTCCAAGAAACTATTGATGAACCAGTAACAATGATATGTTTTTCCATAATAATTAAACCTCCATCTTTTACATTTGTTAAAATTATATTTTCCTAAAAATTCTATTTTATGCAAATTTATAAAATAATATTGATTTTATTTAAAATGAATATTAAAATATAATAGAAAACAAGAATAAAATTTTCTAAGCTCATTCTTCGCTAAGAAAATCTAATTCTTCCATAACCATCTTATTAGGAAACTCACTGCTATCGCGTATGACTTTCCTAAGAGTATGAAAAAGGAGAGAAAATAAAAATGCCAACATGGGGAATGCATTTGCTAATTGCAAAAAAAATAAATAAAAAATTAAAGATAACTGATTACAATTTATTTTTGATAGGAAATATAATTACAGATATAAATAATGGTTACCTAGTATCAAATGTTTCAAAAGTAATACCACATAAAAATACTCATTATTATTCAGGAAAGAAAAATGAAAAAACTGGAGAAATAATGTTTTACGATGTAGAAAAATTCATACAAGATAATAAAGAAAACTTAAAGAATCCACTAGTATTAGGATATATAACACATTTGTTAACTGATGTATATTGGAATGACCTAACATATGCACAACATGGAATACGTGATGAAAATCGGTAAACTTATAGGATTAAAGCTAAATAATGGACAAGAACTTTTAGGTGATGGGGAAGAAAGAAGAAAAGCAAAAGTAAATGATTTTAAAATTTTTACAAATTATTTATATATGAATAGTTTAATTGATTTACCACAATATGATGATGAAGCTTATTATATAGCAAAATCAATAAAGTGTATATCATTAGAAAAAGAAGACATACAAAAAGGAATACATTATCTAGAAGTAGTAAAAAATGGAATTCCATTACTAAAAGCAGAGTACAAAATTTTTACTTGGGAAGAAATACTAGAGAACATAGAAAAATGCACAGAGAATATTCTAAAATATTTAGAAAATATAATATAAAAAGGAGCAAGTTATGAGAGCAAAAAGAGCAGTAGAAAATAAAAAAGGAAATATGTTAAAAAAGATAGTAGTAACAATATTATTTTTAGTTTGCATATGCATAGTAATAAACATAGCACCAAACTATGTTCAAAATGAAATAAAAGGAAAAATTAATTTAATAATTAATAACAACAATGTTACAACAAGTTTAAAGTATGATGTAATAGTAGATGAAAATGAAGTTGTATATTTATCATCAAAAGACATAGGGAATTTCTTTGATCAAAATATATTTTATGATAATGTATATAATCAAATAATAACAACTGCAGGTACAAAAGTTGCGACAATAGAACCTAATAAAAAAGAGATGTATGTAAATAGTTCAAAAGTTAATATTTATGCAACAATGACTAAAAAAGATAATACATTTTATCTTCCATTTTCAGAAATGAAAAGTGTGTATAATATAGATGTTAAATATTCAAAAGAAACAGGAATAGTAACAATAGACTCATTAGATAAAGAACAAAAAATGGGAAACAGTAGCAACAATACAAACGTAAAATATAAGCCAACAGTATTTTCAAAGACATTAGATAAAATAAAAAAAGGTGAAAGTGTAGTTGTTATAGAAAAAAAAGATGGATGGAATAAAATAAGAACATCTAAAGGTATTGTTGGATATATTAAAGATATTTCAAATATTCACAATGTACGAGAGAATATGGAAGAAACTAAACAAATAAAAGGAAAAGTAAGTTTAGTTTGGGATTATTATTCTTCAGTAGCACCAGACAGAACTGGAACAACAATAGAAGGTATAAATGTAGTCGCACCATCAATAGCATCATTAAAAGAAATGCAACAAGGAGAGTTAACTATAAGAGTAGGAGATAGTGGAAAAAGATATATTGACTGGGCACATGGTAACAACTATAAAGTATGGGGAATTGTATCAAATGATTCATTACCAGATACAACCTCAGAAATTCTAAATGATTACAAACTAAGAGAAAGTTTAATTAATAGAATAGTACTATTAACAACTAACTATAATTTAGATGGAATAAACATAGACTTTGAAAATATGAAAGAGTCAGATAAAAATATGTTTTCACAATTTCTAATTGAGCTTGCACCACGTCTTAAAGAATATGGAAAAGTGCTATCAGTAGATGTAACAGCACCAGATGGAAGTCCAAACTGGTCATTATGCTACGATAGAAATAAAATTGGACAAGTAGCAGACTATATGATATTTATGGGATATGATCAATATGGAATATCTTCACCAAAAGAAGGAACAACAGCAGGAGCAGATTGGGTAGAAGTTAATGTAAATAAATTTATAGGAACGCAAGAAGAAGTAGATAAAGATAAACTAATATTAGGAATGCCATTCTACACAAGGCTATGGAAGGAAAAAGATGGAGAAATAGAAAGTACAGTAGTATGGATGAAAAATATAGATTCAAAATTACCAGCAGATGCTGAAAAAAAATGGAATGAAGATTTAAAACAATACTATGTAGAATATGAACAAAATGGTTACATATATAAAATGTGGATAGAAGATGAGAGATCAATAAGGGAAAAATTCAATATAATGAATAAGTACAACTTAGCAGGTGCAGCATATTGGCAAAAGGACTTCGAAAGTGCAAACATATGGAATATAGTCAAAGAAGAAATTAATAAATAAAAGAATAAATAAAAATTGCCTACATATAATTTCGTAGGTGATTTTTATGTATATATATATAAAAGAATTGAATAGTGACAGTGAACTTGAATTTCAAAAAAATATACCAAAATTTGCTAGAAAAATAATTATAAAATTAATAAAAATATTTAATATAATAGTAATTCAAAATATAAAAAATGATGAGTACTTATATATAGTTCCGAGAATATCTAACTTAAAAAAGATAAAAAGAGTTCTAAAGAAAAACAAAGCAAAAAAAGTAATTTTATCTAAAAAACTAAAAAAATATAGTAAAGAACTTGGAATTGAGGAAAATAATAAAATATCAACATATTTCATACACAATATCTTAAAATTTATACAAAACATTACAAATATCGAAATGGAACTACAAAGTATATACATTTTAACTAATGCATATAATACTGAAAATATACAAACAATAACAAACTTAGCAGAAAATATTAAATCAGTAAATGTAGTGACAAACAAAGTAAAAGAGTATAATAGGTTAGAAAAAAAACTATATGATAGTGGAAATTTAATAGCAGTGACAAATAATAAAAGGAAATCTTTAAGAAAGGCTAATTTTATAATTAATTTAGATTTAACTAATGAAGAACTAAGTAGCTATAGTGTAAATAGAAATTCAATAATAATAAATTGTGCTAATGAAAAAATAATTAAATTATCATGTTTTAATGGAATAGTTATAAATAACATACAAATAGAAGATAAAGACAACCTATTTGAAAATAGCTTTAATTATATAGATATATTATTAAATCATATATTAAAAGGTAAAAGTTATAATGAAAGTATAAATATAATAAAAAATGTAAGAATAATAAACTTAGTAGGAAATAATGGAATAATAGACAAAAAAGAAATATTAAATATTGAAAAAATCTTGACAAATGTATAAAAGTGCATTAATATAGAAAAGCGATAGAAAAAATAAACTTTTAGCTAGATAAGGGGGAAATAGCAAATGGAAGAGAAAGAAGTATTATTAACACAAGAAGGTTATGATAATTTAGAAAAAGAATTAGAATATTTAAGAACAGAGAAGAGGGCAGAAGTTGCAGAACGTATAAAAATAGCATTAGGCTTTGGAGATTTATCAGAAAACTCAGAATATGATGAAGCAAAAACAGCACAAGCAGAAAACGAAGCTAAAATAGCAGATCTAGAAAATAAAATACGTTATGCAAAAATAATAGATGAGTCAGAAATAGATACAAAAACAGTACAAGTAGGAAATACTGTTAAAATATATGATATGGAATTCGAAGAAGAAGTAGAATATACAATAGTAGGTTCAACAGAAGTAGACTTAAGTCAAAACAGAATATCAAATGAATCACCAATGGGAATGGCATTATTAGGTGCAAAGAAAAATGAAATAGTAGAAGTAAATGCCCCAGCAGGAATAATGAAATATAAAGTTTTATCAATAACAAAATAAATAAAAGTTGTAAAGATTTGGGACACATCCCAAATCTTTACAACTTTTATTTACATTTTTAAACTACTATCTAAAGCAAGCTTAATCATATTATTTAAAGAAGTTTGCCTTTCTTCGGGTGTCATAGATTTATTTTCAAACATAGAATCAACAACAGTTAAAAGACATGCTGCATTTTTATTTAATACATGTGCAGTATAGTAAAGAGCAAAAGACTCCATTTCAGAGCCAAGTATATTTAATTCTTTAGGCAATCTGTCAAATAATTTTTGAATATCTTCCATATAAGGGTCAAAATGTTCATTACAAAGAATAGTACCTTCTATAATAGGAATATTGTTATCCTTAGAAATATTTTTAATCACATCAATAGTGGCTAAAGTTCCATCAACTGTATGACAAATTTCATTATTCATAGCAAGAGAAAAATTACCCTCAGTATAACTTTTATTAACTAAAATAATATCTCCAGTTTTTATATCTGGGGAAAAAGTTCCACAAGAACCTATACGAATAATAGTATTAACATTATAAAACTTGTAAAGTTCATAGCAGTAAATTCCAATACTAGGCATACCCATACCATGAGCCATAACAGTCAAACGTTTACCTCTATAAAAACCTGTATAGGCAAACATTCCTCTCACAGAATTAACTAATTTATAATCTTCTAAAAAATTTTCAGCAATATATTTTGCACGTAATGGGTCGCCAGGCATAATAACAATATTTGCAATATCCTCTTTTTTTGCTTCATTATGTGGTGTCATAAAAATCCTCCTTTATATAAACTTATATTATTGTTTTTTAGTAGTATATCAAATAAAGAAAAGAAATACCACAAAATTATAAATTTTCTGAAAAATAATATTGCACAAAAAAATATTTAGTGATAAAATTATAAAAAATAATTAGTAATAGATTAAAAAAAAACCGAATTTTTCGGAAAAGTTTTTTAATCTTTTTTTATTTAGGAGGAAAAGGAAAAATGAAAGTAGCATTTGATCATGAAAAATATTTAAAAGTACAAAAAGAAAAAATAGAAGAAAGAATAAAAAAGTTTGATAACAAATTATACTTAGAATTTGGTGGGAAGTTATTTGACGATTTACATGCGAGTAGAGTACTTCCAGGGTTTAAACCAGATGCAAAAATAGAGCTTCTAAAACAATTTAAAGATGAACTAGAAGTAATATTTTGCATAAATGCAAATGATATAGAAAAAAATAAAATAAGAGCTGATTATGGAATTAGTTATGAACAAGATTTACTAAGACTAATAGAAAAAATGCAAAAATTAAATATATTAATTAGTGGTGTAGCAATAAATATGTACACAGGGCAAAAGGGAGTAGAAAAACTAGCAAAAAGCTTAAAAAAGAAAAATATAATACCATATTTATTTGAGCCAATTGCAGGTTATCCAAATGATGTACAAAAGATATTTAGTAAAGATGGTTTCGGAAAAAATCCATATATTAAAACAACAAAAAAACTAGTAGTAATAACAGCGCCAGGTCCAAATAGTGGAAAACTTGCTACATGTTTATCACAAATGTATAACGAAAACAAAAATGGAATAAGAGCAGGCTATGCAAAATACGAAACTTTCCCTGTATGGAATTTAGGTTTGTTACATCCAGTAAATGTAGCATATGAAGCAGCAACAGTAGATTTAGGTGATATTAATATGATAGATCCATTCCATATGCAAAAATATAATGTAGAAGCAGTAAATTATAATAGAGACATATCAACATTCCCAATACTAAAAAATATGCTAAATGAAATAATGGGAAAAAATATATATAACTCACCAACAGATATGGGAGTTAATATGATAAAAGATTGTATCATAGATGACAAAGTAGCAAAAGATGCAGGTTGTCAAGAAATTATAAGAAGATATTATTCAACTATCTGTGACATGAAAAAAGGTACAACATCACAAGAAGTTGTAGATAGAATATGTGCATTAATGACAAAATTAAACTTAAATAAAGAAGATAGAAGAATAGTAGAAACTACTATCAAAGCCTCAGAAAAGAAAAAGGCAAATGTAGTAGCAATTAAACTAAAAGATGGAAAAATAATAACAGGAAAAGAATCGAAATTACTGAGTGCATCAAGTGCAATGCTAATAAATAGCTTAAAACAATTAGCAGGCATTCCAGATGAAGAATATTTACTATCACCAGAAGTATTAGAAGGAATATTTAAAACAAAACAGAAAATATCATACAGAAAAAACTATTATCTAAATATTCAAGAAGTGCTAATAACACTTAGTATATGTAGTAGAGAAAGTAAAAGCATAGAAAAAGCAATAGAACAACTAGAAAAATTAGAACGGATTAGAAGCGCACTCTTCATACATAGTTACAAGTGAAGAAAACAATGTAATGAAAAACTTGGGAATAAGGCTAACAAGTGAGCCAAAGTTTGATAACTAAAATATCAAAAAGGATGAAAAGTTTTTTGAAGAATATGCAAATATAAGTTGACTTTTACATAATTATGAAAGTTAATTTTGACAAAGTTATGTAAAAGTTATATAATATGAACAAAATTTAGTAATTGTAAACCAAATCTTAAAAAATTTAAGGAGGTAAGTAAATGGAAAAGGTGAAAGGAGTAGAAATAAAATTTAATTATTTGACTGAACAGGAACAGTATGAATTGTATACTGAAAATAAGGAAAAGTATAGAGTACAGGCCAGTAAATCACCATATGGTTCTATTCGGAAAATGGTGGCTAGAGATAATTATGAAGAAGCAAAATTGTCAAAAAATTCAGAATTTCTAAACCAATTGTTTAGAGATGAAATAAGAGGTTCTAGGAATGCTAGTGTAATGAGAGAAATTATTAATAATGATTCACTTATAATAGAAAAAGCTACATTACATTGCTTGATAGAAAATTTATTGTGGTGGTAGAAATATACTATAAAAGAACTAACTTTTGAAATAATCTTAAATTATTTCAAAAGTTAGTTCTTTTTATATTTAAATTGAATAAAAACATATTTTTAGGAGAAAATAATTCCAAAAGAGGAGTGTTTTTTATGATAATTAAAATAAAGAAGAATATAAAACCAATAATAATAATTTCAATTTTATTTGCTATATTTCTAGGATACAATGTATTTATAAGAAACCAAGAAATACAAGCCCTTTCAAAGTATGGCTCAAGAGGAAGTGAAGTAACACAAATACAAACAAAGCTAAAAAGATGGGGATATTATAATGGGAATGTAGATGGAATATATGGAAGCCAGACACTAGCGGCTGTTAAATATTTTCAAAGGAAAAATGGTTTAGCAGTAGATGGAATAGCAGGTCCAGCAACACTTAGAGCTATGGGAATATTCACATCCTCATCATCAAGTGGCTCATCTTCTAGTTCAAGCAACTTAAATTTATTAGCAAGGGTAGTATATGGAGAAGCAAGAGGAGAGCCATATTCAGGGCAAGTAGCAGTAGCAGCAGTAGTATTAAACCGTGTAAAAAGTTCGAAATTTCCAAATACTATATCCGGAGTAGTGTATCAATCAGGAGCATTTGATGCAGTAAGAGATGGACAAATAAACTTAAGCCCAAATAGTACAGCAATAAAAGCAGCACAAGATGCTTTAAACGGTTGGGACCCATCATATGGAGCAATATACTATTTTAACCCATCAACTGCAACAAACAAATGGATATGGTCAAGGCCAATGACGGTAACAATAGGAAGGCATAGGTTTTGTAAATAGAGAAAAAAGATTTGAACATATCAAAAAAATTCCTTTCAAAAATGAAGGGGATTTTTTGATATGTCTCAAATCTTTTCTTGACAAAAACTATACATATTGATAATATAAAAGTGATAAAAAATATGGAGGAACAAAATGATAATTTACCCACGTATATATATGGAAAGTGTTAAAGAAATAACAATAGAATTTTTAAAAAATAACAATATAAAAGCATTAATACTAGATGTAGATAATACAATATTAGATTTTGACAAAAATATGCCAGAAGGTATAAAAGAGTGGTGCGAACACTTAAAAGATCAAGGAATTAAATTTTGTATTTTATCTAACAGTAATAAAGAAGAAAAGGTAAAAATGGTAGCTAAAATTTTAAATTTGCCATACTTTAATTTAGCAACAAAACCATTTAAAAGAGGATTTAAAAAGGCAATAAATTTATTAGAAGAAAAAGAAGAAAATATAGCAGCAGTAGGAGACCAAATTTTTACAGATGTTATAGGTGCAAATAGGTGCAAGCTATATTCAATATTAGTAAAACCAATTGCTGAAAAAGATTTATTAGTAACAAAAATAAAAAGACCAATAGAAAACGTAATAATAAAGAGATACTTAAGAAAAAGAGGTAAATAAAAATGTATATAAATGATATAAATATAATGTTTTATGTTATAGTAGGAATTATAGGCTTATTTATAGGTCAATTTATAGACTGGTGTAATAATAGGTTGCCAGAATATAAAAAGGTATTCTCAAAAGAATTTTTAACTATATATTTAAAAGACATGAAACCTAAATATTTGTTAGCAGTATGCACAGCTATAATATACATAGCACTATTATATTTTATAGGTTGGCAAGAAAATATATTATATAAAATAGAATTAATAAAATATATGATATTAGCTCCAATGCTTATATCTGCATTTATGATAGACTACAAACTCCAAATTATTCCAAACAGACTAAATTTAACTATATTTGAAGTGGGTTTAATAACTACATTTATAGAGGGGATATATAGCCCAGATTTAGCAATATCTAATTTGATAGGTGGATTAGTAGGTGCAGGAATATTTTTAGCCATGACATTAATAGGAGGAATGATAGCAGGAAAAGAAGCTATGGGTTTTGGAGATGTAAAATTTATGGGAGCCCTAGGTCTATTCTTTGGATGGAAAAATATAATAGCTATTTCGATAACCGCATTTTTTATAGCTGCAATAATAACTATATATTTATTAATTACAAAAATAAAAAGTAAAGATGAATATATACCATTTGGACCATTTATAGTTATAGCAAGTTTTATATCAATAGTAGTTCCAGCAGATATAATATTTAATATATTATTAGAAATATCAGGACTAATAATAAAAATAATTACTTTTGGAAAATATAAGGTATAATAAAAAGATTAGAAAGTAGGAGTTTTCTATGAATAATAAAATTAAATGGTTAAGAGAAAAAATGAAAATGTTAGATATGCAAGGAATGATAGTTTCAAATCCAGTAAATATCAGATATTTAACTAATATTGTAGCAGAAGGAATATTATTAATTACAAGAAAAGAAAATATATTTTTAACAGATGGAAGATATATAGAAGAAGTTCAAAATGTATTAACAATAGATGATGAAATAATAGTACATGAATTTAAAGAATATTCGAAAGATGAATACGAAAATTTCTTTATGTTTTGTGAAAATGTAGGCTTTGAAGAAAACTATGTAACATATGCACAATACAAAGAATACATGCATAAATACAAAGCCAATAGCCTACAAGAAACAGAAAATATCATAGAAAAACAAAGAATGATAAAGGACGAAGAAGAAATAGAAAAACTAACAAAAGCATGTAAAATAACAGATGACTGTTTCGAATATTTAACAAAATTTATAAAAGTAGGGCAAACAGAAAAAGAAATAGCATTAGAAATTGAAAAGTATTTTAGATTAAATGGTGCAGAAGGAGTATCATTTGAACCAATAGTAGCATCTGGAAAAAATTCATCAAAACCACATGCACATCCTACTGATAAAAAAATAGATTTAGGAGATGTAATAACACTAGACTTTGGATGCAAATACGAAGGTTACTGTTCAGATATGACAAGAACAATATTTGTGGGGTATATACCAGAAGAAGTAAAAAAAGTATATGACTTAGTATTAAAAAATCAACTTCAAACTAAAAAAGAACTAAAAGATGGAGCAAATATAAAAACAATTTCAAAAATGGTAGAAAACGACTTTAAACTAAATGGTTATGATTTCATACATGCACTAGGACATGGGGTAGGGCTGGATATACACGAAATACCAGTTATAAGCAGTAGAAATGATAAAAGCTTAAAAGAAAACATGGTAATAACAAACGAACCAGGAATATATATACCAGGTAAGTTTGGAGTGAGAATAGAAGATACTGTTTTAGTAGGAAAAGAAGCATCAAAAAATTTAACAAAATCAAGTAAAGAATATATAATAGTTGATAAACAATAAATAAAACATGAAATAATCATAAGATCCTATATTTAAAAGGAACACAAGTAATAATTCACCAAATTACACCCTTAGTGTATAAGTTGAATTTATAAAATGTTAAAAATTCATAATAGGTGTAATTTAGTATTCCTAATACACATTCCTAACTAATTAAGACCTTACAACAAAAAAGTACAAATTACAGTGGTACAATAATACGCAAAAAATACTTGCTTTTCCTAGAAAAATGTGGTAATATAAATAAAGTTATAAAAAGAAATACAAAATTCGAAAGGAGATATAAAAATGGCAGAAGTATATATGGCAGGAGATTTTAGAAATGGAACAACATTTGAAATGGATGGAAATGTATTCAAAGTAGTAGAATTTCAACATGTAAAACCAGGAAAAGGTTCAGCTTTTGTTAGAACAAAATTAAGAAATGTAATATCAGGAGCAGTAATAGAAAAAACATTCAATCCATCAGAAAAATACCCAGGAGCAGAAATAGAAAAGAAAGAAATGCAATACCTATATGAAGATGGTGGATTATATTATTTTATGGATAATGAAACATATGAGCAAATGCCTTTAAATAAAGAACAATTAGGAGATAGCTTAAAATTCATTAAAGAAAACATGAATGTAAAAATACTTTCGTACAAAGGAAATGTATTTTCAGTAGAACCACCAATGTTCGTAGAATTAGAAGTTACATATACAGAACCAGGATTTAGTGGTAACACAACAACAACATCTGGAAAACCAGCAACACTAGAAAATGGATATGAAGTATCAGTTCCACTATTCATTAACATAGGAGATGTTATCAGAATAGACACAAGAACTGGAGACTATATGGAAAGAGTATAAAAATAAATGTAGTAAAAGTCAAAAATAATATGTAGTAAATTTATATTTCACATTTATTTTTGACTTTTATTTTAAAAGTAGTAAATGAGCAATACTGTTTGATAAATGTATATAAAAACAGAAAATGTAAATAATAAAATAAATGGAAAGAGGGTAAAAAAATGGCAAAATTAGGTGAAGAATATAATAGAATATTATCAGAAATTGAAAATACAATTTCTAATGAAAACGAAAGGGAAATAGTAAAGCAAAAAGTTATAGAACTATCATCATTATTTATTAGCAATATGGAGAAAATGAGTGATATGGTAGACAATAAATTAGCAAAAGTAGAAGAAAAGCAAAAAGAGTTAGACATAAAAATAGAAAAAATAAATAAATCAGTAAGTGAAATAGAAAATGACATATATGATGAAGAAGAAAATGGAGAGTTTGATTTTGAAATAGTATGTCCATATTGTAGTTATGAATTTGTTACAGATTTAAATATGTTAGACGACGAAAAAAATGAAATAAAATGTCCAGAATGTAACAACATAATAGAACTTGATTGGAACGATGAAGAAGAAGACTGTTGTTCAGGTCATTGCTCAAGTTGCCACGGATGTGGAAGCGAAGAAGAAAATGATGACGAAGAAGATATGTAAAAATAAAAATGTTATATAAACAAAATAAGTACACTTTATTAAATGAGTGTACATTATTTTTTATATAAAAATAATGTATTTAGATGTATAAGAAAAAATATATAAATAACATAAAAACGTTATATTATTTATAATTTTTGTAAAATTTCGTTGACTAAAAAATAACTTATTGATATTATATATGTAATAATATATAAACATAAAACAAGGGAGAAGATAGATGAAAAGTAAAAATAGAGAAGAATACAAATTAAGAAGATTTGATGGAATAACATTAGTTTCTCTTGTAATAACAATAGTAGTATTAATTATTTTAGCAGGAGTAGTAATAAATTTTGCTATAAGTGAAAATGGAATAATATCAAGAGCCCAAGAAGCTAAAAAAATGCAAGTAATTGCAGAAGCAAAAGAAAAGATAGGGACAGAAATATTAACAGCTGAAATAGAAGCTATACAAAGAGATGAGCATTTAGAAAAGAAACAATTAGAAGAAATAATATCAAAATATGGAGAGTTACAAGAAGATGAAGATACAATAATTTTAAATAATAATAAATATGAAATTAAATTATCAGATATATATACAAATACAATAGCAGAGTCAGGAAGTTATACAGAGAATTTAGCTAAAATAGCACTGCTAGAAAAGCAAATAGAAGAATTAAGAAAACAACTAGAAGATAATAATGAAAAAATATACAGTGTTTCAGGAGCGATATATGGTAAAACTACTTCACCAAATGGAACAATTGTTATGCCAAATACAGATAATGTAAAAGGAATTGGAGATGGACGTTTCACAGCTACAGTACTTTCTAATAAAGTAACTTTAACCGAAAATCAAAGCCTAAAACTTCCTAAAGGAATATATACTTTTGAATCTTTTGTACCTTCAAGAGGTGCCACATGGGGAGCAGGATATAAAGTATTTAATTCAGAAGGAAAACTTCTTGTTGATCACACATATACAGGTGCAACAAATGATTTTGAAACTGTAGATTTTGAATTAGAAGAATCAGAGGATATTATTATTTATTGGTATAGAAGAAGCGTTGGATGGGTAGATTTAACTTATTATACAATAAAGGAAAAATAAAATATAAATATATGTATACTTTATAAACTATAAAATGTAGTTTGAATTTATATAATAAGAAATATAATTTAAATTGAAAATATTATTTACCCACTATCTTAAAAAAATAGCAATAATTAAAAGCTAATACAATCCGTAAAAAATAAAGTAGTATTTGATTATAATACAGATGTAACAGGAAAAGAAAGTTTAAATTTCAAAGTAATAAATATTTTAGTAGAAGTATAAATTTATTTTATAAAGAAACAATAAATATAGAAAATGTAAATGCTAACGGTGGAAGTGCATGGAAAAATTCGTGATGTAGCTGGAGGAACAATCACTATTGGCAACATTTTTTAAAAAAATATTTGTAAAAGAAGAGTAATATAAAAAAACTGAAACGAAGTTATCTTATGTTTCAGTTTTTGTGTTATATAAGAAATAATTTTTTAATATATTAATTTACAAAAAGAATATAAAAATTATAAAAAACTGAAATTAAAAACAAAAAATAAAAATATTTTATCAAAAAAAGTAAAATACCCATTGACATACGGCTACAAGCGTTGTATAATAATAGAAGCATGTAAACAAAGCGATGAAGTAGAATGTGGCTACATCCTTAGGGAACTAAGGAATGGAGGGAACTTCTATGGAGTATGTCATGGCTTAGACCAGGCGGTAAGTTTTATAAAATAAAAAGCACTTATCCCAAGATTTTTCATGCAATCATTGGGTTTTAAAATGGAAATAAAAGAAACACCAGGGTGCGTTTAAAACTTCCGACCAAAAACATTAAAAAAGGAGGAAAAAATAATGGCAACATCAAACAAAGTAGGAAGTGAGAAAATGAGAATAAGATTAAAGGCTTATGATGCACAACTTATAGAAAAGTCTGCTGCTCAAATAGTAGAAACTGCTAAAAGAAATGGCTCAAAAGTATCTGGACCTATTCCATTACCAACAGAAAAAGAAATCGTAACAATACTACGTTCTCCACACAAACACAAAGATTCAAGAGAACAATTTGAAATGAGAACACATAAAAGAGTTATTGACATTCTTTATCCAACACAAAAAACAGTTGATAGTTTAATGAAAATTGATTTACCAGCTGGTGTTGATATAGAAATCAAATTATAATAATTAAAAAAATCAAACCATGCTAATGAATAATATAGAAACATTAGCCAATAGTTAGGAGGAAAATTAAAAAATGAAAAAAGCAATAATAGGAAAGAAAATTGGAATGACACAAATATTTGACGAAACAGGAAAAGTTATTCCAGTAACAGCTATAGAAGCAGGACCATGCGTTATAGCACAAATTAAAACAGTAGAAACAGACGGTTATGATGCCGTACAATTAGGTTTCGGAGATGTAAAAGAAAACAAAGTAAATAAACCAGTAAAAGGTCATTATGCAAAAGCAAGCATAACACCTAAAAAACATTTAAGAGAATTCAGATTAGATTCTTTAGAAGGTTTAAAAGTAGGAGACGAGTTAAAAGCTGACGTATTTGCAGTTGGAGACAGCGTTGATATCCAAGGAACATCTAAAGGAAAAGGATTCCAAGGTGTTATAAAAAGACATGGACAAAGTAGAGGACCAATGGGACATGGTTCAATGTATCACAGAAGACCAGGTTCAATGGGACCAACATCAACTCCAGGTAGAGTTTTCAAAGGTAAAAAATTACCAGGACATATGGGAGTTCAAACAGTTACAATTCAAAACTTAGACGTAGTAGCTGTTGACCTAGATAAAAACGTAATATTAGTAAAAGGTAGTGTTCCAGGAGTTAAAGGAGCTATCTTAAAAATAAAAATGAGCGTAAAAGCTTAAAGGAAGGAGGAAGAAGTAAATGCCTAAAATAGACGTATATAATATAGAAGGAAAAAAAGTTAGCGAAGTAGAATTAAAAGAAGAAATATTTGGAATAGAGCCAAATGAAGCTGTTGTACATAGTGTATTAGTTAACTTTTTAGCAAATCAAAGACAAGGTACACAAAATACAAAAACAAGAAGTGAAGTTCGTGGTGGTGGAAGAAAACCATGGAGACAAAAAGGAACAGGTAGAGCAAGACAAGGTTCTATAAGAGCTCCACAATGGATAAAAGGTGGTATAGCTTTAGGACCAAAACCACGTTCATACTACTACACAGTTAATAAGAAAGAAAGAAGACTTGCTGTTAAATCAGTATTAAGTTCAAAAGTATTAGAAAACGAATTAGTAGTTGTAGATTCTTTAGAAATGAAAGAAATAAAAACTAAAGAAATGGTAAAAGTATTAAACAACTTAAAAGTAGAAGGTAAAACATTAATGTTATTACCAGAAAAGAACGAAAACGTTCAAAAATCTGCTAGAAACATTGAAGGAGTTAAAACTACATTAGTAAATACAATAAACGTATATGATTTATTAAAATACAAAAATTTAGTAGTAACTCTAGACACTGTTAAAAAATTAGAGGAGGTGTACGCATAATGAGACCAGAAGATATAATAATAGCACCTGTTATAACAGAAAAAAGTAATGATGGAATGCAAGAAGGTAAATATACTTTCGAAGTAAACAAAAAAGCTACAAAAGTTGATATTGCAAACGCAGTAGAAAAACTATTTGAAGTAAAAGTATTAAAAGTAAACACAATTAGTGTAAAAGGAAAGACAAAAAGAATGGGAAGATATGAAGGAAAAACTTCAGACTGGAAAAAAGCAATCGTAACAATCGATACAAACCCAGGAGAAAAAACATATCTTGCAAAAGGCGGAAAAACTACAAAAATGACTAAAAAATACAAAGATTCAATTGATGAATTTATGGGAGCATAAAGTAATTACATTACAATGAAAAGTAAAAAAACTCAAAAGTTATCGAGAAATAACTCGGAAAACAAAGAATATCTGCAAGTAGAGCAGGAAAAAATCTACTAAATAAAATTAAAAGGAGAGAAAAACAAAATGGGAATGAAACATTTTAGACCAACAACTCCATCACTAAGAAACATGACAGTTTCTACATTTGATGAAATAACAAAGAAAACTCCTGAAAAATCTTTATTAACAGTAAAGAAAGAAAAAGCAGGAAGAAACTCATATGGTAGAATAACTGTACGTCATCAAGGTGGAGGAAACAGACAAAAATATAGAATAATTGATTTTAAAAGAAACAAAGATGATATGGTAGCTACTGTAATAGGAATCGAATACGATCCAAACAGAAGTGCAAATATCGCATTAATAGAATATGAAGATGGAACAAAATCTTACATATTAGCACCAGTAGGGTTAACAGATGGAGACAAAGTAGTATCTGGACAAAAAGTAGATATAAAACCAGGTAACTGTATGCCAATCGAAAGCATACCAGTAGGTACATTAATCCACAACATTGAATTAAACCCAGGTCAAGGTGGAAAAATGGTTAGAGCAGCAGGTCAAGAAGCTCAATTAATGGCTAAAGAAGGAAAATATGCTCACGTAAGACTTCCATCAGGAGAAATGAGATTAGTATTAGCAAGATGTAGAGCAACAATCGGAACAGTTGGAAACACAGACCATGAAAACGTAAAAATAGGAAAAGCAGGAAGAACAAGACATATGGGAATACGTCCAACAGTTAGAGGTTCTGTAATGAACCCAGTAGATCACCCACACGGTGGTGGTGAAGGTAGAGCACCAGTAGGACACGCAGGACCAATGACACCTTGGGGCAAACCAGCTCTAGGATACAAGACAAGAAAGAAAAATAAACAATCAAACAAAATGATAGTTAAGAGAAGAAAATAAGAAGGAGGCAAATAAAACATGTCAAGATCAAGCAAAAAAACTCCATTCATTGCACCAGAATTAATGAAGAGAATTGAAGCAATGAACGAAACAGGAGCTAAAGAAGTATTAAAAACATGGTCAAGAGCTTCTACTATATACCCTCAAATGGTAGGACACACAATAGCTGTTCATGATGGTAGAAAACATGTACCTGTTTATATAACAGAAGAAATGATAGGTCATAAATTAGGAGAATTTGCTCCAACAAGAACTTTCAAAGGTCATGCAGGAGAAAAAACAACTAAAAAATAATCGAGAAGCTACAATTAGGGACTGTCCCTAATTGGGAAAAGAACAGTGATTATAATTAATAAATAAACTATAAAATTTAGTGCTACAATTGGGGACAGTCCCCAATTGGGAAGAAAGCAGTATTCCAATCAAACAAGGAGGGAAAAAACGTGGAAAACCAAGAAGTTATAATACCAGAAGCAGTAGCAACACTTAAATATGCTAGAATTTCATCAAGAAAAGTTAAAATAGTAGCAGATTTAATAAGAGGTAAAAATGTTGACGAAGCTTTAGCAACAGTTAAATTTACACCAAAAGCTGCATCTGAAATAATAGAAAAATTATTAAAATCAGCAATAGCAAATGCTGAAAACAACCACAATATGGCACATGAAAAACTATATGTAGCTGAAGTATATGCAAATCAAGGTCCAACATTAAAAAGAATAAGACCAGCAGCAAAAGGTTCAGCAGTTAGAATACGTAAAAGAACAAGTCATATAACAATAAAATTAAAGGAAAGAGAATAGAAAGGAGTCTATTACAATGGGACAAAAAATGGATCCACATGGATTAAGAGTTGGTGTAATAAAAGACTGGGACTCAAAATGGTATGCAAATAAAAAAGATTTTGCAGACTACCTAGTAGAAGATCACAAAATCCGTGAATATGTTAAGAAAAAATTATATGTTAGTGGAATTTCAAAAATAGAAATTGAAAGAACTGCTAAATTTGTAAAAGTTAATGTTAACACTGCAAAACCAGGATTAGTAATTGGTAAAGGCGGAAACTTAGCAGAAAACTTAAAAAATGAATTACAAAAAATGATAGGAAAAGAAGTAAACTTAAATATAGTTGAAGTTAAAGATGTTGACACAAATGCACAATTAGTTGCAGAAAACATCGCAGGACAACTAGAAAGAAGAATTTCATTCAGAAGAGCTATGAAACAATGTATGCAAAAAACTATGAAAGCAGGTGCTTTAGGAATAAAAACTGCAGTATCTGGAAGATTAGGTGGAGCAGACATGGCTAGAACTGAATTCTATAAAGAAGGAACAATACCACTTCAAACATTAAGAGCTGATATAGATTATGGATTTGCAGAAGCAGATACAACATATGGAAAAATCGGTGTAAAAGTTTGGATATATAAAGGAGAAGTTCTTCCAGCTAAGAAACAAGTGGAAGGAGGAGACAAATAATGCCATTAATGCCAAAAAGAACAAAATATAGAAAACAACAAAAAGGTAGAAATAGAGGAAAAGCAACAAGAGGAAACTTCGTATCAGATGGTGAATACGGAATACAAGCATTAGAAGCAGGGTTAATCACAACAAATCAAATAGAATCAGCCCGTGTTGCTATGACTCGTTATATAAAAAGAGGTGGAAAGGTTTGGATAAAATTATTTCCAGACAAACCAATAACAAAAAAACCAGCTGAAACTCGTATGGGTAAAGGTAAAGGAGCCGTAGAATATTGGGTAGCAGCTGTAAAACCAGGTAGAGTAATGTTCGAAATAGCAGGAGTACCAGAGGAAACTGCAAGAGAAGCACTAAGACTTGCTTCAATGAAACTATCTGTAAAAACTAAGTTTGTAAAAAAAGAAACTGAAGTAGGTGGTGAATAAGATGAAGATAAATAAAATAAAAGAAATGTCTTCACCAGAACTAGAAAAAGAATTAGGAGAATTAAAATCAGAGCTATTCAAATTAAGATTTAGTTTAGCAACAAACGGATTAGATAATCCTATGAAAATAAAAGAAGTTAAGAAAGACATTGCAAGAATAAATACAATATTAACACAAAGAAAATTAGCAGAAAGCCAAAACTAAAAAATATGAGGTAGAAGGGGCTGAAATTAGAAAAACTGACATCATTAATTCACACGTGGGGACATATCTTGTCCCAAGTGGAGATGACTTAAAATAAAGATGTGTCCCCATACCGAGGAAAGGAAAGGAGATTCAAAAATCATGGAAGAAAGAAATCTTCGTAAAACTTATACAGGAATTGTTAAATCAAATAAAATGGATAAAACAATAGTTGTAGCAGTAGAAACAAGTGAGAAAAACAAAACATATGGAAAAGTTCAAAAAAGAACATATACATTAAAAGCTCATGATGAAAATAATGAATGTGGAATCGGAGATAAAGTAGAAGTAATGGAAACAAGACCTTTATCAAAAGATAAAAGATTCAGACTTGTAAAAATAGTAGAAAAGGCAATTATAAAATAATAAAAAATAAAGAGGATAGAACTATAGCTATTTGAACACTGATTCATAAGGGGAGGGGAAATTCCTTCTGCCCAAGTGGGAGTGACAAATAGGTAAGGTGTGTCCCCTGACATATAATAAGAAAAGGAGGCCAGCTAAAAATGGTACAACAACAAACTATATTAAAAGTAGCCGACAATACTGGTGCAAAAGAGATAATGTGCATTAGATGTTTAGGTGGTTCATATAGAAAATATGCTAGAGTTGGAGACGTTATAGTTGCTTCTGTTAAATCAGCAACACCAGGTGGAGTTGTAAAAAAAGGTGATGTTGTAAAAGCAGTAGTAGTAAGAACAGTAAAACCAATAAGAAGAGCAGATGGATCATATGTAAGATTTGATGAAAATGCAGCAGTTATAATAAAAGAAGATAAAAACCCAAAAGGAACTCGTATATTTGGGCCTGTTGCAAGAGAATTAAGAGATAAAGATTATATGAAAATATTATCATTAGCTCCAGAAGTTCTTTAGGCTGTTAACGAAAATGTCTAGTAGACATTTGAGTCGTACAGACTAAAGATGCAGGAACTTATAATTTGTTTTCGAGAGAAGCCCTTAGGCTGAAAGAGAAATTACAAATTATTAGTTATCGCATGACTGTATAAAGAGTAGTATCTAATTAAAGATGCAAGTGAGCAAAGCGAACTTGTATACTTTAGAAAAGGCTACTTCTGACTAGCTAAAAAATAAAAAAACCTTAAAATGAAGAAAAGAAGAGGTGAAAAATAAAAATGAAAATAAGAAAAGGTGACAATGTTAAAGTTTTATCAGGAAATGATAAAGGTAAAACAGGAGAAGTTTTAGAAGTAATACCAAAAACAGAAAAAATAATAGTAAAAGGTATTAATATAAGAAAAAAACATGTTAAACCAAGAAAGCAAGGAGAAGAAGGCGGAATAATACCAGTAGAATGCGCTATTCACTCAAGTAAAGTAAACGTAGTTTGCCCAAAATGCGGAAAAGCTACAAGAATTGGTTATGAAATAGAAAAAGATCAAAAAGTACGTGTTTGTAAAAAATGCAATACAAAATTAAAATAGAAAAGGAGGAGCATATAGACCATGGAAATATTAAAAGAACAATACATAAACGAAGTAGTTCCAGCAATGATGAAAAAGTTTAACTATAAATCTGTAATGGAAGTTCCAAAATTAGAGAAGATAGTTTTAAACATTGGTTTAGGAGATATAAAAGACAATCCAAAATCATTAGAAAATGCTATGAATGATATAAAATTAATTACAGGTCAATCACCAATCATAACAAAAGCAAAAAAAGCTATTGCTGCTTTTAAAATAAGAGAAGGTGTAAATATGGGATGTAAAGTTACATTAAGAAGTGGAAAAATGTATGATTTTGCATACAAACTATTTAATGTAGCACTTCCAAGAGTTAGAGATTTTAGAGGAGTATCAAAAAATTCATTTGATGGTAGAGGAAATTACTCTATGGGAATTAAAGAACAATTAATATTCCCTGAAATTGAATATGACAAAGTAGATAAAGTAAGAGGTATGGATATAATCTTTGTTACAACAGCAAAAACAGACGAAGAAGCAAGAGAATTACTAACATTATTAGGAATGCCTTTTAAAAATTAGAGGATTAAAGAAAGGAGAAAGCCAATGGCTAAGAAATCTTTAAAAGTAAAACAACAAAGAGAACAAAAATATAAGACAAGAGAATACAATAGATGTAAAATTTGCGGAAGACCACATGCTTATATTAGAAAATTTGGTATATGCCGTGTATGCTTTAGAGAATTAGCACATAAAGGTGAAATACCAGGAGTTAAAAAAGCAAGTTGGTAAAATAGAAGCAAGAAAAGGAGGGAAAAAAGTTAATGAATACAACTGATCCAATAGCAGATATGCTAACAAGAATAAGAAATGCAAATAGTTCAAAGCATAAAACAGTTGATATCCCAGCATCAAATATGAAAAAAGCAATAGCTAAAATATTATTTGAAGAAGGATATATAAAATCATTTGAAGAAATAAAAGATAATACTCAAGGAATTATAAGAATAGCACTAAAATATGATGAAAAAGGTGCTAGAGTAATAGATGGTATAAAAAGAATTAGTAAACCAGGATTAAGAGTATATGCATCTAAAGATGAATTACCACAAGTATTAAATGGTTTAGGAATTGCTTTAATATCTACATCAAAAGGAATAAAAACAGATAAAGAAGCAAGAACAGAAGGCTTAGGAGGAGAAGTCCTAGCATACGTTTGGTAATTTAGAAGTCGGAAGTCAGAAGACAGAAGATGGAAGATTATAATTAGAATAATAAATATAAAAGAATAATGGAAGAAAGAGAAAAAGGAAGGGTAGAAATGTCCGACCTCTGACCTCTGACATCCGACGTCTGAAAGAAGGAGGGAAAACTAAAATGTCAAGAATAGGAAACAAACCTATTACTGTACCAGAAGGTGTAGAAGTAAAATTAGACGGTATGCACTTAACAGTAAAAGGACCTAAAGGAACATTAGAAAGAGAAATTCATAAAAACATGACTGTTTCAATAGAAGGTAATACTATTACAGTAACAAGACCAAATGACGAAGCAGAAAATAGAAGTTTACATGGATTAACAAGAACATTAATACATAACATGATAGAAGGTGTTCTAAACGAATACAAAAAAGAATTACAAATAGTTGGTGTTGGATATAGAGCACAATTACAAGGAAAAAAATTAGTAATGAATTTAGGATATTCTCATCCAGTAGAGATGGATGCCCCAGAAGGAATTACATTTGAAGTTCCAAATGCAAACACAATTATAGTAAGAGGAATAGATAAAGAAGTAGTTGGTCAAACAGCAGCAGTTGTTAGAACAAAAAGACCACCAGAAGTTTACCATGGAAAAGGTATTAAATATTCTGATGAACATATTAGAAGAAAAGAAGGTAAAGCTGGTAAAAAATAATAGTTAAAAAGGAGAACACTATAGCTATTTGAATACTAATTCACAAGGGGAGGGGAAATTCCTTCTGCCCAAGTGGGAGTGACAAAAGGGTAAGGTGTGTTCCCTAACATATGCTAAGAAAGGAGTAAAAAATGATTACTAAAATAGATAGAAAGCTTACAAGAAAAAGAAGACATATAAGAGTTCGTACTAAAATAAGCGGAACAAGTGAATGTCCAAGACTATGTGTATATAGAAGTAATAAAAACCTATTTGTACAAATAGTAGATGATGTTAAGCAAACTACATTAGTAAGTGCATCAACACTTGATAAAGAAGTAAAAACAAAGCATGCAAATAAAGAAGCTGCAAAAGAAGTAGGAGCTTTAATTGCAAAAAGAGCTTTAGAAAAAAATATAAAAAATGTTGTTTACGACAGAGGTGGATATGTATACCACGGAGTAGTAAAAGAACTAGCAGAGGCTGCAAGAGAAGCAGGGTTAGAATTCTAAAAAACAAAAAATATAAAAAGGAGAACATTAGAATACTGACATCACTAATTCATAAGTAGGGGACATATCTTGTCCCTAGTGGGAGTGACAAAGGGTAAAGATGTGTCCCCTTACCGAGGAAAAGGAGGAAAATAAAAGTGCAAACAGAAAATACATCTGAATTAAAAGAAAAAGTAGTTGCTATTAACAGAGTTGCAAAAGTTGTTAAAGGTGGTAGAACATTCAGATTTAGTGCAGTTGTTGTTGTTGGAGATGGAGCTGGACACATTGGTGTTGGTAATGGAAAAGCAGCAGAAGTTCCAGATGCAATCAAAAAAGCAATAGAAGAAGCTAAAAAGAATTTAATAGAAGTTCCTGTAGTAGGAACAACAATACCACATGAGTATCTTGGAAAATTCGGTAGTGCTACAGTAATGCTAAAACCAGCAGCAGAAGGTACTGGAGTTATAGCAGGTGGTAGTGTTAGACCAGTTCTAGAACTTGCAGGATACAAAGATATCCGTACAAAAGTACTAGGAACAAACAATCCAAGAAACGTAGTATATGCTACAATAGAAGGATTAAAGAAAATGCAAACAATAGAACAAGTAGCTAAAAAAAGAGGAAAAAAAGTCGAAGAAATAATATAATTAAGGAGAACACTACAGCTATTTGGACACTAATTCACAAGGGGAGAGTTTAGTTTTTTAAAAAACTAAACCCCACACGGGACATATCTTGTCACAGAAGCAATGAACATATGAAAAGATATGTCACCGTTAGAAACTAGAAGAATTAGTGTTAAAGGTAAGGAGTGTCCCCTGACAAATAATACAAGGAGGTGTAATCTCAGAAATGAAATTAGACGAATTAAAACCAGCACAAAAAACAGAAAGCAAAAAAAGAGTAGGACGTGGAATAGGTTCAGGTTTAGGAAAAACATCTGGTAGAGGTCATAAAGGACAAAAAGCAAGATCAGGTGGCGGAGTTAGACGTGGATTTGAAGGTGGTCAAACACCATTATATAGAAGATTACCAAAAAGAGGATTTACAAACATACACGCTAAAAACTACACAGAAGTAACTTTAACAATGCTTAATAAAGCTACAACTGAAGAAGTTACAGCTGAAAGTTTAATAGCAGATGGAATCATTTCAAAAGCAAATGATGGAATAGTAATCCTTGCAACAGGTACATTAGATAAAAAATTAACTGTTAAAGCTGTAAGATTCACTAAAAAAGCTAAAGAAACAATCGAAGCTTTAGGTGGAAAGACAGAGGTGATTTAGTTGTTTAAAACATTAAAAAATGCTTTAAAAACACCAGATGTTAGAAAGAGATTAATGTATACATTAATACTAATAGTAGTGTTTAGACTAGGATGTTATATAACTGTACCTGGAGTAGATTCATTCCAGCTAGCAGAAGCTTTTGATGGGCAAGGAATGGCATCACTAATAGACTTAATTTCAGGAGGAGCTTTCTCAAGATTATCAATATTTGCAATGTCAATTAGCCCATATATTACAGCATCAATTGTAATACAATTATTAGGAATGGTAATTCCTGCATTAGAAAGGTTAACTAAGGAAGGTGGAGAAGAAGGAAGAGCAAAAATAAATAAATACACAAAAATGCTTACAATAGTGTTAGCACTTGTTGAAGGATTAGGAATTTATTTATCATATCGTTCTTCAGGAATATTCATTGACACAGGTTTTTGGACAGGAGCAACAGTAGTTATATCATTAATGGCAGGAACAGCAATATTAATGTGGCTTGGAGACCAAATAACAAATAAAGGAATTGGTAATGGAATATCAATGCTTATATTTGTAGGTATTATATCAGGTCTACCAAGTGCAGTAACAACAATATGGAGATTAATATTTACAGTAGCAGGTTTCTCTACAACAGGTTTATTAACTGCTATAGGAATTATAATAGGATCAATTCTATTAATAGCAGGAGTTGTATTTGTACAACAAGCTGAACGTAGAGTACCAGTACAATATTCAAAAAGAGTTGTAGGAAGAAAAATGGTAGGAGCACAAAACACACATATACCATTAAAATTAGTAATGGCAGGTGTTATACCAGTAATATTTGCAAGTAGTTTTATGACTTTCCCAGCAATGATTATTCAAATGTTTGTGAAGGATATAGCAACCGCGACAGGTTTCTGGGCAGGAGTATATAAATTTTCAATTGCAACATCAACATCAAATGTTCCAGTTGGATATTCAATAGCAAATGCAATAGTATACCTACTATTAATATTAGGATTCACATATTTCTATACTTATGCAACATTTAATCCAGCAGAAGTATCAAACAATATAAAGAAAAATGGTGGATTCGTACCAGGAATAAGAGCAGGAAAACCAACAACAGAATATTTATCAGCAATAATATCAAAATTAACATTATTTGGTGGATTATTCTTATCAGTAATAGCAGTTATCCCAATGCTATTAAGGTTTACAACATTAAACCTAGCATTTGGTGGTACATCAATACTAATCGTAGTTGGTGTAGCTCTAGAAACAGTACAACAATTAGAATCACAATTAGTAATGAGACATTACAAAGGATTCTTAGAATAGAATATATAAAAAATGGATGCGAACGCATCCATTTTTTTATTACGCTTTAGCCTTGTGAAACGAAGTGGAACAAAAACCACGTGCTATG
>CANSJQ010000012.1 GCA_947647275.1 uncultured Clostridiaceae bacterium | reverse complement strand
CGTGCATAGCACGTGGTTTTTGTTCCACTTCGTTTCACAAGGCTAAAGCGTAATTAAAACACGTTAGAAAATTCTAACGTGTTTTAATATGGAAACCTCTCATACAAATACCTTATAATCTCATCAGCATTATTTCCAGTAACATTTATCAAAACATCTTCATCTATACATATCCACATATTTATTTTAAATTCATCTTTATTTTCAATAAAAGTACCTATTAAATCACTCATTTCAACAGGATTATCAAATTCTATTTGTAGTTCTAATGTGTCATTATTTATATTTTTTAAAATTTCTTCTGTCGCCAAATAAAAGCTTTTTAAAAATCTATTAATTTCACCATTTATATTAGTATATAATCTAACAAAATTTCTCATACTAAAATTCTCCTTTTCTATATTGTAGAAATTTTTCGCTTTTTAATATTATTTAGTTTTGTTTTTATAACTATACTAGGAATAATTTTGAAATTTTTAATTCATACTATAAATAATTCGTTTATGTATATGAAAGGAAAATTTTTAATATGAAAAATAAAAAATATTTAATTTTGCTTATATGCGTTGTTATTATTTTAGCAATTGTATTTGGAGCTGTAATGGTTTTTAGCAATAGTGGAGATGACACTACAAAAGATAAAATAAAAGAAGAAATATATTATATTGAAACTAAACTGCTAGGAATGACAAATGCTCTTAATAATATACCATTTTCTAATTCTGTATTATTAGAACAAAATACAATAAAAGGTCAAGAAAAATCTAATAATAGTTCTTCTTCAGGCTCTTCTTCACAAGGTTCGGAAGAAAAATCGCAAGGGGGAGAGTCTTCAAGTTCTTCGGGAGGTGACTCATCTGGTTCTTCAGAAAGTGGAGGAGATACAGATTATACAAAATATAATGTGCAAAGCAAAAATATTTTAAATATAAAAGAAAATGAAATAGATTGGAACTATATAAAAAATACAGCCGAATTGTTACACACAAGTTGGACAACAATAATGATTGATTTACACAGTTTAAACATAAAAAATGATGATATATTATCATTTTCAAATAATTTAGATGCGTTAATATTAAATATTGAAAGAGAAGATAAAAGAGCTACTTTAAATAGTTTGGCTAGTTTATATGCAATTATACCAATATATATTAATCAATATTCTAACGATAATTATGAAGAAAATCTTGAATATACAAAAGCTCATATCATAAACTCTTATGTATTATTAGAAGATGATAAATGGGAAGATATGCAAAAAGAAGTTACAAAAGCACAAGAATATTTTAATCTTGTTATAAATTCTGTAAATACAAAAAGTTCACAAATATTTACAAATAAAACTTATATATTATTAAATGAAATGAAAAACGCTATAAATTTAAAAGATAAAAAGTTATATTATATGAAATATAAAAACTTGATGGAAAATGCCTTAAATATTTGAAATATTATGTAAAAAGTGATATAATATTTATATATAATGTTAAAATAATACTAAAAAATGGAGGTATTAAAATGAAAAAAGAAGCTATACGGAACTTAATTTGTGGTATATTATTTGTAGTTATAATTGGAGTTGCTTTGTTTTCTAATCATAAAGCAGACATAGGAGATTCTACGAACTATAAGTGTGATGTCAAAAACTTTAGATTATCAACAACAATCAATATTTTAAAAGAAAATGAAGATTTTGTAAAGGTAAAAGGCAATATCTTAAAGTTCATTACTGATCCACTAACAATGTATGATTTAAGTGATAATAAAATTGGTTATGCAGGAGACGCATACCATTTTATTACTCAGGATTCTCATTCAATTTATGTAGAAGATGAAGAGACTCTTGAAATGGTTGGATTATTTAAAGTTTTTGGTGAAGCATATGATATTTATGATATTAACCAGAATAAGATTGCAACGGTTACATTTAATTATTTTAACACAAATGGAGAAATGTATGATATCGAAGGAAATTTAATAGCAGACTATAATTCTAATTTCTTTTTTAATGATTTTGATGTGAGGATTTCAAAAGAATGTACTTTAGATGAAAAAGCTGTATTAATGATTTTCTGTTCATATTATAGTGATCAAGCAGCTGATGCAAAAGCTTCTTCAAGTAATAGTAACGATTAACAATTGTTAAAATGTAGTAAATACCCTAAAAATTCAAGATTGAGTTCTTAGGGTATTTTTAATTTCAGTTGACTTTTAACGAAAAATATACTAAAATAAATATTGTAAGTAAATTGAATAGTCGCGTATAGCAAGGTCGAAAGACAGCGTACGAGGAAAGTCCGGGCTCCACAGAGCAAAGATGCAAGATAACGTCTTGTGAGGGAAACCTTAAGGAAAGTGCAACAGAAAATAACCGCCTAAAATTTAGGTAAGGATGAAAAGGCGAGGTAAGAGCTCACCGCTTCTATGGTGACATAGAGGGTCAGTGTAAACCCCATCTGGAGCAACACCGTAAAAAGAAGGCTAAGGCTGCTCGCCATCTTCTAAACATGGTGGCTTTGAGCTGTATAGTGATATACAGAGTAGATAAATGACTATTCACGACAGAACCCGGCTTACAGATTTGCTTATGAAAAATGAAAAAGCTCAGCCTAAAGCTGAGCTTTTTCATTTTTCATAGAAATTTATATCACTTGGAATAGAAGCTTCAAATGAAACATTTTGCTTTGTAATAGGATGTATAAAAGAAATAGTATAACTATGTAATGCCTGTCTACTAATTAAACTAGTATTACCACCATATAAATCATCTCCTAAAAGAGGATGGCCAATATGAGCCATATGTACACGAATTTGATGTGTTCTACCAGTTTCTAATTTACACTTTATAACTGAAAACTTAATTCCGAGCATTTTCTGCTTCTTTTAATATTTCATAATGAGTAACAGAAGGACTGCCGAGAAGGACATACACATCTTTCAATAATACTACCTTCTTTTCTGCTAATAGGCATATTAATAGTTCCACTTTTTTCATTATTAATAAAAAATCCTTCTACAATAGCAATATATTCTTTAACAAAACTACCTTCCTTCATTTGTTTAATCAAAGCTTCTTGAATATACTCATTCTTAGCAAAAACAACCAATCCAGAAGTATCCTTATCAATACGATTAACAGGTCTAATTTTCTTATTTAAACCAATAGAATCAAAATAAAACTTAATTCCAGAAGATAAACTATCTTCATAATGTAAAATAGAAGGATGAACAGGAATACCCGCATACTTATTTACAATTAAAAGCCATTCATCTTCATACACAATATCCAAACACATTTGCTTAGAAACAATATTAGAGTTATCTTCAGCATAATCAAAAGAAACACTTATCTTATCATTAACACCCACATTTTGATAAACAAAAGCTGGCAAACCATTCAAAAAAATGGCATTCTCTCTTTTCAAAGTAATAAGCAACCTATGTGAAATATGTAGGCAAGAAAGAAGAATATCCTTAACACTCTTACCATTATCATTATTTGTAACAACATATTCTAACTTCATATACATACACCTCGTACGATAGGGACAGTCATTTTCCTTGCTAATTCGGAACGTCGGGGGACACTCCTTAATAAAAATATTTTAATAAATAGTTTTATTTTCTTTTTGATATTTCTCAAATGTCTCAATACACTCATCTCTATCAATCTGCTCCAAACTAATTAAATCTTTTTCATTTCCTTTTAAATATTCATAAATCAAATCATCTCGGAAACCAATATTCCCAGCATCTTCACGAGTACAAGCATAATATATTTCTTTTATATTTGACCAAATTATTGCAGATAAACACATAGGGCATGGTTCACATGAAGTATATAGTACATAATTTGATAAATCATAAGTGCCTAGCTTTTTACATGCATTTCTTATAGCTGTTACTTCAGCATGTGCGGTTGGGTCATTATTTTTTAGAACTTGATTATTTCCGAGTAGCTATTATATTTCCATTTTTATCAGTAATAACAGCACCAAAAGGACCTCCTTCATTTAAATGCATTCCATTTTCAGCCATTTCCTTTGCAATTTTCATATATTCATTCATTCCATTCATTACTCCTTTATTTTTTTATATTCTTAGGAAAATCATACACAATAATAGTGAGTTTTCTTTAAAAATTTTATTCTTGTTTTTGTATATATGAATATTTTAACACAAAAATTATAAAATATCTATAAATTAAAAAAAATCAAATTGATAATTAATAATAAATGTGATATAAAATTAAAAAAGGAGAGATAATAATATGATAGAAGAATTTAATTTTAAATCATGTACAAGAAAAGACATTTATGCTAAAAAATGGTATGATGAGGAAAAAAGTGAATATAAAGCTGTAGTTCAGTTGGTACATGGAATGGAAGAACATATTGGTAGATATGATGAGTTTGCTTCATTTTTAGAAAGCAATGGTTTTATTGTTGTTGGCCATGACCATTTAGGACATGGTAAAACTGCAAAAACAGATGAGGAATTAGGATTTTTTACTAATACAGATGGATGGTTTTGTTTAACAAAAGATATTCATATTTTACAAAATAAAATAAAAAATGAATATCCCAATTTGCCATATATTATTATGGGGCATAGTATGGGGTCATTACTTACAAGAACATACCTTACTTTATATGATGATAACTTAAATGGAGCTATTATAACAGGTACAAGTGGGCAAAAAGCAGGTTTATTAACAGGAAGTATACTTGCTAAATTAATTGTAATGTTTAAAGGTAAAAAATATAAAAGCAAGTTATTAGCATCAGCCGTAACTGGTTCTTTTAATAGAGAATTTAAGCCAAATAAAACACCAGTTGACTGGACAACAAGTGATGAAAAGATAATAGAAGAACATATAAAAGACACAAACCCAAATTGCAAATTTACAGCAAGTAGTTATTTAGAATTGTTTAAAGGAAGTATGTATTTAAATAAAAAGAAAAATATAGAAAAAACACCAAATATTCCTATTCTAATTTTCTCAGGAGAAAAAGACCCAGTTGGAGAAAATGGAAAAGGAGTAAAACGTGTATATGATATGCTAAAAGAAGTAGGAAAGGAAGATGTTACTTTAAAATTATTTCCTAATGGAAGGCATGAGATGCTAAATGAGGTAAATAGAGAGGAAGTTTTTGAATTTGTTTTAGAGTGGATAAAGAGCAAAATATAAAATTTGGAAAAAAAATCCTACTGCGCAAAAACTTTCTAAACTAAAAACAAGAAAATTTGAAATAATATTTACTATAAAATATAAAAAAGGAGGAAATTTTTTATGAAAAAAATAGTAAATATAATTGCAATTTTTCTTGTTTTATTTTTACTAACATTTACAGCTAAAATTTATGCAGCAACTTTAAATAATTTAGATATTACAACAACTAAACAGACAGTACATCCAGGAGAAACTGTAACCCTAAATGTTGCATTTGGGCAAAACATGGGTGCATATACAGTAAATGTAGATTATGACGAAAACTTATTAGAATACGTATCAGCAGAAGGTGGAACAGCAAATAATACAGGCTCTAAAGTTATACTAACATACTATTACAATGCAGGAGGAACTGAAGCACCACGTAATAGTGCAAGCGTTACTTTTAAAGCAAAAGAAGGAATAATAACTACAAATCCTACTGACTTAAGTATTACATTAACAGGTTTAGGCGACCCAGATGCAAACCCTATTGATGATATTACAGTTCCTATTATTAAAAATTTAATTGTAGAACCAGTATATGTAGATTATGTCATTAGCCTTAATTATACAGGAGAAATAATACCAAAAGAAGAAAAGAATATGGAAATAGTTATATCAAGTACTATGGGTAAAAGTTATGAACACACAAGAATAATAGCAGAAGCAGTAACTCCAAATGGAGAGAGTGTACAACTTCTTGCAACAGATAGCCAAAGTTTAGAACATGACATTATTCAAAGTGGATGGGGAAGCGCAGATGGAGATGCAATAGGTGGAAAAGATGTAGTTAAAAAGTTGCAAGCAAGAGGTATATTTAGCGGTTATGGAGATTATTCTATTACTTTAAAACTAATAGATAGGGACAATAGTGATAGTGTTATTGCTAGCAAAACTTTTTCAATTTCTGTAAAAGAAAAACCAGCTGAAATAGTACCACCAGCAGAGGAAGAAGTACCACCAGTAGAAGAGAATAAACCTCAACAAGAAACGCCAAGTACTCTACCAAAAACAGGTAATACAATATATTTAAGTATATTACCAATAGTAGCAATATTAATAATAGCATATGTAGCATTAAGAAAGAAAAAATAACATTTATATATTAATTAAAAAAGTTGATTGTAGGGGTCGCCACCTTATGAAGCGACCCATTACTTCAACAAATTGCTAAAAAAATCATATAACTTCTATTTAGGAGGTTTAAAATGGGAAAAAGAGAATTAAGAAGGAAAAAGAAAAAAGATAAAATAAAAAGTAAAATTAGAATTGCCATTTTAGGAATTCTTTTTTGTATTATAATATATGTGGGGTTTGGTATTTATAAAGAAAATAAAATCAAATTAGTAGAAGGAAATAAACCAGTAGTAGAAAAAGTAGCAGAAGAAATACCACTTGTGCCAGTTATTCCAGTAGAGATAGAAATTTTGCCAAAAACATATATGGATTATGAAGTTATTGCAAAATTAGAAATTCCAAAAATAAATTTAGAAACTAATGTACTTAAAGATTATACAACTGATGGAATGAAAGTTTGCTCTTCAAAATTCTTTGGACCTGAACCTAATGAGGTAGGAAACTTTTGCATTGCGGGTCATAACTATGACCAAGAAAATATGTTTAATCATTTAATAAATTTAGAAAAAGGGGATGAACTATACTTAACAGATAATAAAAATGGAAAAGTTATTTATAGTATATATGATATATATAGAGTAAAACCTCAAAATACAGCACCAATAGGACAAGAAACTAATGGAAATAAAATAGTTACTTTAATTACATGTGTTAATTATTCAAGGAGTAGACTTATTGTACAAGCAATTGCAAATAAGTAGAATATACTACAATATAAACAACAAGTAAAAAATAAGATAAGAAATTTAAAATGTGAAATAGTCACAAATAAATATCTTATCTTTTTTATATTCTAAGGAAAATCATACACAATAATAGTAAGTCTCTTTAGAAAAGATTATGGAAAAATAAAATGTTTTAAGTGGCAAAGCCATATAAGAAAATTTTATTCTTGTTATTATTAATTGTTTAGTATTTTAAATTAGAATTAAATTACAATTTTTCAATTTCTTCTTTACTTAATTTAGTTATTTTTTGAATCTCTTCATTTGTATAATTTTGATTTTTCATTTCTTTTGCTATTTCAAGTTGCTGTTGTTGTGAACCTTGTTCAATACCTTGCTCAAGACCCTGTTCAAGACCTTCTTTAATACCTTTCTCAAAGCCATCTTTAATTCCTTGTTCCAAACCACGGTCATAGCCTGTTTTAACTAAATTATTTTGATCTAATACATATTTCTCACGTAAATCTGCTAAATATCTTTCACGTTCATCTTTGCTTATTTCTTCTAAAACCTTTTTAGCTTTTTTTAAAGGTTCTTCTACATTACTCATATCAATATCACCTGACTTTATTATAAAATTTACCCAAGTATCTAATTTTTTACCTTCTGAGTATTTTTTTACCTTAGGCATTTCTATTATATAAATTTCAAGTGAATCTGTCAATATTGAATCACAATATTCTTGTTCACGAAAATTCCATTTAGTCATGTATTTCTCAATATTTTTAAGACTTTTAATATCAAAGTCTGTAAATAAAATAGCAATGCATTTATTAGCTTCAAAATAGTTATGTCCTTTTTTTATATTTTGACTATACATTTTGCTTAAATAAAATAAAATTCTTTTCTCAATATTGTTTTGATCAACTAGTTGCATTTCAATATCACAATCAATTGAATCATTAATTCTAGCACGTATATCAAGAATTCCAAGTTTATCATCTAATAAGTCAGCCTCAATAATTTTATTACAATCAAGAACAACTTGAGAAACTTCTTCTTCTAATATAGAATTTAATAGACCTTTGGTAATTTCTTCGTTTCCAACAAATCCAAAGATACGCTTAAATGTATAATCATTTTTTAATTCTAATAAATCGATAATATCATCTCCTTTATGTATAAATTTAAAAAAATTTTGGAAAATATTTTAGGAAAGAATATCCTAAAAGTTTGAATAAAAACTTAAAATACTAAACAAAACAATATTAACATAAAGCGTTCATGATTTCAATAGCGAAAAATAAGAAGTTTTGTCGAGAGGGCAATTGTACACTATTATTTGCATATTTTCCCAGTTGCAAGGGAATGATATAAAATAGTAAAGAGTACAAATTCAAGGAATTTTGAGAGAGGCAAGTAATATGAAATATATAAAAATTTTTATAATAATAATAGGAATTTTATTTTTTAATGCATTTATAAACATATCATATTGTACAGATAAGCGAGATGGAATAGATAGTTTTCCAGATAGTTATAAACCATATTTACAAGAACTACAAAAAAATCATCCCAATTGGAGGTTTGTTTCATTATATACAAACTTAGATTGGAATTATGCTATAAATAATGAAAATGTATTTGGAAAAAACCTAGTACCTAAATCATATTCTGATAGGTGGAAAAATACTAAACCTGGTGAGTATAATGTTGAGGTAGATTCAGGTTGGGTAGACAGTTCAAGAAGGGCTTTAGAATATACTATGGATCCTAGAAACTTTTTAAATGAAGTTCGAATTTTTCAGTTTGAAGCACTTTCTTATGATGAAAAAACAAATAATGTAGATGGAATTGAAAAAATATTATATGGAACTGAGTTCTATAATAAAATAGTAGATTATGTAACAAGTTCAGGAAATATAGTAACTATGAATAGCAAATATTCAGACCTTATTTTATCAGCTGGAAAAACATCAAAAGTTTCCACATATCATTTAGCCTCAAGAATAAAACAAGAGGTAGGGCCTTTCTTATCACACAGTTCTATTAGTGGAAGGGTAGCAGGTTTTGAAGGCTTATATAATTTTTATAATATAGGAGCAACAAGTTCAAGTGAGCCAATGGGAGCTATAAAGAATGGACTTAGGTATGCACGTGATGGAAAAGGTGCAAGTGAAGCTACTAAAGCTAAATATTTAATTCCATGGGACAACAAGGAAAAAGCTATTACTGGTGGTGGAATTTTCATAGGTTCTAGTTATATTAATGTAGGACAAGATACACTATATTTACAAAAGTTCCATGTGACTTCTAACACAGGAGGAGAACTATTTTGGCATCAATATATGACAAATGTATTAGCTCCATATAGTGAGTCTAGATCTATTTATAACGGTTATAGTAACACAGGAATACTAGAAAATAGTATGACTTTTATTATACCTGTTTATAATAATATGCCAGAGATGTCAACACAAAATCCAAATATTTTAGAAAGTGATTATTCTTCGGATAACACAAAAGTATATGCAGATGTAACCAATACTTTAAATGTACGTTCAGGTCCATCAACCTCGTATGAGTTATTAACAAAGGTTGATAGAAATGTAGTAATGACAAGAATTGCAAAAGGAAGACAATCTCGGAGAATTATGGGATAGGGTAATTCTTCCAAATCGGAATGATGGGTTATGTATTTCAAAATTATTTAAAAGAATTACCAACAATACAAATAGAAAAAATAAATGTTTCAGCTGATAAAACGCTACTTAAAAAAGGAGAAAATGTAAAATTAAAAGTAGAAATATTACCAGATGAAGCAAAAGACCATGAAGTAGAATATACTTCAAGCGCTCCTAATATAGCCACAGTAGATAATAGCGGAAATATAGTAGCACAAAAATCTGGAACTACAACAATTACAGTAAAGGCAAAAGAAAACGAAGTAAAAGGGCAAATTGAAATTAAAGTATATAATCCTGTAACAGGTATAGAGCTAACAAATGAAAATTTAGTTATGCAAGAAGGTGACCGTTTTATTGTAACACCTATCATTCTTCCAACAGATGCAGATAATAAAAATGTGACATATTCTTCAGAAAATGAACAAATTGCTACAATAGATAATAATGGGAATATAATAGCAGTTAAAGAAGGAAAAACTAAAATAAATGTAATTACTGAGGAAGGTGGCTTTAAAAGTGAAATAGAGGTAACAGTAGTACAAAAGCTAGGAGAAGATGAAATTGTTTTTGATGAAGGTTTAAAGGTAGTACAAAATGAAATAACAGGCTGGGATATCGAAAAATTAAAGGTAGAAGATATAAAAGAAAAAATACAAAGTTCATATAGCATTAAAATATATGACTATAAAGGTAATGAACTAACAGAAGGGCAAAGTGTTGGAACTGAAAGTAAAATTAGATTAGTAGATGAGAATGATGTTATTAAAATGGAATATTATATAGTAATATATGGAGACGTAAATGGAGATGGCAAAATAAATAGTTTAGACTTATTAGTACTTCAAAGGCATATACTAGAAATAGAAAAACTAAACGGTCTATTCCTAAAAGCACGGAAATATAAGTAAGAATGGGCAAAATCCTAGCTCACTAGATTTATTAAAAATACAAAGGCATATACTAACTTTAAAATTAATAGAGCAAAGGTAGATTGTGGACTACATTGGGGACGGTTACTAATAGGAAACAAGATAGAGAAGAACAAAAAGTAATAAACAAAAATAATTTGGATAGATTAGGAACTGTCCCCAATCGGAAGCCCAGAAGAAAAAATAAAGTCTTAAATTGTCCGCTCCCACGCCAACGACTTACTAAAAAAGAAAGAGGAAAACAATGAAAAAAATTAAAAGTATAACAATAATATGTACTGTAATTATAATAAGCATGTTAATAAATTTACTAATAAATCAAACATCTTTTGCACAAACGAAAATGAATATAATTTCCGATAAAGAAACAATAAAAAAAGACGAAGAAATTAATATAAAAGTGCAAATTGCAGATACACCAATTGCAGCTTGTACGCTTGAAATATACTTTGATTCATCAAAATTAGAATATATAAAAGGACCTGAGAATTCAAACTATTCTAACAATAGAATAATTTATACTTGGGTAAGTAGCACAGGAAAAAACGAACAAGGTATAGAAACTGAAAACTTCAAATTTAAAGTCTTACAAGAAGAAAACACTAATATTGCAGTGTTTGGAGAATTCTATAATGAACAAGGAGAAAAACTAGAAATTGACAATAGTAATATAGAACTAAAAACTAAACAAGCCCAAAATAATATAAACCAAATATCAGATAATATAGAACAAACTCGGAGCAAGTAATTCAGCATATTTAAGTATATTAAGGTTAAACCATGAAGGAATTAGCCCAGAGTTTAAAAAAGATGTAAAAGAATACTATTTTATAGCAGATTCTACACTACAAAATTTAGAAATAACAGCAATTCCAGAAAATGCAAATGCTACAGTTACAGTAACAGGAAATACAAATTTAAAAATAGGAAAAAACATAATCCAAATACATGTTATATCAGAAGATAAAACAAAAGAAGAAACATATAAAATATATGTAACAAAAACTACAAATATAGAACTAGCAAATGCAAATTTAGAAATCCTTGCAGTAAGAGAAGGCTTTCTAAATCCAGAATTTGACTATAATATAACCAATTATAAAGTAGAAATACCAAATCAAACAGAAAAAATAGAAATACTAGCAATACCACAGAGTACAAAAGCGCAAGTATCAATTATAGGAAACAATGAAATGAAAGTTGGAAATAATACTATACAAGTAAATGTACTAGCAGAAGATGGAATAACAAATAAGAAATATGAATTAATAGTTCATAGAAGAAACGAGCAAGAAGAATTACAATATGAGCAAGAAAGAGAAAGTGGAGCAGAAAAGTTATCTGCTATTTTAGAAGAACAAAATAGTAGTAATAGTATAGATAAATTAAATAAAAATAACAATATAGTATGGGTAATAAGTATAATTATATTAGGCATTCTATTAATTACAGGAATTATATATATTATTAAAAGACAAAAAATGATTGACTAATTATGTTAAATATGATATATTTATAAAAATTAAATTTAATAAGTAACTAATTAATTATTATTAATAGTGAAAGGAGAAACAAAAATGAGTGATGTAAAACAATTAGCATTAGAGGTTTTTGAAGGACGGGAAGAAGCAGAAAAGAGAATACCAAAAGTTGTTGTAGAAAATTTAGAAGACTATGTAAAAAAGATTATAGAAATTTTTAAAATTTCTAATTCATCAGAAAAGTCAACTGTATTAGTTTGGCAAATACGCTTAGTTATTTTAGAAACAAAGCAATACAGTTCACAAAATGAAAAAGATTATTGTTTCCTAATGATTTCTTTTGAACAAGATGATAATGCAGAATTCAGCAATACATTAGTATTTGGTAGTGAAAAAAATCGATTAGGAGATAACACAGAATTAGTAGAATATATTAAGAAATTAGAAATACCAAAAGAATTCTTTGAAGACATATATAATTATTTTAGAGAAAACTTATCGGAGTATTTTGAAACTACTAAAGAAGATTCTAAACATATTAGAATAAAATTAATAAGTAAAGAAAAATCTACTTGCTAGTGTTAAGACATATAATAAACAACTCTTAAGAATTTTAAATTTAAGAGTTGTTTATTATATGTGTTTTTAGTTGTAACTAAAATAAAATTATGATACAATAGCTACAAGTTAGAAATTAATAACATAGAAAATGGAGGAAAAATATGATACTTTCAACAATCTGCTATATTGAAAAAGAAGGAAAATACCTAATGCTACACCGAACAAAAAAGAAAAACGACATAAATGAAGGAAAATGGTTAGGAATAGGTGGAAAATTTGAAGATAAAGAAAGCCCAGAAGAATGTGTTATAAGAGAAGTAAAAGAAGAAACAGGGCTTACACTAAATTCAGTAAGCTTAAGAGGTATACTAACATTTATAAATACAATTTGTGAAACTGAATATATATATGTATTTACATCAAACGATTTTACAGGAAAACTAATAGAATGCAATGAAGGAGAATTACAATGGGTAGACAAAGACAAAGTAACAAGTTTAAACTTATGGGAAGGCGATAAAATATTTATAGAAAAAATAAAAGAAGATACTCCTTTCTTTACAATTAAATATTTATATGATGGAGATATACTACTTAATTATGATTTAAAAGAATATTAATATAGAAAATAAAATATTCAATAATAAGAGAAGAAAGTCTGAAAAATGATTTTCTTCTTTTTATTTTTATTAACAGTTAGCTTATGATAATAAATATTAGAAGTATAAAAAGGAGAAAAAAGAGGAATTATTATAAAACAAAAAACACTTGAAAATTATGTAGAATTGTTTTATAATTATAGTAGTTTATAGTTGTTTATACAATACTGTTGTTCACAAAAATAATATTTTTTGAAAGGAGAATACAATATGAGTAAAACAACGGAACAAAGAACAGTGTTTGAAGTAGGAGGAGATCTTACAATAATAGGAAATATCACACGGGTAAGTATTAAGGGAGGAAAGATCGAGGTTTTTAGTATCCCTGAAGGATTAAATCAGGAGGAGATAAAAGGTACGCAGGAATATATTGATAAATATTTTCCTATAGCTAAAGCAAGTACGTTATCTCTTGAAGACGAATTCCTTAAGCATGAACCCGAAACCGAAGAACAGAGAAAGTTCAAAAATGCATTGATTTCAGCAATAAAGTCAGGCTTATCTGATTTTAGAGCACAGCGGATGGATGCATGTTTTGACGAAGAAGGTAACATTTGCTTTAAGGCAGGTATGAAGCCGGCAGTTGGGAAATTATCAGTGAAAGACTGGAAGAGAGTTGCTAAAGAATTTCTGCCAGAAAAAGAAAGCAGGCTTGGAACGACGAAGGAAAGAATTGCTTTCTTAGGATTACTTATCAAATACCTTATAGAAGAAAAAGGTTATCAAGTAAGTGATGCATGGAAAGCAGTATGTGATCAAAGTAAGGACTTAGGTCATTACGCGGATTCAGAAAATCCAAAGTATAACTTTGAAGATACTGGAAGTCGGCAGGTAGGCGAATGGTGTGACTTAGGTAATACATTTAAGATTACTGAAGATGATGAAGCCAGTGGCTTTTCGCTTGTTGGTGGTTACTACTTTAGCAATGGTTACAATTATCCTTTGGCAGTTGTGATTAGTATCAACTATCCTAATTGCGTTGACTACTATGGCGTGGGCTGGTTTGTGCTTTCTGTGTAGCTACTTACCACTGTACAAACAGTATAAAAATTGCGGAGATTCAAAATAGAGTCTCCGCATTATATAAAAAATAGTACAATCAAATGAATTAATGATAGCGATAAAACAAGAATAGAATGAAATTGTATAAAAATCCTAAAGAGACTAAGAAGTAGTTCTTTTAGGATTTTTATATTGATATTAAAAATAATATATTTCATTAGTTTTTTGATAATAGATCAATAATTTTTTTTATAAAAGACTTAGGTGAAAGTTTTTTCGCATTAGGAAAAAAGCTCTTTAAAGTTTCTGTCTTGGTATATCTAAACATAGAATTAATGCTTTTTTCAATTGCCCATTTGATTTTTGAAGAATTAGTTATATGATATATATTAGCAACTTGTGGATATAGAAGGTTTTCAAAATCTTTTATATAATTTAAGTCTTCAAAGCATAATTGTATACATTCAATTAGATAAGAATATCCTAGACTATTAATATTGAATTCAAAATTATCTAAGATATTAGTTATTCTTTCTTTTAAGCTATCTATTTTAGTTTCATTACAAAACTGCACTAAATATCTATTTAAAGCAGAAAAGTCAAATGGTTTAAAAATTATTCCATCAACTAATTGAGCTTCATCAAATGAATTTATTAAAACAGGAAATGCTGTAACTAATAATATTCGAGGTAAAGAACAATTTTCTTCATATAATTTGTGAATTACTTGAAAACCATTCATAATAGGCATTTCAACATCCAACAATACAACATCAGGTTGTAATGTTTTTATTTTTTGATAAGCTTCTAATCCATTAGTAGCTATACCTTGAATTTTTATATTATCTGAGTTTTTTTCTACAATAGAGTTTAACATACAAATACTAAAATCTTTATTATCATCAGCAATAAGCATACTTATCAAAACACACACCCCTATTCATTATATAGTCGTGATAAATAAAAAGCAATACAATAATATTACTTTTTTTTCCATTTTTTCCATTTTTATGATAAAAATTTCCATTTTTTCTATATATATTGAAAACAATACATATAACTAATATAAATATAATAAAAGAAAGGAGAAAATGTAAAAAAATGTAAAAAAGGAAGTATAGATGAAAATAATAGTCCAATTAATTATTCATATGATACTGATACAGGAATGATGACTAACAAAGAAGAAACATATTACAATGACACAGAAGGAAGATTTACTAGTGATTTTGAGTATACATATGATAATATGGATAGATTAATTAAAGTAGAAGTTAAAGAACATTCTAACAATGTAAAGGCAAAAAATGAATATACATATGAAAATGATAAACTGAAAACTATAAAGGCTGGAGATACAACATATAAATTTGAATATGATGAATTTGGAAATACGAAACAAGTAAAAATAGGAGATCAAACATTTACCACTAAAGATTATGGGGAAAATAATGGAAATTTACAAAGTGAGACATTTGCTAATAATCAAACACTATCATATACATATGATAGATTTAATAGATTAACTAAAAATGAAGGCACAAATGGATCATATACATATGTATATAATGCTGATTCTAATATAAAACAGATAGTAGATAGTATTAATAATAATACAAAAAGTTTTACATACGATTTAGCACAAAGATTAGTAAAAGAAATTAATAGTAATGGATTTACAACAGAATACGAATATGATATAAATAACAATGTAAACAATATAAAATACAAATTAAATGATACACAATATAATACAAAGTATAATTTCGATAATTATAATAGATTAAATAGTGTGGTTTCTGATAATAGTATATGGAAAAAAGAAACAGATAGATTATCTAGAATGAGTAAAAACATAATTTCAAATGAAATAGGAGATTATGAAACAAAATATTCATATGAAAATGGAAATAAGACAACAACATATGTAAAAGAAATGACTAATGGTAATAATACTACAATCCAATATGAATATTATATGAATGGTAATATAAAGACAATAAAAGTAGGAGATAAATCAATAGAGTATTATTATGATGGAGCAAATAGATTAACTAGAGAAGATAATAAGGTACTAGATAAAACTATAATATATACATATGATACTAATGGAAACATATTAAATAAAAAGGAATATGCATACACGAAACAATACACATTACCAGAAAATGCAACAGCATTAAATACAATTATATATACATATGGAAATGATAATTGGAAAGATCAATTAACAAATTATAATGGAAAAGCTATTACATATGATGCAGCAGGAAATCCTTTAACATACGATGGAAATACATATACATGGCAAAATGGAAGGCAATTAGCAGGAATAAGTAACAATACTAAGAACCAAACAATAACATATAAATACAATGAAAGTGGAATTAGAACACAAAAGACAGTAAATGGAACAATAACAAATTACTATTTAGATGGAACAAAAGTAATTTATGAACAAACTGGAAATAATATAATTTATTATACATATGATGAAAATGGATTAATAATAGGATTAAATTATAATGGAGTACAATACTATTATATAAAAAATGCACAAAATGATATAATAGGAATATTAAATAACAACTTAACTCAAATAGTTTCATACTCATATGATAGTTGGGGAAATATTATAAGCATAACAGATGCGAACGGAAATAATATAACAGATAATACAAATATAGGAATAATAAATCCATATAGATATAGAAGCTATCGTTATGATACAGAAACAGGTTTATATTATTTACAAAGTAGATATTATAATCCTGAATGGGGAAGATTCCTAAATGCAGATGGAATATTATTAATAGGACATCCATTAGGAACAAATATATATATGTATTGTGGTAACAATCCAGTAAATTATTATGATCCAGATGGATATACTGCAATAGCATTACCATTTATTGGTACAGTTACTACTACAGTTAGTCTTTATTGGCCAGCTATTTGGGAGAATATTAGTTATGGAGTATCAGTTGCATTGAATTGTATAAGTAGTGCATGGGATTCAGCTTTTGGAGTAAAATCATCATTACAAAAAGTTGAAACTCCTAAAACACATGGAGATAGTTTTAGTTACATGGGAGGAGGAACAGCAACTCCATACCTCCAAATAACAACAATAAGAATAAGGGTTACAACTCATTTCGTCAAGTTAAGAAAGCAATTGGTTCTCCAGGAGCAGGGAATCAATGGCATCATATAGTTGAACAATCTCAAATAAGAAAATCTGGATTTGATGTGCAACTAATACAAAATCCTAAAAATCTTATTCCGATAAGCAAAAGCGTTCATCAACAAATTAGTGCATATTACAGTAGTATTCAGCCAATATCAAATGGTATGACAGTTCGAAATTGGTTGGCAGGTCAGAGCTATCAAGCACAATATGATTTTGGAATAGGTGTAATAAAAATGTTTGGAGGGTTATAGAATAAATATGAATGATGAGTATATTAAAAAATTTATAAAACTATGTGCGAAATTATGCAAAAAAAAGGAAGATTATAATAAAACAAATATATTTAAACATAATAAATCAATGAAAAAACTTACTGAACTGTATAAAGAATTAAGTACTGACAAATATAATGCAGAAATAATTTATAATATACTAATGACTAATGACGATGAAAATATCAGATCAATTGCAGCTTCTCACAGTTTAAGTTTAAATATTAATATTGACAAATCACAAGAAGTATTAAGAAATATAATAGAAAGCACTAATAATCCTATTGAAAAATTTAATGCAGAAATGACATTAAAAGCTTGGAAAGAAGGTAATTTAACTATATATTAAAATTACTAACAAAAATGAATAAAAAGGTATTAAATTAGTAAAAATAGAATAGATTTAAAATATTAATTTCAAATATTGAAAGTGATATTTTTATAATGAAAAATAGAGAATTTACAAATATTCTCTAATCAAATTGTTAGTTATACATATGATAGTTGGGGAAATATTATAAGCATAACAGATGCGAACGGAAATAATATAACAGATAATACAAATATAGGAATAATAAATCCATATAGATATAGAAGCTATCGTTATGATACAGAAACAGGTTTATATTATTTACAAAGTAGATATTATAATCCTGAATGGGGAAGATTTTTAAATGCTGATATGATTGTAAAAGCATAGGGAAAATTCTCTATGTTTTTATGATATATTTTTTCTCAACTACAAAAAATGTAAAAATAAATAATCAAACATTTACCACTAAAGATTATATGGAAATGCTGGTATACTTATAACTGCCATAGGTGCATTAATAGTATCAGCAGTAATAACAGCAATACCACAAGATACATGGACAAATTTAGCAGAATCAGTAACAACAACTGTTACAGGAATAGCAAATGCTGTATCATCAGGAATTACAAGCACTAATAAAAAGAAAACTACAACGGTAGCTACTAAAAGCGTAACAAAAGCTACAACCAAAGTGACAGAAAAAACCAAGTATAATGACAATTATTGGAAAGCTTCTCATAATGGTAATACAGTAGTTATTGGTAATACAATATCTTATACTGAAGCTCAAATAAGAGTACAAATTGGATTGGATATAATGTGCAAAAGTCAAATGGAAGCATTGGATATTGCATCACCATATCCAATCAGAAAATTAGAAATTGATAAAAATAAAGAAGGAGTTCCTGGATATTATTGGCATTATCATATTAATGGGCGACATGGTTTTCCGCATATATGGTTTTATGGTTCGCCAATTATGGACTACTAAAAAAGGAGGAAATATGCCTGATATAAATATAAGTATCAAAGGAAAAGAATATAGAAATATAATTGAGTATATGTGTAATAATTGCCAATATTTTGTATTTATAATATCAACATATGAATATATAGAAAATAATACGACAGAGGAATATAGCAGATATATTAAAAATGTTGAGCAATTGATGAAAAAATTAAAACCATATTTAATAAAGATTAATAATACTCCTATTAATTTTCTACAAATGGGAATAAAATATGAACGAGAAGAATGGGAACAAGAAAAGTATTTATATGATATATGTATCTTTAAGATAACAGAAGAGTTGAAGCAGATATTAGAAGAAACAGCTAATAGTTTATATGAGTGGAAACAGCCAAGCTTACCAGAAGATATAATGTTTATTAAAGATGACTTTATAAAATTTAGTATAGAATCAAATGAGGATAATGGATATATATATTGTAATTCATTAGACGAATTTAAAATGATAGAAAAATTAGGAATAGAATTTTGCAAAGAATATAATAAACCAATAGAAGAAAAAGTCAAAGATAATAGCAAAAGATTAGTACAATTATTATTAAATTAAAAGTTGATGAAAATAAAAAATCAAATAGTGAAGTATATTTATTAAAAACAAAAAAATATTATATTTTAGTTAGTAAAGCAAAATTAGGAATAGCATTTAAAAAAGATAGTTTTATTAAAGGAACAGCAGAGGAATTTGAAAAGTTTCTTAAACAAAGAAAAATTTTATAAAATTACATATAAACATAGAGAGTAAATTTATTCTCTATGTTTTTTATTATAATGATTTAACAATTGTTAAAATTTAATCAATAATGAGTTTTATTCTGTGAGAATTAAAGATAAAAATAAGATTGATGCAATCGCAAAACTTTTAGAAATAGATGAAGAATTAAAAATGTTACCAATATATACAAAAATAGATAAACAACAATTAAGAAATTTTCTGACAAAAAACAATATTAGTAATACTGAATTTAGTAAGAAAATAGGAGCGAGTAGACGTTCTATAGTTGATTGGTTTAATAAGGAAACTAAAATTTCAGATGAAAGTTATAAAAAGATAAACGATTGTATATTAAATTTTGAAAAGAATAAGATATATGAAAACCAAATAGAAGATGAAGAAGAATTATAAACGACATTAAATGAAAAAAATGTGAGAAAAACTTGAAAATTATGTAAAATTATTGTATAATTATGGTAGTGCATAGTTTTTTATGCGATACTGTTGTTCACAAAAAATAATATTTTTTGAAAGGAGAATACAATATGAGTAATGCAACAGAACAAAGAACAGTGTTTGAAGTAGGAGGAGATCTTACAATAACAGGATATATCACACGGGTAAGTATTAAGGGAGGAAAGATCGAGATTTTTAGTATCCCTGAAGGAGTAAATCTGGAAGAGATAAAAGGTACGCAGGAATATATTGATAAATATTTTCCGATAGCTAAAGCAAGTACGTTATCTCTTGAAGACGAATTCCTTAAGCATGAACCCGAAACCGAAGAACAGAGAAAGTTCAAAAATGCATTGATTTCAGCAATAAAGTCAGGCTTATCTGATTTTAGAGCACAGCGGATGGATGCATGTTTTGACGAAGAAGGTAACATTTGCTTTAAGGCAGGTATGAAGCCGGCAGTTGGGAAATTATCAGTGAAAGACTGGAAGAGAGTTGCTAAAGAATTTCTGCCAGAAAAAGAAAGCAGGCTTGGAACGACGAAGGAAAGAATTGCTTTCTTAGGATTACTTATCAAATACCTTATAGAAGAAAAAGGTTATGAAGTAAAGGATGCATGGAAAGCAGTATGTGATCAGAGTAAGGACTTAGGTCATTACTGGGATTCAGAAAATGCAAAGCATGAGTTTGAAGATACAGGAAGTCGACAGATAGGCGAATGGTGTGATTTAGGTAATACATGTAAGATTACTGAAGAGGATGAAGCTGGTGGCGTTTCGCTTGTTGGTGGTTACTACAATTGCTGTGGTCTCAATTGTCCTTTGGCGGATGTGTTTAGTATTGACAATCCTTATGACGTTTACTACGATAGCGTGGGCTGGTTTGTGCTTTCTGTGTAGCACTGAACACTGTACAAACAGTATAAAAATGGCGGAGATTCAAAATAGAGTCTCCGCATTATATTAAGATTTGATTGGAAAAATATGGAATGGAAAGAAAAAATAATAATTTAATTATAATACCAAAAACAGAGAAATATATTGAATATATGCTTACGATATTGCTCAAATTACCACGTACAGAAAAATTTAATATAGGCACGGAAATAAAGACAAGTATGTATGAAATGTTAAAAAATATTTTATTAGCTAGTAAAGTACATACAAGCAAAAGGCTAGAAATATACAATATAGTAGATGCACAAATATATTACCAAAGAATTTGTGAGAAGTGTTAGTCCAATAGATATTTGAATGTGAAGCCAGTGGCGAGCGTGGACAACTGGTATGAAGGCAGTTGCAACGGTGATCTGATGACCTTCTACTCCATACTAAGTAGCATCAGTTTTAACGTCACTAGTAGTATTTATTTCAAACAAACCATAATTTGTACAACTGAAAATGCCATATTATTAATAGTTTTAATAGATATTCTTTTTTTATAAAATGAAACTATTTTATTTATTGTACAACTCTTATATAATAGATACAAATATATGCATATAAGGAGGAGATGTATTGGAAGAACTAATAAAAAAAGCACAAAAAGGAGATAAAGAGGCATTTACACACGCAATATTACTGATAAAAAATAATTTATATAAAATAGCAAAAATGAGAACTTCTGATGAGGAAAGTATTCAAGACATAATGCAAGAAACAATGCTAGATGCATATAAATACATAAAAAAATTAAAAGAGCCAAGCAAATTTAAAGCATGGATAGTAAAAATATTAATAAATAATTGCAACAAATACTATAAAAAATATCATTTAGAAGAAAATTATAATTTGGAATTCTACAAAGAAAATATTAAATATAATAGTAATGAACAATTAATAGAAGATACACTAGATTTTTATTCAATGATTAAAGATTTAAGATATGAAGAAAGAATAATTGTTGTTCTATTTTATGCAGAAAAGTATACTACAAAAGAAATTAGTAAAATATTAGGTATAAATGAAAACACAGTAAAAACAAGACTTTCAAGAGCTAAAGGAAAGATAAAAAACAATTACAAAGGAGGTCTAAGCAATGAATAATATAGATAATTTAATTGAAAATGTTATACAAAAGCCGATATATGAACCACAAGAATTTGAGCAAGCAATTTTAAATGCATTTGAAACAAAGAAGCATACAATAATACATTCAAATATAATAATTAAATTTATATCACTTATATCTGCTTTTATAGCAATAACAGCAGGTGTAGTTTTTGCAAAAGATATATCAAAATTGATAAATAATATATTCAATCCTGAAACAACAAGCAAAGGTGTTATACAAATGGCGGAAGATGGTTATATTCAAAATACAGATATGAACTTCATTGAAAATAATGGAATATCAATAAAAATAGATAATATTTTAATGGATGACTGCAACCTATACGTAGTATTTGAAGTAAAAACAGAAGGAAATATTGAATCAATATATAATATAGAAATATCAGATTTAATAATTTCAGATGAAAACAATAATCTTATATATTGTAATTATGACAGAGCAGATTTATATGAAGATTTTTGTAAAAAACATAATATAGAATTTAGTAATAAAAATATGAATAACAACTACACTAATGGAGGCTATCAATCAGAAGTTATAGAAAGAACAGATAATAGTGTAAAATTTTTATATAAAATGTATTCTACTAACTATCCAAAAAGTAAAAAACTAATATTTAACTTTGAAAATATAAATATAATATCAAATCCTGAAAGTATTATGACAAATAAAGTTAGTCAAAATCTTAAAGGAAAGTGGAACATAGAGGTAGAGTTACCAGAAGAATTATACAATAGAAAAAACTTAATATATAGCGTTAAAGATAATAGTGATAAAAACAATAATGTAATATTAAAAGAAGCAACAGGAACGTACACAGAAATGCATATAGAATTAACAATAAAAAAATTTAGAAAAGGATATAAACCAACTGAAAAAGAATTAGAGAGACTTTTAAACGAAATATCAAATACTTTTGAAGAAGATATAATAGCAACGTTAGAAAATCAAGACGGAAAAATATTTGAAACAGCTATTTCAAATAAAGAAGGAGCTAATGGAAGAACATATCATTCAAATGGAGATGTAACTTGCTATTATACATTTCCAATTACAAGAAACGAATATACTAATATATTGAAACTTAATTTGACAATAAGAGACAAGAAAGTTACAATAAATTTAAGCAAATGATAGTATAGGAGAATAAGTTATCAATGGAAAAGCTAAAAAAAATAATAATAGTATTAATAATAACAATAGAAGTATTAATGTCAATAATAATAATGATAACAAGAGAATCTATAATAATAGGTAATTATAATCAAAGTTCAAGAGTATATAAAATTATTTCCGAAAAAGTTGAGTTGCCACAAAATGCTACAATAAAGTATGTAACGAAGGGTATTGCATGGGGAAGTGGAATAGGTTATAGTGTATATTACAAAACAGATAAAATGAATTCAAAAGTATTTAGATTGAGATTAACAGATTCTACAATTGAAATCTTAGACGAATATGCTGTAGGTACAGGATGGTATTGTTTAATAATAATAGCATTAACAATATTTATATGTTATATTATAAGAAATAAAGGAATGTTGAAATTATGAAAGAAATTATAAATAAAATTAAATTTAGTATTTTTACATATACAGTAATGTATTTATTAATATTTACAATTATAAAATTAATTATAAATGCATGTGGCATGGAATTTATGCATTGTGTATATATTTTTTCTATTTGTATTGTAATATTAGGATTTGTTGCAGGAATGATACAAATTATAATAAAGGCTAATGAAAAATCAACTAAAATTTGTGTAGCAATATGTCTAGTCTGTATAACTTTCTTTTTAGCAATATTTGGATCGTTTTATATTGCATTTTTACCACCTGAACATATAATAGCAGAACATTTATTAAAAAAAGATAAGAAACAAATGGTGGGTTATGTAAGGTCATTTTTAAGTACAGAAGTTGATTATTATGATTATTATAATGTCTTTTTTAGAAGTAAATATAAAAGTATAGTAGATGACTATGGAAAAGGTGAATTTGATCCATTTGAAGAAAAATTAGGATATAAACATGAAGTTTTAGAAACTAGACTTTATAATAAAGAAGGAAAAATAATTTATACTCATAATTATAATATAAAACAAAATGTAACGGTGATAGATTCTAACAATAATAAAATAAACATCGATGATAAAACAAATTATGAAACAGACATAAACAGTTATGACACCAATAAATTACCAAGCAATGTACCAGAAGAAGATATATTATATGAGAAAAACATTAATGGAATTAAGAAAATAAGAGTAGCCTATTTAGAGTCAATATTAGCTCAAAGGTCAATTGTAAGAATAGAAAAGACAGAAGATGGTGGAAAAACATGGTTATCAGTTCACGATACTTATGATAATTACATACGAATTAATAATGGAGCAGAGTTTGTTTTTATAGATGAAAATATAGGATTTATAAATGACCCTGGTCTTGCAGGAACAGATGGAGAAAATGGAGGATTAAGGATTACCACTAATGGAGGAAAGACTTTTGAAAATACAAACATTATTCATCCTAGAAGTATAGAAGAAAGAAATTTATTTATAAAAGGAGTTCCATATGAAGAAAATGGAATATTAAAAGTAAAAATATATACTATAAATCATAGTAAAAAACCAGAAAAAACATATTATGAATTTATTTCAAAAGACAAAGGCGAAAACTGGGAATATAGCAAAATAATAAAATAAATCCAAAATAAAAGAAACAAAAAATGTAATTATAGGGGTGTTTGAATATGGAAAAAGAAAGTAATGAAAAATATTTATTTACATATAAAAGTAAATCAACAGCTGAAGAATATAAAAAAATGGTTAAATATTTTCCAGAAATGTATTGGAAAATGATAAGATATGGAACTATACTTAATTTAATATATACAGCAATAATTGCTATATTATCTAAAAATAGTATAGAAACATTAACTTGCTTTATAATAGTTCAAGTAATTATTATGATAATTTACAAATTAAGACTTGAAAATATTGCAGAGAAATCATTTAACACTATGAAAGAGAAAAAAAGAATTGATATTGAATTTCATACAGAATTTTTTGAAAATTATATTGTAGTATCTGGAGAAACTATATCTTATAAAATAAAATATTCAGATATACAAAAGTTCGTAGAAACAGATACAAATTTTTATTTGAAATATGGAATAAGAGATATTGTAATAATAATTCAGAAAAATCAATGTGAAATAGAACTAATGAATTTTATTAGAGAAAAATTTAAAAAAATAGAAAAGAATTCAGAAAATAAGAAAGATAAAAAATATAAAAATCCGAATTTCATAAAAAGCGGTATGATAATTTTATTTATAGTAACTATAGCAAGTTTATGGGGTGCATTATATTCTGTAGGTTTAGTGAATAATAAATTAAATCCATATGGATTTAACTTTACAAAAACTATGTGGGTGTTTTGGTGTTGGTTGCCAATTCCAATATTATCTATTGTACTAGGATTTAAATATAAGAATAAAGGATTTAAATGTACTAAAAATATTGTGGCTGGATTTATAATAGGATTTTTTCTATTGGCTTATGGTGCATTTTGCTTTTTCCCAACATTTGAACAAGATTATAGTAACATAGATGATTACAGAAGTATAATAGATGCTAAATTACCAAGCAATGGAGTGCTTGAAATAATGGAAGATGTGACAACTATTGAACAAGATAAAACGGAATATACTATTATAAATGTTTATTATGATAAAGAAGATGTAAATGATTTAACACATAGTATTGAAAATAGCAATAATTGGATTTTGAGTAAAAAAATTAAATCGGAACTAAAAATATTGATTCCTAGTATATTTTATGCAGACGAATATTCTTATTACTCAATCTACAATAAAACATTAAATGAGTATAACAAAATACCTAATAATGAAGGCAATTATGAAATTTATGCTATGAAATATGACAAAGAGTACAAAACACTAGGAATACATAAATTTAAATACTCATATAAATAAATTTAGTAAGAAATATCTTTCTTAAAAATAGTGACATTAATTAAAAAGAAAAGTTAAAACAAAACGTTAATTTTTATTGACGTTTTGTTTTTATAAATATGAAAAATGTAAAAAAGTTTTTTAATAATTCAACATAAAATATTTACCTAAATAAGAGGGAGTATTTTACATACAAAAGATATAAATAAACAAATATAAGAATAATAAAATACAAATGTCTTATTGGTAAAATTCATAATCGAAAACATATGATTTTAGAAAAGAACTTAATGCAGGATTTGCTATTCCTAAAAAAAATAAGATGGGAATAAGAAGAAGTGTTAGTTGAATGGATATAAATATACACATTTTTACAGAAAAAGCATAATATAGAACAAGAGGTGAAAAAAATGGCATATTCTGAAAGGGAGTTATTAGCAAGGATTGTACAGTGTGAAGCAGGTGGAGAACGGGGACAATCGGCATGAAGGCAGTTGCCAGTGTTATTATGAACAGAGTAAACGTTCCAGAAGGAGAATATGCTAGAATTTCTCGGAGGGCGGAAGTATCAGGAATATTATTTATCAACAGGGGCAATTTGACTGCGCAAGTGAACAATTATATGGAAAATATAACTTCCAAAATATATATAATATGAATCCAACAGATATACATTACTATATAGCAGACTGGGCAATAGCAGGAAATAGACTAAATGAAATAGGAGAATGCTTATGGTATTTAAATCCATTCAAACCTACTTGTGATAATACATTCCCACGAAATGGCTCAGGTTCATTTCATACACGATTAGGTGACCACTGTTTTTATAGACCAACCGCCCAATATAAAGATACCTAAAATGGAGGGAAAATAATGCAAGACAATGAAATAAATTATAGAGAAACAAGGCAAGAAGTAGAAATTAGTCAAAATTCACCAGAAGTACTAACAAATAACATATACACACCAGCCTTTTTAAGACAACAAATAGGAAAATTAGTAAGGGTAGAATTTCTAATAGGAACAAATAACCTAACAGATAGAATAGGAATATTAGAAGATGTTGGAGCAAGTTACATTTTGCTTCGTGCAATAGAAAGTGGAGTATTAACATATGCCGATATTTACTCAATAAAATTTGTAACAATATCACCATATCCAGTTCCAAGAACAACTACACCACGATATTATTAGAAACACTTACTATATTATGTGAAACATAAAAAATATTTCCATAGTACAAAAATTCATTATTCTAGGAGAAACTTAAAGAATATAATAAATAGCTTTTGGTTAAACTAACCTTATTATGGAGGGAAGAAAATGTTTAATCCAAAAGCTATTTATTATGAAAAAGAAATTCTAAATTATGATTTAGGAAAAGAATTAATGGAGAAATATAAAGAAGTACCAAAAATAGAAATTGAAAATCATAACAACATAGAAGAAATGAGAAAAAAATCAAATAAAGAATTTGCCAATATGAAAAGAAACTTAATAATAGGAGTTAGAAAAACACATAAATTCGTAGAAAACCATAAAACTTCAGATTATTTAGTGCCATACACATCATCAGGTTGCACAGCAGCATGTATGTACTGTTACTTAGTATGTAACTATAATAAATGTGCTTATTTACGTCTATTTGTAAACAGAGAAAAAATGTTAGAAAAAATAATAAAAACATCTGAAAAGTCAGAAAAAGAATTAACCTTCGAAATAGGAAGTAATAGTGACCTAATATTAGAAAACACAATTACAAATAACTTAGTATGGACTATTGAAAACTTTAAAAATACCAACAAAGGAAAATTAACCTTCCCAACAAAATTTGATATGGTAGACCCTATATTACCACTAGACCATCAAGGAAAAGTAATAATAAGAGTAAGTGTAAACCCAGAAGAAATTATAAATAAAGTAGAATTTGGAACTTCAAGACTAAAAGGAAGAATAGAAGCCATAAACAAATTAAAAGAAGCAGGCTACAAAATAGGAATTTTAATAGCACCAGTAATATTAGTAGAAAATTGGAAAGAACTATACCATAACTTAATAAAACGATTAAGTGAAGAATTAACAGAAAAAGTAAAGAAAGATGTATTTTTTGAAATCATATTTATGACCTATAGTTTTGTTCATACCAAAATAAACGAAGAAGCATTTCCTAATGCAATTTCATTATATAATAAAGAAATGATGACAGGAAGAGGTAAAGGAAAATATTGGTATAAAAATGAAATACGAAATGAAGCAGAAATATATTTAAGAGAACAAATGCATAAATATTTTCCTAATAATATAATTCAATATATAGTTTAAATAATAAAAGTGTAAGTAAGCTAAATAATTGCCTTATTGCACTTTCTTTTTGTAATATAATTAAGAAAATAAATAAAAATACCATATCCTAAATAATTTGTAATAAGAGAAATTTTATAAATGTACTAAAATATTATAAGAGATTATATAAATAATACAAAAAATATTTACAGATATGTAAATTAGTAGTACAATTAATTGTAATAGGTTTACATATTAGATAAACTTATATATAAAACGTAAAAAAATAAAAGGGAGAGAGTTATATGAAAAAAGTAATTTCAACTATTTTGCTGATAACTCTATTTT
>CANSJQ010000011.1 GCA_947647275.1 uncultured Clostridiaceae bacterium | reverse complement strand
ATAAGCCCTTTTAGGGCAAGTTCAAACCACGCGTTTTACACGTGGTTATGATTTAGGTATTGTACAATATTGCTCGTAATCTGAATTTTCATGTTTTTGTACTTTAATTATATTATCCCAAATCATAATATTGAAAAATTTAAAAGGAACTTGAACTACACCATCAAAAGAAATTACTCCATATAAATTATTAGTGTCTCTCATAACAAAATATTTATTATGATAAACTTGATTAACAATACCATTTTTTGAAATAATACTACCATTATCAGTATTAACGATTACTAATTTGTCATGAGTTTGAACAATTAATGAATGTTCAAAAACTAAAGGTTGATAATTATCTAAATAGACATAGTTTTTCTTCGGAGTTTCATTATTTTTCATACTAAGTCTCCTTTCAATTGAAATAAGAGTTAATAATTAGTTAAATTTAAACAATTTTAACATACAAAAGTAGAAAAATCAAGATAATGCTTCACATAAATATAAAAACGCTTTATTATAATATAACATCTATAGTCAATTTATTAATCAAAAAAATTAAATTCAAAAAAATTAAAATCTTACAAAATCAAATTATTGAAAAAGGAAATTTATAATGTTATAATAAAGGAGGTAGATAAATGCCTATAATTTCACAATTTTTTGGTATAATAATATATAATATTATATGCCCAGACGAATTATATAATAATAGTAAAGTAAAAGATGGAGGAAATGATTAATGTACATTATAATGTTAGGGAAACCAGGCTCAGGAAAAGGAACAGTTGGTAAAATGTTATCAAAAGAATTAGGAATAATACACATATCAAGTGGAGAACTATTTAGAAGCTATGTAAAAAAAGTAAGAGAAATAGGAAAAGAAATAGAAAGTTATATATCAAAGGGAGATCTAGTACCAGATCAACTTGCAATAAAGCTTGTAGAAAAAAGACTAAAAGAACCAGATTGCAAAAAAGGAGTCATACTAGATGGATTTCCAAGGACAATAGTGCAAGCAAAAGCTTTAGATGATTTTTTGAATAAGCATAATAGTAAAATAGATATAGCCGTAGAACTAGAATTATCAGATAAAGATATAATAGATAGAATTGTAAAAAGAAGAGTATGTTCAAACAATGAATGTAGAGAAGTATATAACCTAGAATTCAAAAAGCCAAAACAAGAAGAAATATGTGATAGATGTGGAAGTAAACTAATACAAAGAGAAGATGACAAAATAGAAACAGTAGAAAAGCGTTTAAAAACATATCACGAAACCTCGGAAAAACTAGTAGAATACTATAAGAACAAAGATTTACTATATGCAGTAAAATTAAACATTCACTCAGGAAAAACATCGGAAGATGTAGCAAAAGAAGTAAAAGAATACCTAAAAAAGAACTAAAATAGATGAAAGAAAAAAACAATTTACTTTTTTTATCTTTTATGATATAATTCATACATGAAATTTATATAATCTCCAAATAAGGTATGAAAAGAGTAACTTTTAACAAAAAAATAGCCAAATGGTAGGAGGTAGAAAAATGGGTAAAATACTAGAAAAACTAGATGAGGTAAGTGAACAAGTTTTAAAAAAGGCAGTTATAGGAAAAGAAGAACAGCCAAGTAAAAAAAATGAAATACATAATTATGTACTTTCATCAGTTTATCCAAATTTAGAAATACAGCAAAAAGTAGAAGAGCATATGAAAGATATGAAATGATATTCTAAGTAGTAAAAAAACTAGAAAAAATGTTTATTTTTTCTAGTTTTTATGTTATAATATAAGTTAGGTTTTAAAGAAACGAGGTAATAAAAATGGTAACAATAAAATCAAAACAAGAAATACAAAAAATGAGGGAAGCATGCCATGTGGCAGCGCTAACGCAAAAAGCAATAGAAGAAGCAATAAGACCAGGAATATCAACATGGGAACTAGATAAAATAGCAGAAAATACAATGAGAGAAAATGGGGCAATTCCAGCAGAAAAAGGATATCCAAGTGGAGTCAAGGGTATTCCACCATTTCCAGGCTCAATATGTGCTTCAGTAAATGATGAAGTAATACATGGAATACCTTCAAAAAAAGTCATCTTAAAAGAAGGAGATATAGTAAGTATAGACTTAGTAGCATTAAAAGATGGATTTAATGGAGACTGTGCAAGAACATATGTAGTAGGAAACATAGATAAAGAAACAAGGAGACTAATAGAAGTAACAAAACAAGCATTTTTTGAAGGAATAAAATATGCAAAAAAAGGAAATAGATTAGGTGACATATGTCATGCAATAGGAGAATATGTAGAAAAAAACGGATTTAGTGTAGTAAAAGAATTTCAAGGTCATGGAATAGGAAGAAGTATGCACGAAGATCCAGGAATACCAAACTACGGAAAAGCAGGAAGAGGAATAAGACTAGAGCCAGGTATGACACTTGCAATAGAGCCAATGGTTATATATGGAAAAGATGGAATTTTAGAATTAGATGATGGCTGGACAATAATAACAGAAGATGGTACAAATGCAGCACATTACGAAAATACAATTTTAATTACAGAAAATGAGCCAGAAGTATTGACAATACTATAGAAATATAATATACTATATACGTTATTATGTGCAACTTTGTACATAAATGAATTATTAGGAGGAAAAAATGTCAAAAGAAGATGTTATTGAAATAGAAGGAACTGTTGTAGAAACACTTCCAAACACAAATTTCAAAGTAGAACTTGAAAATGGACATCAAATATTAGCTCATATCTCTGGAAAGTTAAGAATGAACTACATAAAAATATTACCAGGAGATAAAGTAAAAGTAGAGCTTTCACCATATGACTTAACACGTGGAAGAATTACATGGAGAGCAAAATAGAAAAAGAATGCAGAACAAAGAATAATTAAACATTCTTTGAAAAAATAGAACTTGAATAGATAATGAAAAAAATAGTCAATAATACAACCCAATTATTCACTATTCACTATTCATTATTCACTATTCATTAAATAATCATGGGGGGTGTATTAAAGTGAAAGTAAGACCATCAGTAAAAAAAATATGCGACAAATGCAAAGTAATTAAAAGAAAAGGTGTTATAAGGGTAATATGCGAAAACCCAAAACACAAACAAAGACAAGGATAATTTAAAACTTTATTTTGATATCAACACAAGTCTGAAGCGGCTGTAAACTACAAAGTTTATAAAGAAGATTTGTGTTTATATACATGTCTAAAAGGTATTTAAAGATTGGATCCTTTTCCAATGCATTTCACCTTTAAATATCAAAGACAAACTAGAATTTATTTATGGAGGTGCTAAAAAATATGGCTCGTATAGCAGGAGTAGATTTACCTAGAGAAAAAAGAGTAGAAATAGGACTAACTTACATATATGGTATAGGACTAGCTAGTTCTCAAAAAATATTAAAAGAAGCTGGAGTTAATCCAGACACTAGAGTAAAAGACTTAACAGAAGACCAAGAGCAAGCAATAAGAAAAGCTATGGAAGGTTTCACAGTAGAAGGTGACTTACGTAGAGAAGTAGCATTAAACATTAAAAGATTAATGGAAATAGGATGCTACAGAGGTTTAAGACATAGAAGAAACTTACCAGTAAGAGGACAAAGAACAAAAACTAATGCTCGTACAAGAAAAGGTCCAAGAAAATTAGTAAGCAAAAGCAAGAAAAAATAGATAGAAAATAAAAAAATAGGAGGAAAGACAAAATGGCAAAACCTGTAACAAAAAGAACAACACCTAGAAGAAGAGATAGAAAAAATATCGAAAAAGGTATGGCTCATATCCATTCTAGCTTTAATAATACAATAGTTACAATAACAGATGTTCAAGGAAATGCAATTTCTTGGGCAAGTGCTGGAGAACTTGGATTCAAAGGTTCAAGAAAAAGTACACCATTTGCAGCAGGAGAAGCTGCAGAAACAGCTGCAAAAGCAGCTATGGAACATGGACTAAAAACAGTAGAAGTATTTGTTAAAGGACCAGGTTCAGGTCGTGAAGCTGCAATCCGTTCATTACAAGCAACAGGATTAGAAATTAGTAGCATCAAAGATGTTACACCAATCCCACACAACGGATGTAGACCACCAAAAAGAAGAAGAGTATAATAATTAGAAGTTAGAAGTTAAAATAGGAAATCAGAAGTTAAAAGTTGGAATATAGGGTAAAACTTTGAAGAAATTACCTTAAAGACCAATTGCCAACTTCCAACCTATAAAATCAATCTCCAACTTCGAAAACAAAATAAGAGAAGAATTATAAAAATATATCTCATTTAATAAAAATAAATGATAAGGAGGAGAAAATACAAATGGCAAGATATAAAGACGAACAATGCCGTATTTGCCGTAGAGAAGGACAAAAGTTATTCTTAAAAGGTTCAAGATGTTATACAGATAAATGTAGTATATCAAGAAGAAACTATGCTCCAGGACAAAATGGACAAAAAAGAAAGAAACTTTCAGAATATGGTACTCAATTAAGAGAAAAACAAAAAACAAAATCATTTTATGGTGTTAGTGAAAAGCAATTCAGAAAATATTTTGATATGGCTTCTAACACAAAAGGTAAAACTGGTGAAGTTTTACTACAAATATTAGAAAGTAGATTAGATAATGTTGTATATAGATTAGGATATGGATCTTCAAGAGCACAAGCAAGAATGCTTATAGTACATGGTGCATTTGAAGTAAATGGTCACAAGGTAGATATACCATCTTATTTAGTAAAAGCAGGAGATGTAATAGCTGTAAGAGAAATTAGAAAAGATAATGGAGCAATAAAACTAAATGTAGAAGAAAATGGAGCAAGACCAGTTCCAGAATGGCTAGAAAAAAATGTAGAAACTTTAAGTGGTAAAGTAGTAAGATTAGCAACAAGAGAAGATGTTGACCTTCCAGTAGAAGAACATTTAATAGTAGAGCTTTACTCAAAATAATAGTTGAAAAGATTTTAAAAATCTTTAGAATTAATATATTATGTTTTAAGAAGTAAAATAAAAAGGGTAGAAAATTTAACCTAAGCTAAAACTTCTAAAATAGGAGGTAAAAATGATAGAATTTGAAAAGCCAAATATTAAATGCTTAGAAATAGATAATGAAACAAATTATGCTAAATTCGTATGTGAACCATTAGAACGTGGTTATGGTGTTACAATAGGTAATTCATTAAGAAGAATATTACTTTCTTCATTACCAGGAGCAGCAATAACAAGCGTTAAAATAGAAGGTGTAGTTCACGAATTTTCTACAATACCAAATGTTGTAGAAGACGTACCAGAAATTATTGTTAATTTAAAAATGGTAAGACTAAAACTTCATGAAAATGAAGAAAAGGTTATAAGAATAGATGTAAAAGGTGAAGGAGAAGTAAAAGCAGGAGATATCATTACAGATAGCTCAGTAGAAGTACTAAATCCAGAATTACATATAGCAACACTTTCAGAAGGTGCACATCTTCAAATAGAAATGACAGCTGAAATGGGAAGAGGTTATAATTCAGCAGAAAAAAATAAAAAAGATAATATGCCTCTAAACGTATTACCAATAGATTCTATATATACACCAGTAAAAAAAGTAAATTACTCAGTAGAAAATACTAGAGTTGGTCAAAATATAGACTATGACAAATTAACAATAGAATTATGGACAGATGGTGGATTAGCACCATATGAAGCATTAAGTTTAGCAGCAAAAGTTATGACAGGACATTTAGAATTATTTATAGATTTATCAGAAACAGCAAAAAATACACAAGTAATGATTGAAAAAGAAGAAAACAAGAAAGAAAAAGTTCTTGAAATGTCAATAGAAGACTTAGAATTATCTGTAAGATCATTCAACTGCTTAAAAAGAGCAAATATTTCAACTGTTGAAGATATAGCAAAAATGACAGAATCAGAAATGATGAAGGTTAGAAATTTAGGAAAGAAATCACTAGACGAAGTAGTAGCAAAACTACACTCACTAGGATTAGACTTTGCTAAAGAAGAAGACTAAATTATTTAATAATAGAAATACCCCGCGTAGGACATATCTTGTAATGAAAGCAATGAACGTAGGAAAAGATGTGTCCCAGTCAGGAACTCAAACAAGATAGAGAAGGAGGAGAAACAAGTGGCAACTAATAGAAAATTAGGTAGAACAACAGATATTCGTTTAGCCATGTTAAAATCAGGATTAACAGATTTAATCTGGCATGAAAAGATAGAAACAACAGAAGCTAGAGCTAAAGAACTAAAAGCAATGGCAGATAGTATAATTTCTCTTGCTGTAAAAGAAAAAGATAACTTTGAAACAGTAGATGCAAAAGTTATAAAAGCAAAATTAGATAGCAAAGGAAATAAAGTAACAGAATTAGTAAAAAGCAAAAACGGAAAAGAATATTTAAGAGTAGTAAAAGAAGAAACTACTGAAAAAAGACAAAAAGATATGCCAACAAGATTAAATGCTAGAAGAAAAATGATGAAAATGTTAAATAAAGTAAAAGATGAAAAAGGAAATAATATAGACTTACCATCAAAATTATTTAATGAAATAGCACCAAAATATGAAGCAAGAGTTGGTGGATATACAAGAATCATCAAAAAAGGACCACGTAAAGGTGACGCAGCAGAAGTTGTTATATTAGAATTAGTTTAATAAAAATAACAAAAATAAGAAGCCAAGTAAAACTTAGGCTTTTTATTTTTGCAAAAAAAGACATATAAAAAGGGAAAATAAATTATGTTAAAAGGCTATTAATTAAATTAATACATTTTATTGTAATTAAAAGGTTAAAAATATATAATAATCCAAGAAAATAACGAAAAATGTAAGGAGAGAAGAACAAATGAAGAGTAAAAAGTTAAAAGTAAATAGTAAATACAGCAAATTTAAAGAATTTGAAGGAATAACACTAATAGCTTTAATAATAACAATAATAGTATTAATAATATTAGCAGGAGTAGGAATAAACTTAAGTTTAGGAGAAAATGGAATATTTAGTAGAGCAAAATATGCAAAAGAAAAATATATGAATGCTCAAATTTCAGAAGAAGAACAATTAAAAGAACTATATAAAGAACTAGGGCTATTAGGAGAGCTACCAGAAAATACACCTGAAATAGAAGAAGGAACAATAGTAAAAACTCCAAATAAATGGGAAAGTAGTACACCAGCATATGTGTCAACACAAACAGGAGAAGAAGTAGTAGCATCAAAAAAGGTGGCTACAGTATATGCAGTAAGTGTAGGAGAAGGAAAAAGTGTACCAGTACCAATAGGTTTTTATTATGTAGGGGGAAATTACGAAACAGGAGTAGTAATATCAGATAATAAAGAAGATAAATATGAAAAAGGAAAAGATAAAACCACACATGAATATTCAGAAAAGCTAAAAGGGAATCAATTTGTATGGATACCATGTACAATAGATACTTATAGAAAAATAGATTGGAAAAAGGAAAATGCAAAATGGGATATGGAAACACATACAGCAGAATATGCACAAATAGAAAAATATAGTGGATTTTATATAGGAAGATATGAAGCAGGAGTAGGAACATTAAATAAAGAAAAGAAAGCAAATAATGAAGAGAATCCATTTGATTATAGTGTAACATTTGATGAAAATGCATCATTATATGGAAATGTAGGAGTACAAGTAGGAATAAATGGATGGGGATGGCAAAATTATAATTATACAGCACGCCAAATAGGAACACCAGTAACAACAGGAACAAATAAAGCAACAGGAAATATAGTAGTAAAAGCAAATAGTATACCATATTATCATGCAGATTATTATACAGCCGTAGAAATGAGTAGAAGACTATACAGTAATAATGCATATGTAAAAAGTGGACTAGTAACAGGAACAATGTGGGACATGATGCTAAAATATATGAAAGAGACAGGAAATGTAGATATAGAAAGTTCAAGTTGGGGGAACTATGATAATATATCATTAACAGATTTAAGAGGATATTATACAAATGTAACATACTCAACAACTGCAGGTGTAGCAGGAGCAACAAATGGATTTAAGAGTTGTGAAGGCTTAACAAATACAAATTCAGGAACAAACTCATGGGTAATATTAACAACAGGAGCAACAGAACAAGTAAAGAAAATGAACTTATATGATGTAGCAGGAAACCTTTGGGAATGGACGACAGAAGCATCATATGTAGACAATTTAGACTATAATATGAATGTAAATTATAATTCATACATGCTTCGTGGTGGTTCTTTCGGCCATGCATACGCGACCTATCCAGCGCCCTTCCGTGATTTCAATTATGCGCCTGGTACCAACACTGGCTACGGGTTTCGCCTTGCACTTTACCTTCAGTAGAACTGAACGCTTACAGGCGATGCACTTATTATAGTTTGTTAATAATTTACGAAGCTATGTATAAAAATATATTAAGGCTAAAAATCAATTTTTAGCCTTAAATAAAATACAAAGGAATAAGAAATGGGAGAAATAAAAAAAGAACTTACGTTAATACCAAAATCAGAAGCATATATTCAATATATGTTAGAATTAATAATGAAATTGCCACGTACAGAAAAGTTTAGTATAGGAAATGAATATAAATTATCAATGTATAATATGTTAGAGGAAATATTACTACTTAGCAAATTACCAAATGAGGAAAAATTAAATTATATTAATAAGATAGATGCTAGGTTAAATAGTCAAAGAATTTTACTTAGAATCATGTATAAAAATAGATGGATAGATGAAAGAAGATTCAACTATATAATAGAACATATTTATGAAATGGGTAAAATAATTGGGGGACTAATAAAATATTATGCCAAAAACAATCAGAAATAAATATGATGAAAAATTAAATTATGAAAGTTTAATGAAAGCACATATTGAAAGTAGAAAAAATAAAAGTATAAAAAAAGATATAATACTTTTTAATTTGAAACAAGAAGAATATATAAAATACCTATATGATGAACTTAGAAATTTAAAATATAAGCATGGAGGGTATTACATTTTTTATATACGTGAACCAAAACTAAGAAAAATACAAAAATCAAAATACATAGATAGAATAGTACATAGATGGGTAGTAGATAATTTTTTGTATGATGCTTTTATACCACAATTTATAAATACATCATATGCATGTATAAGAAACAGAGGCATGCATAAAGCATGTTTAGATGTACAAAAAGCAATGAAACATTGTAAAAACATATGGGGAGAATACTATATTTTGAAAATGGACATAAAAAAGTATTTTCAAAATATCAACAAAAGAAAATTATTTAAAATTATGTGTAAAAAAATAAAAGATAAAAAAGTACAATGGTTATTAAAAGAAATAATTTTTTCAGATAAAAATGAAACAGGCATTGCAATAGGAAATTATACCTCACAGATTTTTGCAAATATATATTTGAATGAACTTGATCAATATATAAAACATAAATTAAAAGTAAAATATTATTATAGATATATGGATGATTCTATAATACTTATAAAAACAAAAGAAGAAGCTAAAAATATATTAAATAAGATAATAATTTTTTTAAAAGATGAATTATATTTAGAATTAAATAAAAAGACGCAAATTTTTAAAAATAAGCAAGGTGTAAACTTTTGTGGATACAAGATAAATGAATATAGAATAAAAATAAGAGATAAAGGAAAGAAGAAATTAAAGAAAAAAATAAAAACATTAAAAAATAAAGTGAAAAATGGAGAAATAAGTAGTAAAGATGCACAGAAATATATATGTGGACATTTGGGATATATAAAGTACGCTAATATATATAATTTGTGTAGTAAACTATTTTATATTAAAGATGAGTTTGATTAAATAATATATTAAACTAGGGATAAATCTAAGGCTTAGTTGCTTCGTGGTGGTTCTTTCTACAATGCATACACGACCTATCCAGCGCCCTTCCGTGATTACAATTATGCGCCTGATACCAACACTAACAACGGGTTTCGCCTTGCACTCTAATATTATTTCAGATTATATATTTCAAGGAATATATACAGTAAAATATTAGATATTAAAGAGGTTTATTCCTTCCTAAATTATAGGTAAATAAGAATCAATAAAATATGTATTAGTAGTATATAAATACGAATATACATATTTTATGCTATATAAAGGAAGTAAAAAATGAATTTATGTGTAGTAATTGGAAAAATTTTAGAAGAAGTTAAATTTGAATTTATATATAATAATAATAATGGTGCTATTTCCATAGCAAGTAGTAAAATAGAAATAGCAAATAAAACACAAATAGAAGTATATGGTTTAAATAAAAAAGCAGACTATATGTATAGAAATATAAACATAAATGATGTTGTTTATATTTATGGTAGATTAGTTAATTCAGGAGAGAAGAACAAAATAAAGATAGAACAAATAGAAAAAACAAATTCAAAATGAAATATATAACTTTTAATTATTATAAATATTATTTAGTTCTAGTTTTATTTTTTCCAAAAATTCAAAAGATTCTTTAAAACTAATATTATTCATGTCTATTTTTATAATAGATTGAATAATATCTTTTATTTTACAATTATTCAAATAATCAGAATAATTATCTACTTTTGAATAATTCAAATCTATTATTTCGAATATAATGTTTAAGGAATTCAGTTTATTAATATAAAATTCTAACCTTTTTTGCGGGAATCCACATTTTATAACAGATTCATTTAAATTAGTTAATTTGAAATCAAATAATTCTGATAATTTTTTAGCATCCTCCTCTAATGCAATATAAAAAATGCCACTTTTAAAAAGATATACTTTATTAATATCTTTGTTTTTTAATTTTAAATACTCTACATATAATTTACTCATTTGTTACCTCCATTTAAAATAAATATTTCATTTTGAATTTATAACTATAATATAATTTATTTAAAGTGTCATATACAGTCGAAGTTTGTCAAATAAAAGGATAAATTTTTAATATTAACAATAAAACGAACAAAGTTTCATAAAAACTATTGACAAAACAACCGTTCATACATATAATATTTCTATACAAACAATATTTTGTATAAAGTTTTTTCCTAGTAGAAGCTTTAAACAATAGTAAATAAAAGTTGCAAGTCAGATAAATATAAAGAGTAGTGTTATTACCTGCAATTTTTAATCGGCAAAAAATATTAAGGAGGTATTTTATGATTTCAACAATAAATATAAAAAACATAGGAATAATAGATGATTTAAGTATAGATTTAAACCAAGGTTTTAACGTTTTAACAGGTGAAACAGGAGCAGGAAAAACATTAATAATAGATTCACTTCGGAATAATATCAGGAGGCAGATTTTCAAAAGAAATGATAAGAAAAGGAGAAGATCACTCATATATAGAAGTATGTATATACTTGCCAGAAAATGAAAATTCAATAGAAGGTAATATAATAGTTTCAAGAGAGATATATTCAAATGGTAGAAACTCATGTAAAATAAATGGAAGGTTAGTTACTGTAAATGAATTAAAAGAATTCATGAAAAATATAATAGATATACATGGGCAAAATGATAACCAAACAATACTAGAAAAAAGTTCACATATAGGCTATCTAGATAGTTTTATAGGAAAAGAAATTAGTGAATTAAAAGAAAAATATAGAATTTTATACAATAAATACAATGAAATAAGAGAAGAACTAAAAAATAATTATGGAGATGAAAAAGAAAGACAAAGAAAACTAGATTTATTAAAATATCAATATGACGAAATACAAGCTTCAAACTTAAAAATAGGAGAAGATGAAAAATTAGAAGAACAAAGAAAAATAATATTAAACTCCGAAAAAATAACAGAAAATTTAAAAATAGCAGATGAAGCACTAAGTATTCAAACAATTGACAGCATAAACATATCAATAAAAGCACTAGAAAAAATAGAAAACATAGATAATATATATAATGAAAAACTATCACAAATAAAAAGTATATATTATGACATACAAGAGCTTTCAAGGGATATATCAAGCCTGAATACAGATATTTTCTTTGATGCTGAAGAAAGAAACCAAATAGAATCAAGATTAGACTTAATATTTTCATTAAAAAGAAAATACGGAAACACTATAGAAGAAATAATAAAATATAAAGAAAGCCTAGAAAAAGAAATTTACGAAATTGAGAATGTAGATGAGAGAAATACTAAATTAAGAAAAGAAATTCAAGAAATAGAAAAACAGATGTCAACTTTAGCTAATCAAATGAACAAAATAAGAATAGAAAAATCAAAAACACTATCAGAAAAAATAAATATAGAACTAAAAGATTTAGAGATGTCAAATGCAACATTTAATAGTAAAGTAGTATTTAATGAGAATAATGAATTTAATAGAAATGGTCTAGATAATGTAGAATTCTTAATAAAAACAAACATAGGAGACGAAGAAAAACCACTAATAAAAATAGCATCAGGAGGAGAAATGTCAAGAATAATGCTAGCAATAAAATCAGTACTAGCCAATATAGACAAAGTACCAATACTAATATTTGATGAAATAGATACAGGAATAAGTGGAAAAGCAGCAAAAGCCGTAAGCGAAAAAATGAGAAAAATAGCAAACAACCATCAACTATTAGCAATAACACACTTAGCAAATATAGCAGCAAAAGCAGACCACAACTACTACATATCAAAAATAGTAGAAAACGAAAAAACAAAAACAACAGTAAAAAAACTAACAGAACAAGAAACAATAGAAGAAATAGCAAGAATATCAAACGGAGAACTAACAAAAATAGCACTAGAACACGCAAAAGAGCTAAGAAGTTGGAAATAAAAGATAAATGTAGTGTTAGCAATTGGCCAACACTACATTTATTTTAATTATTAAAAAAAATTTCCAATTTTTGAGCTAGTTGTTTAGATTGCATATTTGGATTCTCTGATAGAAATTCTTTTGCTTTGTTAGTTATAATACTATAAATCTCTTCATCTGAATAAAAACATTTAAATGTTTTATAATTAAAAGCATCTAAATCAATATGATTAGGAATTTCTCGAAGTTCATGTGGAACATTATAGTACTTTCCACAAAATAGACATTTAGACCAAACAGCATATCCAGGATTGACTCTTGCAACTATAATAATATTATGCTCACAATTTTCTTGTAATTTTTCTAACTCTGTTTTTAATTCTCGCTTTTTCTTTTCTATTATTGCTAATTCATTACAGAGTTCTTCAGACCGAGAAATATTATCAAATAATAGTTTACACATAAAATATCCCCCTTTAATATAATTATATTTTAGGTTACATTACCAATAAAACTTTTAATATAATATCACAGTTATGTAAAATAATCAAGTTTTTATAAGAAATGCTTTACATATTTTATTATTTAAATATAAAACATTCCTAAAATATAACTTGAAACAGTTTACATTTATCCTATTTTAATATATAATATAAACGTATAATTTTAAGAAAAAGTAAGGAGAGATTAAGAATGGAAAACAACCAAGAACCAGAAGTAGATTTAAACCAATTATTACAAATAAGAAGAGATAAATTAGCAAAACTAAAAGCTGAGGGAAAAGACCCTTTTGAAATAACAAAATTTAATAGAACACACACAAGTAAACAAATTGTGGAAAACTATGATGAATTAGAAGGAAAAGATGTAACCGTTGCGGGAAGAATAATGGGAAAAAGAATAATGGGAAAAGCATCATTTTGCCACATTCAAGATGGAGAAGGAAAAATACAAAGTTATGTAAGTATAAATGAATTAGGAGAAGAAAGTTACAAACAATTCAAAGAAGACGATATAGGCGATATTATAGGAATAACAGGTTTCGTATTCAAAACAAGAACAGGAGAAGTATCAATACATGCTAAAGAAGTAACTCTACTTTCAAAATCATTAAGACCATTACCAGAAAAATATCATGGACTAAAAGATACAGACCTAAGATATCGTCAAAGATATGTAGATTTAATAGTAAACCCAGAAGTAAAAGATACCTTCTTAAAAAGAATACAAATTCTTAGGGAAGTAAAAAACATATTAAATGAAAAAGGATACTTAGAAGTAGAAACACCAATATTAAATACAATAGCAGGTGGAGCAACTGCACGTCCATTCATAACACACCACAATACATTAGATATGGACATGTACCTAAGAATAGCAAACGAACTATACCTAAAAAGGTTAATAGTAGGAGGATTCGACAAAGTATATGAAATGGGAAGAATGTTCAGAAACGAAGGAATGGATATAAAACACAATCCAGAATTCACAAATATAGAATTATACTCAGCATATGAAGACTACAACGACATGATGGATATAACAGAAGAAATAATATCAAAAGTAGCATTAAAAGTATTAGGAACAACAAAAATAACATATCAAGGAACAGAAATTGACCTAACACCATCATGGAAAAGAATATCAATGATAGATTCTATAAAAGAAGTAACAGGAGTAGATTTTAGTAAAATAGAAACAGACGAAGAAGCACTAAAAGTAGCAAAAGAACTAAAAGTAGAAATAGACGAGTTAAAACTAACAAGAGGAGAAATAATAAATCAAATATTTGAAGCAAAAGTAGAAGAAACGCTAATACAACCAACATTCATATATGACTACCCAGTAGAAGTATCACCACTAACAAAAAGAAAACCATCAGACCCACGCCTAACAGAACGTTTCGAAATATTTATAGGAACAAGAGAATATGGAAATGCATACTCAGAATTAAACGACCCAATAGACCAATACGAAAGATTCAAAAAACAAGTACAAGCAAGAGAAGCAGGAGACGAAGAAGCAAACATGATGGATGAAGACTTCATAAATGCCCTAGAATATGGAATGCCACCAACAGGAGGTTTAGGAATAGGAATAGATAGATTAGTAATGCTACTAACAGACTCAGCATCAATAAGAGACGTACTACTATTCCCAACAATGAAACCACTTAACTAATATATTGTTGAGGAGATAAAAATGATTTTAGAAAATAAATTAAATATTACTGATCAAGCAGAATTAGCAAAAGAAGAAGAAAGAATTAGTAAAATATCTGCAAAGAAAATGTTTGAAACAGGATACTTAGACACACTAGAATCAGGAAGATTTGAAACTTTAAGAAAAATTCATAAATACTTATTTGGTGAAATATATGAATTCGCAGAAAATTTAAGAAAAGTAAATATAGCAAAAGGAAATTTTAGATTTGTACCTCTTGCTTATCTTGAAGAAGCAATTAAAAACATTGAAAAAATGCCACAATCAACATATGAAGAAATAATAGAAAAATATGTTGAAATGAATATAGCACATCCATTTAGAGAAGGAAATGGAAGAAGTACAAGAATATGGCTTGATTTAATTTTAAAAAAAGAATTAAACCTAGTAGTTGATTGGAGTAAAGTAGATAAAACAGATTACTTACTAGCAATGGAACGTAGCCCAATAAAAGATACGGAAATTAAAGAGCTATTAAAGCAAAGTTTGACAGATAAAATAAATGATAGAGAAGTATATATGAAAGGTATAGATAACAGTTATTTATATGAAGGGTACTTATCATTTAAAATAGACGAACTATAAAATTTGAAATTTAAGTTTGTATATTTAATTGAATGATACAAACAAATATGAACTAAATAATTGTGTATATTACTTAATTAAAATGAAATAGAAAGATAAATAAGGAGATTATAAATATGTTTTCATTTGGATATGATAAAAGAATATTATATGTAATACTAGCAATATTCATAATTATGAATATTGGGAGTTACCTTACAAGCCAAGATAAATTGTTAAATTTAGTATTAACATTACCAGCAGTACTAATAGCAATAACCTTTCATGAGTTTGCACACGCATTTGCAGCAGACAAATTAGGAGATGACACACCAAGAAGGCAAGGAAGGCTAAATCTAAATCCGTTATCACATTTAGACCCAATAGGTTCTATAATGTTAGTATTTGCAGGTTTTGGTTGGGGAAAACCAGTAGAAATAAATCCAAGAAATTTCAATAGAGATAGAAGCATGTCTGCAAGTGAAGCAATAGTTTCATTTGCAGGACCACTGATGAATTTCATACTAGCAATAGTATTTAGTATAATAATAGGAATAACTCTAATTGCAACAAATAGCTATATAAGTATGACTTCATACACAATGCAAATAGTAACTGCAAACCAAGTAACAGCAGTAATAATACAAATGTTAATGATATGTGTATCTGTAAACTTAGGTTTAGGAATATTTAACCTAATACCACTACCACCATTAGATGGCTCAAAAATACTAAGAAATTTTTTACCATATAATGCAAAAGAATGGATGGATAGAAACTATCAAATACTATATATAATATTTATATTAATATGGATAACACCAATAGCAGGAATGATAATATCACCAATAATATCAGGTGCATATGAAGGAATATTAAAACTTATACTAAATTTATTTGGAACAATAATGTAATAGAAATATTATTTATATTTGAAAAAATGATGTAGGGTGTAGGTCTTGCGTCTACCCATCTAAAATAAATTATTTGATGAAAAAATTATAAAAGACGGGCGGACACAAGGCCCACACCCTACAATATAAAAATATTTTAATATTGAATTAATTGTAGGGGCGATTTTTTTCTTAGCTCTTCGAGCGAGTTAGAGATAAGTTATGCATAGTAATTGCCAGCTATTAGAATTTTAAATAATTATAATAAAATAGAAAGAAATGAAAAAGATGAAAGATATATTAATATTAGGAATAGAATCAAGTTGTGATGAAACAGCAGCTGCCGTAGTAAAAAACGGAAAAGAAGTTTTATCAAATGTAATAAGTTCACAAATAGAAATACACGAAAAATTTGGTGGAGTAGTACCAGAAATAGCTTCTAGAAATCATGTAGAAGCTATTTCAAATGTTGTAAAAAAAGCACTAAAAGATGCAAATGTAAAAATAGAAGATATAGATGGAATAGCATGTACTTATGGACCAGGACTAGTAGGAGCATTACTAGTAGGAGTATCATATGCAAAAGCACTAGCATATGCATCAGGAAAACCACTAATAGGAACAAACCACATAGAAGGTCATATAGCAGCAAACTATATAACACATAAAGAATTAAAACCACCATTTATAGCCTTTGTAATATCAGGAGGGCACACACACTTAGTACATATAAAAAATTACAAAGAATTTGAAATAATAGGAAAAACAAGAGACGATGCAATAGGAGAAGCCTTTGATAAAGTAGCAAGAGTAATAGGCTTAGGCTACCCAGGAGGACCAAAAATAGACAAGCTAGCAAAAGAAGGAGAGCCACGCATACAACTACCAAAAACGCACTTCGAAAACCTAGACTTCAGCTTCAGCGGAATAAAAACAGCAGTAATAAACTTAAACCATAAAACACCAGACCTAAATAAAGCAGATCTAGCAGCAAGTTTCGAAAAAGCAGTAACAGACGTACTAATAGAAAACTCAATAAAAGCATGTGAAAAATTAAATTTAAAAACAATAGCCTTAGCAGGAGGAGTATCAGCAAACTGGTATATAAGAGAAAGATTCCAAGAATTAGAAGAGAAAAAAGGAATTAAAGTATACTATCCAGAACCAATACTATGCACCGACAACGCCGCAATGATAGCCTCAGCTGGATACTATAACTACATAAACAAAATAACATCAACATTAGACCTAAATGCAGTACCAAATTTAAAAATCAACTAAAAGGGCCGTCCCTTTTTCAAAAAAGATTACCAAAACGAGTCAAAAGGGACGGCCTTTTTTGACTCAAAATAGTCAAAAGGGACACACCTTTGACTAAAAAATTAAACATTGAATGAGGCTAATAATAAAATGAGTGAAAGTGAAGTTTCTCAGAAATAAAGAAGAATTGAATGAGAAAAAGGAATAAAGGTAGAGGGATTACCAATTCTGACAATGAAAGAAGTAGATGAAGAATTAGCAAAAGCAATAGAACAGTAAAAAGAACGAGAAATATAGAGAATAACTATAAATTTAAAAGAAAAATTAATATAAAAAGGGGTGTCCCTTTTGACTATTTTGAGTCAAAAAAGGCCGTCCCTTTTGACTCAAAAAGGAGAAAATATGGCTATATATGTTATAGGAGACTTACATTTGCCTTTTGGTATAGACAAACCAATGGATATATTTGGTAGTGAATGGAAAGGTTATACTGATAAATTAAAAGATGATTGGAAAGAAAAAGTAAGCAATGAAGATACTGTAATTATTGCTGGTGACTTTTCGTGGGCAACATATTTACAAGATACATATAAAGATTTTGAATATTTAAATAGTCTTCCAGGTAAAAAGATATTATTAAAAGGAAACCATGATTATTGGTGGACTACGTTAAAGAATATGAGGGAATATTTAAAAGAAAACGACTTCGATAATATATATTTTTTGTATAATAATAGTTTTGAAATTGAAGATAAAATAATAGTAGGAACAAGAGGATGGGCTCTTTTGGATTCGGAAAACAGTGAGAAAATGATTAAGAGAGAATCAAATAGATTAGAACTTTCTATAAAAGATGCAATTGAAAAGTATGGAGAAGAAAAAGACTTAATATGCATAATGCACTATCCACCAATTACAAAAAATAAAATGAAAAATGAATATACTTATAATTCTGAGTTTTTAGAAGTTATGAAAAAATATAATGTAAAAAGATGTTATTATGGGCACTTACATTCAAGTTCTCATAAAGAAGCGGTAGAAGGAAATGTAGAAGGAATAGATTTTTACTTAATTAGTGGAGATTATTTAGGTTTTAAGCTAAAAATAATTGACAAGTAAGGAATAATATGTTAAAATATTTAACTGTAAGCCGCCTAGGTCGGGCACAAAAGGTTAATGAAATAATTAGCTGCCTAGTATTTTATGCTTAGCGAGTATACATATAAAGGGAGGTGTACGTTAATGTACGCAATAATTGAAAGCTGTGGAAAGCAATACAAAGTATCAGAAGGAGATGTAGTATTCTTCGAAAAATTAGATACAGAAGAAGGTAAAAAAGTTACTTTCAAAGAAGTAGTATTAGTATCTAATGATAAAAAAGTAGAAGTAGGTGCTCCTTACGTTAAAGGTGCTAAAGTAGAAGGTAAAGTAGTTGAACATGGTAAAGGTAAAAAAATTATAGTTTACAAATATAAAGCTAAAAAGAACTATAGAAGAACACAAGGACACAGACAACCATATACAAAAGTTCAAATAACAAAAATAGCATTAGCTGCTGAAAAAGTTGCAAAAACAGAAGAAGTAGCAGAAAAACCAGCAACAACTAAAAAAGCTACTACAAAAAAAGCAACAGTAGAAGCATAATTAAATAAAAAGAGATATAAAAACAAACCTAGAAGAAGGGAGTGAGAAAACATGGCTCATAAGAAAGGTCAAGGTAGTGTTAAGAACGGTAGAGACAGTGAGTCAAAACGTCTTGGACTAAAAAGAGCTGATGGACAATTTGTTCTAGCAGGAAATATCCTAGTAAGACAAAGAGGAACAAAATTCCATCCAGGAACAAATGTAGGAATCGGAAGCGATGACACATTATTTGCATTAAAAGATGGAACAGTTAAATTTGAAAGATTAGGAAAAGATAAAAAGAAAGTAAGTGTTTACCCAGTAGAGGAAGCACAAGCATAGATATAAAAAGGAACTCTAAAAGTATAGAGTTTCTTTTTGCTTTAGAATAAAAGAATGCAAATAAATATAAAATTTCTATACTTATATATTACAAAATCACATTGTTTTAAGTAAAAAGTATAGGATGGATTATCAATTGACTGTGTTTAAAATCCACTTTTGTGCAAAAAAATAATAAAATATAAATAAATATACATAAAACTGTTGCAATTTATGTAAAATGATGCTATAATAAAAATGTAACAAAAATAAAAACACTCATATCAAAACAGGAGGAACAATTATGAACGAAATGAACAGATGTGTAGAACTGGCAAACGAAATGAATGACATCATCCATGCTAACACAGAGGCGGCAAGACAGATTAAGGCAGGACATGAAGGGGCAATCTCTCGGATCATGGAAAAGCTGAGATCTGCAAAGCAGGATCGTAACGGCATCAAGAGATTTTTCTCGTTCGGCAAGCTGTTCAGGGCAAAGGTAAACAAGATCACGGCAGAAGAGGCGCGGGATATGGCTCAGAAGTATGAGCAGTATGCTGTAACCACAGACACCATCGCAGAAAGCGAGGAGGAGCTGGCGGATACTCAGGAGCTTCTTAAGGAAGCTAATGCGTCCCTTCAGAGAAGAGAGATGATCGAGCAGCGTGCGAAGGATCTGCTTGAGGCACTGACAATGCCGGAGTAACAACAGAGAAACAAATGAGTTACAAAAAAGAGTCGTAATCGGCTCTTTTTTGTATTTACAAGTTTTATCAATATACTTGTAAAAAATAGAATAATTAGTTATAATATAGTAGAAATAAAAGGAAAGATAAATATTGTAATATATGGATTATCTAATATATTATATAGTAAAATAAAAATAGAAAAGAATATTATAAAATGGAGGAAACTAAATGTCAGAGAAGAAAAGAATATTAACAGGAGATAGACCAACAGGAAAATTGCATATAGGTCATTACTTTGGCTCATTAAAAAAGAGAGTAGAACTGCAAAATTCAAATGAATATGACCCATATATATTAATAGCAGATGTGCAAGCATTAACAGATAACTTTAATAACCCAGAAAAAGTACATAAAAATGTAAGGGAAGTAGCAATGGATTATTTAGCATGTGGAATAGACCCTAAAAAAACAACAATATATATACAATCTATGATACCAGAAGTAGCAGAGCTTACAGTATTTTATTCAAACCTAGTAACAATAGCAAGACTTCAAAGAAACCCAACAGTAAAAACTGAAATAGCTCAAAAGAAAGAATTATTTGGAGAAAGTGTAACATATGGTTTCCTAGGTTATCCAGTAAGCCAAGCAGCAGATATAACATGTTTCGAAGGAGCATTGATACCAGTAGGAGAAGACCAACTTCCACTAATAGAACAATGTAGAGAAATAGTAAGAAAATTTAATAGTATATATGGAGAAGTTTTAGTAGAGCCAGAGCCAGTATTATCAAGTGGAAAAAGAATAAAAGGACTAGACGGAAACGAAAAAATGGGAAAATCTTTAGGAAATGCAATATACTTATCAGATAGTGAAGAAGAAATAACAAAAAAAGTAATGAGTGCAGTAACAGACCCAGGAAGAATAAGAAAAGATGATAAAGGAAACCCAGATATATGTATGGTATCATACTACCACAAATTATTTAGTACAGAAAACGAAGTAAAAACAGTATGTGAAGAATGCAGAGCTGGAGCAAGGGGCTGTGTGGCATGTAAAAAACAACTTGCAAAAAACATATCAGAAACGCTAAAACCAATAAGAGAAAAAAGAGCATACTATGAAGAACACCCAGAAGAAGTAGATAAAATTCTAATGGAAGGAACAAAAAAAGCACAGCAAGTAGCAAAACAAACAATGAAAAAAGTAAAGGGAGCAATGAAATTAAGTTATTTTGAATAAGAAGACTGAAGTTAGAGGTCAGAATTTTGGCAACTTATTCGAAATAATAACTAAAATTTGATTTGTAAAATTTAGCCTAAAAAGATGTAGGGGCGATTAATAATCGCCCGCACTCCAATGTAATTACTTAAATAAAATATAAAGGAAAGTAAAATGAAAGTATATATAGTAAGACATGGCCAAGTTCCTCATAATGCTATAAGTCAATACAATGCAGAGGACGAAGATTTAACAGAACTAGGAATAGCTCAAGCAGAAGAATTAAAAGATAAAATTAAAAATATGAAATTTGATATTATTATTTCATCTCCACTAACGAGAGCAAAACATACAGCAGATATATTAAATATAAATAACAATAAAATTATTTATGATGATATGATAAGAGAACGAAATTGTGGAGATTTAAGTGGAAAGCCATTAGAAGTAACAAACAGAGAGGAATATTGGAATTATTATACAACTATACAATATGGTACATCTGAAAATATAAAATTGTTTTTTGGACGAGTATATAAATTTTTAGATAAACTAAAACAAGAAAATTATAAAAGTGTACTCATAGTAGCACATAGTGGGATATCAAAAGCATTCTATGGATATTTTAATGGAATACCAGAAGATGGAAGATTTCTAAACTTAGGATTAAAAAATTGTGAAATAAAAGAATATAATTTATAGAAATGGAGAATAAAATGTTTACAGATTACGTAAAAATATTAGTAAAATCTGGTGACGGCGGGAATGGTGCTGTTTCATTTAGAAGAGAAAAATATGTAGCAGCTGGACGGACCAGATGGTGGAGATGGTGGAAAAGGTGGAGATGTATATTTCTATGTAGATCAAGACTTAAATACACTAATAGATTTCAGATTTAAAAAGAAATTTATAGCCGAAAATGGTAAAAATGGAGAAGGAAACCACAGATATGGTAAGTCAGCAGATGACTTATATATAGGAGTTCCAATAGGAACAATAATAAAAGATGCTGAGACGAATGAAGTTTTAGCAGATTTGTCAGAAAAAGATCAAAAAGAGCTAATTTTTCCAGGTGGAAGAGGAGGAAAAGGAAATTCACACTTTGCAACATCTACAAGGCAAGCACCTCGATTTTCACAAGGTGGAGAAAAAGGAATAGAAAAAGAACTAATACTAGAACTAAAACTTATAGCAGATGTAGGATTGTTAGGTTTCCCAAATGTAGGAAAATCAACATTCTTATCAAGAACAACATCAGCTAACCCTAAAATTGCAAATTATCATTTTACAACCTTAGAGCCAAACCTAGGAGTTGTAAAATCAGAATATGGAGATAGTTTCGTAATAGCAGATATACCAGGAATTATAGAAGGAGCAAGCCAAGGAGTAGGCTTAGGAATTCAATTTTTAAGGCACATTGAAAGAACAAGATTATTATTACATGTAATAGATGTATCAGGAGTAGAAGGAAGAAATCCAGTAGAAGACTTTAATATAATAAATGAAGAATTAAAACAATATAGTGAAAAATTAGCAAATAGGAAGCAAATAATAGTAGCAAATAAAATAGATAGTATGCAAGATGAAACATTATATAAAGAATTAGAAAAAATGGCAAAAGAAAAAAATATAGAAATATTCAAAATATCAGCAGTAACAGGAGAAGGACTAAAAGAATTACTAACTAGAGTAACACAAGTTTTAAAAACACTTCCGAAAGAGAAAAATGTAGAGATAAAACAAAGAAAAATTTATACTTTAGAAGAAAAAGAAGAATTTACTATAACAAAAAAAGACGATGCATTCGTTGTAGATGGACCAGGAGTTCAAAGAATAATGAGAAGAGTAAATTTAGAAGACAATGAATCGATGCACTATTTCCAAAAGTGTTTAGAGGAATTAGGAGTAAATAAAGCCCTAAAAGAAGCGGGAGTACAAGGAGGTGATACAGTTATAGTAGTTGATTGGGAACTTGAATGGTATGATTAAAAAAATAAAAGGAGGAAAATGAAATGAAAAAGAAAATAATTGTAATAGTTGCAATATTAGCATTAATTATAGTAGGGGTAATAGGTTACTTTGCTACTTTAGATTTAAAACAAGGAGTTACTTTAAGAAAAGAAGTAGACACAATAGGAAAATTAGACATAACTAAAGATGAAATAGATATGACAATAAAAACAAAAGGAGATTATGCTGTAGTAGAAAAAACAATAAAAGAATATTTAAATAATTATTCTATTAATATAAAAGAAGCAATGAATATAATGCAAGACAAAAAAATGGCAGAAATTTTAACAGTAGATAATTATAAAAATGATGGACCAGAATTTACAAATTCAAAAGAATATATAAGTAAAACAAAAACAGATTTTAATGAAAAAATGAATTTACTAATAAATATGACAAGTGAAGAAAAAATGATGCAAGAGATAGAAAATAAAAACTTAGACAGTAATTTTGTAGAACTATATAGAGAGCTAATGCTAGGAGACAAAATGGAAGAAGACTTAAAACAAATGGTAAAGAGTTTAGAAGAAGCAAGTACTACTATAAATAATATATTAGATACTCAAGAAAAAGTAATAGACTTATTAATAAATAATAAAGGAAAGTGGGAAGTACAAGGAAAACAAATACAATTTAGTACACAAAAATTAGTAAATGAATATAATGATTTAATAAGAGATTTATAAAATATAAAAAACAAGAATAAAATTTTATAAGTGCCAAAGCCACATAAGAAAATCTGACTAATCAATATAGGAGACTTACCTTCTTGGTGTCACTAAACATAAGTTATCTGTGACTCACTAATGTTCTAACAATCAACTTAACTAAGGTAAATGACTTTCCTAAGAATATAAAAAATGTCAAACAAATTTAAAACTTTTGTTTGACATTCTTTTGTTTGTGTGATATGATATAAAAAAATAAAATTAGGAGTGATAAAAATGAGAACAAAAAAAGACCCTATGGAATTAAATAAAAGAGAAAAAGCAATATTAAAATTTATACAAAAAAATGTTGAAACAAAAGGATATCCACCATCAGTAAGAGAAATAGGAAAAGCAGTAGGTTTAAGTTCAACAGCAACTGTACATAGCTATTTAGCAAAACTAACTGAAAAAGGGTATATCAAAAAGGAAAACCAAAAAGGAAGAACCCTAAGACTATTAAAAGGATTAGATAACAAAGAAATAGCTAAAGAAACTAAAAACTACTACACAGGAAGAGAAATGGTAGAAGTACCTGTAATAGGTAAAATCACAGCAGGAGAGCCAATTTTAGCAGTAGAAAATGTAACAGACACATTCCCAATACCAATAGATTTTGTAGGAAATAGTGAAAGTTTTATGCTTACAGTCCGTGGAGAAAGTATGATAGAAGCAGGAATACTAAATGGAGATTATATACTAGTAAAAAAACAAAATACAGCTAATAATGGAGAAATAGTAGTTGCACTAATAGGAGAAGAAGCAACAGTAAAAACATTCTATAAAGAAAAAGATCATATAAGATTACAACCAGAAAATAGCACAATGGATCCAATAATAGTACCAAATTGTGAAATACTAGGAAAAGTAGCGGGAGTATTTAGAAAAATGTAATTAAATTAAGAATGGAGAATAAAAATGGCAACACTAAAAAAATTTCTAATGTATGGTTCTTGGGTATTACTATTTTTTATATTTTCACAAATCATGATATTTATAGCAATAAATACAACATACAAATATAAAAAGGTAGAATCATATTCAACATTAATAACACAAGCAGAAGTACAAGCAACATCAGTAAATGGTTTTGCTAAATGCAAAGTAAAAGCTGGAGCACAAAATAAATATATAAAAATAGAATGTTATTCAAAAAATGATGTTTTAATGGGTACAAAATACATAAAAGTAGAAACAAATGAAGAAAAAGAATTTGAAATTAGATTTAATTATAGTAGGGTAGATAATGCAAAAGTAGACATAGTAGAAGAAATACCACAAGATATAGAAAAAGAGCAAACAATGTCAGACCCAAAAATGAATGCAGGAATGTTAATTAGTGCATTAATATTATTAATAACATTTGGATAAGAAGAATAAAATATATTGTAGAAGATATTTAGTTTTAAAATATCTTCTACGAGTATGTAAATTAATAAAAAAATTATATTATTGAAGAAGTCAAATTGATATTAATAAATGTGTTTAAATAACAATAATAAAAAAAATACAAAAAATTTTAAAATAAGTATTGACAATTTATATAAAATCTTGTATACTTAATCTCGTCGAAAGAAACAAGGTCGCTTAGCTCAGCTGGGAGAGCATCTGCCTTACAAGCAGGGGGTCATAGGTTCGAGCCCTATAGCGACCACCATTTTATGGCCCGGTAGTTCAGTTGGTTAGAACGCTAGCCTGTCACGCTAGAGGTCGACGGTTCGAGCCCGTTCCAGGTCGCCATTTTTTTTATAATTGCCTCGATAGCTCAGTTGGTAGAGCAAGGGACTGAAAATCCCTGTGTCAGTGGTTCGATTCCACTTCGAGGCACCAAATAGTTACAGTAGTAAGATTTAAACGATTTTACTACTGTTTTTTTCTTTCCAAAAAAGCGATAGAAAAGATAAAATAGATTCTACTTTGAATAATAAAATTTATATGAATATTAATATTTTATTAATATGTGAATACATGGTCAAAAAGTGTTGACTAAAATTTAAAAATAGAAGATAATATAAAAGAAAAATATGATAAAAGGGAAAACAAAATGAAAAAAACAAAAAAGATGATTAGAAATTTTATACTCTTTATTGTTCTTATAATATTAACATTTTATATAATATTAAAAGATGCTAATATAGTAGAAATATTTTATGCTTTTATAAGTACAAAAAAGACTTATATATTAATAGCAATAACATGTATGATTTTATATTTTTGCTGTGAAGCAATTAATATAGGAAGAACATTAAAAGCACTAGGTGAAAAGTCAAACTTTTTAATGAATTTAAAGTATGCATTAATAGGTTTCTTCTTCAGTTCAATAACACCAGCAGCAAGTGGAGGACAGCCAATGCAAATATATTATATGCATAAAGATAATATATCAGTTGCAAATTCAACATTAGCACTTCTAATAAATTTAAGTTGTATGCAAATAACAACAATATCAATTGCATTATTTAGCATATGTTTTAATTATAAATATTTAAACACAGGTTTAATATGGTTATTCATTATAGGAATAATGCTAAACTTAAGTGCATTAATATTATTACTAATATCAATATTTTCAAAAAGAATGACAAAATGGCTAATAAATATTGCTTTAAAAATATTAAAATTCTTTAGAATAAAGAACATAGAAGAAAAACGTGAAAAATTTGAAAAAGAACTTGAAAAATATCAAGGAAGTGCAGATTATATAAAAAAGCATAAAAGAGTAGTAGTAAAAAATTTACTTACAACATATGTACAATTTATACTATATTACAGTATTTCATATTGGGTATATTGTTCACTAGGATTAAACAGCCATAATATATTTGAAATAATAATGGTACAATCAATTCTATTTGCAACAGTATCAGGAATACCATCACCAGGAGCAGTAGGAGTAAGTGAAGGTGGATTCATTGCATTATATAGAAAAGTATTTCCACCAGAAATGCTAAATCGGAGCTATGATGCTAATAAGAGGAATAAATTTTTATTTGTTTGTAATAATTAGTGTAATTATAGTAATGATAAATGATATAAAAGAAAAAAGACAAAATAATGACATTCAAGAAATAAAAAAATGTTGAAAAAAATCGAATAATAATATATAATGATAAAAAAGAAAAATAGGGGATTAAAAAAATGATAAATATACTTTTATGTGGGAACCAAAAAGTATTTGATGGAGCCTTAACAGAGCTTATATCAATTACAAATAAAACCAAAGAAACAATAAAATGTTATATTTTTACTATGGATGTTTCAAGAATAAAACCAGAATATACATGTATAACAGACGAACAAATAAAATTTTTAAACAAAGTAGTAAAAGCAAAAAAACAAGAAAATGAAGTAATAAAATTAGATATCACAAATTTATATGAAGAAGAATTTGGAAAATGTAAAAACGAAACAGCATACTGTACACCATATACATTACTAAGGTTATTAGCAGACTTAGTACCAGAAATGCCAGATAAAATTTTATATTTGGACATTGATATGATGGCAGGAGATGATATTTCAAAACTATATAATATAGATGTTTCAGAATATGAATATGCAGCAGTAAGAGAAAAATATGGCTCAATATTCATATGGCCAGACTATATAAATGCAGGAATGTTACTATTAAACATGAAAAAGATCAAAGAGACTGGGCTTCTAGAAAAAGCAAGAGATTTGATAAAAACAAAGAAAATGTTATTTGCAGACCAAGATGCAATATATAGGTCAACAACAAAAAAATTACTTTTACCAAGAATATATAATGAACAATCAAAATTCAATAAAAAAGATACAGTAATATGTCATTTCTGTAAAAGGTTATTACTATTACCATATCCACGAACAGAAAACTACAAACAATGGCATATAGAAAAAGTTCATAAAGTGTTAAAATGCTATGCATTTGATAAAGATTTAGAAGAATATGTAAAATTAAAAGAAGAATATGAAAAAGAGGAGAAAATATATGAATAAAAATGAAAAAATAATACCAATATTTTTTGCTATAGATGATGGGTACACTCCATTTTTAGCAGTAGCATTACAATCATTAATAGACAATGCAAATAAAGAATATAAATATTTAATAAAAGTTCTTCATACAAATGTACAAAAAGAACATATGGAACAAATTAAAAAATTTGAAAGCGAAAATGTAAATATAGAGTTTGTAGATTTAAGTTATTATATAGAAAAAGTTAAAGATAAACTATATACACGTGATTATTACACAAATACAACATATTTTAGACTATTCTTACCAGAGCTATATCCACAATATGATAAAGTGTTATATTTAGATAGTGATATTATAGTAGTAGGAGATATATCAGAATTATATAATACAGATATGGGAACAAATTTAGTAGCTGCTGCACCAGATGATATAATTCAATATAACAAAGTATTTCAAGATTATGCAGAATTAGTAGTAGGAGTTGCTAGCTATAAAAATTATTTTAATGCAGGTGTATTACTAATGAACTTAGATGAACTAAGAAAATTTAATTTCCAAGAAAAATTCTTATATTTATTAGGAACAGTTAAATTTTCAGTAGCACAAGACCAAGACTACTTAAATAGATTATGCAAAGGAAGAGTAACATTAGTAGACCATGCATGGGATGTAATGCCATATGTAAATAATGAAACAAAACCAGAAGAAATAAAATTAATACATTATAATTTTGCATATAAACCATGGCATTTTGAAGATGTAACATATAATGAATACTTCTGGGAATATGCTAAAAAGACAGAATTTTACGAGAAAATTGTAAAAATAAAAGATAGTTATACAGAAGAACAAAAATTCCAAGATAGAGAAGCTGAAAAAGGTTTGGCAGAACTTGCGACAAAAGAAAATTCATGTGTAGGCGATGATAGAGAAAATAGGAGAGGGTAATGAAAGAGCAAAAGGAAGAAGTATTAGAAAAATCTCAAGATAGACTAGAAATTTTAGAAAAAATAGATAAGCTAGAAAGAGAAGGAAATTTCGATATAGATGCAGAGAATGATCCAGAAACAATAATGCTAACACCAGACAACATAGATTATCTAAAAGAAAAAAGATACAGTAAATTAAAAAATATGATAGCAAATAAGATAGGTGAAAAATTTCTTGACTATATAATAAAAGATAGTAAATTAGTAATAAAAAACATAAATGGAATTGAAAATATAGAAAAAGTAAAAACAGGAGCAATGATAACATGTAACCACTTCAACCCATTTGATTCATTTTCAATAGAAGAAGTATTTAGAAAAACAAAAGCATCTAAAACAAAGAAAATGTATAAAGTAATAAGAGAAGGAAATTATACTAACTTTTCAGGTTTTTATGGCTTTCTGTTTAGAAACTGTGATACTTTGCCATTAAGTTCTAACAAAAGAACAATGGTAGAATTTATAAAATCAGTAGATAAAATACTGAAAAGAGGAGACTTCATATTAATATATCCAGAGCAAAGCTTATGGTGGAATTACAAAAAACCAAAGCCACTAAAAATTGGAGCCTTCAACTTAGCAGCAAGAAACAATGTGCCAATAATTCCAATATTCATCACAATGGAAGACAGCGATACCATTGGAGAAGACGGTTTTCCAATACAAGAATATATAATAAATATAGAAGAACCAATATATCCAGATGAAACAAAAACTCAAAGAGAAAATAAAGAAATAATGAAACAAAAAAATTATGAAGTTTGGAAAAAAGTATATGAAGATTTTTACAAAATCCCATTAGAATATACTACTGAAGAACAAAAAGTGAGTGTAGAAGATGAACTATAAAAAAGTTATATACTACAAAGATGAACTAAATGAAGAATTTTCAACAGCCAAAATAACACCAAGAAAAATAGACGAAAAATACAAATATGAGCATAACTTTCTATGGGAGATATGCTCATATCTCATACAAAATGTTTTTAGCATGCCTATAAAAGTCGGATATGAAAAAATAAAATTTAGTTTAAAATATGTAGGAAAAGAAAAATTAAAAGAATGTAAAAAACAAGGATATTTCATATATGCAAACCATACTCAGGCCTTTGCGGATACATTTATAACAAGTGTTGGAAATTACCCTAAAAGAAACTTCCTAATAGTAAACCCAGCAAATGTTTCAATAAAAGGAGCAGAACATATAATAGAAATGTTAGGAGCAATACCAACACCAGACAACAAAACAGCAATGAAGAATTTCTTAGAAATAATAAGAAAGAGAATAAGAAATAAAAATTCAATAACAATATACCCAGAAGCACATATATGGCCATACTACACAAAAATAAGAAACTTCAAAGATGTATCCTTCAAATATCCAGTAGAATTACAAGCACCATCATTTTGCATGACAAATACATATCAAAAGTATGGTAAAAATAAAGAAAAAATAAAAATAGTAACCTACATAGATGGACCATTTTATCCAAACAACGAACTACCTAAAAAAGAAGCACAAAAAGAGTTGAGAGATAAAATATATAATCAAATGGTAGAGCGAAGCAAAAATAGTAATGTTGAACATATAAAATATATAAAAGCAAAACAAGAAATTGAAGCAGTTAAATAATTCATTATTATAAGGGTCGTCAAAGTAGACGACCTAATTTAAAACAAAAAAATTCCAACCTTAGTTGGAATTTTTTTAACATTTATTATTCTGCTGATTCTGGAGCTTCCTCTGTTTCAGGAGCATCATAAGCTTCTAATATAGCTTTTTGAATTTTTTCTCTTGTTTCAGCATTGATTGGATGAGCTATATCCTTGAATTCTCCGTTTGGAGTTTTTCTGCTTGGCATAGCAATAAATAATCCATTTTGGCTTTCGATAACTTTGATATCGTGTACTGCGAATTCATTATCGAATGTTACAGAAGCAACAGCTTTCATTCTGTTCTCTGAATTAACTTTTCTTAAACGTACATCTGTTATTTGCATTTGAGCACCTCTTTCCACTGTTTTATAATATTGTACATTTAGTAACTTGCGTTTTCTTATGTACAATTATTATATTCGTCAAAAAAATATTTTTTCCTTCTATTTTTTACAAATTTTAGAAAAATATTTTCTTTTACTAGTATTTTCAATATATAATAAAAAAATTCATAAAAAAGAATGAATTATTATGGTATATTTGCATATTAATTATTAAAAACAAAAAATCAAAATTATAAAAAATGAAAAAGGAAAAACACAACAAATATTACATAAATTACTATAAAAAAATACTTGAAAATTATATAAAATTATGTTAATATAATAATTGTGATGAATAACACATAAGATACAAAAAAGCATAAGAACAAATTAACTAAAATTTAGATAAAAATTCATCAAAATATTTCAAAAAATGTATTGACTTTATAATTTATTCATGGTATTATAAAAAA
>CANSJQ010000010.1 GCA_947647275.1 uncultured Clostridiaceae bacterium | reverse complement strand
ATAAGCCCTTTTAGGGCAAGTTCAAACCACGCGTTTTACACGTGGTTATGATTTATGATTGTTTAGCTTGTGAGCTCTACTTGTATATTATTTTATAACACTATACATTTCTTCATCTATCTTTTCTTTTAAAAATTTCCCTAATAAATTAGGTTCACTTATTAATTTTTCCTTTTTATTTTTATCTAACTTCTTTATTGCATATTCTAATTTAGATGCTAAAGACTTATTCTCGGTTTGCCATGCGATTTCTAACTTTTTAGCTTTATGAGATTTTGTATATTTTGCACATTTTTCGTCTTTAGTAAAATGCTCGTTTAGCCTATGTTCTAAGTCTTTTGCTATTCCTGTATAAATTGAGTTATCTTCACATCTTAACATATATATGTAGTACATTTTGTTTTTCCTTTTCTTCATTATTAATGCGAGCCATTTTAATACATATTGGCTACTTTTTCTTTATTCACTATCATATCTACTTGTCCATCTTTCAAATATATTATTTTGTCAGAATTTTCTATAGTTGATTTTCTATGTGCTATTATTATTACTGTACTTTCTTTAGTTATTCTATCTATTAGTTTTTGAATTCTATCTTCTGTTTTTAAGTCTATGTTTGAAGTTGGCTCATCAAATATGTATATGTTTGCTTTATGCAATATTGCTCTTAGGAATGCTATCATTTGAAGCTGTCCATATGATAATTTATTTTTTTCTATTTTTTCTTCTAAACCTTTTGAAAATTTGTTTAAAACTTTTTCAAAACCTATTTCATTTGCTACAATTTTTATTTGCTCCTCTGTTATTGTTTTATCTCCTAATATTATATTATTTTTTAGTGTATCATTTAATATATATGGTGTTTGTGAAATATAGGAAATATTTTTTCTTATGTCTTGTATTCTTATTTTTTGAATATTTTTTCCTCCTATTAAAATTCTTCCACTCTTTATAGGGTATAACCTCATTAGTATATTTGCAAGTGTTGTTTTTCCTACTCCTGTTTTTCCTGCAATTGTTACTTTATTTCCTTCTTTTATAATAAATGATATGCCTTGTAATACTTTATTTTCTTCATATTGCATACATACATTTTCAAATTCAATATCACCTTTTAAATTTTCTACTGCTTCTCCTTCTTCTATGTCTTCTTTTCCTTGTTCTTTTAGTAATTTATTAATTCTTTTTAATGACATAGTAGAAGCTTGTATTCCTTCTAGTTCTGTGAATATTTCATTTAATGGTGCTCTACAATTTTGTATATAATTTATTACAAGATAAATACTTCCTAATGAAACTCCAATATTAATATTAAATACGTAAACTAAAATCAAATAAATAGCTATTGCTTGTATTGTTATAGCAAGTGGATATATAAAACTTTCATCAAAAATATATTTTTTTCTATATACCAATTCTTCATCTAGAGTATTACATATTTTGTTTTCATTCTTTTTTTGCAGTCCAAATAAAAAAGTTAATTTATTTTTATTATACATTTCAGAAAATTGTCTGTTTTCATTATCTCTTTTATCTAATATTATTTTGTTACAAATGGCTACTTTATGTGTAAATATGTATGAAACTATTGCATTTAGGATAATTGCAATACTTCCAATTACTGCTAATTTTATATCTGCCAAAAACATAAAAATTACCATTGTTATAATATATATAACATCTACTAATACAACTTGCATTGTTCCTAAAAATAATGATGATACATTATCTATATCTGCTGTTAGCCTAGTATAAATTTCTGATGAATTGTATTTTTGGTATGTTGACATGTCCCATTTCATAACATGGCAGAATAACTTTTCTCTTAGGTCCTTTAGTATTTTTGACATTGCCCTATTTATAATGCTATTTCTTGTATTTTTTGCAATAACAAGAATAATATGAATAATAAAATATATTATAAACAATTTTATTAAAGCTTCTTTTGCTGTTATATCAATATCTAATATTTCTTTCATAACTAATGGGTGTGATGCACTTAAAATATTAGCTATAATTATAGAAATTCCTACTAAAATTAGTATTTTAGCATTTTTCTTTAGAATAGATTTCATCTGTTTCTTCCTTTCTTTCAAGGTAATCTAGTTCTTTATAAAATTCGTTTTTTTGTACTAATTCTTCGTGTGTTCCATAGTCTTGTATCTCTCCATCTAGTAATATGTATATTTTATCTAATTGTTTTACACTAGATATTTTATTTGATACTACTATTAGCGTGTTATTTCCAACTTCTTTTATTAATTGATTCATTATCTTTTTTTCTGTTTTAGTATCTAATGCTGAAAGTGTATCATCAAATATATTAATATCTCTAATTTTACCTAAATTTCTTGCAATTGAAATTCTTTGTTTTTGACCTCCTGATAGTTTTATACCTTTTTCTCCAACAAAAGTATTTTCCCTATTTTCCATTTTTTCTATATCTTCTTTTAACTCAGCATTTTGTATTATAGTTTCTAGTTCATCGTTTTTCAAGTCCTCTTTTATATCGATGTTAGCTTTTATTGTATCATCTAATATAATATTGGACTGAACCCCATAATTATATTTTTCAAAAATAGTGTTTCTTTGATATGTATTAATGTCTTCATCATTTATATAAATCATTTCATTTGGTATTTCATAAAAGCCACATAATATATTCATAAGTGTAGTTTTTCCGCTTCCTACTTCTCCTATTATTCCAATTTTTTCACCTTTTCTTATTGTCATATTTATATCTTTAAGGCTTAGACTTTCACTATTATCATACCAGTAAAATAAGTGTTTTATTTCTATTTTATCTATTTTTTCTAATTGTTTACCTTCGTTATTAAGTTCCTCTAAATTTAAAAAATAATTAAAACGATTAATGGCTTGAGCAAAATATGGCATTTTAGTTAAAAAGCTTTGAATAGCTGATACGAAATCTCCTAATATTTGCCCAATATAACCTATAAATGCTACAATTCCACCTACTGAAACTGCATCATTTAATATGTATATAATTCCTATTCCAAAACCTGCAACATAGCAATATGCCCATAGAAAGTTTATAACACTACTAATTTTATTTTTTGCTACGCCTATTTCATAGTCTGCTTTATATATTTTATCATTTATTTGCTTAAATTCTTCTATTTGTTCATTTTGCCTATTATAAGATTTTACTAATAGAAAACCTTCTGTGTTTTGTTCAATATTTCTTGATAATTGTACATATTGTTTTCTTGATATTTCAATTTTTTCTTTTAATTTTTTGTAGTAAATATACATAGTTATAATTGCTATTGGAAAGGCTGGTATTAAATATATTGCAAGTTCTTTATTAAGCTCACCCCATATTAAAATAATTCCCATAATTGGTGTTACAAACATTTTTGTAAGCCAAAACCAAAAATTTCCTAATGCTTTGTGTATTGATACTATTTCTTTTGATAAATATGCTAAAAACGCCCCTTTATTTTCTTTTTCAAAATACTCTGGTTTTACTTTTTGTAAGTGTTTTACTACTTGCTTTCTTAAATATGTATCTGACGCCCTTGAAACAGTAAAATATAGAATTCTATATAATGTTCGTGGTATGAATACAAAGCTACTGTAAAATATTAATAAATATGCTTGACTTATTATTTGACTTTTATTTATATTTTCTTGCATTAGCATATCTAATATATTGCCTATAATATTAGGTATTTTAAATGCCATATATATTACTACTGAATGTAAAACTACGCCTAATAAATGATATGGAAGTATTCTATTTAATTCTTTAGCTACTATTTTATTATATTTTTTCATATGTTCCTCTATTGCTCTATTATTTTTTATCTATTTTTAATAATTCCTTCATTGTTTATTATAAATCTTCTATTAAACATTTTATTTACTGTTATGAATTGATATATTGATGAAGTAACTTGTCCTATCCCTGTACAATATGGTGTTTTTAAAAATGAGGCTATCATCCTTAAAATTCCTGCAAATGATTTATTTAATGTTACTTTTTTTGCAACTTTTTCTAGTTGTAGATAACATGTTTTTATAGTATATATTGGATATATGCTAAAGTTAATTAATTCAAAACTTAAATATATTAATGTTATTTGTAAATCTAAGTTATAAAATTGATATGATATAAATAACATTGCAAATACTGTAAATAATAATATTCCTAGTAATTTATAAGCATTTTTCTTATGGTATTTATAATTAAAAGTTCCCTTACTTATATCAATTTTAGCAACTGTCGATATTGCTTCAAAAGAGTCCCATTGTGTATCTGTTATTAATGCTACAAAGTTTAATGCTAAAATATATTTTTCTCCATACTCTAATGCATTGCTAAGTCCAAATAAAAATATTAAAAAGAATAATATATTATTTGCTATGTTCACAGATTCATATTGTATAAATTTTAAAATATATATTTCAAATTTAAATTTTCTATATTGTTTAATTGTAACAATTAAAGTATATATAAATATAGAAAGTAATGTAACTATTACAATACTAACTTTGTTTTTTAGTATTATAGCTGATAAAATAAGTACAATAAAATTCAATAAATTTAATTGTATACAATATTTATTCGCTAATTTTTCTTTTCCTTCATAGTATAATTTTTCTAGTACAAAAGAAAATACTAGTTGTATGTATAGTTGCCATATAGAATAAAAGGCAAACTCTTTGTATATTTCATAATCCATATTCATAAATTCTATGTATGATTTAACATTAATTGCAAAAATACCAAATATAATAAATCCTATTATAATTCCTAATGTCATTCCTGATAATACTGCATTTTCATTTTTATCTTTTTCTTTACTTATATTAGCACCTGTTCCAAAAATAGATTTCATTAATGCCCAAATAAATTGCAGTGGATATGTAAGTGTAAACACATTTACTAGGTTTTTATCTACTATAATTCCAAGCATAAACCACGACAATATTGGTACTAATGAAAAAATTGCTAGGTCGAAACTAATTGTTAATAGTCTCTTCATTTTTATCTCCTATTTATATTTCATTTAAACTATTTTTTATACTTTTACTTTTATTACGTTTATATAATACTTAAAAATTCCTCTTTTATAGAAAGAACTTTTAAGCTGCTCACAATTTTTTATTTTATTACTACTTCTAATTTTATGACTACGAAAGAGTGTCCCTTTTAGTAATTTTTTTCAAAAAAAGGACGTCCCTTTTAGTGAATATTTTTAGTGAAACTTAGTCTATGTAATGGGCATAAACCGTATTCTTTTATTGCTTCTATGTGTGCTTTTGTTCCATAACCTTTGTGTTTTTCAAATCCATACATAGGATATATTTCATCCCATTGACGCATTATTCTATCTCTTGTTACCTTTGCTATTATTGAAGCTGCTGCTATTGAATAGCATTTTGCATCTCCTTTTATTATTGATGTGTATGGTATTCCGAAGCGTATCTATTCCATTTAGTGCATCTACTATTATTCTATCTGGTTTTACACTTAATGCTTTTACCGCTTCTGTTAGACCTTCTTTTGTTGCATTTAGTATGTTTATTCTATCTATCTCTTTTTGGTCTATTATTCCTACTCCCCATGCTATTGCTTCTTGAGTTATTTTTTCATATAGTAATTCTCTTTTTTTCTCTGATACTTTTTTAGAGTCATTTACTCCCTCTATCATTGAATCCTTTGGCATTATTGCTGCTGCAACTACTACTGGTCCTGCTAAAGGTCCACGTCCTGCTTCATCTATTCCACATATATATTCTATTCCTTGTAAATGTAAGTTTTCTTCTATTTGTTTTAATTCCATTAATCTTTGTAATTCTTTTTCTTTCAATTTTTACCTCTATTTCTCTGTATGCTCTAAAATTTCAGTTAATGTATAGTGCATTTCGTTTTCTATTTCAATTCCTTTTGAGTATATTATTTCATAAGTTTTGTAATTTACTATGTAATATTCTCCTTTTAGATTATCTTGTAATTTTAGTTCGTTTAATGTTTCTGAATTTATTATATAATATTTATCAAAGTTTTCGTCTTCGGCATTTATTAGTTTATTTTCTATTAGGCTTTTTATTTTTTCATCTTCTAAATTTTCTGAAACTTTTAAACCTTTTAATGGGTTTTCTTCTTTGTTCATTTCGTTCTCTTGTTCAATTACTTTTATTCTTCCTTGAACTAATAACATATCTGTTTTTAGGTTTTCTACTTTCCCTTTTCCGTGTTTCTTTTAATATAAAATTCATACCTAAATATCCTATAACAATTATAATTAATATCCAGATAACAAGTGTTATATGAGTCATTCCTTTTTCTTTTTTCATTTTTCACATTTCCTTTCTTTCTATATTCTTTGGAAAGTGATCCACGTAGGTAGATGAGTTTCCTTAGAAGATAGTTATGGAAGAATTAGATTTTCTCAGCGAAGAATGAGCTTAGAAAATTTTATTCTTGCTTTTTATGACATTATTATATATGTATGTTTTTATAAAATCAACAAAATTGTCACACAATTTTCACAATTTTATTGTAATATATGATAAAATATGTATAAAATAATAAAGATATGTTCGAAAGGAGAAGTAATTTTATGGATGAGAATAAAAATTTTATTGAAGGAGAAAAGATAGAAGAAGTTAATAATACTACTAAACCTAAAGAAACAAGTTCTTTTAGTAGTTCTAATACTAAATCTAATTATAAACCTGTATCTGAATTTACTGTAAAAAGTAAAAAACAAAGTAATAGTGGTTTTGCAAAAACTGTTTTTGCTCCATTTCTTTCTGGAGTGCTAGGAGGCATTTTAGTTATTGGTACTTGCTTTGGAGTTCCTGGTATTAGAAAAGCTATTATTGGAAGTAATGGTAGTTATTCTAATATTAATAGCAATTCTTCTAATACTTACACAGGAATTAATACAAATTTAGTTTCTTTAAAAGAGTATTCTGAAACTGGTGTTGGTGTAGCAGCTAAAATACTACCTTCTGTTGTAGGTATTACAGTTGAATTTCCTGTTAATTCTATTTTTAGTAGAGGTACTTCTACTACTACTGGTGAAGGATCAGGAATTATTATATCTGAAGATGGGTATATTTTAACAAATAACCATATTGTAAGTTCTAGTTCTTCATCTTCTTATTATACAGTAGGTGATGCTAGTAAAGTTGTAGTCTACCTATTTAATGATAAAACACCTTATGATGCAACTATTATAGGAACTGATGAACAAACAGATTTAGCTGTTATTAAAATAGATAAAACTGGTTTAACTGCCGCCGAACTTGGTGATTCTGACAGTGTTCAAGTTGGTGAATTTTCAATGGCTGCGGGTAATCCGCTAGGAATGCAAAGTAGTATCTCTTCTGGAACTATAAGCGCTGTTAATAGAGATGTTTCAGCAGATGGAAGAACTTATACATTGATTCAAACAGATGCTGCTATAAATGCTGGTAACAGTGGTGGGGCATTAGTTAATAGCAAAGGTCAAGTTATTGGAATTAACACTTTAAAACTTTCAGGAACAGGTATTGAAGGTATGGGGTTTGCTATTCCTATAAATAATGCAAAACCTATTTATGAACAACTTATAGAGTATAAAAAAGTTAAAAGACCTTATATAGGTATTGGAGGAAGAGATTTATCTGAAGAACTTGCTAAAGCTAATAACTTAGTAGTTGGTATTTATATAACAAGTATAGAAGAATTTTCAGCTGCTGAAAAAGCTGGACTTAAAATTGGAGATGTTATAATAGAGGCTGATGGAACATCTATTAAGACTATGAATGAATTGAATGAAATTAAGAATAAGCATGCTATTGGTGATAGTATCAAAATTAAAATTAATAGGAATGGTAATGAAAAAGAACTTGAGCTTAAATTACAAGAGCAATAAAAAAGTAGTTCAAAAGGACTTAGTCCTTTTGAACTACTTTTTTATCCTACTATCTTGTCTCCTAATACTTTTCCACCTAAAATATGAAAATGTATATGCATTACTTCTTGCCCTGAATCTTTTCCGCAGTTTGCTATTACTCTGTAGCCTGCTTCTTTGAATCCTTCTTTTTCTGCTATTTTATTTATTGTAGTATATATTTTTCCAATTAATCCTTCGTCTTCTTCTTTTAAATCTGTTAGCATTGAAATATGTTTTTTAGGTATAACTAGTATGTGTATTGGTGCTGCTGGGTTTATGTCGTGAAATGCTAAAATTTCATCATCTTCGTATACCTTATTTGAAGGAATTTCTCCTTTTATTATTTTACAAAAAATACAATCTTCCATTTTATTCCCCCAATATTGCCTTTATACGTCTCACGCCTGCTGAGCTTGCTTCTTCTTTTTTTATTTTGAAGTGACCTAATTCTTTGGTATTTTGTACGTGTGGTCCTCCGCATAGTTCTTTTGATACATTTCCTATACTATAGACTGTAACCATATCTGGATATTTTTCTATGAACATACACTCTGCTCCTGAGTCTATTGCTTGTTGTTTGCTCATTTCTTCTACTGTTACTGGTATTTCTTGTTTTATCCATTCATTTACTAGGTCTTCTACTTTTTGTTTTTCTTCATCTGTTAACTTGTGGTCACAGTTAAAGTCAAATCTCATTCTTTCTACTGTTATGTTTGAACCTCTTTGATGTACATCTTTGCTTATTACTTCTTTTAGTGCTGCATTTAGAAGGTGAGTTGCTGTATGGTATTTTGTTTCTACTTCTCCGTCTCCTGCTAAACCGCCTTTAAACCTTTGCTCTGAACCTGCTCTTGATTTTTCTTGGTGTTCTTTAAATTTTTGTTCAAAACCTTCTTTATCTACTGTTATTCCTTTTTCTTCTGCTAATTCTACTGTTAGTTCTAGTGGGAAACCATATGTATCATATAATTTGAAGGCTAAGTCTTTATTTAATTTTGATTCTTGTAAGTTAGCTACTATCTTTTCAAATTCTCTTAAACCTTTTTCTAGTGTTCTATTAAACTTCTTTAATTCGTTTGTTAGAACATCTAGTATTACTTCTTTATTTTTTTCTAGTTCATCATAATATTTACCATATTTTTCTATTATCATTAATGCTAAAGTTCTTTCGAAACCACTTTCTAAGTCTATTCCTATTTTTTTAGCATGGCGTATCATTCTTCTTATTAATCTTCTTAATATATAGCCTTGGTCTGTGTTTGATGGCTTTATTCCTGAGTTATCTCCTGAAATAAATACTGCTGTACGTATGTGGTCTGCTATTATTCTTATACTTTTTGCATTTTCTTCGTATGTAGTATTTGACATTTCTTCTATTTTGTCTACTATATCTTTCCATATTGATGTTAAGTAGTTATCGTCTACACCTTCTAATATTGCTACTGTTCTTTCTACTCCCATTCCTGTATCTACGTTTTTATGTGGAAGTTCTGTTACTGTTCCATCCTGGTGTCTTTCATATTGCATAAATACATTGTTCCATATCTCTACCCATCTTTCATCTTCTGGGTCGTGTTTTTGTGGAACTGGGTCATTACTTCTCCAATAGAATATTTCTGTATCTGGTCCACATGGCCCTACTTCTCCTGCTATCCAGAAATTGTTATCTTTATCTAGGTAGCTTATTCTTTCTGATGGAATACCTAAACTTTTCCATACATTTGCAGATTCTTCGTCTCTTGGAACTTCATCATTTCCTTCAAATACTGTTACTGCTAACTTTTCTACTGGTATATTTAGTACTTTTGTTAAAAATTCAAAACTCCATGTAATAGATTCTTTTTTGAAATAATCTCCTAAACTCCAGTTTCCTAGCATTTCAAAGAATGTATGGTGTGTTTTGTCTCCTATTGATTCTAAGTCATTTGTTCTTATACATTTTTGATAATCGCAAAGACGTGTTCCTAGTGGATGTTTTTGCCCCATTAAATATGGTACTAATGGTTGCATTCCTGCTGTATTAAATAGTACACTTGGGTCATTTTCTGGCACTACTGGTGCTGATGGTATTTGAACATGTCCATTTTCTACAAAGAAATTTATATATAAATCTTTTAAATTTGCTTTTTCCATTTTATTTCCTCCTATTATCTCTCATAACATTATTTGAAATTATATTACATATAGGCTTAAAAATCAAGTTTTCTGTTTAATTATTTAAAAATAAAAAAGGTAGTTACATTTTAGAACTACCTTTTCTATTTTTAATCTTCTATACCTAATTTTTCTAATGCTTCAAATATCACATTGTCTACAAAACTTGATCTAATTTGACTTATTTGTCGTAGAGTATTTGATACTCTTGGAATGACAGCATAACACGCATTAAGAAGTCTTGCACAGCTCTCTCGATCATATTTCTTTCCCTCCACAGCATGATACACTAAATATCCTTCTGAGAGTTTATCTATACATATAGCATCCTCTTTATAGCCGTCCATGGAAAAACTTTCTTCTGAAATGTCATTAGCTATTAAAACCTTCCGTAAAATTTCCTTTAAATCAATTTTTTCCATACTTTTTCCTCCTTAATTAAGAATTGGTTTATTTATTACTTTCTTGAAATTTTTACTATTATATATTAAATCATACAATATGTCAATTTATTTATATCTTTCCTAGTAATTCTAAATCTTCTATTTTTTCAATTTTAACTTTCTCTATTATATTTTCTATTTCTCTATATGGTACTTTTACAACCATATAATTAGTAGTATGACCTTTTATATAGTCTCCTTCTTTTTCTTCAAATAGAACTTTTACTTCTTTTCCTATATATTTTTCATTATGTCTTTTTTCATTTTCGTCAGATAGTTCTATTAATCTTCTACTTCTTTGTTCTTTTATATTACCATCTATTTGATTTGGCATTACAGCTGCTTTTGTTCCTTTTCTTTGTGAATATTTGAATATATGCATTTTGTAGAAGTCTATTTCTTTTAAGAAATTATATGTTTTTTCAAATTCTTCATCTGTTTCTCCTGGGAAACCTACTATTATGTCAGTTGTTAACGCTACATTTGGATACGCATTTTTTAGAAGTTCTGTACTTTTTCTAAATTCTTCGGTTGTATATCTTCTATTCATTCTTTTTAGAGTTTCATCACATCCACTTTGAAGTGATAGGTGGAAATGGTCACATATTTTTTCTAGTTTTGTTAATCTTTCTAAAAATTGTTGTGTTATTATTGTTGGCTCTATTGAACCTAAACGTATTCTTTCTATTCCTTCTATTTCATTTACTTTTTCTAGTAAATCAATTAGTTTTATATCTTCTTTAAAATCTTTTCCATAAGAAGCTACGTGTATTCCTGTTATAACTACTTCTTTTATTCCTTCTTTTGCTATTTCTTTTATTTCTTCTATAACACTTTCTACCTTTCTACTTCTTACATGACCTCTTGCATATGGAATTATACAATAACTGCAAAATCTATCACATCCATCTTGAACTTTTATAACAGCTCTTGTTTTTTCAGTATATAGTGTTGTACCAAAGTCTAGAAATTCTTTTTGATACATTACGTCTGTAACTTTAGAATTGTTTATATTCCCAAAAGTGACAGATGTCCCATTTGGAAACGTCCCCAATGGGACATTTTCTATGTAGTCAGCTATTTTGTTTTTCTCGTTTGTTCCATATATTAGGTCTATTTCAGGTATTTTCTCTAACTCTTCCTTCGCTACTTGTGCATAGCAACCACATGCTACTACTATGGCTTCACTATTTATTTCTTTTACTCTTCTTAGCATTTGCCTTGACTTCCTATCTGCCATATTTGTTACTGTACAAGTGTTTATTATATATATATCTGCCTTTTCTTCAAAATTTACTATTTCATATCCTTTTTTTATAAATTGCTCTATCATTGCATTTGTTTCGTATTGATTTACTTTGCAACCTAGTGTGTAAAATGCTACTTTTTTCATTTCTTATTATTCTCCTTTTTTGTACTTTTTCTATTCTATCATAGTTTTACTTATTTTTAAAGAGAAAATTTGATTTTTATGTTAATTTATGTTATAATTTAAATATCCATAAACTTTTTTATACAGAAAAGGAGATTAAATTATGAGCGACAACAAGAACATTGTAACTGAAAATGAGAGAAATGCAATATTTACTCTTTTAACTCCTGAAGAGGGCTGTTTGTTTGATGAGTACTTACCATACCTTTGCTACAAATATGAAGAAGAAGAAACTTTGCCTTTAGAATGCGTTATTCCGATTTTAGGTAATCCTCCTGTTATTTCCTATACACAAGGTATAGATGCAATGCTTGAGACCGCTGATGATAAGGCTAAGTACGCTGAAAAAGTAAAGGGTATTGAAAATTTTCTTAGGTATGAGTCACAACATGGTCACATTTAAACGAGAGCTTTGCTCTCGTTTTTCTATATTTATAAATATTTTTACATTAAACAAGATTTATTTTATTGGTCAACAAAAGCGTAAACCTATTCATACAATTTTATATATAACTAATCATATATTTTTTGTTAATCTATTTCTTTTTTTCCAAATTTATGCTATACTTATATTGTGAGTAATTTATATGAGGAGGTTTATTATGTGGTATGTATGGCTTATAATTGCTGGAGTGTGCTTCGTAATTGAAATGGCAACTGTACGGCTTTTTCGTATTTTGGTTTGGTGTGGGTGCACTTATCACTATGTTTTTTAGTTTGTTTTGTCCTGATAATATATTACTTCAAGCTATTGTATTTTTAGTTTCTTCTGTAATATTATTATTTTTAACAAAGCCTCTTATAGATAGATTTACTAGAAAAGATAAGAAACTTGAAACAAATGCATATTCTATAATTGGTAAAAAAGGTCTTGTAATTCAAGATATTAATAATACATTTGGAGTAGGTCAAATTAAAATTGCTAATGAAGTATGGTCTGCAAAAACTGAAGATGATACTATTATAGAAAAAGGTACAGAAATTAATGTTGTTAGAATAGATGGAGTTAAAGCAGTGGTTGAACCTATTGTTGTTAATTCAAAAATTACAAATTAGTTATTATATAGATGTTAGAGGTTAGAAGTTGGAAGTTAGATATTAGGGTTAATACTTTGTAGAAATTGCCCTATATTCCAACCTTTAACTCTAGCCTCCAACTTCTATTAAATAAATGTCAGGAATCTAAAGAGGTATTTAACCTCTGACATCTGACTTCTAAAACAAAAAAGGAGGATATTTTAATGGAAGGATTTATAGTTTTAATTGTTTTACTTGCTATTATACTTTTAATTGCATTTAAAACAATCAAGGTTGTTAAACAATCGGAGGTTTATATTATTGAAAGACTTGGTAAATTTCATAAAATAGCTGATGCTGGTCTTACAATAATTATTCCATTTATTGACCATGTTCGTAGTGTTGTAAGTTTAAAACAACAAACTATGGATATACCACCACAAGGTGTTATTACTAAAGATAATGTTACTATTACAATAGATACTGTAGTTTTCTATAAAATTACAGATCCTGCAAAGGCAGTTTATGAAATTCAAAGTTTAAAGAAAGGTATTGAATACCTAGCTATTACTACAATTCGTGATATTGTTGGTAAAATGGACTTAGATGAAACTTTTAGTTCAAGAGATGCTATTAATGATAAATTAAGAGTTATACTTGATGAAGCTACTGACCAATGGGGATGTAAAATTGATAGAGTTGAAATAAAAGATATTACGCCACCAGCTGATATTAGAGATGCAATGGAAAAGCAAATGAATGCTGAAAGAAATAAAAGAGCTTTAATACTTCAAGCTGAAGGTGAAAGACAATCTGCAATTACACTTGCTGAAGGTAAAAAAGAAGCTGCTATATTAGAAGCAGAAGCTGATAAAGAAGCTAAAATAAGAAGAGCTACTGGTGAGGCTGAAGCTATTAAGAAGGTTGCTGAAGCTAAAGCAGAAGAAATACATATGGTATATGATGCAATGATGAAAGCAAACCCTAACGATAAGTTAGTACAATTGAAATCTTTAGAAGCATTAAAAGAAGTAGCAAATGGTGATGCTAATAAAGTATTTATTCCATTTGATGCAACAAGTGCTTTAGGTAGCTTAGGTGCTATTACTGAAGTAGTTAAAGATGGTAAAAAATCTAAAAAAGAATAATAAAAAAAACGCATTGGAGAATGTCTCCAATGCGTTTCTTTAGTTCATATAATCTCTCAATTTTTTAGAACGTGATGGGTGTCTTAATTTTCTTAAAGCTTTTGCTTCTATTTGTCTTATTCTTTCACGTGTTACCATGAATTCCCTTCCAACTTCTTCTAGTGTACGTGCTTTTCCATCTTCTAATCCAAACCTTAATTTTAGTACTTTTGCCTCTCTTTGTGTTAATGTTCCCATTACTTCTTCTAATTGTTCTTTTAAAAGTGTATATGCTGCTGAGTCTTGTGGTGCTGGGCTGTCATCATCTTGAATAAAGTCTCCTAAGTGGCTATCGTCTTCTTCTCCTATTGGTGTTTCTAATGATACTGGATCTTGTGCTATTTTTTGTATTTCTGCTACCTTTTCTACTGGTATTTCCATTTCTTTTGCTATTTCTTCTTGAGTTGGCTCTCTACCTAATTGTTGTAATAAATGTCTTGAAGTCCTTATTAATTTATTTATTGTTTCTACCATGTGTACTGGAACCCTTATAGTTCTTGCTTGATCTGCAATAGCTCTTGTTATTGCTTGACGTATCCACCATGTAGCATAAGTACTAAATTTGAAACCTTTTGTATAGTCAAATTTTTCTACTGCTTTTATTAACCCCATATTTCCTTCTTGAATTAAATCTAAAAATAGCATTCCTCTACCAACATATTTCTTAGCTATACTTACTACTAATCTTAAGTTAGATTCTGCAAGCTTTTGTTTTGCATATTCATCACCTTCTAAAACTTTTTGTGCAAGCTCTAGTTCTTCCTCATAACTAAGTAGTGGTATTTTTCCTATTTCTCTCAAATACATTCTTACCGGGTCTTCAACATTTATTCCATCTATTCCTGCATTTAAGTCAATTTCTTCTAGTTTTATATCTTCTACCTCTTTAAGATCCTCTATATCTGGCTCATCTAATTCATCTTGTAATAAATCTACTCCTATTTCCTCAAAGGCATCAAAAACTTTATCTAATTGTTCGGGATTAGTATCTTCTAATTCTGTTGCAAGTTCTCCTATTGTCATTCCTCCATCTTTCGATTTTGCCTTTTCAATTATTTTATTTACTGTTTCTTCTATTTCTGGCTCTTTAATTTTTTGAATTTTTTCTGTATCTTTATCAGACAAAATTTGGTCTTGCTCTTTGATATCCCTTACTAATTTAGATTCTACAGTCTTTTCAGTTTTCTTTTTATTATTTGCTTTTTCTTTTATTATTTCTTCTGAAGTTTCATTTTTTTTCACAAATAACCCCTCCTATTTCATTCTAGCAAGTTTTATTATTATTTCATTTAATATACTTACTAATTGATCACTTTCTTCTTTACTTAAGTCATTTTTTTCTAATGCTTTTAATATTTCATTTCTTTGATTTATTAAATTTTGTTTTGAATATATGTTTATTAAGTCTGCTATGCATTTATTAACCTCTGTTATTTCAAAATCATATGCTAAAATCCAAGAAATATAATTAATTGTTTCTTCTTCTTCAAACCAATCTAAAACATTATTAATATTACTGTTTCCTTTTTCTAATTCTTCATACAATTTTTTTACAATATTTCTATTTTTTTCACTTTTGAAGTCATTAATATCTATGTTTTTCCTAATTGTTTGATAACTCTCATTTGGATAATTAATTAATAAGTATATAGCTAGCTTTTCTCTTTTGTCTACTTGTTCATTAGTTACAGTTTCTTTTTTTATTTCTGCTCTTGGTTTTGATTTTTCTAATACTTTATTTCCTTTATTATTAGATTTATCTAATTTATTTATTTCTGCATAAATTGCTTCTTTAGATACTTTATATTCTTTTGATATTTTATCTGCATATACTTCTTTTTCTATGTTATTATCTATTTTTGATAGCACATTTGCAATTTCCTTTAAAAATTTTATTTTGTCATTTGGTTGATCTAAATTCAAATTACTTTTTAGAACTTTTACTTTATATTCAATCAATGAAATTGCATTATCTACTTGTTTCAAAAATCTTTCTGGGCCATATTTTACTACAAACTCATCTGGGTCTTTTGCCCCTTCTATCTGTAAAATTCTAATATCACATCCCATGTTTTGAAGTATTTCTAAACCTCTCATTGTTGCAGCTTGTCCGGCTCCATCTGAGTCATATCCAATAACAACTTGTTCACTATTGTTTCTAAGTAAATGTCCCTGTGCATCTGTCATCGCAGTTCCAAGTGATGCAACTACATTGTGTATTCCCCTTTGATGAAGTGAAATTGCATCCATATAACCCTCTACAATAATAATTTTTTTCATTTTGTTTTCGTATTTTTTTGCAACATTTAAACCAAATAAATGCCTTCCTTTACTATATACAATATTCTCTGGTGAATTTATATATTTAGGCTTACTATCATCTAGCACTCTCCCTCCAAAGGCTATTACTCTATTTCTAACGTCTTGAATTGGAAACATTAGCCTTCCTCGAAAACGGTCTATAAATTTTCCTTCTTTAGTTTTGTTAACTAAGCTTGATGCTAGTATTTCTTCTTCTGTGAAACCCTTTTCTTTAAGCATATTATATAGTTCATTATAACTATTATTTGAATAACCTATCATGAAATTTCTTAATGTTGTGTTATCCATTTTTCTTTTTTTCACATACTCTTGTGCTGGTTTTGCATTTGTTTTATACAAATTTTCATGGTAAAATTCTGCTGCATATTTATTTATTTCATATACTTTTGATTTTAGCTGTATTAGTTTATTTTCTGTATCTGACTCTAATGTTGGAAGTTCTACTCCAGCTTTTTCAGCAAGTGTTTCTAATGCTTCTCTAAAACTTATATTTTCAATTTTGCTTACAAAATGAAATACATTTCCTCCAACACCACAACCAAAACAATGAAATATTTGTTTATCTGGTGATACAGAAAAAGAAGGTGATTTTTCTTTATGGAATGGACACAAACCAAAAAAGTTTCTACCACTTCTTTTTAATACTACATATTGTGATATTATATCTACTATGTCATTTCTATTTCTGATTTCATCTATCAATTCATCACTATATCGCATTAACCTTATCTACCTTTCTATTCCATATTTATATTATTCGACACAATATACATAAATCCTTCTTAATTAGTCAAAGCAATTTGGCATTTTCCTCTATAAATATAAAAAACTGAAACAATTTTATATTGTTCCAGTTTTTTATATTTATTCATCTTTTACAAATGTTCCTGTGGAGATATTTCCAATAGTTACAGATCCTGTACCACCAGCACCACCGACCATCACTTCCTCCTCGGCCACCATTAACATTTATATTTCCTCTTATTATATTAGACTTATAGAATATATTTATGCTTCCACCACCAGAAGCTCCTCCTCCAGTCCAACCGTTACCTCCATTAGTACCATTTGAAGTTATATTTCCATTATTTTTTATTGATTCTGCATCTATTATTAAAAGTCCTCCTGTTCCTGTGCTTCCTGCACTGCCTCCCAGTGATCCATAACCACCTGGATTTCCTGCTCCTCCTCCAGCAGTCTGAATACGGGTACCACCTGAGTTCGCATTTCCTCCTTTTCCTCCTGTTGAACTTCCAATTGTTCCTGTTCTATTATTACTTGAACCTCCACCAGTTCCTCCTGAATAAGAAGTTCCACTTCCTCCTGCTCCTGAAGTATTCATATATGCTGAACCAGAACCTCCTCCTCCTGTTCTCCTCAATGTTCCTGTTTGTCCTGTTCTTCCATATGCAAAACTACTTCCATGGCTCACTGATGCTCCACCCATTGCTCCTATTGCTGGTATATACTCATAAGTATTATCTTCGTTTTTATATAAGTATACACCTTCTCCTTCTTGGTTTACTGTCCCTTTTGCTGTCATTGTTATTGTTCCATTATTGGTTAGTGTTCCTGCACAATATATGAACATTCCTTTTTTGGTGCAAAGGTATGTTGCTCCATTTATACTTTCATTTGTTCCTGTTGGTGTTATTGTTATTCCTTCACTTATTGTTAAATTCTTATTATATTTTAGTATTAACATTCTCTTTTCTGAGTTTGCTTTTCCCATTCCTATATATGCCGTATTTCCTACTAATGTATAATTTTGCCCTATATAGTTTGCGTCTTCATTATAATTATATAGTTCTACTGGGTATTCTAGTGTTTCTATTACTCCTTCTTCATTTTCTTCTTTTGCTATTCCTGTTACTCTAAATATATAATTTCCTGATTCTAAATTATTATTTTCTACACATGCTAATATACTTTCTCCTTCTATTACTGTATCTTCTTGTTTATATACCACAGTATCTGGTATTGTATATTTTATATTAGTTATTATTTCGTTTCCTATGTTATCTATTTGTCTTAAATCTATCTTTACATTTCTATTTTCATTTCCTAATGTTTCTAATATTTGATAGTTATCTAATCTTATTGTATTTGTATAGTTTGTCCAGTTTTCTGTTTCTCCTATTTTATATTGTTTTGTTACACTTCCTCCTTTGTAATTTACTGTTAATGCTTGTTGTGTTTCTGTTTCTTTTGTAATACTATGATTTATCATATCTGAATAAAATTGATCATTTATTTTTATTGTTTTCTCTATTTCTTCTCCTAAAGTATTTACTAGCTTGAATGTTAAACTTTCTTTTCCTGTTATATCTGTATTGTAGTCAAATGCTACTTTTGTTTTTCCATTACAATATATCTCCATTTCATTGTTTGGATATATTATTTTTTCTATTCCATTTTCTGTATCTTCTGCTACTAATAGCATTGCTGTTTGTCCGTTTACATGTTTATATACTTCATAGCTTATCTCTTTTTTTATTTCTTCCTTATTAATATTTTCTATAATTGTATTTATTACTCCTGTTTGATTTAATACTAATAATGTTATTGCTATTATAAACAATAATATTACTAGTGTTATTAAAATTATTTTCTTTTTATTTTTTATAATCATATTTTTTCTCCTTAGTTTTATGTCTATTTGTTGATAATCTTATAGTGATATTTTACTAATAAGTTATTTTTTTGTCAATAAATTTATAAAAACTTGCAAAAATTTTAAGGGCTAAATTTGGTAAATTATCTTAGGTATTCCTTACCAGTTTAGCCCTTACATCAAACCTCATGTTTGTACTCTTTATTATTCATTTAAACAATTTCCTCGAATAACACACGAGCAATTCTATTCCCTACAAATTAAAGTTTATTTTTATATAATATCATAAAAGACGACTTTTTAGGTCATCTTTTTTATTATGTGCTTATTTTATAAATTTGTTGTTCCATCAAATGGAATGAATTTCTTAACTATATCTTTTCCTATTTCAGTTTCTTGGATTGGTGATTTAAATTCTTGGAATGACATTGTTATTTTGTTTTCTACTAAATTCTCAACGTCTTCTTGTGAAGCATGTTCTGCTAAAACTAGCTCACTTACTAATATTTGCTTAGCATTATTAAGCATCTTCTTTTCACCTGTAGATAAACCTTTTTCTTTTTGTTTAAAGCTTAAGTTTCTTACTACATCCGCTACTTCGTAAATGTCTCCACTTTTCATTTTTTCCATATTATCTCTATATCTTTTATTCCAATTATTAGACATTTCAGTTTCATTCTCTTCTAAAATTTCTAATACTTTTCCTGCGTTTTCTTTACTAATTATATTTCTAACACCAATTTCTTCTGCTTTAGCTGTTGGTACCATTACTTTTACTTCACCTGGCATTTTTATAATATAATAGGCTTGTGTTTGACCTAAAATATCCTTTTCTTCTATTGCATCTATTGTACCTGCACCATGCATTGGGTATACTATTTTATCACCTACATTGAACATGTAAGACACTCCTTTCACTGCTAAATTTTTATTAGTTAAGTTAAGAAAGGTTTCGATTCTCTTTTTCAACTACCAGTTATATTATACTACAAATTTTGGCAAAAGTCAAAACATTTTCCAATATTTTTTTAAAAATTTTATGGTAATTTTTCTATAAAGAAAAAGGCCAATAGCCTTATTTCCGTATAATTATATTTAGTTTACATTTTAATTATTTTTTAAGTTTTCTTTAGCCCATATAATAAGCCTTGTAGAGCTGTTTGAAGTACATGTAGATAGTGATATCTCTCTTCTTCCTTCTGTATTTCTTGTAGCATAACTAAAGTCTGAATCTGTCGTAGTATATTTGTTATAAATAGTATATTCAACTTTGTTTCCGTTTACTATCTGTTATATATATTATATCACCATTTTCTAGTTTTTTATTATTTCCAAAAAATCCACCATTTCTATAATTATGGCCCACTATTACTGTGTTTCCCTCCTCATTAAGTCCTGGACCATAAAGCACTACTATTGCTGTATCCATGGCTGCTGGCTCTGCTGAATTTACAATAGGATATTTTACTTTTGTTTTTGGTATTTGTATACTTCCTATTACGTCATATCCTTTATGTTTTATCCTTGATGAAGTTTTATTGACTGAAGTATTTGAATCTGTTGGAGCTTGTGTTTCTTCATTAACTGTGTTATTTCCTTCATCTATTGCTACTGTAATAATACTATTTTCAAATTCATCAACTATATCTGATGCCTCTTTTGTAAGTATGTAATTTGATATGTATTTATATGCTAGAAAACTTCCTAATCCAATCGTTATTGCTATTATAATTATTAATAATATTGAAAAAAACTTTCTTCCTTTATTCATTACATACTCCTTTCACTATATTAATCTGCTTTTGCACAAATAATTAATCTACTCTTTGTATCGTCTGTACATGTTACTAATGTTACTTCTCTTTTTCCTTCTGTGTCTCTATCCATATAATCTGAATCTTCTGGTTCAGTTGTATATATATTATATATTGTATATTCTACCTTTTTTCCTAATTCATCTGTAATATATATTTTATCTCCTTCTGATAAATTCTTGTTGTTTGAGAAGAATGTTCCATTTCTATAATTATGTCCTATTATTATTGTATTTCCTACTTTGTTTAATCCTGGCCCTCCATTTATTGCAACTGATACTTCAATTGCAGATTTACTTGCATCTTTTAATATTGGATATTCTAAATTTATTTTTGGTATTTGTATTGTTCCTATTTGTGGGAAACCTTTATACATTTTTTCTCCATTACTTGAACTTCCATCTGTATTTGTTATTATATTTTCTACTTCAATATTTAAAGTTACATCATCTATTGTATTAGTTTCTGGATTTTCTTTATTTTCATTTTCTACATTTCCTTCAAATCTTCCTACTGCATCTGAAGCATCACTTTTTATTTTTGAATTTCTTATATAATCAAATGTAAAAAATCCTATAATTCCTATTATTACTATAATACCTATTATTAGTCCTATAGTTAATAGTTTACTATATTTACCTTCAAACATATTATTTCCTCCTTTAAAACACCATATCTATTATAATTATACCATAAAAAAAGTCCTTTTTCTAGTAAAAAAGACTTTTTATTCTATTTTATTAAACTTCCTATCATTCCTGCATCATTTTTCATTTTAGCTAATAATACCTTTGGTCTAACTGCATTAAAGTTTTTCAAATTTAATTTTTCTAATAATCTTTTATATAATATTTCTTCATAATATACAAAACTTCCACCTATACAAATTGCTTCTGGCGCTAATATATTTACTATGTTTGATATTCCTACAATTAAGTTTTCTATGTATTCATCTATATATTGATTTACTTCTTGATTTCTTTCATTTACTTTATTTATTAAAAGCTTTAATATGTTTTCTGATGAAATATCTTGGTCTAAGTTTAATAATTTTATTATCCCATTTTTAAAAGCTTTCATTGACGCATATTTTTCAAAACATCCTTTACTGCCACATTTACATTCTAAATCATCTTTCTTTATTATCATATGTCCATATTCTGAGCCCCATTCTTTTGTGTATTCTAGCATCCTTCCATTTATGAAAGTGGCGCCTCCTATTCCTGTGCCTAAGCATAAAAATACACAATCGTCATAGTTTTGCATACTACCTATCTTTTTTTCTACTAATGCTGCACATTTTGCATCATTTCTTACAGCTACTTCTACCCCATAATGTTCTGATAAAATTTTAGTTAAGTCAAATTCTTTTATTCCTAAATTATACATATCATATATAATATTATTTTTTATTTTTCCAGGAGCTGATATACCTATCTTTGATATCACACAGCTTGGAGCACCTACATCTTTTAATACTTGAGAAATTAATATTTTTATATTATCTACTATATATTGCTTTATATCTTCTGTTTTATTAATTTTTTCTATATTTATTTCTCTTTTTGTAACTATAATATTTTTCTCACTTATAATTCCAACTGCTATATGGCTCCCACCTAAATCAATTCCAATTTGCATGTTTTTTACCTCCTTTATTTAAGCTATCCCTTCCAAAAGAAGGTGTTTGGCTCTGCATAACTTGTCTCTAGCTTACTACTCTCTCGAAGAGATAAGAAAATAATCTTCCCTATATTTCTAAATCAACTTTTCCTATATGCTAAAATAAATAGTGAATGTGAATAATTTTCTTATTGCCCAAATTATTCATTATTCACTATTCATTCCTCACTATTTACTGTTTTGTTTGCCAAAGCAAAACTCTTAAAGTTCTGCTGCTGAGAACATGAAGTTACCCATATATACTTCTAGTATTGGTACAAGTACTACTAACACAAAGAATATCAGTACTATTCCTACTATTGAGTATACTAGTTGTGGCAATACTTTCATTATCTTATCTAATATATTATCTATATCTATTTCCATGTATTGCACTAATTTTTCCATCATTTCTGGTAAATCTGTTTGCATACCTATCTTTAGCATTTCTGTTATCATTGATGAGCATAGACCTGATTTTTCAAATGGATCTATCCATGATTGTCCTATTAAAATGTTATTTATTGATGTCTCTACCATTGATAAAAATACATAATTGTTTACTACGTTTTTACTAACATCTAATGAATCTTGTATTCTCATTCCATTGTTTAGGTTTAGTAACATTGCCTTTAAAAATCTTGAAAAATCTAAACTAAATATTAACTTTCCAAATATCGGCATTGTATACTTAAAATAGTGGAAGTTGTATTTTCCTTTAGGTGTATTTATATAAAATAGTATTGCTACTACTATTGCTACTATTATTGTTACTGGTATATACCAATATACCATGAAGCTTTTTAAGAAATTAAAAAACCATATTGTTATTGGATTAATCTTATCTGTACTTCCTACTTGGTCATATATTCCTTGTATTGAAGGAACCGCTACTAATGTTCCTACTACTAATGCTAATAATATAAATGCAAATTGTAAAATATTTGGTATTAATATTTTTTTTACTTTTTTTGTTATATCTGCTGAGTCATCTAGATATTTTACTGCTTGCTGAAGTGAATTTTCAAGTGATCCTGAAAGTTCTCCAACTTTTATCATATTTATATATATATATGGAAATACATTTGAATAGTATTCCATTGTTGTATACATATAGTCTCCTGCTTGAACCCCTGCTAAAATATCTTCTAATATTCCTTTAAATGAAAGGTTTTCTGTACTTTGTATTATTGTGCTCAATGCATGTATATTATTGAAGTTTGCTTTTTTTAGTAAATAAAAGTTTTGCGTAAATATAACTAAATCCCTTGGTGTTATTTTTTCTGTTGCAGCTAATGCTAAGTTTATTTTTTCAATTGTTGATATTTGCTTTGCTTGATTTTTGTTAAAAATATTAGTGGTATTCGCTGTTTTCATTATATCATCAATATTAGTAACATTCTTTTTTTGCTTTTTCTGGCTTTTACCAATTTTACCTATATAGCCAACTTGTACAATTTGAATAGGCATTAATTCATTAGCTTTTAGCTTTTTTATTAATGCTTGTTTACTAGCTTCTTCAACTTTATTTTTTACTATTAAGCCATTTTTAGTTACTGCCCTATATACATACTCTGGCATAGTTTATTTCCTCCACTTTAAATATTGCTACTTCCTTTTTTTATTTTTAATTGCATTATTGTTCTATTTAGTATTTCCAAATTCTTTTCTTCTATTTGTGATTTCGCTTGTTCTAGTGTAATTTTATCGTCTACAAATAATTTTGCAAGCGAATTTATTAGGCCTATACTTCCTTTTTCTGAATTACTTTGAATTGCATCTTCTATTTCTGAAACACTTATTTTTTCTTTTCTTATTATACCAGAAACTATATTATCTACTACCATTACTTCTGGAACTAATACTAGTTTTCCATCTCTTCCTTTTAATAGTCTTTGTGAAATTACTAATTTTAATAGTGTTGACATTAAATATTTTATTTGTGATTGATCTGCTATGTCATAAAAGTTTATTAATCTATCCAAGGTTTCTGCACATGATTTTGTATGAAGTGTTCCTATTACTAAATGTCCTGATTCTGCAGTATCTATTGCAGCATCCATCGTTTCTCTATCTCTTATTTCCCCTACTACTATAATATCACAGTCTTCTCTTAGTGAGTTTTTAACACCATCACTATAACATAAACAATCTCTACCTCTTCCTATTTCTTTTTGCACTATCATTGATTTTTTTGAGGTATGTTTGTATTCAACTGGACTTTCTAAAGTTAGAATCTTTTTATTTTGATTTTCATTAATATCATCTATTAATGCATTAAGAGTTGTTGTTTTTCCAGAGTTCGTTTTTCCAGTAACCAACATTAAACCTTGAGGTTGATACGTCATTCTTCTTACTATATCTGGAACTCCTAATTCTTCATATTTTGGTAAAGTACTTTTTATAAGTCTTAATGTACATGTAGGTATTTCATTTGAATATGATATATTTACCCTTAAACGGATATCTTCAAATTCATAAGAGGTATCCAACTTTTTTGTTTCTCTAAATACTGCATCTTTATCTAAGTTTCCTCTTACAAAATAATCATATATTTCGTACATATTATCTTCTTCTAATACATCCATTTCTTCTATTGGTTTTAATTCTCTTGAAATTCTAATCATTGGCTTTAAACCACATACTAGGTGTACATCTGATGCATCTATTTCTTTAGCTTTTTTTAATACTTCATCAATGTTTATCATTAGTTTTTTCTCCTTCTTTTTTTATTATATTTTGTAGGGGTCGCAACCATCGGCGACCCGTTGGTGTAAATCTAATTTTATTATTTTTTAGTGTAATTCCTTCGAAGCATGGGTCGCCTATTGCTGCGACCCCTACAATTCTAATAAATTACTAGTTGATTATTTAGTTCTTTTAATGTTGTCATTCCTTCTAATATTTTATATAATCCATCTACTAATAAAGGTTTATACTCTCCTTTTAATGCTTCATTTCTTATTTCCATGCTAGAAGCATTATTTACTATTAGCTCTCTTATTTTATCGTCTATTGGTAATACCTCAAATACTGCAATTCTATCATAATAGCCTGTATGATTACAATGTTCACATCCTGGTGTATCAAAGGTTTTTTTGTCTTTAAAATCTAATTTTATATCATATTTTTCTGCTAATTCGTTCATTATTTGTTTTTCTTCATCTGTAAATTCCCTTTCTATTTTACAGTGTGGGCATATTTTTCTAACAAGCCTTTGTGAAACTGTTGATGCTAATGTACTTGAAATATCGTAATTTGATATTCCCATTTTTCTAAGTCTTGTAATTACTTCTATACTATCAATAGTATGTATTGTAGATAATACATAATGTCCTGTTTGTCCTGCTTGCATTGCTATTTCTGCTGTTTCTCTATCTCTTATTTCTCCTACAAGTACTATATCTGGGTCTTGTCTTAAAACGGTTCTTAAAGAATCTGAAAATGATGTTTTAGAATCAATTTCTACTTGATTTAATCCATCTATTCTTATTTCGACTGGATCTTCTATTGTTGTAATATTAATTTCTGGTCTATTTAAAAAATCTATAATACTATATAAAGTTGTTGTTTTTCCAGCTCCTGTTGGTGCAGCTATTATTGTTATACTATTTCTTTTGTCAAAACTTTGCTTTACAAGTTTTTCATCTTTTGGAAATCCTAAATCATATATTTTCTTTATTCCTGCGTTTTTCTTTAGTAACCTTAATACAAATTTTTCTCCATATACATTTTTTTGTGATGAAACACGTATATTATATTCTGGATACATTAGTATTCTTCCATCTTGAGATTCTTGCTTTTCTTGATACATATTAGATATTGCTTTTAGTCTTCCTATTATTTGCGTTTGTTTATCATTATCTAACATTATAGCTGTAACTAACTGTCCATCTATTCTATATCTTATTCTTAATTTATCTTGCATTGGTTCAAAGTGAATATCACTTGCTCTTTTTTCTATTGCTGTTTTTATTATACTATCTACTAAACCTGTTATATCCCCATTTGGATTAATTGTTCCAGATACTAATCCTTCTATTTCTGTTAATATTTTTTCTATATTTGTCTCAAATGTAATATATTTGTCCATTATTAGACCTTTATTTAATAATAATAGTCTTATTGTTTCTATCGCTCTTTTATTTGAAGTATCTGCAAAACATACTTTTACACGTCCTGCTTCTTCATCAAAGGGTATTGCTTTATTTCTTTTCATTATATCTAAAGATATATAATCTTGTATGTCTATTTTTATATCTGATGTTTTTAATAAAATTGCTTTTTCTTCTAATATTTCTCCAATCGCTTTGATAAGTTCATCAGAATCACATATATTTAATATATTAATTATATCTCCTAGTTTTTTATTTGGATGATTTTTTTTGTAATCTAATGCTCTCTCTATATCTTTTTCTGTTATTAAATTTCTTTTTGCAAGTTCTATTCCTATTGGTTGTTTTGATGCCATATTTATTCCTCCTCTTTTGTTCATAATAAATGGCAAATAGCCACCACTATATATTAATTATACTATATTTTTTATTAAATTTATACAATTTTCGACTTTTACCAGAAATTACATATAATAAGTCACAGTTATGATGTATGGGCGATTATTAATCGTAGATTGTAACAATTACATATTACCAATATTTTAATACATAGTTAATTTCTGTTTCAAATTTATCCTCTCCTGCTATTGATAATTTTACATTTATTATTTTTTTAGTAAAATTATTATCATCTGTTTCTTGTAATTTAGAAAAGATACAGCTCTCTATATTTCGACATAATTCTACCTTATTTCTATATATAGATTTTTCTGAATACGTATATACTGTTCCATCTTCAAATACTATTTTATTTGCGTCGGCACTATATATTTCTTTATTATTTTTAACATCTTCTATAAAGTACATATTAAATTTATCAAATTCAGATACATATTTCCCATTATCCATCAAATATTTTGTATTAGAATAAAAATGTGTACTTACTATTGATAAAGTACTAACTACTAATATTAATAAAACAACATATATAATTAAATAAGTTAAAGTAATACCTTTTTCTGATTTCACGTTTCAATCCTTACCTTTCTTTTATTTTCAACTTTTGTACTGAATACTTATGTTGTTCTCCTGCAATTTTATAATTTACTGTTACTTTAACAATTTTAATAATATCTTCTTTTTGTTCATCTTCTTTATTATAATTTTCTACTTCTAATTTTGCATCGAAATCATCTTTAATACTAAATTTTTCTTTTATTATATTGTTTAAATCATTCGTAACCTCTTCATATTTTATTCTATCAGTATATTCTAATATTTTTATAGTATAGTCTACTGCTTGTGAATTGTATTTTATTAAAACATTATGCTTATATATATTATAAAAGCTTGTTGTTAAAATCCCTGTAAACATTACTAATATTAAAACACCTATTACAACATCTGTTATTGTTGCACCCTTATTTGATTTTATTTTTTGCATTTCCCCTCCTATGGTATTTCTTATATTCTAAATGCTAAAATATTTATTATAATTATTGATATTATGTTTGTGATACATAAGTAATATGCTATTGGTAATTTTTCTAAGTATTGTTTGTCTTTTTTGAATATTTTCCTTATTACTAATTCTATTACAATTGTAAATAATACCATTGCAGTTGTTATTACAAAGCCATAACTATATGTAAATATAGCTTGCACTATGCATAATATAATAGTTTGTACTAAATAACTATCTACTTTTAACTTTCTCAGTTTTATTGTATCTATTAATAATAAAATAAGTATCACAAATAAATATATAACATATCTATATATATTAGTTTTTTCTACTATATATAGATAAATCATATATATTGACAATACTACTATCTCATATGTAAGTATTCCTTTTGATATTTTTCTATTTTCTTTGTCTATTCCTGCTATTATTATTAGACCTGAAATATATAATATTCCAAATATTAAATATACTAATTTGCTTATTTCTATGTGGGCTAAACTTATGTTTATAGATATGGCAAATAATAGAAATACTAATCCTGTGAATATTTCTAATAATAAATATCTTATTCTTATTTTTTCTTTGCAATATCTACACTTTCCAACTAATAATATATAACTTATTATTGGCCACATATCCCAAAAGGATAATTTATGGTTACATTTTGGGCAAAAAGAACGTTCATGAGTTATATCTTTGTGTAGTGGTAACCTATACACTGCAAGTGTTGAGAAACTTCCAAATAATGTTCCTATTATAAATATTAGTACATAAAAAATTATTGTTTCCATTATTCTCCTATTTTGTAAAATATTATAAAAAAGTAACTTGGTTATACTGATGAGCTATGCTCGCCCACTATAATTTTTACCTAATGTAGTATACTTTCTTATTATATAAAAAAGGTTACCTAAATACAATTTTTTAGATAACCTTATATTTAGTTTTAATAATATTATTAAAATGATTTTTTAAATTATAAATTCATTCCATTTACTTGTTCATTAACAGTTTTGTCAATACTATTTACCATTTCTTCTTCTGCTCTAGCTGCATTTGTATATTTGTCTCTTGCTTCTGTGGCTCTTTTAAATATACCATTATCGCTTAAAGTTAATGATATTGCAACTCCTGCTAAAATTATTAAAACTACAATTGTGATTACTAATGCTATTAAAGTAATACCTTTTTGTTGTTTCATAATAACAATTCCTCCTTATAAAATTATTCTTTTGTATATATTTATTATATAAATATAACCTAATTTAACTATTTTCTTCCAGTATTATTTAAGAATTTACCTGTTGAATCTGGATTCTTATTAGTATTTGTAGTTACATTTCCTGAAGTAGGTTTTCCATTTGTATTTGTTGCCTGCTCTTCAGAAATTTCAGCAAATGGGTCTACCTTTCCTGGAACATAACTATTATTCTTTTTATCTATATTTAAATCTAAAGCATCAATACTATATACTATATTTATTCCACCTTCAAGAACATCTTTTACTTCACTTTCTTCTATTTCATTTTTTATTTCTTCTGGTGTCTCATATGCCACTTTATTTGGTACTATTTTTGATAGTGGATTATAATCATAAAATATAATTCCTAATATTAATAAAATAGCTATACATAGCAATAATGTAATTATAATTTCTTTTAAGACTGATTTAACCATATTGGTTTTACTCCTTTACATTTTTTTGCTTTTTAATGTTTAGTCGTATTTTGAGTATCTGTGTTTTCTTCTTGAGTTGTTGTATTTGTTGTATTAGAACTTGGTAATACTTCATTTAATGATGTGGATGTTATTCTTACATCTTTAACTATAAATGTTGCTCGCAATATTCCATTTTGATATGGAAGCATTTTATAGTTATATATTCTGAATTTTAGTTGATCGTCATCTTCTATATCATAAATAAAGTTTGTTATTCCTACATAGCTACCATCTACTGTAAATGATAAATCTTTTGTTTCTGTACTTCCTGAAGAACTACTATTTATAACAAGTTTTAAATTAACTTCTTCTGCTTTAGCATGATTTCCAAGTTTTGTCCATAATTTTTCTATATCAAAACTTTCTATCTCTAATGCACTTTGAATTTCTGCATCACTACTTGCATTTGTTTCATCTAAATATCTCTTCTTTGTATCTTGCATTTTGTTATTTACTCGTTTTAATTCTTCTCTTTTCTTAGGATATTCTATATCTATATAATTATTAGCTTCTGTAGTTTTCTCATCAAGTAACTTGCTATTTTCATCTATCTGCTTTATACTAGATATCTTTAAACTGCCTATTTCTATCCCTTTGAATAAAGAAAAATATGCTATAACAAGTAGTAATACAATTATTGTTGACAATAGTATTTTTCTCATATTTTTTCCTCTTTTTAAATTTTATTCTGGGAATAAACTTCCCTCTATAACTACTTTTATAATATCATTTTGTTTTACTCCTGAAGATGAAGTAACATTATATAGTATATTTTTTGTTTTTAAATTTCCAATTAGATAACCTAACTGAGAGTAATCTCTTGATTGAGCTTCTATCCTTATTATATAACCTGTTGTATTTGTAATTGAAGTTATGGTTACTCCTTGTGGCATTGTCATTAATGCTGTTAAGAAATTTGGAATTGAATCTTTTATTTTTCTGTTTTCAGTAGTTTCATTTTTATATTCTTCTAAATTTCTTAAAACTTCTTCGTACTTAGTTGTCTTATTATTTAAAGTTTCTATATCTTTTTGTACAAGATTTATTTGCATTATAGTATCTTGTTTAACTTCTGCCACTTCTTCTAACTTTTTATCTGTTTGGCCTTTTAAAAATAATGCAAAGCCACTATATATTATTACAAATGCTAATATTGCTGTTAAACTTCTCATAAGCCATTTTTCAATATTGTCAAATTTTCCTTTCAAGTCAAATGAAAAGTTCATTTTGCCTAAGTTTATTTTTTTACCTTTTTTGGTTTCTTCTTTTTTACCACCTATTTCAATTTTCATCCAATCAGGTAATTTGTCTGTTAGTGATGGCTTTTTAAAATTAAGTGTTTTTATTCCATATCCTAAGCCTTGCATTCCTAATGCTATTGCTGAATTTACTTCAATATAATCTTTCATATTTATTTTTACTGTTTCAGGTATAAAATATGGTTTTAATATTTCACATTTAGACTCTGGGAAATACTCTTGAAAATATAAATCTACATTATTTATCATTGAGCCTATTCCTGTAATATATATTTTAGATATCTTCTCTACTGAATTATCCAATATATTTCTCAAAGATTGAACTATATTATATAATGTTGGCATTATATCTTCTAAATATAAGTTTTCTTCTTGTATTAAGTCTTTACCTTCCATTGTATATATAGTTGTATTTTTACATATTTCATATGCTTTTGAATATGAATTTTCTTTTTGACTTATACTATTTAATATAGTTTCTGTGCCTTCTTCTATTTTATCTACATTGTATATTTTTTGATCTATTATAGTAGTCACTGTTGTTTTTTCTTCTATATTTAAAATAATTGCATTTTCTTTTTCTTTTATATTTGCTATGTTTGTTATTGCTATTGGAAGTGGAGAAATAGTACTTACTGTATTTTTCTCTAGTTCTTGCATTATTTGGTTAACTTCAATTTTATTACTAGATATATGGATAACCTTTATTTTTTGTTTATCTTGTATATCTGGTACTAATGCATATCTAGCTTCTAATGCATTTCTGTTATATCCTTTTTCATAACAAAAAGAATCAAATTCTGTGTCAACTGATTTTTTTAGGTCATTTTTGTTAAGTAAACTAAATAAATAAAAGTAATTATAACTTTCTTCTGATAAATTTGTACTAATTGGTGTTTTATAACTATATGTTTCAGAAACAATTTGATTAATTGCTTCATTTATATCATCATAAAATTTTACACCAAAAGCTTCTACTTTTAAGTTATCACGTTCTTTAGTTACTTTTGCATATTTTATTAAGTTATTTTGTATATATAAACCTAAGCAACTTGACATTTTATCTCCTTTGTTATTTTAGTTTTTTGAAACTATATAATTTTAAAATTTGTACTTTCAGGCACAATTTTTAAATTAGATAAACACATTATTATTTTTTACTTTTTTTGATAAAAAATACTTAATTTTTTATTTTAAATATATATTGTCATATTTATAGCACAATAATATATTATGCTATAATAATATCGTTTTTAGGCGAAAAGTCAAGGTTTTTAATATAGTTGTAAAATAAATGTTAAATAATTGTAATATTTTTGTTTTTATTTTTTCTACAAAATTCGACGTAAATTTCAATTTTAATTTTAATACATATGTTAATTTTTAACTTAAAATAGCGTATCCTGTCATGTTACAAGAAAAGTTATAATTCAGTAAATTTTCTCTGGTATCGCTTACCAATTAAGCCCTTAAATTCTCAGCTTAAAGCATCATACTTTCGTATTATAAAAAAACAGGAAGTATTACTCCCTGTTATATTGAATTTTATTTAATTTTTATCCTATTATACATTTTGCTATAATTACTATTCCAAAAATAACTCTATATATTGCAAAAATTTTAAAACTTCCTTTTTTTAGGTATTCAAGTAAAAATTTAATTACAAAAATTCCTACCAAAAAGCTTGCAAATACTCCAATAAAAAATGGTATATTAAATACAAAATCTTTAAATTTTAATACTGTTGCTGCAAATACAATTGGTGTAGATAAAAGAAATGAATATTTTGCTACAGATTCTCTTTCTATTCCCATAAGTCTTCCTGTAGTCATTGTTATTCCCGATCTTGAAACTCCTGGAATAAATGCTAAACATTGTGAAAATCCTATTAAAAATGTTTGTTTAAATGTCATGTTTTCATATTTTATATTTGACTTTGCCTTTTTATCTACTATATATAAAACAATTCCCATTATAATTAATGCAATAGCAATAATTATTGGTGTTTCAAGTACATTACCAGCAAATTTATCTAATATTAATCCAATAATTCCCCCAGGGATTGTTGCTATAACTAAATACCAAAACATTTTTCCTTCAAATGTCTTTTCTTTTTTTACAACCTGCTTATACCCTCCTTCTATTAGCTTTAGCCAATCTTTAAAGAAAAATATAACAATTGCTAAAAGTGTTCCAAAGTGTAGTGCCACATCAAAACCTTCAAAGTTTATTTTAAATATATCTGAGTTAGTCCATCCAAACATCCATGGTATTATGCTTAAATGTGCCGAGCTTGATATTGGTAAAAGCTCTGTTAATCCTTGTATTATTCCTAATATTAACGCTTGAATTATTGTCATCTTACTTCCTTCTTTCTTTTATAGTATACTTTAGTATATTTTCTATCTTTATATATTATTCTCTTTCTTTTTCCATTTGATTTCTTTTTAATTCTTTTATTGTACTAATATCTCTTTTACTTAAGTTAGCTACAACTTCGTTTGTTTTTCTTAAATGTTTCATTGTTGCAAGCTCTTTTATCGTAATCTTATTTTTATTTCTATGTTTTGCTGTATTTGTTGGCTTATTAATTTTACCAATAATTGGTCTAAATATATCTTCTTTATATGCTCTTTTATATAATTCTTCATTTTCTTCTACTGCTATATTTAAATATTGTATTGCTTTGTCTTTATCACGTTTCATCATATAAATATAGGCTAAATAGTAATATACTTCATCTGACAGTTCTTCATCATTAATACATTCTTCAAGATACTCTTCTGCTTCTTCTATTTCATTATATAATAAGGAAATTTGCGCCAAATCAAATTTTGCTCTATATAATAGAGAATTAAGTTTTGCTGCTTTATCATAGTATTCTTTTGCGCTTTGGAAATCGTTTAATCTCGTGAACATCATTCCTATATTATAATATAAATCATATTGCTCAGGGTTATATGCGAGAGCTGCCATATATACATTTATTGCTTCTTTATAATTTTCTTGTTCATATAATACATCTCCAAGTAGGCACGATGCTTCATAACAATCTGGCTTTGTTTTTAGTAAGTTACTTAATATTCTTATTGCTTCATTATTTCTGCTAGTTGTACTAATTAGCTTTGCTACTTTTATGGTTAAATTATAATCTTCTCTATTTATATCAGTTGCTTTTATATATTCATCTATTGCAATATCTACTTCTCCTAATTGTTCACAAATTTCTGCTAATTTTTTATGTAAGTAATAACTATGTGAAAATTTGTCCAACTTTTTCATTAATATTTGTTTTGCCTGTTCAGTTTCTCCTTTTTTCAAATATACATTTGCCATATTAAATGTAATTATTTCTGATAAATATATTCCTTTTTTTTCAAATATTATTATTGCTAATGGTATTATTATAGATACTATATATGTAAATAATAATATTATAATTGGTAAATTTATTCTAAAAACTAAACCTACAAAACCTATTGTAATTCCGAATAGCTTGTATACCCAAAATATATATATAATTAGTATCATTTTTATAAATCATTTTAAAGAAAATTATTACAAATAGAGCAAATGCTATAACATTAAATATTATTCTTTCTATAATCATTCTTTACCTCTTCTATTTTTATTACAGTATTATTTTAAAGTATATTTTTTTAAAAGTCTATACATAACAAAAAATTTCTTCTTAATTTTAAAAGAAGAAATTTCTATTAAGTCCTTTTCTGATTTTTCTGCACAAACTATTAAATCCATCTTCATACATATACCCAATTGTTTTACTTGATAAACAACCTTTTTTTACTGCATATTTATTCCATTTAATTTCACTAGGATTTTTTTCGTTTACTTTCATATATTCAGTTAAAGTTATTATACTATATAAATAATAGTTTTGAAGTGCTTTATTATTATATTTTTTGTCATTTTCAATAGATAATATTTTACAAATTTTATAATTTTCTTTATAATCTATGCCATATTTCTTTATACTATTTTGTAATTCATTTTTTAATTTGTCTTTTAATTCATATTCTACCATTGTACCTTATATAACTCCGTAATTTCTACATCTAAAGCCTTTGATAATCTAACCATTACAAATAAACTAGGACTTTTTATATTATTTTCTATGTCATTTATATGTGTTGTAGATACACCACTCTTCTCTGATAACCTATTTAAAGTTATATTTTTTTCTTGTCTGACTTGTTTTAATAAAATTTCTATACGCATTACTCCTCACCAAAGCTTAGATATATTTTATTTCATTTAAACACAGAATTTATCCGCCATGGCGGAATTATTAAAAAATACTACTTCTTTTAAATTTTTTTTACTACTATTTTTGCATTCTATGTGGTTTTTTTACAGTTTTTGGTATATTTTTTCCTTTCTACAAAATTCAACCTATGACATCTGTTTTAATTTATAAACACATGTTTGTATTATTTTATAATATCTCCTCTTTATTGTAAATATTATTTACTCTATTTTATATAATTATGTACTAATTAATAATTTAACTTATCATAAATGGTATCATACTATTTATATAATATTTACTAAAATCACATACTCTACTTAAAATAGTATAATCATTTATAATTAAAAATATAAAAAAATTATTAGTATTACTCAATAAATACGAAATATTTCAAAAATTAATCATAATTATCTATTTTTTCTAAAAAAGTATTGACAAACATTATATTTTTATATTATAATTACACTTGTCGTAAGACAAAATGCCAGTATAAATGCAGATGTGGCGGAACTGGCAGACGCACAGGACTTAAAATCCTGCGGTTGAATAAACCGTGCCGGTTCGATTCCG
>CANSJQ010000009.1 GCA_947647275.1 uncultured Clostridiaceae bacterium | reverse complement strand
TATAAGCCCTTTTAGGGCAAGTTCAAACCACGCGTTTTACACGTGGTTATGATTTTATTTAAAATTAGTAATATATGTGTATAATATTAAAAAAATATAAAAAATTTTAAAAAACTATTGACAAAAAATGTTATTATCAATATAATAATAACAGAAATACTTATTAATAAAATGATAATATCAAATAAAGGAAGTGAGGTATATGAGAAAACAAGATACAGTTGTTGTATTTGGAGGCTCGTTTAATCCACCAATAAATTCACATTTTGGAATAGCACAGCAAGTATTAAATGAATATGAACAAGTAGAAAAAATTATATTCATACCTGTAAACAAAAAATATGAAAAAGATGGATTGCTTGAAAATGAGCATAGATATAATATGCTAAAACTAATTACAGATAAAAACGAAAATTTTACAGTATCTAATATTGATATGAATGGAAGTCGTTCATTATATACAATAGAAACATTAGAAGAAATACAAAAGCAATATAAGGATAAACAAATATGGTTTTTAATAGGAAGTGATAACCTAAAAGAACTTCATACATGGAAAAGAGCAGAAGATTTAGTTTCTAAATATAAAGTTTTAGTAATGGAAAGAAATCAGGATAAGATAGAAGAGATAATTGTAAAAAATGAATTATTAAATTGCTATAAGGAAAATATAATAAAATTAAATGAAGAAATAAGAAGCAATTATAGTTCAACTTATGTACGCTCACAAATAAAGAAACAAAAGAGTGTAAGATACTTAATGCCAGATGAAGTGTATGAATATATTAAAATAAATAATTTATATATTGAATAACAATTGTAGAGGCGATTAGCAATCGCCCGCTCTTCGAAGGCATTACTCAAATAAATTGTAGGGGGCGTAGCCTTCGGCGATCCGCTCTTCGAAGCAATTACTCAAATGAAGAGTGAAAAGTGAATAGTACAAAATTCAAAGAATTTTGAGAAAGGGTGATATATATGATTAAAAACATTGAAAAGGAAGTTGAAGAAATTACAAAATGGATAAAAGCCTATGTAGAAGAAACAAAAGCAGAAGGTGTAGTTATAGGAAACAGTGGAGGCAAAGATTGTGCTACTGTAATAGCTTTGGCACAAAAAGCTTTAGGCAAAGAAAATGTACTAACAATAGCAATGCCATGTAATTCTATAAAAGCAGATATAGAAGATGCAAAACTAGTATCAGATGCATTTGGAGTTAAGCTATTAAAAATAGATTTAACCGACACTTACCAAACACTAGAAGACGAAATCGAAAAGACAATAGGAAAACTAACTGAAGGAAAAGAAGAATGGAGAGGAAGAGAAGCAAAGATAAACACAAAACCACGTTTAAGAATGACAACACTATACTATGTGGCCCAGAATCTAAACTACCTAGTAGCAGGAACAGGTAACAAATGTGAAGCGACAGTAGGATACACTACAAAATGGGGAGATAGTGCAAGCGACCTTAACCCAATAGGAGAATTTACAGTAGAAGAAGTACTTCAAATAGCAAAATACCTAGGAGTACCAGAAAAAATAATAAACAAAGCACCAAACGACGGGTTAGGAGGATTAACAGACGAACAAAAACTAGGAGTAACCTACAAACAAATAGCAGAATATATAGAAACCGGAAAAACCGAAGAAAAAGCAATGGAAATAATAAAACGAAAAGAAAAAGCATCAGCCCACAAACGAAAACCAATCCCAATATATAAAAGACTATAACAGGTCAATTGGGGACAGTCCCCAATTGGGAAAAAAGCACAAAAAGGGACAGGGTTTAATTGAAAAAGAAAAAAATTAAGCATAGAAATATGCTTAAAAAAACAATTATTGATAGTATTAAAATAATAATAACAAAGATATAGGGAGATTAGTAATTGCTCCTACATTCTAAATTAAATATAAAAAAGGAGGAAAAAACATGAACGAAAAACTAGAAACAATAAAAAACAAAGGAAAAGAACTATTTAATCACATCTTCATAGATGGACTAACAGGGATGGCTTGGGGGTTATTCTCAACTCTAATAATAGGACTAATAATAGAACAAATAGGGAAACTAATAGGAAACAATCAAATAGGAAATATGCTAATTTTAATAGGAAAGGTTTGTAGCGTGTTAACAGGTGCAGGAATAGGAGTAGGGGTAGCAGTAAAATATAAAGCATCTCCATTCGTAACAATTTCAGCAGGAATGGCAGGTTTAATAGGAGCATTTGCCAGCAAAATATTAGCGGGAAGTGTATTGGTAAATGGAAGCATAGTATTAACAGGTCCAGGTGAACCAATGGGAGCATTTATTGCAAGTTTAATAGGTATAGAAATAGGAAAACTAATAACAGGAAAAACAAAAGTAGATATCATATTAGTACCATTAGCCACAATTTTAATAGGTGGAGCAATAGGCTTACTAATAGGACCAGCAATTTCAAATTTCATGGCACTACTAGGAAATATGATTAACTGGGCAGTAGAAAAACAGCCATTTATAATGGGAATATTAGTGTCAGTAATAATGGGAATGATATTAACCTTACCAATAAGCTCAGCAGCAATATCAATTATTTTAAATTTAAACGGATTAGCAGCAGGGGCAGCAACAGTAGGGTGTTGTGCAAATATGATAGGATTTGCAATAGCAAGTTACAAAGAAAATAAAGTAGGAGGCTTATTATCACAAGGAATAGGAACAAGTATGTTACAAGTACCAAACATAATGAAGAAACCAGTAATATGGCTACCAGCAATAATAGCAAGCGCCATACTAGGACCATTATCTACTATTGTTTTCCACATGACAAACAACGCCTCAGGAGCAGGAATGGGAACAGCAGGTTTTGTAGGGCAATTCATGACTTGGCAAACAATGGCAGGCACAGAAAGCCCAGTAACATTAGCCATAAAAATAGTACTATTACACTTCATTTTACCAGGAGTAATAGCATGGGGAGTTAGCACTTTTATGAGAAAGAAAGGAATAATAAAAGAAGGAGATATGAAATTGGAGTTGTAATATGTAAATAAATGAATTATAATATTAACAAAATTGAATAGAAGGTGAATTATAAAATGAAATTTAAAGTATTTGAAAGCTCAGAGAAAAATGTATGGAAATATGTATTTGAAAAAGAAGATGCAATTATGGAATCAGTATTATATAGATATGATAGCTTTTATGATAGAACAGTTATATGTTGTAGTGTAATGAGTGGATGCCCAGTAGGATGCAAATTTTGTGGAACGGGATGTAAGTTTGTTAGAAATTTAACATCAGAAGAAATTATAGAACAAGTAGATACAATATTTAAAGATAAAGATATAATCAAAGATATTAATGAAAAATGTAAGAAATTACAAATTATGTTTATGAGTATGGGAGAACCTATGCTTAACTGGGAAGAAGTAGAAAAAGCAATTATAGAATTAAATAAGAAGTATAATAATGCACAATTATTATTATCAACAATAGCTGTTAATGATGACGAAGTATTTAGAAATATGATAAATATTTCTAAGGATATAGAAAAAGTAGGATTACAATTTTCAATACACAAATCAAATGACATGGAAAGAAATAAACTAATACCATATGAAAATAAAATGCCTTTACAAAAAATAAGAGATGCAGGAATAATGTGGTGGAAAGAAACTGGAAGAAAACCATTTTTAAATTATTGTATAGATGGAACTAACAATAAGGAGATAGATTTTAATAATTTAACTAAATTATTTAGTCCTATGATATTTAACTTTACTTTTAGTGTTGTTTGTAGTTCAAACGAAAACATGAAAGATGCAGGTTTTAAAAATTTAGATATAATTAAAGAATTCCAAAATAAATTTTTAGAACTAGGATATAATGTCAGAATGTTCAACCCAGCAGGTCAAGACGATATAGGTGGCGGATGCGGACAACTATGGTATGTACAAGAATGGCTTAAAAACATGAAAATAGAACATTGACAAATTATGTAAAATGAAGTAAAATATAATGTATAAAATTATATTAGGAGGAATAAAATATGCCAAAATTCATCAGTGGAGAAAACTTCATATTAGTAAAAGAACGTACTTCACGGAAAGGTAACAAAGCAATTTGTGTTATAAGGTCATCAGGTTATACTATTGATGAAAAAGCTGTAACTGAGCCTTGGATACTCACGCAATTAAGAACATTACCCAAAAAAGATCGTTCATACTTACCAGACCCCGTTATAGCTAAACAAACAGGTGATGTATTAAAACCTTATGAAGAAACCGACTGCAATGTTTACTCACTATATGCAAAGCCCGAATGTAAAGGAATAAAAGAACTACAAAAAGAATTAGCACAATTTATAAAGGATAATATAGTAAACAATTACGAAAAACATGCACTAATAGGGCATTCAAAAGGGGGACTAATTTTTGCAGGTTTACCATTAGATATTCATACTAATATGCTATTGATTGCTCCAACATTTGGAACAATAATGGGAAATGAAGAATTAATGATAAAAACATTAGATGAATATAAAAAAAGTAAAAATATCATTCACAGAATTTTAATTACACCAGATATAGCATTATATAAATGGGTAATGCGTACAATAGGAAGTAGGAGACCAATAGATTGTGACATGTCAATAAATTCAGACTTCATATTAAAAGAATTGGATTTATCTTACCTAAGTTATCACCATACAATGCTTATAACAGCAACATGTCCAAAAGGAATATTCATTAATCCAACTGATGCCTTTTTTAGGCATTATGGAAAATATCTTGGGTTAGATAAAAATGCTGATGGAATGATATCGATAGAAAACCAAAAACTATGTGAAAAGTTAGTAGATGAAGTAGTTGAATTAAAGGCGACACTTCCAACAGTTTTAGGAAAAGCATCAGATGAAATTCAAAAATTTTTAAGAGGCATTTAATTAAAATATTAATACATAAATTGGACTTAAATAAGTCCAATTTATGCGTTATAAAAACATTGACAATAATAAAAGTTAATGTTATTCTTAAAATGATAATTAGAAGTCAGAGGTCAGAAGTTAGATGCCGGAAATTAATTAATTTCCAATTTCTAACTTCCAACCTCCAACTTCCAACCGGAGGTAATATATGAAAGAAGAATTTTTTAAACCATCAGTTACAGTAGATACAATAATATTCACAGTTAGAGACTTAAATGTGGATAACTACAGAAAATTACCAGAAAAAAAATTTCAAGTTTTATTAGTAAAAAGGGCAGGAGAACCATATAAAGATAAATGGTCACTACCAGGCACATTTGTAGGAAAAGAAGAAAAATTTGAAGAAGCAGTAAATAGGTGTTTAGAGGAAAAAGCAAATATTAAAGACATATACCTAGAACAACTATATTCATGGGGAGACCCACAAAGAGACCCAAGAGAAAGAATAATTAGTACATCATATATGGGATTAGTAGATACAGGAGACATTCAAATAAAAGCAGGAAAGAATGTAGAAGACATAGAATGGTTTAATATAAAACTAAATACTATAAAAGAAAAAAGTAAAGAAAAGAAAGATGGATACTATAAAACAGAAGAAATAGAAATAGTGCTAGAAAACAAAGAAGTAACATTAAAAAATAGGGTAAAAGTAGTAAAAGAACTAGTAAATGGAAACACAGTAATATATACACAAATTTTGCAATCAGACCTAGCATTTGACCATGCAAAAATACTAATATATGCGATAGAAAGATTAAAAAACAAAGTGGAGTATACAACAATAGCCTTCAACCTAATGCCAGAAAAATTCACATTAACAAAGGTACAACAAGTATATGAAATATTATTAGACAAGCCACTATTAAAGGCAAACTTTAGAAGAAAAATAGCAGATATGGTAATAGAAACTGAGGAATATGAAGAAAATGCAGGACACAGACCATCAAAACTATACAAATTCAACCCAAATTGGCAACCACATGTATTCTAATGTCCCATTGGGGACGTTTCCTTTTGGGTAATCTGTCCCTTTTGGGACAAATAGCTTTATATAATTTAATAAAATTATTTATATATAAAAAAGAAGAAGGGAAAATATTATGAAGGTATTAATAGCAACAAAAAACCAAGGAAAAATTGAAGGAGCAAGAAAGGCACTATTAAATTATTTTGACAATATAGAAGTTGAAGGAATACCAGTAGAATCAAATGTAAGTGAACAACCAGTTAATGATGAAATATATAATGGAGCGAAAAACAGAGTTAAAAATTTAAAAGAATATGCAAAAAGAAATAAGAAACAAGCAGATTTATATTTAGGGGTAGAAAGCGGAATAACTAATTTATTAGGAAGATGGATGATTACTAACATTGCAGTAGTTGAAGATAATACAGGTTTTGAAAGTTATGGCACAAGCCCATCATTTCCAGTTCCAGAAAGATTAGTACAAGAGGTTATAGATACAAATTTAAGTGAAGTAATGGACAGAAGCTTTACAAAAGATGAAGAAAGACATAATAATGGAGGAGGAATACAACTGCTAACACATGGAATAATATCAAGAATAGACTTAACAGAAATGGCATTTATTATGGCTTTAACTAAATATATAAATGAAGATAAATGGAGATAAATAGTGCCAATAGGGACTTAAGTTACTTGACATTGAAATTGTCAAAACTTAAGTCCCTATTGATAATTTAAATAAACTTATAAATTGCTTCTGCAAAGCCCCCAGTTCCTGCAGAATTTTCAGTAACAAAATCGGCGGCTACTTTTACTTCATCATATGCATTATTAACAGCGACTCCAATGCCAGATAAATTAAACATACTTATATCATTAATATTATCGCCAATAGAAAGTATTTGATCTTTTGGTATGCTTAGATAATTGCTTAAAGTATTAATTGCATTTCCTTTAGAAACATTACAAGTGGAAATATCTAAATATTCATAATCCTTATCGATAATATTATCACGATATTTTCCTTTTTTTCTAATATGTGTAATACTAATTCCTGCTATTTGCTGTAATCTGCTTTTCACTTCTGACAAGTCACAACTTGAAGAAAGAACTAACTGTAAAATTTCAATATTTCCAGTAACTAAAGTATTATAAATATCAGAAACTTCTTTAATTTCTATTTTACCAGGGAATAATAATGAATTTCTTAAATCCAAATACTCGAGCTTTTCACTTATAATGCCAGTATCAGTATTCGCATGTATATGCATTCCATATTCCTTAGCAAGCTCTAAACATTTTATAAGGGTATCTATAGAAAGAGTTCTTTTAAAAATATCATTGTTAGTAGTTAAGTCTACACAATGTGAACCATTTCCGAAAATGCCGAAATCTGCACCAATCTTTTTGCAAAAATCCTTACTAATAGCATAGCTCTTACCAGTACAAAGTACAAAAGTAACATTCTTTTCCTTTAAATATGATATAGCTTGAACATTCCTTTCACAAATAGGATGCACATTATCAATTAAAGTACTATCAATATCACTAGAAACAAGTTTAATCATACTTTATCTCCTTATATACAAAATTTAAAATTAAAGTTACATAAATATAATATCATAAATAGAAGAATAAAACAAGTCAAATTATACGATAAGGAGAAAAAGTTTTAGAAACATATTGACAAATTATGTAAAAAAGAATATAATCTAATATAGATACTGTTAACAATTCATCAAAGATGTAGTACATCTAAGAAAATTAGGAGGGCTAATTATGGCAAAATATTTATTGCAAAAAGGAGACGAAATCCGGTTAGAGAAAGGTATGAAAGTGTATGCTCCAATACCTAACAAGTTTTTATTTGATAATACCCCTTTCTCTACAGAAGTGTATGAGTCAGAAGCCATTGAAATTGGGAAATACTACCGTAAGAAATTGGTTACAAAGGAAGAATTGATAATCCAGTCAATAGAAGCTATTGCTAGAATCGTCCATATATCAGCGGATAAATTGATTAATATGTCAAGAAAAGAGATGGAAACTTTTATCGATTCTCTTTGCCTTAACTTTGACGAGGAAGAGTTTGATAGCTCCATATATGCTGGCGAATATATAGTAGAATGTGTTTCTTTTGGAGGTGGCGGAGTTCAGGGAACACCTAGTGGTCCAGAAATATATCCTAACGGATGGCGTGTTTTTTGTGTAAAAGTTGATGACCCTTCCATCCATGTTAATTTCTATCAAACGGGTTCGTTTACAGCAGTAATTCCGAATATTTGCCCTATAAGTAAAGAATAATTTAAAGAAACGTAGTCAATCTTAAATATTGACTACGTTTTTTTATGATTTTATTGTACTGTTATTAACATTACTAATATTTATCCTTGCTTATTTTGAGTATATATGATAAAATATAGCTTATGAAGTAGAGATATGTTGTTTAATAACCAGAGAATAATTATTTGAAGGAGGAAGAATATGAAAAAGGGAACTATAGGATTTATTAATCCAACCAGAGAAAAGAAAACACTTAAGGAAATTTTAGATAAGGCTTTTTAAAGTTCAAACTTAGACTATGAAGTATCTAAACAAAACAATAAAGAGGAAGATAATAGCGAGGAAAAAGTTACCGAAGCAATTAAAAATACTCCTAAGTTAGAAGTAGAATTAAAAAATGTTGACTATTATGCATAAACGAAAAAAATGACTGCAAGGAGGTAACAATATGGGATTATTAATTGTTGGAGTAATAGTAGCAGTTAGCATTGTTTTATACTTTGTATATTGTGATATAAGAGCAAAAGTATTTCCAAGATTGGCATTTGAGGATAATGAAAATGTAAATTTAGATAATATAAAATTTGAAAAGTATTATCCTGAAAATTAAATAGAATTAAAAACCTCTCAACATATAGTATAGAGAGGTTTTTTATTTGAAGATATTATTCTTGAGTTAAGATTTTGTTTTATTAGCTAACTCCCACTTTACTGTATTTAGTAGTGAGTTAGCGGTATATATAACGTACATAAATAATATTGATAAATTAGCATCACTATGTGAATAATTTATTCCCCACATTAAAATAGATAAGATGTTTGAAATATTAAATAAATACCATACTTCTTTTTTTCGTAATATTAAACAAATATATGCACTTACACTTAATACTGTGGTTGTAGCATCCAAATATGGTTGAGTATCATGTAAATTATATAGAATAGTTCCATATATAATAATTGCTAAAATTACTAGTAATGCAAATATTATTCTTCCCTTTATTTTAAAAGAAGATATATTTGCAGTAGCAGTTTCTTTACTTGCTTTAAACCAAGCAAGTAAACCTACGATACAGCAAGGGCATGAATAAAATATATTTAGCATAAAGTCACCATACAAACCATTTTGATATGATACAATTCCATACAAAAATGTATTTACTATACCAAATAGAAAGGCAACTGATAGCCTACACCCATTTAAAATTACATATATTACCCCCATAATAGAAGCAATAACCGCTAGAATACTATTATTAGTATTTATTGATATAATAGTTATTGCAATAGTACATAAAATAAGCCATATCATATCAAAAGTTTTTAAAGATTTTAGTTCTAATATTAATTTTTTTGTTACTTTCATATTGTTTCTCCTATTTCAATTTAAGATAAATTAAAGTTAGAATATTTATATTTATCATATATAACTTCTAATTTTAATAAGAAATCTTTTCCATATATTTTTTCTATTTGACTAAAGTACTGTTCTTTATATTCTAAAATATCAGAGTTCCATTTATGGCATAAGCACAATAAAAGTTTAGTTTCATCAAAAGAGTTATCTTCTAGAATTATTCCACCTATCTCTGGAAATATTGTATTTGGAAATAACAATTCTCCATTTAGAGAAGATAATATCATTGCATTTGAGGAAGTACTATTTAAGTTTTGCTTATACAAATTTGGATATCTACTTTCAATATTAATATCATCTAAAATTAATATAGTACCTTTATGTATGTTATTTTTTAAGCATAAAATGTCTAAAACTTCTCCAGGAATAAAATGGACAGTATCTATAATTATCATATCGAATATTCCAATATCATGAGCTACCTCTGGAACAAGTTTACCAGTTATTAAATTAAAATTTGTTAAATCTAAATAATCTTTTAACATATAAATTTCAGAGCCAATAGCAGGTTTGTTAGGTTTATAAGTAGCAATTTTTTCAGAATCTATACTTACTAATTCTGTTTCTAAGCCTAATTCTTTTATACAATTCAAATATACTGAAGTTGAACCACCAGTTGAAACTCCTATTTCTAACAATCTTTTTGGTTTATAGTGTTCTATTAAACTACATATCCACTCTAAGTTATCGTCAGATAATGATTTTTGACTTTTATATTCTAATTTATTTAAAATACTAAGATAATCTTTCATGATTAGCCTCCTTATATTTTAAATAAGTATATTGAGTTAATAAATAAGAATTTCGTTCTACATAGTTTTCTAGCTCATCAGAATTCATATTAACAACTTGTATATGTTCAAATTCATCTAATTGTTGTTCTTTTAATTCATCATTACTAGTTTCTGCATAGAAAATGTATACCTTACCTTTACTATTTCCTACATTTTGATAATACTGACCTAGTAATTTAATATTATTTTTTTGAATATTATAACCTGTTTCTTCTTTTATTTCTCTAATAAAAGCATCATAAGGGTCTTCTAAATAATCTTTACTACCACCTGGAAATTCAGTATTAAATTTGTCTATTCCATATCTATATTGACTAACCATAACATATTTATTTACAGATTTATTATATAAAATGCCAGTTACATATTCTCCTTGGTCATAAATATATACTTTATGAAGTTTTTTAGCAAGAGCATCATATTCTTCATATGATCTTATATCACCTATTGGGGAAGAATATTGAATTGTTCCTCTTTCTTCTGTTATATATTTATCAGTCCAAGATCTGTCGTAATCTCCAGTAACATGACCATTAAAAGAAAAAGGTTGTTCAAATTTTGGTAGTGATATATCATGTCTTTTAATAGTTACTCCTCTATAAATATCTGCTTCTATTTGACCAAATAAACTTGTTTTTGAGTCATATTCTAGAGTATCTAAAAATTCTGAGACATCACATAATTGTTTAGGAAATCTAGGTGTTGGTTCCAAAGTTGCCAATCTAAGGTGAAATTTATCCTTATACTTATCTATGAAATCATCTAAATCCTTTTTATTGTCTAGTCTGCCTTTATAAATAAGGGCAGATAAAGAAATATCAGCAGTATAATCTTTTGGATTAGGTAATTCTTTCTGATCATAGTAAGATATATTAATACTATCTAAATATTTATCACATTCTTTTAGTAATTTTGGTTTAGCATAATTTGTTGTAATAATTGTTGTAAAACCATATTCTTTACATGTTTTGCAAAGCCAAACAATATCTGGATGTAAAAGTGGCTCTCCACCTAATATACAAGCTTCTTTGATATTATTCTCTTTTGCTTTATCTAATATTTTTAAGAAATTTTCTTTTGTGATATCTTTACCAAATTTTCTATTTTCGTCAAAACAAAATGGGCAACGTCTGTTACATCTGTTTGTAACCATTATATGAATAAAATCTGAAGTTTTAATTTCTAAATTAAACATAACAATTATGATCCTTTCTTATAATATAAAATTTAAAAATGTAAGGCTTATTATTTTCTTAGCTCTTTAAATGAGAAGAAGAAGAGCTAAGAAAACAATAGCCTATATCTTAAAATGATTTTGATTCCTTAACATCATAAGTTACTTAAATAATTTTATATAAACTAATAATCAAGCTTAAAAATAAATATTATTTAACATATCATTCTTAAGTGTCCATAAATTCTTAGATAAATCAACATAGTATTCATGTGGTTTTTCTAATCTTTTAACTTCATCCCACATAGTATCAAGTTCTTTTTTAGCATATTTTGCAATTTCTTTTAATGTAGGGTTTTTATAAACTAATTTTCCATTCTCGAATATTTTTTCATGTAAAGCTCTAACTGTGTAGTTTGTAAGTGTTTTCTTTTTCCAAGGGTTTTGTGGGTCAAATATTGTATAGTTATCTTTTGGAATGACTTCATCTGCTAAAGTTATAACATCTGCTAAAGCTTTTTTGGTATCTTTATCATAAAAACGATAAACTTTTTTATATCCAGGGTTTGTTACTTTTATAGCTGTTTCACTAACTTTAATTTTAGGAGTAATTACTGAATCTTCTTCCATAGCAACTAATTTATATACTCCACCAAAAACAGGCTCACTCTTAGCTGTAATTAAGTTTTCACCTACACCAAAGCTATCAATTTTTGCTTCTTGTTCTAATAAAGATGTTATAGAATATTCATCTAAAGAGTTTGTAGCACAAATTTTACAATCAGGGTAACCATTTTCATCTAATATTTTTCTAACTTTTTTAGATAGATAAGCTAAATCTCCACTATCTAACCTTACAGCCTTTGGACGAATTCCTTGTGGTTTTAATACTTCATTAAATACTTTAATAGCATTAGGAAGACCACTTTCTATTGTATTATAAGTGTCAATTAGAAGTGTGCAATCAGTAGGGTAAATTTCAGCATAAGCCTTAAAAGCTTCATATTCAGAGTCGAAACTTTGAATCCAGCTGTGTGCCATAGTTCCACTTGCAGGAACATCAAATTCTTTTGCGGAAATAGTGCAAGAAGTTCCAACAGCTCCGCCAATAATAGAAGCTCTAGCACCAGAAACAGCAGCGTCAATTCCATGAGCACGTCTAGCACCAAATTCCATAACTGGAATATTTTTGGCAGCATTTACAATTCTACTTGTTTTAGTAGCAATTAAGCTTTGGTGATTAATAGTAAGTAAAAGCATTGTTTCCAAAATTTGAGCCTCAATCATAGGAGCTCTAACAGTAAGCAAAGCCTCATTAGGAAATACAATAGTTCCTTCAGGAATAGCCCAAATATCTCCAGTAAATTTAAAGTTTTTTAAATACTGTAAAAAATCTTCTGAAAATTTATTTTGTTTTCTTAAATACTCAATATCATCTTCTGTAAATTTTAAATTTTTAATATAGTTAATAACTTGCTCCAAACCAGCAACTATAACATACCCACCGCCGTCTGGTATTCTTCTAAAAAATACATCAAAGTATGCTAGTTTGTTATTCATGTTTTTAACAAAATAACCATTTGACATGGTAAATTCGTAAAAATCCGCGACTAATTCTAATTTATTATTCATAATAATTCCTCCTTTAATATATACTTATTAACTTTATGATATTAACATTATAATACTAAGTATATTAAATTGTCAATAACTTTGTGCCAAAAAATAAAATTAATTGATAAATATTAGAAGTTATGTTATTATAAAAATAAAAAGATGTAAGAAATACCTTAAAAGGAGTAATAGATAATGGTATTGCAGGAACACTTCTAAAAGGAATAAAAAATAGTATATTTAAGTAAATCCTTAAAGATAACTAGAAATAGTTTGATTTAGGGATTTATTTATGGTATAATAGCAACATATTAAAAAAACAGTAAATAACTAGGAGATATTATGAAATTAAGAAAAGAAAAAAGCTGTGGATGCATTATTATAAAAAATAGAAAAGTTTTATTAGTATATGAAAAAAATAGAAATTTTTGGGGATTTCCCAAAGGTCATATGGAAGAAGGAGAAAATGAGATACAAACAGCATTAAGAGAAGTAAAGGAAGAAGTAGGATTAGAGGTTGAAATAGATGAGCAAAAAAGATATACACTAAATTATATTATAAAAGATGAGATAGATAAAACTACAGTATTATATATAGCAACACCAAAAAGTGAAGAAATAATAATACAAGAAAGTGAAATACAAAATATTAAATGGTGTGATTTCGGCGAAGCTTTAAATACACTAACATTTGAAAATTGGAAAGAAATGTTCAAAAAAGTAATTAAAGATATTAAATAATAAATCGAATAATTGTACTTTAACAATTATAGAACATTAAGGAGGAAACAAAGTGAATAAAATACAAAAATTTTTAGCATATAATGGAAAAATAAATATAACATGTGTAGAAACTACAAACTTAGTAGAAGAAGCAAGAAAAGTACACGACTTAAGCCCAGTAGCAACAGCAGTACTTGGAAGAGTATTAACTATGGGAGCTCTTATGGCAAGTGGATTTAAATCAGAAGAAGATAGTGTAACACTTCAAATAAGAGCAAATGGACCAATAGGAGCAATAACAGTAACAGCAGACAGCACACGGAAAAGTAAGAGGATATGTAGCAAACCCACAAGTAGAAGTACCATTAAGAGAAGATGGAAAACTAAATGTAGGAGAAGCAGTAGGAAATGACGGCTTCTTATATGTAATAAAAGATATTGGTTTAAGAGATCCATATATAGGAATGTCAAAAATAGTAACAGGAGAAATAGCAGAAGACTTCGCAAATTACTATTACACATCAGAACAAAAAAATACAGCAGTAGCATTAGGAGTATTAGTAAATAAAAACGGAGTAAAAAAGGCAGGAGGTTTCATAGTAAGCGCCATGCCAGATGCAACAGAAGATGAACTATTCATATTAGAAAATCGCCTAAAAGAAGCAATGCCAATAAGCAAAATGTTAGAAGAAGATATGACATTGTTAGACATAGCAAAAGATATTACAGGAGATATAAATATACAAATATTAAATCAAGAAGAAAGAGAGCCAAAATATGAATGTAATTGTAGCAAAGAAAAAATGGCAAGAGGCTTACGAACAATAGGAAAAGAAGAACTACAAAAAATTATAGAAGAAGACAAAAAAGCAGAAACAGTATGTCAATTTTGTAATAATAAATATGAGTTTAATGAAGAAGAATTAAAAAATTTGATTAACTAGTTCCCATTGGGGACGTTTCATTTTGGGGTATCTGTTCCTAATGAGGTATAACGTCACTTTTGGAAAGTAAAATAAAAATGGAGGCCAAAATGTATCTAATAATTGGATTAGGAAACCCAGAAGAAGAGTATGGAAAAACAAGGCACAATATGGGCTTTAATGTAATAAATAAATTATCAAATAAATATGGAATAGAAGTAAACAAAAAGAAATTTGATGGATTATATGCAGATGGGATGGTAGAAGGAGAAAAGGTAATTTTACTAAAACCACAAACTTATATGAATTTAAGTGGAAAATCAATAATTCAAGTTGTAAACTTTTATAAAATACCATTAGAAAATATAATAGTAATATATGATGATATAGACATAGAGCCAGGCTTAATTAGAATACGCAAAAAAGGAAGTAGTGGTTCGCATAATCGGAATGAAATCTGTAATAGCTGAATTAGGCTCAGAAGAATTTGCACGTGTTAGGGTAGGTATAGGGAAACCAGAATACGAAGGGGATATGATAAATTACGTAATAGGAGCAGTTTCAGAAGAAGAGCAAAAAGAATTAGAAAAAGGAGTAGAAAAAGCAAAAGAAGCGATTATAGAAATATTAAAAAGTGGAATTGATATTGCAATGAATAAGTTTAATTAGTTCCCAATGGGAAGGAAGGAAAAAACAAATGCAAGAAATACTAATATCAAAAAAAGAAGATAAAAAAACAATAGCCATACTAGAAAACACAAAACTTGAAGAAGTATACGAAGAAAGAGATGAGAGTAAAAGGCTTGAAGGTAACATATATTTAGGAAAAGTAAAAGACATATTGCCAGGTATGCAAGCAGCTTTTGTAGACATAGGAGAAGAAAAAAATACTTTTATACACATTAAAGATGTACTTCCCAAAATAAGCAAAATTACTGGAAACAAAAATGAAGATTTAGATAAATACAATATAAAAGACTATATAAAAAAAGATACTAGCATTTTAGTACAAGTAAAAAAAGATGCTACAAATTTAAAGGGAGCAAAAATAAGTACAGACTTACATATTCCAGGCAGATTTGTTGTAGTTATGCCAAAAGATAATTTTATAACAGTTTCTCAAAAAATAGAAGATGAAAATGAAAGAGAAAGATTAATTAATATTGCTAAAGAAACTATAAAAAATGATATAGGTTTAATAATTAGAACTGCTGCTGAAGGAAAAGATGAAAATATTATAAAAAAAGATATAGAGCAAACTATTAAAAAGTGGAATCATATAAAAAAAGAAAGTGAAAGCTTAAAAGAAAATGAAATTCCAAAAGTATTATACAAAAATGATTCAATAATAGAAAAAATTTTGCTAGATACTGTTGATAATGGAATACAAAGAGTTATTGTAGATGACACACAAATGCTTGAAGATATAAAAAGAATACTAAAAAACATTGATGAGAGTAACAAAGTAAATGTTGAACTAAAACAAACAGATAATTTACTAGATATGTATGACACAGATGACCAAATAGAAAAATTAAGTGCTAGAAAAATATGGCTTAAATGTGGAGGTTTTATAACAATAGATAAAACAGAAGCATTAACAGCAATAGATGTAAATTCAGGAAAATTCACAGGAAAGCAAAACTTAGAAGAAACTGTACTAAAAGTAAATGAAGAAGCAAGCTGTGAAATAGCAAGGCAACTACGCCTAAGAGATATAGGAGGAATAATAATAATTGATTACATAGATATGCAAGAAGCAAAAAGCAGAGAACAAGTTTTAGAAACCTTAAAACAAGCCTTAAAAAAAGACCGCTCAAAAACACAAGTAATAGAGTTTACAAAGTTAAACTTATTAGAAATGACAAGAAAGCATATGTTTAGTGCTGAATAATAAAAAAATATTAGAAAAGTAAAAAGATGGAAAAATACCATCTTTTTACTTTTCTAATATTTTCTTTATCTCCTCATGCCTCTTAATCTTTTGAGTAGTAGTTTTAATCAAAGGTGCATCTGTAACAATAATATCTCTTATAGACTTATATGCAGGCATTTGCGTATTAATTTGTGCCTTAATATCTTGCCATATAATATCGTGATATTCATTAACATCTTTACCTTCAAACAATTCCTTCATAACATCTTTATTATAAACAATTTTTGCAGATAACACTAAATCATCTTTTTTAGAATCCGGCATACCAAATACTAAACTTTCAGCAACATATGGTAATTTGTTTATTAATATTTCTAGCTCTTCTGGGTAAATATTCTTACCATTTTTAAGAACGATAACATCCTTTTTTCTACCAGTAATAAATAAATATCCTTCTTTATCAATATAACCTAAATCACCAGTATAGAACCAACCATCTTTTAAAACTTCATTAGTTGCCTCTTCGTTTTCATAGTAACCCTTCATAATTGTAGGACCTTTTGCTTTTATTTCACCAATACCTTCATCATTTGAGTTATCTATTTCAATTGTTATACCAGGAAGGGCAAAACCTACAGAGCCAGCTTTCTTATATTTATCATTTTCACCTGCAAGAACAGGTGAAGTTTCAGTTAAACCATAGCCTTGAAGTAAGTTTATACCTAAATTAACAAAACATTCTATGGCATCTTTACTCATAGGTGCACCACCTGCAATTAAAACTCTTAAATTGGGCGCAAAGCTATTTAATATAGTTTTGAATACTTTTCTTCTTATATCAATTCCAAATTTTAATAAAAAGTTACAAACAGAACTCATAGTTTTTACTAATTTCTTTTTACCTTGTTCTTCTATTGCCTTATCAATTTTTTTATACATAATTTCAAGCATTAAAGGAACAGATACGAAACCAGTAATATTAAATTCTTTCAAATTATTTGCAACATATCGTAATCCATCACTAAAAGCAACAGTAATACCACAAGAAGTACCATATAAAAATGTACAAGTTGACTCAAAGGTATGATGCAAAGGTAAGAAAGATAAAAATATATCTTCTCTTCGTATATCAGTCATTTGAGAAAGTGCATAAATATCTGCACATATATTTGCTTGTGATAACATTACGGCTTTTGAAATTGCAGTAGTTCCTGATGTGAAAAGCATAATAGATATTTTATTATTATCTAATTTTATATTTTGGTATTTTTGGTCATCATTTTCAAGTAGATAATTACCTTTTGATACTAATATAGAATAATTAATAACATCTTTATCTTCAGTATTATCCATACAAATTAAATGTTTCAAATTAGTAGTATTAGAAGCCTTTAAATTTTTTAAAACATCAATATGTTTTTTATCAAATATAATAGCTTCTACTTCACTTCTTTTAATTAAACTTTCAATTTCATTATCTGGAAGAGATTTGTCTAAAGGTACAACTACAATATCACTAGTAGTTATAGCTAAATAGCTTACACACCATTCATAACGGTTAGAAGCAATAATAGCAACTCTTTTTTTAGAAAGGCCTAAATGAATTAAAGATGTAGCTAAACTTTTAATATCACTTGCAAATTTTGAATAAGATATATTTATAAATTCTTTAGATTTAGGGTTTTCTTTATATGTAAATGCAATCTTTTCAGAGTATTCATTTTCATATCTTTCAATCAACTCTTTAAAGTTATTAAGAGTTCTGCCTTTGTATAATTTTCTTTTTTTATCTTCCAAAGTAAAATACCTCTTTTCTAAATTTATGCTCTTATTTTACACCATTATATATTAAATTGCAAGAAAGAAAAATGTCTAATTTTGATGGAAATTTATCTTTATAATATTTACAAAATTAAAAAAAGATAGTATAATTCCAAATAGAAAATGTAAGGCACTAAAAACTTTTTATTATTATAAGGAGGAAGGAATATGGCAAATTCTAAAATCATTGTAGTAGAAGGATCACAAGGGGCAGGTAAAACAACTATAACAGATTATATAAGAAACACATTATCTTATACAAATTTATATAGGCTATGTGGAACATCAGATAGCACTATAACAGGCAAGAAAAAAGCAAGGGAAATGTACGAGGATTTATTAGAGTACATGAAAAAGATGGAAAACAAAAGTATAAATTTGCTTTTTGACAGAACATTCTTTACAGAAGAAAACTATTGTAGATTAGGAAAAAAAGAATATTCTTTTACAGATGTTTATGAAAGATTACTACAAGATTTCGCGGGTCTAGATTTTGAAATATATTATATTACATTGTACTTAGAAGATGAAAGTAAATATTCAGAAAGATTGAACAGAGGAGAAAAGGCTGTATTCAAAGGATCTGAATTTGCAGCTGATAATAGCAGAAATCAACAAAAAGTATATTTACAAATTGCAGCTGAAATAAAAGAGAGATATCCTAATATAAATGTATTTAATGTAAGAAATGACAGGCCAGAGGAAGAAACAAAAGCAGAAATTAGAGAAATTTTAAAATATTAATAATTATTGTGGCATGGAGTTATTTTCTAAATTTAGAAAATTGTATTCATGCCACAATTCTTATAAAAAAGGAGAAGAAAATGAACGTAGGATTTATACACTTAGGTTGTAGCAAAAATTTAGTAGATACAGAAATGACAATAGGTCTATTTAAAAATAATGAATATAAAATAGTAAATAACCCAGAAGATGCTGATATTTTAATAATAAATACATGTGGTTTTATATTAAGTGCACAAGAAGAAGCTATAAATACAATACTTGAAATGGCAGAATATAAAAAGAAAAGATGCAAATATTTAATAGTAATGGGTTGCTTAGTGCAAAGGTTTAAAGAAGAACTTGAAAAAGAAATTCCAGAAGTAGATTTATGGATAAAATATGATTCTTATAATACAATATGGGAGCAAATTAAAAAGGTTATAAATCCAGAAGTAACAAAACAAAATGAATTAAATTTCTTGGACAGAACAATAACAACAGGAGAAAACTTTGCATATTTAAGAATAGCAGAAGGTTGTAGCAATTTCTGTACATATTGTGCAATTCCAAAAATAAGAGGAAAATTCATAAGTAGAACGATAGAAGATGTATTAGAAGAAGCGGAAAAGCTTGCTAAAGAAGGGTATAAGGAACTAATAGTAATAGCACAAGATACAACAAAATATGGAATAGACATATATGGAAAGCCACGCTTAGCAGAGTTATTGCAAGAGTTATGCAAAATAGATGGTATAAAATGGATAAGATTTTTATATTCATACCCAGAAACAATAACAGATGAATTAATAAAAGTTGTTAAAAAAGAAGATAAAATATGCAAATACTTCGATATACCAATTCAACACATATCAGATAGTGTACTAAAAAGAATGAATAGAAAAAGCAATAGCGAAAGCATAAGAAAAGTAATAAAAAAATTAAGAGAAGAAATACCAAATGTAGTAATCAGAACAACAGTAATGGTAGGCTTCCCAGGAGAAACAAAAGAAGACTTTGAAGAACTATATGACTTTATAAAAGAAACAAAATTTGATAGGCTAGGAGCTTTTAGCTACTCAAAAGAAGAAGGAACACCAGCAGAAAAGCTGACAAATCAAATTCATACAAATACCAAAAAGAGTAGATATAATAAAATAATGAGTTTACAACAACAAATAGCAATAGAAAAACAAAAAGAATTAATTGGAAAGAAATTAGAGGTACTAATAGAAAGTAAAACTTTTGATGGTAAATATTATGTAGGAAGAAGTTATATGGATGTACCAGATATAGATGGTCTTATTTACATACAAATGGTAGATGAGCTACTTAAAGGAAAATTCATAGAATGCGAAATTATAGAAACAGATAATTATGATTTAATTGCAAAATTAGTAAAGAAATAAGCAACTATATAAAACTGTAGGCAGAAAATTGAAATTAATTAGTAAGTAATATGAAAAATAACTTGCTGAATTGTGTATTAAACATATTTAAAAAATCCAAAAGAAATGTAATATACCTCTTTTGGATTTTTTATAATACCATAATTAAATAGTATCAAAGCTTATGCTTACTTTTTTAAACAATCTTAATTAAATCTTCAACAGAACATGAAAGGTATTTACAAAAACATTCTAGATATTTAAAGGAAATAGAATCTGTTTCGCCGTTTATTACTCTATTTAGATTCCTATTTGTAATATTCATTTGTTGACACAACCAATACTTCGACTTATTCTGCTTTTTTAATAGTTCTTCTATATTAAAATTTACCATAAAGTCCTCCTTCAAAAAAATTTTAATATAAAAAGAATATATAAATAAGATACTTGCAAATATCTTGCGAAGGAATGCCTATAAAATTTCAGAATAAAAAATTTGCAATTGTATAAAATATATGTTATAATAAAAGATGCATGTGGTAAAAATTAACATAATTTTAAAAGGAGAGTGAATATATATTTTAAACAAGAAAGTAAGAAATTATACTAAAGATATAGTAAAGTTATTAACAATAGTAATATGTTCCTTAATAATTATTCTTGCAATAATGTCATTAAAATATAAAATAGTATATAAAGTAACAATTTCTGGTGAAGAAGTTGGATATGTTTCAAACAAATATAAATTTGAAAAATTAATAGATGAGCAAATAATAAATAAAAACGAAGTAAATGTAGCATATGTAAATATTTCAGAATTTCCAAAATATCAAATTATTTTAGCAAATAATTCTGAGAAAACTAATGAAGAAGAAATTTTTAAAAAAATAAATGAAGAAGCGGTTACTACTTATAAGTTATACGAAATAGCTGTAGAGGGCAATGTAGCTGTATATGTAAATTCAATAGAAGAAGCAGAGGAAACAGTAGCTAAATTAAAAGAAGAAAATACAGCTAAAATGGATAAAGTAAGTATAAGTGTAAATGAAATTTATACGCAAGATATAAATAATATAGAAAAAAGTATACAAATAGCATCAAATATAGAAACAGCAGAAGTAGAAGTTTTAGATATAGTAAATAAGCAAGAGAAAATTAAATCTTCAACATTAAACGGAGTATATTTTGGAGTAAAACCAGTAAGTGGAACTATAACTTCAAGGTATGGAGCAAATGAAAGTATAAGAGATCATACACATAAAGGAATGGATATAGCTGCACCATATGGAACAACAATTGTAGCAGCAGCAGATGGAAAAGTAACTTATTCTGGAACGATGGGTGGATATGGAAACCTAATAATAATAACACATGAAAATGGAATACAAACATATTATGGACATTGTAGTAAATTAATAGCAAAAGTAGGGGAAGAAGTAAAAGCAGGGGAAGAAATAGCAAAAGTGGGTTCAACAGGTTTCTCAACAGGAAATCACCTACATTTCGAAATAAGAAAAAACGGAAGCCAAATAAATCCACAAAAATATTTGTATAAGTAAAATAAAAGTTTCTATATAAATTATATAGAAACTTTTTTGTATAGTAAGAAAGAATACTATTTTAAGCCGAATTATAAAGCAGATAAGATTGCTTGGTAGTATGATGAGGAAATTTTCTTATTAAATTGTAAAAATTACTAATTAAATTTTATAAAAATATTGACAGAAATTTTTTTTAGAGTTAATATATGAATAAATATTCATATATTCATATATAATTAATAAGGAGAAGAAGTAAATGGAAGAAAAAGATTTAATTTGTAACGAAAAGTGTCCACATTACAATAAAATAAAAGAAGTACAAAGTAAAGAGCCTTCTTTTGATGAAATAATAGAAATGGCAGATATATTTAAACTATTTGCAGATAGTTCTAGGTTAAAAATAATATGTAGTATATTAAATAATGAGTTATGTGTCTGTGATTTATGCGAACTTTTAGGGCTTACACAATCAAATGTATCACACCAATTACAACTGCTTAGAACATCAAAATTAGTAAAATATAGAAAAGAAGGAAAACAAGTATATTATAGTCTCCAAGATGAACATATAGAAAAAATAATAACGATGATCTTAGAGCACATAAGAGAAGAAAAGAAGATTTAATTATAAAAGGAGGTAATTAGAATGAGTAATCATACTTGTAATCATTGTCACCACTGTAACACAAAGGAAAGTGAAACAAGAGAAAAGTTAAATAAAAAAGATATAATTTTATACATTGTTTCAATTATAATATTTGTACTAACATTTATACCAATACTAGAAAATTATAAAATTTTGGGCTATTTACTAGTAATAATATTATCAGGTTATGAACTAATAATAGAAGGAATTAAAAACATTTTCAAACTAAACTTTGAAGAAGATACCCTAATGACAATAGCAGTAATTGCAGCATTTTGCCTAGGCGAATTTCCAGAAAGTTGTATGGTTGTATTATTGTTTAGGTTAGGCGAATTCTTAGAAGAAAAGGCAGTAGAAAAATCAAATAAAAGTATAAAAAATATAGTAGAAATAAAAGCAAAAACAGCAAATATAATAGATGAAAAAGAAAACATAAAAGTTGTAAATGTAGAAGAAGTAAAAATAGGTGAAAAAATAATAATAAAACCAGGCGAAATAGTTCCACTTGACTGTAAAATTTTAAAAGGTACAGCAAACCTTGATATGTCAAGCCTAACAGGTGAGAGCATGCCAGTAGCAGTAAAAGAAAATGAGGAAATATTATCTGGAAGCATAAATTTAAACCGGAAGTTTAATATGCGAAGTACAAAAAGACTATAAAAACTCAGCCACGACCCAAATAGTAGACTTAGTATATGAAGCAACAAACAATAAAGGAGAGACAGAAAGCTTTATAACAAAATTTTCAAAAATATATACACCGATTGTAATTATTCTAGCAATAATTATGGCAGTATGTATGCCACTAATATTAAAACAAGAATTTAAAACTTGGATAATGAGGTCACTAGTATTCTTAGTAGCATCATGCCCATGTAGTATAGTAATATCAGTACCCTTAGCATTCTTTTCATGCATAGGAAAAGTTTCAAAAAAAGGAATGATAATAAAGGGAAGCAAACATATTGAAAATTTGTCAAAGGCAAAATATGTAGCATTTGACAAAACAGGCACAATAACAACAGGGAAAATGCAAATAGATAAATTAGATTTAAGTGGAAATATGGAGGAAACACAAGCACTGCAATATATGTATGCATTAGAAAAGAATTCAAATCATCCAATATCTACAGCAATTAAACAAAAAGTGGAAAGCAAAGGTTTAGAAACACAAATAATTGCAAATCAATATGAAGAAATTGCAGGATATGGTGTTAAAGGAAAAATAGAAGGAAAAGAAGTATTATTTGGAAATGCAAAATTGCTAGAAAAAAATAATATAAAAGAAGAGATTAACAAAAATGCAAATTATCTAATAGTAGATGGAATATTAGAAGCTATTATAACTTTTAAAGAAGAAATAAGAGAGAGCAGTTTTGGAATATCAGAAAAATTAAATAAAATAGGTATTAATGAAACAGTAATGCTTACAGGAGATAACATCGAAAGTGCCAATAAAATAGCAAGCAAAGTAGGAATAAATAAGGTATTTGCAGGCTTACTACCAAAACAAAAATTAGAAAAGGTAAGAAAACTAAAAGAAAATGGAAAAGTAATATTTATAGGAGACGGAATAAATGATAGCCCAGTTTTAGCAGAATCAGACTTTGGAATAGCTATGGGAAATGCTTCAGAAATAGCAGAAAGTAGTGCAGACGCTCTACTAATATCAAACAATATAGGAGGCTTACCAAATATAATAAAAACAGCAAAGAAAAATATGAGAATAATAAAATTCAACATAGCATTTTCACTAATAGTAAAAGCTATTGTTTTAACATTAGGAGTTATTCGGAATAGCACCAATATGGCTAGCAATAGTAGCAGATACAGGAGTAAGTTTACTAACAGTATTAAATAGTGTAAGAATATTAAAATAATCACATATTAGTATTAAAATTATAATAAACACCTTGCCTTAAACAAGGTGTTTATTATATAATACAAGCATAATAAAAAAATTAAAGAGGTAAAAAAATGAATTCAGAAAAAAGAAAAATTAGTATTAAATTTAATGTATTAGCAATTATTGCAATAATTATATTTTGTTTTGCACTATGTCCAAAAACATTGCAAAATGATACATTTTATACAATAAGAATAGGAGAACTAATACTAAATAATGGAATAGATATGCAGGATCATTTTTCATGGCATGAAAGTTTACCATACACATATCCACACTGGGCCTATGATACAGGGATATATTTAATATATCATTTAGGAGAATTAACAGGTATTCCAGATGGGGGAATGTTATTTATATATGCATCTACAATAATACTTGCTTGCATACTAGGAATATTAATTTACTATATAAATAATAAGTTAACTAAAAATAAATTAGTATCTTTCTTTATAACAATGTTTGCTATGTATTTATTAAAAGACTTCATTGCAGCAAGAGCGCAATTAGTAACATTTATATTATTTGCATTAACCATTCTATTTATAGAAAATTTCTTAGAAAGCAAAAAAAAGTGGTACTTGCTAGGGATAATATTAATTTCAATAGTAATTGCAAATGTGCATGTAGCAGTATGGCCATTTTTCTTCGTACTATTTTTACCATATATAGCAGAATATGTAATTGCTTGGATTGCAGAGAAGAATGTAATACAAAGATTTAAAATATTTAATAAAAAAGATATAGTAAAAAATTTAGAAAAGAAGTTGTCTAAACAAACAGATGAATTAGAAAAAGAATTTTTAAAACAAAAATTAGAAAAGGAAAAAGAAGACCTAATATTAGAGCAAGAAAAACTTGAAATTATAAAAGAAAAAGGAAAAAAATTACGTGAAAACCCATATAAAATAAAGGTAAGAAAAGAAAATGCAGTTTTATGGCTTATATTGGCTATGATAATATGTGTTTGTACAGGATTATTAACACCATTAGGGGACACCCCATACACATATTTAGTAAAAACAATGCAAGGAAATACAACAGCAAGCATTAGTGAACACTTACCACTAACTTTATATAATGATAAGCATACAATGATAGTATTGGTAGTATTATTATTCATATTGATATTTACAGACACAAAAATAAAACTAAGAGATTTATTTATGATAACTGGGCTAATATATTTATCATTCATGTCAAGAAGGCAAATTTCTTTACTAATATTAATAGGAGGATTTATATTCTCAAAATTATTAACATACTTAGTAGAAAAATATGACCAAGAAGGCTGTAGGAAATTTACAAAGTTCATGACCACAATAATAGGAAGAGTATGCACAATAGCAATAGTTATATTAGTAGCATTTGCAATTTATAAACCAAAAATGAATAACAAATATATAAATACATCAAGCTATCCAGTAGAAGCTTCAACATGGATATTAGAAAATTTAGATGTACAAAATATAAGATTATATAATGAATATAATTATGGAAGTTATTTACTATTTAGAGGAATACCAGTATTTATAGATTCAAGAGCAGATTTATATGCACCAGAATTTAATGGAACTAAAAATGAAGAAGGAAAATATGAAGGAAGAAATATCTTCTCAGATTATATAAATATATCATCAATAGGGACATACTATGAAACAAAATTTGAAGAATATGATATTACGCATGTAATAGTAGTAAAAAAAGCAAAATTAAATATGTTCTTATCAAGAAATTCAGATTATAAGGAACTATATTCAGATGATAACTTTGTTATTTACGAAAGAAATGTGTAGGGACAGACTTGGTACTTAGACATACTTTGAAGAAATTATATAAATTAAGGGGCGATTAGTAATCGCCTATATTTCAAAAGAGTTACTTAAATAAGTTTTAAAAGGAGCAGTAAATGAAGAAAACATTAATTGTACAAAAAAGTGAAACTATGCGTTTAGATGCATATATAGTAGCTAATTTAGCGGAAATATCTAGAATGGCAGTAAAAAGATTATTAGAAGAAGGTAAAATTTTAGTAAATGGAAAAGTACAAAAGGCATCTTATAAACCTTCGTTAAATGATAAAATTGAAATAGAAATAGAAGCGCCAAAAGAAATAGAATTAAAAGCACAAGAAATACCAATAGAAATAATATATGAAGACAATGACATTATAGTAGTAAATAAACCAAAGGGATTAGTAGTACATCCTGCAAATGGAAACCCAGATGGAACATTAGTAAATGCAATAATGGCAATTTGCAAGGAAAGTCTTTCAGGGATAGGTGGAGAAATAAGACCAGGAATAGTACATAGATTAGATAAAGATACATCTGGTTTATTAATAGTTGCTAAAAATGATATAGCACATATAAAGATGAGTGAACAAATAAAAAATAGAGAAGTAAAGAAAACATATATAGCACTAGTAAGAGGTATTGTCCCAGAAAATGAAGCCACAATAAAAATGCCAATAGGAAGAAGCACAAAAGACAGAAAGAAAATGGCAGTTACCAAAAATGGAAAAGAAGCAATAACACACTTCAAAGTATTAGGAAGATACACTACAAATAATGGTTCATATACTCTACTAGAAATAAAAATAGACACAGGAAGAACACACCAAATAAGAGTACATATGGCGGAAATAGGCTACCCAGTAATAGGAGATAGTGTATACTCAAATGGAAAAAACGAATTCAAGGTAGAAGGCCAATGCTTGCATGCAAAAGAACTACAATTCAAACACCCAACAACAGGCAAAGAAATGAGCCTAGAAGCACCACTGCCACAGTACTTCGCGGAAATTTTAGAAGAGTTAAGTTCCCATTAGGGACGTTTCCAAATGGGATATCTGTCACTTTTGGGAACTGCATATAATAATACAAGAAAATGGGATATCCAAAGAATTGTAGGGGTGACTATTAGTCGTCCATTCTTCAACGAAATTGCTTAAATAGAATATTAATTTTAGGGTAATTTCTTCGGAGGGCGGACGAGCTACTAGCTGCCCCTACATATATTTAAAATATAAGATGAAAGGATAAAAATATGGAAAGTGAAATAAGACTTCAAAAATATCTTGCAAATAACGGAATACTTTCAAGAAGAAAAGCAGAAGAGGCAATATTAGAAGGAAAAGTAAAAGTAGATGGAAAAATAGTTACAGAGCTTGGAACAAAAATAAATCCTACAATAAATAAAGTAGAATATGAAGGAAAGCTTGTAAAACCTGAAGAAGAAAAAGTATATGTGCTATTAAATAAGCCAATAGGATATGTAACAACAGTAAAAGACCAATTTGATAGAGATATAGTTACAGATTTAATAAAAGGAGTAAAAGTAAAACTACTTCCAGTAGGAAGGCTTGATATGTATACATCAGGAGCATTAATACTAACAAATGATGGAGACTTTATATACAGAGTAACACATCCAAAACACGAAATAGAAAAAACATATAATGTAACTTTAAGAGGAATAATAGAAAGCACCCAAATAGAAGAATTAGAAAAAGGTGTTAAAATAGAAGACTATATTACAAAACCTGCAAAAGTTAAAATATTAAAAATCGATAATGAAAAAAATATTTCAAGAATTCAAATAACAATACATGAAGGAAAAAATAGACAAGTAAGAAAAATGTGTGAGGCAGTAGGTAAAAAAGTTTTAGCATTGCATAGAGCTAAAATAGGTTTTTTAGATGTTAAAGATTTGAAAATTGGCGAATGGAGATATTTAAATAAGAAAGAGATAGAAAAATTATAAAAAATGAAGAATTTTGTCAAAACTTTTTGGTTGACATAGTAAATAAAAAATGATTTAATATGTATAGGGCAATTAGAGAGTTACAGAAGAAAAAAATACATGTACTAATAAATATAAATAATAAGAGGAAATAAAAGAAGTTGGAGAAAATAATATCGAAAGGAGAAATAAATGGGCAACGAGGAAATATTAAAAGAACTTCTAAAATCTACAATAGAAATGCAAAGTTCTATGAAAGAAATGCAAAGTTCCATGAAAGTAATGCAAAGCTCCATGAAAGAAATGCAAAGTTCCATAAAAGTAATGCAAGCGGATGTGAAAGAAGTAAAAAATGATGTAGTAAAATTAAATAATAAGGTTACTAAATTAGAAGGGGAAGTAAATAATCTAGAGGAAAAAACAACTAGAATAGACAAATCTGTAATGGTATTAGAACATGAATACACCAAAAAAATAGATGTAATTTATGAAAATACAGTATCTTTCATGAATGCAAATTATAAAAATAGAAATGATATAGAAAAGTTAGATAAAAGAGTAGAAAAATTAGAATGTACCATTCCTATTAACTAAAAAGTCAAAAAGAAGCAATAATATAAATTGCTTCTTTTTTATATACTAGTAAATTTCTACTAGAAGGAGAAAATTTATTATTAAATAATTATTGAAAACCTTAATTTCCATTTGTTAAAAAAATTCAGGTTTGCTTTTTAGTGCATAAAAACAAGAAAATAAGAAACAATAAAATTAGGTGATTAAATATGAAAATATCTTGGATAAAATATGAAAAAGACAATAAAGACTTTAAAATAGCAGAAAGATTAGGGATGGATGTATACAGAATAGAAACTCCAGAAGAAGTAGATAATAAAATGGAAGAGTTAGTAAAAAACAATTACAAAACAATAGTGCTTTCAAATGAAGTAGCTGGTTTTTCAGAAGATATTATAAAAAAATATCAAAATAATAAAGATATAAATATAATTATAAGTCCCAGAAGACAAGTATAAAAATGAAAAAATAGCATATTAATATACAAATATAAAATGGCAAAGGTGAGAAAGTATTGTTAAATTATGAAAAAATAGAAAACATAGATATAAAAGAAAAGTTTATAAATGATTTTAGTTATGTATTTAATAAAGTAAAAAGTCAAAAAGAATACCCAGAAGTAACGTTTTTATGTGTTGGAACAGATAGAATCACAGGAGACTGTTTTGGACCATTAGTAGGAAGCAAATTAATAGAATTATTAAAAGAATATAATTATTCGAATGTAAATATATATGGAACTTTAGAGCAAAATTTAAATTACGAAAATATAAATAGAATAATAAAACATATAAATAATCAATCAATAATAATAGTAATAGATGCAGCACTTTCAAAAAAAGAAAATATAGGAAAAATATTTGTACAAAAAGGTAAAACAATATTAGGAAAAAGTCTAGAAAGAGATAAAATAGAAATAGGAGATATAAGCATAAAATCAGTAGTAGCAAAAGACTATAAAATAGCAAAATGCAACTTTAAAGCCTTACAAAATATATCACTAAATGTAGTAAATACATTAGCAAATATTGTGTCAGAAGGAATATTTGAGGTAATTAAAAAAATATAAGTATAAACAAGAAAAAAGTGGAAAAAATCTATATAAATAGTTCGCATACATAGGAGGAATTTATATGGATATACAAAATATGAAAAATATGGTAGTGCTAAAAAACTTACCTTCAAATTTAATAGAAGAGGCATTTGTGGTACTAAAAGATAATGTAAAAGTACATAAAGAAGAATTAGCAGGAAATAAAAAAGAAGATAACAAGCCAAAAAGTAAAAATAGAGATTATGTTATAAAAGAAGCGGAAATGATTGTTAAAGATTATGTCTCAAAAATAGAAAATAAACAAACAAAAGTAGCAAAAGAAAAGATAAAACTAGAAGAAAAATGTAAGAGACTAAGATATGCAACAATATTCTTCTCAATGTTCTCTTTCTTAGCAACAATTGCACTTTTAATAAGATAAAACCCAAAAAGAAAGCAAAATTTTGCTTTCTTTTTGGGTTACGGAGTTATTGCTACATACGCCAAGCCTGTATAAAGTATGGATTTTTGTTTATAAGTCGAGCATGAGTTTCCTTGATTTTTAAACGGTATGAAGTATCATATTCTCTGCTTTCAGTTTCACATTCAAAAATAAATTTACCACGGCCTATGTACGTCCGAAAGCCAACTAAACACTCTTTCTGAAATGATAATACATCACCAGTTTTCACATCATAAAAACATTTTCTCATTTTTAATCCTCCTAATATGTGTGAAATTATATAATAGTTACTAGTAATATTATACAAAATTTACATAAAAATGTCAATAATGAAAATCAACTAAAACAACTAAAAGGGAAGGGGGAAAATCAAAATTTTTTTTGATTTTTCCCCTTCCCTTTTAGTTGTTTTTTAATTTACTGTAATAAAAAAGCTAAATAAGCATATAAATTAACAAGTAAATTTGCAAAGGAAAAAAGAGGTGTTTTAATTGGAAAGAGTACTAAGCCCAGAAGAAAGAATAAGACGAGCTGAGGAAATATACAATAGAAGAAGAACTGAAAATAGAGTTAGAGTATCAACTTCTAGAGTAAATGTAAAAAAAGAAACGAAACTTACATTATATAAAAAATTGATTTTACAAATATTAATTTGTTTTGTACTATATTTTATATTTTATTTAATAAAAAATTCTAATTACATATTTTCAGAAAATTTTATAAATAAAACAAGAGAATTTTTATCATATGATATAAACTTTGGAAATGCTTATAATTCAGTAGTTGAGTATTATAATAACCATATAAAATCTTTTTTTATAGTAGAAGATAAAAAAGAAAATGAAGAGCAAAACACAATAACTAATGAAGTACAAGAAAATACGCAAACAACAAATGAAATACAAGAAGGAGGAATAGGAGGAGGAGAAGATGAACTTCTGCAAGAAAGTGAAAATAAAGTTCAAGAGACTTCTAATGAGCCAGTAGTACAGCTTTCACAAATGGAATTAGATGCAAAAGAAATTAAAGAAAAATATAGTATGATTTTACCACTTACAGGCTATACAACTACTTCAAGATATGGCCCAAGAACACCAACAGATATTGTTTCAGCAAATCATAAGGGAATAGATATAGGGGCAAATGAAGGAACAGTATTTATTGCAGCTATGAGTGGAACAGTAACAATAGCATCTGGAGAAGGCTCATATGGAAATCATATTTTTATAGAAAATGGAGATGTTATAACAGTATATGCACATTGTAAAACACTATATGTAAAACCAGGAGACAAAGTAGAACAAGGTCAAAAGATAGGTGAAGTAGGTTCAACAGGAAATGCAACAGGACCACATTTACACTTTGAAATACGAAAAGGTGGAAGAACTATAGACCCAGAATATATTTTACAATTTGCGTAAAAAAGGAATTTGATTATGAGAATTAGAATTAATTTAAAAATATTTTTATTTATATTAATTTTTATTGTAACAAAACAAATAAAAATATATGGAATATTAATGCTATTTGCATTTATTCATGAACTAGGGCATATGTTAGTTGGAATATTATTAGGCTTTAAACCTGACAAGTTAGAAATAATGCCATACGGGGTATCTGTGGGATTTAATGTTAAATGTGAAGACTACAACAAAAAAATAAAAAATGGAAATATGTTAGCCATAAAAAAACTAATAATTGCTTTAGCAGGGCCATTAACTAATTTTATAATAACTATAATATTTTTAATGGCAAATATAAAATTTTTCGGAATTGAAAGAGAGTTAGTAATATACAGTAACATTCTAATAGGAATATTCAATTTAATACCAATTTATCCATTAGATGGTGGAAGAGTTATCAAGAATATTTTACATATTATATTAGGATTACAAAATTCATATAAGTATACAAATCAAATATCAAAAATAACAATTTGCTTATTAACAGGAATATGTAGTATAGCAATTTTATATATAAAAAATGTAGCATTATTATTAATACTTGGATATTTATGGTATTTAGTTATATTAGAGAATAGAAAATATAATAGGAAAATGCAAATATTAAATAACATACAAAAAGCATAGTTGTTAAAAATAGCAACTATGTTTTTTAACATGAAATAATTATCACATTAAAATTATATAAAATTGTTCCCAAAACTATTATTCAAAGGTACATAAATACGGTGAAATTCCTTGACATTCTAATATTTTAGTGCGATAATAATGTGGTATAAAAGGAGAAATTTTAGTTATGGAAATAGAAAAATTAAAAGCAATAATAGAGGCAATATTATTTGCATGTGGAAGAGAAGTAAAAATAAATGAATTAATGTCTGCACTAGAACTTAGTGGAGAAGATGTATTAAATATAATAGAAAGTCTAAAAGCTGACTATGAAATGAATAATAGAGGAATTGAAATAATAAAAGTAAATGATGGTTTTCAATTAACTACAAAAAAGGAATACTATGAATACATATATCCAATTTTTGATAAAAGAAGTAAGCCAAACCTAACAAATGCAGCATTAGAAACACTATCAATAGTAGCGTATAACCCAAAAATAACAAGACCAGAAATAGAAGCAATACGTGGAGTTAACTCAGATGGAACAATGTATAAGCTATTAGAATATAACCTAATAGAGGCAGTAGGAAAAGCAGATGCCCCAGGAAGACCAACAATGTATGAAGTAACACCAGATTTTTACAGAATGTTTGGATTCTCAAACATGGAAGAATTACCAGAACTTCCAAGGTATAAATTAGATGAAAATCAACAAATAGTTATTGATGAAATAATACAAGAAAATAAAGAACAAGAAGAGATAAAAGAAGAAAAAAATCAAGAAATAGATAACAACGAAAACAACGAAGAAACACGGGGCAAAGTGCCTAGAACAAAAAGAACAATTAAGTGAACAGCCAAATGAGGCTCCAATGCCCGAAAGGGAAAATGAGGAAAAATAATAAATAGCAGAATGGTAGGTTGGGGATGGTTCCTAATCGGAAACAAGATAGAGAAGAACAAAAAGCAAAGAACTAAAATAATCTGGATAGATTAGGAACTGTCCCCAACCGGAAGCCAATAAGAAAAAGATAAAAAGGAGAAAAAAATGAAAAATAAAGCAATAACACCAAGAAATGAAGATTTCGCAAAATGGTATACAGATGTAGTAAAAGCTGCACGTTTAGCAGCATATTCGAATGTTAAAGGATGTGTAGTAATAGAACCAAATGGTTATGCAATATGGGAAAAAATGCAAGCAACTTTAGATAAAATGTTTAAAGAAACAGGGCATCAAAATGTATGTATGCCAATGTTGATACCAGAAAACCTAATGAGAAAAGAAGGAGAACTAATAAATGGTTTTGCGCCAGAAGTAGCATGGGTAACACAAGGAGGAGAAAAAGAACTAGACGAAAGAATGTGTATAAGACCAACTTCTGAAACTCTATTTAGTGACTACTATGCAGGAGTAGTAAACTCATATAGAGACTTACCTTTAAAATATAATCAATGGTGTAGTGTACTAAGATGGGAAAAAGAAACAAGACCATTCTTACGTTCAAGAGAATTCTTATGGCAAGAAGGACACACAATACATGAAACAGCAAAAGAAGCAGAAGAAGAAACAAGACAAATGCTAGAAATATATAAAAAATTCTTTGAAGAATATTTAGCAATACCAGTTATAACAGGAAGAAAAACAGAAAAAGAAAAATTTGCAGGAGCTGAATACACATTAACAGTAGAAGCCCTAATGTATAATGGAGTATCACTTCAATCAGGAACATCACACTACTTTGGACAAAAATTCTCTAAAGCATATGATATATCTTTCTCAAATAGAGAAAATGAGCAAGAATATGTATATCAAACATCATGGGGAGTTTCAACTAGAATGATAGGTGGGCTAATAATGGTACATAGTGATGAAGCAGGTTTAGTACTTCCACCTAAAATAGCACCAAGACAAGTAGTAATAGTACCAATTGGAGGAGCAGAAGAAGTTAAAAACTTAAGCCAAAAAGCATATAATGAACTAAAAAATGCAGGAATAAGTGTATATATAGATGACTCAGAAAAATCACCAGGTTTCAGATTCGCAGAAAGTGAAGTAAATGGAATTCCAGTAAGAATAGAAATAGGAGAAAGAGACTTAAAAGAAAACAAAATAACATTTGCACGTAGAGACACAAGAGAAAAGCTAGTAGAAACAGCAGATGTAGACTTCGCAAAATATGTAGAAAAACTTTTAGAAGATATACAAAATAATCTATATAATAAAGCATTAGAAAGAAGAAACGAATTAACATATGAATGTACATCTTTAGAAGAAGTAGAAAAAATAATGAACGAAAAGCCAGGTTTTGTAAAAGCGATGTGGTGTGGAGACGAAGAATGCGAACTTAAAATGAAAGAAATAAAAGGAACAAAATCAAGATGTATATTAGAAAATGAAAAACCAATCCACGATAAATGTATAGTATGTGGAAAAGAAGCTAAACATTTAGTAGTTTGGGGAATACAATATTAAAAAATGAAAAAATGGAAACAGTTACAAAATAATTGTTTCCATTTTTAGTATATAATTATATTGACAAACAAGTTTACATTATATAATATTAAAATAACAAATGAAATAGGAGAAAATACTATGGAAGAAAAATTCGAGATAATGCCAATAGAACTAAATACAGATGCACACAATCATACAAGAGGCTCAGATGGAAGACAAACAACATTTAGAACTATGCTCAGAGCATATAATAAAGGAATTAATACAATAGCAATAACAGACCATGATAGTGTACGAGGGTTTAGAAATTTAGAAAAAGACATATATTCAGTTATGGGCACTATAAGAGAAGATAAATCTTATGATACTTCAAGAATATTAGAAATGCTAGAAAATATGAAAGTATTAAAAGGTACAGAATTAATAACTTCATATAATGGTGTTATTGTAGAAGTTCTAGGATATAACTTTGATATTGAAAAAATGGAGCAAGAAATAGCAAATTTAAGAACTACTGTTAAAGAAAAGCCATATGAAGCTTTATATAAAGGATTCAATAAAATAATAGATGAAAAAGGTTTAAAATTTGATAAATCAGTTTTAGATGAAGCATATGAAAAAATAAAGACAGAAGGAAAAGGTGGAGTAGTTGGTCCATTCTATAATGAATTAATAAAACATGAAGAAAATAAAAAATTACTAAAATATACAGATGAAAACGGAGAAGAAAAAGAAGCAGACACAATGAAATTATTTATAAATAAACACTTATATAATAAAAAATCTCCTTTATTTGTAGATATGTCAAATACAAGGCCAACATTAAAAGACACAATAGATGCAATTCATAGAGCAGGTGGACAAGCATTTTTAGCACATGCAGGAAGATATAAAGACAAAATGCCAGTAGAAGAATATATTGATGACATGATAGCACAAGGGCTAGATGGCTTAGAAGTATACTATCCAGACCATACAGATGAGCTTAGAGAATTTTTACTAGGAAAAGTAAAGGAACATGGAATTAAAGCTTCAGGTGGAAGTGATGACCATCACGCAGAAAAAGAAGGAATACAATACCAAACAGGAAGAGTAGCAGTTCCAGATATACCAGAAACAAGATGGATTAAAGAGACTTGTGAAAGTGGAAAAGACTTTTTAAATGAATCAATAGAAATTGAAGAAGCTATAAAAGAATTAAGAAAATTAAAAGAACTTAGAAGCAAAAAAGTTAAAGAAAATAAAGAACTTGACAAACAACTAAATGAAAAACAAGAAATTTCTAGATAGGGGGCTTTAATTATGTTTGAAAAAATAAAAAATATATTAAAAAAATTATTCAAAAAACAAAGCTTGCTAGAAGAAGGCATACTAAAAACCGAAGTTAAACAAACAAACTTTAAACAAGAACTAATAGAAAACACAGCAATATATAATACTCAAAAAATGTATGACGAAGGCAAAATAACAGAAGACGACATGCAAATAAGCGAAATACGAAAATTAATAAGTTTATATAAAGAGCAAATAAATATGTTAGATAGAGAAATTATAACTAAAAAAGCTAAAATAAAAATTGACAATTAACATAAAAACATATATAATAGTAGTATAACATATTGAAAGGAGATATTCTAATGAACAAGCATTACGAACAAAAAGTAACAGCTAAATATCTTGGACATCGGCAATATGAAGTAACGGTTTCTGAAATATCAGTTACAAAAAACGAAAAAGGAGAAGAAATAAGAGAAACAGTAAGAAATGCAAAAACATTATTTTCTGAACCTACTATTTTGTCCTCTCTTTTTGCTGGAGAAACTTTAGTAGAATCATATAGAAGAAGACTTTTTGAGATAGATGAAGAATTCAAACTATATGATTTTGCTAACTTTAGTCTTCATAGCATAGAGGAAGCTTTACAACAGGCAGCAAAAAAGGCAGATAGAGTTTTTACACAGCCGTATATATTTTAAGAAAAGAATATCAAAGCACAAAAAGAATTGGTTAATTCCAATTCTTTTTACATATAAAATACCCTCACTGCAAGTTCTCAGTATTTGGTAAGTTTGCTCTATTAGTTGTATTTACTAGACTTTAATATTCTAAGACTAAATAAAACATTATAATTACTCATTATTTCCTCCAATTATTTTATCTATTATTTCTACAACTGATTTACATTTATTAATAATATTAGACTTAACTAGTTCTTCTCCACTTTCCATACAAAAGCCATTAAAAGAGTTTAGCATTTCCAAATCATTAAAGCTATCTCCAACAGTATAAATATTTTCTTTACCAATATCTTCTATTTTAGCAATTTCTTGTATAGCTGTTGATTTATTAGTATTACAAGATATTATTTCAATAGAATTATTTAGCCCTGTAATTAAGTAACTTTTTATAAAGTTTCCATAATTACTGTTTAAAGTATCATTAAAGGATATTTGTTCTTCTTTACTATTACATTTAATATGTATTTTTGTTATGTCATTTTGAAATATACTTGTTCTACTTTCTAAACATTTACATACAAAAATATGATTATCATCTACTAAACCAAATTTATTTCTAATATTTTCTTTAGCTATATTGCTAATAGAATAATTACTTATAATATTATGATTTTTATCTAATAAAGTAGCTCCATGATTTATAATTAAATAGTCATACTCAATATCAAATTTATCCAGTAGTTTAGTAAAGTCATAAAAAGATCTTCCAGTAGCAATAGCAAATATATTACCATTATTTCTAAATGTTTTTACCTTTTCTATATTATTTTTAATGCTTTCATCATCAGTATGAAAAGTACCATCATAATCACTAACTAAGAATTTTCTCATATTTATCTCCTTAAATTCATTATGTTCTAAAATATAACATAAAGAGGCATTTGTGTAAATAGATTAAAAATATTGTTAATATGAATAATACAAAAATTACCAAAACTATTGCAAAAAGATAGAATATATTTTAAAATACGTAAATAGAATAAATAATTATAAAGGAGAAAATGTAAATGGCAGATAAATTAATTATAGTGGAATCACCAGCAAAAGCCAATACAATAAAGAAGTTTCTAGGCGGAAGTACAAAAGTAGTTGCTTCAATGGGACATATACGTGATTTACCAAAATCAAAACTAGGTGTAGACTTAGAAAATAATTTTGAACCAGAATATATAAATATTAGAGGAAAAGGAGATTTGATAAAATCTTTAAAAAAAGATGCAAGTCAAGCAAAAAAAGTGTACCTTGCAACTGACCCTGACCGTGAAGGAGAAGCAATAGCATGGCACTTAGCACATATATTAAATATACCAGAAGATAGTATATGTAGAGTAACATTTAATGAAATAACAAAAGAAACAGTACAAGAAAGTATAAAAAGACCACGTAAAATAGATATGAACTTAACAGATGCACAACAAGCACGTAGAGTTTTAGATAGAATAGTTGGTTATAAAATAAGCCCACTACTATGGAAAAAAGTAAAAAGAGGTTTATCAGCAGGAAGAGTACAATCAGTAGCAGTAAAACTAATAGTAGATAGAGAAGAAGAAATAGAGAAATTTATACCAGAAGAGTACTGGAATATATATGCTACATTATTAGAAGAAAAAACAAAAAAGACTTTTGAAGCACATTTTCATGGTAAAGATGGTAAGAAACAAGAAATTCATTCAAAAGAAGTAGTAGAAAAAATATTATCAGACATAAAAGACGGAAAATACATAGTAAACGATATAAAGAAAAGTCAAAGAAAAAGAACACCTGCACCACCATTTACAACAAGTACAATGCAACAAGAGGCTTCAAGAAAATTAGGTTTTACATTAAAGAAAACAATGAGTGTAGCACAAGGACTATATGAAGGTGTAAAAGTACCAGAAAAAGGCGTAGTAGGTCTAATTACATACATGAGAACAGACTCTACAAGAATTTCAGAAGAAGCAAGAAATGCAGCTAAAAAACATATAGTAGGTGAATATGGTGAAGATTACTATGAAAATAGATACTACAAAACAAATAAAGATGCACAAGATGCCCACGAAGGTATACGCCCAACATATGTAGAGCTAGAACCAGAAAAACTAAAAGCTTCACTAACAACAGACCAATATAAATTATATAAATTAATTTATAATAGATTCATAGCAAGCCAAATGTCAGCTGCAATATATGATACAGTAGCAGTAAATATAAAAGTAAATAGCTATGACTTTAAAGCAAATGGTCAAACACTAAAATTCAAAGGTTTCATGACATTATATGTAGAATCTGAAGATAGTAAAAAGGACGAAAAGGATGTAACTATACCAGAACTAGAAGTAGGCGAAACTCTAAAAGAAAAGAAAATAGAGCCAAAACAAAGCTTCACAGAGCCACCACCAAGGTACACAGAAGCAAGCTTAGTAAAAGCACTAGAAGAAAAGAAAATAGGAAGACCAAGTACCTATTCACCAACAATAACAACAATATTGGAAAGAAGATATATAGAAAAAGAGCAAAAACAGTTAAAACCAACAGAGCTAGGAAGAGTAGTAAACAAACTATTAATAGAAAACTTTGGAGATATAGTAAACGTAGAATTTACAGCCAAAATAGAAGAAGAATTTGACGAAATAGCAGACGGAAAGCAAGCATGGAAAAAAACAATAAAAGAATTTTATACACCATTTAAAGTAACACTAGAAAAAGTAGAAAAAGAACTAGAACACGTAAAATTAGAAGAAGAAGTAAGTGACGTACAGTGTGAAAAATGCGGAAGAATGATGGTATATAAATATGGAAGATATGGAAAATTCCTAGCATGCCCAGGCTACCCAGAATGTAAAAACGCAAAACCAATAATAGAAACAATAGATGTACCATGCCCAGTATGTGGTGGAGTAGTACAAGTAAGAAAAACAAAAAGAAAAAGAAACTATTACATATGCGAAAATAACCCAGCAAGCTGTAACTACATTTCATGGAATAAACCACAAATAGGTGAAAAATGGGAGCCGAAAGAAGCGGTAGAAGTAGAAGAAAAGAAAGCTAAAGTGGCTAAGAAGAAAACCACGAAAAGAAAAACAACAAAGAAGAAATAAAAATATTGTAGGGGGGGGAGACTTTGTGTCTGCCCTTCTTCAACGTAATTACTAAATAATAAAGAGTTTATAACATGGGCGGACACAAGGCTACGCCCCTACAACATAAAAATAGCTTCATTTATTTCATTTAATGCCTTGTAAATTAACAAAAAATATTATATAATATAACACTAGAAAAATTACAATAGAAGGGAATTTGAAATGATAATAAACCCAGAAATAATAAAAGAATTATGCTCAGAAGCAGGAGAAACTAGAAAAGAAAAAGCCCAAAACTATGTTAGGCAAAAAAAGGTAAATATAACAAAAGCAATTTATGATGATATAAACAATTTTGAAATCCGTTCAGAAGTAAAAGGAAACGGAGATATTTATGATGTTCATATAAAAGTAGAAAACAAAGAAATAGAAGATGTAAGTTGTGATTGCCCAGACTATTATGAACATTATGGAACTTGCAAGCATATTTTAGCAACAGCAATTGAATTTAGCCAAAACGACAATTATATCAAAATATTTTCAGATAGAGCAGAAGATACACAAAATAATGAAGGTATACTTAAAAAATACAAAAAACAACAAGAAAAATATCGTAATTTCAAGCAATTAATTCATACATTTTACCCAATGCACGAAGAAGAAAATAATAATTTACAACAAAAAATGCTTCCACACACAGTAAAATTAGAGCCAAAATTAATATATAATACATATTTAAAAACATTAAAGCTAGAAATAAAAATAGGAGATAAACAATTATACAAATTAAGAAAGTTTCCAGAATTTTATGATAGAATGAGAAATAAAGAATACTACAGCTATGGAACAAAGTTAGAATTTACGCATGAAGAAGACTACTTTAGAAAAGATTCTTTGCCACTTCTAAATTTTGTTTTAAAATATGCAGAAATTATAAAATACACAAATGAAGCTACAAACTCATATACATACTATGGAAGTGGAATTGAAGATAATTATATAACTATTTCAAATAGTGGAATGGACGAACTATTTAATGTATTGGAAGGAAAGCAAGTTACCTTTCAAAAAGAAGGAGTAGAAAATAAAATACTATTTTCAAATAAAACACCAGATATAAAATTTAATATAGAAAAAGAAAACGAAAATGAATATAGAATTATTCCAAATATAGATATATACGAATATGAAGTAATTGAAGGAAAAGAAAATATATACTTTTTAATGGAAAACGTACTATATAAATGTAATCAAAATTTTAAAGATACAACATTAAAATTATTGCAAGTATTTAGAAATAACTTTACAAACAGCATAGTATTTCCAAAAAAAGAATTATCACATCTATTTTCAATAGTATTTCCAAAGGTAAAAGACAGAATAGAAACAAACAACTTAAGCCAAGAAGAAATTGAAAAATATGTTCCAAAAGATTTATATGTTAAACTATATTTAGACTATGATGATAGAAACTATATTACAGCTGATTTAAGATTTGTATATGGAGAAGAAGAATTTAACCCATTATTAGAGCCAGAAATAGAATTAGCAAGAGACTTAGCCAAAGAAGATGAAGTATTAGAAATATTCAAAAAAACAGGTTTTTTGCTAGAATTAGAAAAAGCAAGACTAATTTTAGTTTCGGACTATACAATATATAATTTTTTATCAATAGATATAGAAAATTATATGAAAAAATTTGAAGTATTAGCAACAGACAATTTTAAACAAAAAGAAATAAAACAACCAAAAATGACAAATATAGGAGTAAAAATAGAAAATAATTTACTAAATATAGACTTAGGTGATTTAGACTTCGACCCATCAGAACTTAAAGAAATTATGCAAAAATATCATTTAAAGAAAAAATATCATAGGCTAAAAGATGGAAGTTTCATAACTTTAGAAGAAAATGAAACAATAGAATTTATAGATAGCTTATCAAAAGGAATGGGTATTACTTATGAAGAATTAGAAAAAGGAGAACTAAAACTTCCAATATACAGAAGTTTATATTTAGATAGAATATTAGAAAGCATTAAAAAAACAAAAATTAGCAAAAACGAAGAATATAAAAGTCTAATTAATAAAATAGAAGATAAAAACTTTAATGAAGAAATAGTATTACCACAAAACTTAAATGCAGAACTTAGAAATTATCAAAAAGTAGGTTATGAATGGTTAAAAGTAATAGATAACTATAACTTTGGAGGAATTTTAGCAGATGATATGGGACTTGGAAAAACTATTCAACTTTTATCAGTTGTTTTAAACTATGTTCAAAATGAAAAAAGCCCAAAACCTACAATTGTAGTATGCCCAAGTTCGCTAACACTTAATTGGGAAAACGAAACAAAAAAATTCACTCCAGAATTAACAACAATTGTAATTCGTGGTAATAGTAATGAAAGAAAAAAACAAATAAAAAGTATACCAAAATATAATATAGCAATAACATCATATGATTTACTAAAAAGAGATATAGATATATATAAAGAGCTTCGGATATGAATTCAAATTTATAATTGCAGATGAAGCTCAATATATTAAAAATAATAATACACAAAATGCAAAAGTAGTCAAAGAAATAAATGCAAATACAAGATATGCACTTACAGGAACACCAATAGAAAATTCACTATCAGAGTTATGGTCTATATTTGACTTTATAATGCCAGGCTATTTATTCACATATAGAAAATTTAAAGAATTATATGAAGTTCCAATAGTAAAAGATGAAGACAAAAAAGCAATGAAAAAACTAAAAATGCTTATAGAGCCATTTATATTAAGAAGAATAAAAGAAGACGTATTAACAGAACTTCCAGATAAAACAATAACAGTTCTAAACAATGAAATGCAAGATGAACAACAAAAACTATATTTATCATACTTACAAAATGCGAAATTAGAAGCAATGGAAGAAATAAATGCAAACGGATTCCAAAAAAGTCAAATTAAAATTTTAGCACTACTTATGAGGTTAAGGCAAATTTGTTGCCATCCAAGCATATTTTTAAATGATTATAAAGGGGAAAGTAGCAAATTAAACCAATGTATAGAAGTAATAAAAGATGCAGTAGATGCAGGACACAAAATATTACTATTTTCAACATATACAGCAATGTTCCCAATAATAGAAGAAAAACTAAAAGAAAGCAAAATAAGATATTCAAAATTAACAGGTCAAACAAAAGTAGGAGAAAGAATAAAACTAGTAGATGAATTTAACGAAAATGACGAAATAAAAGTATTCCTAATATCACTAAAAGCAGGAGGAACAGGTTTAAACTTAATAGGAGCAGATATGGTAATTCACTACGACCCATGGTGGAACTTATCAGCCGAAAACCAAGCAACAGATAGAACTTACAGAATAGGCCAAAAGAGAAATGTACAAGTGTATAAACTAATAACAAAAAATTCAATAGAAGAAAAAATATACGAACTACAAGAGAGAAAAGCAAAACTAATAGACAACATGTTATCAACAAACGAAACATTTATAAATAAACTTTCTAAGGAAGAAATTATGGAGTTGTTCAAATAATTCTGGAAATTATTGTAAATATTATTGACATATATTCGAATTTATAGTAATATAATATTAGCAAGAAACATTACGAATTTAAAGTAAAGTAACAAAAAATTACTCACGAATCGAGCTCGTGAGTAATTTTTTGTACTATGTATTATTTAAATAATTTAAGAATTAAATAAATAACAATAAGTACAAAAAGCATTACGAATTTATTCATGAAGTAACACCTCCTTTTCAAGAATACTCTCTAATTAGAGGCAAAATATTATACAACATGAATTACATAATATCAACAAAAATCATACGACAATAAATGACATAATTTTTAAAAAATATAATGACAAATTTAAAGATAGAATATATAATAAATAGAAAAGGAGGCATTTTAATGGGTAGTTGGATGGAAAAATTTGAAAGAAAAGAAGATGAAAAAAGAGAAAGAGAATTAAACGAAATATTAGAAGAAGCAATTGAAGAATATGATGACTATAATATTAGTACAAATATAGATATAAACAAGAAAATTAAAAAACTAGAAAAAGTAATTGAAGCATATAAAAGTTTAATGATAGAAGCGTTTAATTTTGATGCAAAAGATTTTGAACAAAAGCAAAAAGAATTAAGTACATTAAGATATGAACTAATGCAAGAAAAGCACAATAAAGGAAAAGATGCAGAATCTTGGGAAGAGTATAAAAAAGAAAAAATGGATAAAGAAAGGTAAAAAATGAAAGATTATATAACAATAATTGGTGGAGGCTTAGCAGGTTCAGAAGCCGCATACCAAATAGCAAAAGCAGGAATAAAAGTAAAATTATATGAAATGAAACCACAAAAATTTTCAGGAGCACACTCTAATAAGAATTTAGCAGAAATAGTGTGTAGTAATTCCTTTAAATCTAATTTACATACAAATGCATGTGGTTTATTAAAAGAAGAACTACGTTTATTAGATAGCTTACTAATAAAAACAGCTGACAAAACAAGCGTACCAGCAGGACAAGCACTAGCAGTAGATAGAGAAAAGTTTTCTGAAAAAATAACAGAAGAGTTAGAAAGTAATCCAAACATAGAAATTATAAGAGAAGAAGTAACTAATATAGAAAGTTTAGCAAAAGAAGGAATAGTAATAATAGCAACAGGTCCTTTAACTTCAGAAAATTTGGCTAACGAAATAAAGAAACTAACAGGAGAAAAAGAACTTGCATTTTATGATGCAGCAGCTCCAATTATTGAAAAAGATAGTATAAACTTTGATATAGCTTTTTATGGAAACAGATATGATGAAGAAAAGAAAAAAGATGAAACAATAGAAGAATGGAAAGAAAGATTAAAAAATCAAGAGGCAAGCTATATAAACCTTCCAATGAACAAAGAAGAATATGAAAACTTTGTACAAGAATTAGTAAATGCGGAAGTAGTAGAACTACATGAATTTGAAAAAAGAGAAATATTTGAAGGTTGTATGCCAATAGAAGTGATGGCAAAAAGAGGATTAGATACGCTTCGTTTTGGACCACTAAAACCAGTAGGTTTTGACGACCCAAGAACAGCTAAAAGGCCATATGCCGTAATACAATTAAGGCAAGATAATAGCGAAGGAACATTATTTAATATGGTTGGTTTCCAAACAAACCTAAAATTTGGAGAACAAAAAAGAGTATTTTCAAAGTTGCCAGGGCTAGAAAATGCTGAATTTGTAAAATATGGAGTAATGCATAGAAATACCTTCATAAATTCGCCAAAACTACTAAACGAAAAATACCAAATGAAACAATACGAAAATATATATTTTGCAGGGCAAATAACAGGTGTAGAAGGCTATGTTGAATCAATTAGTTCAGGAATGGTAGTAGCTTTAAATGCAATAGAGCAATTTAAACAAACAAAACAAAATATTATCTTTCCAAAAGAAACAATGATAGGGGCATTATCACATTATATAGTAGAAAATAAAGAAAATTTTCAGCCAATGAATGCAAATTTCGGAATACTTCCACAGTTAGAAGAAAAGATAAAAGACAAAAAAGTAAAATATGGAAAGCTAGCGGATAGAGCAATATTAGAACTAAAGGATAAATTGAACAACAAAATTATGTAATTTCAAAATAAGAAATAACAAAATTCATAATATTAAGATTATATTACAATTACATAAAATCCTTGAAAATTATGTCATTTTATGGTAAAATAATAAATAGATAATAAAATTTTGGAGGGTAATATTATGGATAAAAATATTTCAAATGAAAAAAAGCCTTTAAGACTAAAAGTAAAAACATTTGTAGATTTAAGAAGGTTTACTAGTAAACAATTGCATAAAATAGTAGAAAATTTCAGAGCAAAAAACAAAGCATATGAAGCAAAATACAAAGATATGTCAGCGCTAAACTATATGAAAGTAGTAAAAAGAAATGAATTATTATCATATAGAGTAAGGAATAGCCTAGTAAATTTATCAGACAAACAAACACAGAAAAACAAAAATAGAATATTAGAAGCAAGAAAAGAATTCATAAATACTTCTAAAGAGTATAAAGCAAACTTAAAAAATGGAAAATATACTGAAAAAGAACAGAAAAAAATAAAAAATACATTTGAGGATATAGCATATGAAATAAATAAAGAAATGTATGCAAGGAATTTAGGAAAAGAAAACCAAGAAAGGCCACAAAATCCTAAAATAGAAAGAGCAATTAATAATGTTAAAAATGCAGCAAAAATGGTAGCAGGCGCAGTAGCATTTCCATTTGTTATGGCATATAAGGGAACAAGGGCAGTAGGAAGAAAAGCATTAGCAATTGGTAGAGGAGGAAAAGTAGCAGCTATAACAGCAGGAAAAGTAGCAGGTAATACTGCAAAAAGCGTAGCAGAAGTAGTAGGTAATACTGCAAAAAGCGTAGCAGAAAATGTGAAAAATCAAGTAGGACCAATAGCACAAGAAGTAAAAGAAACTGAAAATGCAAAAAGAGATATGAAAGTTGCAGAAAAATCAAAAGAGCTAAATGATACAGCTACTATATCAGCAAAAAGAGAAATATATGATAATAGTAGTGAACAAACACAAAATGCAATAGTAAGAAATGATTGGAAAGCAGCATTAAGAGAAGACAAGAAATTTTATGCAAAACAACAAATAAAAGATGAAGGAAAAAATTCAGAGGCTAATAATAAGGATTTAGGATATATACAATTAGAAGATACAATACAAGAAAAAAGAGATGAATTTGATAGAAGTAGTGAAGGACATAAGGAATATACAATAGAAAAAGATTGGAAAGCAGCATTAAGAGAAAATAAAATACATGAATTTAGAAAAGCAGTAGATAATATAAATCAAAGAAACAAAAAAATAGAAGATCCAGAAAAGCAAACAAGAGAAGCACAAAGAAGAGAAAACTTACATATGGATAAAGAAGAACAAACAATAAATCATAAAGAAGCAATTGAAAAAGTAGAAGGAGAAGTATTAACTGAGGAAGGAGTAAAAAAAGTCTACGGAGACCAAGAAAAATAAGTAAAACATATTGACATATAGTTATAAAAATGATAAAATATAACCGTTATAGTAAAATGCCATTAAATGGTATTTCCGTAACGGTTTTTTATTGTAAAATTTGATACAATAAATAGAAAAAATCAAGGAGGTGAAATTTAAGTGCCAACAATTAACCAATTAGTAAGAAAAGGAAGACATACTGCAAAAACAAAATCTACATCACCAGCTCTTCAACATGGTTACAATTCTATGAAAAAGAAAGTAACAGATAGAAGAAGCCCACAAAAAAGAGGTGTATGTACAGTAGTTAAAACAGTAACACCTAAGAAACCAAACTCAGCTTTAAGAAAAGTAGCCAGAGTTAGACTTTCAAACGGTTATGAAGTAACTTCTTATATTCCAGGAATTGGACACAACCTACAAGAGCACAGTGTTGTTCTAATAAGAGGTGGAAGGGTAAAAGACCTACCAGGTGTTCGTTACCACATAATAAGAGGAACATTAGATACAGCTGGTGTTAAAGACAGAATGCAAGCTAGATCTAAATATGGAGCAAAAAAACCTAAAAAATAGAATTTAGGTTAGTGCATATAAGAAATTACAAATTTAAGGTACTTAAATTGTAAATAGATTATACGCACTATACTATAGAAATTCGAGAAGAAAATTAGTATTGAATTTCTAAAGAGTACCGTAGATACAGTAAGTAGTATCTAAATAGTTAGAAAGGGAGAACATTAAAACTATTTGAACACTTATTCACAAGGGGAGGGGACATTCCTTTTGCCCAAGTGGAAGTGACAAGAGAGTAAGGTGTGTCCCCTGACAAATAAAAGGAGGGAAGAATAGTGCCAAGAAGAGGATATATAGCAAAAAGAGATGTAATAGCAGATCCAATGTACAATAGCAAACTTGTTACAAAATTAATAAACAATGTTATGCTAGACGGTAAAAAAACAGTTGCACAAAAAATAGTTTATGATGCATTTGATATCATAAAAGAAAAAGAGCAAAGAGATGCTTTAGAAGTATTTGAAGAAGCTCTTAACAATGTAATGCCAGTTCTTGAAGTAAAAGCAAGAAGAGTTGGTGGAGCAACATACCAAGTACCATTAGAAATAAGACCAGAAAGAAGACAAACTTTAGGTTTAAGATGGCTAGTTACATATGCTAGAAATAGACATGAAAAAACAATGGCTGAAAAATTAGCCGGAGAAATAACAGACGCTTTAGCTGGAAACGGTGGAGCATTCAAGAAAAAAGAAGACATGCACAGAATGGCAGAAGCAAACAAAGCTTTCGCACATTATAAATGGTAGAATAAAAATTAGGAGAATACTACAGCTATTTGAACACTTATTCACAAGGGGAGGGGGACAATCCTTTTGCCCAAGTGGAAGTGACCGAAAGCTAAGGAGTATCCCCTGACATTAGAAAAAGGAGGAAAAAGCAAAAATGGCTGGAAGAGAGTTTCCTTTAGAGAGAACAAGAAACATAGGAATCATGGCCCATATAGATGCTGGAAAAACTACTACTACAGAAAGAATTCTATTCTATACAGGTAGAACTCATAAAATAGGAGAAGTTCACGAAGGTGCAGCAACAATGGACTGGATGGTTCAAGAACAAGAAAGAGGTATTACAATTACTTCAGCTGCAACAACATGTAAATGGATGGACAACAGAATAAACATCATAGACACTCCAGGACACGTTGACTTCACAGTAGAAGTTGAAAGATCTTTAAGAGTACTAGATGGTTCTGTACTAGTTCTAGCAGCAAGAAGTGGTGTACAACCACAATCAGAAACAGTTTGGAGACAAGCTGATAAATACAGAGTACCAAGAATGGCATACGTAAATAAAATGGATATGACAGGAGCAGATTTCTACGGATGCGTTGAGCAAATGAAAGAAAGATTAAATGCAAATGCAGTTCCAATCGAATTGCCAATCGGTGCCGAAGACAATTTCCAAGGAATTGTTGACTTAGTAAGTATGAGAGCTTTTATTCATAAAGATGATTTAGGAAAAGAAATTGAAGAAACAGATATTCCTGAAGATTTAAAAGAAAAAGCAGAAGAATACAGAGCTGCAATGGTAGAAGCAGCAGCAGAACAAGATGATGAATTAATGATGAAATACTTAGACGAAGGTGAATTAACACCAGATGAAATAAGAGCAGGTCTAAGAAAAGGAACAATAGATAACACAATAGTTCCAGTAACATGTGGTTCATCATATAAAAACAAAGGTGTACAAGAATTATTAAATTCAATAGTATACTATATGCCATCACCACTTGATATACCAAATATCAAAGGTGTAGACGATAGTGGAAATGAAGTAGAAAGAGTAACATCTGATACAGAACCATTCTCAGCATTAGCATTCAAAATAGCAACAGACCCATTTGTTGGAAAACTTTGTTTCTTTAGAGTATATTCAGGAACATTAGAATCTGGATCTACAATATTAAATGCAAACAAAGGTAAAAAAGATAGAATGGGAAGAATTCTATTAATGCATGCTAACCATAGAGAAGATATAGACAAAGTATATGCAGGAGATATAGCTGCAGCAGTTGGACTAAAAGAAGTATCAACAGGAGATACACTTTGTGACCCAGCACATCCAGTTATATTAGAATCAATGGAATTCCCAGAGCCAGTTATTGATATAGCTATAGAGCCAAAAGATAAAGCAAACAGCGAAAAAATGGGTGTAGCTTTAGCAAAACTAGCAGAAGAAGATCCAACATTCAAAACACATACAGACCATGAAACAGGTCAAACAATAATTGCAGGTATGGGTGAACTTCACCTAGATATCATCGTAGACAGATTAAAGAGAGAATTTAAAGTTGAATGTACAGTAGGTAAACCACAAGTTTCTTACAAAGAAACAATAAGAAACAAAGTAAAAGTTCAAGGTAAATTTGCTCGTCAATCTGGTGGACGTGGACAATACGGAGATGTATGGATTGAGTTAGAACCATTAGAGCCAGGAACAGGAGTTCAATTTGAAAGTAAAATAGTTGGTGGATCAGTTCCAAAAGAATATGTAAAACCAACAGAAGAAGGTATTAGAGAAGCTGCTGAAAGCGGAATTTTAGCTGGATATCCAGTTATAGATTTCAAAGCAACATTAGTAGATGGATCATACCACGAAGTTGACTCTTCAGAAATGGCATTCAAAATAGCAGGTTCTATGGCATTCAAAGAAGGATGTCGTCAAGCAAAATCTGTATTATTAGAGCCAATAATGAGAGTAGAAGTAACAGTTCCAGAAGAATACATGGGAGATGTTATAGGAGATATAAACTCAAGACGTGGAAGAATGGAAGGAATGGAAGCACGTAGCGGTAGCCAAATAATACGTGGATTTATACCACTATCAGAAATGTTTGGATACGCAACAGACCTACGTTCAAGAACACAAGGTAGAGGAACATATGCAATGGAACCAAGCCATTACGAAGAAGTTCCAAAATCAGTATTAGATGCAATAGTAGCATCAAGAGCAAAGAAAGACTAATTTATAAATATTAATATTTACAAAATAATTTAAAACACTTGCATTTTTAAAAAATTTGTTATAAAATGCAAACGTATAAAATTAGTTATTAATTTTAAAAAAATAAAATAAATGAAAAGAAAAAAGGAGGAAAATTTCAAATGGCAAAGGAAAAATTTGAAAGAACGAAACCACACGTTAACATTGGTACAATCGGACATGTTGACCATGGTAAAACAACAACAACAGCAGCTATTACTAAATACTTAGGATTTTTAGGAAAAGCTAAATATGAAGCATATGATGCAATCGATAGCGCTCCAGAGGAGAAAGCTAGAGGTATCACAATTAACACAGCTCACGTAGAATATGAAACAGATAACAGACACTATGCACACGTTGACTGCCCAGGAC
>CANSJQ010000008.1 GCA_947647275.1 uncultured Clostridiaceae bacterium | reverse complement strand
TAAATCAACAGATTCTACACAAAATAGAATTAACAGGAATAAAAGCTAAGGCAGCGGATACAGACTTTAATGGAAATCTAACAACAACAGACTTATCAATGATAAATCAAGCAGTGTTAAGAAAAATAAATTTATAAAATAAAAATGTCACAATTAGGAACAATCCCTAATTGTGATATTTTTATTTAAAATATTGTATAGCTGTTTTAAGTGCATTATTTTTCATAATTAATTTTCCGTTTTCAACTAATTTAAGTTTAAATAAATCGCTATTTCTAACATAGGTTGCAAACTCAGTAATTGAAGAAAATAATTGTTTTATATTAGGACAATTTAAGTTGATTTTAGAAATGCATAAATAATAATTATTGCTATACTCATATAAAGATAAGCTCTTAGCTATATTTGTGTAAGTTATATTATTAAAACTTATAAAGTTAGAAAAAGCACAAAAATCTTCAAAATTATTAAAACAATATATAGCATTTGTATTATTAAAATCATTTAACTTTTTTCTTCTTATATGTATTTTTTTCTTTTCTGGAAGCTTTTTATTTTCAGGTAAACTTCGCGTAATAGTTAAAATAAAGTCACCACCAGCAATTTGTATAGCTTCTAATCTTAATTGATAATCCTTAGTAATAAATCCAATTTTCTCTTCAGCCTCATCAAGCATATCAAAAAACAAATCTTGAGATTCTATTGGGTTAGACATAAAAGAATGAAAATCTATATTCTTTTTTTCTAAATCCTTATTTGTAAGAGTAATTCTTATTTTGTTATCATTTAATTTTTCAAAACGCATTGTAAATCCTCCTAATAGCTTATATATTAATTATAGCATGTTTTAGTATAAAAATAAATGAACAATTTTTGGTAATATTAATGTAGTATATGCTAAGTTTTTATAAATTGTCAATAGTCCTGTTTATTTTTATAATAATAAATCTTTTTTTAATTATAACTTGAAAAAAATTAAAAATGCATATATAATAGGTGCATAATATTTAAAACACGAAAGAGAGGAATAAAAAGTGGCAACAAGAGATAAAAATATTTGGATATTAATATTATTTATATTATCAGGTTTAGTAATAGGTGGCTTGTTAGGGGAACTTGCTGGACAAGTTGATTTTTTATGGTGGTTATCATATGGTCAAAGTTTTGGGCTTGAAACACCAATATCACTTAACTTAAACATTGTTCAAATAACATTTGGATTAATGTTTAAAATAAATATTGCTAGCATAATAGGACTTATAATATCAATTTTGATTTATAGAAAAGTGTAGGGGGCGAGTAGTACCCATTTGTATGGGAAAACATATAGTCACTCAAAAAGTAACTTTTATAAAAAAGTATATAATTATAAAATAGGGGCTTATGGAAAGGATGTATCATGTCAATAAAATTAAATGATTTGCCATTATCAGAAAGACCCTATGAAAAAATGGAAATGTATGGAGAAAAAGCTCTATCAAATTCAGAATTATTAGCAATAATAATAAAAACAGGAACAAAAGATGAAACAGCAATTGATATAGCACAAAAAATACTTAATTTAAATACTGAAAATAAAAGTAATAGTTTAAGGTTTTTGGAGCAAACTACAATAGAAGAATTAACCAAAATAAAAGGAATTGGAAGAGTAAAAGCAATAGAATTAAAGGCGGTATGTGAAATAGCAAAAAGAATAGCAAGACCAATAAACACAAAAAAAGTAGTTATAAAACAGCCAAAAGATGTTGCTAACTTACTTATGGAAGAACTAAGGTATGAAAAAAGAGAGATACTAAAAGTTATAATATTAAATACTAAAAATACAGTTCAAAGAATAATAGATATTGCAATTGGTGCAACTTCAAAAATATGTATAGAGCCAAAGGATATTCTAAAAGAAGCAATAAGAATGGAAATGCCTAAAATTATAATTGTACACAATCATCCAAGTGGTGATGAAAGAGCAAGCTTGTCAGATATAGAAATGACGAAAAGGGTACAAAAATGTGCACAACTATTTGGAATTCAATTAATAGATCATATTATTATTGGAGATGGTACATTTGAAAGTATATTATCTAAAATTCATGAAGTATAAATTAAAAAGATGAAACAAAAGAGGTATGATTAAAATTCTTAAATATATAAAGAAATTGACATGCCTCATTTTATATTATAAAAATATAGGGATATTATATAAGAGAATACATCATAGAAATTATTTTAGCTATACCTGTCACTTTATACAAAAAGAAAGGAAAATTATTATGAAACTATTTGGATTAAAAAGTAAAGATATTGGAATTGATTTAGGAACAGCAAATACTTTAGTTACACTAAGGGGAAAAGGAATTGTGTTAAAAGAGCCATCTGTTGTAGCAATAGATAATAAAACAGGAAATATATTAGCAACAGGTCATGAAGCAAAAGAGATGTTAGGTAGAACCCCAGAAGATATAAGAGCAGTACGCCCTTTAAAAGATGGAGTAATTGCAGATTTTACAGCAACACAATTAATGCTTAAAAACTTAATTTCGAAAGTATGCCAAAGGTATAATGTAGTAAGACCACGTGTAGTAGTAGGTGTACCTTCAGGAATAACAGAAGTAGAAGAAAGAGCAGTAGAAGAAAGTGTACTTCAAGCAGGTGCAAGAGAAGTATATTTAATAGAAGAGCCAATGGCAGCAGCAATAGGTGCTAACTTAGATGTAGCAGAGCCAAGTGGTAGTATTATAGTAGATATAGGAGGAGGAACAACAGAGGTAGCTGTTATTTCATTAGGTGGAATAGTAGTTAGTACATCTTTAAGAGTCGCAGGCGACGAACTAGATGAAGATATAGCAAACTATGTAAAAAAGGAATTTAATTTGGCAATAGGAGAAACAACAGCAGAAGAAATAAAAATACAAATAGGATGTGCAACACCACTAATGACAGATATGCCAATGACTATTAGGGGAAGAGATTTATCCACAGGACTTCCACAAAATGTGGAAATAACTTCTTCACAAGTTATGGAAGCAATATCAGAGTCTATAAATGATATTATAGAAAGTGTTAAACAGACACTAGAAAAGACACCACCAGAATTAGCATCAGATATAATGGAAAAAGGAATAGTATTAGCAGGTGGAGGAGCTTTAATTCAAAACTTAGATAAATTACTAAGTTATAAAACAGGAATGCCAGTATATATTGCAGAAACTCCATTAGATTGTGTTGTAAAGGGTACAGAAAAAACAATAGAAGATTTAGAAAGACTAAAAAATGTACTAGTAAATTCAAGAAGAAGACGTTAAAAACACAATGCTTAGATATATTAAATTGTAGAGGCTTATATCTAAAAGGAATACCAAATTATACCCAATAGAGTGAATAGTGAAAAATGAATAATGAAGAGTAGAAAACTCTTCAAGTTTTGGGAGGATAGAGAATGTATAACAAAAAGAAAAAGCAAATTGTTGGAATAGTAATATCAGTAATTATACTTATAGTTATAGTAATAATGTCAAATATAAAAATAGATAATCTATCATATGTACAAAGCTTTGCAAACTTTTTTGTAATGCCAGTTCAAAATGGTCTAACCTATTTAAAAAACTGGATATCAGGAAATAATCAATTCTTCACAGATGTAAGCAAATTAAGAGAAGAAAATGAAAATTTAAAACAAGAAAATAGCAAATTAGAACAAGACTTAAGAGAATTTGAAATAATAAAATCAGAAAACGAAACATTAAAAGAATATGTAAATTTAAAAGATAAATATACAGAGTATACAACTATTCCAGCATATGTAATAAATAAAGACATAAGTAATTATAACAGTTGTATAGTAATAAATGTAGGATCAAACGATGGAATAAAAGCAGGAATGGCAGTAATATCAGACAAAGGTCTAGTAGGTCAAATAATATCAGTAACATCAAATACAGCAAAAGTACAAACAATAGTAGATACCTCAAGTAGTATAAGTTGTACATTAACAGCCTCAAGAGATACAATAATAGCAAGAGGAACACTAGAAGCAAATAATAGATTAACAGCAACATATATTCCAACAGAGGCAAGCATAATAGAAGGAGATACTATAGAAACATCAGGATTAGGAGGAGTATATCCAAAGGGAGTAATAGTAGGAACAGTAACAAAAGTAGTAAATACAAAAAATATAGTAGACAGATATGCTCACATAAAAACAGCTGTAGACTTCTCAAAAATAGAAACAGTATTAGTAATAACACAATAGTAGTAGAGGCGATGATTTCTAATAAGAAATAAGCTATATAATAGTCATAAGCCAAAAACAAAAATAATTTTGATAGATCAGGAATTACCCTAAATAGAAAAAAAGTAGAGAACAAAAAGGAAGCTAAGAATGAAAAAAACAATAACAATAATAGGTCTAATATTAACTTTTTTAATTATATATTTCTTACAGGCCAACTTTTTTAGTTGGTTTACAATAGCTGGAGTAAAACCAAATTTATTTATAATTTTAGTGTTATTTATAAGTTTATTTGTAGGAATGAAATATGGTATAGTATTTGGATTAATTTTTGGTTTATTTTTAGATATAGTAATAGGTAAAACTATAGAGATAAATACAATTATGCTAACAGTAGTTGCAATTCTAGGTGGATATTTTGAAAAAAATTTTTCAAAAGATAGTAAAATTACAATTATGCTTATGGTAATAGGAAGTACATTTATATTTGAAATAGGAAGTTATGTATTCAGTATAATAATGTTAAATACAAATATAGAGATTTTAAGCTTTATAAGAATTATATTGATAGAAGTATTGTATAATGCAATTTTAACAGTAATTTTATATCCATTTATACAAATTATAGGGTATAAAATAGAAGATATATATAAAGGACAAAAGATTTTAACTAGATATTTTTAATTGTATAGGTTAGAGTGCACAGCGACCTGTTTTTTCAAAGAATAACATAGGTTAATTATATGGAGGGATATTATTTATCCAATATTTGAAGAAATTATTTAAATAAACAGTAAATATTAAATTTTGGAGGTGAAAGAAAAATTGAATAGAACTAGAACTGAAAAAGATAAATTAAGATATAATATTATATCAGCATTAGTATATGTAATAGGGATAATATTAATTATTCAATTGTTTAACCTTCAAATAATTAAAGGAGTAGATTATAGAGAACAATCAAATACAAGGCTTTCAAGAGAGAGCACCTTACAAGCAGCACGTGGAGATATACTAGATCAATCAGGTAATAAATTGGCGACTACTAAATCAGGGCATATATTGAAATTGTACAAGACAAAAATAGATGATAAAACTTTAAATAATTCATTACTAAATATTGTAAAGGTATTAGAGAGTAATGAAGATTCATATAGAGATGATCTGCCAATAAAAATAGAACCATTTGAATTTACAATAAGTGAAGAAGCTGCAAAAAGGTGGAAAAAACAAAACAATATAGAAGAACAAAAAAATGCAGAAGAATGCTTTTACATATTAAAAGAAAAATACAAAATAGAATCAGATAATATTGTAGATACAAGAAAAATAATGTCAATGAGATATACAATTTCAAAAGACGGATATAGTAGTACAAAAAATGTTGAGTTAGCAAGTAGTATAAGTACAGAAAGTGTAGCAATATTTAATGAGCAAAATGATAAATTTCCAGGACTTACAATTCAAACAGGAGCTGTAAGAAGTTATCCATCAGGGAATCTTGCATCACACATATTAGGTTATGTTGGTAGAATTGACGAAAATGAGTTAAAAGAAAACCAAAATTATGACATGAATGATAGAATAGGAAAAACGGGTATAGAATATATATTTGAGCCATATTTAAAAGGTAAAAATGGGATAAAACAAATTGATATGGACGTTGAAGGCACAATAACAGGGGAAGGAACAGTAGAAGAAGCAATTGCAGGAAATAGTGTAGTTCTTACAATAGATGCAAACTTACAAGAAGTAACACAAAAAGCATTAAAAGCAAATATAGAAAAAATAAGAAGTGGTGGATTTGGTACTCCATATGCAGCAGATGCAGCAACTGCAGTAGTAATGAATGTAAAAACAGGAGAAGTTTTATCAATGGTAAGTTATCCAGACTTCGAACCCCAATTATTTGTAGACGGTATAAGCAATCAAAAATATAGTGAATATGTATCAGAAGAAGCAAATCACCCTTTCCTAAATAGAGCGATATCATCTGTATATGCACCAGGTTCTACCTTTAAAATGGTAACAGCTCTAGCGGCACTAGAAACTGGTGCAGTATCAACAACAGAAAAAATAAATGATGTTGGAATATATAAATATACAAAAGATTATCAACCAAAATGTTGGATATATAATTCCTATGGAAGAGGACATGGATATTTAAATGTAACAGATGCAATAAAACATTCATGTAACTATTTCTTTTATGAATTAGGAAATAGAATAGGAATAGATACATTATCAAGATATGCACGATCATTAGGACTTGGAAGCAAAACGGGAATAGAACTTTTAGGAGAAGTAGAAGGAATAGTTTCAAGTAAAGAAACATCAAAAGCACGAAATACAGTATTTACAGGTGGAAACACACTTCAAGCAGCAATTGGACAACATGATAATAGTTTTACGCTAATAGAAATGGCCAAATATATAAGTATAATAGCAAATGGCGGAAATGATATAGATGTAACTATAATAAAAGATATACTAGATATAAATGGAAAGAGTATTTCAAAAGAAGAACTAAATAATTTTATAAAAGAACGTTTAGGAATAGAAAATAAACAAACAACAGAGTTAGACTTTAATCCTAATAACTTATTAGCAATAAAAGAAGGGATGAGAGGAGTTACAAGTGAATCTGGCGGAACAGCATATTCATACTTTAAAAATTTTAATATAGAGGTAGGAGGAAAAACAGGTTCAGCCCAAACAGGAGTAAAAGGAAAAACAAATGGATGGTTTGTAGGTTTTGCACCATTTGATGATCCAGAAATAGCAGTAGTAGTAATGGTAGAAAATGGAGGAAGTGGAGGTTACAATTCAGAAACAGCAAGAGATATAATAGCAGAGTATTTTGGAATGAATGCAAACAAAGTAACTGAAAACATGGATGCCAAACCAACAGTTCAAATACAAAACTAAGATAGCATTATAAATATCCAATAATATAGAAAAAAGTAGTCAAAATAGAAAAGGAGATTAAGAATGAAAAAATCAAATATATTTATAAATTTAAAAAAAGACAAAATCATAATAAAAATAAAAGAAACAGCGACACATGAAGAAGTATTAGAAGATTTAAAAGAAAAATTGACTGAGCTAAAAAAGCTATACAAAGAAGAGAAAACACCAATAGAAGTAGTAGGTAAGACGCTAAAAATAGTAGAAATGGATGAAATACAAGAATTAGTACAAAATCAAATAGATGTAAAAATAGAATTTGAAACCCCAAAAACACTTGGTTTACATGGAATAAAAAAAGCATTTGATAAAGAAATAGAAGATTCGACAACAAAATTTCATAAAGGATCATTACGTTCTGGCCAAAGAATAGAATATGAAGGAAGCCTTGTAATATTAGGAGATGTAAATGGTGGATCAGAAGTAATAGCGGAAGAAAATATAGTTATATTAGGAAACCTAAGAGGTTTAGCACATGCAGGAGCAAAAGGAAACAAAAAAGCAATAATAGCAGCAAATAGAATAGATTGCCCACAAATACGTATAGCAAACATAATAAAAGAGAAACAAAACTCAGAAGAAGAAAGCGAAGGCAGAAAAAGATATGCATATGTAGGCGAAAATGAAGAAATAATATTAGAATAAAAAAGTTCCCATTGGGAACTTTTTAAGTTAATAATAAAAGTATCAAAATAATGAATAAAGAATCATCAGTGCATTCTTCTTTATATAAAAAGAAAAGAAGAGCAATAATTAATAAATCATCAAAGTATAATTTTATTCCAAATATTTCAAAAAATTGTTCATTTTGTTTTGTTTCTTTTTCTACACTTTCCATATTAAAAGCATTAGAAAAATTATTTGTAGAATGTGAAAAGTCTGAACCTAAATTATTTGTTTTAGTATTATTATTGCAGGTATTGTTTTTATAATTACCCAAATTAGCATTAGGGAAATAAGGGGCGTGAGGTTTTTCTTTAAAGTTATTGTTGAAATTATGTATATTATTATTCCTCATATGACTAAATTGAGGAAAAAAGGGATTAGGTGTTATCATTTTACATTATCACCACCAATATTATTAAATACCTCAAGAACAGAGGTTAAATTCATAATTTTCATATATTTATCAAGTTGTTCTTTTTTAGAATTTCTTAAATAAGGTTTTAAAGAAGTAAGCAAGTTTGACTTAGGGTCATCCTTGTTACTGTTCATTTTACTCATAACATTTTTAATTTTCATAATAGTAGCCATATCAATATTAGAAAAATCAAAACCATTATTTGAGTCAGATGTACTAGAGTTATTATTTGAATTATTATTAGAATCTACACCGAAATTTGAAAATATATTTTGAAATCTATCTTCAAAATTATTAGAGGCATTAGTACTATTTTTAATATTGTTATTATAGTTAGTATTATTATTGTTTATATTAGCATTTTTATTAGTAGAGCTATTAAAAGTATTAGCATTATTACTGCTATCAAGCATATTAGCAAGATTATTAAACATCTCTTCATTCATAAATAGCACATCCTCTCTTAAAACAAATTATTTTCTTATAGATGTCACTGTTTTAGTAACAAAATTAAAAAATAAATCTATTTTCTATATCATATCATTATAATAATATTCAAAAAAAACAATAGTGTTACAAAAAAATAAAAAAAATAAAATTTTCTAACTTGCAAAACCATATAAGAAAATCTAATTCTTTTATAACTATATTCTTAGCAAACTCACCTTCTTGGTTTCACTATGTATAAGTTATCTGTAACTCAATAACGTTCGAACAGATAATTTAATTATGGTAGATGACTTTCCTAAGAATATAGAAAAATGTAATAAAAACTTAATATAAATAACTGAAAATGTACTTCCGTAGTGCATCACAGAATATTTTAAGATATAACATATGTAGAATGTTGAAAAATACATCTAAATATGTAAAAATATATATAATATATATAATTAAGGGGTATTATATCCATAAAATGAAGTAGAAAAATGTCGATAAAAGTAAAAGAAAGCATAATATACATAAAAAGTTTAAAAAATATCCCTAAAACGTTGAAAAATGCCAGAAAAAGGTGTATAATAAAGTATAGGTGATATTGTAAAAAATTAAATAAATTAGGAGGATTTTTCTATGTACAAAAAAGGTAACAAAATTATAGCAAGTGTATTGGTATTTATTATGATACTAGCACATGTAAATACAATAAGTTCAACGCTTGGAGTGGTTTTTGCTACAGATTCAAAATTAAAAAATCAAAATAGCAAAACACAGCATCAAAATGTAGAATTTGATACTTACTTTGAAGGAGAAGAATACGAAACAAGTAAAAATGTAGGTAAAGAAAATAAGGTCGTAGCACAGATAACTGTAAAAAATGCAGGATATTTTAAAAATGCTAGGGTCGATTTTGTTGATTCAAACTTCAAAATTTCAAATGAACTAGAATCAGAAAAAATAGTGAAAATAGAAAATAATAGTATAATATTAAATCAAATAAATAATGGAGAAGTTGTTAAGTTAGATATACCATTCACATTTGAAACCAAAAATATAATTTCAGAACAACAATTAAACAAAATAAGCTCAGTAATTCTAACAGGTACATACATAGATGAAAAAGGAAAGGAATGTAAAATTAGAAAAGAAATTGAGTTAAACTTAAAATGGACATTAGAAACTGAAAATGTGTTAGAAGCACAAATCACAAAATATGTTCCATATGATATAAATGATCAAAAAGGTTTAATAATGCAAGTAGATGTTAAATCTAACCTAAAAGATAATGTGTTACCAATAAAACAAAATAAAATAGAAATTTCAGTGCCAGAAATAAATGGTATACTTCCACAAGAAGTAACAGTATATAACAAACAAAATATAGAAAACTTTACTTCAAGCTATGATAAAGAAAACAAAATTGTAAGAATAATAGCTCAAAATACAGAAAATGAAAATAAAGAGATTTGCTTTAACAATAATATGTTAAATGAATTTATAATAACTTATAAATATTCAGAAACAGCAGTAGATAATCAATCAGACATAACAATAAATGCTTCTTCAAATATTATAGTATATAGCTATGATGAACAAGAACTAACAACAACATTTACAGGAGAAGTAACTTTAACAGAAAAAGTGGGAGAAATAGTAGATTACAAAGTAGAAACAGTTCAAAATATAAGCAAAGGTTACATATATGCAAACTACAATAGAGAAGAAAAAATAAATACAACATATACAGAAAAAATAACATCAAATATAGCAATGCCAGAATTAGTAGATAGAGTAAAACTTTCACTATTAGCAGATAAATATGTAATAGATAGTAATGAATATACAGCAAATACAATATATAAAAGCTTAAAAGTAGAAAAAGAAGCATGGCTAAAAATTTTAGGTCAAGAAGGAAGCGTTAAAGTTATTATAGGAAACAATGAAGTAGTAATAAATAAGACATCAGAAGATCAAACAATAGAACTAAATGCATCAAGTGTAATTATAGAAACATCAAAACCAGAAAAAGATGGGGAATTAGTATTTAACTTTGAAAAAGAAATATTAGGTAATAGTAATTACACTAAAGCTCAAATGCAAAATATCCAAAAGCTTAAACAAGAAGTAATAGGAACAGCTATAAATGGAAATGAAACAATAGTAGAAAAAGCACAAAATTTGCAGGTAGATTTAGTAGAGCCACAGCTTACTTCAGAGTTAGAACTAAGTAATAGAAACTTATCAACAGTAGTTGTAAATGAAAATGTAGAATTTAAAGTAATATTAAAAACAGATTCTATATTTAACAAATTATATAAAAATCCAATGATTGTAATTGATTTACCACAATATATAGAAAATATTAATATAAAAAATATTCAATTACCATTTGAAACTGAATTAAAAATAGAAAATTGGAAAGTAGTGAATAACAATGGAAGAAAACAAATTGTTGTAAGCTTAACAGGAACTCAAACAATATATAGTATTGATGCAATTTCAGGAGGAGCAAACTTAGTTATTACTACAGATATAATTGTAAACAATTTAACACCAAACAAAACTGAAAATGTAAAAATGATAGTTTCAAATGAAAATGAACAAATAGAAGTAAATAAAGAAATAAACTTTATAGCACCAACAGGAATAGTAACAGTAAATAAAATAGAAAACTATGCAGTAGGTGCAAGCCTAATGGCATTAACTGAAAATGAAGAAGCAGTACTTGAAGTGCAAACAGTAGCACAAAATGCAAAAGCAGAAATACAAGTAATAAACAATTATAATAACAAAATTAATAATGTACGTATATTAGGAAGAACATTAATGCAAGGTACAAAAGATATAGACTCAAGTGAAAGTTTAGAAAATACATTTGATGCACCAATGACAAGCCCTATAAATACAAATGGATTTGAAAATGTAAGCATTTATTATTCGGAAAATGGAGCAGCAACAGAAGATTTAAACAATATAGAAAATGGATGGCAAACTGAAATTCAAGATTACACAAAGGTTAAATCATACCTAATAGTACTAAATAACTACGAAATGAACATAGGAGATAGTGCTAAATTTAGTTATGACGTACAAGTTCCAGCAAACTTAGGATATTCAGAAGAAATAAATTCATTATATACAGTATATTTTAATAATGTTAAAGAAGAACAAATAATAAATGATAGAGCAAAAGCAAATAAAGTAAAACTATATACAGGAAATGCACCAGAATTACAAGTAGAATTAAAATCAACTTTACCAGAAAACTCTATTGTAAGAGAAGGACAATATGTTAAATTTACAGCAAGCATTAAAAATACTGGTTCAGTAGATGCAGAAAATACAAAATTAAATATAACTGCACCAAATGGAAAAATATATACTTATATGGAAGGGTACAAAGTTTTATTTACAGAAGATATAAGCAAAATTGAAAATCCAGAAAAACAATTAGCATATGAATATAGTACAAAACATACAGAATATAAAGAAGAAGAACTATTCTATGGATATGAAGAAAGTGAAACAAAAGAAAAAACAATAGCAGTAGGAAGAATACCAGCAGGAGAAACTAAAATAGTTGAATATGAATTGAAAATAAGCCAATTGGAGGAATATATAGATAATTTATATATTCAAGAAGAAAAAAGAGTAGAATCAGAAGTAACACTTAACAATAGTGTAAGAGTTATGGCTGATAAATTACAAAAAGAAGTAATATCTAATGAATATAAACTAAATATTAAAGAAGGCTATATGACTATTCAAACAAGAGCAAATAGATTTAGTTCATATACTTTAGTAAAAGGTAATGAACTTGAATACACAACAGTAGTAAAAGCAAATGATTCAGAAGATTTAGAAAACTTAGTAGTAAGAGCAAAAATACCAAATGGTTTAGAAATAAAAGATGCTAAAATAGAGGCAAGAACAATACCAAATAATGAAATAACATATTCAAAACGTATAGAAGGAAATGAAGTTATATTTACGATAAATAAGTTACCAAAAGGAAACTATATTGAATGTATAATAGTAGCAAAAGTAAATGATGCACAAGGAATTATAGAATTTTTTACAACAGGTGAAGCAAACAATATAGGTATGCATTACTCAAATATAACAAAAAATGAAGTAAGCAAAGTAAATTTAACATTTAAACAAAATGCACCTTCAAGTGGATATGTAAAAGAAAAAGAAAGAATAACATTTACATATGACATTCAAAACAATAGCAAAGTATATGTAAAAAACATTAACTTTAAAAATGTAATTCCAGAAGGAATGAAAATAGTGAATGCAAAAATAGTTAAAGCAGGATATGAATTAGATATAACAAGAAATGTAACAAATGGAAATGTTCTAGAAACAAAAATAAATTCATTAGAAGAAAATGAAAAAATAACTGTTAAAGTAACAATGGAAGCTGGGCTATTACCAGATGGAATCACAGAAAAAGAAGTAACAAACTATGCAGTAATTTCAGGAGATATGTTTGAAGAAATAACATCAAATAGTGTAAAGATAGCAATAGAATATAATAAAGGAGCACATGACTTAGTAGATGGGCCAAGTAATAAACCACAAGAAGAAGGAAGATATATAATTTCAGGAATAGCATGGTTAGATTCTAACTTAAATGGTCAAAGAGATGAAGAAGAACAAATATTACCAGGAATAGAAGTTAGATTATTAAATAAAAATACAAATGAAATAGTAAAAGATATTGACTCAGGGGCAGAAAAGGTAACACAAACAAGCTCTAATGGAGAATACAGATTTACTAACTTACCATCAGGAGAATATATAGTAGTATTTGTATATAACTGGGCAAAATATGACTTAACAAGCTATAGAGTAAATGGAGTACAAAATAATGTAAATTCTGACTTTATAAATACAAATATGAATATAAATGGAAAAGAACAAACAGTAGCAATATCAGACTTAATAAGAATAGATAAAGAAAATGCAAGAAATATAGACATAGGATTACTTGAATCAGATAAATCAGATTTAAGATTAGATAAATATATTTCAAAAATAACACTAACATATGGTAATACAGTAAAAACTTATGATTATGAAAATGCAAAACTTGCAAAAGTTGAAATTCCAGCAAAAGAACTTTCAAATGCAACAGTTATAATAGATTACAAAATAGTTGTTACAAATGAAGGAGCAAAAGCAAACTATGTTAAAAAGGTAGTAGATTATATACCAAAAGATATGAAATTCAATTCAGAACTAAATAGAGATTGGTATGAATCAACAAATGGAGACTTATACAATTCTAGCTTAGCAAATACAAAACTAGAGAGTGGTCAGTCACAAGAACTAACATTAACATTAACAAGAAAAATGACAGATAAAAATGTTGGAATAGTAAACAACAACGCAGAACTTTACGAAGTATACAATGAAGAAGGAGCAACAGATATAGATTCAACACCAGCAAACAAAGTAAATGGTGAAGATGATATGTCAGCAGCAGACGTTGTAATAAGTGTAAAAACTGGTGATGCAATAATTTATACAGCATTAATTTCAGTAATTATATGTACAGTATTAGGAGTAAGTATTTACTATATAAGAAAATTTGTATTAAGAAGAATGTAGGAAAGGGGTATTAGATATGAAAGAAAATATAAAAAGAATAATTAATTTAATAGTATTATTTGCAATAGCAATAGTATCTTTTATTATTGTCAAATCTATACCTAGCTTCTTAATAGAAAAGTCAGCACTTGAAAAAGTTGACAATAAAGAAATATTAGGTTTAGCACCTGGATCAGCATTTGTAGCTGATGAAAGCACAGTAATAGGATTTACTCCAATTCATTTCGAAGTAAGTGGAATATCACAAATATATTGTGCACAAAAAGGAGGACATGTAAGCTTAGAAGGTGAATATTATGAAGACTTAGTGGCAGATATAGAAGCGCACAAAAATGATAAAGAATCTTGTAAACACTTAGCCTTAGAAAATGAAAAAAGGTTGAAATCAAAAATATATTATAGTATAGAAACTACAAGAGAAGCGTATCCAGAAGAAGCATATATAGTAACATATCCATTACCAGGTATAAATGATTGGTCAGAAGAAAAGCAATACGCAGTATGGGGAAGTTCAATGAGCGATAACTTGTCAAAACCAAATTCAAACCAAGCATCTCAAGAAATTCTTGCGGAAGCAGCAAAATATGCAGAATTTAACCCAAGTCAAATGTCACAGATGGCTAGCCCAACAGGTAGTGGAAATAATGTAAAAGTAAGTGTTGCACAAAATCCAAAAGAATACATAGTTGGACCATTTACTATAAACTATGGAAATGGACAATATGATAATATAGCATTTGGAGGAGTATCAAAAGCATATATAGAAGCAGAAAGTGGTAAAATAGAAATAAAATCCTTCATAATAGGTGGAACTGAAATAACTCCAAGATATTTTACACCAGATGGAGTAGAAATGGTTGATAGAAACCCTCAACAATATCCAAAATCAGGAGAAGAATTCTATGTTAAATTCGTATCTGATAAAGAAGAACAAGTAAATAACATACATTTTGATTTTCAGTGGATGGAGGCAACAGCAACTCTTACATATTATAAAGGAACAAGATATGAAACAAGTTATACTTTTAAACATCCAAAACACACACATGAAAAATCAGGCTCACACAGTGATAATTGTCCAGAAGATTGTCAAAGTTCGCATAAAACAACAGTAAATTGTTTTGACTGTGAAGTAGAGACAGCAAAAATAGTAGCAACATCAGATCCTAGCCAAAAGCTAATGTCAGCAGAAGGAGAAAGAAAATTAAATGATTCTTCATTAGATATACCAATTAATATAGTACCAGATATACCACCACCACCACCAACTAAAAACTTAACTATAAAATTAGCTGGTCGTGTATGGGAAGATGAAGATTCAAGCAAGCTTAGTGAGCCAAATGGTATCAAAGATGAAAGTGAAAATGTAAAGTCAGGTGTAGAAGTTATATTACACGAACAAAGTGGGACAGAAGTAGCAAGAACAGTAACTAATAAAGATGGATACTATGAATTTAATAATTTGAATGCTCAAAAGAAATATTATATAGAATTTGTTTATGATGGACAAATATACCAAGCAACAAAATATGATAACTCATTAACAAATGAACAAAGACTTGCGGGATGGAAAAATAATGGAACAGAAGATCCAAATGAAAGAGTAAACTTTAATAATCACTTTGCACACATTGGTTCAGCACCAGAAAATTATACAGTAAGAAGAAGTTTATACTATAAAAAAGATTCTAAAAATACAGCTTGGATAATTGAAAAGGAAAGTTCAGAAACACCATATGGTATTAAAGAAATATATGACTATTTAATTGAACAAGCAATACAAACTAAGAACTACCAAACAGCATATGCAAATACATTAAGTAAGTTTGGAAATAATGATACTACAAAAAGCAAATTACAATTTATAGAAGACTGTAGAATATCTTCATATACAGGATATAATGGTACAAGAGTAAATTACCCAATTTGGGATAATTTTAATGAAAGTACTGAAGCAAGAACAGTAGCGGGAGTATTTTATCCAGCATTATATCCATCACATTTACAAATTGATTTCGGATTAAATAGAAGAGAGCAATTTGATATGGCATTAAGAAAAGACGTACAAAAGGCAACAATAGAAATTAATGGAAAAGTTCATACATATGACTATGATACAAGAAGTTTCGCAGACGAAACAGACCATGGAACTTGGGATATAAATGTAAGACTTTCAGATGCATATTACAATACTAAATACTCAAGAGAAATATTTGGTTCAGATTATCAGTATAAAGCATCAAACTATGATAATGCTACTGCATATGGTAAAACAAAAGCAGATGAATTAAATGTATATGTAACGTATAAATTAACCGTTCGTAACCAATCACAAAGCATTCAAGGTGAAATAACAGAAGTTGTAGATTACTTCGATGAAGATTACGAATATATAAATGAACGTTCATATATTGAAATAAAGAATGGAAAAAATAAAGGACAATATCCTGTAAAAGCATCATATACAAGTATGTATGGAACACAAAATGAAACAGACATTAAAGGTTATGATGCAGTATATGTACAAGGATTACAAGGACAAAAATTAACTACAGGTCAAACAGCATATATTTACTTAACATTTAAAGTTAAAAAAGATACTATAAATGGTGAGGACTGGATAAGACTTGATGAAACTGTAGAAAAAGCAACAGCAATTGGAGTAGGAAAAGAAAATATTGCAGAAATAAATGGATTTAAAACATATTATAGAGATGGAACTTATATACCAAATGTAGGAAAAACTTCAGGAAACAAAGTGGCAGGTTTATTTGACAGAGACTCAGTACCAGGAAATATAAATCCAAATGACGTACCAAAAGATGGAAACATTAACTACAATAACTTTGAAGATGATACAGATAAAGCACCAAATATTAGACTAATAATATATAGAGAAAATGGTGAAATAGTATGTAGAACAATGGATGGTATTATTTGGGAAGATAAAAGAAATGTAATTAATAATGAACAAGTGACAGCAGTTGGTGATGGTATATACGAAGCTTCAAAAGAAGTTTCAATAAATGGGCTAACTGTAGAATTAGTAGAACTTATGAATAATGGAACAGAATATGTATGGGAAAGATTCTCATCTGGTCAAGGAACATATAAACCAATTATCAATTTAATAGGTGAAAGTGGAACAGCATTAATACCAGATGTAGTAGATGACACTATAGGAAAATATGTATTTAAATCATACCCAACAGGAAATTATATAGTTAGATATATTTATGGAGATACGGTAAAAACTGCACTTCCAAAAGTATCTGAATCTACAGGAATTTCTGAATGGCAAGGACAAAATGAAAAATCATATAATGGTCAAGATTACAAAACAACAACATATCAAGCGGGAATAATACAGTCAAATAATAACGATGTATATAACAATAATACATCAGGAGCATTTGTATATAATATTACAGCTTCAGATGCAAAAACAAATGTATCAGATGCAAAAGATATTATGACTGATAATAATGTAAATACACCATATTATAGAGAAAATGCTACACTAAACAGTAGAGAAGATGTAATAGGATATTCAGATAAAGAAGTTATAAATAGAATTGCAGGGGTGCTAGCATCACATGAAAAGGGAACAGTATATGTCGATAAGAATGGAAATGAAGTTTACTATTCAAGAGAAGAGTTACAAAATATGTTGACAGAGTTAATGGCGAAAACTCAAATGACAGCTGAAACAGGAGTAATTGATATAGAAGTTGAATATGATAGAACAGGAACAGAAAATCAAGGAAATTACGGTCAAGAGAAATATAATAATACGACATATAAAATTCAAAACTTAAATTTAGGACTAGAAGAAAGACCAAAAGCTCAACTTTCAATTAATAAAGAAGTAACAAATATTAAACTAACATTAGCAGATGGATCAACATTATTTGATGCAACTCAAAAGGCAACAAATGTATTATGGAGAAAACACAAAGCACATGAATTTAAATATTATAATGAAGACCTAATGCTAAAAGATGATCCAATGATTGCTATAAGAGATTATGATGCACAATATGGTTTAATTCAAATGTCTATGGATGAAGAATTAATGCATGGTGCAACAATCAAAATTTCTTATAAAGTAACTGTAACAAATAAAGGAGAAGTAGACTATAAAGACAATATGTTCTACTATACAGGTATAGTATCTAATCCAAGAACAGTTGTAAAAACTAAGGCAGATCAAGTAATTGATTATGTAGCAAACAATTTACAATTCTATGCAATAGATAATAACAGTTGGAGTGTAATAGAAGAACAAACTTTATTAGCAAGCCAAGAAGAAACAAAAACATTAATAAATAACAAACTAGCAAATGAAGTTAAAAAATACAATACAATAATTACAACAAATGAAAATTCAAATATTGCAAAAACTGAATTAGTACCTGAGAAATATGATAAAACAAAAGCTTCAGTAAGTGATGACTTAGTATTAACACAATTAATCACTTCAGAAAATAAAACAGATGATTTAACATATAGAAATGTTGTAGAAATTGTAAAAACAAGCAATGATGTAGGTAGAAGAATGGCATACTCAGTAGTAGGTAATCAAAACCCAAATGGAAATATTACAGAAGTAGATGCCGATAGAGCAGAAATTGTTAAAATATTACCACCATTTGGAAATGGAGGAATATCTTATATAATAGCAGGAATAACATTATTAGCAAGTGCAATATTAATTACAGGAATAATCTTTATTAAAAAGAAAGTTCTAAAATAAAAAATAGACAAAAATGGTAGATTTTATCTACCATTTTTGTGTGTCAATAGGAGCAGAGTTATATGGCTTTTATTATAATATAGGACATACAGTATAAAAAGATACCAAATATTACTTAATAAAAATAGAACAAAATTCTTTACAAAAAAAATGGCTTGTGCTATCATATAAGTATGATAAGAGGTGAAAATATGAATCAGATTTTATTTATAGATAACCCAAAAAGAGGTAATTCATTAGATATAAAAATAATTATAAAAATATTTGTTATAATTACTATAATATTAGCTGTTATATTAATAGGAAAAGGAATATTTTCTTTAATATCTTCTAATAAAAATAAAACAGTAGCAAAGCCAACTGTTGAAATGGTAGAAGATAATGGAAGAGCACAAATAAATATTACAAGTAGCAAAGCAATAAGTAAAATAGTATATTCATGGAATGATGAAGAAGAACATACGCTTCAGGGAAGAGGGCAAACAGTGATTAATGAAAAAATAGACATTCCAGTAGGAACTAACACTTTAAATATAAAGGTAATAGATATAGATAATAAAGAATATATATACACAAAGGAATTTTTCAAGGAAGATAATGATTTAATAAATCCAGAAATAGAATTTTTAGTAGAGGGCTCAAAGGTAAAAATAGTAGCAAAAGATGAAACAGAACTTAAATATATAATGTATCGTTGGGATGATGAAGATAATACAACAATAGAAGCAAGAGAAGACTCAAAAACCCAAATAGAAGAAAAGATAGCTATATTAAAAGGTGAACATGTATTAACTGTTATAGCGGTAGATGTAGCAGGAAATGAACAAACTAAAAAGCAAACATTTAAAGGAGCTAAAAAACCAGAAATAAAAGTTTCTCAAGAAGGAGACGAATTGGTAATATCAGTAAAAGATGAAGAGAACATTAAAAAAATAGAACTTACAGTAAACGGAAAATTTTATTCAACAGACTGGCAAAACACTGGAGCATCACTTGATATGAAAGAAGTATCATTAAAGCAAAAACTTGAATCAGGTCAAAATACAGTAGTAATAACAGCATATAGTGTAAGTGGATTATCAGAACAAATAACAGCAAATGCAACAGTATAAAATATAGAAAATTAAATTTTAGGGCGAGCATAGCTCGTCCATTCTTCACAGAGATTATTATATAGAAAAGTAAAGAAATTATTAGAAAAGCACAAAAGAGGGAAAGTTATGATACAAGAGATTTATTTAATAGATAATGATAACAAATTATACAGAAGCTTAAATAATATGTTCAAAGAAGAAAAGGAATATAAAATAACAAAAGTAACTGAAAAGGAATTAAATATAGCACTAAAAAACATACCATCTCTTATTATTATAAATGATGATAACATTGATTCAAACGCAATGGAAGTGTCAAGAAAAGTAAAAAGTGACGAAGATAATAGTATAACTCCAATAATAGTAATTACATCAAAAAAAGAACATGAACATAAACTTAAAATGTTGGAATTAGGAATTACTCATTACATAAGGCACCCAATAGATGATGAATATTTATATTATACAATAATAAATGTTTTAAAGCTTTTATACATAAATAGAAGGATAAGTCCACTTACAGGTCTTCCAGGAAATGTACAAATACAGGCAGAAATAAAGAAGAGATTTTTAAACAAAGAAAAATTTTCTATGCTATATTTTGATTTAGATAATTTTAAAGCTTACAATGATGTATATGGTTTTATGAAAGGCGATGAAATAATAAAATTTACAGCAAAAGTAATACTAAAAAATGTTCATACAGATCAAATTGAAGATAGCTTTGTAGGACATATAGGAGGAGATGACTTTATAGCAATAGTATCTAATAAAGATGCAGAGGAAATATGTCAAAATATATTAGCTGATTTTGACATTAATGTCAAAACCTATTATACTGAGGAAGATGTAGAAAAAGGATATATAGAAGTTGCAAATAGAAGAGGAGTAATTGAACAGTTTCCACTTACATCAATTTCAGTAGGTGTAGTTGAAGTAGAAGAAGGAAAGTTTAAAAATGTACTAGAGATAGCAGAAGCAGGAGCAAGTGTAAAGCACTTAGCAAAAACAATACAAGGTAGTACATATGTTATAGATAGAAGAAAAAAGTAGAAATTTGTAGAAAAGTATAGACATGTTATGTAAAATATTATATAATATGCCTATATTTTTGTAACTAATTAATTTCTTTTTAAATAAGGAGGAATAAGTATGGAGAACAAAAAAGACATAATAGTTACATTCAAACAACCATCTAAACCAATGGAATCTTGTCAATCAAAGATAAAAGAGGAAAATCAAATAGCTTCTGGAGGAGATATATCAGAATCAGGATATATTCCATTTTCATTAGATGAAGTAGAAGAATATCCACGGATTAGTGATATAGAAAATTGTGTAAAAGAGATTGTAGTAGGACAAGACGAGCTAGTCAGAAGCATTGCTACTTCTTTATATAATTCACACTATATGAACATTAGATGTGTAGATTTTATAATAGGAGGAAGTGGAACAGGGAAAACACTAACAATGGAGACCTTCTGCAAAGAGATGGGCTTAGCATATACTATTGAAAATGCAACTCAGTATACTCAGGAAGGTTACGTTGGGGAAAGTGTAAATACAATGTTAAGTAACTTGTTAAAAAATGCAGGAAAAGATTTTCAAAAAGCAGAAAGTGGAATTTTAGTTATAGATGAAATTGGCAAAAAGACAACAAAAGGTAGAGGAAAAAGTAGTGATGGCAGAGATGTTAGTGGCGAAGGGGTACTAGACTCTTTACTTCCAATCTTATCAGGTTCACCTATGAATATTACAGTTGGCAATAAGACATTGCAGTTTGAAACAAAAAACTTAAAAATTTTTTTAATGGACGCATGCTCAGGAATAGAAGAGATAAAAGAAAAAAGAGTAGAAGAAAAAAAGATGGGATTTTTTGTAAAAGAAGAAAAGAAAGAGTCAAAAATATTATCACCTGAAAAAAGTATTTATACAAAGGAAGATTTATTAGAATATGGATTTACACCTGAAATAGTAGGAAGAATCAATAAAATTCATGTAACCAATCCAATTGATACCACTACTTTAATACGAATACAGCAAGAATCTAAAGAATCTGTGTTTAGAATGTATGAAAGAGGACTTAGAAATTTAGGAATAAAACTTAAAGTTTATCCTGACTTTTTCAAGGAAGTTGCAGAAGCAACCTTAGATTATGGAACAGGAGCAAGAGAACTTGCTAATACTACTAATTATGTTTTTGAAGATTTAATGCATGCAATATATGATTCAAAAGATAGAATTAATGTTGCAGAGCTTAAAGAAGGAGTAACAAAAGATAATACAAAATTTTTACTTTATTATTATAAAGATAAATAACGAATAAAAAATATAGCCACCTCATATATATTTATATATGAGGTGGCATTTTTTTATATATTTTAAGAATTATAATTTATAATATAGAAAGAGGGAAAATATGATTATTATAGGAAAAAAACGAATAATAATACTTAGTTTATTAGCTGTCATATTTATATTTGCTTGTAGTATTGCAACAAATAAGGTAGAAAATACAGTTCAAACAGTAGCCTTGCCAGTTACAAATAAAGTTATAGTATTAGATGCACGGACATGGAGTACCTGATGAAGGAGCACAAAGTAGTACACGGAACAACAGAGGCACAAACAAACCTAAAAATAGCATTAAAAACTCAAAGCTTATTAGAACAATCAGGAGCGACAGTAATATTAACAAGAAGTGACGAAAACGCCATATATGATATAGATAGTAAAACATTAAAACAGAAGAAAATATCAGACATACATAATAGAGTAAAAATAGGAAATGAGTCATCAGCAGATATATTTGTATCAATACACCTAAATAAAATACCTCAGGAACAATATTGGGGTTGGCAATGTTTTTATAAAAATGGAGATGAAAATAGTATAAAACTTGCAAAAAGCCTACAAGAAAATTTAAACGAATCTATACAAAAAGAAAATAAAAGAGTAGCTATGAAATTAGATACAGTATATATTATGAAACATATAGAGATACCAATATCAATAGTAGAATGTGGTTTTTTATCAAATAAAGAAGAAGAAAAGTTACTACTAGAAGATAGCTATCAAGATAAACTAGCATGGGGAATTTATAATGGGATAATAGATTACTTTAAATAGTAAGTAAGCCTTTTATTATGATAATTTATGATTAACAAATTTAAAAGGATATTATACAAATGTAATATAATTAACAATTTCAAGTATATTAGGAGCAACAAACGGATTTAAAAGTTGCGAAAGCGAAATAAATAAAATTCAGGGACAAATTCATGTATATTATCAGCAACAAGATAAACAGAACAAGTACTTTATCTTCTACAAAATATTTATGTAAAAACATTATAAATAAAAAACATACAAATACTTCATAAACAAAATTGTTAATGATAAAATTAAACCAGATTATAAAGTTAAACTAAAATTACATTATAGAAAATAATCAAAAGAGAAAAAGGAAGAAAAAGGAAGAAAAAGAAGAAAAATGAAAAGGAATAAAAAAATAAAATTGATTATAGCTATAATTACAATAATTATAATATTATTATTTTTATTAATATTATTACAAAAAACAAATATCATAAGTACAATATCAAATGTAATAAAACAAAGAGCTGAAGACATAATAGTAGAGACTCAAGTTAAATATGAAATAACTCAAATTAATGGAAAAGAATTAAATATAGTAATAATTGTAGAAAATCAAAAAGGAATAGATAAAATAACAGTTTCAAATTTAACTATTAATTGTAATGGAAAAACAAGAGTAGCATTAGATAGAACAGTAGAAGATGCAACAGGATATGATGTAAAAGTAAAGTTAATGGGAGAAGAACTAGAAGAAAAATATACAATAATAGCTGTTAATGAGCAACTTGTACAAGTATCAAACATAGATACCCTAAATGATGGAACAACCAAAACTATAAAAGTAAATGGTAGTGGTGAAAATATAATAAAATATTATAGTTTAGATGATGGCGAAACTTGGAAAGAATATACAGGGGAGTTTGATGTATTAGAAACAGAAAATTATACTATAACAGCAAAGTTGGTATCAAAAGATGGAATAACTATTGATAATGGTAATGGAAAAATATCATTAATAGTAAGTGAAAGCCTAATATCAGCAACAGGAAATGCTATTATGAAAAATAATAATTATTATAGAATAGCAATAAAAGATAAACAATATAATGCTCATACATATGTAGAAAATGGAGACTTAATACTTGAAAGTAATAAAATATATGGAGATGCAGGTGATGTTGCAACAGATAGTTCAAATGCAAAAAATATGGTAATAGTAAAGGTAAAAGGTAACTTAACAATAAATGAAGGAGTAACTGTAGCACCATACTATTCTAATAATGGTGGGCCAAAAGGTTTCTTATTGTATTGTGCAGAAACATTAACAAACAATGGAGTTATTCAAAATAATTATGGGGCAAAAGCAGAAGGAGAAGATGTATATTTATGGAAAAATAAAAACAGCACTTATGAATATGTTCCAGCTTTAGGAGCAAGTGGAGCAAGTAGAGTATCTGCTAGTCAAGGAAGTGCTAAAAATGGAAATAGTGGTGAAAATGTATCTACAAGTATTTACTTATCTGGCTCAGGAGTAAAAAGGGCAACAGCAGGTGGTGGCTCAGGTGGAGTTGCTGTTCAAAATGCATATTATAGTCAAAATGGATCAATAGGAGGAACTGGAACATCTTATGGAGCAGGAGCTGGAGGAGGAGGAACAGCAAGACATAGCAATAATTTTGCAGCTACTCCTAAAGATGCAATTACAACATCAGGAGGTTCAGGAGCAATAATGGATGGGTCTTATGACTATTTTAAATGTGCAACAGGAGGTGGTGCAGGAGCTAGTGTTGGTTTAGGGGTGAAGTCACATCAAGCTGTATCGGCTGAGAATGGCTCACTAGGCACAGGGGGACTACTTATAGCATATGCTAAAAACTTAGTAATGGGAAATAATAGTTTATTTTGTGCAACTGGAGCAAATGGAGGTTCATGTGTAGCTGGAGGAGGAGATCTGTGGAATGGTGTAGACCGGAAGTGGAGCAGCTGGAGGAGGAGCATCTGGAGGTGGAACAATAAACATATTTATAAAAACAGTAACATATGCCAATGATACAATCTCATCAAATATAAATGTATTAGGAGGACAACGGAGGAATTGGAAGTAATGGAACTAGAAATGCAATAGGAGGAGCAGGTGGAACTGGTAGTTGTAACATTGGATATATAAATAATGGAAGTTATGAAGCGTATTATACTAATAATTAAATTCTAAATTTTTAGATAAAACATTGTAAAATTAAAGCTATTGTGGTATATTAATTTACATAGGAGGTCTAGCCTATGTGGGGAGATATAGCAATAGCTTTTTTATTGGCATTTATAACAACATTTGTATTAACACCATATACAATAAAGATAGCCAAAAAAATAGGAGCAGTGGATATACCAAAAGATGAAAGAAGAATGCATAATAAACCAATACCTAAATTTGGAGGGCCAGCAATAATAATAGGTTTTTTGCTTGCTACAATATATTTATGTATAACATCTAGTATAGAAGGAAATTTAGAACTGTTTGGAGTAGAAAATTATATGCTCAAATTAGTTGGTTTTCTTTTAGGAACTTTAGTTTTAAGTTTTGTATGCTTTTTTGATGATATAAAAGGAATACACCCATTAGTAAAATTAGCAGGTCAGATAATAGCAGCAGGAATTGTAGTGACTTTTGGAATAAGAATAAATAATTTCAATTTACCATTTTTTGAAGGGAATATTATAATAGGGGAAGTATTTTCAATTATATTAACAATAGGTTGGCTTGTTGGAATTACAAATGCAATTAATTTAATAGATGGGTTAGATGGTCTATCGACGGGAATAGCTATTATTTCGTCTGTGTCATTACTTATAATATTTGCATTAAATGGATCACCACTAATTGCAATAATAATGATAACATGTTTAGTTGGAGCACTATCAGGTTTCTTACCATTTAATTTTAACCCAGCAAAAACCTTTGTAGGAGATGTAGGTTCTAATTTTATAGGATATACACTTGCAGTAGTTTCAATATTAGGAGTTGCAAAAACAGCAACAGCATTTATAGTAGTTTTACCAATAATAGTATTAGGTCTTCCAATATTTGATACTATTTCTGCAATAGTAAGAAGGTTAATAAATGGAAAATCTTTAAAAGCAATAATTCAAGCAGACAAAGGGCATTTACATCATAAGTTAATTAATAAAGGTTTTTCACAAAAAGAAGCAGTATTAATATTATATGGAATAAGTGTTGCATGTGGAATGTTTGCAGTAATACTATTTGAAAGTAATATATGGAAAGCAATATCATTTGCATTAATGGTAATTGCAGTTGTATGTATAGGATATAAAGAATTCTTTAAAATGAAAGAAGAAAAACAATAAAGTAAACAACTCAGAACTTTTAGCTCTGGGTTGTTTTGTAAATTGTATGACACATGAAGTATTATATATAAAACAAAAATAATAAAAATGGTTGAAAATAACGTAAAAACATAGTAAAATAACGTAAAAACATAGTAAAATAAGTAAAACAGAGAGGAATGAAAAGTAAAATGAAATATACATATAAACTAAAAGGAGTTTGTTCAAATCAAATACATTTAGAGGTAGAAGAAGGAATTGTAAAAAAATTAAAAGTAATAGGTGGATGTAACGGAAACTTACAAGGAATATCAAAACTTGTAGAAGGTATGAATATGGAAGATGTTATAAAAAAATTAAAAGGTATAAATTGTAATGAAAAAGGAACATCTTGCCCAGACCAAATAGCAAAAGCATTAGAAGAAATGATAATAGCAGTAAAATAAAAAAGAGGTAATATATATGAAGAAATTTGAAAGTGTAGCAGCAAATGAAAAAAATCCAAAATGGGAGCAAATGATAAAAAGAGAAAAACAACTAAGCAAAAAGAGTGGAGATATTAGAACAGAGTTTGAAAGAGATTATACAAGAATTCTATATTCAACAGCATATAGGAGACTAAAACATAAAAATCAAATATATTTTTCACCTAAAAGTGACCACATATGTACACGTATAGAACATGTAAACTATGTTGAATCTATAAGCTATACTATTGCAAATACTTTAGGGTTAAATACAGAACTTACAAAAGCAATTTCAATTTCACACGATCTAGGACATAGCCCATTTGGACATCAAGGTGAAAAAGTACTAAACGAGATATCAAAAAGAGAAATAGATGAAACATTTTGGCACGAAAGAAATGGACTAAAAGCAGTGGATAATTTAATATTATTAGAAAACCATGATGGTTATAGGGGAAATTTAAATTTAACATATGCCGTGAGAGATGGAATAATATCACATTGTGGAGAAGTAAATGATAAAGTATTATTCCCCAGAGAAGAAGCAATAGATTTAAGCATATATACAAGGCCAAATGAATATAGACCATATACATGGGAAGCATGTATTGTAAAATTAGCAGATAGAATTGCATATATAGGTAGAGATTTAGAAGATTCATTATCTGTGCGAACTCTAAATAGAAAACAAATAGATCAATTAAATAAAATTTTAAACTTAGGAAAAAATATGAATAACACAAATATTATTAGTACTTTAATTAGGGACTTGTGTGAAAATAGTTCACCAGAAGAAGGACTTAAATTTTCAAAAGAAAAGTCTGAACTATTAGATAAAATGAATGAGTTTTGTATAAAAAATATATATACAAATGAGAAAGTTGAAAGTGCAAATAGATATTTTAAATTAGTATTAGAAGAAATATATAAAACTTTATATGATAGATATGATAAACAAAATACAATAAATAAATTAAAAGAAAATGAAAAGATATATCCTAAATTAATAGGAGGATTTATAATGTGGTTAGAAACATATACAAAGGGTAGTAACAATGGAATAAATAAGAAATTATTTAACTTAAAAGATAACAAAGACTATGCAAGAGCAATAATATATTACATATCAGGAATGACAGATAAATATGCAATAGATATATATAATGAAATTATTAGTTTTTAGAAAAGTATACTATTTTAAGTTGAAATTATAGGTGTTTATATTTAAAAGAATACCTAGAAGAATTTACGTAAATTACGATCTTTTTATCTTGACATCTTAATTAAAAAATGTTATTATAAGTAAGTAATTTACGTGGCCCCTTGGTCAAGCGGTTAAGACGCAGCCCTCTCAAGGCTGAATCATGGGTTCGATTCCCGTAGGGGTCACCAAAACGTTCCAAAAACCAAAATGTATTTCTTTGTAGGAGGTTTCGCTGTAAGCCTACCACTGAAATTAGACAAAATTAAAACTCACTGATTTTACAAGTGAGTTTTTTCATTTACTTGATTATTAAGTTTCTCAAAGCTAAAAGCATTTTAACTTTTTTCATTTGTTACTATTATTTTCTTGTCTATATTTCCTAAAATATAACCTTTATTACTTAATATATGTATGTACTTATTGTATTAGATTTTATCTGTCCACTTCTTTCTGTTATTCTTATTTAATTGTTGTTTATTTCCTCTTCAAGAGTTTTTTATTTATTCACTGGGAAAGGTTTCGCTTAAAACTGAAAAACTTGCTTAAAGCCTTTCTTAATCTAAACTAATTATTGTTACTTCTTAGCATTTATTTCTTTGATTTTCTCTTTTAATGTATTAGATACAATTTCCAACGAACGATATATATCTATTATTGCTAATTTTATCTATTCTTTTTCATCATCATTATAGTATTTAATTTCTCTAAGTTGTTGCACTTCTTTGTAAATCACCTGAAATTTACTTAATAAATTTATAATATATAACTTGATTAATATTTGTATCAATCGTCATGAGAGATGAAAAAGTTGTAGATAACTACGTAGTCGGCATCACTAAACTTGCATAAAGGAAAGAGTAAAAAACAAGAGTGAATAGTAAAAAGTATAGCTGTATTTAAAATATAAAGGCAAGTTTATATTCTTTACTATTCACTTAAAAAAAAAATGGGATATGATCCCACTTTTTTAATGTGCTTCAGTTGTACGTTTTTGCAAAGTTACATGTATAACAGTTCCCTCTTCAACAGTAGTATCAGCCATAATATCTTGCGAAACTACTGTGCCAGAACCAGTAATTTTTATATTCAAATTTTTAGCTTTCAAGGCATTTTTAGCTTGTGTAAGGCTCATATCTTTTAAATTAGGAACAGTAACTGAAGTTCTTGTATCATTTCCAGCAGAATATAAGTTAACAGTTGCACCAGCTATTAAACTTGTGCCAGGCTTTGGAACTTGATCTGTTACTATTGCTGATGTATCATTTCCTGAAACAATAGTAGTTATTCTTAAAGCTTCTAAAATTTTCTTGGCTTCTGCTATAGTCTTATTTCTAACATCAGGTAAAGTAATATTTGATGAAGTGTCACTAGAAGAATCCTCAGAAGGAATACCTATATAAGGTAATACTTCAGATAATATTTGAGACACAACAGGGGCTGCAATTGTTCCACCTTGGTGACCTTTAGGACCTTTAGGATTATATAATGTAACTAAACATACAAGCTCAGGGGTTTCACTAGGTGCAATGCCGACAAATGAAGCTACATACATTGGATTTGGACTTGTAGAGTCAGGTTCAGAAGTACCTGTTTTACCAGCAATAGAGTAACCTTTTACAGCACCTAAATATCCAGTACCATCACTAACAACAGATTCTAACATATTAAGCATAGCATTAGAAGTTTCACTTGAAAGAACCTTTCTTACTTGAGTAGGTTCTATAGTTGTAATAGCACCTGTATCAGTGTTTTGTATTTCTTTAACTAAACGAGGTTGATTTAAAATACCATCATTTGCAACACAAGATATAGCTGTAATTAATTGAATAGGAGTTACTTTAAATCTTTGACCAAATGACATTGTTGCAAGTTCTATATTTCCAACGTTTTCTAAATCCCAAAATAGACTATTTGCTTCACCAGAAGTTGCAATTCCAGTTTTGTCAAATAAACCAAAAGCTTTATAATATTTGTACAATGTACTAGCACCAATTTTTTTACCTAATTGCATTAAGGCAGGATTACAAGAATTCATTAAAGACTGTCTCAAACTTTGATATCCATGAGTAGTTTCATATTTCCAACAATTAATTTTTAATCCATTAACAATTTCATGCCCAACACATAAAAATTCATTTTTAGTATCTGATTCAGTAACATTTTCTTCTAATCCGATAGAAGCAGTAATTATTTTAAATGTAGAGCCTGGTTCATATGCTTCTGCTATACATTTGTTTTTCCACATTTTAAATAAAGAATTTAGTTGTTCATCAGAAGATAAAGTATCCCAAGTAGCAGAAAGGGATTCGTTTGGAGTACGACTATTATTTAAATCGTAATCAGGGTATGTTGCCATTGCTATTATATCACCAGTAGAAGGATTCATAATAATTGCACTACCACCATCTTTACAATTATTTTCGATACATGCCTGTTTCAAATATTTTTCTACAATACTTTGAATAGTTGCATCTATTGTAAGTGTAATGTTGCTTCCGTTTTCAGCTGCTATATAAGTTTCATCTTTATCTGGAATAAGCCCCGCTGCAGCATTTTCAATTGTAGTTCTCTTTCCAGGAGTACCACTAAGTATGTTATTCCACTTACGTTCTAAACCTTCTTGACCATTATTATCATTGTCGCAAAAACCAATTAAGTTTGAAGCTAAATTATTATATGGATAATATCTTTTAAAATCAGGATCTATATTTATACCAGTTGTTATCTTATTATCTTTCATCCAATTATTTAATTTATCTACTTTATCTTGTTCCACTTTCCTTACTATTGTTTCAACAGAAGAATCGCTTCTGACTTGTTCTAAAACAGTATCATAATTTAGTTCAAAAATATCTGAAAAGGCTTTTGCTACTTTCTCTTCAATTTCTTTTCCTTCAATTTCTCTCTCTTTTTTTGTTTCAGATTTTGCATTATTTTTTATTCTAGAAGGATTTATTGTAATTGTGTCAACACTAGCACTTTGAGCTAATACCTTTCCAGTAGAATCATAAATAGTTCCTCTATTAGGGCTTATAATTCTACTAGTAGCTTGCTGTCTACTAGCAGATTCTTTAAGCTGACTACCTTTAATAAATTGAAAATAACCAATACGCAATATTAAAATTAATAATAATATTGCAACACATATAATAATATAACACAATCTTTTAGAAGAAACGGGTTTGTTTAATGCTTCCTTCTTCTTATTTATTTTAGAAACTATCTTGTTACTAGTTCTATTTGGACGATTACTATCTTTATTCATTTATTCACCAACTTTAAATTATCATTTGTTATTAACATTTTATATTAAACATGTGGAAAAATCAATAGACAAATAGGAAGAAATATAATATAATGAATAGTAAGAGTAATTTATTGGAAAAGTAATAATAAAATAAAAATTGGAAGTTAGAAGTTGGAAATATAGAGAAGTACTTCAAAAAAGTTACTGTGCCTCTAATCTCCAACCTCTAACTTCTAACCTGTAAAAAAGGAGAAAAAAATGGAAAATGCATATAAAGAAACAATGTTTATATTAAAAAAATATAATATTTCAGCTAGTAAAAGTTTGGGTCAAAACTTTTTAATAGATGATAATATAATAGAAAATATAGTAGAAGCGGCAAATATAACAAAAGATGATTTAGTAATAGAAATAGGACCAGGTCTTGGAACATTAACAGCGAGACTATTAGAAAAAGCAAAAAAGGTTATAGCAATAGAATTAGATAATAGAATGATAAATATATTAAATGATAGATTTTCATTATATGAAAATTTTGAATTAATAAATGAAGATGTATTAAAGGTTGATTTGAAAAAACTGATTTCAAAGAACAAATCACAAAACGTAAAAGTAGTAGCAAACCTACCATATTATATAACAACACCAATAATAATGAAATTGCTAGAAGATAAACTTGAAATACAAAGTATAACTGTAATGGTACAAAAAGAAGTAGCGAAAAGGTTAACAGCAAAACCAGGAGATAAATTAAGTGGAGCAATAACATATTCAGTTAATTATTATTGTGAGCCAGAAGAAGTAGTAATAGTACCAAACTCAAGCTTTATACCAGAACCAGAAGTAGAATCTGAAGTAATTAAACTAAACTTAAGAAAAGAGCCACCAATACAAATAAAAAGTGAAGAAATATTTTTTAAATTGATAAAAGTGTCATTTATGCAAAGAAGAAAAACATTAATAAATGGAATAACAAATAGTGGATTAATGAGTAAAGAAGAATGTAAAGAAATTTTAGATAAATTAGGATTAGATGAAAGAGTAAGAGGAGAAAATTTAAATTTAGATCAATTTGCACAAATAGCAAATAAAATTTAATGTATATGAGATAATTAAAATCCCCAAAATTATGGGGATTTTAATATTTAAATTATCTGGTTTAATCAATTTCAATAGTTAAATAAGTAGAATAATGGTCATATGATTTAATTTTATTAGAAAGTTCAACATTGTTTAAGTTATCTATAAAATCGCCATATTCTACAGCCCCTTCTCCTCGTATCATACAACATTGTGACTTTCTATATGACCTAATGATGCTTTTTACTTCACTAAGCGAAAGAGGGTTGATTGAAATTGCAATAATATCAATGTCAATATATACCATGATTATAGTTTTGAATTTTCCATTATCTTGTTTTGAGTTAAAAAGTTTAGTGTAATGCATAATTTCAGAATTAAAACCTAAAGTTTCAGGAACAACATCAAGAATAATAATTAATCCATTCTCAACGTGTTCATATAGGGTAATTCTATTTTTTATATCAGTAATACTTTCAAATTCTCTATAAAATAAATCAAGATAATCTAAAAATCTACGCCGTGGAGCAATTCTGAATTTTTGACTTGCATATAGATAAGCTTCCGAAATCATATATACAAGTTCTTTAGAAAGTTTATATTTGGAATATATAGTAATGCTAAAAGAAGGGTTTTTATCAGATGGATAAAAAACAGTTTTTTTATAATCTACATTAAAAGTCTCATTTAGACATTCAATGTAATTTTCAGCATATTCATTAGAGAGCTTTTTTACAATTTTTTTACGTTCTTTTTTGAATTTTGTTGAAACCTCTAAAAGTACTTCACATATAGGCCTTTTAAGTAAAAGACAACCAGTTTCAAACTCTCTTAAGTTGAAATTATCTGACATAGTATTTTCCTCCTTGTTATGTGATATTCATCCCTCTATAAAAGCAAGGAAAATTAGTAATATATATGGCAAATAATAACATATTGTTTACATTTTGTCAACTTTAATAAAAATTAGTGTAAATATTAAATTTATATGACAAATACGATAAAACAGTTGAAAACAACTTAACTAATATGTTATAATTATAGTACATTGATAAGATAGGAGAATAGTATGAATCAAATTCTAGTAACTCAGAAATTGTATATTACACCAGAACTCCGCAGAAAAAAGAAAATGTATAAGGTACAATTCTTTTTATCTGTGTTATTAGTATGTTTGCTATTTTCTTATTACATATATGCAGAATATGATAGAAGTAAAAGTGAAGAAGTTTCAAAAGAAATATTAGCAGGATTAGATAATATACAAAACTTAAAAAGTGAAAATAAAACATTAAAAACAGAAACTACTAAAGATAACACAGTAAAAGAATATGATGGAATGATAGTAGTAGCAATAGAAGATGACGAGGAAGATGACAAAAAAATAATACAAAGTAATATACAAGAGCCAATAGAATATACAGCAAGTAATGGAATTAAATACTCAGTTGAAGCTCTAATTAATATACCAAGACTTGGAATAGAATATCCAGTAATATCAGAATGGTCTGAAGAGCTTTTAAAGATATCCGTAAACAAATATTGGGGGCCAAAGCCAAATGAAGTAGGAAATTACTGTATAGTAGGTCATAACTATAAAAGTGGAAAAATGTTTGGAAATTTACCAGCAATAACAACAGGAGATATAGTTGAATTAAAAAGTCTTTTAACAGGAGAAACCGTAAAATATGAAGTATATGACAGAAAAGTAATAGACCCAACAGATACTTCATGTACAAGTCAATTAACAGGAGGAAAAAGAGAAATTACATTAATTACTTGTAAAGAATATGGAACACAAAGATTAGTAGTAAAAGCAAAAGAAATTAAATAATTAAATAATTAAAAATAATCACTGCAAATTTAAGTGATTATTTTTATATAATTCTATAAATAGCAAATTAAAAATTATTAGCTTAAAAATAGCATATATATAAAATATATTTATAATAGTATAACAAATAAATATTAAAATAAAGTAGTATTTATATAAATGGAAGGATACAAATGAAAAGTGAAAAATTAAAAGAGTATGGAAAAATAAATAATTAAAGGATTAAACAATGCTCTTGACTTTTTCGAAGCAATTTCTTAAGCAAAAGGTACAAATTAAAAAATTAGAGACAAAAAGCAATAGTCTTTTAAAACTTTTTTAAAAAGTTTTAAAAAACTATTGCTTTTTTTACATTCTTATATTAAAATTTAATAAAAGTGGAGCGAAGTGGTACAAAGTGGTAAAAATGTGGGAGGTGAAATTCAATTGTTAATAGGTGAATACGAGCACTCTTTAGACGTTAAAGGAAGACTAATAATGCCAGCAAAATTAAGAATAGATATGGGAGAGAAGTTCATCGTCACAAAAGGTTTAGATGGATGTCTATTTGCGTTTTCACAAAATGAATGGTTGAATTTTGAATCTAAATTAAAAGCACTTCCACTTTCAGATAAAAATGCTAGAAATTTTGTAAGGTTTTTCTTATCAGGTGCAACAGAGTGTGAAATAGATAAACAAGGAAGATTTTTAATTCCAAACAATTTAAGAACCGCAACAAATCTTGAAAAAGAAGCAGTTATAATAGGCGTTGGAACAAGACTTGAAATTTGGGATAAAGCTACTTGGGAGAAATGTGATGGTGAAATTTCAGCAGATGAAATAGCAGAAAATATGACAATGCTAGGAATATAAAATAGGTTTTTAAGGAAAGAAATTTCCTAAAAATAAATTTACTAAAGAAAACTAAAAAAGCAGAGATACAAAAGATAAGACATTAAGGTACAAAAGAAATTAAAAATACAAAAGATAAAAATTTAAGTTTATAAACAAATGATTTATAACCTACAAAAGATTTAAAGAGTCAAAAGATATTTATTAACTAACAAAAGCAAAAAATTATAAATACAAAAGAATAATTTATGCTAAAGAAAAGTCTATAAATATACTAAAGAATAATAGCATGAGACACAGGTGGTATTACTTAAAAATAAGATTGCCAACTGCTCATGCTATTTAGAGCCTATAAAAATATAAATTTTAGGAGAAAAAAGTGGAATTTAAACATGAGCCAGTTATGCTAAATGAATGCATAGATGGGTTAAATATAAAGCCAGATGGAATATATGTAGATGGTACCTTAGGTGGAGCTGGGCATAGCAAAAAAATTATAGAAAAATTATCAGAAAATGGTTTACTTATAGGTATTGATAGAGATGAAGAAGCATTAAAAGAAGCTAGCGAAAGATTAAAAGAATATAAAAATGTAAAATTTATACATGGAAATCATGATGATATAAGAACTTTGTTAAAAAATATTGAAATAGAAAAAGTAGATGGAATTTTATTAGATTTAGGAGTTTCATCATATCAATTAGATGAAAAAACAAGAGGCTTTAGCTATATGGGAGAAGCTACACTTGATATGAGAATGGATAAAAGCCAAGAACTTACTGCAAAAGAAGTAGTAAATACATATTCAAAAGAAGAACTTATAAACATTTTAGAGGAATATGGGGAAGAAAGGTTTTCGAAACAAATAGCAACAAATATTGTAAAACAAAGAGAAAAAAGTTTAATAGAAACAACTAGTGAGTTAGTAGAAATTATAAAAAGATCTATACCAATTTCAAAACAAAAAGATGGGCATCCAGCAAAAAGAACATTTCAGGCGATTAGGATAGAAGTAAATGATGAAATAAAACCGCTATTTAATACAATAAAAAATAGTATAGAATTATTAAAACCACAAGGAAGGCTATGTGTAATAACATTCCACTCATTAGAAGACAGATTGGTAAAAAAAGCATTTAAAGAAGCAGAAGGAATATGCACATGTCCAAATGATTTACCATATTGTATATGTGGTTGTAAGTCACAAGGAAAAGTTATTAATAAAAAACCAATAATAGCCCAAAAAGAAGAATTAGAGAGAAACACAAGATCAAAAAGTGCTAAGCTAAGAATTTTTGAGAAAAAATAATCAAAAGAAAAGAGGTGAGAACTATGGCATACCAAAGATACAATGGTTACCAATATGAAACTAGCCCAAGAAAGATACAACCAGAATATGAAACAAGAAAAAAGAAAAATCCATATGATATAAATAAGAAATCTACTGCAAGAAAAGTAAGCAAAAGAAAAGTAGTAAAATCAAAAATGAAACCAAAAGCTAAAGTAGCTTTATATGTAGCTATTAGCTTTATAGTATTATTTGGGTTAAGCTATAGAAACTCACTAATTACAGAAAACTTTAATAAGAAAGAGAAACTAAAAGAACAGTTAAGTAGTGTACAAAAGGAAAATGAACAACTAAAAGTAAACATAGAAAGCAGTTTAAATTTAAAAAATATTGAGCAACAAGCTAAAGAATTATTAGGAATGCAAAAATTAGATAACAAACAAAAAGTTTATATAAATCTCCCAAAGAAAGATTATATTGAGCCAGCAGTTGAAGAGGTAGAAGTAGAAGAAAATTTAAATATATGGCAAAAAATTTGGAGAGGTTTAACGCAAAGTATAAGATAAAAAAGGACAATTTGTATAATATGCAAACTGTTCTTTTTTTGTGCCTTTTTTCATATGTTTATAATAGTAAATAATTAAAATTGTAGAGGGGTCTCAGCCTTTGGCAACCTGCACTTCAAGGAAATTACTTAAATAGGAGGGATTGAAAGATTTGAACAATATTAGAAAAGATATAATTAACAATTTGAAAAATAAAAAAGAAAACGAACATATAAAAAAGACTCAAAGACAAATTGTAAAAAATAAATTAAAAAAGCGAATAGATAGACAGAATAATAATAAAGAAATAGATAAATTGAAAAAGAAAAAGCAGATTAATTTTGGAAAAATAAATAAAAAACAATCGAAAAGTTCAGAAATTACAGGTAATATAACAAGAAAGAAAAAGGTTATATGGGAACTAATAGTAGCTGTGTTCTTATTTACATTTTTAGCGGGAAGATTGGCATATATACAATTTATTGAAGGTGAAGAGTTGCAATCTATGGCATATATGGCACAAACCTTAGATAGAAATATAAACCCCAAAAGAGGAACTATTTATGATAGTACAGGGAAAAATATTTTGGCAGTTAGTTCAACAGTTGAAACAATAACAGTTAATCCAGTAAATATATCAAAAGAAAATAAAGAAAAAGTGGCTGAAGCACTTACTAGAATATTTGATTTAGATTATGAAACTGTTTTAAAGCGAGTAACTAAAAGAAGTTCAATAGAAACGATAGTAAAAAAAATAGATAAAGAAAAAGCAGATGAACTTAGAATTTGGATGAAAGATAATAATATAACTAGTGGAATTAATATAGATGAAGATACAAAAAGATATTATCCATACAACAATTTAGCATCTCAAATTATAGGTTTTTGTGGAAGTGATAATCAAGGGTTAGATGGTATAGAAGCTTGGTATGATAAAGAACTTAAAGGAAGTAAACGGAAAGATAACAAAAGTAACAGATGCAAAAGGTGGTGAAATAGAAAATTCTACAGAGAACTATGTACCAGCAATTGATGGAAATGATTTAATACTTACAATAGATAGCACAATTCAAGGAATAGCAGAAAAATATTTAAAAGAAGCTTGCATAGATAATAAGTGTACAGACGGTGGAAATATAATGATTATGAATCCACAAAATGGAGATATTTTAGCACTGGCTGGTTACCCAAACTATAACTTAAATGAGCCATATTCACCAAATACTGATGAATTGAAAGCAAATTGGGATAGTCTAAATCAAAGTGATAAAACTAAAAGTTTACAGGCAATGTGGAGAAATAAAGCAATTTCAGATACATATGAGCCAGGCTCCACATTCAAATTAGTAACAGCATCAGCATCATTAGAGGAAAAAATAACAGAAGTAGATAAAGAAGGGGAATTTTGTTGTACTGGTTCAATTGAAGTTGCAGGAACACGTATAAAATGTTGGAGACATTACAGACCACATGGCCCAGAAAGTTTAAGGCAAGCACTAATGAATTCATGCAACCCAGTGTTTATAGGGCTAGGGCAAAAACTTGGTGTACACAAATATTATGAGTATTTAGAAAAATTTGGTTTTTTAAGAAGAACTGGAGTAGATCTTCCAGGTGAAGCAGGCTCAATATTTTTAAAAGAAGAAAAAGTAGGACCAGTAGAGCTTCGGAACAATAGCATTTGGTCAAAGGTTTGAAGTAACACCAATACAAATGATAACAATGGTATCTACTATTGCAAATGGAGGAACATATATACAGCCAAGAGTAGTAAAAGCAACTATTGATAGTCAAACAGGGGAGAAAAAGGAAATAGAAGTAATAAAAAAAGATAGAGTAATTTCAGAAGAAACAGCTAAAAATGTACTTAATATGATGGAAAGTGTTGTAGCAGAAGGAACACGGTAAAAATTCACAAGTTAAAGGATATAGAATAGGAGGAAAAACAGGGACCTCAGAAGATGGTGTAAATACAGGAAAATATGTAACATCTTTTATAGGAGTAGCACCAATATCAAACCCAACAGTAGCAGTATTAATTACCTTATATAATCCAACAGGAGAAGGAGGACATCAAGGAGGAGGAGTAGCAGCGCCAATAGGCTCACAAATATTCGGAGAAGTACTTCCATATTTAGAACTAGTAAAAGATAACGAACTAGAAGAAGAAATGAAAAAAGAAGTAGAAGTACCAAACATAGAAGGAAAAACACTAAAAGAAGCAGAAAAGATATTAAAGGAAAATAACTTAAAATTAATAATATCAAACGAACAAGAAGGAATGGATAAAGAAAATACAACTGTAAAAATACAAACTCCAAAAGCAAGTATAAAGGTAAAAGAGGAAAGCAATGTATATGTAGATTGGTAAACAAAAAGGAGGTAGCATGTGCCACCCCCTTTTTTGAAAGGTTAATCAAAATTTACAATAGGTACTTCCTGTGATTTCTCATCAGCTTCAAAGTATTTTGCAGGCTGATACCCACTCATACTAGCAACTATACTAGTAGGTATTTTCTGTATAGCAACATTATAAGTGCTTACAGCTTCATTATAATACTGTCGTGCCACAGAAATACGGTTTTCTGTCCCAGCAAGCTCATCCTGCAAAGCTATAAACTGCTCATTAGCCTGCAAATCAGGATAGTCTTCTGAAATAAACAACAGCCTTCCAATAGCAGAGTCTAAAGCATTAGAAGAATTCTGAATAGCCTCAATATCTCCACTTTCAATACTTCCAGCAAGTTTAGCTCTTGCTTCCGCAATTTCAGTAAAAACAGCTTCCTCATGTGTTGCATATCCCTTAACTGTTTGAACTAAGTTAGGAATAAGATCACTTCGCCTCTGCAGAGCAGTTTGAACCTGAGCCTGCTTCAAATTTACATCCTCTTTTAAAGTGACCAGCTGATTTTTAGTTCCAAAAAACCAAAAAATACCAATTAATACAATAGCTACTGCAATACCGATACCTGTTTGTTTCATAGTAAAATCCTCCTGTTTGAATTGTTTGATATGGTTTATAGTTACAATTGTATATAGCTTATTATCTAGAAGCGCCTCCGCCTCCAGAAAAGCCCCCGCCAAGACTACCGCCAGAGAAACCTCCTGAAGATCCTCCAAACGAGCTAACAATTAAAAAGATATCACCATCAGAAAGTACAAGCATAATTATGATGAGTACTATAATTATTATTATCTTTACTAACAATGAAAAAAACTTATCAGAGCTATCTTTTGATGGCAAATCTGTTTCCATACCGTTAATATCAACTTCATATTCTTCAGCAAGTATATTTAAAATAGCATTTACTGTAAGCTCTGTTGCTTTAGTATATTCATCGTTTTCACGGTAAGGAACAAAATAGTCATCAAGAATGCGGCCACATTTTGAATCATTAAGTAAGCCTTCTAAGCCTCTTCCAACTTCAATTCTTACTCGTTCATCAGAACGAGTAAAAATAAGAAGTAAACCATTATCTTTGCCTTTTTTGCCAATACCTAAAGTATTAAAAAGATTATTTGAGTAATCCTCAATACTTTTGCCCAGCAAACTTTCTACTGAAACAACGGCAAATTCTACTTCAGTCTTTTCTTCCAACTCCGTAAGCATCTCATTAAGAGAGCTTTCTACATCATCATCAATAATATTATCCTGATCATAAACATAGACATTTTCTTCAACAGTTGGAATAGGAATTTCATTTTCAGTAGCAAAACTGCAACCTGTCAATGATAATAAAAGTATAGTTAATGATACAAGTATAGTTAGATAAGAAACTTTCCGCTTTTTTTTCATACCTATTATTCCTTTCTTTTAGATTACAATCCACTTGTTACGAAAAAATTAAAATCTCCTTGAAGCACCACCTCCGCCACTGTGACCACCAAAGCCACTATGATGACTGCTATAACTTCCATAGTGTGAACTACTACTAAAACTATTATTTTGCCGCCTTCTACGTTCTTCTTCTTCTTCTTTTCTTTTTCTTCTACGTTCTTCTTCCTCTTCTCGTTCTTTATCTCTTTTTGCTTCTTTATACAATTTATCTAATTTATCTAAAACAGATGTGTTAAAGTATTTTTTAGAACTAGAACTTAAGTTATCATAGATAGATTTTGCTTCCTTTAACTTTCTTAAGTCTTTTGCCTTGCCTACGCTAATGCAAGAGATAATAGCTGTAATAGAAGAAACAGCAGCAGTTGCTAACTTTTTGTTTCTTTCTTCTTCCATCTTTTTATCATACTCTTCTTTTAAATGCAAAGATTTTTCATACAACTTATTAAGCCTATTAATATCAGACTTTATATAAGTTTTCTGCTTTTTACTTAAATTCGAGTAATGAGAGATTGCTCCATGTACCTTAGAAACAATATCTTTACTAGCTTCTAAAGCTATTACTTCTTTAATAACCAAATCTACTTCATTTGCAAGAGCCATATCATGTTGCTTAATTTCTTCTTCAATCATAGAAGTAACATCTTCATCAGCAGTAGGGTATAAAACATTAACTCGAGAATATCTATCTTGCAAAGTCTGATATTTATTCTCAAGGCTGTTGTATTGCCCAGAGATCCGAGAGACTTCCTCTTTTAAGTAACCAATACGCTTAGTAGCATTATTCTGAATGTCATAAACCTTTTCTTCACTTTCATGCAATTTATTAGTGAGAGATTCAATCATTTGCTGTTTTTCTTTACTCTTAAATATGATTTTTCGTATAATAGCTACAATAAAACAAATAAAAGCAAATACTAAACATGCAAGTAAGAGAATTCCTAAAATCGCAAAAAAGTTAAAATTACTTTTAGCTTTAGTTGTTACAATAGGTGTAGAGTCACTTTCTTTATTGACATTACTTACTATTTCATCAATTAAAGCAGTTTGAAGGTTTATTAAACCCTCGTTAAATTTATCTTCTTTAAATGAAGGAATAGCATAATTGTCCATAAATCGGCCGGCTTTAGAGTCATTTATATATGCCTCCATTGCTTTTCCAACTTCTAGCCGAAGTTCTCTATCGCCAGTGGAAAGAAGAATTAGAAGTCCCATATCATCCTTACCAATGCCATACTGTTCATACATTTCGTGAGCATAACTTTCTACAGAATCACCATTAAGTGACTCTATAGTAGTAATCACTACTTGTATGCCATCATGATCATTTGCTAAGGCTACTGCATTAGCCATAAGCTGAGCTTTTTCACTTTCAGAAAACACACCTGCAAAATCATTTACATAGAAGTCTGAAGTTGCAGAGGGAATGTCAGTTTTGCAATATGCTACCATAGGTACCTGCAATAATGCTAAGATAAAAAGAAATGTTGCTAAAAAGTTTTTAATTAATTTTTTCATTTAAATCCTCCTTGTTGTTGTTAGTATATATATAGCATAAAACCAAAAGTGAGGATACACCTCTCACTATTTAGTGAAATAAGGAATTTAAACATTTAACATAAAAAGTTCTGAAATATTAATATATATAGGCTAGAATTGGTAATATTAAATCTATAGATAAAATATTGATAACTTTTCAATTTTATGATATAAAAAGTAAAAGAGAGGGAAATATGTTAAAAACGATAAAAGAAAATGTAACAGAAGAAATAGTAGAGAAAAAATCTAAATTTATTGCAGATTTAATATATGTTCAAAGTGTTGAAGAAGCGGAAGGACATATAAATAGAATAAAGAAAAAATATTTTGATGCAAAACATCATTGCTTTGCATATAGCATAATGACAAATGAAGGAATTGTAAATAGAGCATCAGATGATGGTGAGCCAAGTGGAACAGCAGGAATGCCAATGTTAAATATAGTAAACAAAAATGAACTTATAAATGTACTAGTAGTAGTAACTAGGTATTTCGGAGGAATACTATTAGGTACAGGTGGACTAGTAAGGGCATATTCAGAAAGTACCATAAAAGCAATAAATAATGCAAAATTAGTAATAGAACAAAGAGGTTATGAAATAGAAATACAAATTAATTATAATGATTTTGAAAAATTAAACTATTACTGCAAAAAAAATAATATAAGTATAATTAGCTCAGAATATGGCGAAAAAATAATATGTAATTTAGAGTTAAGTAATGAAGAAAAAGAAAAATTATTAAATAATATAAAAGAATTAAACTTTAAAATAGAAAAATATAAGATAATAAAAGAAAGAAATATAAGAAAAAAATTAGAAAATTAAAAGCTTATAAATCTACAAATGTTGGAAGATAGTGTAGTATAACAAATAAAAACAGTATATATGGAAAAATATGGTAAAAAATTGAAAAAATTTCCAAAAAACTATTGCAAAAATTCTCTATTAATAATATAATCTCACTTGTAAGGGAAATTTACAATATTTGGAAACGAAGGAGGAAGAAAAGTGGGTAACAAAATAAAGGTTATAATTGCAGATGACAATGTTGATTTTGTAAACACACTAACAGGGTATTTACAAAAAGAGGAAGATATAGAGGTGGTAGGAGTAGCAAGAGATGGTGAAGAAGCCTGTGATCTAATAAAAACAAATGAGCCAGACATAGCAATATTAGATGTAATAATGCCACATTTAGATGGATTAGGTGTATTAGAAAGACTACAAACAATGACAATATCAAAGATGCCAATGTGTATAATGCTTTCAGCAGTAGGGCAAGATAAAATAACACAAAAAGCAATAAATTTAGGTGCAGAATATTATATTGTAAAACCATTTGACATTAATCTACTAATAAAAAGAATGAGAGATTTCAAATTTTATCAACATGGAACAGTTAGAGGCGGATTTGCAACAAGAGAAATAAAACCATCATATATAGAATTAGCACCAGAAAGTAAGAAAAACGAAGAAAACTTAGAAGCATTAGTTACTAATGTAATACATGAAGTAGGAGTTCCTGCACATATAAAAGGTTATCAATACTTAAGAGAGGCTATAATGATGGTAGTAAATGACATAGATGTTATAAATCAGATAACAAAACAATTATACCCAGATATAGCTAAAAAGTATGAAACAACACCATCAAGAGTAGAAAGAGCAATTCGCCATGCAATTGAAGTAGCATGGGGAAGAGGCCAAACAGATACAATGGAAAATATATTTGGATATACAGTATCAGCAGCTAAAGGAAAACCAACTAATTCAGAATTTATAGCAATGATAGCAGATAAATTAAGATTAGAACTTAAAACAGCTTAATAAAAAAGAAAAACACCATTAGGTGCTTTGAATATAGTTAATAAAATAGCTGTAAGCTTAGCTTACAGTTATTTTATTATTATCCAGTTATTATTTTGATAATTTAAAAATTTGCTCTATTCTTCATTATTATCATTTAAATCAGAAGTACAATGAGGGCATTTTTTTGCTTTATAATTTATTTCAGATAAACAGAAAGGGCATATTTTTGTTGTTGGCTCTTGCTGTTTAACCTCTTCTTCAAGTACATCATCTTTTTTATGCTTTATTTTTCTTTTCTTTATATATTTATTATTTTCAGTCATTTTTTCAATGTTTTCTTTTGTTTTTTGATTTAATTTATTAAAAGATTTTATAGCTATAAAAATTGAAAAAGCTATAATTAAAAAATCAACAATAGTAGTAATAAAAGCTCCATATTTTATTGAAGAATTACCAATTGTTAAAACTAATTCTGAAAAATCCACTTTCCCAGTAAAAATTGCAATAGCTGGCATAATAATATCATTAACTAAAGAAGTAACTATTTTTTGAAAAGCACCACCAATGATAACACCAATAGCCATATCCATAATATTTCCTTTTGTAGCAAATTCTTTAAATTCCTTTAACATATTAATCTCCTTTTCTATCAAAAATTCTAATTTCATAATATGATAAAAGTCGAAAAATGTCAATAAATTATGTGCAGAATTTACAATGTTCGATTGAACTCAAAGTAATTTTATTATATAGACAAGTCATAGGAAATGAGAATAAGCAGATGTGGTTTACCTCTTCTATTTCTATTATACACAGAAAAGAATGTTAAACACTTTACAAAAAATGTTTAAAACTATTTACAATAAATTTTTTTATTTATATAATGTAGCTAAACAAAAGAAGAAGGAGAAACAAAAATTGAAATATGGTATTGAAGTCAAAAATTTAAATTCTGAAGATAGAAAAAATCTTTCTAAAAATCAATATAAAAAATTTTGGAATGGAGATAGTTTAAAAGAAGGACAAATAATAAATGGAACAGTTACAGGAATAAAGAATTATGGCGCTTTTGTAGAGCTAGAACAAGGCGATACAGGGCTAATTCATATAGAAGATTTATCTGTTGCAAGAATAAAATCACCAGAAGAAAGACTAAAAATTGGACAAAATGTAAAAGTTGTGGTAAAATATATAGATAGAGACCTAAAAAGAATAACCCTTTCATATAAAGAACTATTAGGAAGCTGGGAAGAAAATGCCCAAAACTTTAAAGAAGGAGTTACAGTTAAAGGTATCATAAGAGAGACAGAAAAGTGCAATAATGGTATATTTATTGAGCTTGCACCCAATTTAGTAGGGCTTGCAGAATATAAAGATGGAATGGAATATGGAAAACCAGTAGATGTTTATATAAAGAAAATTATACCAGAAAAGCACAAAGTAAAACTTATTATAGTATAAAATTTAAAGATTAATATCTTAAAGGAGGATTAAAAAATGGTAAAAGATAACGAGATCAAAGCGGTGGTATCACCATTTGCAATAAGAGAAGGAGAAATTAAAGTATTTGATGGAAAAGATGGATATGTTTCAATGAACCAAATTATTCACAAAATAAACATAGGCCATATTAATGACTTACATTTTAAAATATTAGAATTAGTAAATGAATTTGAATTTATGACATCAAGACAAATTATGCAATTGCTAGAATGGAAAGGTGTAGAAGTAGGCTCACAAGATAAATTAAATAATAAATTAGAACAATTAGTAAAATCAAAAATATTAACAAGATATTACTTTAGCTCAGAAGAGGGAAAAGGGATATATAGAATTTACTGCTTAGAAAAAATGGGAAAATATTTATTAAATTCAAGAGGCGTTGATTGCAAATGGCAACCAACAGATAACACAAAACCAGTTCCTATGATAAAGAAAAGATTAGCAGGAAATCAAACAATAATTGCATACTTAAGAAAAGTAAAAGCATTTGACTCATATGTACCAAAGCCAGCAATAAATGCAAAAATGGCAGGAAAGGTATTTAAAGCAACAGGAGGAAGTGTAAAACTTACAAAAAACGGAAAAGCAATACAATTTTTATTCGAAGTAGTAAGAAGAGAAGATGACTGGGAGAAAAAACTAGTAGATAAAATGAAACTATATCAAGATTTCTATGGAAACTTCGTACCAGCAGATTCAGGTTTCATGTCAATGCCACAATTAATATTCATATGTGAAGACGAAAAACACATGGCAGAAACATTTAAAACAATAGTAGTAAACAAAGTAGAAATACCACAATTAAAACTATACTTCTCAACAGACCTAAGACAAAACGAAGAAACACTAGCAAAAACACTAGTAGAATTCAAAAAAGACCCAGAAAGCAATAAGTATAAATTAGTTGATGTTGAAGTTAAATTATTAGGAATTTAAAAGAAAAGGAAAGAATTTGAACACGTCCAAATTCTTTCCTTTTTCTTGTGCAGGGGCACAGAGTAATGTGCCTCTTGTTAATAATTATTATACCTAATTTCAACAACACCTACTAAAATTAAAGCAAAAGGACCCAAAAACATCGTTAATAAAAAGGATAATAATGGGTTAAAAAATAATGAAGCAAAAATAGCTATAACATAGATGAGAATAAGTGCAATCATAATTATGATTCTCCTTTCTTAAAAAGAACTATATATCTAGTTCAACTATAAGTTACATGACAGTATAATATCACAAATTATGTAAAATGTAAATAATATAAAGTAAAATTTTTTAACCCCTGGGAGAGGACTTTTAAACAATAGATGTGAATAATCATTCACTGGATACAAAAAATGAAGAGCACGAAGTCTCTTCATTATCCGTTTGGGTTTCCTTTTTTTAGGTCAAATATTATTGCATCCTCATTATCATATACAAACTTAATATCATCATTATCCATTTTTATTGGATCTAAATCTCCATTTGCATCTTCATCAAATTTTGTTTCACTTTTCCAAGATTTAGATTTTTTCTTTTTAGTTTCTGGTTCTTCTACAATACCACTTGTAAACTTTTCAAAGTCATATTGTTTATTTGGATGCTTTTCTTTATGCTTTGCTTCCATGAAATCTATTTTACCATCACATAAGTCCATAACACCTTTATTATTTTTCCATTTAAATAAACAACTCTTAAATGGTAAAGAACGTACTTTATCTACTGCAAATTTTGGTGTCCAAGCCCAATCTATACCGCCTAAATTAGAACTATATTTTCCTTTTTCAGTATCATAACTTTGACTAAATTTCCAGTTTCTAATATTTCCAAATTCTTTATGCCACCATTCATTTTCAGTAACATCTCCGCCACCAAATACTATTTTGTTCATACAGTTTGAAGTAATTGTTTGTCTATATTTTTCATTTACAGCACCTAGTTGTGCAAGTGTTTGAGAAGATATTGTAGTTCCAACACGATATTTCCTATATAAAGTAAATATTGGTTCAGTTGATTTTGAAATGAACTCTGGGAATTCATCTATATATAAGAAATGTGGGACTCTTGTAGATTCGTTTCCAGGTCTTGAAAGTACAGAATTTTGCATTAATAATATAAAGAATAATCCAAAATTCTTATGAACAGTAGGACCTAAATCTCCTCTTCTTGTACATACAAAAGTAACTTCTCCATTTGCTAAAGCTTTATCATAGTTAATATTATTTTTTCTATTACAAATAATTTTTTTAACACCATTATATCTTATTAATTTTTCAAACACTGAAGAAGCATATAATGCAGATTTCTCCATATTTTCTCTTCCAGGAGAATTTTTATAAAAGTTTTTCTTGAAGTAAGATAATTGTACATTATATTGTTCAGCAATTTCAGGAACAGCCTCTAAAGTATTACATAAGCTTTCTACTAAATCAAAATTGTTAAGTATTTTAACAACATCTTCTAATGTAGGTAAATAATCTTTATCTTTATATACTATAGGGTATGTAGCCTTTAATAATATACAAATATTCTCAATTGCCTGAACAGCATAATTTTCCATATTAGTTTTATCTATGTTTTCAATAGTACCTTGATACATGGCTTTTAGAATATAAGTAAATACACTAGCAGCTTTTAAAGGGTTTTCATATACAAATGGGTTTAAGCCAGCTGAGTTATCATTATTAGGGTCTACAATATTATATTTAATGTTGTAGTTATTAGCAACATCTATCATATGTCCAATAGATTCATAATCAGGAGAAATAGATGTTAAACCTAAGTTTCTATAAATATATGTATCACCGTTTTTGCCAATAATCATTTTTCTCATATATGTATCATATAAGCCTTGTTTACCTTGAACAGGAACTAACATATTTAATGAAAAGTTATTATTTAAATATTCATTATTAAAAGGTGCATTTAGAACTGCTATACCAGTTTTTAATGCTGTAAATCCCATTTCTTTTGAAGTTTGGTAGAAAAAGTATTTTTTTTCTAAATCTCTTGCCATACAAGGCTCAAAAACTAATGAAGTTTTACCGTGAACCAGAAGGACCAACTACTAAAAATTGATTAAATCTGCTACTTTCTGGAATAATACATTTTCTAGTTACTTCTTTATCATTACATACATACATTTCACAAGAATAAGGTCCAGTACCTTCTTTATTATCAGGTCCAAGTTTTAAACCACCATAATCAGCGATTGATTCTCTTAAAAGTTTAGTATCTTCAACTTTCTTATATAAGAAATCAAATAATGGTTTTATAGTAGTAAGAGGTAGGAATATTGCTATAGCAGAAAGTGCTGGTCTAAATAATTCTGGAAAATTTATTGCTAAAGTTGAATATCCTGGAAGTGAAACTAAACCAGTCCAAATACTCATATTTGCCCATTGAACAAACATAGAAAGTGCTATAATATATAAACTAACTACATATGTATGAAATAAATTAACTTTAACTCTATTAGATGTTGCAAATTTTGAACCACCAGAGAACAAAAATGCAAATATTGGGCAAGCAAGAGCAAAGGTGTACATGAATGGACCCCAATAAGAAACACCCACACCATTAAATATAATTAAGAGTATTTCAACAACTCTGTCTACTAAAAAATAGGCAGATAATAAAGTTAATATATATGTAAAAAACGTATTTCTATCCGTTTTTAATATTTTCAAGAATTTATCAAAAAGTTTCAAAACTTTCACCACTTTCAATAATTAAAATATTTGCACCTATATTATCCTATAAAATACGCAAAAAATCAAGCTTTTTTGACAAATTTGTGAAAAAAGAAGTAAGAAGATTACAATTCATAATACCACTATTAAAATACAACCCCATTAAGGAATATAGTATAATAAAATTATATATAAATTTATTTGAAAATATAATATAAATTTTTAAACTAATTTTATCAAAATAAAATGGCTAAAAGGTTAATATTTACACCAATACAAAAATCCAATCAAGAAAATAAAAATTATCTTGATTGGATTTTTGTAGAAGATTATTGTATAATGAATTTCATCATATGGTCATATAAATGTATTAATTCTATATTACCAGAAAATTCTTCCATTAAAATATTTTTGATTAGTACTTGTCTACCAGTTGATTCTTTTACAAAGAATGTAAGGTGGAAGTCTTTTGCCTCTGTATAGAAATTAACAGAAAATTTATCCTCCTCTTCAAGAATTTTTAAGGTTTTTAAATCTTCTATAGCTTGTGCAATTCTCCGAAGTTGTGTCATTTTTTTGTCCTCCTTAAACTATTTATTTCGAGGACATTATGCCCTCGAAAGTTACTCAAGAGCATATGGTAAAACTCTAACTATATGTATTATAACATATTTATAGTATTATGTCCACAAATTAATATAAAAATTAAAGTAGGGGTCATAATCTTTGGACCTACTCTTTCTACGAAATTACTTGAAAATAATTTACGTTATAAGCAATTTCGTTGGAGCACATGCGATTAATAATTGCCCCTACAATTATATTAATAAAATGCAAAACAAAAATTTCAAAAAATACTTGAATAATATTAATATTATGCATATAATTTAATACAAATACATAATAGAATAAATAAAGAGGAAAAATTATGATAAAAGGAAAACATAGAAGAGAAGGTAAAGTTAAGAAGGAAAGTTTTATGCAAGGTGTGTTATCCCTTATGGTAGCACAAGTATTAATAAAACTTTTAGGTTTAATATATAAATGGTATTTAACAAATAGAGAAGGTTTTGGTGATGAAGGTAATGCAATTTATAGTGCAGGTTTTTCAATTTATGCATTATTATTAACACTTTCATCAACAGGAGTTCCAAATGCAGTTGCAAAACTAGTATCAGAGCATACTGCTAAAGGGGATTATAGGGGAGCACATAGAATCTTCAAAATATCACTTGCAACATTTGCTATTATTGGTTTAATAGGAACACTAATATTATTCTTAGGAGCAGGTTATATATCAAATGTATGGCTTGCAATACCAGAAGCGGAGCTTACATTAGTAGCACTATCACCAGCAATATTTTTTGTAGCAATAATATCTGTATTTAGAGGATATTTTAATGGTAGAGAAAATATGAAAGCTACGGCAAATTCACAAACTTTAGAACAGTTAGCTAAAACTATATTCACAGTATTAGTAGTAGAAATTGTTGCAATATGTTCAGGAGTAAATACAAATTTAATGGCAGCAGGGGCTAACCTAGCAACAACTTTAGCAACAGTAGCAAGCTTTTTATACTTATATATGTACTTTAAAGTAAGAAGGGTTGAACTAGGAAAAGAAATAGTATCATCAGTAAATTATCCTACAAAAAGTATATTAGGAACAGTTAAAAATATATTAATGGTTTCTATACCAATGTCATTAAGTTCAATATTAACCTCATTAAATAGAAATATTGATTCAATGACAGTAAAAAGAGGGTTACAAAGTTTTTTAACACAAGGTGAAGCACTAAAACAATATGGAATTTTAAGCGGAAAGGTAGATACGCTAGTTTCATTACCTTTATCATTTAATATAGCATTTGCAACAGCATTAGTGCCAGCTATTGCTTCAGCAAAGACCAAAGGAGATATGCACACAGCTAATAAAAGAGTATCATTTTCATTATTAGTAACAATGCTAATAGGTCTTCCTTGTATGATAGGAATGATGATTTTTGCACAGCCTATTTTAAATTTATTATTCCCTAATGCAAGTGAAGGAGCATTTATTTTTCAAGTTAGTAGTTTAACTATAATATTTACAGTACTTGAACAAACTGTAAATGGAGCTCTGCAAGGATTAGGAAAAATATACATACCAGCAATTGCATTAACAATAGGTGTTGCAGTTAAATTTATACTGAACTTAATATTAGTACCAATACCATGGATAGGCGCAGCAGGAGCAGCTTTTGCGACAGTAGCATGTCACGCAATAGCATTTATAATAGGTTTTTATGTATTAAAGAAAAGTATGAAAATAGATCTACCATTTACAAAATTTATAGTAAAACCATTTCTAGCAACATTTATTATGGCAGTATGTTCATATGCAGTTTATTTATTATTAGGTGGTATAAATGCAAGTAAAGTGGTAACAATAATAGCAATTTTAGTAGCAGTAATAATGTACAGTTTATCTATAATAGTATTAAAATTATTTACAAAAGAAGAACTATTAATGATACCATATGGTAATAAATTATATAAATTATTAGAAAGAATAGGTATATATAGGGAAGGCGCAAACCCAGCAAAATAGCGGTTTTTAGAATGCAAACAAGTTAAAAACCTAGAGCCGTAAAGGTTTGGAAGAAAAAAATAATAAAAAAAAGAAGGATTTTGAAAAACATTGGCGAATAATGTTAGTAGTAGAATGAAACAAGTCTACTGATGAAATCTTATAGGAGGTAAGTTAAATGAACAAATCAGAATTAATCGCAGCTATCGCAGCAAAAACTGGTTCAACAAAAAAAGACGCTGAAGCATCTTTAAACGCATTTGTTGAAGTTGTAACAGAAACTTTAGTAAAAGGAGACAAAGTTCAACTAGTTGGATTTGGTTCTTTTGAAGTAAGAAAAAGAGCAGCTAGAAAAGGAAGAAACCCACAAACTAAAGAAGAAATCAAAATACCAGCTTCTAAAGCACCAGTATTCAAAGCAGGAAAAGCTTTAAAAGATTTAGTAAACAATAAATAATTAATGATGATTTCAATATAAATTATATGAATTCATATAAAAGAGCGAAGAAAAAACTTCGTTCTTTTTTTATACACGATAGGGATAGTCCTTAGTGTGCATAACTTAGTAATTTATGAATATATATTTATACTATGAGGTGAAATAGATTGGTATTAAAAGCAATAAAGTTAAGGAAAAAATATATAATTATAATTATAATAGTTGTTATTTTTGTTATAGGAGTTTGTGTATGGGGAAAATTATATAAAAATTTAAAAATAAAAGAAATGTTAAGAATGGAAGAAATACAAAAAATACACGAAATGGAAAATAATAAAGAAATCGGAGAGATAAAGCAAGAAGAAAAAATAGAACAAAAAGAATACATTAAATGGGTAGATTTTAATGTTCCATTAGAGGTATTAGAAAAAACTTCTTCATTAGATATTAAATCGCACAATAGCGAAGAAAAAGTAAAATTAAATTGGATTGAATTAATTTCATACTTAGCTACGAAATATGGTGGTAATTTTAAATCCTTTAAGCAATCTGACTTAGATAATTTAGTACAAAAATTGAAAAATGGGGAAAATATAGAAAATATAATTAGTAATAAAAAATTATATTCTTATTATATAGAGGCATATACAGCTATATTAGACGAGTTTATAGGTGAATATGAAATAGAAGTAGATAATAATGGACAAAAGATATTTCAAAAAAAGTATGGAATAAAAGCATTTTTGCCAATTGCAAAAAATTATAATTTTAGTCATTATGATGATTTTGGTAATAGTAGGAGTTATGGATATAAAAGAGTTCATTTAGGAAATGACCTAATGGGTTCTATTGGAACACCAATAATTGCAGTAGAAAGTGGGGTTGTAGAAGCTTGTGGGTGGAATCAATATGGAGGTTGGAGAGTAGGAATACGAAGTTTTGATAAAAAAAGATACTATTATTATGCACATTTACGAAAAGACCACCCATATGCAAAGAATATAAAGGAAGGAAGTATAGTAAATGCAGGGGATGTAATAGGATATTTAGGGATGACAGGATATTCTGCAAAAGAGAATGTAAATAATATAAACGTGCCACATTTACATTTTGGAATGCAACTAATTTTTGATGAATCACAAAAAGAAGGGACAAATCAAATTTGGATAGATGTATATTCTATAATTAATTTTTTAAAAAAGAATAAATCAGAGGTATATAGTGCATATGAAGATACAAAGGATTATGAAAGAAAGTATAATATAATAGATCCAGTTATGGAAGAATAGTATGGGTAGCTTTTTTGCGCCCATTTTTTATATTAGAAAATATTTTAAGTTAATATTATAGGGTTGGCGTTTACTTATAATACCTATTACAAAAGACACAACTGTGCTTTTTCTAAAAATTCCCCATTTTAATTGCACAAAAAGATAAGTTAATATATAATAAAAATAACAAAATTAAAAAATAGAAGAAAGGAGAATGAATGATGGAAAATAACTTAGGAATAATTGTATTAGAAAATGCAAAAGAATTGGGAGAAAAATTACAAAAAAGCCTAAATATAATAAGAAAAGAAAAGACAAATTATATTATTCCATTAAAAAATAGTAGGTTTAGTAATGGAGAAGGAAAGATAAGTATTGAAAGTACTGTAAGAGAAAAGGATTTATACATATTATCAGATGTAGGAAATTATAATGTATCATACAAAATGCATGGAGTAACTCATAATATGTCACCAGATGAGCACTTTCAAGATATTAAAAGAGTAATATCAGCAACTAGTGGTCATGCTTCTAGAATAACAATTGTCATGCCTTTATTATATGAAGCAAGGCAACACAAAAGAAAAGGAAGAGAATCTTTAGATTGTGCCATTGCCTTACAAGAATTAGAGAGATTAGGAGTAGATAACATCATTACATTTGATGCTCATGATCCAAATGTATCAAATGCAATTCCAAGATTGCCATTTGAAAACTTTTATCCTACACATACAATACTTAATGATTTAATAAAACAAGAAAGTGAAAATATAGATAATTTATTAGTAGTAAGTCCAGATATGGGAGCTATGGAAAGAGCAAGGTATTATGCAGAAATGTTAAGTTGTGATGTGGGTGTATTTTATAAAAGAAGAGATTTAAGTAAAATAGTTAATGGAAAAAATCCAATAATAGAGCATACATATATGGGAGCAGATGTAAACGGAAGAGATATTATTGTAGTAGATGATATGATAGCTTCTGGGCAATCTATGTTAGAAGTAGCAAAAGAATTAAAAATACGAGGAGCAAACCATATTTATTTAATAGCAAGTTTTACTCTATTAACAGAAGGAATGCAAGGTTTTATAAATGCATATAATGAAGGAATGTTCACAAAACTATATTCTACAAATTTGTCATATGTTCCAGAAATAATAAAACAACAAGAATGGTATCATGAAGTAGATTGTGCAATGCAACTTGCAACTATTATAGATACATTAAATAAAAGAGAGTCAATAGAATTCTTATTTGATGGTAAAAAGCAAATGTTTGAAAAAATAAAAAAGATAAAGAATTAAATAAAAAATCATAAGAAAGCAGAATATATAATAATGTTTATGAACAAGACTTTAAGAGAACATATTGTAGAAACTGGCAAACAAACTAAAAGAAGATTTGGAATACTTATAAAATAAATACTAAAAAGAAATTCTATTGATGAAAACTTGAAAAATACTGTCCCTTTAAAATGGGCTGGAATTATGAATAATTATAAACATATAGCGGAAGAAATTGTATTTAATGAATTTATTTATATATAATTAAAAACAATAAGAGTGAAGTTTTACCTTTGCTCTTATTCTATATATATCAATTTCTTTTAAATAGATGTTTAATTCTATCAAATAATTTTTGTAAAAAGTTTTTCTCTTTGTATTCTACAATAGCCGTTTGCTCTTTTTGGTATTCTTCTTGAAAATATTGGGTGGTATTTCTATTTTTAAATATATTATCAGAATCATACTTTTCTCTTAATTCTTTTTCAAATTCCACTAGATTATTAGTATCTCTTGCAATTAGATTTTCTCTTTCTTCTTTAGAACATAAAAAATCTCTATATATGAGAGCTAATATAATTATAGTTTCAGTTTTTAATGCACATTGTTCTATTGGTTCAGTTATGTTAGGTATATATGTTTTTGATTTTTCTGCTTGAATAATCTGTTTAAATTCTAATGGTATTCTACTTACCAAATTAGATGGCATTAAATTTATTATTTGTGCTACTTCTGAAAATGCTTCCCTATATTCTTCTTTCATTTACTACCTACCTTCTATACTTTGACTTGCTTCCTGTGATTGTCCCTCATTTTGCTTATATCTTTCTTGTTTTAAAACTTGAATTGATTTTACAATTTCTTGTTTTGCTTTTGCCACTCGGGGAATATTTGCTACTTGATTATAGTGTTCAAATATCTTCAGCCATCTTACTTTATCTAGTTGTTCGTAAATTACTTCCACAGCATGTTCTAGTCCTTGAAATTCAATTCTTTTATTTTCATTTATGCCAATTCCCTCCTGAAATCCATTAACCAAGTCAATCATATAAGAAACACAAGTTAAGGTTTCTTGACTATATCCATCTGCTTGAATTTCCTCTATTAAATAATTTCTGTAAGCCATAATAACCTTATCGCACTCTTGTTCAAAAGTATTTGTTGTCTCAAATTCTACAAGGACTTCAGCCGTTGCACCATTTCTTACTTTACTCATAAAATCTGCTAATGTTAAATATTCTATTTCTTTTAGTTCTCCTTCAAAATCTCCACTTATAAAATTAGGAGATATTAGTTCAGTTAATTCTCTCATTTGCCCATCAAAATCTTTGCTCTTAAATTTTAGAGATTTTAAATCTGTTAATTGTTGTATAGAAGACTCTTTTTCACGTGAAGGTATACTTTCTTCTATAAAACAAGCCTTCCCTTTAATAAATTTTCCTTGTATTGGTTTTCCATTCAAAAAACTTAGAAACTCAGCTAAACTCATAAATCTAAATATTCTCATTCATATACTCCTATCATATATAAACTTATAAACTCACTTTTATATTTTTAAAACATTCTAATAATATTTTAGCATAATTTTATTTTTTTGCAAATAATTTTACACTAACTCACTTTTTTAATTTCCCCATACATTTGACATACCATTATAATTCGAGGAGATCTGCGAGACAATAAGCTTTTACTTACCTAACACTTACTGAAAATGAGATGACATTTTTGCAACAAAAAAATACCATCCTTTTCAGAATGATATTTTTATCATCTGTTCTATTAGTTCGAACAGATACGTCGTTGGTGCAGATGGCCGGAATCGAACCGGCACGGTTTATTCAACCGCAGGATTTTAAGGGAATTTGACTAATTATTACTTAAAATTCTTTATCATCATTTAACACCATTTATAAAACATCAATAAACCTTTATTTTCTAACTTTCTTTCAATTTCATTTAGATTATACACTCTTTTTTAATTTTTAGCAACTATCAAAAATAAAAAAATTTTTGTAGAACTTTTGTAGAACTCCATTTTATAAATATTATAAATTAACTAAATATAAACATGTTTAAAAGATCCTATTAGTGTTTTTCGCTAATAGGGTCTTTTTATGATGCAAAAGAGAAATGCAACACCTCTTAAAAAGTGTTTGGTGTAATGAGCCGATGCTATAAAGTCCATTCGTATGAGTATAAACAGTCTATTTATACAAAATGCGTAAGTGAGATTTTACAACATAGACTCACAATAATAAAAGAGTATTGGGAGGCAAAACTTGAAATGAATTTGTAATTGTAAAAAGTTTGGGCAAGTATGAACAATAGCATAGAAATATGTTAGCAATTACAGTAGTTTTACTACATACTAGACTACCTATGACCGAAAGCGACCGACTGACGGTTTCTGCAATCTTAGGTGTAATAATTCTTTTTCACTTATGGGATTATTGCACCTAATTCACTCATGCTCTCTCCCTCTGGTTTCTAGTATTTTAAAAGAAATTATATAAAAAGAAGAAAATATATAATAATTATTTTTATGAAATTACAACTACCTAGAACCCAGAGTAGTACAGTTATTTCTGTGCGAAATTGATGTCCAATGTTGGCGGATAGCCGATATTGGATGTCAATTTCCCTGGCCTGAACTTACAAAAAATTTATATGAATATATAAAATTTTTGTAAGTCTGCGTGGAAGTTTGAAACCGAGCTAGGTTTCATAGAGTCAAGAAAAAATTTGAAAAATGTTTTTCTTGGCTCTTCTTTTTAAATAAATTGCAAAATGCCAATTTATTTAAAACATAAAAAATACACTAAGTGAATTTTTTATGCAAAGGTTGTAGGGAAAGTTTTTCCCTGCCACACTGACACTTTTTGCTAACAGCGAAAAAAAGTGTTGTAGTGTGTTACAACACTAATCACAAAATAGCTAAAAGTACACAATCGTATTTCGTGTTTTCTTATAAAGTTAAACAAGGAGGTCTTAATATATGAGTTATGCAATTATAAGAAATGAAAAATATAAAAGAGAAAATTTAAAGGGAATATATCGTCATAATGAAAGAAGAAATAAAAATTATTCTAATAAAAATATAGATAAATCAAAATCACACCTTAATTATTCAATTAAAGAACCTACATACAGTTATGAAAAAGAATTTGATAAGATAAGAGAAAAATATAATTTAAAAGGACAAATTATAGTATGTGAATATATAATTACATCTGATAAGGAATTTTTTGAATCTATTGGAGAAAAAGAAACAAAAAGGTATTTTGAAACTGCATACAAATTTGTTTGTGAATATAAAAACTTAGGCGAACAATATATTTTGTCTGCTAAAGTACACTTAGATGAAGAAACTCCTCATTTACATTTAGCTTTTATTCCAGTTGTTCATACTACAGATAAAAAAGGAAATGCCATAGATAAAATTGCTTGTAGTGAATTTTGGAAAGCTAAAGATAGCTACATCCAATTACAAAATGCCTTTTATTCTTATATAACTGAAAATGGTTTTGATTTAGAAAGAGGAAAATCATCATCAAGAGAACATTTATCTGTAAAAGATTACAAAGAAATTACTAATTATGAAAAATCTAAACAAACACTAAAAGATATAAAAATAGAACTACCTAATGTTCCTAACATTAAAGATTTTGGAAAGCTTACTGTAAAAAGAGATGAAAGAATACAAAAAGAAATTATAGAGCCAAAAGACAAAATTATTGATATGCTATACTCTGACAATAAGAAATTACATCAAGAACTAGAAAAACAAATAAATGTTATTGATAAAGCTGAAAAATTAGAAAATGAAAGACAAACAATTCTACAAGAGAAAGTAAATCTTGAAAATAAATGTAGTATACTAGAAAAAGATTTTCATAATAAAGAACTTGAATTAAAAAGAAACTTGAATAAAAAATATGATGAATTATTAAGTGAAAATATCTATTTGAATAAAATTATAAATACATTTGAAAAAACTATCAAAAAATTTATAAGTTGGGTTTGCAAAAAGTTTACTGTTAGTGAAGAAAATGCTCTTATAAGAGATTTTCAACAAGAAACTAATACTTTTATGAATCCAGATAAACAAATTGAATATGAAGAACAGCAAGAAGAATATGAGTTATAGCAAACGAGGGAAACCGTTTAAAGTTCCCCTCTGTGTGCCTACCGCTCATAGTCATCGTCATAGCAATATTCTCTCTCGCGTTCTCTCGGACCTTTCTCAAAGCCTATTTTTTTAAGAAATGATGATCTGATATATTCAGTATCATCTCTACCACAGTAAAATAAACTTTCTGCAACAGTCGCAAGAGCAACCATTCCTCTGCCTGCTCCATCAGGACCTACATCAATGTTGCTTTCATTAACGTCTGTTAAATTCCAGTCATTGCGTTCCAGAGCATAGAGTGCATTGAGAAAATTAGTTGCTGATAATGTTTTGAGCTTTTCGACCATAGTAACGAAAGCATCAGCCTGCCTCGTACCAAGTTCTTGTGCAATTTTCTGGTAAATAGCATAAAGCCTATCTCCATCTAAATCGCTCATTGTAGCCCCCCGACCTGAGTAGAACTCTGGTCTGCCAGACATACCCTTTACTGAATAAACTATCTCTCTTGCTGAAATTGCCATATTGTTTTCCTCCTATAAAGAAATTTGTTCATTCTTCAACATTGAATGTACTTTAATTATAACATAATTATTTACATAAATCAATTTTTTGAATCTTTGTCGCTTTATTAGAGATAAGTATATAAAAAAATAATAGTACAATAATATCTATAATAAAGCGAATAAGGTGAGAATATGAAAATTAACAAATACAATGAGTTTAGAAATATATCAGGCTCTGTTTTAAAAGAATTAAGATTAAAAGCCAATTTATCTCAACAAGATTTAGCAGAAAAATTACAATTACTTGGTATTGAACTAACATCTAAAGAAATTTCAAAAATAGAAAATGACAACAGATTAGTTCAAGACTTTGAATTGTTTGCATTTGCTAAAGTATTCAAAGTTTCAGCTGATGTATTTAATAAAAAATTAGATAAATAGCAGTAAATATTGTTTGCTGTTATTTATTTTTTAGATTTTCTAGTATGATTCTAATTCCATCACAGAAACCAGCCTTATAAAATTTCTCATTATCATGAGCCATAATTAAATTTTCTCTCATTACATATTTATCTAATGATTTAATAATTTCTTCTCTTGTATTGTTAAAATGTGGTGGAAGATTTTTAATTTTATTTATTAGCTTTTCGCAGTCTATATCATAGTTTTGTTTTATCTCAATTATATCTTCATCTTCATTTTTACATTCAATATATAGTTCTTCTTCCCTCTCTCTAAATATACTATCTAATAGTGGATCATCTATATATTTTTCTATGTCCTTTATTTTTATCATGTTGCCACCTCCTTATTAACGATATTTCGTTTATATTATATCGCTAATAAAGAGATATTGCAATAGCATTTTAGCGATTTTTCGTCAGCGTTATTTCGTTAGTTTTGTTATACTCATTTTATAGTTAAGAAAAGAGGGATTTTATGCAACTTTCAGAAGCTGTTAGAAGAAGAATTATAAATTTAGCAGATGAAAGAAATATAACTTTACATAGGTTATCTTTAGAATCTGGAATATCATATTCTACACTAAGTAGTTTTATAAATGGAAAAAGTCAAAGTCCAAAACTTGTTACTTTATTACATATATGTGAGGGATTTGGAATTGAATTAAATGAATTTTTTACTGATAAATTATTTAAAGATGTAGAAGAAGATTAAAATTTTATAAATTTTGCTCAAAAATGAATTTTAAAAAATCGTTTGACATATACTAAATATTGTAGTATACTATATTTAACTTAAGTTAAATACAAAAAAGCATTATTCATAGATGTTCGAGAAAAACTAAATGTGCGACAGCATTTAGTTTTTTTCATTTTCATAAAAAAAGGACAATGCAGCGAAGCGACAGTGCTACATCATCCCTTTTCGGTTAGCTAAACCTCATTTTGTCTGTGGTCATTTGGTTTGTTGTTTTGTTTGGCTTGGTCAAGAGCTACTTGATTTAAGTCTTTTTCTTTTTGTAGTAGTAATTCCACCAAACGCCATACTAATTCAGCATTATTCATTTTTGTTCCTCCTTTCGCAAAGATTTCCTTTGAAAAGGATGCTGTTATTATATCTAATTATTCTATAAAAAACAATGAAATTTATAATCTTTTTACAATTTTCTTGCACTCATTTTTTCAAAATCCTTTCAAAATTTGTTCATTGAAATTTTTAACATCACTTGTTACAATCTATTCATAATTTATTTTAAGTATTTTTAAGTTTTTAGAAAAAAGGGAAAAAAAAGGGAATTGATTATTACTAATTATGATAATATAATTCCTTTAACAAATAAATTCAAAAATGAGTATTTAGCTATAAGTATTCATTTAGATTACTATACTTAAAATTTATTAGCAAAAATTTAACCAGTTATAGGGAGGTGCTTTTTCAATGTCAAATAAAGAGAAAATCATTGATTTATTTTATAATGAACATTTAAAACCTGTTGATATTGCTTTAGAATTAAATGTCAGTAATGCCTATGTATCAAAAATAATAAAAAAAGATTCTAGGTATCATGAAGAAAAAAGTCAAAGGAAACAACAAAATGAAATAAAACATAAAGAACGAACCATTGAATACATGAAATTAAAGCAAAAATCAAACAAAGATAGTTATGAAACTCTTAAAGCCCAACTGAAACAAGATGCTGAAGAACTATCTTATTATTTTGACATTTCAGATCGTAGCTTTAGAAAGTTTAATTCTAGTGCTTACAAGTATAATGCTAAAAAGAAAAGATTTGAAATAGACAGAAAATTAACGGTTTCAATAGATGTTCCAAAAGCAGTCTATTAACAAAAAGGAGGTACAATTCAAATGGATGTAAAAGAACAATATTCTATCATGTTTACAAATTACCCAGATATTATAAACATTAAACAAATGAGAAATATGTTAGGTGGAATTAGTTTAACATTAGCCTATAGACTTATTAAAGAAAACAAAATTAAAGCTATGAAAATAGGCAGACAATATAAAATTCCAAAAGCTAATATAATTTCATACATAATAAGTCAAAATTGAAAATAAATACATTTACACGAGAATAAGGAGGTCATTTTATGATAACAGTAACAGCTACATTACAGCAAAAGAAAAATATTTATTATGCTGTTTTATATTATAAAGATGAATTTAATAATATACAGCGAAAGTGGATTTCCACTAAATTAAAAGTAAAGAACAATAAGAAACTTGCAGAAAGAAAAGTTGAAGAAATAAGACATGAATATGAAAAAACTCTAAATGAAAAACCAACTATTTCTGGGTTAGATATAAATAATAAAGCTAATATAAAATTTTGTGATTTTATGATAAATTGGCTAGATATTATAAAACCTAGAGTCGTAAAAACAACTTATGCAGGTTATGAAAGAATTGTAAAAGGTAAAGTATATAATTACTTTAAGAAGTTAGATGTTTCATTAAAAGATTTAAAACCCTATCATATTCAAGATTTTTATACAGAATTATATAATTTAGGTTTGAAAGGCAATACGATTCTTCGCTATCATGCCAATATTAGAAAAGCCCTGCAATATGCAGTAAAATGTGAATTGATACTAACCAATCCAGCAGACAAAATAGACAAGCCTAAAAAAGAGCAATACATAGCCACCTATTATAATAAAGCACAATTGAATGAATTATTAGTTGCAATAAAAGATACACCAATTAAATTGCCGGTTCTTTTAGCTTTATATTACGGACTTAGGCGAAGTGAAGCACTTGGTATTAAATGGGATGCCGTTGATTTTGATAATAAAACAATTATAATTAGACATACCATTTCACAAACAAAAGTAGATGGTAAATTGCAAATTGTTGCAGAAGATAAAACGAAAAATCAATCCAGTTATAGGACATTGCCTTTAATACCAGAAATAGAAGAAATACTTTTAGAAGAAAAAGAAAATCAAGAATACAATAAGAAAGTATTTAAAAAATCATACTTAAACGAAAATGGTTATGTTTGTGTAAATACCGATGGCTCTATACTAAAACCTGACTATGTTTCACATAAATTTAATCAAATACTAAAAGCTAATAACTTAAAGCCTATTAGATTTCATGATTTAAGACACTCGTGTGCTAGTTTATTACTATCTAATAAAGTAAGTATGAAAGATATTCAAATATGGTTAGGTCATTCTAGTTATAATACTACAGCAAATATATATACTCATGTGGATACAGAGTCAAAACAAAATTCTGCTTTAGTAATAGGTAACAGCCTAAATTTTACTGAACCTAGTCAAGATGATGACGAAGAAGATGAAGAAATGGAGTTATAAATAAAAATTGTTAGAAATGTTAGAAAATTTAGAAATTAAAAAATCCTTATTTAAGCCACTAAATAAAGATTTTATAAAATAAAATGTTGTGAATTTTGTAGAACTTTTTGTAGAACTACAAAATTTTTTAAAATTAAAACCTCAAGCTTAATCTTACGAAACACTTGAGGTTCTAATGGTGCAGATGGCCGGAATCGAACCGGCACGGTTTATTCAACCGCAGGATTTTAA
>CANSJQ010000007.1 GCA_947647275.1 uncultured Clostridiaceae bacterium | reverse complement strand
ATTGTGGTGGCTTAACAACATTAGATGTAAGTGGATTTGATACAAGTAATGTAACAAATATGAGTAATATGTTTGCTTATTGTAGTGGCTTAGAAACATTAGATGTAAGTAAATTTGATACAAGTAATGTAACTGATATAAGTGCTATGTTTGCTTATTGTGGTGGCTTAACAGAATTAGATGTAAGTAAATTTGATACAAGTAATGTAACTGATATGGGTGCTATGTTTGTTTGTTGTGGTGGCTTAACAAAACTAGATGTAAGTGAATTTGATACAAGCAATGTAACAAGTATGCGTAGTATGTTTAATAGCTGTACAAAATTAACAAAACTAGATGTAAGTGGATTTGATACAAGAAATGTAACAAATATGAGTAATATGTTTAATGGATGTAGCAATCTAACAAAACTAGACGTAAGTGGATTTGATACAAGAAATGTAACAAATATGAGTAGTATGTTTAATAGCTGTAGAAAATTAACAACACTAGAGGTAAGTAAATTTGATACAAGTAATGTAACTGATATGGGTACTATGTTTTGTTATTGTGGTGGCTTAACAACATTAGAGGTAAGTAGATTTGATACAAGTAATGTAACAAGTATGGGCAATATGTTTAATGGATGTAGCAATCTAACAAAACTAGACGTAAGTGGATTTGATACAAGTAATGTAACTGATATGAGTGCTATGTTTGCTTATTGTGGTGGCTTAACAACATTAGATGTAAGTGGATTTGATACAAGTAATGTAACTGATATGAGTGCTATGTTTGCTCATTGTGGTGGCTTAACAACATTAGATGTAAGTGAATTTGATACAAGCAATGTAACAAGTATGCGTAGTATGTTTTATGAATGTAGTAACTTAACAACAATTTATGCTAGTAACAATTTTGTAACAAATCAAGTAGAAAACTCAACAGAAATGTTTAATGGATGTTCAAAGCTAATAGGTGGTAATGGTACAACTTATAATTCTTCTAATACAAATAAAGAATATGCAAGAATAGATACAGAAGAAACACCAGGATACTTTACTAGCAAAGAAGATATAACAACTGCTGAAGAACAAGACATAGCTATGGATTTAAGCACAAATACTCAAGAAGAAATTAAACTAAACGATGTAGAAGAAACTAAACCAAATGCTGTAGAAGAAAATGATACAAATAACAAAAATGATAAAGCTACTAATGTTAGTGCAGAAAAAGAATCTGCAAAATTGACAGAAATTGAAACTTTATCAGTAACAGAAAGCGAGACTTTACCAGTAAAACAAAATAGCGATTCTACTGAATCTAAAACAGAAACAAAAAAAGAAGAAATAAAAGAGATAGAATCACAAGACTCTACAACTAAAACAGAAGTAGAAGATGATATAAATTAAAATAAACTAAATAATTAATCAATATATATAAATTTAAAAAATATAAAATAAAAAACAAACCTTTCAGAGAAAAAACTGAAAGATTTGTTTTTTTATAAAGATACCTTTTAAGCAGTATTTTTTATTTATATGATGAATATTACACAAAAAAGTCTCAAAAAACTTAAAATGACTTGAAATTAAGTGAATAATATAGTATAATATAACATAACTAAAACACAAGGAGGGCTATACTTTATGAGTTTTAAAACATTTGAGGCACGGAGAGTAACATTAAAGGAAGCTAAAAGATTTGACTTTGAAGAATATAAGAGGCAGGTTATTGGCTACAAACTGTGCGAAGAAAAAGCGATGGACATTAAACAGGCTGGTTATTACTTAGCAGTATATGATGTAAACAAAAAAATGATTGGATTAATATATGTATCTGAATCAAAAAACAAAACAACTGCTAATATAGATATTTCTATTCCTAATGAATGTCTGGAAAGAAAATATGGAAAAGAAGCATTGCATCAGCTGGTAAAATGTTGCTTAGAAAGAAATATGTATGACTCTATATGCTTAAATGAACAAAACTCTATTGCAATTGCATATAAAGTGGAAAGACCTGAAATATTTAAAGAAATAGACTATATTATTGATTTAAATGAATTAAGAAAGTAAAACACCACCCACGCTACTTATAAATTAAGTAGCGTGGGTTTACTATTACACAGGAAAAATCAATTATAAATTATAGAGGAGAGCATCACTTAGCTGAGTCAAAGACACTTTTCTTTTAAAAACTATTGCAAAAAAACAAAATTATATATAAAATACTAGTTAAGCAAAAGATAAAAGGAGGAAAAGAATAATGATGCCATTAATTAATTTTACACAGCCACTTGCAATAATTACTGCTCTTGCTTTATTTGTATTAGTACTATTTCTAGGAAGAGAAACTAAAAAAAGCATATTTTTAGCAATTATGTTAGGGGTATTTTTATTAATAATAGCAGGTCATACAATCGAATTTTCAATTGTAGATGAAATAGAAATACAAAATATATATGCAAGATGTATAACTGTTGACTTTGTATTTATATTATTATCATTTATGTCATATTTATGGATAGATGATATAGAAGCAAAATCAGGTAAAAAGAAGAGTATAGATGATAGTTTAAATTGGTTTTGGTCAAAAGTATAAAACTAATAGTAGACAAAAATAGACATTAGTGTTAAAATATTTTATAGTAAATATTTTGACACTAATTTTTGTAATAGGAGGTAAAAAATGGCAGGGAAACATTCAGCAGTAAATAGAAAAAAAGAAAAGGTAGATAGTAGAAATACAAAAACAAGAAGTGGAAAGAAAAAAAATAAAGCTTTAAAAATAATAGGGATAATATTACTTATATTAATAGTTATATTAGCAGGAATAGGAGTAGGAGGTTACTCATATATAGTTAATAAATTAAATAAAATGCAACAAGTAGATATAAATGTTGATGAATTAGACATAAATGAAGAACTTTCAGGCTACAGAAATATAGCATTATTTGGAGTAGATAGTAGAGATAGTAATTTAGGCAAAGGAAATAGAAGTGACTGTATAATAATAGCTAGTATAAACGAAAAAACAAAAGATGTAAGGTTATTATCAGTATATCGTGACACATATGTACAAATAGAAGGATATGGATTAGATAAAATAACACACGCATATTCTTATGGTGAAGCACCACTTGCAATAAAAACCTTAAATACAAATTTAGATTTAAATATAACAGAATTTGTAACAGTAAATTTTGACTTAGTAGCAGAGGCAGTAAATGCTTTAGGAGGAATTGAAATTACTATAGAGCAATCAGAACTTCAATATATAAATGAGTATATAAAAGGAACAGAAGAATCAACAGGAATAAAATCATCAAATGTAACAAAAGCAGGAAAACAAACTCTAGATGGTGTACAAGCAGTAGCATATTCAAGAATAAGGTACACAGCAGGTGGAGACTATAAAAGAACCGAACGTATGAGAGATGTATTAGAAGCAATGCTTAAAAAACTAAAAACAAAGAGCATAGGTGAAATAAATTCATTAATGGATAAGTTTCTACCAAAGGTATATACAAATATTACAGCTCCAAGTATAATAGCTATGGTACCAGATTTATTAAAATATAATATAAAAGGAAGTGTAGGCTGGCCATATAAAACACAAGGTATAACTTTTGATAGATGGTATGGAGTGCCAGTAACATTAGAAACTAATGTAAAACAACTTCATCAAGAGATATTTGAAGAACAAGATTATGAAGTACCAGAAGATATTAAAGAAATAAGTGATAAAATAGTTAATAAAACAGGATATAGACAATAATGAAAATAAGAAATGGCATAATTGGTAAAAACTACCAATTATGCCATTTCTTATGTAAAACTCCTATTAAATTAAAACAAAAAACGACAATAAAATCTCTCTTTTTCTTGACTATTATGTATTGTTGTTATAAAATGAAAAAGAAAATAACAAATAAAAAATTAGTACATATAAGTTAAAAAGTTATAAAGGAGGATTAGTAATGAATGTACAAGTGAGCAATGAAGAAATATTGCAAAAAAATGTAACATCAGTTACTAACAAATTAGAGAAAACAAAGAAAATGAAAAATGTAATGTATAAATTTGTAAAAAGAACAATAGACATATTAGCTAGTATAATAGGAATTATATTACTATTACCAATAACATCTATAATTTGGATAGCAAATATTCTAGTTAAAGATAATGGTCCAATATTTTTTAAGCAAGAAAGAATTGGAAAAGACGGTGAATTTTTTAAGCTTTATAAATATAGATCAATGGTAGTAGATGCAGATGACAAATTGAGTAAATATTTAGTAGAAAATGAAGAGGCAAGAGAAGAATATAAAAAATATAAAAAACTAAAAAATGATCCAAGAATAACAAAAGTAGGTAAATTTATACGAAATACAAGTATTGATGAATTTCCACAATTTATAAATGTACTAAAAGGTCAAATGAGTTTAGTAGGTCCACGTCCCTATTTGCCAAGAGAAATAAAAGATATGCAAGAGAGCTTTAATGAAATAATAAAAGTAAAACCTGGACTAACAGGTTTATGGCAGGTAAATGGTAGAAGCGAAACAACTTTTGAAGACAGACTAAGAATTGATAAAGAATATGTAGAAAAAAGAGGATTGAAATTAGATACGAAAATTTTTATATGGACAATTGGAAAAGTGTTTATAAAAGAAGGAGCTAAATAGAAAAATATGGATAAAAAAAAGATAGTTCATATTGTAGAAGCTTTTGGAGGAGGAGTATTTACTTTTTTAGTGGATTTAGTAAATTCAACAAGCGATGAATATGACATAACTATAATATATGCTAGAAGAGAACAAACGCCAGAGAATTTTAAAGATTATTTTAATAAAAATATAAAATTTATAGAATCTAATTATTTAAAAAGAGATATAAATATAAAAAATGAGATTAAAGCAATAAAAGAAATAAAAAATATTATAAATATAGAAAAACCGAACATAGTACATTTACATTCTTCGAAGGCAGGAATTATAGGAAGACTAGCGATAAAGAATAAAAAAATAAAGCTATTGTATAACCCACATGGATTCTCTTTTCTAATGGAAAATACGAAAAAAATTAAAAGAATTACATATTGGCTAATTGAGAAGGTTGCGACATTAAAAAAATGTATAATAATAGGATGTTCAAAAGGAGAATATGAAGAGGCAAAAAAACTTACAAAAAATTCAATTTGCATTAATAACGGTATATATTTAGAAAAAATAGATAAAGAAATAAAAAGATTAGAAAATAGAAAAATAGATATTAATAAATTAAAAATATGTACAATAGGTAGAATAAACTATCAAAAAAATCCTAAGGAATTCAATCAAATAGCTACTGAAAATATAAACAAAGAATTTACTTGGATTGGTGATGGAAATTTAAAAAATGAACTAAAAGGTAAAAATATAAATATAACTGGTTGGAAAACACGTAAAGAGGTTATAAAAATTTTAAATGATAATGATATTTTTATATTACCCTCATTATGGGAGGGATTACCAATTGCACTACTAGAAGCAATGTATATGAAAAAACTTTGTATAGTTAGTAATGTTATAGGAAATAAAGATGTAATAGAAAATTCACAAAATGGTTTTATAGCTAAAAGTCATAATGATTATACGCAAATAATGAATGAACTTGATATAGAAAATATAGAAAGAATAACTGAAAACGCTAAACAAGATGTAATAGAAAAATATAATATGAAAAATACTATAGAAGAATATAAAAAGATATATAAAGAATAATATTCTTTTAGTAAGGTGGTGAAAGCTAAATGAGTGAATTAAAAAATATAATAATAGTAAATGATATAAACTACATAAATGGGGGAGCAGCAAAAGTAGCAATAAATACTGCAAAAGCTTTCGAGAATGACGAAAAAATAAATGTATATTTCTTTTCTAGTGTTGATAAAAATACAAACAAAGAGAATGAAAAAATACACTATATAACTACTAATCAAGAAGAATCATTACATGATAAAAATAAAATAAGAGGAGCCATAAATGGAATATGGAATATAAAAGCTAAAAGAGATTTTGGAAAACTATTAAAGAAATTTGATAAGAATGATACAATAATACATATTCATAGTTGGAGCAAGGCTCTTTCAAGTAGTGTGTTTTATATAGCTAATAAGAAAGGCTTTAAAATTATAGTTACTTTACATGATTATTTCTCTTTATGTCCTAATGGAGGATTATATAATTATACAAAACAAGAAATATGTAATATAAATCCAATGTCATATAAATGTATAAAATGCAATTGTGATTCAAGAAATTATATGTTTAAAGTATACAGAATTGTGAGACAATTTGTACAAAATAAATTAGTAAAGATGAATCAAAAAATAAAATATGTAGTATCTATTTCAGATTTTAGCATAAAACAAATGAGAATAAATTTACAACCAAATACAATAATAAAAAGGGTATATAATCCTATACAAACAAACAAAGAAAATAAAATAAATAACATTGAAAAAAATGATTATTATCTTTATGTTGGAAGATTATCTAAAGAAAAAGGAGTAGAACTTTTTTGTAAAGCTATTACTAATTTACACGAAAAAGGAATAGTAATTGGAGATGGAGAACAATTAGAAATACTAAAAAAAGATTATCCACAAATAGACTTCCTAGGATGGAAAAAAAGTGAACAAGTTATAGAATATATGAAAAATGCAAGAGCATTAATATTTCCATCATTATGGTATGAATGTGCGCCACTAACGATATTAGAAGCATTATCTATAGGTCTGCCATGTATAGTATCTGATGAGTGTGCAGCTGTTGAATTTATAAAAGAAGGAATAACAGGAGTAAATTTCAAAAGAAATTCAGCAGAAGATTTAAAAGACAAAATAAAATTATTTAGAGATAATGAGTATTTGAAAAGACTTAATACAAGTGCATATGAGATTTACTGGAATAATCCATTCGATATAAGCAGATATAAGAAAGATTTAAGAGAATTTTATAATGAGGTATTAAACAGTGAAAAAGAATAATGAAAAAATGACTAAAAAAAATATAATAGAGAGTATAATAATTTTAATTTTATTAAATATATTTCTATTTACATACTATATTACAAAGCAATCTAATTTGTTACTTTTATTTAATATATTAATTGTTATATATATAATAGTTAAAGCGAAATACTCTATGTTTACAATAAAAATATTAATACTAAATTATATTTTATCACCTATATATTTTCAGTATAATTTTGGCAATTCTTATGGTGTATTACAATCAAGCAATATACCATTATATTATGTTGAAATTAATACTATTTTGATAATATATAATGTTATAACTTGTTTAGTATTAATAAATTCAAATATATTAGAAAAAGAAAAGGAATTGCTAAAACTGAGACCAAAAACAAGTAAAGTATTTTCCAATATTTGTTCAATTATAGCAATAATATTTGCAATAGTAGCTATACCATCATTGCCATTCAAAAGCTTTGGTGAAACAGTAAGATTTAATCATTTGTTACCAGGTGATGCATGGAATCATTTAGTGATAATTTCATTAATATTTGCATATCCAAATTTAAAAGAGAGCAAAATGGTAAAATTTTCTTATATATTTTGTATTTTATGGTTTTTAGCACATTATGAAAGAGTTGACATTATAGGAATTATTATATTAATTGTAATACTTTCAATATGTAACATAAAGAACAAAATAAGTATAAAGCAAATTATGAAATATGGGTTAATATTAATAACGGTATTATTAGTATTAGTATTTATTGGAGAGGCAAGAGTAAATAACAAATCTAATATTAATTTTATACGAAAAATATTAATACAAAATACCGCTTCTGATTTGGGATATATATATAATGTATCAGTAGAATATGCAAAAAATGAAAAATTACTAAAAGGAAAAACATATTTAGCATATGTTGTAGAAGCAATTCCATTAATCCCATCACAACAAAGAATAGAAAGGTTTTTAGAAAAACAATATAATACACCAGGCGGAAGTTATTTATTAAGTGAGCCACTAGTAAATTTTGGAATAATAGGAGTAATAATATTTTCATTGTTAGAATTTTTCATAATTAATTTAATATTAAATATGAAAAGTAGTTACAGATTTTATGTATATTGTTTTATAATTGTAGCAATATTTAGAATATGCTGGTATGGAGTAATATATGTAGAAATAGGTTTACTGTATTTCATTCCGTTACTATTTTTGATGAAACATATAATAGAAACAAAAATTATAAAAAATAAAGTAAGTATTGAATAAATTTAATGGAGAAAATAATATGAATAAAACTTTAATAAGTATAGTTGTACCAATATATAATGTTGAAAAATATTTAAAAAAATGTTTAGACTCAATCATAAATCAAACATACAAAAATATAGAAATTATATTAATTAATGATGGTTCTACAGATAATAGTGGGAAAATATGTGATAACTATAAAGAAAATTATGATAATGTAGTTGTTATTCATAATAAAAATCAAGGTGTTAGTGTTTCACGAAACATAGGAATTGATAAAGCTAAAGGTAATTATATAACTTTTATTGATGCAGATGATTATATAGAGCCAGATATGATTGAAAAATTATACTTAGCTTGCAAAGAAAATAATGCACAAATTTCTTGTTGTGGAAAAAGTATAGAGAAAAATGGAAGAAGCAGAATTGTAAACTGTAATAATAACTTTTGTGTAAATAACAAGGGAGCGTTACAAAAACTACTTTTAATAGATGATATAGATGGAAGTTGTTGTGATAAATTATTTGACAAGAAGTTATTTGAAACAATAAAATATCCAATACACAGAAAATATGAGGATTTAGCTACATTATATAAATTATTATATAAAACTAATAAAACTGTACATATAAAATATTCAGGATACCATTATATTATTAGGGAAAATAGCTTTACAAATACTAAATTTGATAAAAGACATTTAGATATGATATATTATTCAGATGAAATAAGAAAATTCATATATGAAACATATCCAGACTTAAAAGAAGAAGCAGATTCATATTACTATTTACAATTAACTAATATATTACAGAAAATAAAAGGTTCAGTAAATTTTAAAGAAAATAAAAAAATATATAGAACTATAAAAAAACATTATAATGATAATGTATATAATATATTAAAAAATAAATATATATCAAAAAATAAAAAAATAATGTGCGTATTAATATATTTGAACTGTTTTAATATTATCAAAATAGTAAAGATGTTTTTTAATAGATAATAAGAAAGAAGATAAAAGGTATAAATTAATGAAAGAAAAAAATAAATTAAACAAAGTATTTTTAAATTCATATTTAAAAAAGAATTTAGGAGATGACTTATTTATAAAGATAATATCAGATAGATATAAAAATATGTTTTATTCATACTCATTTTTTAGATATAAGAAGTTAAATAAAAATGTAAAAATATATGGATGCAGTATATTAAAAATATTTAATAAAATTATTAGAGTAATAACAAAAGAAAAAGTAAGTTTAAATACTATTATCGGATATAATAAATCAATACATATAAACTTAGGTGGTTCGATTTTTATACAAGATGATAGAAATATAGAACAAATAAGGAAAAATCTAAAAAGAGATTATTATAATAATAGAGCGAATAATTATACATTAGGTTGTAATGTAGGACCATATAAAACACAAGAATATTTGCAAATAATAAAAAATGAAATTTTTAGCAAAAATAAAGATGTTTGTTTTAGAGAAAAAAAATCATATGATATGTTTAATGACTTGAAAAATGTTAGATACGAATCAGACATAGTATTTTCCCTAAATAATTCAAATTATACAGTTAATAAAAATAAGAAAGTAGTAATTTCTATAATTGACTTAATAAATAATCCAAAACTAAAAGAATATATGCAACAGTATGAAAATTTTATAATAAAGCTAATAGAAAAATTTGAAAAAGATAAGTATGAAATAGTACTTATGTCTTTTTGCAAATCAGAGGGTGACGAAAGAGCAATAAAAAGAATTCTAAAAAAATATAATACAAAGAATAACATTAGAATACATAAATATAAAGGAAATATAAATAAAGCAATTGAAGAAATATCAACAGCTGAGATTATTATTGCAACGAGATTTCATGCAATGATATTAGGATTGGTGTTTAATAAAAAAGTACTACCTATAATATATAGTGATAAAATGATTAATGTATTAAAAGATATAAAATTTAATGGAATATATATAAGAATAAATGACATTCCATCAAGTATTCCACAAAATTTAGATAGTAATTATATTGAAAACTTAGAAAAAGTTAGAGAAAGTGCAAATAAGCAATTTTATGAATTAGATAAAATTTTAGAGAAAGAGGGTAAAAATAGTGAATAATCATACAATTTCAATAATAATACCTACATATAATAGAGAAAAGCAATTAAAAGAATGCATAGAAAGTATTTTAAAACAAAATTATAATAACATTCAAATTATTGTTATTGATGATAATTCAACGCAAAACATTGAAAATTACATAAATCAGATAAAAGAAAATGAAATAAACATTGAATATTATAAGAATAAAGAAAATAAAGGTGCAGGTTTTGGCAGAAAAATAGGATATAAAAGAGCTATAGGAGAATATATAATATTTTGCGATGATGATGATTATTATACGGATTTTAACTTTTTTAAAAAAGCTGTAGATATTTTAGATAAAGATGATAAAATTTCTTTAATATTAGGAAATACAACTACTATGTACGAAAAACAAAATATTTTAAAGGATAATGAATTTAACTTTAATGAATTAATACCTTGTAAAGAGTATCTTGAAAAATTCCAATATAAACTTGTTAAACCTACATCTACATTTTCTACAGTATTTAGAAAAAAAATTCTTGATATGGCTAAATTAAATGAGATGAATATGGTTAATGACTCATCAATATATTTAAGAGCCTTAGTATATGGAAATAATGCTTATGCAATAAAAGAACCAGTAGGAATATATAGAGTACATTCAAAAAATATATCAAGTAATATAAAAGTTGATTTTCTAAAACAAAATATAGAAGAAAAGTATATAATCAAAAACATGATAGAAGAAAAGAATATATTTAATTCAAAAAAATGGTGGAACAAGCAACTAATTTTAACATTAAAGTATTATATAGAAGGTTCAAATCCGTCATATATAAATATAAAGGATATATGTAAATGGTGCGATGAAAAATATAAAGAATTTAATATATATATCAAAGTTAGAATTTATATTATATTTATAAAAAAATATATAAAAAATATTATAAGGAGATAATATTAATGAAAGTTATAACATATATGGATAGAAATAAATTAAATGCAGGTCCAAAAGCACCTAAAGATATAATAACAATATTAAGAAAATTTTTTGATGTAAAAGAAAAGACATATTATTCTGATGATAAAAAAATAAGAAAAATTGATAAAATTTTTCTTATTTTAAAAATAAGACTTAGTAAAGAAACATGTGTTATACAATATCCATTTGCAAAAAGTAAAAATGCAATGAAAATTATTTCAAAAAATAATATTCTTTTAATACATGATTTAAATAGTATAAGAATCCCAAATAATAATATGTTTAAAGATGAAATTGAAGTTATAAGTCACTTTAAATATATTATAGTACATAATGAAATAATGAAACAATATTTAGTAGAAAAAGGAATTAATGAAAGTAAAATATATATATTAGAATTATTTGATTATATATGTGATGATAAAGAAAAAATAGAATATAATAAAACTATAGAAAATAGACTAACAGTAATATATGCAGGAAACTTAGCTAAAAATAAATCTCCATTTATATATGAATTAAATAAAGAAAAAATGGATTATACAATTAACCTATATGGAAAAGGTATAGATGAGAGTATAAATGATAAAATACTATATAAAGGAGCTTTTAAGCCAGAAGAACTACCAAACAAAATGAATGGAGATATAGGGTTAATATGGGATGGGAATTTTGACGAGAGAGATCAAAATGAAGGATTCAAAAATTATACTAAATATAACAACCCACATAAACTATCATGTTATTTAGCAATGGGAGTTCCTGTAATTGTATGGGAAAAATCTGCGATTGCTAACTTAGTAAAAAAATATAATGTTGGGTATACAATAGAAAACTTATATGAAATAAATAATTTGAATATAAAAGATTATAATGAAAAAAGAAAAAATGTTAAAGAATTACAAAATAAGGTAATCAATGGATATTATACAAAGAGAGTACTAGAAGAAATTATAGAGGATATAAAGAATGAAAAAATCAATAACTAAAAATTACATATATAATTTAATATATCAAATATTAATAATTATATTACCATTAATAACAACACCATATATATCAAGAGTACTAGGAGCAGAAAATATAGGGATATATAGTTATACAATATCAATTGTAACATATTTTATACTATTTGGCTCATTAGGGATAGCAATGTATGGGCAAAGAGAAATAGCATATCTACAAGATAATAAGCAAAAATATAGTAAAACATTTTGGGAAATTTTGATATTAAGGTTTATAACAATGTTTATATCTATGGCAATATTTTATTTAATATTTACTAGAAACGGTGAGTATAGTGTTTATTATAAGATATTGTTACTAGAAATGATAGCTAATTGTTTAGATATAAGTTGGTTATTTCAAGGTTTAGAAGAATTTAAAAAAGTTGTAATTAGAAATATAATAATAAAAATAATAAGTATTGTATTGATATTTATCTTTATTAAAAATAGTAATGATTTAATAATATATTTTATAATATATGTATTATCTACCTTATTTGGAAATATAACACTATGGACATATTTGCATAAATTTTTAGCTAAAATAGAATTTAAAGAATTAAATATTATTAAGCATTTAAAGCCTACAATATCATTATTTATTCCACAAATAGCAGTACAAATATATACTGTTTTAGATAAAGTAATGATAGGAGCAATTATAACAGACAAGTCGGAAGTAGGCTATTATGAACAAAGCCAAAAAGTAATAAAAATGTTACTTACAGTTGTTACATCATTGGGCACTGTTATGGTTCCTAGAATGGCGAATACATTTATAAATGGAGATACAAGAAAAATACAGGAATATATGAAAAGAGCTTTTAATTTTGTATTTTTTATAGCATTTCCAATGGTATTTGGAATAATTGCAGTATCTAATAATTTCGTACCACTATTTTTTGGACAAGGATACGAAAAAGTATCAATACTAATGTGTGTAATTAGTCCAATTGTACTGGCAATAGGCTTAAGTAATGTAATAGGAACACAATATTTATTACCAACAAAAAGACAAAAAGAGTATACAATTTCAGTTATAGTTGGCGCAATCGTTAATTTTGGTATAAATATAGTATTAATAAAAAGATGTGGAGCTCTTGGTGCATCAGTAGGAACTGTGATAGCTGAAATATCTGTTACAATATTACAATTTGTTTTTGTAAAAAAAGACTTTAAATTATTAGAAATATTGAAGCTATCAATTAAATATATCATTGCATCATTAATAATGTTTGCAATATGTATAATTATAGAAAATTTCATAAAAAATAATTTATATTGTATAATTGCACAAGTTATAGTTGGAATAGGAACATATGGAATAATGTTATTATTACAAAAAGATGAATTTACATATTTATTATTAAATAAAATAAAATTAAAATTTATAAAATAGGAGAGTCATATGAAGAACTACGATTACCTAATAGTAGGATCAGGCCTATTTGGATCAATATTTGCCTATGAAGCAAACAAAAAAGGCAAAAAATGCCTAGTAATAGATAAACGCCCTAACATAGGTGGAAATATCTACACAGAAAACATAGAAGGAATAAACGTACATAAATATGGTGCACACATATTCCATACAAGCAATAAAGAAGTATGGGAATATATTAATAAATTTGCGGAATTTAATCGTTATACAAACTCCCCAGTAGCACGTTATAAAGATGAACTATATAACATGCCATTTAACATGAATACATTTAACAAACTATGGGGAGTAGTAACTCCAAAAGAAGCACAAACAAAAATAGAAGAAGAGAAGAAAGATGCGGGAATAGTAGAGCCTAAAAACTTAGAAGAACAAGCAATTAGCTTAGTAGGAAAAACAATATATGAAAAATTAGTAAAAGGATATACTGAAAAACAGTGGGGGCAAAAAGCAACTGAATTGCCAAGCTTTATAATAAAAAGACTTCCAGTTCGTTTCATATATGATAACAACTATTTTAACGATATCTACCAAGGTATTCCAATAGGGGGCTACACACAAATTATAGAAAAAATGCTTAAAGGAATAGAAGTAAAACTAAATTGTGATTTCTTTGAACATAGGGAAGAATTAGAAAACATAGCACATAAAATAATATTCACAGGTCCAATAGACCAATACTATAATTATCAATATGGAGAGTTAGAATATAGAAGCTTAAAATTTGAAACAGAGATACTAAATGAAAGAAATTATCAAGGAAATGCAGTTGTAAACTACACAGAATATGAAGTTCCATATACAAGAATAATAGAGCATAAACATTTTGAATTTGATCAAATATCACCTAAAACAGTAATAACAAAAGAATATCCAGATAAATGGACTTTAGGAAAAGAACCATATTATTCAATAAATAATGACCAAAATAATAGTTTATATGAAAAATATACAAACCTTGCAAAAAATGATAATAAAGTAATATTTGGGGGAAGATTAGGTCAATATAAATATTTTGATATGGATAAGGTAATTATGGAAGCTTTAAACTGTGTAAAAGAGAATTTATAAATTAAAATAACTTACAAATAATATAATAATAAAATATTATAGGGCATAGCAAAACTATGCCCTATTTTAAGTATAAATATAATTAAATATTCTGGCTGGGGTACTGTGATTCGAACACAGGAATGTCGGAGTCAGAGTCCGATGCCTTACCGCTTGGCGATACCCCAATATGTGTATTGGATTATATACAAGAAATATAATACCATAAATAATCCTGAAAATCTACTATAATTTTTTATTTTATATGAAATATTTTGGAAAATATGGAAATAATATAATAAAAAAAGATGAGAGGAGAAAGTAAAAAGTGAAAGATTATTTAGGTATTAGAGATATAAAAGCATTAGAGGTATTTGATTCAAGAGGAAATCCAACAGTTCAAGTAGAAGTAATAACAGAAGGGCGGATTTAGTGGAATAGCATTAGTACCATCAGGAGCCTCAACAGGAAGCTATGAAGCGGTAGAATTAAGAGATGAAGGTGATAGACTAAATGGTAAAGGTGTTCAAAAAGCAGTAGATAATGTTAACAAAAAAGTTGCAAAAAATTTAAAAGATATGAATGTATATAATCAAAGGGAAATAGACGAAAAACTAATAAAATTAGATGGTAGCGAAAATAAATCTAATTTGGGTGCAAATGCAACACTAGGAGTTTCATTAGCAGTAGCAAGGGCAGCAGCAAATTCATTAGGAATGGAGTTATATAATTATGTAGGAGGGATAGATGCGCACGAGCTACCAATTCCAATGATGAATATATTAAATGGCGGAAAGCATTCAGACAACAATATTAGTATGCAAGAATTCATGATTATGCCAATAGGTGCAATAACATTTAGAGAAAGAATGGAAATGGGAGTAGAAGTATACCATAAACTTAAGAAAATTTTAAAAGAAAAAGGATATAGCACAGCAGTAGGAGATGAAGGAGGTTTTGCACCAAACTTAGAAGGAGAAGAACAAGCAATAGAACTTATATTAGAGGCAATACAAAAAGCGGGATATATAGCAGGAAAAGATATTTATATTGCACTTGATGTAGCAGCAACAGAAATGTGGGAAGAAGCAAGAAAAATTGGAGAAGAAGGTTATTACTTTTGGAAAAAAGATATGTTAAAAACAAAAGAAGAAATGATAAACTATATTATAGAACTTACTAATAAATATCCAATTATATCAATAGAAGATGGTCTAGCAGAAAATGATTGGTCTTCTTGGAAAATATTAACTGAAAAAATGAGAAAAGATGTACAATTAGTAGGAGACGATTTATTTGTTACAAATAATAAGAGATTATTAAATGGAATAAATAAAGGGGTAGCAAATGCAATATTAATAAAGCCAAATCAAATAGGAACTTTAACAGAGACTTTAGATTGTATAGAAATAGCTAAAAAAGCAGGATATAGAACTATAATTTCCCACCGCTCAGGAGAAACAGAAGACACAACAATTGCAGATATAGCAGTAGCAACAAATGCTGGACAAATAAAAACAGGAGCACCATGTAGAACAGATAGAGTTGCAAAATATAATAGATTATTAAATATAGAAGAAGATTTAAAATAGAATAACGCTATTTAGGATATTCCTAAATAGCGTTATTAGTTTATTTCATATTTTTATGATTTATATATAATTTTGTTCCTATTATTATACAAGCAATTAATGCAATTCCAAATATAACAGTTAATGTTATTGTTGTACCTGTTTGAGGAATAGGGTCTGGAGCTTTAGTAGTATCCTCTACTAAAGTTACCTTTACCTTTGGAGTAACATCAGATGTTATAATTTTCTTTTGGCCATTTTCGTCTAATACTTTTTCAGTAGTAATATCAACTTTTTCATTAGTATCTAAAACAACATCAACTATTGATTCATCAATATTATCTTTTAAAGTTAATTTATAAGAAAGAGTATCTGATTCTCCATAACTTAAACTATCAATATGCCATACTATCATATTATTTTGTAAATCAATATCTTCTGATACAGTTCCTAAAGTAGGAAGTGTTACATATTCAAAATCAAAGTTATTAACTATTTCTTGTGGAAAATAATCATAAATATCAATATCAGTTAAAATTCCATCTTCTGGTGCTATTAATTGAGTTAATATTGTTTTAGAAACAGTTTCTTCAATTTCACTATCAGTAATATAATAGAATTTTCCAACAGTAGGTTTTTCAGGAGTTCCAAAAACTTCTTCAGCTAATTCTTTATAGGTTTTGCCTGTTTGAGATTCTACATCAGTAGTAACACCAGTCATCATAGATAATATTTGAATTCCATCATTTTCAAGTTTTTTAAGTGCATTTTTTGTATTAGTTGCAGTTGCTCCAGAATATAAAATTTTATTGCTTCCTAAAGATATATTAGGAACACCATCTGTTAATAAAATTATAAATTTGTTATCACATGTACCAGTAAATTGCTGACTTGCAAGAGTAATACCTGCTTCAATGTCAGTTCTTACACCAGAAGCATCGTTAGCAACTTCAGTTATAGCTGTCATTACAGTATCTTTAGAATTTGTTAAACCAGTTCTTAATTTTGCATCTGTAATAGTTCCTTCATTAGTTCCTGTTGAAAAACTAACAACACTTAATTTAACAGTATCTAATTTTAAAAGTTCAGTTGCAAGAAGTTTAGCAGAATCTGCAACAGCTTCCATTCTCGAACCACCAGTTGAAATTGTTTCATCCATACTTAATGAGTTATCTATAACTAGAACAATTTCACTTGGTTTATCTAAAGGTCTAACAGCATTATTAGTCACTTTTAAACCAATAGTTAATTCTTTTTTGTCTAAATCATAATCAATAATTTTCTTTTCAAATACAGCTTTATCTGTAATATTAATTGTACAAATATTATTTTCTACTATTTCTAATTTTGCCTTTTCTGAACTAGTAGTTGTAGCGAAAACACTTGAACAAAGTAATAATATTAACAAAATTACACAAGCTATTCTTTTAAATTTTTTCATAATTAATCAATTCCCTTCTTAAATATATAAATATTCTTATTAAATTATAGTATAACCAATATCTGTTTTCAATATTTTAATAAAAATGAAATAAAAATGTAATATTTTATAGAAAAATGTATATAATTGTGATAAAATAATAGTCAAAAATGGAAGGTAGTAGAAAATGAAAAATATATTAGGAATAATAGTATCATATATATTTATAGGAATTATTATAGTATTTGCAAAATTTTTCAAAAAAATAGGAAAAGAGGTAAGTAGAAAATTTATACATATAATGCTTTCTAATTGGTGGTTTATAGCAATGTACTTTTTCGAAAATGCATTATGGGCAAGTATAGTACCATTAAGCTTTGTAGTAATAAATTATATTTCATATAAGAAGAACTTAATATCAGTAATGGAACGAGAAAGTCAAGATGGATTAGGGACAGTATACTATGCTATTTCACTATTAATATTAGCAATAATAACATTTGGAATAACAAATAAGCCAGAAATAGGATTATGTAGTGTACTAATAATGGGGTATGGAGATGGATTAGCAGCAGTTATAGGGAAAAGAGTAAAAAGCTATGAATACAAAATAGGAAATACTAAGAAAACATTAGTAGGATCACTAACAATGTTTGTAATAACATTCATAATAATAGCAATATATTTAGGGCTTACAGGAATAAATTTATGGGCAATAAAATCAATAGTAACAGCAATAATACTTACAATAATAGAAGCAGTATCAACAAAAGGAACAGATAATATAACAATACCAATATCAGCATGTACATTATTATTCCTAATGTAAAAATGAAATTGTAGGGGTTGCACTTCAAAGGCATGACTTGAATGAATAGTAAATAATATACGCTTTTGCGTGGAGAAGGGATGTAGAAATGGATAACATATTAGATAAAGTAAATAATCCAGAAGATTTAAAGAAACTTAATATAAAAGAAAAAGAGCAACTAGCAAAAGAAATAAGAGAAAAAGTTATAAACACAGTATCAGTAACAGGTGGACACTTAGCTTCTAACTTAGGTGTTACAGAACTAACTATTGCACTTCATAGTGTTTTTAATACTCCTAAAGACAAAATAGTATGGGATGTAGGGCATCAAACTTATGTGCATAAAATATTAACAGGCAGAAAAGATAAAATGCATACTTTAAGGCAACTAGGTGGTATATCTGGTTTCCCAAAAATAAAAGAATCTGAATACGATAGTTTTGATACAGGCCATAGTAGTACATCAATATCAGTAGCACTTGGTATGGCACGAGCAAGAGATATAAAAAAAGAAGACAATAACGTAATAGCAATAATAGGAGATGGAGCTTTAACAGGGGGAATGGCATTAGAAGCTTTAAATGATGCAGGAAATAGTAAAACGAAATTAATAGTAATATTAAATGATAACGAAATGAGTATTTCAAAAAATGTAGGTGGAATATCCCAATTTTTAACTAAAATGAGAACTAGAAAATTCTACAAAAAATCTAACAACAGCATAAGAAAAGCTTTAGAAAAAGCACCTAAAATAGGAACACCAATAATAAGAGTAGCAAGAAGAATAAAATATAGCTTAAAACAATTAGTTTTACCTAATATGTTTTTTGAAGATTTAGGTTTTAAATATTTAGGACCAGTAGATGGTCATGATATAGAAAGAATAGAATGGATTTTAAAATTAGCGAAAAAAGAGCAAGAGCCAGTACTTGTACATATAATAACCAAAAAAGGAAAAGGTTATAAACCAGCAGAAGAAAACCCAGACAAATTTCATGCAACAGGTAGTTTTGAAATAGAAACTGGAAAATCAAAAAAAGAAAAGAAAAAGGACTATTCAACAGTATTTGGAGAAAAATTAGTAGACTTAGCTAAAAATAACGAAAAAATAGTAGCAATAACAGCAGCAATGACAGATGGAACAGGGCTAAAAGAATTTAAAGAAAAATATCCTAACAGATTTTTTGACGTAGGAATAGCAGAGCAACATGCGGTTAGCTTAGCAGCAGGTCTTGCAAAAGAAGGCTTAAAACCAGTAGTACCAATATACTCATCATTCTACCAAAGAGCATATGACCAAGTAATACACGACATATGCATAGAAAGCTTGCCAGTCGTTTTGTGCGTAGATAGAGCAGGAGTTGTTGGAAATGATGGAGAAACACATCAAGGGCTATTAGACCTAGCATTCTTTAACCTAGTACCAAACTTAAGCATAATGGCACCAAAAGATTTTAAAGAACTAGAGAAAATGTTAGAATATGCAATAACATTAAATTCACCAGTAGTAATAAGATACCCAAGAGGTGGAGAAAGTGAAAAAGTAAAATTTGAAAAACACGAAGAGATAAATAGAGGAAAAGCAGAAATACTAAAAGAAGGAAAAGATATAAGTATAATAGCAATAGGGAAAATGGCAGTAAAAGGTATGGAAATAGCGCAAGAATTAGAAAAACAAGGAAAAAGTGTAGAACTAATAAATGCAAGATTTTTAAAACCATTTGATAAAGAAACAATAATAGAAACAATTACAAAAACAAAAAATGTAATAACAATAGAAGATGCTAGTATAGTAGGTGGATTAGCAACAAAAGTAAAAGAGGTAATAGCAGAAAACAAACTAGAAAATGTAGAACTAAAATGCTATGCTTATCCAGATAAATTTATAGAAGCTGGAAATGTAGGAGAATTAGAGGAAAAATATTTATTTTAGTTCCCATTGGGGACGTTTCCTAATGAGAAATCTGTCCCTTTTGGGAAATTTCTAATTTGACTTTTTTAAAAAAATGCAACTAAAAATAAAATTGGAGAAAATATGGATAGAAATATCATAAATAAATATAAAAATGAAAAGGATAGATTACTAATATCAAAAGTAATGGATAAAATAAGGTTTTGTGAAACTAAAAATAAAATTCAAACCACAGATTTTTTAGATGAAATGGAGCAAAAGCTATTAGAAAATTTTTTGAAATCACAAAAAATATCTAATTATTTTTTCACAGGTGGATTTGAAGAAGCGGAAAGAAAAATATTAGTAATTTATCCAGAAAAGTTAACTGATATAATACGAAATATTAATCTAAATGAATATATAAATTGTATAAGAATACAATTGCCAAATGAAATGCAAGGAGAATATACACATAAAAATTACTTAGGTGGACTAATGAAATTAGGAATATCAAGAGAAAAAATAGGCGACATTTTAGTAGAAGAAAATGGAGCAGATATTTTAGTGATGTCAGAGATGTTAAAATTTTTAATTACAAATATTTCTAGTTTAACAAGATTTAGTAAGTCAAGAGTAGAACAAATAGAATTACAAAATTTAAGGAAAATAGAAATAAAAACACAAAATATAAAAATAACAGTTGCCTCAATGAGGTTAGACAATATAGTTTCAGAACTTGCAAGATGTTCAAGAGGAAAAGCAAATGAATTATTATCACAAGAAAGAGTATTATTAAACCATGAAATAATAGAAAAATCCTCAAAAGAAGTAAAAGAAAATGACATAGTAACAATTCGTGGAAAAGGAAGATTTGTAATAAAAAATATATTAGGTAATAGTAGAAAAGGAAGACTATTTATAGAAGTAGAAAAATTCATTTAAGGAGGATTATATGCAAGAAATAGCAGTGGTTGTTCATAACAGTAATGAAAATGTAAACGTACTAGAAACTATAAATTCAATAAAGAATGCGGGCTTTAAAAATGTATTTATTCAATGGTATGATAAAGATTGGGAATGCTCTCAAGAGAAGCAAGTAAAAATATGTAAAGAATTAGGCTTAAACATTATATTTGCACATTTGGGATATAAAAATATTAATTATATTTGGGAAGAAGGATTGGAAGGAGAAAGACTAGTAGAAAAATATAAAAAAGATATTTTAAACTGTAAGCAATATAACATTCCAATGGTAGTAATGCACCTAACAAGTAAAAGTATAGCACCTATTTATAATGAAATAGGATTAAATAGATTAAAAGAGATAACACAATATGCACAAGAGTTAGGTATAAAAGTAGCATTTGAAAACACAAAAATAAAAGGATACTTAGAATATGTATTAGAAAATATAAGAAAAGATAATGTTGGAATATGTTATGATGCAGGACACTGCCATGTACACTTTAACGACGAATTTAACTTTGAAATATTTAAAGATAGAATATTTGCAGTACACTTACATGATAATGATAAGAAAGATGATTTACACTTATTACCATTTGATGGAACAATAAATTGGAACTATGTAATGGAAAAATTAAAAGAATGTAATTATAATGGTCCAATTACACTTGAACTATGCTATAGATATGACTATTTAAATATGTCATTAGACGACTTTTATAAAGAAGGATTTAATAGAGGGCAAAAATTACAAAATATATTTATAAAATAGGCTTAAGTCAAAACTTAAGTCTACATTTAAGTTCAAACTTAAAGCCCTTTTTCTATTGATTTTAAAAATATGTTATGTTAAAATAACTATAAACAAAAGTTATCAGTTGCTATATATTGTGATTGTAACAAATAGAGAATGAAAGAAAAAAATAAGGAGAAGACAAATTTGAAGGACAAGAAAAAATACATTAGAAACTTTAGTATAATAGCACATATAGACCATGGAAAATCAACCCTAGCTGATAGATTAATAGAAATGACAGGTGTTCTTTCAAAACGTGAAATGGAAGCACAAGTTTTAGACAATATGGATATAGAAAAAGAACGTGGAATTACTATAAAATCTCAAGCAGTTAGAATGAAATATAAAGCAAAAGATGGAAACGAATATGAGCTTAATTTAATAGATACCCCAGGTCATGTAGATTTTAACTATGAAGTATCAAGAAGTTTAGCGGCATGTGATGGAGCAATTTTGGTAGTAGATAGTAGCCAAGGTGTAGAAGCACAAACATTAGCAAATGTATATTTAGCAATAGATAATAACCTAGAAATTCTGCCAGTAATAAACAAGGTAGATTTGCCAAATGCAAGACCACATGAAGTAAAACAAGAAATAGAAGATATTATAGGTATACCTGCAATGGACGCACCATGTATTTCAGCAAAATCTGGGCTAAATGTAGATGAAGTATTAGAAAGAATAGTAACAGACCTACCAGCACCTACAGGTAACAAAGAAGAAAAGTTAAAATGTTTAATATTTGATTCAATATACAATGACTATAAAGGTGCAATAGCCTATGTTAGAGTAAAAGATGGAACAGTTAAAGTAGGAGATGAAATACTACTTATGGCTACAAATAAAACCTTTGTAGTAACAGAAGTAGGGCACTTTGAGCCAGGAAGCTATGAGCCATGTGAAATGTTAGAAGCAGGAGAAGTAGGTTATATAGCAGCAAGTATAAAAAGCCTATCAGATGTAAGAGTTGGTGATACAATAACATTAAAAAATGATAAGGCAAGTGAGCCTCTACCAGGATATAAAAAAGTAAATCCAATGGTATATTGTGGTTTATACCCAATAGATGGAAGTGACTATGAAAACTTAAAAGTAGCCCTAGAGAAGTTAAAACTAAATGATGCAGCACTAGAATACGAAGCAGAAACTTCAAATGCACTAGGTTTTGGTTTTAGATGTGGATTCTTAGGTTTACTTCACTTGGAAATAATAGAAGAAAGATTAGATAGGGAATTTGACCTAAGCTTAATTACAACATCACCATCAGTTATATATAAAGTATATAAAACAGATGGTACAATGATTGAACTATATAATCCATCAGACTTACCACCATCAAACGAAATATCATATATGGAAGAACCATTTGTAACAGCTGAAATCCTAACACCAAAAGAATTTGTAGGAAATATAATGGAAATATGTCAAAGCAGACGTGGAATATATATAGATATGAAATACTTAGATGAAAATAGAGTAACATTAATATATGAACTACCACTAAATGAAATAATATACGACTTCTTCGATAATTTGAAATCACGAACAAAAGGATATGCATCATTTGACTATGAAATAAAAGATTATAGACGCTCAGAACTAGTAAAACTAGATATATGGGTAAATGGAGAAGGAGTAGATGCACTATCATTTATAGTACATAAAGATTCCGCTTATGAAAGAGGAAGAAAAATGATAGAAAAATTAAAAACATGTATACCAAGGCAATTGTTCGCTATACCTCTTCAAGCAGTAATAGGAGGAAAAATAATAGCAAGAGAAACAATATCAGCAATGAGAAAAGATGTACTAGCAAAATGTTATGGTGGAGATATAACAAGAAAGAAAAAATTATTAGAGAAACAGAAAAAAGGTAAAAAGAAAATGCGTCAAATAGGAAATGTAGAAATACCACAAGAAGCATTTTTAAGTGTACTTAAGTTAGACGAAGAATAGATATATTATATACTAACAATATGATATTTTAATATAAAAAGCACCCTAAAAATAGGGTGCTAAGCAAAAAAAAGCTAAATTACTTGTAATTTTTTCTCAATTCTTTTAATCTTCTTTTCTATACTACGATGCAGACGCTCAAAATGAATATAATTATTATAAAATACATCTGCCAAGTTAGAATGATAACTGTTATACATAACAGAATTAAAAGAACAAGAATTGAAGTTACATGTAGTTATATATGCAGTCGAACAATTGGGGTGAATAAGTTTAGCATAAGTTTCAGAACTTTCTAAATAATTAGAAGAAAGCTTTTTCAAACTATCTAACTTTTTCAATAATTGTTTCTTGTAATGCCTTTTCAAAAATGTAATTATACCCATAATGCCAACCTCCTATTGAATTATTTTTGAAAATATATTAGAATAAAATAAGTATACAATAAAACTTGACATAAGTCAAGAAAATTAATATAAATATTATACAAAAAATTAAGAAAAGGAAGAAAAATGAAAAAAAACAATAAAATATGCAAAGAAATGTCAAAAATAGAAACTAAAATATGGCAAGACCAAGTAGAAGGTAGAAATTCAGTAATAGAATTACTAGAATCAGGTAGAGACATTAACAAAATATTTGTACAAGATGGAGAAAAACATGGTTCAATTAACAAAATAATAGCTATAGCAAGAGATAAAAAAATATTAATTTCTGAAGTCAGTAAAGAAAAAATCAACCAAATGGCTCAAACTGAGAATCACCAAGGTATTATAGCGATAGTACCACCATTTGACTATTGTGAAGTAGAAGATATTTTATTAGAGGCAAATACTAGACAAGAAGAACCATTTATAGTAATATTAGATGGAATAGAAGATCCTCATAATTTAGGCTCAATTATAAGAACTGCAGAAACAGCAGGGGTACATGGAATTATAATACCAAAAAGAAGAGCAGCTTCAGTTAACGCAACTGTAAATAAAGTATCTGCAGGGGCGGTAGAACATATGAAAGTTGCTAGAGTAAATAATTTAGTAGAAACAATGAAATACCTAAAACAACAAGGCTTATGGATATGTGGTACAGATATGGAAACAAAAACATATTATTATGACCAAGATTTAAAAGGATCACTAGCAATAGTAATAGGGAGTGAAGGCTTTGGAATGAGTAGACTTGTAAAAGAAAATTGTGATTTTCTAGTAAAAATCCCAATGAAGGGTAAAATAACATCACTGAATGCTTCAGTATCAGCAGGAATAGTAATGTATGAAGCAATGAAACAACGAAATTAATTGTAGGGATCGCACCCTTGGGCGACCCGTTCTACAAAGAAATTACCCAAAAGAAAAATGAAAAGTGAAGAGTGAATAATGAATAGTACACGCTTCGCGCGAAGGAGGAAAAGAAAATGTATTACGGAAGAAAAAAAGGAATAATAATTGCAATAATATTGGTAGTTATAATATTAATAGTTGGAATAGTAGGAACATGTTTATACATGTTTACAGATTTGTTTAAATCCAATGAAAAGCTATTTTGGAAGTATATGAGTAAAGAAGCAGAAAATTTAAGAATAACACCAAATTTGCAAATGGAAGAAATAGAAAAAAAGAAGCAGCAAACTCCATATATAACAAATGGAAAAGTTGAATTTTCTTCAACTAATGATGAAGTCAATAATAATTTGCAAAAAATCAAATTAACTTCTGATGGAAAAATAGATAAAACAAATAATTATGCATATTCAGAAAATAAATTAGAATATAGCAATAGTACAATATTTAACTTAAAATATTTACAAGATGGAGATATATATGCGCTAAAATCAGATGAAATTGTAAATGCATATGTAGGAGTAAGAAATAAAAATCTAAAGGTTTTAATGCAAAAATTAGGAATAACAGCAACATTTGATATTCCAGATGAAATAATACCAATAGATTATTCTAGTATATGTAAATTAACAGAGGAAGAAGAAAAACATATAAAAGAAACATATGCAAATGTAATAATGCAAAATATTACTAAAGACTGTTATAGTAGACAAACAGAAGCAGTAGTAGAAAAAGATGGGGTTTCATATACTACAACATCATATAGATTAGATTTGAGTAGCGATTTAATTTCAAATATTGTACTAAATATCTTAAATACATTAAAAACAGATAGTGTTACTCTAAACTTAATAGCATCAAAAGCATCTGAATTAGGTATAGAGAAATATGCAACTGTGGATGGAATAAATAAGGGGATAGACAATATTATAGATAATTTAGAAAATATTAATTTTGTAGATACATCATTTGTTGTATATGCATATAAAGGAGAAACAATAGCAACAGAAATCTTATTAAAAAATACATCTAAAATAACTATATATACAGATAATTTATTTGAAATAAAATATGAAGATTTTAAAGAAGAAGCAGAATTTGATGTTATGAATATAGAAATAACAAGTAATAATACTACTACACAATATAGTTTAAATATTAAGGTAAACGTAGATGATGAAACAGAAGTAGAATTAGATATTAATAACATAGGTTCAGCAACAGATGGTACTTTAAACACAAATATTACAGCAACTGTTATGCAGAATAGTGAAACATATGAAGTGATATATACAGGAACTACTGAATTTGTAGATGAATTAGAAAATATAGAAAAATTAAATGAAACCAATTGTGCAATATTAAACGATTATTCACAACAAGACTTAAATACATTAATGCAAGCAATAATGAATCAAATAATAACAGTATTTAATCAAAAGGCACAAATGATATGAGCTTTAAGTTCAACAAATATAAACAATCCTACATTACCAGAAATTACAATGTAGAAAATATATTTGATGAAAATTACATAAAGTATATTGACTAATTACAAAAAAGTAGTATAATAAAAATATAGGAAATAAAATAAAAACGAAAATGAGAAAAAGTAAAATAAAGGTTACTTAAAAGAGAGAGTTTGTCACTGGCTGAAAGCAAACTTAAAGAAAACATATTTGAAAAACTACCTCATTGTTTCTAGCAAAAAACTAGACGTATGACTTGCGTTAAAAGTATAAATTAAGTAAAAAAATTAGGATGGAACCGTGTTAATAAAAAGTAAGCACTCCTATGCACAAAAAAGCATAGTGAGTGCTTTTTTGAATGAAGACAGAATTGCTTTTTTGACATATAGGGGATATTAGCAATTGCCCGCTCTTCGAAGAAATTACCAAGCAAAGAATACAAATCAAAGATTTGATGTAGGGTTTGCACCCATGGGCGACCCGAGATGCGTAATTCTATTTTTACACAGAGAAAATTTTAAGAGAGGGGAGAATTCCTAAAATAAAAAATCAATAGTGAAGAGTGAATAATGAAAAGTACACACTTCACGTAAAGGAGGAAAAGAAAATGTTTAAAATTAAATTAGAAGGTGGAAGAACAATGGAAGTAGAGGAAAGTATGTATTGGCATACAACTGCTCATATATTAGCTCAAGCAGTAAAAAGATTATTTCCAAACTATAAATTAACAATAGGACCAGCAATTGAAAATGGATTCTATTATGATTTCGATGTAGAAAAACCATTTACAGAAGATGATATAGTAAAAATAGAAGAAGAAATGAAAAAAATAATAAAAGAAGATTTGACTATAGAAAGATTTGAACTACCAAGAGATGAAGCAATTAAATTAATGGAGGAAAGAAAAGAACCTTACAAGGTAGAATTAATAAAAGAATTACCTGAAGGAGAAATAATATCCTTCTATAAACAAGGTGAATTTGTTGACTTATGTCGTGGGCCACATCTTCCAAGCACAGGAAAAGTAAAAGCTATAAAATTAACATCAATGTCATCTGCATATTGGAGAGGAGACGCAAAAAACAAATCTCTTCAAAGGATATATGGAATATCATTCCCAAAAGCAAGCGAATTAGAAGAATATTTAACAAAACTAGAAGAAGCGAAACAACGTGACCATAGAAAATTAGGTAAAGAATTAGGAATATTTATGACACATGACTTAGTAGGAAAAGGCTTACCAATGTACTTACCAAATGGATATATTGTATGGGAATTATTAGAAAACTATATAAAAGGAAAAGAAAAGAAACTAGGATACAAACACGTATTAACACCACCACTAGCAACAGTAGACCTATACAAAACATCAGGACACTGGGACCACTACAAAGATGGAATGTTCCCTAAAATGGAAGTAGAAGGAGAAGAATTCGTACTTCGCCCAATGAACTGCCCACACCACATGATGATATATGCAAATACTATACATTCTTATAGAGATTTACCAATAAGAATAGGAGAAATAGCAAGAGACTGCAGGTTTGAAGCAAGTGGAACATTAAAAGGAATAGAAAGGGTAAGAACATTCTGCCAAAATGATGCCCATTTATTTGTAACACCAGAACAAATAGAAGAAGAATTCAAAACAGTAGTAAACTTAATATTAGAAGCATATAAAGACCTAAATATTACAGACTATCACTTTGAATTATCTTTAAGAGACCCAGAAGATAAAGTAAAATATCATCCAGATGATGAAATGTGGAACAACGCAGAAAACAAATTAAGAAAAGTTTTAGATGATATTGGAATTCCATATGTAGAAAAAATAGGAGAAGCAGCATTCTATGGACCAAAATTAGATGTTCAAGTAAAACCAGCAGTAGGAAATGAATATTCATTATCAACATGTCAACTAGACTTCTGCTTACCAGCAAAATTCAACTTAAGCTATATAGATAAAGACGGAGAAAAGAAAATGCCAGTAGTACTTCACAGAGCAGTATTTGGAAGTATAGACAGATTTATAGCATACTACTTAGAAGAAACAAAAGGAGCATTACCAACATGGCTTGCACCATTACAAGTAAAAGTATTACCAATTACAGATAAACAATTAGATTATGCAAAAGAAGTTAATAGCAAATTACTAGAAAAAGGAATAAGAGTAGAACTAGACTCAAGACAAGAAAAACTAGGTTACAAAATACGTGAAGCGCAAATGTCAAAAGTTCCATATATATTAGTAATAGGTGATAAAGAAATAGAAGCAAATGCAGTTGGAGTAAGAGCAAGAAGTGAAGGAGATATAGGACAAATTTCAGTAGGAGATTTTATAGAACGTATAGAAGATGAAATAAAAAATTATAAATTTTAATATTAGAAGAAATAAAAAGCAATACTGAAGTTTTGCTTTTTATTGTGCCTAAAATTAATATAATAAAAACAAATTAATACCAATTCATAAAAAATAATAAAAAAGTCGATTACAATTTGATTACATAAAATTTGTTGAAAAAGATAATAAAATATATAATAATTATATAAAATTAATTTATAGAATTAATATTTACTAAATAGTTACTTCAAATGTTTTTAAATTATATTATAATAAATTAATTAATAATGGTTAAAATAATAAAAAATGGAGGTAAACAAATGAAAAACAAAAATACAAAAACAAATATAATAAAAAATAATGCAATAACGCTAATTTCTTTAATAATAACAATAATAATTCTAATTATTTTAGCAAGTGTAGCAATATACTTAAGTTTAGGAAATAATGGAATATTTAATAGAGCAAAACAAGCAAAGGAAGTAACTAATAAACAAGAAGCGACAGATATAATAAACTTAAAAATAACAACAGCACAAATGGATAAATATGCAGAAGACCAAAGAATGCCAACATTAAAGGAATTATCAGTAATACTTGGAGCAGATAACGAGATACAATATGTAACAGAAAAAAGTCAAGTAGCAAGTACAAAATATGAAGTGGGTGAAAATCCAGCTTCAATATTTACAAAATTAAATGAATATCCATATGAATTTGAAATAAATGGGAAATTGCAATTAGCAAGTATAGATGGAGTAAAACTTATAGCAGATGAAGAAAAAGAAAATGATAAGTTAGATATTAATTTATTGAAAAATTTTAAAGAAATTTATAAAGGTTCTACTGAAACTACTAACGGAATTAAAAATTTATCATATACACTAAATGAAAATTATTCTTTAATTATAATTGTTGTAGATTCAATCGGTAATGGTAGTGGTTCAAACATTTCTAATACAAAAATTTCTGCCCAAAATACAAAACAAGAATTAATAAACCTAGTTAACAATGAACGAAATTTCTATGAATCATCTAAATATAGTTCATCTACAACAGTAGCATATATGGTAAAACCAGACATTGGAACTATAATAGAATGCACAGCTATATATCGTGGTAATATACATGTTTATGCATTAGGAGATACAACTTTAATAGAGTAAATTATTCTGCTTATGTAACATTAAAGTACACTAAAACAACAGATGAAGTAAATGGAAAAACAATAGCACCAACACCAGCAAACTAAAAAATAAATAAAAGAAAAAGAATTGAATTTTTCAATTCTTTTTCTTTTTCATGTTGTTTGAAAAACTAAAATATGATATACTTCATTATGAAAGAAAAGGAGAAGAAAATGAGATTAGATAAATTTTTAAAAGTTTCAAGAGTAATAAAAAGAAGAACTGTTGCAAATGAAGCAGCAGATGGTGGAAGAGTTTCAGTTAATGGAAAAGTAGTAAAGCCAAGCTATGATGTTAAAGTACGGAGATATTGTAGAAATAAAATTTGGAGATAAAATATCTAAATTTGAAATTATAAAAATACCACAAGTACAGCGGAAAAGATATGGGAGAGTTAATAAAAATATTATAAAATATATTAAAATTTGGAGGAAGAAGGATGTCAAATTTTGTACACTTACACATACATAGTGAGTTTAGCTTACTAGATGGAGCAAATAGAATAAAAGATATACCAGTTATAGCAAGTAAGCTAGGAATGAATGCAATAGCAATTACAGACCATGGCTCTATGTTTGGAGTTATAGACTTTTACAAAGCCTGCAAGGCAAATGATATAAAACCAATTATAGGGTGCGAAGTATATGTAGCGCCACGAACAAGGCATGATAAAGATCCTAATTTAGATAGTAAATATAACCACTTAATATTACTAGCAAAAAATAAACAAGGTTATCAAAACTTATCAAAATTAGTTTCTATAGGCTACACAGAAGGTTTTTATTATAAACCACGTATAGATAAAGAAATACTAGAAAAATATCATGAAGGACTAGTATGCTGTAGTGCATGCTTAGCAGGAGAAGTAAATCAAGCAATACTAAATAACAATATGGAAGAGGCAAAAAAAGTAGCACTATGGTTTAAAGAATTATTTGGAGAAGACTACTACCTAGAAATTCAAAACAATGGAGTAAAAGAGCAGGTACTAGTAAATCAAAAATTAATAGAATTATCAAAAGAGCTAAACATTCCACTAGTAGCAACAAATGATGCTCATTATTCAACACGAGAAGATGCATATAATCATGAAGTATTACTATGTATTCAAACAGGAAAGAAAATGTCAGACGAAGACAGAATGCGTTTTGAAACAGATGAACTATATATAAAATCACCAGAAGAAATGAGTGATTACTTCTCAAATGTACCAGAAGCGATAGAAAACACAGTAAAAATAGCAGAAAAATGTAATGTGGAATTTGAATTTGGTCATACAATACTACCAAATTATGATGTGCCAGAAGGTTTTGAAACACACTATGATTATATAGAGAATTTGACCAAAAAAGGTTTAATAAAAAGATATGGGAAAGAAAATGAGGCTAACCTTGAGGAAGCATATAATTCCCTACCAGAAGAAATAACAAAAAGATCAGAATACGAATTAGGTGTAATCAAAAAAATGGGCTATGTAGACTACTTCCTAATAGTATGGGACTACATAAATTTTGCAAAAACACATGATATACCAGTAGGCCCAGGTCGTGGCTCAGGAGCAGGTTCAATAGTAGCCTATGCCATAGGAATAACAGATATAGACCCAATAAAATATAACCTACTATTTGAACGTTTCCTAAACCCTGAAAGAATTAGTATGCCAGACTTTGACGTAGACTTCTGCTACGAAAAAAGAGATAAAGTAATAGAATATGTATGCGAAAAATATGGCTATGACCATGTATCCCAAATAATAACCTTTGGAACAATGTCTGCAAGAATGGTAATACGTGATGTTGCAAGAGTACTAGATGTTCCATACGCCGAAGCAGATAAACTTGCAAAAATGATACCAAATGAAATTCATATAACAATAAAAAAAGCAATGGAGCAAAATAGAGAACTAAGAGATTTATATGAATCAGATGCAGAAATAAAAAAACTATTAGATATAGCAATGGCACTAGAAGGAATGCCACGTCAGGCCTCAACACATGCTTGTGGAATAGTAATAACAAAAGACCCAGTAGATACATATGTGCCACTATATGTAAGAGAAGGAAACATATCTACACAATTTATAATGACAACCCTAGAAGAACTAGGTTTATTAAAAATGGACTTTTTAGGACTACGTACATTAACCGTTATAAAAGACACAATAGACTTAGTAAAAAAAGATAAAAACATAGAAGTAGAATTTGACAAAGACATGAATGACCCAAAAGTATATAAACTATGGCAAGAAGGAAACTCAGTTGGAATATTCCAATTTGAATCACAAGGAATGACAAACTTCATGAAAGAGCTAAAACCAGATAGCTTAGAAGACATAATAGCTGGAGTTTCACTATACCGCCCAGGCCCAATGGACCAAATACCAAGATATATAGCAAACAAAAAAGACCCTGAACACGCAGTATACACACACCCTGCTCTAAAACCAATACTAGAAGTAACCTATGGCTGTATGGTATACCAAGAACAAGTTATGCAAATAGTTAGGGACTTAGCAGGCTATTCACTAGGAAGAGCCGACTTAGTACGTCGTGCAATGGGAAAGAAAAAGCTAGAAGTAATGGCAAAAGAAAGAGAAATATTTATACATGGACAATTAGATGAAGAAGGAAACGTAATAGTTCCAGGCTGTGTACGAAATGGAATAGATGAAAAAAGTGCAGACAAAATATTTGATGAAATGGCAGAATTTGCAAAATATGCTTTCAACAAATCACACGCAGCAGCATATGCAGTAGTATCATACCAAACAGCATACTTAAAAGCATATTACCCAGAAGAATTCATGGCAGCAACACTAAATAGCTTTTTAGGAAACTTAGATAAAGTACCATACTACATAGAAGAATGTAAAAGGCTAAACATAGAAATATTAAAACCAGACATAAATGAAAGTGAAACAAGGTTCACAGTAGATAAAAATGGTAAAATACGTTTCGGAATGGGAAGCATAAAAAATGTAGGAACATCAGCAGTAGATAGCATAGTAGAAGAAAGAAGAAAAAACGGAAAATACAAAAGTTTCACAGAATTTTGTGAAAGAATACAAGGAGAAGCAGTAAACAAAAAATGTATAGAAAGTTTAATAAAAGCAGGAGCCTTCGACGAATTTGAACAAACAAGAAGCACACTAATGGCATCATTTGAAGAAATACTAGACTCAATATCAGACTCATCAAAAAAGAACTTCAAAGGCCAAGTATCAATGTTCGACTTAAACTCACGGAAATACTGAGGAGGAAAATGACCTAGAAAAATTAAAATACACATATCACACACTAAAAGAATACTCAGACAAAGAACTACTATCAATGGAAAAAGAAATGCTAGGACTATACATATCAGGCCACCCATTAGAAGAACTAAAAGAACAAATAGAAATGTGTTCAAACATAAGCACACTAAAAATAAGAGAAGCACTAGAAGAACAAGAACAAACAGGAGCAATTCAACTAAAAGATGGACAAAATGTAAAATTTGCAGGAATAATAAACAGCATCAAAAAGAAATACACAAAAAATAACAAAATAATGGCATTTGTAAACATAGAAGACTTATATGGAAACATAGAAACAATAGTATTCGAAAATGTATACCAACAAGCAGGAACAGCTTTAATGGAAGAAAGTATAGTATTAGTAGAAGGGCGTTTAAGTATACGTGAAGAAGAACAAAGTGTAAGTATAATAGCAAACAAAATAGTCCCATTGGGGACGTTTCCTAATGGGGTATCTGACACTTTTGGGACATCTGTCACTTTTGGAAATCAAGAAATACCAAAAAGAAAAGAGATAACTATAAATATTACAAATCTAGCAGAAGAGCAAAAAGATAAATTAAGAGGAGCACTTAAATTTTTTACAGGAGATAGAAACAATACACCAGTAAAAATAATAAATGGAGAAAACAAAATGCCAGCAGGTGGAATATTTGTAAATGGTAGCACTTTGGAAGAAATAGAAGAAATAGTAGGAAAAGAGAATGTATCAATTTTAGGATAGTTATTAACCTAAGATAAATATTAAGTTTCCAATTTACTAGCACAGGTTGTATCTGTGCTAGTTTTCTTTTATATATTAATAAAAAGTTGATTTTTAACTTAAACTATTGTATAAAAACATAAAATAAGATATTATAATGAATAAGATAAAATTTTTTACTTTTTTAAAACTGAAAAGTAAACTATAAACAAAAAGTGAGGTAAAAATGAAAATATTAATTGCAGGTTTTGAAGGAAATAATAATTCGGCAAAAATACTATTAGATAATATAAAAGAAAAATATAATGAAGATGTTTTATATTTAGAAAATGATTTTGAAGTAAGTAGTAATCAAATAGAAGAAAAGTTAAAAGAAGAATATGATTATGTTCTAATTTTTGGGCAAAAACCAAATACTAAAGATATCTATTTAGAAAATAATGCAAATTTAAATGGAATAGAATTAGTAACAGATTATTATTATGGAGTATTAAGAGAAAAATTAGAAGATAATAATTATAAAGCGATAAGTTCATGTGATGCCGGAAATTATTTATGTAATAATGCATTTTATAGAGCATTAGACTTTAAACAAAACAATAAATTAAAAACTAAAATTGCTTTTATACATATTCCTACTATTGATAACATTGAAGACATAGAAAAATTGTCAAATGCAATATTAAATTATATTAAAACTTTATAAAAAAGGAGAAATAAATGGAACAATTAACGGTAAAAAAACAAATAAAAAGGTCACTGCCAATTGCTTTTGAAAGTTTAATTAATATATTAATGACTTTAGTAGATACATTAGTTATTGCAACTTTAGGAGTACAAGCTGTAGGTGCTATTGGAGCAATGGCAGTTATATTAAACTTCATGCAAATGAGTATACAAACTATACATGTTTCAAATAATACACTAGTATCAAAAGCAGTAGGGGAAGAAAATAAAGAAAAAGTAGGTTTAGCAACAGGAAATGCAGTTATAATGGCAACTGTGGTTTCGATAATTACAATAATTTTAGTATATTTTATACAACCTACATTTCCAGAATTATTTAAAGTTGATAAAATATGTATAACATATTTAACAATAAGATTAATGGGATTTATACAAAGTTCAATAGTAACAGTATTATCGGGTCATCAAAGAGCAATTGGAAATCAAGGAAATATATTAAAATTAAGAATAGTAGCAGTAATATTAAATTTATTATTAGATATATTTGTAGTAAAAAAAGGCTATGGAGTCGCAGGAGTTGCATATGTAACAATAGCAATAGACACTTTACTTGCAATTTATTTATATATTAAAACAACAAAAACAGTAAAATATAAGCTAAACAAAAGTTGTTTTATGGATTTATTTTATTTATTTAAATGGAACTTTGTAGAAAGAATTGCATCTAAAATAGATAATTTTGTATTTAATATTATTGTTTCAAGAATGGGAGAGCTAGAATATGCAGTTCATGTAATATTGCAACAAATTGCAAATATATATGAAGCATTTATTCAAGGATTTGGAGATGGAATTACCATAAGTGTAGGAATTGCAACAGGAAAAAAAGAAAAACAAGAAATGGAAACAGTAAAAATAGTAGCAAAAAAAGTAATAAAATATTGCAAGCTAAGTTTTCCAATTCTAATTTTAACAATTGCAATAATAGTTAGAAGAATATCACTACCAGAACTAGAATTAGCAAAAATATACTATAAAGTATTACCACTTTTATTAATAGGAACATATGTAACAGCAAGTGCAACTTATTATTTTGCAATATTAAGAGGAATACGAGATTTTAAGTTTTTAGCAAAAAGAAATATAATAAGTTCAATAATAAAAATAGCATTAGCCTTTATATTAGGCTATACTCCACTTGGAATATTAGGTGTATGGTTAGCCTATTTAATATATGGAATAGTACAAAAATATATGTCAAAACAAAGATATGAAGAAATAGAAGGAGCAAAAGAAAAATGATACTAGTAGTATTTATAACAGCACTTATAAGTAGTATAGCAATTTATATAGATAAACACTTAGTAAATAAAGGAATAAGTAGAAAAGATTACTTTTACTATATGTGTTTTTCAATGGTACCATTTTCTATTATTATGATTATAGTAGAAACAATAAACAATGGAATTAAATTTGAATTTAGCATTATTCCAATTATATTACTAATTATTGCAATGTTTCTAAGGTATAAAAAACAACATACTATTGTAGGGTGTTTAACACATCTAAACCCTTATGAATCATCTACATATATGTCACTTGGAATTATTTTAGCATTTATTATAGATAGCATAATAGGAGTTAAACAATTTAATTTAATAAGTATAGCATCTATCACATTAACACTAATAGGAGTGTTTACAATAGCAGATGTAAAATTGAATATAAAATCTTTACAAAAAGATTTATTAATTAGAATTATATGTGAAGTAGGCTTAGGCTATGTAGCACATTACATATTAAAATATTGGTCAAATGCAATATACATATTATTATTAAATTTATCGTTAACAGTACTATTCTCAAAAGGATACACATGGAAATACAATAAAGAACACAAAAACATAATAAAATGGGTATTTATACAGCAAAGTTTTGGATTTTTTACAGTATATTTAGGAAACTACTTATCTTCAAACTCAGTTACACTATACCAATTTGTAAAACCAATAACAATAGTGCTAACAATTATAATGGCATATTTCATGAAAACACAAGAAAAAAAGCCAAAACTAAAAGACCTATTTGCAGTATTCTTAGTAGCTATAGGAATTGGCCTTTTAAATGTTGCAATAGCATAAATATAATATTAAATGTAATTTAAATGGAGAAAAAGATGGGAGAAAAATTTGCAAAATTAAACTTAAAGGGAGAAAATAGATGGAAAAACAATTTATAGAAAATGCTTTAAAAGTAATGAAATTTAATATAGAAGAAACAGAAAAAGATTTGCTACAGTTTGTAAATATGCGAGAATATGGTGTAGCAAATAAGCAAAAGCCATTATTACTTACAATAGGATTACAGTCTTGTATAGCATTAATAGCATATGAGAAAAATTTTTCGTTTCTAGCACATATGAATATATACAAAGGAAATTGTGAAAAAGATTTTGAATTAGATGAAAAAGATCAAATAGTAAAGTGTAAAAAAATAGAAAATTTATATGAAGAAATAATGAAAAATAGAGAAAACATTACAGATACTATAAATATAGGAATAGTATTAGGAGTAACACCAGTAGGAAAAGAACATAAAAGTAGAGAAGTAATAGAAAAAGATTTACAAGAAATGTTTAATAAGCTAAGAGAAAATAAAATATCAGCAAGAAGATTACCAAATATAAATAGTTATTCTTTAATATTAGACTCAAGAACAGGTATAATTATACACGATGGAGTAGAAAATGAAAATAGAATTACTAACATAGCAATAGATAGAAAAATTGAAAATAAAGAAGAAAATATAAGATAAAAAAATATTGAGAAATATTTACAAATAAAATGAAGTGTGATAATATATATCAAAACTATAAAACAAAAGGAGGACATAATTATGTCGTTACTAGAATTGCAAAAAGAGATATATGAAAACAAAATACGGCATGGATTTAACATTACAGATTTAAATGAAGAATTCTGTCATCTCTATGGAGAAGTAGCAGAAGCTCATGATGCTTGGTACAAGGGCTTAGATACTTTTCCTGAGGAATTAGCAGATGTAGCTATATTCTTATTAGGAATCGCAGAAATTAAAGGAGTAAATCTTGAAGAAGAAATAATCAAGAAGGTTGAAAAGAATAAACGAAGAAAATATGTCAAAAATAGTGCTGGAAATTTTGTGAAGGCAGAAAATGAATCTTAAAAAATCCCCTTTGAAGTACACGATATGTATTTCAAAGGGGATTTTTATTAGTGGATATAATAAAAAAATATTAAATCATTGACAAAATAGAAAAATATAGTATAATTAATATGTAGTATAATTTTTAGGGGAGAAAAAAATGATAGCTAAAGTTTGGAAAAAAGTATTACTAGTCATAGTAGTATTAGCATGCTTGTTCAATATGGTTAATAAGTTTGTATTTCATCCATCAATAGAAGATGAATTAGAAGCTTCAGCTAAATATGTACAAGAACAAAAAGAAAAATAGGTAAAAACATAATAAGTACTTGAAAAAAATGTATTTATGTGTTAATATATAAAAGATAGTTTTTAATAAAGAGAGGAAGAGGTGAATACAAAATGAGAGAAGGAATACATCCAACATATACAGAAAGTACAATTACATGTGCATGTGGAAACGTAATGAAAACAAATTCAGTAAAATCTGAAATGAAAGTAGACGTTTGCTCAAAATGTCATCCATACTGGACAGGTAATTTAAGAAAAGAAACAACAGGTGGTAGAGCAGATAAATTTAAGAAAAAATATGGAATTCAATAACAAACATAAAATAGAGTGGGAAACCATTCTTTTTTTGTTGTGTCCATTGGGGACGTTTCCTAATGGGTAATCTGTCCCTTTTGGACACATAGTTTAAATTAAGAAAGATTTGAAAAAAGAAAGCTTTAGACGAGTCCAAAATCTTTTCTTTAAAAAGTCGTAAAATGTAATATATTTCGCTTGAAAAAACTTATAAAATGTAATAAAATAAAGCAAATGGTAAAAAGGAGAAATAAGCTTTGAAAAAAATAAACATAGAAGAAGAACTAAAATATATAGATAAAGTAAATGAAATAAATAAAGGAAAAATATTAAAATATTATATATTAACAATGGGATGCCAATTAAATGAAAATGACTCAGAAAAACTAAGTGGAATGTTAGAAAAAATGAATTATAAAAAAACATTAAATATGGAAGAGGCTGACTTAGTTTTATTCAACACATGTTGCGTACGTGAAAATGCAGAAGAAAAGCTATTTGGAAAAGTAGGAGAAGTAAAAAAACAAAAAGAAAATAAAGGCACAATAATTGCAATAGGTGGCTGTATGATGCAAGAAGAACATATAGTAAAAAAACTAAAACAAAGTTACCCATATGTAGATATAATATTTGGAACACATACACTTCATAAATTACCAAAAGACCTTTACAAAGCCTTGGAAGAAAACAAGAAGATAAGAGATGTAATAGATATAGATGGAGAAATAATAGAAGGCTTACCAATTTCAAGAAATGATAAAATAAAAGCATCAGTAACAATAATGAATGGATGTAATAATTTTTGTAGTTATTGTATAGTTCCATATGTACGTGGAAGAGAAAGAAGTAGAAGTCCAAAAGATATTATAGAAGAAGTACGTTTGCTAGCAAAGCAAGGGTATAAGGAAATAACACTATTAGGACAAAATGTCAACTCATATTTAAGAGTAGAACGTGAAAAGAAAATAGAATTTGAAGAATACGAGGGAGTAAACTCATTTGCAACTCTATTAAGAGCTGTAGAAAAGATAGAAGGAATAGAAAAAATACGTTTTGTATCACCACACCCAAAAGATTTCACCGATGATGTAATAGAAGCAATAAAAGACTGCAAGAAAGTAAGTAAAATAGTACACTTACCACTTCAATCAGGAAGTACAAATGTACTAAAAGTAATGAACAGAAAATACACAAAAGAACAATACTTAAAATTAGTAGAAAAAATGAAAAAAATGGTACCAAACATAGTATTTTCAACAGATATAATAGTAGGTTTCCCAGGAGAAACAGAAGAAGACTTTGAAGATACACTAGATGTTGTAAAAAAAGTACACTTCGAGCAAGTATTCATGTTCATATACTCAAGAAGAGTAGGAACACCAGGCGATAGAATGGAAAACCAAATACCAGAAGAAATAAAACATAAACGTTTTGACAGGTTAAAGTTATTGGTAGAAAGTCAAATAGAAGAAAATAATAATAAATACATAGGAACAACTCAAAGGGTACTAGTAGAAGGAATAAGTAAGACAAACAAAGAAATGTTAACAGCAAGAACTGACACAAACAAAGTAGTAGTATTTGAAGGAAAGAAAGAATTAATAGGAAACATAGTGAATTTAAAAATAGTATCAGAGCATATGTGGTATTTAAAAGGAGAAATTTGCTAAAAAATAAGGATGTTGAAAATGGAAAAAGAAATAGAAAGAAGTAAATTAGATGATACACATGATAATTCAACGAAAGAAAGATTAAGAAATACAATTGCAGGAAAAGAAAAATTAGAAAATATTATAATGGAAAACCCAATATATTATTTAGATAAAAATATGTTATTCACAATAATTCCAGAATTGAAAGTTTGTGATGGTTTTGACCATAAACATCCACACCATTGTTATGATGTATGGGAACATATAAAATTAGCAATGCAAAAATCAAAGCCAGATTTACAAATAAGATTAGCACTTCTTTTACATGATATAGGAAAACCACATTCATACCAAGAAGATGGAGAAGTAAGACATTTTCATGGGCATCCACAAGTTTCAGCTAGTATGTCACAACAAATTTTAGCTAGACTAGGATATAGTGAAAAAGAAGTAGAAGAAATATGCTACTTAGTAGAAAATCATGATACTATAATTAATATAGATAATGTAAATAAAAACAATATAGAACTAATAAAAAAATTACTACACATTCAATATTGCGATGCATATGCACATGACCCTAAACATATAGAAAAAAGAATTAGGAAATTAGATGAAATAAAAGAAAAAATAGACCAAATTCAGGAAAGTAAAGAAGAAAGATAAATAATAAGATAATACACGAACTAACTAGTATAACTATTCAAACTTCCAACTTCTAACTTTTAAAAAAGGAGAAATATAATATGTCAGAAAATGTAAATATAATAGAAAAAGCTTTAATGTTTGCAATAATTGCACATAGTGCACAAGTAAGAAAAGGAAAACCAGAAGAACCAGCAATAGTTCACCCAATAGCAGTAGCAGAAATACTAAGATGCTATGGAGCAGACAGAAATGTCATTGCAGCTTCATATTTACATGATGTTCCTGAAGATACAAAATTTACATTAGAAGATATAAAAAGAATTTTTGGAGAAGATATAGCGCATTTAGTAGAAGTAGCATCAGAACTAGATAAAAGCAAGCCTTGGGAAGAAAGAAAACAAAATAAAATAAACAAAATGAGAGAAAAAGTATTAAGAGACAAATTAATAGTAATTGCAGATAAGATATCTAACATTGAAGATATGAATAGAGTATTTAAAGAAAAAGGCTATAAAGACTTTTCAGCATTTAATAGAGGAGAAGAAAAGCAAGAGTGGTATTATAGAAATATGTATAAAAGTTTAGTTACAAACGAAGATGCACAAGACTCACTATTTATAAGGTTACAAAATGGGATAGATAATGCATTTGGAAGGACAATGGAAGACTACTTTGAAGAAGAAAGAGGACTTTAAAAAATAAATTAAAAGATTAAAATTGCACCTACAATTGAATATATAATTTAAGGGTAGTTTTGTAGAAGGAAGTGGACGATTAATAATCGACCATACAACAAGGAGTAAAATGAAAAGGTATAAGGAGAATTAGAATATGGCAGAAAAAGCGGAATTTTCACCTATGATGCAGGAATATTTAAAAACTAAAGAAGAATATAATGATTGCATTTTATTTTATCGTTTAGGCGATTTTTATGAAATGTTTTTTGATGATGCAATACGTGTATCAAAAGAACTAGAATTAACATTAACAGGTAAACTTTGTGGACAAGAAGAGCGTGCACCTATGTGTGGAGTTCCTTTTCACGCTGCAGAGACATATATTTCAAGACTAATTGAAAAAGGCTACAAAGTTGCAATTTGTGAGCAATTAGAAGATCCAAAACAAGCTAAAGGTATAGTTAAAAGAGGTGTAATACGTGTAGTTACACCAGGTACTGTTATGGAAAGCAATTTGCTAGATGAAAAAAAGAATAATTACATTATGAGTATATACAAAGTAGGTACATTTTTTGGAATAAGTGTATGTGATGTTTCAACAGGAGATTTTAGAACAACACAAATTACAGATAGTAATAATTTTCCAAAACTATTAGATGAAATATCAAGATACAACCCAGCAGAAATAATTGTAAATTCATTTATGTATGATTCTTTAGAAGAAATAAATAAAATAAAAGAACGTTTTGAAGTATTTATTTCAAAAATAAAAGAAGATGCATTTGGGGATGATATAGAGAAATTAACAAGCACATATATAGTAAAAACTGAAACAGGAGAAGATATAGACAATTTGGAAGATAAAAAAATTGCAATAGCTTCAATAAATGGACTTATATATTACCTTATAGATACACAAAAAAATAGCCTAGAACATATTAACAAAATAATAATGTATAACACTACAAAATATATGAGCTTAGATATAAATGCAAGAAGAAACTTAGAACTAACAGAAAAAATGAGAGATAAATCTAAAAAAGGAACACTTTTATGGGTATTAGATAAAACTTCAACATCAATGGGTGGAAGACATTTAAGAAGATGGATAAATGACCCATTAATAGATGTTACAGAAATAAACAACAGATTAGGAGCTGTAAAAGAACTAAAAGATAATATTATACTAAGAGGAGATATAACAGAGTTACTTAAAAAAGTATATGATATAGAAAGACTAGCAGGAAGAATATCATATGGAAGTGCTAATCGGGAGAGATTTAATTTCACTTAAAAATTCTGCAAAACAATTGCCAGAAGTGAAGAAAATATTAGCAAGTGCAAAATCACCACTATTACAAGAATTATATTTAAAACTAGATGAATTATCAGACATTTATGAATTAATAGAAGAGTCAATAGTTGATGAGCCACCACTTAGTGTAAAAGAAGGTGGACTAATAAAATTAGGATACAACGAAGAAATTGACCACTTAAAGAAAGCAACAACAGAAGGAAAAACTTGGATAATCAAACTAGAAGCAGAAGAAAGAGAAAAAACAGGAATAAAAGGCTTAAAAGTAGGGTTTAATAGAGTATTTGGTTACTATATAGAAGTTACAAAATCAGGTCTTGACCAAGTACCTGAAAGATATATAAGAAAACAAACTTTAGCAAATGCAGAAAGATATATAACAGAAGAACTAAAAAACTTAGAAAACCAAATATTAGGAGCAGAAGAAAAGGTTATAAATTTAGAATATAACGCTTTTGTAGAAATAAGAGATGACATAGAAAGCAAAATAAAAAGAATACAACTATCTGCAGAAGTAATAGCAATATTAGACGTTTTATGCTCATTTGCTACAGTAGCAGAAGAATTAAACTATGTAGAGCCAGCCGTCGATAATAGCGGAATAATAGATATAAAAGATGGACGTCATCCAGTAATAGAAAAAATGTTACCATCAGGAAGTTTTGTTCAAAATGATACATATTTAGATAAAAACGAAACAAGACTTGCAATGATAACAGGACCAAACATGGCAGGAAAATCTACATATATGAGGCAAGTAGCATTGATAACACTAATGGCACAAATAGGCTCATTCGTTCCAGCATCATACGCACATATAGGAGTAGTAGACAAAATATTCACAAGAGTAGGAGCTTCAGATGACCTAAGTATGGGACAAAGTACATTTATGGTAGAAATGATGGAAGTAGCAACCATACTAAAAGAAGCAACTGCAAATAGTTTAGTAATATTAGATGAAATAGGAAGAGGGACATCAACATATGATGGACTTTCAATAGCATGGGCAGTAGCAGAATATATTGTAGATAAAGAAAAATGTGGAGCAAAAACGTTATTTGCAACACATTACCATGAATTAATACAATTAGAAGATAAACTAGAAGGAATAAAAAACTTTCAAGTAGCAGTAAAAGAAAAAGGAGAAGATGTAATCTTTTTAAGAAAAATACTTCCAGGAGGAACAGATGAAAGCTATGGTGTACATGTAGCACGTTTAGCAGGAGTACCACAAAACGTAAGCAAAAGAGCAACAGAAATATTAAAAAGCTTAGAAAGAAAAAGCATAATAAGTGAAAAAGCTATGCAAAAAGAAGATAAAAAGAAACAAGAAGGTCAATTAGATATGTTCAACTTCAAACTTGCAGAAATAGCTACTGAAATAGATAAAATTGATGTAAACAGTTTAACACCTATTGATGCACTAAATACATTGGTTAAAATTAAAGAGAAAATGTCATAAAAACATTACTCTACAACTTAAAATAGAGTACTTTCCTAAAATATAAAAAAGAGCAAAACATAATCGTTTTGCTCTTTTTAGTAGCTTATTTAGTACTACGTAATTCTTCTAAATCTTTCCTACTATCCTCAGAATAAAAGGCACTTAAAAAGTTACCAATTCTATTAGCATAATAAGAATCTTCTCTAGCTATTTGGCCAAGAGTAATTGATTCATCTGATAAATCAAAATATTTATCACGTAAAGTACTATATACAGGATAAATTGGCTTAAAGGTATTTACATCCAAAACAACCTGTAAATATGCACAAATATTAAGTGGATATGAATTAAACTGATATTCTACATATAAAGCAGTAGGGTATTCATCTTCCTCTGGGTTTTCATATAACAATGTAATTCGTCTATCTTTGATAAGTCTACAATCAGATTCTGAACTTAATATATGATTTAAAGTATCATATTCTGCATTCTTACTAATACTATACAATGTTGCGCCTAATACATGAGCATCTTTATTAAATATAATAAGATCTTCTGTCAAAAAATTAAATTTACGAAACTCCTTACGGTATAATTGATATGCTTTATCTTTAAGTATATCAAATTTAAACCTTATAATTTGCCATTCATCACGCATTATACGCCGATACACTAAAAATTCATCATCTGTAACTTGCTCAATTCCTATAATATCTCCTGAAATTTTGCAAGATACAAGAGCTATTCTGTGTATGAGTGTATAACCAGTATCTCGACTACCTGTAATATTCCATTGGTTATCATTGTAACTAATTTCATAAAGTCTACTCATATCCATTTTCCTCCTTTAAGATAATAATTATTAAACAAAAAGTTACTAAAAATATATTATATATATATCATAAAATTATGTAAAAATGCAATAGGTTGGAAAAAAATGTCGAAAACTTTTTGAAAAAGATTACATAAAAAATATTGACATAATAGTAATAACAATATAAAATGTAAACATTAATGTATAACATATTTATTATCAATAAAAATTTGTAGTCTTTTACGAAATCCAAGAAAAAGATAAAATAGCAATTACAAAAATATCAATAAAAATTAAATTATTAATTTTATTTATATTCTTAGGAAAGTCATTTGCGATAGCGATGAATTTCATCAGAAGATAATTATGGAAGAATTAGATTTTCTTATGTAGCTTTGCCACTTAGAAAATTTTATTTCTTGCTATTAATAATGAAAGGAAAAATATGAAAGTATATAAAGCAGATGCAAAATATTGCAATTATTTACATTATTATGAGCCTAAAATTCCATTTGTAGAAAATGATAAAGAAAATAGACCATTTGTTGGAGTGGTATTATGTGTAAATGGAAAGAATTTTTTTGCGCCACTAACATCTCCAAAGAAAAAGCATTTAACAATGAAAAACACACAAGATTTTTTAAAAATAGATGAGGGAAGATTAGGTGGAATAAACTTAAATAATATGATGCCAATACCTAAAAGTTATTTAGAAGAAATATATATATATGAAATTAAAGATATTAAATATAAAAGAATGCTATACATGCAAATGGAATGGATAGAAAAAAATAAGACAAGAATCAACAATAGAGCAAAAAATTTATATTATTTAGTTTTACAAAGAAAGGCAACAGAGCAATTAATAAATAGGTGTTGTGATTTCAAACTATTAGAAAGAAAATGTCAGGAATTTATGGATGAAAACAATATTAGTGAAGAAGAAATTTTATACAAAAAAATAATATAAAACTATTTATTTTTTTACATATATTGTATATAATAGCAAATATGAATTAATACAAAAATTGGAGGAAATCTAATGAAATTAGATGAAGCTAAAAAACAAATAAAAGAATTAAGAGAAACATTAGAATATCATTCAAGAAAATATTATGATGAAGATGCACCAGAAATAACAGACTATGAATATGATATACTTATGAATAAACTAAAAGCTTTAGAAAAAAAATTCCCAGAGCTTATAACTAAGGATTCATTAACACAAAAAGTAGGCGGACATGTTAGTGAAGGCTTTAAACAAGTAGAACATATAGTACCACTTCAAAGTCTTCAAGATGTATTTAGTTTTGAAGAATTACAAGAATTTGATGAAAGAATAAAAAAACAGGCAATAGAGGAAAATGAAGAATTAAAATATGTAGTAGAAACAAAAATAGATGGGCTTTCTGTAGCATTAGAATATATAGATGGTATTTTTGTAAGAGGGGCTACACGCGGAAACGGTTTAATTGGGGAAGATATTACAGATAATTTAAGAACAATAAAGTCAATACCAAAAGTTTTACCAGAAAAAATAAATATAATAGTTCGTGGAGAAGTATTTATAGGTAAAAAAGAATTTGAAAAAATGAATGAGGAGCAAGAAATATTAGGCAAGCAATTATTTGCAAATGCGAGAAATGCAGCAGCAGGTTCATTAAGGCAATTGAACTCAGAAATAACAGCTTCAAGACCACTTGATATTTATATATTTAATGTACAAAAATTAGAACAAAATAAATTTAATTCACATTATAAACAATTAGAATACTTAGAGAAATTAGGATTTAATGTAAATCCAGTAAAAATATACTGTAAAACATTTGAAGAAACACAAAAAGCAATAGAAAAAATAGGAGAAGACAGGGAAAATTTGAGCTTTGGAATAGATGGGGCAGTAATAAAAGTAGATTCACTTTCATTTAGAGAGAAATTAGGAACAACATATAAAGTACCACGTTGGGCAATTGCATATAAATACCCACCAGAAGCAAAAGAAACAATATTAAAAGATGTAATATGGCAAGTAGGAAGAACAGGAGTAATAACGCCAATGGCAATATTAGAGCCAGTAAAGTTAGCAGGATCAACAATATCAAAAACAACACTTCACAACGAAGATTTCGTAAAAGAAAAAGGGTTAAAAATAGGAGATACAGTTGTAATTCAAAAGCAAGGAGATGTAATACCAGAAATAATAAAAGTTATAACTTCAAAAAGAACAGGAAATGAAGTAGCTATAGAAGTTCCAACAGTTTGCCCAACATGCGGAAGCACTGCTACAAGAGAAGAAGGAGAAGCAGCAATACGTTGCAATCGGAATAGAATGCCCTGCGCAATTATTAAGAGGAATAGAACACTTTGTATCAAAAGAATGTATGGATATAGAAGGACTAGGTTACAAAATAGTAGAAAGCTTAATAGAAAAAGGATTAATAAAAAATATAGCAGATATTTATAAATTAACATTAGAAGATATAGCATCTTTAAAGAAAAATGGTAAGAAATTTGCAAGTAACTTAATAGAAGCAATACAAAAAAGTAAAGAGCAAGATTTATTTAATGTAATTAATGCTTTAGGAATTAGACAAGTAGGAATAAAAGCAGCTAAAGTACTTTCAAAAAAATATAAAACGATGGATAATTTAATGCAAGCTAGTCTAGAAAGTTTGTGTGAGGCAAGTGATGTAGGAGAAATAACAGCGAGTAATATATTTGAATTTTTTAGACAAGAACAAACAATAGATATGATAGAAAGACTAAAAGAAGCAGGGGTTAATATGAAACTAAACGACGAAAAAGAAGCAGATAATAGATTTGAAGGGAAAACTTTCGTATTAACAGGAGCACTTACAAAATATACAAGAACAGAAGCAGGTGATATAATAGAAAGACTTGGAGGGAAAACATCATCTTCAGTATCTAAGAAAACAGCCTATGTACTAGCAGGAGAAGATGCAGGTTATAAGTTAATAAAGGCACGTGAGTTAGGAATACAAATTATATCAGAAGAAGAGTTTGAAAATATGACTAAATAATATAAACTAGTAGAGAGGACTTTATAAAAAATATGGAAATAAAGAAGGAAATGGCAAAAATTTTAGGAGATATAAAACTACCTCCTGAAATACATAAAATACTAAGAAAAATATATGCACAATATCAAAATGCATATAGAAAACTTATTCAAGAATTAAAAAGTAAATATCCTGAAAAGGAAAAAGAAATAGTAAATTTGGAAATTGAAATATCGAAAGATTATTATGAAGATATAAAAATGTGCGAATTTGTAGAGTTTGAAGAATATGAACAAAAAAGAATAATAGTAATAGAAGCAATTAACTCTATAATAAAAGATATTAATTCTAATAATATAATATCAAGAAAAAGTTTTATAAAAAATGTTTCAAAAGTTATAAAGAAAGAAGAAAGTATAGATTTTGCAAATATAGTTATAAATAATATAGTGCAAGAAATAGAATCTTCTTGTAAATATGCATTAAATAGAATTAACTTTTTTAAGTTAAATGATAAAGAAATTTTAGAACAAGAAAATGAGTTTAAAAATGAAGTATTAAAAATAAAAGAAGAAGCTATGCAGAATATACCTGAAATGGCACAATGTATAAACAATCACTTTATAAATATATGTAAAAAGATAGAAAATGTGATTGATAGTTATGAAAAGCAAATTAATAGAGAAAATATTCATACAAGTTCAGAAGAACGAAGAGATGACAATGAAGAAAGGTAAAAACAAAAGGAGGTAAATTTAGTATGAAAGACTATGCTTTAGAAAAGTTTGAAGAAGAATTGGACATAGGATATCAAATATATTTTACATATGTGCGTAATAGATATTTAATATTTAAAACATCAGATAACTGCTATACACAAAAACTAATATCAGTACATGATAAAAATCCGCAACCAGCTATGCAAATGTTAACTAAAAAAAGACTAGAGGAAATATTTCCGTTTATGGAAGATATGGAATATAAACAAAATTAAAAGTGGTAATACCACTTTTAATTTTGTTTAGGTTCAACATATAAAGTTTTATTATTAGTATATATAACCATTCCAGGCTTACTACCAGAAGGTTTCTTTACATTTTTAATAAAACAATAGTCAACAGGTACATTAGAAGACAGTCTAGCTTTACTATGAAAAGCAGCAATTTTAGCACAAGTTGTAACAGTATGTTCTTTTACACTTTTTCCATTACATTTTAATAAACAGTGACTTCCTCTAATGTCTTTAGTATGAAACCATAAATCTTCATTTTTACCAAGTTTAGTAGTTATATAATCGTTTTGTTTATTATTTTTACCAACATACAAAGTAAAACCATCCACATTATAGGTAATAGGCTCATATTCGTCATGAGCTTTTCTTTTATTAACTTTGTTTTTCTTAACATTAGAATTTTTCTGAGTATTTTTAAATAGAACATTTTCAGAAATTTCTACATCAATTTCTTCAAGTTCAGAAGTAGAAGTAGCACTTTCTAGTTCATATATTATACTTTCTAAATAATCTAATTCTTTTGTAGCTTCTAATTTTTGTTTAGTTACAATTTCTAGAGTGTTTTTTAATTTATTATATTTTTTAAAATATTTTTTTGCATTATATGAAGGTGAAAGACTTTTATCTAAAGGAATTTCTATTAAGTTATTATTATCATAATAATTTTCTAAACTTATAGAAGAAACATTTAAACTATTATTTATTCTATAAAGATTAGAAGTAATAAGTTCTCCATATATCCTATAAGTTTCCATGTTTTCACATTCTTTTAATTTCATATTTATATTATTTACTTTTTTAGTAATCTTTTTTAGTGCTGAAAGTACCAATTTTAAAAGGCTATTCTTATAATTAATTGTAACCTCATCCTTTTCCTTTTTATTATAAAAATCATCTAAAAAGAAATTGGTTTGTAAAATATCTCTATGACTTTTTAAAATCATTGTATAATCTTTATCATTTATAGAAATAGCTAGGACATTATCAGTTCCTAAATTTCTTATAATATTTTTTATATACTTATATAACTCAGCTATATTTTCAGAAGAATAAGCAGTATCAGGAATTTTTAAAACGTCTAAAGTATTTAAAATAAATGTTTTACTAATTCCACTAAAACTATTAGGTATAATATTAGAAAGTTTATCATTTTTCATTAAGTGGATAAACTCATCTAGATCTATTTTACAAATATCTAATTTATCAGTAGGAGGATTTATATACTCATGAGCTGGTAAAATATCTCTACATGAATTAGAAAAGCTATCTAAATGTCTAAGGCTATCAATAATAATGTTTTTATCATTAAGCAAAATAACATTACTATGTTTTCCCATAAGTTCAATTATTAATTTCTTATTTACTAAATCATTAAGTTCATTGTAAGCTTCAAAGTTAATAAACACAATTCTTTCTAAACAATTACTATAAATATCAATTATACGAGCTCCTACCAAATGCTTTCTAAGTAACATACAAAAATTAGGAGCATTCAAAGGGTTAGGCTTACTGTTAGTAGTTAAATTCATTCTATAATTATTAGAAGAAATAGAAATATCAAGGGCATAATTTTTTCCATTACAATAAATACCTAAAATAATTTCATTTTTATTAGGCTCAAAAACTTTATTAACCTTGCCACCAATAAGTGTATTTTTAAGTTCTAGAACTACTTGTTTTGTAACAATTCCATCAAATGCCATATTAAACTCCTATCTATATTCATTTTACTCCTTAGAAGAGCAAAAGTGTATTATCAATACTTAATATACAACAATAATTAAACAAAAACAAGTAAAACAAATATATTTTATCTAAAAAATAACAATAAAAACTGCAAAAACTCTTGACATTCTAGGATTTGATGGATATAATGCAAGAAATGAACATCTTAGGAGGATAAACTTATATGAAAGAAAGCAATATGTTTTATTTATTAAACAATAATTATAAAGAAATGAGTGATGAAGGCTTAGTAGACATTGCTAAAGCTGGGGATAAAAATGCACTTGAATACTTAATAAATAAGTATAAAGAACTTGTTAATATGAAAGTTAGTAAATACTTTATAATAGGTGCAGAAAAGGAAGATATAATACAAGAAGGACTAATAGGACTATATAAGGCAGTAAAAAGTTATAGTGCAGATAAACAAAACTCATTTAAAACATTTGCAAATATGTGTATAGAAAGGCAATTAATAACAGCAATAAAATCATCAAATAGGCAAAAACATATGCCACTAAATTCATATTTATCATTAAATGCCTCAGCATATGAAAATGATGAGGAAAGCAGTCTATTTGATACATATAATGCACATCAAATAGAAGACCCACTAGATACAATAACAAAACAGGAATATTATAAATCAGTAGAAATAGCAATAGATAAGTCATTGAGTGATTTTGAAAAACAAGTACTAAATAGATACATGAAAGGCGAAAGCTATATTCAAATAGCAGAAAAGCTAGATACACCAGTAAAATCAATAGATAATGCAATACAAAGAATTAGGAAAAAAGCAATAACAAACTTAAATGTAAATGAATTATAAATATATAGGGTCGCCACCATAGGCGACCTATAAAATATGCTGTCATAGCTCAGTAGGTAGAGCACTACCTTGGTAAGGTAGAGGTCACGGGTTCGATTCCCGTTGTCAGCTCCAGCGACGTATCTGTTCGAACTTTTTATAGAACAGATAGATATAAATATCATTCTGGAAAGGATGGTATTTTTTTAAAATTGAAAATATTGAAAATTACAATGATTATTGGTATAGTATTATTTAATAATAAAAATGAGAAGGAATATGTGAATGGTATGAAAGAAATACAGTTAAGAGAAATAAAAGAATTTTCTAAAAAATATAATAAAAATAATGAAAATAAAGAGATAGAAAATAAAATCAAAGAGTATGGAATAGATAAAGTTTGCATAAATAGAAGAGTTATTGAAGAAAACCCACTTATTTTCAATTTAGAACTTGAAGAAACTAAAAGATATGACCAAAAGGAGAGTTTAAGGTGCTGGGCTTTTTCTGGAATTAATGTCATTAAGCGTAATATGGCAGATAATTTAAATATAGATATTATGCAATTTGAATTATCAGATAATTTCATTGTTTTTTTTCATCGTTTGGAAAAAGCTAATACTACTTATGAAAAAGTTATTACTGAAAAGACAATAGATTTAGAGAAGATTGTAGAAAAAGGTATATTAAAAGATCCAGTTGAAGAAGTAGGAAATTGGAAAACATTTATAGGTATTGTTAAAAAATATGGACTTGTACCAATGAAAGTTATGCCTACTACCTATGAAGGAAGAAATGCTAATAGAGTAACTAACTTATTCTCAGAAATAGTTAGAAGTAATGCAATTACTTTATTAAAGCTAAAACAACAAAATAAGAACATAATTGAAATACGAAAAGTAAAAAATAAAATGTTAGAAGAAAATTATGAGTTTCTATCAAAAGTTTATGGAGAACCAGTTAATACTTTTAATTATGAATACATAAACAAAAATGGAGATAAAATTGTATTAAAAGATATTACACCAAATCAATTTGTAGAGAAATTTTTAAGTATAGATATTCAAAACTTTGTATTTATTTCTAATGTACCTAAAAAGAACAGAGAATATGGACAAAAGTTAAAAAATCCGCAATCAATTAATATCAATAAAATGAAATATGTGGAATATTTACATATTACTTCAGAAGAATTAAAACAACTTACAATTAAACAACTAAAAGATAATATACCAGTTATGGTGGGAATTTATATTAGAAAATTTGCTGACAAATATTCAGGCATTTTAGATACAAGGCTATATAATTATGAAAAATTATTAAATTATAAAGCACTAAATAAAGAAGACGCGATGCTGGTAGGAGATATTGAACTTCATCATTGGATGACAATAACAGGTGTACAAATTGAAGAAGGAAAACCTAAAAGATGGAAAGTTGAAGATAGTTATGGTAGTCAAGAGAAAATAAATGGTTATTATATTATGAATGATAATTACTTTGATAAATATGTATTTACAGTTATTATTAATAAAAAATATTTATCTAGTAAACAATTAGAATTATATAATAAGAAAGGAATTATTGAAAAATAATATATGAAGTGATTTTATTAGTGATTCAAAATTATTACTAATGCAATAATCAAGGCAAATGCTATAATAGGCATTCCTAATAAACACTCGCACTGCTTATTCTTCATTATTTACTTTTCACTATTATGAAAAAGAAATTATACAAAAAATTAATCAATGACCTTGTTTTTAATTCACAAATGTTGTATATTAAAAAGTGTAAAAATAAAGAATAATAAGAAAGAAGGAAAATATAAATGAAAATAGGAATTGTAGGACTTCCAAATGTAGGAAAATCAACATTATTTAATAGTATAACAAATGCAGGAGCAGAATGTGCAAATTATCCATTTTGTACAATAGAGCCAAACGTAGGAGTAGTACCAGTTCCAGACGAAAGGCTAGACGAGCTTACAAAAATGTATAACCCAGAAAAAACAACACATGCAATTATAGAATTTGTTGATATAGCAGGTTTAGTAAAAGGAGCAAGTAAAGGTGAAGGTTTAGGAAATAAATTCTTATCACATATACGTGAAGTAGATGCAATAGCTCATGTTGTAAGATGTTTTGATGATTCAAATATAGTACATGTAGATGGAAGTATTAGTCCTTTAAGAGATATAGAAACAATAAACTTAGAATTAATTTTTTCAGATATAGAAATGGTTGATAGAAGGTTAGAAAATGCTAAGAAAAAACTAAAATCAGATAAAAAAGCAGCAAGTGAAATAACAGTTCTTGAGAAAATAAAAGAAGTACTAGAACAAGGAAAATGTGCAAGAACAGTAGAATTAACAGACGAAGAAAAAGAAGAAATAAAAGACTTATACTTATTGACTTCAAAACCTATATTATACATAGCAAACGTTTCAGAAGAACAAATGGCAAATAGTGAAAATGACGAAAAAGTAAAAGAAGTAAAAGAATTTGCTGGGACAGAGGGAGCAAAAGTTATTCCACTATGTGTAAAAATAGAAGAAGAACTATCTTCATTAGAAGGAGAAGATAAACAAGAAATGTTAGAAGCATTAGGACTAACAGAATCAGGCTTAGATAAAGTAGTAAAAACAAGCTATGACTTATTAGGGTTAATGAGCTTCTTAACAGCAGGAGAACCAGAAGTAAGAGCCTGGACAATAAAAAAAGGAACAAAAGCACCTGGAGCTGCGGGAAAAATACACTCAGACATAGAAAGAGGCTTCATAAGAGCAGAAGTAGTATCATATAGTGATTTAATGAAAGAAGGCTCAATGGTAGCATGTAAGGAGAAGGGGTTAGTACGTTCAGAAGGAAAAGAGTACATAATGCAAGATGGAGATGTGGTATTATTTAGATTTAATGTATAAAATAACTTCCCATTGGGGACGTTTCCAAATGGGGTATCTGGCACTTTTGGGAAGTTTATATTATATAAGTTACTTTTAATTATTATATAAGTTACTTATATGATAATTAAAATAATAAAAAACAAACGCTGAGTCAAAATATGATTCAACGTTTGCTTTTTATTATTAAGATAAACTCTTAGCAACCATTTCAAAATCTTTATTAATTCCAGTAGGTAAGTACCATACAAATCTATGCTTTAAATCATCAATTGAAATATCAGAATTTAAAATAATTGTTCCAGTATTTTTACCGGATGGAATAAATGAAAAGTAATCACAATAATCATAAATAGCATCTTTAATTTCTCCACAGATTAAAGCATCACGATTATTTGAATTCCAATATTTTTGCAATGCTAAACGATATTTGTTAATAACCTTTAAATCGACAGACTGTTCATCAGTTAAATAAATAAAAGCATTACCAATAAGATATTCAGGACCTATAAATTTTGTCATAACATTTTTCTCCTTTCTATTAATAAATAAGAAAAGTTATATAGTTACAAATTTCTTATAGTATAATACCAAAATATATAAAAAGCAAGAATAAAAATAAAAAACCAACAAAATCTAAAAGAAAAAGTGTCTAAATAATATAGGCAATAATTATAACTAATTGATAATTTACTACCTTTATGATAATATTAATAAAAAATAGGAAGAATAATATGAAAAGTATAAATAAACAAGAACTTCACAATATTTTTAAAGGAATAGCAAATAAAGAAGAAAATGAGTTTAACAAATTATATGAAAAATATAACAAATTAGTATATGGAGTTTCGTTTTCTATGTTAAAAAATAAAGAAAATAGTGAAGATATTACTCAAACAGTATTTACAAAAATATGGAATATGGACACAAATAATTTGCCAACAAACAATGAAGCAAGTTGGCTATATACTATAACCAAAAATGAAACTTTAAATTTCTTACGAAAGCAAAAAAATGCATTAAACTTAGAAGATATATATTACATTAATGATGACAATAATGAGTTAAATGAAATAATAGAAAAGGATACTTTTAATAGAATAATTGCAAAATTAGATGAAAAGGAACAAGAAATAGTATCATTAAAAATCCTTTCAGGGCTATCATTTAAAGCAATTTCACAAATACTAAATATGCCGATAGGAACAGTACAATGGAAATATTATAAATCGCTACATACCTTGGAAACACTAATAAGTAGTGTATCATTATACATCATAACAATTGTATTATTCATTACACAAAAAGAAGTAAATATGAAAAAGAAGGCAGCTAGCGAAAATGAAAACACAGAGGCAGAAGCTCCAACAATTAAAGAAGAAAACAATTATTTACAAAAAGATAAAGAAGACGAAACACAGAAATCAGAATTGCCTAATGCAAGGGAAAATATTATACAAAGCGAAAAGGTAATAGAAGAAAGTATACAAACAAATGAAATAAAAGAAGAAACAGTTGAAGAAATAAGGCAGCAAAATAATAATATAAATATGTATGATATAGGAATACTAGGCATTTCTTCTATACTATTAGTTATTACAATAATATTTACACATATTTTTAGAAAACACCAACAAAACTTAAAGAAAAAAGCATCTAAATAATAGAAAGGTAAAAGGTGATTAAAATGAATAAAAAAATATTAACAATAATAATTGCAATAATTTTAATACTTATAATTGCTTTAGGAATTCTATACATAATAGACATGAAAAATATGAAAAGTAATAAACCAGTAATATTTAGTACCTGGGGAAAAAAATATGCACCTCCAGAAGATTTGCCTAATACAGAAAATGTAGAATTAGAAAACTTACCAAAAGAGTATTCATTACAGCAAGCAATAAAAGATGAATGTTTTGTTATAGCAAATAATAAAATTTACAATAAAAATAGGCTAGATGAATTTATAAAAAATACAGGCGGAAATAATGAGAATAGAAAAGAAGATACAATAAGAATAGTAGAATATACAAAAGAAGGAGCACCTATAATAACTGAAGTAAGCTTCAAAATAAAAGATGAAACATATATATTAAGTGGAAAGCCAGTTAATAAAACTACATATATAGTAAAAAGAGATAATACAAGAGATGGGTATGCTGGGGAACCAAAAATAACAGTAGATGAAGATATACCAGGGGAAATTTATGCAATAGGTCTGCAAGAAGGTTGTGAAGAAACTAAACTTAGTATAGAATTAGTAGCTCAAATACAATATGTAGATTCTAATTCCAAAATATACGATTCAATAGATATCTGCAGTTATTTACCAAATGCCGAAATAGCAGATGGGATATATTTCTATGGTACAGTAATAGAATCTAAACAAAACTACATTATAGTAGAACCAAATGAAGGAGAAGAAATACGAAAATCAGCAGATAAAATATCTATTGGCTTAGGAGAAGATAATGATGCAATATATCAAGTAGGAACAAATGTAAAAATAACATATACAGGTACTGTAATGGAAAGCTACCCAGCTATAGTAGATGCAATAAAAATAGAATTAAAATCAGCCGAAAACTTTGAAATATGTTTTTATGACAAACAACCACAAACAGATACTAAAATAAATAAAATTTTAGATAAATCAGAAACAAATAAATATGATTATAATATTTATTCATATGATGGCTCGGTAAACATTTTAATAAATGGGGAAGAAATTTCTTTAAGAAATGCACTATTACAAAATAAAATAACAATGAATGAAATTATAGTAAAAGCCAATGAAGACTTAAGTGAAAAAAAGATAACAGGAGATACTTATAAAGATGGAGGAAGTCAAATATATAATTATGAAAATTATACAATAATAAAATATCATACTTTAGAGGGCAATAGAGATGTATATATAGGAACAAAAACGATGACAATAAATGATATAAAATAAAATGTTATTATTAATATAAAAACATAAAAGCAAGTAATTAGTTGTAAATTACTTGCTTTTATGATAATATAAGAAAACAAAGAATAATAGGGGAAAGTTATGAAAAAAAAGATATATAAAGAGATAAACAAATTTGAAACAGAAACAACAATAAATGTATTATATAAAGAAAAAATGCTATCAGTATATACAAATAAAGTAGATTTACAAAAACAGTTATGCAAAACTTTAGGAGAGCCTACACAAGAATATATAAAAGGTAGAAGTATAATAGCAAGTAGATGGGATATTTCACTAGATGAAAAAAGTAAAATATCACAAATGATGTTAAAAGCTAATATATTTGAACTATAAATAAGGAAGAATATTAAATTTTCGTTATACTATTATAATTCATAATTAATATTAAATATAGCTTTGAACAAATTATAATAAAACAAAATTATAGGAGAAAGATTTTATGTGTTTTATAAAATTTAGCTATAATGCAAAATAGCAGTTTATGAATTGAATCTTTATTCTATAAAACACATTAGAACTATAGGTAGTATATATTAAATATTTTTTATTTAAGTACTATATAAAATAAACTTTTAATTTAAAAATTCGCCTATTATTACAACTTTATTATTATTTATTTTCACATCTACACCAATAGGAATTATACTATTTACAATTTTGTGTCCAAAATCATTACATTTTATTATTGGAAAGTCATATTCTTTTGAATACTCTTCTAATATATCTTCCATTTGTGGATATATATTACCATTTTTCTGTAGGTCATAATTATAGCCAACTACTATGCCTTTTACTTTATTAAATATTCCAAATTGATTTAAATGTGCAAATCTTCTTTGACACTCATTTGGAGAAGTTCGATAACTTTCTATAAATAAAATATTGTTTTCCATTTCTGCTAGATATTCTGTTCCTAAAAGATACATCATACTACCTAAATTAGTTCCTATGGTTTTTCCTTCTGCTTTTCCATTTCGTATGCTTACTTTATTACCTAAATTGAATTTATCTAATTTTTTATTTACAAAAGCATCTTCAAAAATTCTATATTGTTCTTCGCCATATTCTCTTCCAAAACATACAAAGTTAGGACCGCTAAAGGTTACTAATCCAGTTTTTCTATATATAGAATGCAATAAAACAGTTATGTCACTATATCCTACTAATATTTTAGGATGCTTTTTTATTACTTCATAATCAAGCAAATCAATAAAAGTATTACAAGTTTCACCACCCTCTAAACAAATAATTGCTTTTACTTCATCATCTTTAAACATATTCATAAATTCTTCAGCTTTTTGCTCTCTAGTTCCAGCAGAACCATAATAATCTTGTAGTACATTTTTAGCTTTCTTTACTTTAAAACCTTTATTTTTTAATAATTCTTCGGCTCTTTTGAAATTATCATATTTATTTCCTAGTTCTAGACTATTTGCTACTCCTACAACTCCTATTGTATCCCCATAATTTAATTTATTTGCTAACATTATTCTATACTCCTTTTATTTTTTTATATTAAATTTAATTATTTTATATCATACTATTAAAATTTTATCAATATAAAAAAAAGCGTAAAATAAAAGAAAAATTAATTTTAGAATTAACATATAAAAACTATATTTGTTGAAATATTGCTTAAATATGAATACATAATTAAAGTATAAGAAGTATTATACAAAGAAGACTAAATTTGTTAGATAAATAGGCTATAAAAGAAATAAAAATACTAAAATAATTTCATTAATAAAAAGAGGAAACAACTTATTAAAAAGTAGTTTTCTCTTAAAATGTTTAAAATATTAAATAAAATTTTAGCAATTATTATTATCATTGCACATTTTTTTAGAACAATTTGCCATATAAAATTTCTTTTCAGCAAGTTTGTCTTGAACTCCACGAAGAGCTTCTCCAAATCTTTGGAAGTGAACTACTTCTCTTTGACGTAAGAAACGAAGTGGATCTAAAACGTCTGGGTCATCTTTGCAAAGGTCAATTAATTTTTCATAAGTTGCTCTTGCTTTTTGCTCTGCAGCTAAGTCTTCTTGTAAGTTAGCAATAGGGTCACCTTTTGCAGCAATATATGCAGCTGTAAATGGAGTACCAGCAGCTGATTGAGGGTATACATCAACACCATGGTCAGTATAATAAGCTCCAAGTCCAGCTTTTTCAATTTCTTCAGGACAAACTCCATCAGTTAATTGGTGTACTATTGTTCCAACCATTTCCAAGTGAGCAAGTTCTTCTGTTCCAACATCATTTAAAATAGCCTTAGCATTTTGATCTGGCATACCAAATCTTTGAGATAAATATCTTAAAGAAGCAGCAAGCTCTCCATCAGGACCACCATATTGACTAATTATAAACTTAGCAAGTCTTGGATTTGGACATTTTATATTAATTGGATATTGTAATACTTTATTATAAGTCCACATTAAAAATTCCCCCTTTCCCATGGCCATGGTTCTTCAATCCATCTCCACTTATTACATGGGAAGTTAAATGTTAAAGGACCATATATTTTTTGGTATTTTTCTTTTAAATCGTGTAATCTAGTCGCATACTCTCTATGAAGGCAAAGAGCTTTTTCATCATCTACATGAGTATCTAAATATTCAGCAAGTTCAACTACTGCAAAACTTAAGCAACGTATATTTTGTAGCATTTCTTCACGTGTTTCTTCTTGTACAGGGCATTCTTCTGGCTCAACATTTGTAAAATGGTAATGGTACATAGGAATACTTGGAGTAGGTTTCTTTTCGCAACAACAATTACAACCATCTGTATTCATTCCAATTGCAGCAGACATAGCCATAGGGTTTTGATCACCATTATTTATAATCATATTAGAATTATTATTCATAGGGCAACCACATCCACAATTTCTGTTTTCATTGTTTTCTAATAACATTTATTACACCCCTCTCCAATAGTATTCATAGCTTTAATAAAAGCAATTTCTTCAACTGATTGACAAGGTGAATATGGACTTACAAGTTCTGGAAATATAGTTCCCATTTTTAAACCAACACAAGGTGTGAAAGTTTTGTCCATTGTTTGAATTGGAACATAACTTTGACCAAACATTGGATTAGAAGGAAAAACATTTTCATATTCTTCAAAGCCACAGTCACAAGCTTCATCAGCTTTTTTTGTATAATAATCAGCAGTAATTCCACAATTATTACAAGCTGTTTCAATAACATTATTATCATAATGCTTTTGACAACAACATTTTCTATATCTACGATTATACATTTTTAATCCTCCTTATTAATGTTATATATTACATAATATGAAACTAAAATCGAAAAGTGAATAAAAAGAACGAAAAAGGAGATATAATGTAGAAAATTATGTTAATTTTTTTGAGCGAAATTATAGACTTTTTATGAAATCTGTTGTATAATATATAATTAGAAAATAATACGGAAGGAGAAAACATGGGAACTAACTTAAGGGAAAGCTATAAAGTAACTCAAAGTGCAGTAGAAAAATCTTATAATCATCAAATTGGTTTAAAGAATAATAGTGAATATGAGCATTGGGCAGATGAAGCAGGAAAAGAATTAATAAAATACTTTTATAGTCAATATCCAGGAGTAAAAATAGAAATTCCAAAAATGAGAGAAAAATCTAAGAAAAGCATACTAGGAAAAATAAAAAACTTAGAAATAGAAAGATTATCTAAGTTATATGCGGTAGAAGGAATTTCAGAAGAAGAAAAAAATGAGTTATACTATCTAATAGAAGAAAGAATTCATGAAAATGATGAGTTAGATATTAATGATATATTAAATGTAATAAGAGAAATAATATATGCTGAGTTTAGCCCTAATAGCATACATGATATAGAAGAAACAATAATGGTAGATGGAATTAGTAAAAGTACAAAAACAGCATTGTTAAGAATCTTGATGTCTAAAATAATAAATAGTGGTGAAACATATGAATATAAAAAAGATATTATTAAATATTTTAATTGTGAATATGGAAGAACAGCTGCTGAGCGTTCAGGTTTAGAGGAAAATGATATAATTAGATATCAAAGTATTGTAAATATAAGAAAAGATGAAAGCAAAATTCAAAGACTTAGAGATGCAAATAGTTTTTTAAAGGCAAATGATTTAAGAGGAATGAAAATAATTGTATCCTCTATACCAGATGATATAGATACTAAAAATGAAGAACTTATAAATATAATAGGAAAAAGAAAAAGAAGTGAAGAAAATAAAACAAAGCAACAGTATACACATTTAGGAGTAGTAGAAATAGGAAAAGAATTTTTTGCAAAATTAGAAGATAACACTGAGTTATTAGAAAAACTACATATGCAAGTAATACCAAGTTCTAGCAGACATAAGAAAAAAGGAAATGGTTATGAAGCCGAACATATAAAATTTATAAATACAGATAATCCAGAGTTTACTTTAGAATTACAATTTAAATCTGAATATGTTGAAAATATGTGTAGAGGAGAAGGAGAAGCATCTCACCAACATAGACCTGGAAAAGAAAGAATATTACCACATGCAGAAAATGATAAAGAATTAATAGAAAAACTAAGATATATGACGCCAAGATATAAAACATTTCCGAGTGTAGGAAGTGAAATACAAATTCAAAGATATAGTATACTACAAAATGTTATGGCATATTTTCAAGGACAAATACTCCCTGAAAGTGAAGAATATGAAGAAGCAATTAGGTTATTAACAGGAATAGAATCAAGAGAAAAAGTTATATAAAAATAGTAAGTAAAATCTTGCTATTTTTATTTTTGTGTAGTAAAATGTAAAAAAACGTTGGAAGAAGGAAAATATGTATACAATAGAAGAGTATGATAATGAAAAAACAAAAGTACTAAAATATGTAATATATAAAAAAAGAACTATTAGAGAAATAAAAACAAAGTTTAGAAGCATTATAGAAGAAAATATGTTAGAAGACATAATAGAGGAACTAAAAGAAAATGGATATATAGGTGATGAGAAATATATAGAAAGAGCAATAAATGAATATATAGCACTTAAAAATTTATCTATAAAAGAATTAAAATATAAATTAGCATCAAAAGGTATTAGTAATACTCTAATAGAAGACTATATATCTAAAAATAGTGAAGAATTAGAAGAATATGAAAGAAAATCAGCAGAAAATATAGCAATAAAAAGAGCAGTAAATATGGATGAAAATGATATAAAATCATATCTAATGAAAAAAGGATATAAAGAAGAAAATATAAAAGAAGCAATAGCAAAAATAGAAGAGTAGAAAGGGAAATAAAATGCAAAACGTATTGACATTACAAACAAATAAGTATGCAATAAAACTAGAAAACTTTGAAGGACCATTAGATTTATTGTGTCACTTAATAGATAAAAACAAAATGAATATATATGATGTTAAATTAAGTGATATAACAGACCAATATATAGAATATATAAATCAAATGGAAGAAATGAACTTAGAATTAACAAGTGAATTTTTAATAATGGCATCAACACTTTTATACTTAAAATCTAAAAGCTTATTACCAACAGAAGTAGAAGATGAAAAAGAACTTACAGAAGAAGAGTTATTAAGAAGAATTATAGAATATAAAAAATATAAGGAAATTTCTAAGAAAATGAAAGAAAACTATTTACTATACTCTAAAAGATGTTATAGATTACAACAAGAAATAGAACTTCCAAAGCAAAAATTAGAAAAAGAATATCAAAAAAATATAATATTTGAAATGTATACAAATGTAATAGAAAAAAATACTTTAAGATTAAATACTAATGCCAAAAATATAGAAAAAATAGCAATTACAGATACCTATACAGTTGCAAGTAAAGTAAAAGAAATGTTTAGAGAGCTATTAAGAAAACCTAAATTTGTATTTAACAAGCTATATAAAGTATCTGAAACAAACAAACAAGAAGTAGTAACAGCATTCACAGGGCTACTAGAACTTTCAAGAAGAAGCAAAGTAACAACTTCACAAGAAGAACTATTTGGAGATATTATCGTAGAAAAAGCTAAAAGGGTATCTTAAAATTAATAAAAAATTTACTATTATATGTATAAAATGAAAAATATGTAAGGGCTTATATCTAAAAGGAATACCAAAAGGAATTTACCGAATTACGCCCTTATAATTTTTTCAAACACGATTGTAATTTTATGTAAAATATGATAAAATAAATTTAGTAACATTTTAAAATCCAAAAAATTTAAATTCAAATCTTGGAGGAAAAAATATGGCATCAAGAAGAACACAAAAACAGAATATGCTCAGACAGTATGAAAGAGAAATGAAAGAAATTAGACAGGAGGAAGAACTTCAACGTCTTCAGTATGAAGAATGGTATGAAGAGTGGAAAAGTCAGTACGAACTAGAGTATGACTACGACGATTACGATGATTTTTCTGGTAGATATGCTTATGGATATTGAGCATAAAACACATACAGGCAGGAGATAAATTCTCTTGCCTTTAACGTTTAAAAAAGAAAAAATTGGAAAAACTAATATAAAGATAACCTAAAAAAGGAGGTTATTATGATATTAGTTTTTATTTTTTTAGGAATAGTAATAGCAATTTCCATATTATTTCTAATTCTAATAGCATCAACTATAAAAATTAAAATAGAAAATTTAAAGTTAGGAAATATAGTACAAGAAAAACGGAGAATATAAAATATTAATACAAGTATACTTTTTAAATAAAATAAAAATATTTTCAGTAAAACTAAATGATAAAAAGATGAGAAAGATATATTCAAATAAAAAATTAGAACAAATAGATTTAAACAAAGTAAAGCAAACCATACCAATAAATGTAGAAACACTAAAAATAATAAAAAGTCTTAAATTAGAAATAGAAAGTTTAAAATTAAAAATAAATATGGGGATAGAAGATGCAATTGCAACATCATATTTAGTAGCAATTATAGCAAGCATATTAAGTATCATACTACCACATTTAGTAAAAAAAGAAGATATTAAAAACATTAAATACGAAATAAATCCCATATATAACACATTAATATTTAACTTAAAGTTAGATAGTATAATTAACCTAAAAATAGTACATATTATTTATGTAATATATAATTTGGTAAAGAAAGGAAGAGATAAAAATGAACGAACATCCAATAGAAGGTCTTATGCTTACAGCCATGAATTCAATTAGAGACATGGTAGATGTAAACACAATAATAGGAGAGCCAATAGAAACCTCTAATAATATAATTATAATACCAATATCAAAAGTAGGATTCGGATTTGCATCAGGTGGAAGCGAGTTTAATATGGAGACAATTAATGAATACACTAAAAAAGATAAAGATGAGCGAATACAATATAAATTACCATTTGGAGGAGGAAGCGGAGCAGGAGTAAGTATAAACCCAGTAGCATTTTTAGTAATACAAGGAAATAATGTAAAATTATTACCAGTAAACCATAGTTCAACATTAGATAGACTACTAGACTATGTTCCAGACCTAATAGAAAAAACTAATAATATACTAAATAAACAAATAAATAATAAAAAAGAAGAAAAGCAAAATGAAGAAAAAAGGAAGGAAAGAGAAAGAAGGGAAGAAAAAGAAGAAAGAAAACAAAAACACTTTACTGAGGATATAGAGATAAAAACACCTTATATAGAGCCAGAACAAAGTACGATAATAGTACCAAATACTACAAAAGTTCAACCACGAAAGGCAAAAATGTCAAAATATGAATTTGAATATGATGAAACAGAAGAATAATAAAAAGATTTGGGATGCATCCCAAATCTTTTTACCTTAACATACAAAACCAATTAAAAAACAACTTCTCCAGCATATTACTTACACTTATTTTCTTAACATCACATTCAGCAATTAAATCTGTTTTTCCAACTGAAGTACCGTTTAAAGTATATGAAACTTCACCAAGTTTTTGACCTTTAGAAATAGGAGCAGATATATTATCATAAATATTTACAATTTCTTCCACATTTTTATCTTCCCCTTTTTTTATTAAAGTACCGCTATTATTTTCATAAACAATATTAATACTTTGTTCAACACCTTTATTAATATTTACATTTTTTAAAACATCACCGCTGTTTAGCAAATTGTTTATAAGTATAATTGCTAAAACCATAATCTAATAATTTACTAGCTTCTGCAAAACGTACTGCAGGAGTAGGCGCTTTCATTATAACAGCAATTAGTGAAAGGTCGTCTCTTGTAGCACTTGCAGATAAATTATATAAAGCAAGAGAAGTAGAACCTGTTTTTAAACCAGTACAACCTTTATAATTTCTGACTAATTTATTAGTATTAACAAGCTGAGATTTTCCATCTCTTAAGCTATCCATCCAAATAGTTGTATAATTTGTTATACTAGGATGTTTGCTCAAAAGTTCTCTAGACATTAAAGCAATATCATAACTTGAAGTTACATGACCATCTTCATCTAACCCATGGCAATTTTTAAAACATGTATCATTCATTCCAAGTTCATGTGCTTTAGAATTCATTTTAGCCACAAATGAATCTAAAGAGCCTTCTAAGTATTCAGCCATAGCAACCGTACAATCATTAGCAGAAGCTACGCATATAGCTTTAAGCATTTCATCTACAGTTAATTCTTCACGGACATCTAACCAAATTTGAGATCCCCCCATAGAACTTGCTACTTCACTGCATGGAATTTTATCAGTTAAAGCAATTTTACCACTATCTAAGGCTTCCATAATAAGTAATAAAGTCATTACCTTAGTAACAGAAGCAGGTCTTAGTTGTTCATGAGAATTATGCTCATATAATATTTGACCAGAGTTTTGTTCTATTAAAATAGCAGAGCCACTTTCTAAATTTAAATCAGTAGAAGGTGTAGTACTTACAGATACATCTCCACCATTCCAAACATAATTATCATTTAAAGCATATATAATATTGCAAAAGCAAAATATAAAAACAAATAAAAGTAATAATATAGATATAATTTTACGCATATAAAACCCTCCAATATACTTAAATATATTCAAGTATATAGAAATTAATTACTATTTATAAATTTAAAGTAATTTATTTATATTGCAGGTTTATATGTAAAAGGAATACATATAAGAAAAGATAATTGAATTTGACATAATTTTAAAATGTGCTATAATATAAATATTAATTTTAGTAAAAGTAAAACTTTGCACTTGTAAGTGCAACACTATAAGAAAGGAGATTTTCAAATGAAATTGACAAACTTAAATAGTGAATTAGAAAACAATAGTAAAGTAGAAGAATTAATAAATTCTTTAAAAGGAAAGAAAATAACTATACTAGGACATGATAATATTGATGTAGATGCTACACTTTCTGGTATATTAATGTCCCAACTTCTAGATTTTCTTAAAATAGAAAATGAATTTTGTATTATGCAAGAAGTAAAAGAAGATGATACATATACAATTATTAAAAAATTGCTAAAAATAGATATGAAAAAATGGCAAAAGGAAGAAGAACGAAATGATAGAAATTTATTTTTAGTAGACCATTATGAAACAATACATAAAGGAAAAGTAATAGGATGTATAGATCATCATCCTACACAGCAAGATAAAGACTATAATTTTAAGTATGTAAGAAATTCATGTGCAACAGCTTATTTAATTTATGAAATGATGAAACAAGTAGGTTTTCCAATACAAAAAGAACAAGTAGAAATGATTGTTACTGCAATGATGGTTGATACAGTTGCATTTAGAAGTAGTAAAGCAATTAAAGAAGAAATAGCACAAGTAAAAAGACTTACTAGAGAATATAAAATTGATTATGATTTATTAGAAAAAGAAAGCTTATGTTTAACACCTATTGATAAGCTTAGTATTGACCAAATTATTTCAAATGGGCAAAAATGGTATAATTATAATGGTAGTAAAGTAGGCTCTTCCTATTTGCAATTATATGGTATGCCTCAAGAGAACATCTTGCAACAATGGTTAAATAAATTAAAAGAAAAAAGAAACCAAACAGCAAGTGAAATGTTAGTATTCATTATTTTTGAAATTAAAAGTAATATAACATATGAGTACCAAATTATGGAAGATTGTATAAAAGAATTAATTCATAATGGAATTTTATCAAGAGGAAAAGATATAATGCCATTAATTGAGTGTAGATACTTACATCAAAAGAAACTAGAACAAAAGCTTGAAAGTTTTGTAAAAAAACTTATAGAAGAAAACAAAACAATTGCAACAATGGAGAGTTGTACTGGTGGACAAGTAGCAAGTGAAATTACTAATATAGAAGGTGCATCAGCTGTATTAAAAGAAAGCTATGTAACCTATTGTAATGAAGCAAAAATAAAGTTTGGAGTACCAGAAGAAATTATTAGTAAATATACTGTATATAGTGCAGAAACTGCAATTGCTATGGCTAACGCAGTTAAAAATAATGCTAAATCAGATATAGGCATAGGAATTACAGGTCAGTTAGGAAGAATTGACCCTAATAATAAAGGATGTACTAATAATACAGCATGGTATTGTATTATACAAAATAATAAGGAATTTGTTTGTAAGCTTTATATTGTGGCAGAACTAACACGCTTAGAGAAGAAAAAGATAATAATAAGAGAAATTACAGAAGAATTTTAAGAATTAAACCAAAGTAAAAAATGATACATATTTTGTGTATCATTTTTTATATTATTACGCTTTAGCCTTGTGAAACGAAGTGGAACAAAAACCACGTGCTATGCAC
>CANSJQ010000006.1 GCA_947647275.1 uncultured Clostridiaceae bacterium | reverse complement strand
TTTGGGTAATCTGTCCCTTTTGGACATATTATCCAAAAGGGACAGATTACCCAAACAGAAACGTCCCCAATGGACATGAGAGGAGATAAAAATTATGAGTATACGTGAACGTTTAAGTGGTAATGAGGCTCAAGCTATTGCTATGAAACAAATTAACCCAGATGTTGTTGCTGCTTTTCCTATTACACCTTCTACTGAAATACCTCAGTATTTTTCTACCTTTGTGAGTAATGGTGTAGTTGATACTGAATTTGTGGCAGTTGAAAGTGAACATAGTGCTATGAGTGCTTGTATAGGCGCTGAGGCAGCTGGTCGGAAGAGCTATGACAGCTACTTCTTCTAATGGCTTGGCTTTAATGTGGGAAATGATTCAAATTGCTTCTTCACTAAGGCTTCCTATTGTTATGCCTTTAGTAAACCGTGCTATTTCAGGACCACTAAATATACATTGTGACCATTCTGACGCAATGGCCATTAGAGATAGTGGTTGGATTATGCTGTTTTCTGAAAATAATCAAGAGGCATATGATAATTTGCTTATGGCTCATAGAATTGGAGAGCATGAAGATGTTATGCTCCCAGTAACTGTATGTCAAGATGGATTTATAACTTCACATTCAATAGAAAATATTGAATTATTAGAAGATGATGTTGCTAAAAAGTTTGTTGGTGAATATACGCCTAAACACTATTTGTTAAACAGTAAGGAACCTATTAGTGTTGGCCCTATGGATTTACAAGCATATTTATTTGAACATAAATACCAAGAAGCAAATGCAATGAGAAATGCTAAAAATGTTATTTTAGAAGTTTCTAAGGATTTTGAAAAGTTAACTGGAAGAACTTATTCTTTGTTTGAAAAATATAAGTTAGAGGATGCTGAAATTGCCATTGTATGTATGAACTCTACTGCTGGCACTACTAAAGTTGTTGTAGACGAACTAAGAAATAAAGGAATTAAAGCAGGATTGTTAAAAATAAGGGTTTATAGACCTTTCCCTGCTGAAGAAATTGCAAAAGCACTTTCAAATGTAAAAGCTATTGCTGTACTTGACAGAGCAGATTCATTAAATGCTTGTGGAGGAGCATTATTTACAGATGTAACCTCTGGAATGTTTGTAAATAATAGCTATATTCCTACTGTTAATTATATTTATGGTATTGGTGGTAGAGATACTACTGCTAAAGATATTGAAGGTGTGTATAATGATTTAATTGAAATTGTTAAAACAGGAAAAGTTGATAATCCATATAGATATTTTGGATTGAAAAATAGAAGTTAGAAGTTGGAAATTTAATTGTATATAAATTTAACGGTATAGGTGATTTTTCTTAGTTATTTAATCGCCTATGCTTTAACAAAACTGCTTAAATAAATATATAGTTAGGTAAATTCCTTCGTAGAAATTCCCCTTAATTCCAACCTCTAACTTCCAAAAAGAAAGGATTTGATTAATAATGGCATATAATTTAAAAGAAATAGTTGCAAATAAACCACCTGTATTTGTTTCAGGTCATAGAATGTGTGCTGGTTGTGGTGCCCCTGTTGTGGCAAGAATGATTATGAGAGCTTTAAGGGAAGGAGACCATGCTGTTGTTTCAAATGCTACTGGTTGTATGGAAGTTTCTACTTGTATTTACCCTTATAATTCTTGGGACTGTTCTTATATTCACACAGCCTTCGAATGTGCTGCTGCAACATGTTCAGGAGCTGAGGCTGCTTATAAAGCTTTGAAAAGAAAAGGTAAAATACAAGAGGATGAACATACTAAATTCATAACTTTTGGTGGAGATGGTGGAACTTATGATATAGGTCTTCAAAGTTTATCGGGCGCTATGGAAAGAGGTCATGATATGACTTATGTATGTTATGATAATGGCGCATATATGAATACTGGTATTCAACGTTCTTCTGCAACACCAAAATTTGCTGATACAACAACTTCTCCTGCTGGTGAAGTTATTCCTGGTAAAATGCAAGTAAGAAAAGATTTAACTCAAATAATGGCTTCACATCATTTGCCATATGTTGCACAAACAGCTGCTATGGCGAACTTTAAAGATTTATATGAAAAATCTGAAAAAGCAATTTATACTGAAGGTCCAACATTTTTAAATGTTTTCTCTCCATGTCCTAGAGGCTGGGGCTACCCTACTGATGAGCTTATGAAAATAAATAAACTTGCAGTAGATACATGTTATTGGCCACTTTATGAAGTAGTAGATGGTAAATATAAGATAACATATAAACCTGCTAAAAAATTACCTATTGAAGAGTTTTTAAGACCTCAAAGACGTTTTAAGCATATGTTTAAAGCTGGTAATGAATGGATGATAGAAGAATTCCAAAAAGAAGTTGATAAAAGATGGGAAGAACTATTAAGGCTTGAAAGTCTTAGTGAATAATAAATAATGAATAGTGAATAATTTATATATAATTATTTCACTATTCATTTTTGCTTTGTCACATATAAAATTGCTAATGGACCTTATATATTTAACTTTAAATAGTATGCTTTTTTTAAAACACAAAAACACACCAGCCAAAATTTAGACTGGTGCGTTTTTTGCTTTAAGACTTTGTGAGATACTCTTCGACAATCTTGTCTACTTTAGCCTGCTGGCTCTCTCTTATCATAATTTCATTTACAATCTGCTGCTGTTCCGCCGTTAAATCTTTCATCATTTCGCTCACTGTTGTCATTTCCATATGAAATTCTCCTTTCTACTTTAAACCGCACTTTTGCTTCATGTTTGCATTATAACATATCATTAAAAATAATTCAATAGTTTTACTTTATTTACTAGTAGACCCAAATCCTCCCTCTCTTGTTCCTTCTGCTACATCATTATCTGTTACTAAGTATTTTTGGAATATTGCTTGTCCTATGCAGTCTCCTTTTTTTATTTCAATATCTTCATCTTTTATATTAAAGAACGCAAACATTATATGTCCATCATTGTCTTGGTTTCCATAGTAGTCTTTATCTATAACACCAATACTATTTGCTAATATTAAACCTTTTTTTCCTGGGTTTGAGCTTCTATTTGCTAATATTAATACTTCGTCATCTGCCATATATGCTTTTATTCCTGTTTTTATTAGTGTTGGTTTCATTCCCTTTTTGAAAGATGGTATTATGCAGTCTTCTGCTGCTTCTACATCATAACCTGCTGAATATTTTGTTTTTCTTACTGGTAAATTAATATTTTTATCTTCAAAACCTTTTGCTACTTCAAATCCTCTTATTTTTTCCATTTTTTAATCATTTCCTTTCTTAATTAGAAGTTGGAGGTTGGAAGTTAGATGTTCGATTTCTGTTAATTTCTTTGAAGAAATTACTTTATTATAATCCTTTAACATCTAATTCTTATCTAACTTTTATATTATTTTTTCATTATAAGATTGTTTTGTCAATACTTTTTTAATAAATTTTATATTGTTACTAAGTTTTAATATTTATGGCTAAAATATTTTGATTAGTTAATAACTTTAAAGTTTTTGATGGCTAATTCATTTTGAAAACATTAACTAATGGCTTGACATTTTTTTCCTTTTATATTATAACTATAAAAGAAAATTTGAGAATCATTCTCGTTTAAAATTTAGGAGGTATTAATATGGAATTAAAAGGTTCAAAAACAGAAGCTAATTTAAGAGCTGCTTTTTCAGGAGAATCTGAAGCAAGAAATAAATACACTTATTTTGCAAGTGTAGCAAAAAAAGAAGGTTATGAACAAATAGCTGCTATATTTTTAGAAACAGCTGAAAATGAAAAAGAACATGCTAAACTTCATTTCAAATATTTGAATGGAATTGGAGATACAATGGCTAACTTAGCAGATGCAGCTGCTGGTGAAAATTATGAATGGACAGATATGTATGCAACTTTTGCAAAAGAAGCTGAAGAAGAAGGATTTACAGAAATAGCTGCTACTTTTAGAGGTATTGCAGCAGTTGAAAAAGAACATGAAGAAAGATATAGAAAACTTTTACAAAATGTTCAAGATGGAGAAGTTTTCAAAAAAGGAAGTATAGTTATTTGGAAATGTAGAAACTGCGGACATATTGTTGTTGGAACAGAAGCTCCAAAAATTTGCCCAGTTTGTAAACACCCACAAGCATTTTTTGAAATAAAAGCTGAAAATTACTAAAATTAAAATGAGGTTTGCAAACCTCATTTTAATTTTATCTTAATATTTTCTTTTCAATAAGTTTGCTTTTTGTTCACAAAAAGGACAAATATTATTGGTATATTATATACATAGTTAAGAAACTAATATTACCCTTTTAGAGCTTAACTAACATCCCCTTTTATTTTCTAAAAGAACCTAATTATTATATATTTGGGTTCTTTATTATTTATATATTAAAAGTAGACGAAAGGGGTTACCGTCTACTTTTAATATGCAAATAAATATTAAAGTGTTTTATAAATTTCTTGCTAAATTTCTTTAGCTTGTACACATCTTCTATAATCTCTTTTGTTTTTTTCACATGTTATTAATGTAATCTTATTTTCTTTAGTATCTTCCATACATGATAAATCTGTTTCTTTAATGGTTTCATTTCTAATTACTTCATAGTTTTTAGTTCCTTTTTCTGTTTCATATGTTATTATATCTCCTATTTCCAAATTTTTAATTTCTTGAAAATAATTATATTTATACCCTTGATTATGAGCAGCTAAGCATATATTTCCGTTCCATTTACTTGTAGTTTCAAAATGTCCAACTCCTCTTCTTAAGACTTCTTTTGATGTTCCTTCTAAAATTGGTGCATTGACATTTATTTTTTGAATTATAATTCTCCAATTACTACCTTTTTTATATTGTATTCCTATTTCATCACTTATTAACTCTGTGTTTATTGGATTTATACTATTATTTTTTTGACTTAAACTTATATTAGTTTGCTTTTTTTGAATATTAAAAAATTTTAATAGATTAAAAAATATTGATATAAAAATTATCATAGAAATTAAAATTACAGATATATATATAATGTTCTTCTTATTTTTTAACATGCATATTCCTCACCTACCTTTTATGCATTTTATTTGCCTTTGTATTTTAATGTTTTCATTTGAATAATTTATAATTATTTTTATTTAGCAATGTTGCAACTCTTTGCTTGTTTTCATATTAACATAATTTCAGAAGTGTGTAAAGAACTTTACATCGCCTTAAAATTATGTTTTTCAACATTTTACATTATATATTTTTTTATTATTTTGTTTTTATGCATTTTATCTTATCGAAGCTTGTCTATTGTTCTTTTTTCTTGTAGAAAAGTTTTTTGAATTTTCTCATAAAATAATAAAAAGGGCATAATTCGGTAAATACTTTTATGTATTCCTTACCAATTAAGCCCATACAACTCAATCTAAAATAAAATTTCCTATTATATAGTTAACTCACCTTTTCTATTATTTTATATTTTATTCAATTCTATATAAAATTCAACACCATTTTCTTTATTTTCTACGCCAAATTTATTATTATAATTTGACATTATTGCTTTTACTAGTGCTAGACCTATTCCTGTTCCACCATCTTCTCTATTTCTTGAAGAATCTATTTTGTAAAAACGTTTCCATATTCTTTCTAGGTCCTCTTCTTTTATTTTCTCTCCTGTATTGAATATTTTTATTTTTATTTTATTTTGTTTATTCTCTTCTAATTCTATTTTTATTTGCTTTTTTCCATTTACGCTTTTTGCATGTTTTATTGCATTTGTGAAGTAATTTGTTATTACTTGATCTATATAAAAGTTGTCTGCTACCACATTTATAATTTTATCTTTCTGTTTAAATTCTACTTTTACATTTCTTTCTTCTACCATTACTTTACATTTTCTTATTACTTCATTTATTAACTCTATAATATTAAATTCTTTGTCATTAAATTCTCTTTTTCCATATTCTAGTTTCATTAATTCTAATAATTGTTTTACTAATGTATCCATTTTTTCCGCTTCATCTAATATTACTTCTGCATAAAATTTTCTTGATTCACTATCTGTGTTTACATTTTCAATTAGTCCTTCTGCATAACCTTGTATTAATGCTATTGGTGTTTTTAATTCATGTGATACATCTGAAATAAATTGTTTTCTCATTTCATCTATCTTAGATTTTTCCTCAATATCTTTTTCTAATTCTATATTTGTAGATCTTAATTGTTTAATTGTTGCTTCTAGTTTGTCTGACATTGAATTTATGTTTTTTCCTAAGTTGTTTATTTCATCTTCTGTATCTTTTTCTATATATTTTTTACTAAAATCTAATTTTGCCATATTGGTTGTTATGTTGTTAAGCTCTGTTATTGGCTCTGTAAATTTTCTAGATAAAAAAGATGCTATAATTCCTGCTATTATAATTGATATTGCACCTATTAATATTAGTAAATTATTAGAAATTCTTACACTTTCTTGTATTGGTGAAATTGGTATCCTTATATAAAGTATATATCCATTATCTAGTTCAGCTGAAAGAAACATATAATTTATGTTGTTTTTTACATCTACTATTTTTCTAATTGTTACTTTATTTTTATTATATATTATTATATCTTTATTTCCTTGATATTTAATATTAAATCTTCTATCTTGACCTATTATAATTTCATTTATTTTATCTATTGCTGAATTTAAGTTTTCATCTGAACTGTATAGTAATAAGTTTTCATTATTTTTAATTAATATTTCAAAATCATTTTTTATAGCTATTTTATTCAATTCTTCATCAATATCTACTTTTGAAAATCCATCTATTGATATTTCGCTAAAATATTGATTTATTTTTTTATAGGTTGTTTTAATTGTTTCTACTTTCGAGTACATGTAAAATCCTTCTAGTACAACATTATTTATTATAATTAGAAATAGTACTATTATTATTACTACTACACATAGTGAGGCAAACAATTTCATTCTTACAGATTTAAATTTATTTTTTAGTTTTCTCATTTTTTCTCTCTTTCTATTCAAGGTGGTTTCTTATGAAAGCAAGTAAAATAAAGTGTATTGGCTCTCCGCATGATCGAAAGTTAACACCTCTACAAAATAATTTTTCCTATATAAGAAACAATATTGCCTTATGCTTTTTTACTTATTATTTTATTTCAAACTTATAGCCTATTCCTCTTACTGTTTCTATATATTTTCCTTTTTTGCCTAACTTGTGCCTTACTTTTTTTATATGGCTATCTATCGTCCTTGAATCTCCATAATAGTCGTAGTTCCATACGTTATTTAATATTTTATCTCTTGATAGTGCTATTCCCTTATTATCTAATAAGTATTTTAAAAGTTCATATTCTCTTAAACTTAACTCTATCTGTTTTTTATCTACTTTTACAGTTCTTCCTTCAACATCTATTTCAATTCCACCATAATTTATACTTTTATTTTCTTCTTTTACTGTTCTTTTTAATACCGCTTCTACCCTTGCAACTAATATCTTAGGACTAAATGGTTTTGATATATATTCATCTACTCCAAGTTCAAAACCAAATAATTCATCTTGTTCTTCTCCTCTTGCTGTAAGCATTATAATTGGAACTTTTGAAGTTTGCCTAATTTGTCTAAGCACAGACCAACCATCTAATTTTGGCATCATTACATCTAATAATATTATTCCTATTTTATTTTGATTCTCTTCAAATATTTTTAGTGCTTCTTCCCCATCTGCTGCCTCTAAAGTATTATAACCTTTTTGTGTTAAAAAGTCTTTTACTAGCTTCCTCATTCTTGATTCGTCATCTACTATTAATACTGTTATATCGTTCATATTCTAAATTTCTCCTTTATTTAGTTTTACCTAAGTCACCTTAGTAGTAACATTATTATATAAAAAATAGATCTGCACCTTACATGTTAAATAGTACGCCTCATCTCTTACATTATATATATCTCTTTTCTTCAACTAAAGCACATAAACCACTGTGTAACTTAAAATAGCACACTTTCTATAATACAAAATAGCACTAAAGGCTTCCATTTCTTTAGTGCATTTATTATATATTATATTTGTGTGTTTTGTGTGAATTTTTGGTACATTTTGTCTAATATTATGCATTCCAATTTCTTAATCTTTCTCTAAAACTAAGCTCATTATAATTTTGAGCTTCGTAATTTCTTTCATTTTCTACATATATACCTTGTTCTAATTGTTCTAACTTATTTTGTAGGCATGTATTTCCTAATTTTACACAATATTCTAAATGTTTTATATCAGACATATTTCTCTCCTCTTTATTACTTTCTGTAGGCAAGTTTAATTTGCCCTTTACTATATTTTCTTATGCTTTCATTCCTTGTTTAATAAATTCTACTTCTTCTTCTAAATCTAGTCTCATAAATAGAGGCTCACCTTTTTCTATTACTTTTTGTCCACCTAATTTTTTATATTCATTTAAAGATTCCCATGTCTCAAATTCTTCTTTATCTAAGCCTAATTGTTTAAACATTTTTTTAGCGGTTTCTGGCATGAAAGCCTGTAACATTACTGCTACAGTTCTTAAGCTTTCTGCCAAATGATACATTACTGATTTTAGTTTTTCTTTATCTTCTTCATTTTCAGATTTAGCTAATATCCATGGAGCTGTTTCATCTATATATTTGTTTGATTTTGAAATTATATTCCATATTTCTGCAAGTGCATTTGATATATGTATACTTTCCATATTATCTTCAAATGCTTTTATTTGTTTTTTTATCATTTCTTCTAATTGTCTATCTACCTCATTTTTTTGACCTACATAGTTTGGTATAATTCCCTCAAAATATTTATTCATCATACCTATTGTTCTATTTAAAAGATTTCCTAAGTCATTGCATAAATCTATATTAAATCTTTCTACAAATCCTTCTGGTGTAAATACTCCATCTTGTCCATATTGTAGTTCTTTTAGTAAGAAATATTTACATGCATCTAGTCCATACTTTTCAATTAATAATTCTGGATATACAACATTTCCTTTTGATTTAGACATTTTTCCATCTTTCATCATTATCCACCCATGTGCATATAGCTTTTTAGGAAGTGGTAACCCAAGTGCCATTAAGAATATTGGCCAATATATTCCATGAAAACGAATTATATCTTTACCAACTATGTGTAAATCTGCTGGCCAATATTTATTAAAATTTTTTTCATCTGCTGAGCCATATCCTAATGCTGTTATATAGTTTGTTAATGCATCTAACCATACATATACTACATGTTTTGGATTTTTACGTACCTTTACTCCCCAATCAAAACTTGTACGTGATACACATAAGTCTTCTAATCCTGGTTTTATAAAGTTATTAAACAATTCATTTTTTCTTGATTCTGGTGCTATGAAATCTGGATTTTGCGCATAAAATTCCTCTATTTTCTTTTGATATTTTTTCATATTAAAGAAGTATGATTCTTCCTTCATTTTCTTTACTTCTCTACCACAATCTGGGCATTTTCCATCTAGTAATTGTGTATCTGTAAAAAATGTTTCGCAAGGTACACAATACCAACCTTCATATTCCCCTAAGTAAATGTCTCCTTGTTCCATTAATCTATCAAAAATGTCTTCTACTACTTTTGTATGTCTTTCTTCTGTAGTACGAATAAAGTCATCATATTGTATATCCATTTTTTCCCATAGCTTTTTTGCATTTTCTGCAATTTCATCTACATGTTGTTGAGGAGTTTTACCATTTTTTGCAGCTACATCTTGTATTTTTTGACCATGCTCATCCATTCCAGTAAGCATATAAGTATCATAGCCTTTTAAAATTTTGTATCTTTTTATAGCATCTGCTAAAACTGTTGTATATGCTGTTCCTATATGAAATTTACCACTTGGGTAATATATTGGAGTTGTTAAATAAAACGTTTTCTTTTCCAAAATTCATCATTCCTTTTTCTTTTCTTTACATTTAAGAATTTTATCATATTTAAGTTAAAAATTCAATAATTTTTTGTATAAAAAGCAAGATAGTTAGAGCTTTATTGTTATAAGAAAGTAGTTTAGAAAATTTTATATTTCTAAACTACTTTTTTATTTATTTATCTTTTACAAATGTTCCTGTAGAGATGTTTCCTATTGTGGTAGAGCCAGCACCACCGTTTCCACCATTTTTTCCTATGTGTGCTCCATAGGAATTCGTCAAACTTGCGTATCCTCCATTTCCACCAATTGCTGTTATTGTTCCTTTTGGTATATTGTTTCGATAAAATATATTTATGCTTCCTCCTCCAGAGGCACCTCCTCCAGTCCAGTAACCAGCTCCTCCGTTACTTCCATTTGAAGTTATACTTCCATTATTATTTAAATCGTTTGTATATAGTATAAGAAGTCCTCCTGTTCCTTTTTCACCAGACTTTCCAGATGCTATCCCTTTTCCTCCTGGGTTTCCTGCACCACCACCAACATTATCTGAGGATGTAGCAGCTGCATTTCCCCCAAGTCCTCCATTCGAACCACCGTTGCCAGCATACTTCTTAACGTGACCATTAGTATAGACACTACCTCCTCCTGCTCCTCCAGAATATGAGGTCCCCGTAGATCCAGCCCCTGATATAGACCATGGTCCACCTCCAGAAGTCTGATATGCACCTCCAGAACCTCCTCCTCCAGTTCTTCTTCCTGTCCCTGTTGCTCCATTCTTTCCAGCAGTACTAGTTACTGTTGCTCCTCCTGCTCCTCCGACTGCTGGCACATATTCATAGGTATTGTCCTCGTTTTTATATAAATATACATTTTCTCCTGATTGATTTACTGTTCCTTTTGCTGTCATTGTTATTGTTCCATTATTAGTTAATGTTCCTGCACAATATATGAACATTCCTTTTTTTGTACATAAATATGTTGCCCCGTTTATACTTGCATTTGTCCCTGTTGGGGTTATTGTTACTCCACTATTTATTGTTAAATCTCCATTATATTTTAATACAAGCATTCTTTTTTCTGAGCCTATTTTTCCCATTCCTGTATATGTGCTTCCTGCTATTACTGCTATATTATTTGCTATATAATTTGCATTTTCATTATAATTATATAATTCTACTGGATAATCTATTGTATTTCCTTCTTCTGTGTATGTTACTCTAAAAATATAATTACCTGATGTTAAATCATTATTTTCTACACATGCTAATATACTTTCTCCTTCTATTACTGTGTCTTCCTGTTTATATGTTGTGTCTTCATCTATAGTGTATTTTAATTTCGTTACAATTTCATACCCCATATTATCTATTTGTCTTAAATATACATTTATTTCTTTACCTATTGTCTCCATTATTTGATAGTCGTCTAATCTAATTGTTCCACCGTAATTAACCCATGCTGAATTATCTCCTACTTTATATTGCTTTGTTGTACTTTCTGTTTTATAGTTTACTGTTAACGCTTTTTGTGCTTCTGTTTCATTTGTAAGATTATAGGTTATTAAGTCAAAGTAAAATTGGTCATTTATTTTTATTGTTTTCTCTATTTCTTCTCCTAAAGTATTTACTAGCTTGAATGTTAAACTTTCTTTTCCTGTTATATCTGTATTGTAGTCAAATGCTACTTTTGTTTTTCCATTACAATATATCTCCATTTCATTGTTTGGATATATTATTTTTTCTATTCCATTTTCTGTATCTTCTGCTACTAATAGCATTGCTGTTTGTCCGTTTACATGTTTATATACTTCATAGCTTATCTCTTTTTTTATTTCTTCCTTATTAATATTTTCTATAATTGTATTTATTACTCCTGTTTGATTTAATACTAATAATGTTATTGCTATTATAAACAATAATATTACTAGTGTTATTAAAATTATTTTCTTTTTATTTTTTATAATCATATTTTTTCTCCTTAGTTTTATGAATATTTATTACTATTATATTTTACCAATATAATACTTTCTAGTCAATATTTATTTCATTTAACTATTTTTTAATTATAATTTTATATATTATTTACCTTTAAATTCGTAATTCGTGTATTTATTTGTTCTATTTAACTATATAATGCTATATTTTCTTTAAGATTAAATTGAAATGGAGGCTTTTATATGGCAGTAGATTATTCTATTATTGGTGAAAGAATAAAAAAGGCAAGAAAAGAAAAAAATATGACACAAGAAAGTCTTGCTGAACAAATTGGGGTTTCTATAGCATTTTTAAGTAGAATTGAGAGAGGTAATTCTCAAGTTAATATAAAAAGATTAAGTCAAATTTGTAAAATTTTAGACTTAACTGAAGGGGAAATTTTAAATGGTTCATCAGATGAATCTAATTCATATTTAAATGCTGAATTTGCAAAACTATTATCTACTTGCTCTTCTGAACAACAAAAATTGATTTATGAAGTAGCTAAAGTTATCGCAAATAAGTAAGACATACTACGTACCCAAAATTGACCTATTTATCTCAATTTTGGACTGTCCCTAATTGAGACACAAACAAAAATGGAGAAAAAGTCTTTTAATTGGCTTTTTCCCCATTTAATCTATATAAAAAACAATATATATTGTTTATATTATATCTTATGTAATTTTCGTTTTTTTGTGAATGTTATTATTATAATTAAAAAAGGCTCAGTGGTTTTATATCTATTAGGTATTCATTTAAACTCCCCTACAGCTAAAAATTATTTGTTTTCTTATTTTTTTGCAATTAATGCTTTTATTTTTATTCCTTGTTCTTTAAACATTTTCTCGTGCTCTGTTTCAATATTTTCCCAGAAGTTTTCTTCATTTTCTAAGTCAAATGTTGTTCTTACAATTTCAAAACCAGCTTCTTTAAAGTATATTAAACTGTCGTTAAATAATCCATCATCATCTGTTTTAAAGTATATTTCGCCATTTTTTGCTAATATTTCTTTATATTTTTCTAGTTGCCTTGTATGAGTTAACCTCTTTTTATGATGTTTTCCTCGTGGCCATGGATTGCAAAAGTTTATATATATTCTTTCTATTTTGTCTTTTTTATCTAATATTAATAATATTCTTTCAATATCATGTCTTGTTAAATACACATTATCTATTTCTCTATGGCTTTCATTATATATACTTTCAATATTTCTCTTTGCTAAACCTAACATTGCATCTACTAAGTCTATTGCTAAATAATTTATATTTTCATTTTTAACTGCTAACTGTGATATAAAGCTTCCTTTTCCACATCCTAGTTCTATATGAAATGGTGCTTTCATTTGATATAAAGTTTTCCACTTTCCTTTATAATCTTGTGGATTATCTATATAAAATTTACTTGCTTCTAATTCTGGCCTAGCCCATGGTTTAAATCTAATTCTCATATTCTCACTCCTTAAAAAGAATTTTAACACAAATTACATATTATTACAATATTTGATATACTTTTTTATATTATATTGATTGTTTATAGCTTTCTATATATTTATTATTCTAAATTTGTCGTTTTTTGTCTAAATCTTTTTATTTACAATTTATGGAAATTAATGTATAATTCATTTTATCGCATAAAGGAGGGATGACCTATGGTAGAAAAACAAAAAATTCAAGAAGCTTACACTTTCTTAAATAAGAAAGGAAAAATGTATGTAATGCAATTAGCTTCTTCCGAAGAAAAAGAATATTTTGATGGTATTTTGTATGAAAAAGGTATTCCTTTAATTACAGTAATTGAAAAAATTTACCTATGTTCTTTTGTCGTAATGGCACATTAAAAAAGAAATCAGTAATTTCTGATTTCTTTTTTTTACAAAAGTTATTTATTAAATATTGATGCTATTGCATTTCCAATTCCTATAAATATATTTTTTAATACCTCTACCATTGCCCTTATTATACTATTTTGTTCATATGCCTCTATTAATAGTTTATGAGTTGGTGGTAATATCCATATTATTAGTAAAAATAAAGTTACCACTACAATTGTTTTTATTAATCTAATGAATTTTTTAAATGTCCACCTTTCATTTACCTTATATCCTAAGCTTCTCATATATCTTCTGTATTGTCGTTCTTGTTCTTCTTCATATTCCCTTTGAGCTTTCCTTTCTTGTCTTCTTTGTTCTTTTATTTGCTTCTTGGTTAAAGTTTTTTCATCTTCATAATATTCTTCGTCTTCTTCATAATAATCTTCATTTTTATCACTTGTAAAATTATAATTATTTATATTACATTCTTCTGTTCTTATTTTTTGTTTTTCTAATTCTATATTATACTCTCTTCTTTTAATATCATCTGATAAAATTTCATAAGCTTCATTTATAAGTTTCATTTTTTCTTCTGCTATTGACTTATTATTCTCTTCTTGTAAGTCTGGGTGATATTTTTTTGCTAAAACTTTATATGCTTTTTCTATAATTTCTTTAGAAGCATTTTTGCTTACTTCTAATATTTCATAGTAATCTTCCATATATTCTCCTAATTTTTTTATAATTCTTATATAATTATAGCATTAATATATAAAAAGGGATAGTATTTTGTTTAAAAATGTGTTATAATATTTGAAAATTAGCACATGGAGTGATTAAAAATGAAACTTTCATCAGATAGTGAAACTTTAGCAGAAAATAAAGTATTAATTTTATATATATTAAATAAAGTAGGAAAATCAATTTCAAATGATTCTCTTTTAAATTTAGTACTTGCTGTAACAGATATGAACTATTTTTATTTTCAACAATTTTTATTAGATCTAATAGAAAATAAATATATTATAAGTTATAATAAGGATGACTCTATTTTATATGAAATAACCGATTTTGGTAAAGAAACTTTAAGTCTTACTCAAGATATTATTCCAGGTATTATAAAGTTAAGAGTGGATAGCAATTTTAAGGATGAATTAGTAGCTTTTGAAGATAAACATTCTGTTGTTGCTGAATACATACCTAGAAGTGAAGATAATTATACTGTTACTTGTAAAATAATTGATAATAATGATACTATTTTTGAAGTTAAAACATTCGCAGGTTCAAGAGAAAAAGCAAAAGATATTGTAGATAATTGGAATAATAATGCTGATATAATGTACTCTTCTATTTTGAATATATTAACTAATAAGAAGTAGTAAATAAATTAGGTTTAATTACCTAATTTGTTTACTACTTCTTTTAAATCTTTCCAAAATTCTATTTTTTTATTTTCATCTCTTAAAAGTGCTGCTGGGTGCCATGTTGGCATGTACATTATACCTTTTCTTTCTATCCACTTTCCCCTTGCGTTTGTTATTCCATATTCTTTTCCTAATATATTTTTTAAAGCTGTACTTCCTAATAATACTATTATTTTAGGCTTAATTAATATTACTTGATTTCGTAAATAGTTTAAGCATACCTCTGCTTCGTCCTGTTCTGGTACTCGGTTTTGTGGTGGCCTACATTTTACTATATTTGCAATATATACTTCTTTTCTATCTATTCCTAAACCTTTAAATGCCTCATTCATAAGTTTACCTGCTTTTCCTACAAAAGGTTCACCTTCTCTATCTTCATCTGCTCCTGGGCCTTCACCTATAAACATTACTTCGGCATTTTGATTTCCAGTTCCAAATACTATATTAGTTCTATTTTGACATAACTTACATTTTTTACAGTTTATAATACTTTGTTCTAATTCTTTCCAATTATCGTACATGTTTTTCTCCTACATATTTTTATAATATTCTACATTTTTTAGCTTATTTTGTCAACGTTTTTGCATTTTATGAAAAATGAGATTTTTGGGTTGCCCCCAAAAATCTCATTTGTTATTATCCATTTATTTGTTTTGCAACTTCTTCTGCGAAGTTTTCTTCTTTTTTCTCTAATCCTTCACCTTTTTCAAGTCTTGCAAATCTTACTATTTTAGCACCTTTACCTTCTACCATTTTTGCTACTTTTTCATCTGGATTTTTTACAAATGGTTGCTCTATTAAGCATATTTCTCCATAGAATTTTCCTATTCTTCCTTGTACCATTTTTTCTGCTATTTCTGCTGGTTTTCCTTCATTCATAGCTTGAGCTTTTAATATTTCCATTTCTTTTTCTACTCTTTCTTGTGGTACAGCTTCTCTATCTAAGTATTCTGGTTTAGCTGCTGCTATTTGCATACATATATCTTTTGCTAATTCTTCTGAAGCATTTTCCATTTCTACTAAAACTGCTATTTTTCCATCTCCATGGATGTATTTTGCAACTGTTCCATTAGCTGATTCAAATCTTTCGAATCTTCTTATTGTCATGTTTTCACCAATTGTTGCTATTTTGTTTGTTAATACTTCATTTACTGTTTTTCCCGCTTCTGTAATTGATTCTTGTTCTAATAACTCCTCTACAGTTGCTGGATTTTTTTCAGCTACTTGTTTTGCTACGTCTGCAACAAAGCTTCTGAATTCTTCATTTTTTGCAACAAAATCTGTTTCAGCATTTACTTCTACTACTGCTCCTACTTTCCCATCTTCTGAAACATATGCTGCTGCTAGCCCTTCTGCTGCTATTCTTCCTGACTTTTTAGCTGCCTTTGAAAGTCCTCTTTCACGTAGTAATTCTATTGCTTTTTCTGAATCTCCATTAGTTTCTGTTAAAACTTTTTTGCAGTCCATCATTCCTGCTCCTGTTCTTTCTCTTAACTCTTTTACTTGATTTGCTGTAATCATTTTTTATTCCTCCCTTGTAATTAGAAGTTGGAAATTGGACTTTAGAGTATTTTCTTTTGAGGTTTTAGTTTATTCCTCCTTACTTCAACTCCAATTCCTAACTTTTATTTTTAGAGGTTGGAAATCTGAGATTAGATGTTGAATTTTTGATAATTTTTCCAAAGTATTTATCCTATATTCCAACTTCCAACTTCCAACTTCTAAAAAAGAATAGAGCAGATAAAGGCTCTACCCTTTTTATTTTTTACTTATTATTCAGCTTCATTTGCTACTACTTCTTCCATGCTTTCTGGTTGTTCTGTAGCAACTGTTTCTTCTTGGCTTGCCATTTCCATTGATTCACCTTGTCTACCTTCTATGATAGCGTTTGCCATTGCGTCAGATATTAATTTTACTGCACGTATTGCGTCGTCATTTCCTGGTATTACATAGTCTAAATCTTCTGGATTACAGTTTGTATCTATTAAACCAACAACTGGAATTCCTAATTTTTTAGCTTCTAATATTGCTATTCTTTCTTTTTTAGGATCTACTACAAACATAACTCCTGGAATTTCAGTCATATCTTTAATTCCACCTAAGTTCTTTTCTAGTTTTTCCATTTCTTTTTTAAGTAATATTACTTCTTTTTTAGGTAATATGTCAAAAGTTCCATCCTCTTGCATTGTTTCTAATTCGTTTAATCTTTCAACTCTTTTTCTTATTGTACCAAAGTTTGTTAGCATTCCTCCTAACCATCTTTGATTTACGTAGTACATACCGCTTTTTTCAGCAGCTTCTTTCATGCACTCTTGTGCTTGTTTTTTTGTTCCTACGAAAAGGAATGTTTTTCCTTCTTCTGCTTGTTCTCTCATGAAGCTATATGCTTCATCTAATTTTTTAGATGTTTTTTGTAGATCTATAATGTGAATACCATTTCTTGCTTGGAATATGTATTCTGCCATTTTAGGATCCCATCTTCTTGTTTGATGTCCAAAGTGAACACCAGCTTCTAGTAATTGTTTCATTGCAACTACTGCCATTTTCTATTCCTCCTTTTTGTTTTACCTCCACTTTAACTGATAGCATTTAAAAAGACTTGCCTCTATTTAGCACAAGCACACTTTTTAAACTAATTAAAGTGTGTGTATTTTTTATACGCTTAATATCATAACACAAAAAGCTTGCAAATGCAAGCTTTTTTTATTTTTTTCTAATTTAATATTTTTATTTCATAATTAGGTTCTACAGTTATATGGCTTTTTTCATAAGGTCTAGTTTCCCAACATCTTAATTCTAAAAATCCATCTAACATCTTTGCGTGGGCCCATAGTATACCATGTGGAATTAAATTACAGTTGCTCGCTATTTCTTTTACTTTTACTGTACCAAACAAGTCTATTGCTTCTTTATCTTCTTTATATATCGTTTGGCTTGGAAATTTTTCATATTGTTCATAACATATTGTTATTTTAATCCCAATTGCTGTTTTAAATACCCACATTCCGAAACTAGAAAAATTTTGACTTGCCTCATCTCTATATAATTGCTCAAAACAGATTTTTCTTACTGTTTTTTCGTCTGTATTTTCATTTTCTATTGTATTAATAATATAATCTAGAAATTTCTTCCTTATTTCTTCGCACCTTTTGCAGTATCTTTCCATTTCAGCCTTTTTTTCAGAATCTTCTTTTTTGTTTCTAGCTTCAATTTTCTTTTGTTCGTTACTTATTAGTTTTTGAATCCGCTCATCATAATTTGCCATACTCTCCTCCTTTATTTAAAATAGGAATATTAATACTATTAGTTTCTATGTTATCATATAATTTTATGTTGATTTTGTCAATACTTAAACGCTAAATTATTATATAATGAATTTTTTGTTGTACATATAAAAAGGTGGGGATTAATTAATCCTCACCTTTTTTCCTTTCTTACTGTCTGGCTCACTTAAGGTTTATCCTTCTAACGCCCAGTTTGTGAAGCCAGGGGGTTTTTGTCCATTCCTTCAAATGCCACTTGTTGGCACCCGCAAAGAGTCTGCTTTTTTCAGCCGGAACTTCCATGGTAATGTAGTCTGACCACTCTCTTCCTTCGATTTCGCAAAGGTTAAAGATCGCATAGTAGCCAGTTTCCTTATCCGCGTTGTTCCTAACCGGTACAACTTTAATCTCTTCGCTGTTGTTGCTTATCAGCTCGGCCATCTCTTCGGAGAGATCTTCAAAATATTTGCCTACCGCCTGCTTACCAGCAACTACTTCCCGGACTGTGTTGTACCACTGTTCTCTCTGCTTCTCTGTTTCTGCCTTTTCTACAGCCAACTTTACTTCTTCGGGAATATTGATGTTTGTACTCATACTGATTACCTCCAATTTTCTTTATGCTGATTTTAATAAATTACTATTTATATTATAACACATTATGTTTATTTTTTCAATACTTAAACTCTAAATTATTATTTTCCTTATTTTCTATATAATAAAAAGCAGTAATATCAAATTAACAAACTCTTGATATTACTGCTTTTAAGCTATAATGACATAATTATTGGAAGTATCATTGGATTACGTTTTGTTTTTTGGAATATATAATCTCTTATGTGATCTTTTAATGTTGATTTTATTGTTCCCCAATCACGTATTCCTTGCTCTTCTAATTTTTGTACTTCTTCACGAATTACCCTTTTTACATCATCCATTAAGTTTTCTGATTCTTTTATATATACAAATCCTCTTGTTATGACATCTGGTCCTGCTACTATTTCACCTGTTGTGTTATCCATTGTCATTACTATTACTATTAATCCATCTTGTGATAAGTGTTGTCTATCTCTTAAAACTACACTTCCTACATCTCCTACTCCTAGTCCATCAACTAGTATTTTACCTGATGGTACTGTTCCTGTAAGTTTTGCTTCATTTTGATTTATTTCTAATATTCTACCATTTACACTCATAAATATATTTTCTGCTGGCACTCCCATCATCTCAGCAGTTTCTTTGTGTGCTTTTAATTGTCTATATTCCCCATGTACTGGCATGAAATATTTTGGTTTCGATAGTGCTAATATTAGCTTTTGCTCTTCTTGACATGCATGTCCTGAAACGTGTATATCATTGTATATAACTTCTGCACCTATTTGCATTAAGTCATCTATTACTTTTGAAACTAACTTTTCATTTCCTGGTATTGGTGTTGCAGATATTAGTATTAAATCATTTGGTGTTATTTCTACTTTTCTATGTTCTCCTGCTGCCATTCTAGTTAATGCAGACATTGTTTCTCCTTGACTTCCTGTTGTTATTATTACTAATTTATCATCTGGATAATTTTTTATCATATCTATATCTATAAATAAGTTTTCTGGTGCATCCATATAGCCTAGTTTTCTAGCTGTTTCTATTGTATTTATCATACTTCTTCCACATACTGCTATTTTTCTTCCATTTTCTACTGCTGAGTTTACAATTTGTTGAATTCTATGCACATTTGACGCAAAGGTTGCAACTACTATTCTTTTTGTGCAATTTACAAATAGCTTATCAAACTCTGCACCTACCGTTCTTTCAGACATTGTATAACCTTTTCTTTCTGCATTTGTGCTATCTGATAATAATAGTAATACTCCTTTTTTCCCTATTTCTGCAATTCTACCTAAGTCTGTTGAATCACTATTTATTGGTGTATAGTCTATTTTGAAGTCTCCTGTGTGAAGTACTGTTCCTACTGGTGTGTATATTGCAAGCATAACTGCATCTGGTATACTATGGCAACTTCTAATAAGCTCAACCTTCATTTTTCCTAAGTTAATTGTTTGACCTGGATTTACTACTTTTAATTTAGCACTTCTTAGTAAATGATGTTCTTCTAATTTATTTTCTATTAATCCAATTGCAAGTTTTGTACCATATATTGGAACATTTACTTTTTGTAGGAAATATGCAATTGAACCTATATGGTCTTCGTGTCCATGTGTTATTACAATTCCTTTTATTTTTTCTTTATTTTTCTCTAAATATGTTGTATCTGGTATTACTAAGTCTACACCTAACATATCATCTGTTGGAAATTCTAAACCACAATCTACTATAACTATTTCATCTTCATATTCGAATATAGTCATATTTTTACCTATTTCTTCTAATCCACCTAGTGCTATTACTTTTAAATTTGATTTTTTAAATTCAAACTTTTCTTTTTTATTTTTATTTGTATTTGCCTTTCTTGGAGTAGTTGTTCTTCTTTTTGTTGTTTTTTTAACTTCTACATTTTCCTCTATTTTATTATTTGTTTGACTTTTTACTCTTTGTACCTTTTTAGGCTTAGAATTACTTTCTCTGTTTTCTATACTTTTACTTGTATTACTTCTATTATAATTTCTTCTACTTCTTCCGTGTTCTTTGAGAAGTAACTTTTTGTTCTTTTAATTCTTCTGTCATATTTTTCTCTTTCCTTTCTTTATTTATTATTTATCTAAATTTATATCTTATTAAAGTTTATTTATATATAATTTTCCCATATTTATTATTATTAAAACAAAACTCCCTTTATAAAAGGAGTTTTTTAATATAAATTTTTGTATGCAAGCAAACCAACGGTCTTGATTATACAGTTTTAATCAAGTCCACTTTTTAATATTCTCTATAATAACTCTCTTCTTTTAATAATTTTTAGATTATCCCTTTTTATCTCTTAAAATAATCTACTTATAAATTTAAATCTCTTCTTTACCATTTTTAGGTAACCACTGTTTGTTATTATAGCATAATATATTGTTATTGTCAAATATGGCTCAAGTCTGTGTTTTTTTTATTTTTATATGTTTAATAATCTAATAGCAAAAATAAAGAATATAAGGCTAATTTAGCCTTATATTCTTTATTTATAAATTTTATATTCCTTCAAATTTCAGCATATAGTATCCTACTAAATCTAAATATGTGCAATATTTAGGTGTAGAGCCCAAATTTCTTACTGGTCCTTCAATAAATTCTTTGTGTGACCAGCTTCCATCTCCGTTCTGACGTGCAAAGTGAAAATCTCTATACGGAATTTTGAGAATTTCATCAAACTCATAATCAAAAAACAATACTACTTTCCATTCTCCTTCTTGTATTTGTTCTTCTAAACTACTTTTTCTTACCTTTATTCCTAATACTTCCATATCAGCTCTAAAAGCTTCTTCCGCTTCTTTTTTATCCTTTGGTGGATCGTAACCAGACATACATCCTAAATTATATATATACCCTTCACTATGCCGAGTTTCTTTATAACCTGAGCCAAGTGCATATGAGTAGCAATTACTGTCTGTATATAAACTACGCCATTCATATTTTAATGGATACCGATTTTGTTTTATTGATTCACGTATTAATTGTATTTTTCTCTCTTTCTCCATATTCTACCTCCTAAAAGTAATTACTTTTTTGGTATCTATACTTATTTTCATTGTATTGTATCATTTCATTTTACATAAGTCAATACTTGTTTTATAGAAACTGTCAATTTGTACAGTTTTTTTCTGACAGTTTTATTGTACTTATGAACTATCACTCGAGAAATTAAGAAAAAGTCATCCCTACATTTAAAAATTGGTTTTCTACACTAAACCAAATGTCTATCCTTTTGACACAAATATTATCAAAAAAGCTTGGTTTCTATTGATATTCTTGTTTGTATACTACTTTTCCAAATTTTATTTCATTTATTTTCTTTTGTATTTCCATTATTATAAGTGGTATAAATGATATTATTATTGTGTATAGCCATTGTATTTTATTTAACGGTACTAATTTGAAGATGTCTGCTATTTGTGGAATTATAACTACTGTTACTTGCATTAGTGTTCCTAAAATGAAGGCTGCTACTAAGTATTTATTTTCAAATATTCCGTGCTTTGAATATTGATTCTTCTGATTTTATATTAAAACAATGTACGAGTTCTAACATTCCCAATGCTACAAATGCCATTGTTCTTCCTACTTCTACTCCATATAAATTATTTCCTAAACTAAATGCTAAAAGTGTAAGCATTCCTATCATTGTTCCTTCTATAAAAATTCTGCTCCACAATCCATCTGCAAATAAACCTTTTTTACTATCTCTTGGCTTTTTATTCATAATGTCTTTATCTACTGGCTCTAGCCCCAATGCTATCGCTGGAAGTGAATCTGTTACTAAGTTTATCCATAATAGCTGAATCGCTAAAAGCGGAGATTTTAAACCTAATACTAAGCCCATAAATATTGTTACAATTTCTCCAATATTTGTTGATATTAAAAAATGTATTGCTTTTCGTATATTATCATATATACTTCTTCCTTGCTTTACTGCTTCTACTATTGTTACAAAATTGTCATCTGCTAAAACCATATCTGCCGCATTTTTTGCAACGTCTGTTCCGTTTTTTCCCATTGCTATTCCTATGTTTGCATTTTTTAGTGCTGGACTATCATTTACTCCATCTCCTGTCATTGCAACTACTGCTCCTGTACTTTGATATGCTTTTACTATTCTTACTTTATCTTCTGGTGATACTCTTGCAAATACTGAATATTTCATTATATCTTTTTCTAATATATTTTGTGGTATATTTTTAAGCTCTAGACCTGTTATTGCTAGATCATATTTTCTTAATATACCTAAATCTTTTGCTATTGCTTTAGCAGTTGAAATATGATCTCCTGTAATCATTACTGTTTTTATTCCTGCTTTTCTACATACTGCTACCGCTTCTTTTACACCTTCTCTTGGTGGATCTATCATTCCAATTAATCCTACAAATACTAAATCTTCTTCTTTTATATTTGCTGAATTAGTTACCTTTTTATAAGCTACTGCTATTACTCTTAAAGCTTTCTCTGCCATTTTGTTATTATTTTGCTCTATTCTTTCTATTATATTTGATGATAATATTACTTCTGTATTACCATCAAAATATTTTGTGCATTTCTTTAATAATACATCTGGTGCTCCTTTTGTAATACTTATGTATTCACTTGAGTCTTTATGTACTGTTGTCATCATTTTTCTAGTGGAATCAAATGGAATATCATTTACTCTATTTTTCAATTTATATAATTCTAATTTATTAATGTTTCTTTCAAGGGCTGCATTTACAATTGCTACTTCTGTTGGTTCTCCTATTCCAATTAGTTTGTTACCTTTTGCTTCTACATTTACATCTGTGCACATTGTAGCTAATTCTAGTATTTTATCTTCTTTTGCTCCTATACTATACATTTGAACTACTTGCATTTTGTTTTGTGTTAAAGTTCCTGTTTTATCAGAACATATTACACTTGCTCCTCCTAGTGTTTCTACTGCTGGTAGTTTTCTTATAATACTATTTTTTCTTGCCATTTTTGTTACACCTATTGATAATACTATTGTTACTATGGCTGGCAATCCTTCTGGTATTGCTGCTACTGCTAACCCTACTGATGTCATAAACATTTCTACTGGTGCTATCTTTTTAAATAATCCTATTACAAATATTAATGCACATATTACTAAACATGCTATTCCTAAAGTTTTACCTACTTCTGCAAGTTTTTTTTGTATTGGTGTTTCTGGTGCTTCGTCTTCTATTATCATATTAGCAATTTTTCCTACTTTTGTATTCATTCCTGTTTCAGTAACTACTCCTTCTCCATGTCCATTTACAACAATGCATGAAGAAAATACCATATTTATCATATCTCCTATTGGTACATCTTTATCTAAAATTACATTTTCATCTTTTAATACTGGAACAGTTTCTCCTGTTAAACTTGCTTCTTCTACTTTTAGGTTTGAAGTTTTTATAAGCCTTATGTCTGCTGGTACATAGTTTCCTGATTCTAATAGAACTATATCTCCTGGAACAACTTCTTCTGCTTTTATTGTAAGTATTTTTCCATTCCTTCTTACTTTTGCAGTAGGTGCGGATATTTCTTTTAAAGCTTCTAAACTTTTTTCTGCTTTTGCCTCTTGCACAACTCCCATTATTGCATTTAATACTACAATTGCAATAATTATTACTGAGTCTACGTAGTCTCCACTTCCATCCATTTTGGCTACTAATGCTGAAATTATTGATGCAATTATTAAAATAATAATCATAAAATCATTAAACTGTTTTACAAATTTTATGAATATGCTTTCTTTTTTTTTATCTGCTAATTTATTCTCTCCAAAATGATTTTTTCTTTCTTCTACTTCTTTTTCGTTTAATCCATTACTTACGTTTGTCCTAAAGTTTTCCTCTACTTCATTAATAGCTTTTGTATGCCACATAAAAAACACTCTCCTTTGATTAAAAACATATTTCTTTTATATGTATATGTCCTTGTCCACAAATTATGAGTGTTTTGTTTATATTTTATTTTTAATTATTATATACTTTATATTATTTAAGATTTTATACTTATAAATTATAATTTTACTCCAACTACCTTTATCATATATGAATTTCTCTTCCAATCGGTTGAATTACTGTCCACAGTCATTGAGATAGTATTAGTTTCTATATCCATCTTAATAACTCCTCCTGCATAAGATGAATTATGATTATAGTTAGCTCTCATTGAGTAAGTCGTACTTGTATCAAAAACTAAACTTCCATTATTATTAGCTACATTATAATACACTATTAAAAAATCATATTCAATTATATTTTTTTTTAATTCTATATTTCGAATTCCAGTTTCATTACTTGACCATAGTATTTCTTTTTTATCTTTAGTGCTTGCAACCTTTACTCCATTTATACTTGATAATTGTAATGAACTATTTATTTCAAATTCATATGGATAGTTATCTAGTTTTGTAAATATTGATGTTTTGTTTCCTACTGTTATTCTCTCTTTATCTGCTACTTTACTTTCTAGGGCTACATATTGTATTTCATTGTCTTCATATAATGCATCTGCTAGTTCTTGTAATGTTGGCATTTCTTGCTTCTCAGCATATTTATTAATTTGAGCTGTTGTTATTTTTAAATTTATTATATCTGTTGCTTCTTGTTTATTAGTAGTTTCTCTTGCCTCATTTGCTCTTTTAAATATTCCATTATTTCCTAAACTTAAATATATTGTTATACTTGCTAGTATTATTAGTATTATTATTGTTATTACAAGCGAAATTAATGTTATTCCTTTATTTTTCATTTGTTACCACTCCTTTTATTAAAATTAATTATATTGTTTAAGCTTTACTTTATCAATAATTTGGAGTGTTTTTACTGTTTACTTTTTTACATAACTTACATAAAAAAATAGCAAAATTTTCATTTTGCTATTTTTTATGTTTATATTTCTTTATCTACTATTTGCAAGTTTCATTGAAAGAAGTTTACTTATTCCGTTTTCTTCCATTGTTACTCCATATACTGTATCTGCTGCTTCCATTGTTCCTTTTCTGTGTGTTATTACTAGGAATTGTGTTTCACTGCTGAATTTCTTTAGGTAGTCTGCAAATCTGTATACGTTTACATCGTCTAGTGCAGCTTCTATTTCGTCTAGTATACAGAATGGCGCTGGATTTATTTTTAGTATTGCGAATAATAATGCTATTGCTGTAAATGCTCTTTCTCCTCCCGATAGTAACATCATATTTTGAAGTTTCTTTCCTGTTGGTTGCACTCTAATGTCAATTCCACATTCTAAAATATTTGATTCATCTTCTAGTATCAGCTCTGCTTTTCCACCTCCAAATAGTTCAACAAATACTTCATTAAAGTTTTTGTTTATTACTGAAAATTTTTCAGAAAATTGTGTTTTCATTGTGTCAGTCATTTCTGCTATTATTTTTCTTAGTTTTCCTGCAGTGTTGTCTAGATCTAAACGTTGGTCGCACATAAAGTCATATCTTTCTTTCGTCTTTTTATATTCTTCTATTGAGTCTATATTAATGCTTCCTAAATTTTTAATTTTATTTCGTAAATTATGAACTTCCTTAGTTGCAACTGCAATATTGGTTGGTCTTTTATATTCTAATGCATTGTTTGGAGTTATTTCATATTCTTCCCATAAGCTATTTACTATTTGTTCAATATCTTGTTCTAATTTTGTTTTCTTTACATCCATTTTAACCATTTGTTCTTTTAAGTCTTCAAGAACTTTAAATTTATCTGCTATTTCGTTTTCCATTTGCTCAAGTTTCTCATTTTTTTGTACTCTTGTATTTTTTAGCTCTTCTACTTTTGCTGTTCCATTTTCTACTTCTTGTTTAACTTCTTCTATTTTTGTATAAAGTGATGTTATATTTTCTTCTAGTTCTTTATTTTCTGTAATTATTAACCTAATTTGCTCTTCTTTATTTTTTATACTTACATTGTTGTTTTCAATATCTTGATCAATTCTTTCTATCATTTCGTCTATTGACATTTTGCTTTCATCAAATGAAGATACTGAAATTTTCAAGTTAGTAATGTCAAAGTTTAAATCATCTATATAGCTTTGACTATCTTTGTTAGTTTTTGCAAATTCTTCTATAATGCTATTAAGTTCTTCTATTTCTTTTGTAAGCTCTGCCATTTTTGTTTCTTTTGCTTGTTTATCTTCTCTATTTATGATTTTATCATTGTCTATTTGAACCACTTCATCTTTTAACTTTTGAAGTCTTGTTTCTATTTTTAAAATATTTTCTTCTATTGAAACCATTTTTTGTTTTTCTGTTGCATATACTATGTCTATTTCTTTTAGGTTATTTTCTAATTCCTCTGCATTTTTTAGTACACTTTCAATAGATCTTTCATATTTATTTCTTTCTAATGTTGTTTCTTCTATTTGCTTTTCTATTTTTCTTATTTGTTTTTCTGAACTTTCTATTTCTCTTGTTCTACCTAAAATATTTACTGTTTTTTGAGCTACACTACCACCAGTCATTGCTCCAGATGGATTTATTAAATCTCCTTTTAGTGTAACTATTCTAAAAGAATAGCTATTCTTTTTAGCTAAAGCAATTGCATTGTTCATATCATCTACAATAACGGTTTTACCTAATAAATTTAGAACAATTTGCTCATATTTCTTATTATATTTAACTAAGTCTGATGCTATTCCTATTACTCCATTTACATTACTTATTTTATCCAGTTTTTTACCTTTAACTGCTGTAATTGGTAAAAATGATGCTCTACCTAAATTCCCTTTTCTTAAATATTCTATTAGTTTTTTAGCATCTTGCTCTGTTTCAGTTACTATATTTTGAAGTGCTGCTCCCAAACACATTTCAATTGCTGTTTCATACTCCTGTGGTGCTGATATAAGGTTCGCTAAAACTCCATTTACACCTTTTTTTAGAGCACTATCTTTATCACATTCTAATAATAAATTCTTAACACTTTTTGTATATCCTTCTTTTTCTTTTTCTGTTTCTATTAAAAATTTTAGTCTTGAGTCTTTCATTCTTAAATCATAATTTAAGTTGTTAATTTTAGAGTCATATTCTTTTAATTTTGATACACTTTCTTCTTTTTTGCTATGCATATCTTGTATTTTCTTTACTGCATCGTTTCTTTTTGCTTCTATTTCGTAAAAGCCTTTTGATAGCTCTTGTTTTTGCATACGCACTTCGTCAAGCTCTGAAATTGCTGAGTTTATTTCTTGCTTTACTGTTTTTTGTCTTTTTTCTAAATTTTCGTAATTTACATCTTGGCCATTAATTTCACTTGCTAGTTCATATTTTGCATCTGTATCTTCTTCCACTTTTTGCTTTTTTGCTTCCATTTCAAGTTCTTTATCTGATAGTTTTTTTGTTAATTCTACAAGCTTAACTTCTTTTTCTTGTAATTCTTTTTCGAATTTTTCTCTATTTGTATTTAAGTTTATTTTCTTTTCTTGTTTTTGTTTTTTCTCTTCTTGTAACTCATTTATTCTTGTTTTTACTTCTTCTATTTCATTTGTAAAACGCTCACTGTTTTGTTTGTTGTTTTCAATTCTTTCTTTTGCAACATTTATGTCTGAATTTATTTTTTCAATTTTGTTTGTACTTTCAAAACCTATATTTTGCATTTCTTCTATTTTTGTAGTAATCTCGTCTATCTCATGTTTTAATTCTTCTTTTAAATTACGTGCTTGTTCTTGTTTTTTATCTTCTTCTTCATATTGAGTTCTTATTATTTCTTCATCTTTTACTATTTCTTCTAGTTTTTTTCTATATGTTTCTATGTTATATACAAATAAACCTACTTCTATATTTTTTAGTTCTTCACGTAAATCTAAAAACTTTTTAGCTTTTTCAGATTGTATTTTAAGTGGCTCAATAGTTCCTTCTATTTCTGATAAAATATCATTTATTCTAAGCAAGTTTAGTTTAGTTTGCTCTAATTTTTTCTCACTCTCTTGCTTTCTTGTTCTGTATTTTACAATTCCTGCTGCTTCTTCAAATATTTTTCTTCTATCTTCAGATTTATTACTTAATATTTCATCTATTTTACCTTGTCCAATTATAGAATATCCATCTTTTCCAATACCTGTATCCATGAATAATTCTACAATATCTTTTAAACGACATGGTACTTTATTTATAAAATATCCTGTTTCACCACTTCTGTATATTTTTCTAGTTACTGTTACTTCATTAAATTCTATTGGAAGTTTCCCATCATTATTATCTATTACAATTGAAGCTTCTGCAAAACCCAATGATTTTCTATTTTGGGTTCCAGCAAAAATAATATCAGAAGAACTTGCCCCCCTTAGGGATTTCATACTTTGTTCTCCTAATACCCATCTAATTGAATCTGATATATTACTTTTTCCTGAACCATTTGGACCAATTACAGATGTTATACCTGGTCTAAATTCTAAAACTGTTTTATCTGCAAATGATTTAAAGCCTTGTAGTTCTAATCTTTTTAAATACATTTTAATTCACCCTTATTTTTACATTTTTCTTGTTTTTTCATAAATTAAATTATATATTTTTATAGTACTAATGTCAAGGAAAAAAGCTATTATACTTCAAATATAATAGCTCTTTAATCATTTCATTAAAGCAGTGCCTTTCTTAATTTTGATACTAATTCATCTTTGCATCTGCCATTTTAAAATTGGATATCCATTATTTATATATATTATATTATCTTGTTCATCCTTATTATCTACCCAATTTCCATTTACATCTTTTATTTTTCCGTCTTCTATATATTTATCTTTTAAAGTAGTTGCATAGCCTTTTAATGTATCTTCTGATACTACACCTAATGGTTGTGGTGTATAGTTTTTCTCATAATAACATGCATATGCTGTTTTTGGTGTACACCATGAATTATTCATAGTTCCACCACGTATAAGCCAACAACTCCTCCACAGATATTATCTAAACCGATTATAGAAATTTCATTTGCACAACTATAACAGTTAATTACTTCAGTATTGTTATCTATCATCATGCCTGTCACTCCTCCTGCACGTGCTGTATATCCTTTTGCTGTTATATTTCCCGAATTGTAACAATCAAGTATTTTTCCTTCTCCACCTAAAAAGCCACATACTCCTCCTACTACCACATAATGACTTACATCAGTAAGAGTATTTGTATAATAACATGTTCCACTTATATTCGCTTTATTATAACACTTATTTATTTCCCCACTATCATAACATGTTCCAGATACACCACCAACTGTAACTTGTCTATATCTGCTTGCTTTTAATATTTGATATGCTGTTATATTTCCTGATTCAACTCCACAATTATTTATTTTACCTTCACAACTTGAAACGATAGCAGCTACATAGCAATGATCGCTTTCATAATTAATATATATATTAACATTTTCCATAATTACATTTTCTATTATTGCCGTTTGTGATATACTACCAAAAAGTGCCCCATTATCATCTATATTACTATTTATATATAAATTATTAATTTTGTTATAATTTCCGTTGAATGTTCCTTTAAATTTATTTTGGACATTTCCAATTGGTTTCCAATTTACTTTGTTTCCATTTAAGTTTTCCCCACATACAGTACTTAAATCTATATCTCTTAATACATTTATTTCTTTTCCTTCATATGTTAAACCTATATTTACTTTATCTCTAAATTCTGAAAGTTCTTCTGCTGTTCTTATCTCTTCTCTAGTTTTTTCTATTATTTTTCTTCTATATATTTTTCCATCTTTTGTTACTATCTCTATTATATATTCTTCGTCAAATTCTATTGTCATATTTTTTCCTAGTTGTATTTTATCTGTTTCTATTTCTAATTTTGTTCCATCTGGATCTATTATGGTTACTTTTTCTATTTCTATATTACTTTCTACTTTTAATAATACATTTGCTTCATATTTACTATTTTCATTTTTCCCCAAATATTCTTCTACTTGTTTTGTTACTTTTACTTGTGTTTTTCCTAGATCTTGTAATATTATTAAGTTTTCTTTATCTATTTCAAAATTATAATTATCAACTATTACATTATTTCCATTTACTGTCATCCCACTATTTTCTAACATATTATCTAATAATTCTTCATTATAATTTTTATTTGTTTCCTTTTCTATTCTTGCTTCTGATAATATTAATTCTAATTTTTCCTTTACTGTTGTTTCGTTATATTTTTCTTTTGCTTGCTGTACTCTTCTGAATATTCCATTTTCTCCTATGCTCAAATTTATTGCTATTCCTGCCAATATTATTAATATTATTATTGTTATTACTAATGAAATTAATGTAATACCACGTGTAGACTTTAAGGAAACTTTCTCTATATCAAATATAGCAAATTTCTGCTTTTTACTTTCAAATCTTAACTCTTTACTCATCTTATGCTTTCCCCCATTTTTATTAAATTTTATACAAACATAGTTCTATTTACAATATATTTTCTGTAAATCAGTTGTTATCTATTTGTTTATAAATATTTTTCTTTTTTATTGTAAAACATATTTAGATATGCTATTATTTTATTAGTTATACAAAAGAAAGAGGTTTTTTATGAAAAAATTAGATATAGATTTCTATAATTCTACTAATTTAAAGTCTTATAACTTGGATGCTGTTATGAAATATCAACTTTCTATGCTTGATAGAATGGATGTGTTTACAAGAAGACACAGCGAAAATGTTGCTAATTTGGTTTGTAGAATTTGTGAATATTTACATTGTAATAAAGTATTTACTATTCATGCTACTATTTGCGCTTATTTACATGATGTAGGAAAACTTTTTATTCCCCCAGAAATTATAAATAAACCTGGGAAACTTACAAATGAAGAATATGAAATTATAAAGTCTCATACTACTTTAGGTTATGAAATGTGTATGAAAGATTTAAAATTACGTCCTTATGCAGATGGTGCTTATTATCATCATGAAGCTTTAAATGGTTCACGGTTACCCACAAGGTCTAACAAAAAAAGATATTCCTTATGTAGCGCAAATTATACGTGTTGCTGATGAATATGATGCAATTGTAACTAAAAGGCAATATAAAACTCACATTAATATTTCTGAAACTTTGAAAGATCTAATAAAAGATGCTAAGCCTACTGAATATATGAAGACAGTTGCATTAGATGTTGTAAGAGAAAACTATAAAGTTGGAAAAATTAACCCTAAAGCTTTAAAAGCTTTGTTTAAGGTTGTTATAGATGATACACTATATGAAATTAGCTGTGTAATGGATTATATTAATTATCTGAATGAGCAAATTAATAGATTAGAAAAAATCGAAAAATATGACTTAAAAGCTAAAAAAGCTAAAAAGGATAAGGATAAAAATTATTATCATGAAGGTATGAGAATGTTATTTGAACAAGGCGAAAACTTTGAAAATTATCAGAATGTTTTATCTGAATATAGAATGGCAGTAATTACTCGTGAAGATGTTAAAGATAAGTTATATAATGAAATTAGAATAATAAAAAAATTAAGAATTTAGTGACAATGGGACGGAGTTTTTGGCATTAGGGTTTCACGAATTTATATTTAAAAAGCTTTGAAACCCTAATGACAAAAACTCCGTCCCATTGTCACTATTCAGAAAACAGAAAAATTTTGGAAGCATCCAAAATCTTTCTGTTTTTCTTATTCTTCTAGACCAAAACTCACGCCTAATGCGTTATTTATTCTACTCATAACATTTTCATCATTTATATGCCCTATTTTTTCTTTTAATCTACTTTTATCTATTGTTCGTATTTGTTCTGCTAGTACTACTGATTCTGCTTTCAAGCCACCATCACCTAAACCTATATCTATATGTGTTGGTAATTTATTTTTTCCAGTTTGAGAGGTGATTGCTGCAGCTATTACTGTTGGGCTATGCTTGTTTCCAATATCATTTTGTATAATTATTACTGGTCTTATGCCTCCTTGCTCTGAGCCTATAACTGGGCTTAAATCAGCATAAAACATATCTCCTCTTTTTATTACCATTTGTGAATCACTCCTACTATTTTTTCTATATTTAAGGCTTTGACTTTTGATATATTTTAAATATTTTAAGATATTGCTATCTCTGTATATAATATGTATACTAATGTTTTTTTGTTAATATCTTGGACTAACATTTTAGTAGGTTTTCCGTGTACTTTTATCTATATATAATTTTTTATATGCTGTATATTTAGTATTGTTCTCATCTTTGAATTCTAATATTATTTCATTATCTTTACTTGTTACTTTTGAATTTTTACATTGTTTATAATTTTCTATAAAACTATTAAGCCATAAATTGTTATCTACAACATAACTATAATTTTCAAAAGTAGTAGTAAGTTGTAATTTGTTATTTACTATTTTCAGATTTTTTCCATCATACTCAGTTACAACTCCCGCTATATTACTTGGCTCTATAACTTCTTGTATACTTGCATTGTCTGGTTTCAGTTCTTGCTTTACTACATATTTGGTTTTACTTTTATTCGTTTCTACCTCAATTTCCAATTTTGCTTTATAGGATTTAATATTTAAAATATCCTCAATTATCTCTTCCTCAGATTTGTTAATTTTATTATTTCCATTTTTTAAGAATTTATAAGCAAAAATTGAAATTAAAGTTGCAAGAATTAAAATAATAGCAATTACTATTATAATAGCTTTTTTGTTTTTCATAGTTACCTCCCATTTTATTTTAATTATAATTTATAAATTTTATAAATTAGAAATTGTAGAGTAACCTTATGTGTTTATATATATTAAAATAAAGATTGAAGCCCAACAGTCCTTCTAACAATCCCCTTTGTCTTGGAGGTTTCAGTTTTTATTTTAATATATATAAATGCATAAGGTTGCTAATTTTATCCCTTAACTATTTTAGCAATTTCTTCGAAGATTGGGCAATTGGTAATAGCCCCTACATTACAAAATAGTTTTTTGTAATAGAAAAAAGAATAGATAAAATCTATTCTTTTTTTATTTATATTCATATACTTTTAAAGTATTCTGTAAGACAACTTATAAGTTCATCTTTTTTCTCTATTTGATTTATTTTTTGTCTTAAACTTGCTGAATTAGGAAGATTTTTTATATATGCACACATATGCTTTCTTAATTCTTTTATTCCTACAACTTCACCTTTTTGTTCTACCTCTAATTCAATATGTTTTATCATAGTATCTAGTCTCTCTTTTAAGTCTACTTCTTTTATTTTTTCACCTTTTAGGTAAGATATAACCTCTCTAAAAATCCATGGATTTCCAAGTGCTGCTCTTCCTATCATAATTCCATCTACATTAGTTTGTTCAAACATTTTTAAAGCATCTTCTTTTGTTTTTATATCTCCATTTCCTATTACTGGAATACTTACCGCTTCTTTAACTTTTCTTATTATATCCCAATCTGCTATTCCTGTATAATATTCTTCTCTTGTTCTTCCATGAACTATAATTGCATTTGCACCTGCTTTTTCTATTCTTTTTGCTATTTCTACTGCAACTATATTATTATTATCCCAGCCTTTTCTCATTTTTACTGTAACTGGTACTTCCGAATTTTTTACTACTGCTTTTACTATTTCTTCTGCTAAATCTAAATTTAGCAACAGTTTACTACCATCTCCATTTTTTACAACCTTTGGTGCAGGGCAACCCATATTTATATCTACTATATCTGCTAATTTTGATACATATTTTGCACTATATCCCATAGTTTCTGGGTCACTACCAAATATTTGCACAGATATTGGTCTTTTTTCATTTTTTGTATCTAGTAAAAGCTTAGTTTTATCATCATTGTAATATAACCCTTTACTGCTTACCATTTCTGTGCAAACAAGCGCTGGTCCATATTCTTTTGCTATCATTCTAAATGGTTTATCTGTTACTCCTGCCATTGGTGCTAATAAAATATTATTTTCTAATTCTAGATTTCCTATTTTTAATTTTTTTAAGTACATTTTTTCCTCTTATTCTACAAATATTGCTTTTTGTCTTCTTCCACTTATATTTAGAAGTAGCGCTATCATTATTAGATTAGTAAGTAATGAACTTCCTCCATAGCTTACAAATGGAAGTGGTACTCCTGTTATTGGCAATAATCCTATTGTCATTCCTATGTTTTCTAACATGTGGAATAAAAATATTCCTGTAATTCCCATTGCTATGTATGAGCCCAAGTCATCTTTTGCTGTTTTTGCTACATATATTGATTTTGTAATTAGCACTACATATAGTATTACAATTCCTGCAGTTACTATGAAGCCCATTTCTTCGCCTATTACTGCAAATATAAAATCTGTTGTTTTTGGGTATAGAAAACCTAATTGTGTTTGGTTTCCTTTTAGCAAGCCCATCCCAAATAGTTGACCTGCTCCTATTGCTAGTTTAGACTGTATTATATTATAGCCTGAACCTCTTGGGTCTAAATTAGGGTTTAAGAATACATCTATTCTTGTTTTTGCATGTTCTGGTAATATAAAGAAATATAATATAGGCAATAATATTGCAATTAATAATATAGATACTATTATATATTTCTTATCTATTCCTGCTGTAAAAAGTATCATAACTGTTGATACTAAAAATGCAAGTGCTGTTCCATAATCTGGCTGTTTTATTATTAATAATACTGGCAGAGCAATTACTATTAATGAAAGCATTAATTTTGTTGGCTTACTTATCTCTTTTCTACCTCTTTGTTGAATTTTAACTACTACTGATGCAAACATTATTATTACAAATATTTTTGCAAATTCTGAGGGTTGTAATGAAAATGGTCCTATATCAAACCAACTACTTGCTCCATTTACCGATTCTGTAAATAATACTGCAACTAGGAGAACTAGAAATATACCATAAAAAACTGGCGATGCCTTAGCTATTATTTCATAGTCAATAAATATTAATACTATGAATATTGGTATACTAATGCATAGCCACATAATTTGTTTTTTTAATTCCTCATATTCTGTGTTTTGTGTTGCAGAAAATAATGCTACTAAGCCAATTAATATTAATAATATAGTACAGATTAATATTCCCCATTCTATATTTTTAAATATCTTTTTTCTCATTATTCAACCTCTATTTTCTCTGAAGTTTCAGTTTTTTGTGTTTCTTCAACTTCTTTAGGCTCTACATTTTCATTTGGTAGATTTTGGTATTGCTCTTCAGTATTTTCTATCAATTTATCTTCTACATTCTCTTCTTCTATTTTTGTATTTTCATTAGGTGTAATTCGGTCTTGCTCTTTGATATCGCTTACCGATTTTACATCTACATCTTCTACTTTTTCTTTCTTAACATTTTCTATTTTTTGTTCATCACTTTTAGTAGTTTCTGAATTATTTGTTTCCAAATTATCTACTTTTTTATCTATTTCTTTTTCAGTTTCTTCATTAACTACTAATTCTTGTTTTTCTTGCTTTTCAGCTTCAGTAGTTTTTTCTTCTACAGATTTATTTGATTTTTCTTTTTTTCTTTCAATGTTAACTTTTTTTGTCTCATCTTTTAAGCTAACTATTGGAATATTGGCATATAAAGCTGGTGCTCCTGTTGTTCCGTCTGAATTAACTTTGTTTGTAAGTTTTACATCAATAGAATTTTCATCTACATCTATATATTTTTTTATTACTTCTATTATTTCTTGTTTCATCATTTCTAAAAAGTCTGCTGAGACATTAGCTCTATCTTGCATCAATACTAAATGTAATCTTTCTTTTGCAGTATCTTTAGAGTCCTTTTTAGTATCTTTAGAAAACTTTTTGAAAAAATTAATTATATTATCAAACATTATATTTCCTCCAATTTAAGTCTATTTTTTTGAAAAAATACTTTTTATTTTAGCCCAAAATCCTTTTTCTCTTCCTGGAATTGTTACTTCTACATTCTCTCCTAGTATTCTTCTAGCTATTTCTGTATATGATTTTCCAGATGGAGCTTTATGATTAGATACTACTGGCTCTCCTTTGTTTGTTTGTGTAATTATATATTCATCATCTGGTACTACACCTATTAAGTCTATTGATAATAAATCTACTATATCTTCTACATCCATCATTTCACCTTTTTTAACCATGTTTGGACGTAATCTATTTATTACTAATTCTGGATTTTTTATTTCTGATGCTTCTAATAAACCGATAATTCTATCAGCATCTCTTATTGCAGATATTTCTGCTGTTGTTACTACAACTGCTCTATCTGCACCAGCTATTGCATTTTTGAAACCTTGTTCTATTCCTGCTGGACAATCTATTAATATATAATCAAATTCTTCTTTTAATTTAGTTGTTAATTCTTTCATTTGTTCTTCATTTATAGCACTTTTGTCTCTTGTTTGTGCTGCTGGAAGTAAGAATAATTCGTTAAAACGCTTGTCCTTAATTAAAGCTTGTCTTAATTTACATTTTTCTTCTACAACATCTACTATATCATAAACTATTCTATTTTCTAAGCCCATAACTACATCTAAATTTCTTAGTCCAATATCAGTATCTATTAATACTACTTTTTTTCCTTTTAAAGCTAATGCTGAACCTAAGTTAGCTGTTGTTGTTGTTTTTCCAACTCCACCTTTTCCAGATGTAATAACTACAACTTCTCCCATAATTTCCTCCTTGTTTTTTCTATAAAATCTTTTTTATTTATAAAATTAAAACTTATTTAATCTTTATTATAATATACGGAAACATACAAAAAGTCAATGAATATTACAGAAATATTTCAATTTTAATTAAATTTATTTTAAATACAAAAATTAAAATACTATAAAATATTGACTCAGGAATAATATTATGATAAGTTTTTAATAACAAAAGAACATAATTCTAATAAAGGAGCATTAGAAAAAGTGAAAAATATAATATTTGATGAAAAATTTGAGGAAAATACTTCGAAAAATAATTTTAGTTCTCAATATGGTATAACAATAATATCTCTGGTAATAACAATAATAGTTCTAATCATATTAGCAAGTATAGTAATAAATTTAAGTATAGGAGAAACTGGATTATTTAATAGAGCAAAACAAGCAAAAATGGAATATATAAATAGTCAAAAAACAGAAGAAAATGGAATAAATAATTTATCTTCGCAGATAACTAATATACTTGATAGTGACATGAATCTTAATAATGTTGTAGATTCTTCTCCAAAAAGTAATACAGAAAAAATAGGAAGTATTACTTTATCAAATACAAGTACATTTTCTATTACTTATACAGGAGATAATAAAAAATCATTAACTGCTAACAACTTTATTGTTGAATTTATTAGTTTTTATAATGGTCCAAATGCTTCAAATAATTCATATAATTGGAATTTATCAAAAACTTATAATCCTTCAACAGGAATTCTTAGTATTACTAGAGGTTCTATTCCAGGCTCTTCAGCTAGTATAGCAGTAAATATATGGGTACATTACTAAAAGTTGATATATAATAATATATATCAACTTTTATATGAATAATTTATAAAGAATTAATACTTTTATAATTTTATTAGTTTATTTAAGAAATTTGCATTTTTTTATTGACAAATAAGTATTTCTTGTTTATAATAGTTATTGTCTTTATAGATATGGCGACGTAGCTCAGTTGGCTAGAGCATCCGGTTCATACCCGGCAGGTCGTAGGTTCAAGTCCCACCGTCGCTACCAGTCTGAGTGTTCTTATAGGATTTAACGTCTTATAAGAACATTTTTATTTATGCTGATAATTTAGTAGCATATTTTATAGATACAGTTTTCTTATATTTGTTGATATGTCTGAATTATATAGTTTTATTTATATAAAGTTACTCCCGTATTACATATTGGGAGCGTGGGCTGTCGATTTGCCTTGTTACACTCTTATTAAAATAGCTTAGTAAAAAATAAACGATAACAACTAATTTATTTATACACTATAATTTCATATCTAAAATTAGTAATATTATATTGCTACTTATAGCTACTTTGTGCTATAATAATATTGAAAAGAGGTTAGATATGGAATATAGAACTAATTTAGAAGAAAGTTTTGAAGACAAATTTAATGATCCTAAATATAAATTATTATATTTAAAGCAACAGCAGAGTATAGTACAAAGGATAATACAATTAAAAGAACTATTTGAACAAATTGTGCAATTTCAAAGCCAGGTGATTGCACTTAATCATGATAATTGGAGTAAAATGGATAGTTCTGTTGAATCACTACAAGCAGATGTCGATTGCTATGTAAAGGAATATATTAGACCAATACAAGAAAAAAAACAGGAATTAGATAAATTAGAGAATTCACTTATTAATATCCCAGAAAAACAAGGTGTAGTTGGAAAAATAGGAAAGTTTTTTGAAAGATTTATTCCAGGGATTACAAAAGAAGGAAGACAAAGAAGAAGCTTAGCAGATAGAAAACAGATATTAGAAGACGAGATAGATACTTTTGAACTTGTTATGGAAAAAAATCCATTTCAAATATTGGGAGCACATAAAGATGCCAAAAGCAAGTTATTATCAAAAATGGATGTAACAGAATTAGGTAAATATTCAACAGTGCAAAATGATTTTAAAAGTCACTTAAGCTATAATGATAGTGTTAAAGGAATTGCAAACAGTATAAAAAGAGAAGATATGAATAATTTATTAGAGTCGTATCCTATATTAAAAGGAAAATCTAGTAATTTGATAAATGAGCTTATAAATAATAGTATTGAATCATTTAATTCAATGGTTAGTCAAATAGCAATAGATAGTAATCAAGAAAAAAGAAAGTTAATGAGCCTAGTAGACTTTACAGTACAAGAAGATAGTAATATAGATATATTAAGTGATATAACACAACAAATTCAAAGTATAATGAATAATCTAACTCCAGAGGAGTTAGAAGAGCTTAAGCAAATAGAACAAAAAGATGATATGGAAAAATAAAAATTAATGTAAATATGCTTTTTGGTGTGCCATGTAATTATTGATTTTTTATCATTTGCTAAAAGTTCCTATAAGGACACTCCAACCAAAAAGAGCATTGCAATTTTGCAATGCTCTTTTCTTGTTTAATATGGTATGCTTTCCGTTTGTACTCTTACACGTGTCTTATAATCTAATAATTTTGCAGTACACATTGTAATCATTTCTCTTTCATGATAGTCTGCTATTACGCTTAAATCTGAAATGAAAGTATTTGATATATACTTTTTACTTGTAAGTATATCAAGCTGTCTTTCTGTGTCATTTGTTTCTTCTAAGCCTTTTCCTCTCCGATACTTTTCGTACATCTCTCCTACAACTTCAGCCACCTGTGAAAGTACCCATTGATATGCGTCGTTTTCTCTTCCCATAATTCATACCTCCACTTTTCTTAACTATTTTTATTGCTAGTATATTATCATATATTTTATAATATGTCTATCATAAAATATTAAAAAATGTTTATAATTTTTATTTTATTGTTTCATCTTTAATGTAATATTTAGTTCCTAGCATTTTATTAGGTAAATATTGTTGCTCTACAAAATGTTTTGGATAATCGTGTGGATATTTGTATCCATTATGATATCCAAATTGCTGCATTCCTTCAGCAGGAGCATTTCTTATATGCATTGGTACTTCTCCTGTATCCTTGTTTTTTACATCTTCTAAAGCCTTATTTATTGCTAAATATGATGCATTTGATTTAGGAGATGTTGCTACATATATTGCAGCTTCTGAAAGTATTATTCTTGCTTCTGGCATTCCTACCATATGTACTGCTTGCATTGCATTATTTGCTACTACTAATGCATTTGGGTTTGCCATTCCTACATCTTCTGAGGCACATATTACTATTCTTCTTGCTAAAAACATTGGGTCTTCCCCACCATTTAATGCTCTTGCTAGGTAAAATACCGCTGCATCTGCATCACTTCCACGCATTGATTTTATAAATGCACTTATATTGTCATAGTGACTATCTCCATTTTTATCAAATATTGCTTTTCTATTTTGTACACTATCTGCTGCTATTTGGTTAGTAATTTTAATTACTCCGTTTTCATCCATTTTTGTTGTAAGAACTGCTACTTCTAAACCATTTAATGCTGTTCTTACATCTCCATTTGAAACCTCTGCTATTTTTCTTAAAGTTTCGTCTTCTATTTCTATTTTATAACCTCCTAGCCCTTCTTCTGCTGTTAATGACCTTTTTAATACTTCATAAATATTTTCTATTGTTAATGGCTCTAATTTTACTACCATTGACCTAGAAATTAAAGCTTTATTTACTTCAAAATATGGATTTTCTGTTGTGGCCCCTACTAATATTACTGTTCCATTTTCTACATATGGCAATAGTGCATCTTGTTGTAATTTGTTAAATCTATGTATCTCATCTATAAATAAAATACATTTGCCAGAAGGATTAAGCATTAAGTTACTGGCTTCTACTACTGCATTTTTTATATCTCCTACTCCTGCTGTTACAGCATTAATTCTTGTAAATTTATATTTTGTTGTTTCACTAATTACCCTTGCTAAAGAAGTTTTACCACAACCTGGTGGCCCCCACAATATAATACTTGAAAGCCTATCTGCTTTTATTGTTCTATATAATATTTTATCTTGTCCTAATATATGTTCTTGTCCAACATATTCTTCTAAGTTTTTTGGTCTCATTCTATAAGCTAGTGGTTTGCTTAAGTCCATAAGTTTTCTCCTTTTAAAATTTATCTTGCTAGGTTTTTCAATCCTATTTTAATTATTTCTTCTACTGATAGTGAATTATCTATTTTTTGAATAGCTTTTTCTATTTCTTTTTTACTGTACCCTAGTACTTGAAGTGCTGATGTTGCTTCTGATATTTTTTCATTATCTATTACTTGTTCATTTATATTTATTGACTTATCTTCTGATATTGCTTCTTCAGTTTTTATTTTATCTTTTAATTCTAATATAATCCTTTGTGCTGTTTTAGGTCCTATTCCTGGAAGGGCTTTTATTTTTGCTACATCATTAGTTATAACTCCTAGTGCAAAACTAGATGGTGTTATATTAGAAAGTATTGTTATTGCAGATTTCGCTCCTATTCCACTTACTTGTAATAAAAGTTCAAACATTCTAAGTTCTTCGTTTGTATTAAATCCATATAAACTCATATCATCTTCTCTAACTCTTAAATAGGTATGAACTTTTACTATTTCTCCTATTTCTCCTATTTTTTCTATTGCTGTTTCTGACATAAATATTTTATATCCTACTCCATTTACATCAATTACAATATAACCTGTTGTTTTTACTTCTAAACTTCCTTTTATATATGCAAACATTTTATACTTCTCCTTTTTTATTTTGTAAAAATTATTGACATTCATTTATAAAAATTATAATATATATAATGATAACCACAAACGTGGTTTGCCATGTTGATTATTAAAAAACACATCTCGATGCCAAATTACAGATGTGTTTTTTATTGGTTTATTTTTGTTTGCTTATAATCATAACTAAAGCTATAATCAAGGCAAACGTAATGATAGTAATTCCTATTAATGAATAAAATAATATGTATATAATCGCTAGTAAATTTTGTTCTATCATACGCCTCACCTCCTTGTTGGAAGCAAACCACATCTGTTTATTCTCATTTTCTATGATACTTACTATACAACATATATTAATAAAAAACAAGCGAACATTTAACTTTTTTACAAATTTTTGTTTTGTAATTATTTTATTTGCATCATTACATAAAGTATGTTATAATACTTTTAATAAAATATTGGAAAAGGAGTAAATGCTTATGAATATTAACGAAAATGACTGCTCTAACAATTATAAATGTTGGGAATGTAATGAGATTTGCTCTATTAAAAAATTACTTTTGTTACCAGAAAATATATTTATGATATTCTTAAATAAAGTTCAAGCACCTCTTTGTGCAGATTTCATGCTTATGGGCTGCTCTATGAACGAAGCCAAAAAGAGAGTTACTATTTTGATATTGACCCTTTATACCTCAAGGTTAAAGCTTTTAGTAAAACAGAAAAAGTAATAGTAAAAAGTCCTTTCTCAAAATTGAGAAAGGACTTTTTACTATTTTAATAATTTTATTTATATTTTTCCTTAAGAGTTATTTCTTAAATCAAACTTTTTAATTACAATTCCTACCATATGTACAATTTTAGTAGAATTTCTCTGTGCAATTCCCTTTCCTATTGCTTTACCTCCTACTGTTAATGATGCAACTATTGCACTTATTATAAATTGTAAATCAAAAGTTAAGCCAAACTTTTCAGTTATTTTAAATGTAACTAATGCTGATATTGAACCACTTAATACGCCACATATATCTCCTATAACATCGGCACATATATTGGCTACTTTGGGAGAATTTCTAATTAACTTTATTGAAGTTTTTGCTCCTTCTATTTTTTTACTTGCTTTTGCATGTAGTTCCTCTTCATTGGCAACTGTTACTGCAACACCAATTATATCAAATATTATTCCTACGAAAATAGTAACTATCAATATTAAAGTTGCTGGAAATAATTCTAATGTAGATATTGCATTTGTTGATATATATGAAAAAATTATAGATAAAATAAAAGTAGTTATAAAAACAGTTATAAACCATTTCAATTCTGAATTATCCTTTTTACTATCTTTTTTAATTTTCTCTTTCTTTGACATCCTTATTATTTACTCCTTTTGTAATAAAAATTAATTAGATGGTAAAAGTCTAAGTAAATTTTACGGTTTAGGTCTAGAAGAATTTCTCTATTTTCTACTAAATATTACTATTTAGCCGTTTCCATTTAAAGAAAATATCTTCTACCACTATGTATAAGTAATAGATAGAAACTAGATCGCCACTCAAATCCGTACCTTAATCCATAGACTTCCATGCTTTTATTTAAAGCAAACATTCTAGAAGTTTTCCTTATGCATACAAGGCTCTATTGCTAGTCTTTTTTGCAAACGTAATTTCATAACTATACAAATTCAAGTATTTTTGAATTTTAGGAAATATAAATTTGGCCAAATTTATATTTCTTTTTTAGTTAATCCCAATACCTTCACTCGAGACAGGCTACACTATGTGTTTTATGTCTTGGCATTCAACATAGGTTACTCTTAAGCTACACTTTCAATAGTTTTACTGAATTTTTGCCTAAGCCTCCGCGGAAATAGGGAATCATATATATGCCATTATATATTACCCTAATTCCTTACTCCCTGGATACACACAAAACTGGCATTCCGCGCATAAACAAGGAACTTCAACGATGTGCCCTTTAGTGGATTTTTAGCCCCACCCTCACAATAGAAGTATGCTACTAGAATAATGCACCATCGTTTTATATTATAGCATATTTTTCCAAATTTTCAAGTTTATTTATTATTATTTCACCTAATTTTCACAAAAATATAAATTTTTTGGCTTAAAAAATCTTTAAAACCTCTTGTATTTAATTTAAATATGTGTTATTATATTAAATAGTCAGTTTTACAAAAACTTATAGGAGGTGTAAGAAAATGGCAAAATGTGAAATTTGCGAGAAGACACTATCTCATGGAAATCAAATTAGTATTGCTCGTTCACACGTTAGTAGAAGAGCTACTAGAACTTTCAAACCAAATTTAAGAACAGTTAAAGCAGTAGTTGATGGACAAACAAAAAGAATATCTGTATGTGCTAAATGCTTACGTTCAGGTAAAGTTAACAGAGCTTAATTTAGAATATAAATAGTAGGATGCATACTACTTTTAATATTTAGATTTCTTAAGAAATAGTAAAATAAAATAGGTCAAATGAGGTGGATATTATATCCATTTGATTTGACCTATTTTATTTTTTACTTTTTCTATTAATATAAAGTTAATTACATATTTTGAACTAAAAATTGTGATGTACTGTCCTCCAGCGTTCCAAATTCGGAACGAAAAAGACCGTCCCTAGCGTTCCTCTTTAATTCCGAATATTAATTTTACAAATCCTCTTAAGAATTTTGGTACTTTTTTTACTACTATTGTCATTTTTACCACTCCTTTTTTATGTATTTAGCAAAATAGCCACATTAAACCTATGGCAAGTATTGCTATTCCTATCAAAAACAACCATCCTGTTATAGGAAGTAATAATACAAGTAGCACTCCTAGCCCTAAACCTATTAGGCATACTCCTATTGTCCTTTTTAGTAATCTAAACATAATATATTACCTCCTTTATTTATATTATATTTTAATATAACTTTTTTGTTACTTTTTACCTTGAAAAGACTACTTTTTTATGTTTTAATATTTATATAAAAAGAGGAAGGATTAAGTGATTATAATGAATAAAATAGATATTATTAAAATTGTAGAAATATTAAAGAATACATACCCAGATGCTAAATGTAGTTTAGATTTTACTACTCCTTTTGAAATGCTAGTTGCTGTTATTCTTTCTGCTCAATGTACAGATGAAAGAGTTAATAAGACTACACCTGCATTATTTTCTAAATATTCTACTCCAGAAGATTTTGCAAATATGCCTTTAGAGGAATTAGAAAATTTTATTCATCCTTGTGGTTTTTATAAAAATAAAGCTAAGAATATTAAGGCTACTGCTCAAATTATAGTAGATAAATATGATGGTAAAGTTCCTGAAACTATGGAAGAACTTATGGATTTACCTGGTGTTGGTAGGAAAACTGCTAATGTTGTTATGTTAGAAGCCTTTAATAAACCTCAAGGCATTGCTGTTGATACACATTGCAAACGTATTTCTAATAAAATTGGTTTTTCTAATGAAAAGGAACCTGAAAAAATTGAACAAGATTTATTGAAAATTATTCCTAAAGAGTATTATAAAGATATGAATCATATTCTTATTTGGCATGGCAGAAACACATGTGTTGCTAGAAACCCTAAATGTGAGATGTGTACTATTAATAAATATTGTAAAGAATATAAGAAAAAATCATAATTGTGGAAATAATATATACATACGTTACTATTCACAGCTAAATTTTATTATGCACTAGCGCGAAGGGGTTAATATATTTTATTTTTGTAATGAAGTCCCGACAGCCCGCAGATCGCGGGGGAATACCCCTTGTCTTGGAGGGCGAAATGGAAAAAATAAAATATATTAATCCCTGGGAGCGGACTTTAAACGATAGATATGAATATTAACATACATATACTGGTAAAATGTTCCAACTATTTCTATTGACTTTTATTGGGCAAAGATATATATTATTTATATAATTTAATAAAGGAGGAAAAAAATGTTAAAAAAGAAATTTAAAGTTTTATTTCTATTAATAACAGTTATTACTTTACTTTCTACTTTAAGTTTTGCAACAATTGAGCCACGCGCTACTGGTGAAGATAGTGAAAATGGGGTTATGCCTATATCTGAAGATGAAGCTATTCCAATTTCTGAAGAAGATACCCCTGACTTAGATGAAGAAGAATGGATTAATAGTGATTTATACATTATGCAAGATAAATATGTTCTTGATAAAATTGTAGATGGAAATGCATTTATTTTTGCCAATGAAGTTACTATTAGCGGTGAAGTTGGTGGAAATGTATTTGTTTGTGCTAATAAATTAACTGTAGATGATGGATATATTAATAACTCATTATTTGTTGTTGCAAATGAAGTTGTTATTAATGGTATGATTTATGATGTATATGCTGCATGCGATAATTTCACATTAGAAAAAGATGGTTTTATTGCTAGAGACTTGAAACTTGTTTCAAATAACTTTAATTTAAATGGTAAAATTAGAAGAGATGCATATGTAAGTTCTAATAATTATAATATTAATGTAAACAATGGTACTTTAATTGGTGGTAACTTTAATTATTCTGGTAAATCTGAACTTACAATACCTGAAGAAATTGTAATAGGGGAAACTAGATATACTAAAGAAATAATTCATGAAGAGTCTATTTTTGAAAAAGTTTCTTCTTACATTTTTGATGCAATTAATGTTTTAGTTTATGCTTTAGTAGTCATAATTTTAGCTATTTTACTTGCACCTAAATTTGTAGAAAGAGTATCAAATATGGATACTAAAAAAGCTTTCATTTCTTTAGGAATAGGTATATTAGTACCAATTGTTGTTGTTATTGCTTTATTTATGCTTTTAGTTAGCTGTGTTGCTTCATTGTTATCTGTTGCAGGTATATTTATATTTATAGCTATTTGTATGTCAGGAACAGCTTTTGCAAGTATTTATTTTGGAAGCATTTTCATTAAGCTAGTAAAATGGGAAGGAAAAGTTAAATTTGTATTATCAAGTTTAATTACTGCATTAATAATATGGGCTATTAGCCAAGTACCATACATTGGTAGCATCTTCGGTTTATTAGTATCACTTTTTGGAATTGGAACTTTATTTGTAAATGCAATATATAGAAAAGAAAATATTAAAGAAGAAGTTTTAGAAACAAAAACTGAAGAATAATATTTAAAACAAAAAGATAAGGAATTTAGTTTCCTTATCTTTTTTGTTTTATTATCTTTATCGCTTTTGCATAATCTTCTGAATTTATTATATAGATTCCTGCAACTATAATATTTGCTCCTGCTTCTATTACTTGTTTTGCGTTTTGCCCATTTATTCCTCCATCTACTTGTATGTCTACTTCGTACCCATTTTCGTAAATAAATTTATTTAGCTCGGCTATTTTATTTAATGTTTCTGGTAATAGCTCTTGGCCACCTTTTCCTGGTTCTACTGTCATTATTAATACTTTGTGAATATATGGTAAGTATTCATATATTTTTTCTATATTGCTTTTTGGGTTAATTGCTAAACCTACTTTACAATTGTTTTGCTTTATATATGATATTTGCTTTAATACTTCCATTTCATTTTTGCAGGCTTCTACATGAAATGTTATGCTGTTTACTCCAATATCTATATAATCTTTTACATATTCTTCTACATTATTTACCATTAAATGAACATCTATGCTTACGTTACTAACATTTTTTATACTTTCTGTGTATTTTCTCATTTTCTCAGTTGTATCATTTTCTACAAATTTTCCGTCCATAACATCTATGTGAAAATAGTCTGTTTTAGCGACTTCTAAATCATAAATTGTTTTTATAATTTCTTCCTCTTTAGCATTTAAAAGTGATGTACTTACTTCTACCATTTATGTGCCTCCTTATCTTTTAACTCATTATATATTTTGCAGAATCTTTCATATCTTTCTTTAGATATTTTGCCTTGTTCTAATGCCTTTTTTATACCACAATTTTCTTCTTTTAAATGCGAGCAACCTACAAATTCACATTCATTTATGTATTTTTTGAAGTCTATAAAATATTTTTCTAAATTATTACTTTCAATTTCTGTGATTTCAAAACTTGAAAATCCAGGAGTGTCTGCAACATATGTGTTTTCGTCTAGCTCATATAATTTAATATCTGTTGTAGTATTTTTCCCTTTTTTATTTTTTGTACTTATTTCTCCTTCTTTTGTTACTTCTTTATCAAATATTGCATTTATTATTGTAGATTTTCCGCACACCAGAGTTTCCTGAAAATGCACTTATTTTTCCTTTTAGTTCTTTTTTTATTTCGTTTATTCCATTTTTTTCTATTGCATTTGTTAATATTACTTTATATCCAACTTTTTTATATACTTCTTCTATATCAATATATATGTTAGATAAATCTATTTTATTTAAAATTATAATTGGCTTTATGTTTAAGCTTTCTGCATAGCATATTTGTTTATCTAACATTAGTAAATCTGGCTTTGGATGTTTTGTAGATACTACAAATAGTATTTGAGATATATTTGCTATTTTAGGCCTTTTTATATATGTTGTTCTTTCCAACACTTTATTAATAACTGCATTTTTTCCTTGTGTAACCTCTATTTCTACTCTATCTCCAACAACTGGCTTTAATTCATCTTCCTTTTTAAACTTTCCTCTTGCCACTGCTTCATATATTTCATTATCACACTGTATTTTATATAAGTTCGATATATTTCCTACTATTAAACCTTGCATATTTCTCCTTCTATTTTTATATTACTTTACAATAGCTAATATATAGCATTTTAAACAAAAAAACAAGTATTATTCCCAAAAGTGACAAATACCCCATTGGGAAGCGTCCCCAATGGGATGAATTTTTATTCAAATGTACAAGTTGTTGTAGAATTCATGTTTATTTCTTTTGTTCCTTTTAGTACATCGTCAATGTATACTTTTACTGTTATTGTTCCTTTGCTACTGAATTTTGCAGTTATGTTTGTTGTTGTTTTTGGTTTCTTCTCATTATATATTGTATCATTTCCTGCAACTATTTTTATTTGTGCATTTTCTATTATTTCGTTTCCATCTTCATCTGTTTCTGGAGTATAATTTAAAAGTGATTTTACATTTACTGTTACTGTTCCTTGTTTCATTTCTGCTATTTTATTTACTGTTATTGTAACTACTGTGTCTACGTCAACTGTTTTTCCTACGTCTATGCTTTGTTTTAATACTTTTCCAGCATCTTTACTTGTATCTTCTTCATATACTACTTCTACTTTTAATTTTGAGTCTGTTAGTTCTTTTTTTGCTTGGTCTTCTGTTTTTCCTATTACATATGGTACTGAAACTTGCTCTTTTGCTTTACTTACTGTAAGTGTTATTTTTATTCCTGCTTGTACTTGCTCTCCTTTTTGAATACTTTGTTTTAATACTATTCCTTCTTCAACTTTTGTGCTTTCTTCTTCTATTATTTCTATTTCTAAGTTGGCATCTAGTTCTTCTATCATTCTTCTTGCGTCTTCTATTTTTTCGCCTTCTACTTTTATCATTTCTACTATTTTTGTACCTTTACTTATTACAATTTGGAATTCTGAATTTTCTTTAATTGTATAGTTTTTTCTATATTTTGGTTCTTGTGAAATAACTTTTCCTTCTTCTATTTCACTATCATATTCTTCTCCTATTATTTCATAAGTAAATTTGGTATTTTTAAATAAATCTTTTATTTCTTCTTCTGTTTTCCCTACAAGTTCAGGAATTGGAACATCTCTTACTGTTCCCATATCCATTAAACCTTTTGTTATAAATATTGTTAATATAAATAATACTATACATGATAATATTATTACTGGTATTTTTGCTTTTGGGTGCTCCTCGAAATATCTTGCTAGTTTATTTTTCTTCTTTTTATTTTTTCTAGTTGTTTCTTTTTCTTCTGGCATCTTTATCACTCGTGTACGCATTGTATCGTCTATTTCTTCTACAAACTTTCCTTCTGGATTCTTAAGTGCCATTCCTAAGTCTTTTATCATTTCTGTCGCGTTTTGATAACGTAAACTTGGCTCTTTTTCCATTGCTTTTATTATAATTTGGTTAACTGCAAATGGTATAGATGGGTTTAATTTTATTGGCTCTACTGGCTTTTCTTGCATATGTTTTAGTGCTACTGAAACTGGTGTATCTGCATCAAATGGTACTCTACCTGTAAGCATTTCATACATAACTACTCCTAAAGAGTATAAGTCAGACTTAGCATCTGTAAATCCTCCTTTTGCATGTTCTGGCGAGAAATAATGTACAGAACCTATTGTTGTGCCAAAAGCTGTTATTGTAGAATTTGATACTGCTTTTGCTATACCAAAGTCTGTAACTTTTGCTATACCATCTTCTGTTATTATTATATTATGTGGCTTTATATCTCTATGTACAATATTGTTTCTATGAGCAGCCTCTAATGCTGAAGCTATTTGTATTGCAATATTTACACTCCACTTCCAAGGAAGGCTTCCATCTTGATTTATTATTTGTTTTAGAGTTTTTCCTTGAATTAGTTCCATAACTATATAATAAATATTGTCTTCATGTCCTACATCATATACTGATACTATATTTGCATGTGTAAGACCTGCTGCTGATTGTGCTTCTGCATTAAATCTTCTAATAAATTCTGCATCTGTTGTATATTCATCTTTTAATACTTTTACAGCTACATAACGGTTTAATACATGGCATTTGGCTTTATATACTGTTGCCATACCTCCATTTCCTATTTTCTCTATAATTTCATATCTGTTTCCTATAAATTTACCTACTAAATCCATTTTATTCTCTCCTTTGGTATTTTTTTGGAATTTAATTTTACTTAATTATAATTGCTGTGATATTGTCATATCCCCCATTTTCATTTGCCTTCTCTATTAACCTTTGTGTTGCTATTTTATAATCTTGCTTTATTATATTATATATTTCTTCTTCTTTTATCATGTTTGTTAGTCCATCTGAACATATAAGAATTATATCATCTTTTATAAAACCTTTTACAGTAACATCTGGCTCAACAAATACTGTACAGCCTAAAGCTTTGGTTAGCATGTTTTTCTTTGGATGATTAATCGCTTCTTCTTTTGTTATAGTTCCATCTTTTACTAGTTTTTCTACATAACTATGGTCATTAGTTATCTTTCTGATTATATCATTTCGTATTCTATATATTCTACTGTCTCCCACATGTCCTATATATACCTTATTATTATATATTAAACATACTTCTAAAGTAGTACCCATTCCATCTAATTCTTCATCTTCTTTAGATTTTTCATATACTACCATGTTTGCATATTCCATAGCATTTTTTATTAATTTTTGTATTTCTTCTTTTTCTTTTATGATGTTATCAAAATTACTTTCTATATAGTTTTTGGTTGAAATTGTTGCAAGCCTACTTGCAACTTCTCCACCTTTATAACCACCCATTCCATCTGCTAATATATATAGTTTTAATTCTTCATCTTCGGTTGTTATATAGTAGTAATCTTGGTTCATATCTCTTGCTTTTCCTACATCAGTTTTTGCAAAAGCTTCCATTCGTTCCTCCCTATAAATTCTTTCTACGTAGTTGCCCACAGGCTGCATCTATGTCTGAGCCTAACTCTCTTCTTATTGTTGCTACTATTCCGTGGTCATTTAGGTAGTCTCTAAATTTCATTATGTTTTCATTTGAACTTTTTGTAAATTTTCCGTTTTCTATTTTATTTATTGGTATTAAGTTTACATGGCATAGCATTCCTTTTAACAGTTTTACTAGTTCTTTTGCATCTTCTAAGTTGTCGTTATTATCTTTTGCTAGTGCATATTCAAATGATATTCTTCTGTTTGTTATTTTTATATAATCTTTACATGCCTTAATTAGTTCTTCTATGTTATACCTATTATTTACTGGCATCATGCTACTTCTTTTTTCATCATTTGTTGCATGTAATGAAATTGATAATGTACATTGTATATTTTCTTTAGCTAAGTCGTATATTTTTGGAACTAATCCACTCGTAGATACACTTATATGACGTGCTCCTATGTTTAAACCTTTTGGATTATTTATTATTCTTATTGCTTTTATAACATTATCATAATTATCTAATGGCTCTCCAATTCCCATAAATACTATATTAGAGATTTTATCTCCTATATCCTGTTCTACCGCTAAAATTTGTTCTACTATTTCTCCAGCTGTTAAACTTCTTACAAATTTTATTCCTGTTGATGCACAAAACTTACAGCCCATTTTACATCCAATCTGACACGAAACACATATTGTTTTTCCATGATGGTATTGCATTAATACTGTCTCTATTGCATTTCCATCTAATACGTCAAATAAGTATTTTTTTGTACCATCTGATGATTCTTGCTTTTTTAATATATTGTAATTGCACATAGTGTAATTATCTTTTAGTTTTTCTCTTAAACTTAAAGATAAGTTAGTCATTTCATCAAACTCTTTTACTTTATCTACATATAACCATTTAAAAATTTGCTCTGCCCTAAATGGCTTTTCCCCTAAGCTTATAAGCTCTTCTTTAAGTTCATCTATATTATAATCTTTAATATTTTTCAATTTATTACCTTCTTAACTATAATTATTGCTTTAAACCTTTATTTCCGTATAATTAGTTTATATCATAAAGTCTTTTTTTTTTCAATAGTTTGTAAAGGAATTTTTAAGTAGAAACACTTACCAATCTTTCTAATCTCCAAATCTATAAACCTTTTCAAAACTGTCTATAAAATTCCCTTTATTTTTTTTAGTTTTTGTGTTATACTTATGCTTATTTATCATAAATTAATATATAGAAGGAAGGGTCTTATGGAACGATTTAAAGAAACTAAGAAAGCAGGGCTTTTAGGAATTTTTGGTAATCTATTTTTGTTAATTATAAAGGGAGCTATTGGCTTTTTAACTAATAGTCAAGCAATGATCGCTGATAGTGCTAATAGTGCTGGTGATATTTTCGCTTCTCTCATGACTTTTATTGGCAATAAAATTGCTAGTGAACCAAAAGATGAAAGTCATAATTTTGGTCATGGGAAGGCTGAATATATATTTTCACTTTTTATTAGTGTTTCAATGATAATTGTTGCTATTAAATTAATGTTTGATTCTATTTTTACATTAATTAATCATAATTATATGAGTTTTTCATGGCTACTTGTTATAGTATGTTTTATTACTATTTTAGTTAAACTTAGTTTATTTATATATACAAATAAACTTTGCAGAAAATATAATAATATTTTACTTGAGGCTAATAGTAAAGACCATAAAAACGACTGTATTGTAACTACCTTTACTTTACTTTCTGTACTTGCTACTTTAATTGGTGTGTATTGGCTTGATGGTATTGTTGGAATTGGAATATCAATTTGGATTGCTATTACTGGTTTTAAAATTTTTATGGAGAGTTATAATGTTTTAATGGATAAATCTTTAGATGAAGATACTAAAGATCTGATTTTGAATATTGTTAGAAATTATGAAAATGTACAAAGTATTGAACATTTCTATACTTCTCCTGTTGGTTATCAATATATGGTTGTTCTTACAATTTGCGTGGATGGAAATATGTCTACATTTGATAGCCACGCTTTAGCTAATAACTTAGAAAAAGAAATTAATAGATTAGATAAAATTTATGATACTACTATTCATGTTGAACCAATTTAATTCATTTTTCGATATTTGTTGACATATTCTGCATATTAAATTATAATTATATTAATAACGTTAGCTAATCTTTTTCAATTGAAAAGGAGGTATGTTTATGAGAAACGTAGAAGATACTTACACAAACATTCCTACTATCTTTGAAATAAAAATACGGGAGCATGGTTGGATACATGATGTGCATTTGCATTTATCAACAGAAGCTGAACCTATACCTGTTGAATGGAAAGGCTATGTAAGATATAAAGATGGACATCGTTGTAGTATTTTTAAATTACACTATACATTTAAAGATGCTATGTCCAAACAAGAAGCTGTCTTCCATTATTCTATTGAAGGTATTGAACATGTTTGTGAATCTATGGTTTTTGAGGTATATCCGTTTTACGAATGTTAAACTAGTTAAAGGGGCAAAGTGTTACTTTGCCTCTTTTGTTTTATTAAATTTCAAAATAATTTTAATTTATATAATTGTTACAATTCATAATCGATATAAAATATGTATTGTAGGGGTCGCACCCATGGGCGACCCCTACATATATATTTAATATTGGCTGTGAATTGTAACATATAATTAAATAATTTAACACAAAATTTGATTTGTTGCTGATTGCTTTTTTATAGAAAATATTGTATAATATATTTAGTATTATGTAACTGTAAATATAATAGTGAATACTTTATATGGAGGGATTGCTTATGGGTTTATTCTCTAATTCTAAGATTACAAAAAGTTCAACTGGCAAAACACTTTGTTATGAAAATACTTCAACTAAAGAATATTTAGATTTTATTGAATCATTTGATCATAGTAAATACAGTATTATAAATATATCAAATGGATATTTTGGATGGCAAGTTACCTATAAATTAAAGGAATAAAAAACTGGGCAATGCCCAGTTTTTTTGTTATTTTATTATTATTTCTTTTTCCTCATTTAATTCTACTTTTGCTTTTTTAGCTTTTCTTATTTTTCCGTCTAATATTGCTTCTGCAATTTTGTCTTCTAGCATATTTCGTATTGCTCTTTTTAATGGGCGTGCTCCGAAGTTTGTGTCTACTCCATTTTCTAGTATTTTGTCTTTTACTTCTTCACTAATTTCTATTTCTATATTTTGCTCTTTTAAACGTTTTGTAACTTGCGAAAGCATTATATCTATAATTTGTTTTATTTCTTCATTTTGTAATTTGTGGAATACTATTATTTCGTCAATACGGTTTATGAATTCTGGCCTAAATTCTTTCTTGAGTTCTGCTAAAACATCTTTTTTTGTGTTTTCATATTCCTTTTTAAACTCTTCATTTGTATTATTTGTTCCGCCAAATCCTAATGATTTTTTATCTGTTATTAATCTTGCGCCTATGTTTGAAGTCATTATAATTACTGTGTTTTTAAAGTTAACTGTTCTTCCATTACTGTCCGTAAGTCTTCCGTCATCTAATATTTGAAGTAGCATATTCATAACATCTGGGTGAGCTTTTTCTATTTCGTCAAATAATATTACTGAATATGGGTTTCTTCTTATTTTTTCTGTTAATTGTCCGCCTTCGTCAAAACCTACATATCCGGGAGGTGAACCAATTAATTTTGAAACACTATGTCCTTCCATATATTCCGACATATCTATTCTTATCATTGAATCTTCTTTTCCAAATAAGCTTTCTGCTAATGCTTTTGAAAGCTCTGTTTTTCCTACACCTGTTGGACCTAAAAATAGGAATGAACCTATTGGTCTGTTTGGGTCCTTTAAACCTACTCTTCCTCTTCTTATTGCTTTGCTTACTGCTTCTACTGCTTCATTTTGACCTATTACCCTTTCATGTAATGTTTTTTCAAGATTTTTAAGTTTCTCATTTTCATCCTGAGTTAATTTTTTTACAGGTATTCTAGTCCAACTAGCAATTACTTCTGCAATATCTTCTTCAGTAAGTGTAATTATAGATTTACTATTTTTACTTTCCCACTTTTTCTTTTCTTTTTCTAATTTTTCTTCTAATTCTTTTTTATCATCTCTTAATTTTGCTGCCTTTTCAAAGTCTTGCATGTGAACACTATCTACTTTTTCTTTTTCTATTTTTTCTATTTTTTCTTCTATATTTTTTATTGACTCTGGTTGTGTATATGCTTTCATTCTAATTTTAGAAGCTGCCTCGTCTATTAAATCTATTGCTTTATCTGGCAAAAACCTATCATTTATATATCTTACTGAAAGTTCTACTGCTGATTTAATTGCTTCTTCAGTAATTTTCACATTATGATGTGCTTCATATTTATCTCTAATACCTTCTAATATTTTTATAGTATCTTCAGCAGTTGGCTCCCCAACATTTACTGGGCTAAATCTTCGTTCTAATGCACTATCTTTTTCAATATATTTTCTATATTCATTTAGTGTAGTTGCTCCTACTACTTTTATTTCTCCTCTTGCTAAAAGTGGTTTTAAAATATTTGCAGCATCTACTGCTCCTTCTGCTGAGCCAGCTCCAACAATAGTATGTATTTCATCAATAAATAAAATAACATCTCCTGCTTTTTTTACTTCATTTAAAACCTTCTTTATTCTATCTTCAAAGTCTCCTCTATATTTAGCTCCTGCAACCATTCCTGATATATCTAAAGTTACTACTCTTTTATCTTTTAGTAATTCTGGTACATCACCTACTACTATTTTTTGAGCTAAACCTTCAACTACTGCTGTTTTACCAACTCCAGGCTCACCTATTAAGCATGGATTATTCTTATTTCTTCTTGAAAGTATTTGTATAACTCTTTCTATTTCATCTTTTCTACCTATTACAGGATCTAATTTTCCTTCCTCAGCTTTTTTAGTCAAATCTGTTCCATATTGGTTTAAAGTAGTAGTTTGATTATAGCTTCCTTTTGGACTGTAGCTTGAGCTTTTACCATTGTTTGAAGTTATATCATCTTCATTTAAAACCTTTAAAATTTCATTGTATAATTTTTGAGGATCTACATTTAAATCAAGCATTATTCTTACTGCTACACTATCTCCCTCTTTCATAATGCCTATTAATAAATGTTCTGTTCCTATATAATCGTTCCCTTGTTTTTTAGCCTCTCTAAAAGCTGTTTCAATTACTCTTTTAGTTCTAGGTGTAAAACCAATTGCAGTATTAATTTCACTTGCACTATCTTGATTTACACCTATAAGGTTTTCTATTTCTACCATTACTTTTTCTGGTGTAACACCTTGATTTTCTAATACTTTACTTGCAATTCCAGCGCCCTCTTTTACTAAACCATACAAAAGATGCTCTGTACCTATATAATTATGTCCTAGAGTCCCTACTATATTATTTGCAATTTCAATTGCTTTCTCAGCTCTTTTTGTAAATTTATATGTCATTTTTTCTCCTTTCCTATTCCCCATTTTTTATAATTTGCTTTATCATTTTTGCTCTTTCTATATCTCTATCATATGCATTTATTATATTTCCTAATTTCTTTTGTAAGTTTGATGGTTTTGTATATAGTTCTAGCTCTTTTATTTTTTTATCTGTTAATTCTGTCATTATTCCTAAGTCTGTTCCTAACTTAACATCTGAAAGTAGCTTTATGCATTCGTCTGAGCTTATTTTTACTGCATTTGTAAGTGTTCCATATGACCTATATACTTTATCTTCTAGTTCTATTTTTTCTTTTACTAAATATTTTCTTGCTAGACGTTCTTGCTCCATTACTTTCTTAGTTATATTTTCTAAATTATTAATAATTTCATCTTCTGATATTCCTAATGTTTGATTGTTAGAAATTTGATACATATCTCCTTTACTTTCACTTTCTTCTCCATATATTCCTCTAATTGTCATTCCAAAATTGTGAATTATATGTAATATTTTTGATATGTTTCCTGTTAGTTTTAGTGCTGGCAGATGTACCATTACAGATGCCCTAAGTCCACTTCCTACATTTGTTGGACAAGATGTTAGATATCCATATTCTTTATTTGATGAAAAATGTAATAATTTATCTAATTTTTTATCTATTTCTTTTGCTAAATTCATTGTATTTTTAAGTTCCAAACCACTACCGAATACTTGAATTCTTATATGGTCTTCTTCATTTATCATTATGCAAATATTTTCTTCATCATTAATTAATATTGCTGATGTCTCTTCATTTTTGTCAGATATTATTTCTGGACTAATTATGTGCTTTTCTACTAATGATAGTTTTGTAATTGTGTCTATATCTTTTAGTTTAAAATATTTAAGTCCATAGCCTAAACTAGGAGTTATATATTTTACTTTTTCTAATAATTCATTTTTTTGTTCTTTATTAAGTTTAAGTTGAAATGGAATTCCTTTTATATTTCTTGCTAGCCTAATTCTTGTGCTAACTACTACGTCAGATTCTTTTCCGTTATCTAAATACCAGTTCATTTTTTTACCTCCCCGTATAGAAATTAAAAGTTAGAAGTTGGAGGTTGGATTTTAGGGTTATTTCTTCGAAGCTCGGGTCTCCGAAGCCATGACCCCTACAATCTATTTTCAACTTCTTACCTATAATTTTTATTTAATTTTTTTGATTTCATCTCTTGTTTTTGCTGCGTCTTCGTAGCGTTCTTCTCTTATTTCTTGTTTTAGTCTTTCTTGTAGCTCTTCTAATTTTGACTTTTGTTGTTTTTCTTCTTTTACATTTTGCTCATTTATTTTATCATTTTTATAGTTATCTACAATTTGAGATTTTTCATAACCTTCCATAAAATTTCCAATTCTTCCAACATGTCTATTTGCTCCATGTATATTTTTTAGTATTTGGTCTAATTTTGTTTTAAATACTTCATAACATTCTTCACAACCAAATTTACCTGTTTGTAAAAATTCGTCATATGTCATATTGCATCTATCACATGTTAATGTTTTTGGTTTTATAATTTCTGTTAAAGTGTCTTCATATATGTCGAATACATCTCCTAAAAAACTTGAAAAATTAATTGGCATATTAAATTCCATATCATCTATTCCTAGATTTTGGGCACATTTATCGCATAACGACATTTGCTTTTTTACTCCATTTATTATTTGTGTGTATTTTACATTTGCTTCGTTTTCTCCACAATTTTGACATTTCATAATTATCTCTCCTTTTTGGAAGTTTAGGTAATTTTGTAGAAAGATCGGACGATTAATAATCGCCCCTACAATCCTAATTTCCAGTTTTTAATCAATTAAGTTTATTAACATATTTTTAAATATTTTTGCTCGTATTTGGTCTCTCGTAGGTTGTGGTATTGTTAGTATATTGTCGCTTGTTGCTACTTTTAATAACTTTGCTTGACTCTCATTTATCATGTTATAAGATAAAAAATTACTAATAAATATATCTGCCTCCTGACTTGATAAGTATTCTTCTATACTATTTATTATGTGCATAAAATAATTGCTTTTTGTTACATTTATTTTTTTTATTCTTATATGCCCGCCGACCTCCACGCTTACTTTCTACATAATAGCCTTGCGATGGTTTAAACCTAGTTGATATTACATAGTTTATTTGTGATGGTACACAATTAAATTGCTGGGCTAAATCATTCCTTTGTATTTCTATATATTCATCTTCTTCTGTAAATAAATCTTTTATAAAATCTTCTATTATATCTGATATTCTCATATTTTATTACCTCTTTTACTTTGACTTTCTTTGACCTATAATTATATTATATACTTTTTTAAGTTTATGTCAATAGTTTTTTTAAATTATATTTACATTTTTCTTTTTATCTATTATAATATTAGTAGTAATTTAAGTATAGTATTTAATAAGCGAGGAATTATTATGGTATAATTAAATCTTTATTAAAACTTGGAAAGGGCCTTTTTATTTTAAGGCTCTTTTACTTTTGTCATTCTATCCATCTCTTTTGCAGTTTGTTTTTGCTTTTCTAAAGTAGTCCATGCAAAATATGATGAAATAAATTCTCCATATTTTGTTGTATCTTCTATATCTTCATAACTTTTTTTGTCTTCATTCATAAAAAACACCTCATTTTTATTTTACTCTTTTATGATTTTTATATTCATTTCGATTTTATTTTTCATTTTTCAAAAAATTGGTAGTTTATTTTTACTTTTTTTGAACATTCTAATATTAGAAAAACATTTTTTACGTTTTTCAATTATATACATTTAGGAGGTGAAAAAAATGACAAATTCAAACTCTAAAGTAGTTCCAGAAGCTAGAGAAGCTTTAAACAAATTCAAATATGAAGTTGCTAGCGAAGTTGGTGTTAACTTAAAACAAGGTTATAATGGTGATATAACTTCAAGAGATGCTGGTAAAATAGGTGGTAACATGGTTAGAAAATTAATCGAAACAGCTGAAAGACAAATGGCTGGTAAATAGTTATATTAAAAAATAGTCGAAAAACAGGAATTTATTTTTTGCCTTTCTACATAAAAAGAAAGACAGGAAACAAGTTCCTGTCTTTCCTATTACTATTCAACTACATATGTTTTTCCATCATGTACCATTTCTGAAATAGCATAACCAATCTTTTTGAGTTCTTCTACTACTTCATAAGCATCATCAAGAGTTCCTGTAATAACACCGACGGTTTCCTCTTCGATAGATAACTTAAAGACGATTTCCTCTATTTCTACATTAACTTGAATCCGGTAAAATTCATCCAGTTCTGGGCAGATCTTAGCTTTTGCCAAATGTCCAATTATATAACTTTCTCCCCTAACAGTTAAAACGATTCCAATCTTCTTCGTTTTCATTCTTTTCCTCCTTATTATAAAAGAAAAAATATTTTATAGTATCTATTTATAGTTTACTATATTTTACATAAAATGTCTATATTTTTTCAAAAAATTTCCAGTTTATTTTTTGGTGATTTGAGCAATATATATAATGAAATCTAAAATTTTCAGGAGGTGAAAGAAAATGACAAACTCAAACTCTAAAGTAGTTCCAGAAGCTAGAGAAGCTCTTAACAGATTTAAACACGAAGTTGCTAGCGAAGTTGGTGTAAGTTTAAAAGACGGATACAACGGAAATATCTCTGCAAGAGATGCTGGTAAAATAGGTGGTAACATGGTTAGAAAATTAATACAACAAGCTGAAAGCCAAATGAAATAAGTTTATTAAAATCAAAAAATAAAGCCTTGCTATGCAAGACTTTATTTTTTGGTTTATTACTTTTTATGCTTCTGGTTCTACTAAACCAAAATTTTTGCTATCTTTTAGTCTGTATATTACATTTACTTTTCCTGTTTCTATGTTTATAAATGCTAAGAAATTGTTTTTTGGTTTTCCTTCTAGTTCTAGTTTTGCATCTTCTGGTGCCATTGGTTTTATACTGTAATATATTGTTTTTATTATTTCATCTTCTATTTCATTTTGTGTTTTATCACTATTTAATGTTTCTTTTAATTTTATTGAATCAGACATATTTTGTTTTTCTTTTTTAGTTTTCATTTTTCTTATTTGTCCTTCTAAAATGTCTATGTCTTTATCTATTGAAGCATATAAATCTCTATGTGCTGTTACTGCTCTAAATGTTTCTCCTGCTGCAGTTACATGTAATTCTGCAACTTGTTCGTTTCCTTCTGTTTTTATTGTTGCTAACACATCGATGTCTTCTCCAAAATATTTTTCTAACCTTTCAATTTTTCTTTCAACGTACTCTTTTATTGAGTCTGTTGCTTTTAGTTCTTTTCCTGTTATTTTTATGTTCATAAAAATCGCTCCCTTCATTTTGGTCTTTTGTTAAAATTACTCTGTTATAATTATATTATACCTTGTTTTGGGAAATTTTTCAAATGTTTTTTTAAATTTCGTATGTTTTTTTACTTTTCGGTCACAAATCACATAATTTATTTATACACTAACGCGAAGTAAGTAATGTATTTTAGCCATTTTTCAAATTTTTTTAATACATTTTTTCACAAACTATTGCAAATTTTATCTTTTTATGGTAGAATTTTATTTGCTATATTTAGAAATAACGATTGAGGAGGTGCTAAAGAATGCCAAATATTAAATCAGCTATAAAAAGAACAAAAGTCATAGAAAAGAAAACAATGCAAAATAATATGATTAAATCAGCTTATAAAACAGCTGTTAAAAAATTCGAACAAGCTGTAGAAGCAGGTAAAGTAGAAGAAGCTACAACATTATTTTCTGAAGCTACTAAAAAAATAGACCAAGCTTGTACAAAAGGTGTTATAGTAAAAAACACAGCTGCTAGAAAAAAATCAAATTTAGCTAAAAAATTAAACGCTGTAAAAGCATAAATTATAAAAAATTGTGCACAGTTTTTTATAAATAATAAAAGCAAATTTAGAAATAAAATTTCTAAATTTGCTTTTTATTTTACTTTACTTCTTCACTTGTTTCATATAGGCTATCCGCACACATATCTATATCATCACCCCATGAAACAGTTCCAAAAGATATTTTTACTTTGTTAAATACATCTTTATCTTTCAATTTTTCAAAAACACCTTTGTCTAAATATGGTTTCATGTCTTTTATTTTCTTAATATCATTATCAAAAGTAAGTAATAATTCATAATTTTCTAAAACTTCTACATTTACTATCTTTCTCATAATTCTTCTCCTTCTATTAATTTAGAGGATTTATATTATATAACTTTTCACTTTCTTTAGCTAGTTCCCAGTTTGCCATCAAATCTTCTTTATGTATTAATGTCCATGCTGTGATTAACTTTATTTTTGAATTTGGCATCTCTCCATCTATTTTTTCACCTTCAAAATTAAATATAGCTTCATACTCACCAAAGAATGCATGAAAATGTGGTGGATTATGGTCGTCGTAGTACATTCTTATCACGATACCATAAAACATACTTATTGTAGGCATAAACTTCCTCCTTTCTTATTATAGCATTTTATTTTTATTTTTTCACCTCTTTTCTAAATTTTTTTGCTTGTTGGAAAATATTTAAAAGATTTTTTAAATATTAAAGAATTAAAATCTTATATATTATAATACTTTTTCGTTTATATTTCAATAAAAAGATATCTGCATATTACGACATTATCTGCCATAAATTACCTTTGCTTTTTTATTTGCTTTATGTTAATATAAAATTATAATATATTAGAAGGTGAGGTATATTTATGAAATTCGTAAATATTTTATTAGATAAAGTTAGAAATTTAGATGCTAAAGTTGTTAAAGTAATGAGAGTAGGTTTTATTTTTTCTTTTATAATTTGTATACTTTCAAGTATGATATTAGTTACATATGAAGCTTTTTATAGCTTACCTACTTTATTTTACATAGGAATTTCTTTATTTAGAACATCTTTAAGTTTTGCAGTAGCATTTTTTATTTGTGGAATTGGGTTTGATACAGTACAAAAAGAAATAAATTAAAATGAGGCTTTGCCTCATTTTAATTTATTTCTTTAATTCTTCTATAAACATTTTATTTAACATTTGTGGGTTTGCTTTTCCTTTTGTTTCTTTCATTGCTTGCCCTACTAAGAAGCCTACTGCTTTGTCTTTTCCAGCTTTGAAGTCTGCTACTGACTGTGGGTTTGCTTGTATTATTTTTTGTACTACTTCTTTTATAGCTCCTTCATCTGATATTTGTATCCAACCTTTTTCTTTTATTATTTCTTCTGGGTCTTTTGGGTTTTCGAATAATTCTTCCACTACTTTTTTAGCTATTGCACTACTTATTGTTCCTTTTTCTATTAGTGTAATCATTTTTGCTAATTGCTCTGCTGTAAATGGTATTTGGTCTGCTTCTATTTCTTTTTCATTTAATATTCTTGAAATATCTGATAATAGCCAGTTTGAAACTAGTTTATGATTTTTACAAATTGCAGATGCTTTTTCAAACATATTTGATAAGTGTTTTGATGCTGTAAGTAAATTACTATCTTTTTCTGATAAGCCCAATTCACTCATATACCTTGCTTTTCTACTTTCTGGCAACTCTGGTAGATTATTTTTTATATTTTCTATATATTCATCTGATAGTTTTATTGCTACTAGGTCTGGGTCTGGGAAATAGCGGTAGTCTTGCGCATCTTCTTTATCTCTCATTGAGAATGTTTTTCCTGATACATCATCCCATCTTAGGGTTTCTTGTTCTATTTTTCCGCCTTCTTCTATTACATCTATTTGCCTATCTGCTTCATATTCTATTGCTCTTACTATACTTCTAAATGAGCTCATATTTTTCATTTCTGTACGTGTTCCAAACTCGCTTGCTCCCTTTTTCCTTACAGAAACGTTTACATCTGCTCTAAATGAACCTTCTTGCATTTTACAGTCTGATACTTCTATGTATTCAAATATAGACTTTAATTTTCTTAAGTAATTTTCTGCTTCTTTACTACTACGTATATCTGGCTCTGATACAGTTTCTATTAGCGGTACTCCTGCTCTGTTTAAGTCTACTAAACTTCCTCCACCAAATTCATTATGGTTTAGCTTTCCTGCATCTTCTTCTATATGTATACGTGTTATTCCTATTTTCTTCTTTTCTCCATTTTCGTCTTCTATTTCTACATATCCTTTTTCACAAAGTGGCATATCAAATTGTGATATTTGGTATGACTTTGGAAGGTCTGGGTAGAAGTAGTTTTTCCTATCATTTTTACTGTTTCTTGCTATTTCACAATTTGTAGCAAGACCTGCTTTTACTGCATATTCTACTACTTTCTCATTAAGTACTGGTAGTGCACCTGGCATTGCCATACATACTGGACAAGTATGTGTATTTGGCTCCCCACCAAATTCAGTTGGGCAACTACAAAATATTTTTGTTTTTGTAGAAAGCTCAGCATGTACTTCAAGTCCTATTACTATTTCATAGTCTTCTCTAGACATTTATTGTTCCTCCTCCACGCGAAGTGTGTACTATTCACTCTTCACTATTCATTATTCACTATTCATTTAAGCCATTTATTTGAAGTGTGGCAGACACATCAAACCTCAGATTTGTACTCTTAACTCTCATTATTCTCTATTTATCTTTAGCAAATTCGTTAGAGTGCAACCCCTACAGTATTTATTATATGTTTTTGAATTCTGGCTTATAATTTTCTCTAAATTTTACAGCTTGCTCAAATGTGTATGCTACATTTAATAAAGTTTCTTCACTGAATTTTTGACCTATTAGTTGCATTCCTATTGGCATTCCTTCTTTATCTAGTCCACATGGAATTGATATTCCTGGAAGACCTGCTATATTTACTGATACTGTGCAAATATCTGCTAAATACATTTCTAGTGGGTTCGCCTTTTTTTCACCTATATTAAATGCTGTTGTTGGTGCTGTTGGTGTTAATATAACATCATATTTGCTGAAGGCTTCATCAAATTTTGCTTGTACTAATGTACGTACTTGTTGTGCTTTTTTGTAGTATGCATCATAATATCCTGATGATAATACATAAGTTCCTAGTATTATTCTTCTTTTTACTTCATTTCCAAAAGCTTCAGTTCTTGAATTTTTGTATATATCTTTTAGGTTTTCATAGTTTGGTGTTCTATAACCATAACGAATCCCATCAAATCTTCCTAAGTTTGAACTTGCTTCTGCACATGCTATAATGTAGTATGTTGCTAAGGCATAGTTTGCAATATCTAATGAAAATTCTTCTACTTCTGCTCCTAGTTCTTTGTATTTTTGTATTGCCTCTTCTAACTTTTGTTTTACTTCTTCACTTATACCTTCTCCATAGAATTCCTTTGGGATTCCTATTTTCATTCCTTTTACATCATTTTTTAGACTTAATGTGTAATCTACTTTTTCTCTATTTTCTGATGTTGAATCTTTTTCATCATGACCTGTTATTACATTTAAAAGCATAGCACAGTCTTCTACATCTTTTGTTATTGGCCCTATTTGGTCTAGTGATGATGCAAATGCTACTAAACCATAACGTGATACTAAACCATATGTTGGCTTCATTCCAACTACTCCACAAAAAGAAGCTGGTTGACGTATTGAACCACCTGTGTCTGAGCCTAATGCCCAAGGCACCATTCCAGCTGCAACTGCTGCTGCTACTCCCCCTGATGAGCCTCCTGGCACTTTATTTAAGTTCCATGGGTTTTTCGTTACATGGAATGCTGAGTATTCTGTTGAGCCACCCATTGCAAACTCGTCCATGTTTAATTTTCCAAAATTAATCATGTTTTCATTATTTACTTTTTCCATTACTGTTGCATCATATGGTGAAACAAAATTTTCTAGCATTTTTGAACTACATGTTGTAGCTATTCCTTTTGTACAGATGTTATCTTTTATTCCTATTGGAATACCTGATAAGTCTCCTTTTATTTCGTTTGCTTTTACTTTTTCTTCTATTTCTTGTGCCTTTTTCATGGCATCTTCTTTTAATATTGTTACAAAAGCTCCTATGTCTTTTTCTTTTTCTTCTATTCTATCTGCATAGGCCTTTGTTATTTCAGTTATTGTTAATTCTTTGTTTGCTAATTTTTCTTTTAGTTCGTGAACTGTTAATTCTGTAATTTCCATTAAATTTACTCCCTTTCTTTGAGTTTGAATGTTATATTTGGGGCGTAATTCGGTAAATTCTCTTAAGTATTCCTTACCGATTAATTCCCTACAGCTATTGTATTACTTTTGGTATTTTGAACATATTTCTTTCTTTTTCTGGTGCATTTGCTAGTAATGCTTCATTATCTTCAAAATTTATTATTTCATCTTTTCTAAATACATTATAATTTTTATTTGTACCTATCGTTTCTTTTAACCCTTCTACTGGGGCGTTATTTACTATGTTTGCAAAGTTTAGAATATCTTGTAAATGTAGTAAATAAGTATCTATTTCATCTTCTTTTAAATTTAAGTTTGCAAGTTTTGCTATATGCAAAATTTCTTCTTTACTTACTTTCATACTTTTTTCATCTCCTATTTTTCTTAAAACTATTATTTCCCTAAATAACTTTGTGTTTTATTATATCCTTTTTTTGGTAATATTACAAGTATTTGAACAGAAAAAAGTTAAGAGTGAAGAAAATTTTTCCCTTCACTCTTAACCTTTTTTACGTTATTATAATTTCGAAACATCAAAACTTCTACGAAATTTAAATTTCATTCCTTCTATTTCAATTTCATAGGAAAGATGTCTTGAAGCGACAATAAGTTTTCCTTCAAAATTATACCGCCATCTCCATTCTTCATTAGTTCCTTTTTCGTATGATCTTATTAATGAATGCTCTTTAACTTTAACTTTCATTTCATTATCTTTATTATACAGTGTATACTCACGAGATAATCCATAATCATCATAATCTTCACTATAATTTTCAAAAGATTCTTCTTTTACTTCATATGCATCATCTAATTTTAAAAATGGATAATATGTTTTTCTATGGCCTTTACCAAAAAGAGAAAATGATTCAACTTCTACTTCTCTGTATTCATATCCTCGAGAATTGATAGCTTCTTTTAAATATTCTTCTATTTCTTTTTTCTTAGATTTTTGTACTTTAACTTTTTCTTTTATTTTTAAGTTAAACTCTCTTCTTTGTCTTTCTATATCTTCATTCAGTACTTTAGTTTCTTTTACTAAACTTAAAAATTCCATACTTTTACCTCCTGGCATTTGCCTAAAATCATATTGTTAATAGTTTCTTTTATAGAAACCTCCTTTTGATGTTTCTAGGAGATTATTAATTTTTATGTGCTTATTCTATCATAGTTTTATGTTATTTTCAATATTTCTAATAAAATTTATATCTTCAATTCTATTAATTCCAAAACATTTTTTTCCTAAGTCTTTTAATGATGCTCCTATATGATATAAATTTTTGTTGTCTATTACTATAAATCTATCATGAAATATACTTGTTTTTGCTAATTTTAAAATTGGATATTGTTTATTGAATTTTTCTATGTCTAATTTGCCTAAATTGCAATTGTTTGATGTTAGTATTACTACTTCTACCTCTTTATCCTTTTTTGATAGCATTTCTAGAATAGTATCATCTATGTAATTATCTATAATTAGTATCTTTTCCTTTGCTTCTTTTATTATTTTAATTATTAAGCTATATGCATCATATATTTGTCCATTATAAAATATTTTTGAAGTTATTGTTTCTTCTTTGTTATTTTGTAGTTCATTAAATACTTCATCAAATTTTTTATCATGTTCTAGTAGTTTATATTCTGCTGTTATTAATCTGTTTAATATATTATTATTATTTATGATAAATTTTCTCATCTCTATAAATGCATTTACAATATTGATATTTACTTTTATTGCTATTTCACTTTTTAATAGACCTGCAAGCATTGTTATTCCATGTTCTGTAAATACATATGGTAAATATTTACTATGTTGCCCTCTCCCATCTTTCTTTAAGATCACAAATTGTGATCTTAAACACTTTAATTCTTCTTCATTCAATCTGAAACAAAATTCTATTGGAAACCTTTCTATATTTCTTTTTACTGTTTGATTAATATTTCTTGTTTCTGTATGATACAATCTCGCTACATCACTATCTAACATTACTTGTTTTCCCCTCACTTCATAAATCATACTTCTAATCTTCTCTCTATCATATACCTCCAAACCTTCTTCTGTTTTTATTAATTTATTTTCTTCCACAAAAAATACACCTCCGAATAAAATATTTATATTACATTTTTTACTTCATTTTTTGGTGCATCTATTTTTTATTTTGGTTATATTGTAAAACACTTGTTTTGATTTATCAATAAAATTAAATTTAAATAATCAAAACTTGAAGTCACAAATTGTGACTTCAAGTTTTGATTCTACAATTTCTTTATTTTCTTTGCTATTTCTTTATTTATTCCCTTCACTTCCATAAGTTCTTCTATACTTGCACTAGTCATTTTTTCTACACTTCCAAATTTCACAAGTAAAGCTTTCTTTTTTGCAGGTCCTATTCCTTCTATTTCGTCTAGGGCTGATTTTGTTACTTCTTTATCTCTTATTTTTTTGTGGTACCCTATTGCTGTTTCGTGTACTGTGTCTTGGAATAGAGTAATTAGCTTCATTAGGTTTTCGGATAATTTTATTTCTTTTCTGTCTTCATCTATTAATGCTCTTGTTTGGTGCTTGTCATTTTTTACCATACCAAATACTTTTATTTCATTTAAGTTATCCACTTTGTTTTCATATTCTGTGGATACTGCTTCTATTGCTTCTTTTATCGCTCTTATTTGTGTTATTCCTCCATCTGCAAAAATTACATCTGGTAGTTTTCCGAAGGCTCCATTTTTTTCTTTTATTGAACGCCTTAACCTTCTTGATACTACTTCTTTCATACATGCTACATCATCTTGGCCAAGTACTTCTTTTATTTTAAATATTCGCGATAAGTTTCTTTTTATTTCTCCGTCTTTCATTACACACATTCCTGCTACCATGTTTGTTCCTGAAAGATTTGATATGTCAAAACATTCTATTTTTCTTGGCATTTTTTCTAAATTTAATACTTCTCTTAGTTCTGTTAGCACATCATACTTGTCTTTTGACTTGTTATCTAATGTTATTTTTGCATTGTTTTCTGCCATTTCTACTAGGCGAAGTTTTTCTCCTCTTTGTGGTGTTTTTATTTCTACTTTTCTTCCCGCTTCTTTTGTAAGCCATTCTTCAAAAATGTTTTTTTCTTCTATTTCACTTTTCATCATTATTTTGTTAGGTAGTATTTCTCTTCCTATATAATATTGTTTTACAAAATCTGATAATATTTGCTTATCTTCTTCATCATTTAGCTCTTTGAAGAAATAGTGTTCTCTTCCTATCATTTTGCTATTACGAACAAAGAAAATTTCTACACATACTTCTACTTCATTTCGTGCTAAGCCTATAACATCTATATCATTTTCAGTTATATTTGAAACTTTTTGCTTTTCTCCTATTCTTTCTATTGCAAGTTTTTTGTCCCTTATATATGCTGCTTTTTCAAATTCCATATTTTTTGAGGCCTCTTCCATTTGTTGTTCTAATTCTTTTAAAATACCATTTAAGTTTCCATCTAGAATTGATATTATTTGGTTTATTTGCTCTCTATATTCTTCTTTCGAAATATACCCCATACATGGTGCCATACATTTTTTTATGTGATAATTTAAGCATGGTCTATCTTTATATTTAAAACTTTTACATTGGCGAATTTTAAATTTTTCTTTTATAAAGTCTACCATTTCTTTTGCTGAACCTGCTGATGCATATGGTCCAAAATACTTTGCTCCATCATTTAATATTCTTCTTGTTACATATACATTTGGAAAATCATCTTTTACATTTATTTTTATATATGGATATGTTTTGTCATCTTTTAGAAGTACATTAAATTTTGGTCTATTCTTTTTTATTAAATTACATTCTAATATAAGTGCTTCTGTTTCGTTATCTACTACTATATATTCAAAATGGTCTATTAGAGCTACCATGTTTTGTATTCTTTGCGTTTTATTTGTTTTTCTAAAATATGACCTAACTCTATTTTTTAAAGAAATTGCCTTTCCTACATATATAATTTTGTCGTCTTTGTCATGCATTATATATACACCTGGATTATTAGGTAGCTTCTTTAGTTCTTCTTCTATATTAAACATTTCTTAACCTCTCTTAATTTTTATATTATATATTGTATCATATTTTATAAATTTATCAAATTTATTTCTAAAAGTATTGACTTTTTATGTTAATGTAAATATAATATAGTTATAATTCTACTTGTTTAAACTAGCTTTATAGTTTTTAAAAAGGAGGGCATTCATATTATGAGGTTATCCAAATTAGAATTGAAACGGGGAGAGACAGTTGTTTTAAAAGCAGATTTGACAGCTGTTAAGTTAATTATTGATATTACTGAGAAATTGTCTTTAACTGTCAAAGATTCAGATGGCATTACTCAAATTTCAAAGGATTTATCTCCTAATACTCAACTTATAGTAAATTCAAAAAATTATTCATGTATTAAGCATTAATAAAAATAAGGTATCTTAAGATACCTTATTTTTTGTACTTGCTACATTTGTAATTTTTATTAATATAATAAAATAATGGAGGTTATTTATGTGTGGAATTGTTGGATATGTTGGAAATAAAAAGTGTATTCCTATTCTTATTAATGGACTTTTAAAGCTAGAATATAGAGGATATGATTCAGCTGGTATTGCTACTATTAGTAATAATTATATTAATATTATTAAATGTAAAGGTAGGGTTTGTAATTTACAAAATCAAGCTGAAATTAATAATTTAACTTCTACCACAGGTATTGCTCATACTAGATGGGCAACTCATGGTATTCCTTCTAAGGAGAATGCTCACCCACATATGGACAATTTAGGTAATTTTGCTGTTGTACATAATGGAATCATAGAAAACTATTTAGAATTAAAGAATTTTTTAATTGATAATGGATATTTCTTTTATTCTGAGACAGATACTGAAGTTATTCCTAATCTGATTCATTATTTTTATACAAATGATTTAATAGATGATAAAATGAAACTTTTAAGAGCTGTAAAAAACACATGTGCTAAGCTAAAAGGTAGCTATGCACTTGAAATAATTTCTAAGTTTAATCCTAATACTGTTATTGCTATTCGAAAAAGTAGCCCTTTAATTATAGGAACTAATAAAAGCGAAAAATTTATTGCTTCTGATATTCCTGCTATTTTACAATATACTAATGATTTTTATTTTTTAGCTGATAATGAATTTGCTGTTATTACTAAAAATAAACTTGACTTTTATGATAAAAATTTAGTTAAACAACATAAAAATACAGAAAAAGTTGATATAAATTGTTGTAGTATTAATAAAAGTGGATATAAAGATTACATGTTAAAAGAAGTCTATGAACAATCTACTTCTATACAAAATACATTTTATAAATTTATGGTAGATAATAATATTTCTTTTCCATACATTAATATAGATATTGGTAGCATCAATATGATTTATATTGTAGCTTGTGGAACTGCAATGCATGCAGGCCTATGTGGCAAGTTTGCTTTAGAAAGTCTATGTAACATTCCTACTATTGTAGATATTTCCTCTGAGTTTCGCTACAGAAATCCTTTATTAAATAAAAATAGTTTATGCATTTTTATTAGTCAATCTGGTGAAACAGCAGATACTATTGCAGCACTTGAACTTGCTAAAAGTAAAGGCGCCACAACTCTGGCTATTACTAATGTATTTAATAGTTCAATTACTAGAAAAGCTGACTATTCTTTGTATACATACTCTGGACCTGAAATTGCAGTTGCTTCTACTAAGGCATATACTTCTCAGATTACTTTATTAGTAGGTATTTCAATTTACTTTTCTGAATTATTAGCAAATACTAATACTCATTTTCTTAAAGATGAAATATTAACATTACCAAATAAAATAAAGCAAACTTTGCAAACATCCTCAAAGATAAAAAAACTAGCAAAAAAGCTTTATAATAAAGATAATATTTTCTTTTTAGGAAGAGGCATAGATTATATTACAAGTATGGAAGCTTCTTTAAAACTAAAAGAAATTTCATATATACATTCTGAGGCATTTGCAGCAGGAGAGTTAAAACATGGACCTATTGCATTAATAGATAATGAAAGTTATATTATATGCACTATTACGGATTCTACTTTAATTTATAAAGTAATAAGTAATATTGAAGAAGTAACTGCTAGAGGTGCTAAAACAATAATTATTACAAGTGAAGAACTACAAACTTCAGATTCTGAGTTTATAATTAAAGTTCCTAAAACTAATAAACTCTTATCTCCAATATTATCAATTATTCCTCACCAATTACTTGCTTATTATATTGCAAAAGAAAAAGGATTAGATGTTGATAAACCAAGAAATTTAGCTAAATCTGTAACTGTAGAATAAAACAAAGAAAGTTTTGAATTTACTCAAAACTTTCTTTGTTTACTTTATTTTAATATACTTATTGGATACTTGAATTTTATTATCTTTCTTACAGCTTCTCCATTGTCTTCATATTTCATTTCCTCAAGTAACTTATATAATCCCTCTAAATAGAATTTCGATACTTGAACTCTCATATCGCTTTCTATTTTTTTTATTGCTTCATCCTTTGTTGCAAATTCTTTTCCATGCCCATATTCATACCACCGAGTCTCTTCTTGCTTATGTTCATATTGCATGTACACATACCTCCTTATACTTAAAATAAATTATTATTTATAGTTTCATAAAAATTATGTTTATATTATAACATAGTTTGTTATAATTTTCAACTAATTATCAATCATTGTGTACACAAAAAGCACAAACTTATACATAGTCTGTGCTTTTCTATCTTTTTATCTTTTATTTATAAAATTGATATTACTTTTCATCTTTCAATATTTAAACATTAACTGTTTGCTTAATTTCCTCTTTTAAATCCTTTTTATCTTTCATCCACTGTTTTCCATCCACAATTCTTGCTACTAACATTGATGATGCTGAATCTCCAACTACATTTAGCATAGTTGCTGGTGCATCTATTATTGTAGCAATTATTGTTAGTATTGGCAATGCTGCTACTGGGTAACCCATCATTGTTATTATCAACATTTCTGATATTGTTCCTCCACCTATTGGAACTGCTGTTACTAATAATGTTGCTAAAAGCGCTATTCCTATCACTCCAAATACTTCTCCTACAGTAGCTAAACTTGTTCCAAATAAGCATACTAAGAACATTATTTTAAATACTGAACCTATTATTGAACCATCTTTGTGGAAACTTGTTCCTAGTGGTATTGTTGTTTCAGCAATATCTTCTGGTACACCTATTTTTCTAGCTCCTTCTATATTTATAGGTATACATGCTGCACTTGAACACGTTGCTAGTGATGTAAGCGTTGCTGGAATTATATTTTTCCAATAAGCTTTTACACCATTTGCCCCTCCTGCTATAAATGCATATAGTGTGTACATTACTATATAAAAGGCAATTGAAACGACAAAGTATATTACAAAAGTTTTTAAATATCCTACTGCAATGCTTGAACCAAGCTCACCTATTACTGCTGCAAAGTAGCAACCTAAACCTATTGGTGCATAGTACATAATTATTTTTATAATATTATTTACTATTGCATTTGCAGAATTTAGGAAATTTAAAACTGGCTCTGCTTTTTCTTTTGCCATATTCATTGCTATTCCAAATATCACTGAAAATACTAATAGTGCTATTAAATTATCTCTTGTTAATAGTTTTGAAAAGTCATTTACAGTTAATAAGCTAACTGTTCTTTCTGCAATAGAAAGTTCTTCCTCTTCTTCTACTGCTCCTTCTTCAAAGACTTCTACTATTTTTGCAGAATCTTCAGGATTCACAAGTTTTATAAAATATGTACTTAAAAAACCTACTAGTACTGCTATTACTGATGTAATTGCAAATATTAGTATTATAGTACCTACAATTTTACCTAAACGTTTAGGTTCTTTCATTTTAGCTACTGATGTAGTTATACTCAAAAATATTAGTGGAACAATTACGACTAATAAAAGATTTAAAAAGATATCGCCTAATGGCTTTAATACAGTTGCTTTCTCCTTAAAAATAAGTCCTACGACTGCACCAACAATAATTGAAAGCAATAAAATTATTGTTGATTTGTAATTTGATAAAAATTTTTTCATAATACTACCCCTTTTTATTTTGGTGGTAACTAAAATTATAATCATAACTTTAGAATTCTTTTTGTATTATACATTATATTCTTTATTTTTGCAATAATTCATATAATTTTATATTATATAATATAAAAAAGCTAAGCACTTCAAATCTGAAGTGCCAGCCTTTTTATATATGGCTTTAACTAGCCAAATGTCATATTACATCTTAGTTGCAAATCCCAAAATGAACAATGCTTCATTATCAAGATAGAAATCAACTAAATTGTTAATTATATTTAGAATCTCGTCAATATCCTTCTTATCTTCTTCAATTCCCCAGAACTCAGGGCTTCCTGCCTGCATCAAGCCGATAGTACTTTTTATAGCTGTGTTAAATGAAATGTTACCCTGATTAATAGCCAATCTTGTTGCTTCAGCAAATACAATCTGTTTCTTGAAATCCGGATAGTAAAGCTCTTTTAGTGCCTCTTTTGAATCTAATAACTCAAAAATAGTTTCTCCATCAATAGTAGAAATATCAATATCCTTCTCTAACACAAAAAACTGCATTAATGCCATCGTTTTTGAGTTTTTGATTCTTTCTATATCGATATTCTCAATGATATAGTCTAATATAGGTACTATTATTCCTTTCATTTCTTCCTTAGAAAAACCTTCTTTAGTTGCTGATGTAAAAAGTTCATTTTCCTCCAGCTTTTCTAAAGCCTCACGCGAAACCGGAATTCTTATTTTCCGTTTCATTACATCCATAAATTCCTGTACTGAAGTCGTTATTGCAAGCTTCGTTTTTAATTCTAACATTTTGTCCATTCTTTTTCCTCCTGTTAATGACATGAAATAATTGGTTACAATATTATCATATAACATTTTTACATAAAAATCAAGTACATTTATGTAAATATATGTATTATCTTAAATTTATTCTTATATTATATATTACAAAAACTTTAAAAATACTAAAAGAATTACTCCGTGGTATTCCTAATATTCCTGTTGCTATGGCAGTTCCTATATTTAGTCCTATATGAAAATTGAATGTTGCTCCTATCATATTTACTATAAATATTAATATTGCTCCTAATATTGAGTTTCCCACTAATTTAAGTATAATTTTCAGTGGTACTATAAATATTCTACCTATTATAAATAAAAAAAATATACAAGCTAAATAAGTTATAATTGTATTTGCCTCCAACTTTAATCACCTTTCCTTTGCTTAATATTATGATTAATGTTGGACAAATATAACTTACTTTTCTTATACATTCTTTAATTCAATATTTTATAATTATCAAAAGACAGGATTTGACTTGCCCTTTGTATTTTTTATATAGCTTCATTTAATTTTATTTCTATCTGATTTATCATATCTAGTACTATGCCTTGTTCTTTGGCTTGTTTTACCAAATAATTGAATTTCGCTCTACATGCTTTTATTTGGTATGTGTAATAATCAATTAAATCATCTTGCGCATATTCAAAGTTTTTATTTGCTTCTTCTAGCTCTTTTTTTGCTTTCATAATGCTTACCATAAGCTCTATTTCTTTTTCCTTATCATTTTTTTCTATTATTTTACTTTCTTTTATATAATCATTTTCCATAAACAAGCCTCCTAAAATTTCGCTTGTTATTATTATATTCATTGTTTTCCTTTTTATACCAAATTTATAATTAATATTCCTATTGTTTGTATAACAAATAAATTTAGTACATTAGAAGTAAGCAAATTATTTGTAGCTTCTACTACACCTTCTTGTTCTTTATCATTTTTATAATGTTTTTGTGACTCAAAAAATGTAATAAGCTCTGGAATGCTTGTAATAAATCCTAACGCTATTCCTATTATTGCTTCAGGTATTTTAAAAATTTGTGCTAAATTCTCTAATACTATACTTAATTTATCCCCTATAAAATATAAAATAATAGAAGTAGCTATAAGCCCTACCCAATATTTTATAATTACATTTACTTTTCCTTTTACGCACTTCTTTTCTTTCTCTATTTCTTTATATATTTCTTTATCTTGCTTTTTTAAATATAGTTTGTGTACATTTGAGTTTATATAATAAAACAAAATAAATAATAATATAAAAACTGGTACAAAACTAATACTAAATTCTATTTTACTTATTAGCATAAATATTGGAATTAATATTGTAATTATTACTAAAGCTAATTGTACTTTTATAGCTTTATTACTTAATTGTTTTTGATTTTTACTTAAAATTATAGATAAAATATATTGTACTAAATTTATGATATTTGAACTAATAATATTATAAATACTAGTTGCTCCAAGCCCTGCAAAAGCTGCAAACGTTACTGTTAAAAATTCTGGTATAGATGTTGCTACACCTGCTACATTTCCTACTGTTTTAGAAGATAAATTTAACGCTTCTGCTAATTTTCTTAATAATTTTACCAATATATATTTGGCTATTAATACTATCAAAAGTGAAAATAGAATAAATTTTAATATTTCTATATACATTTTTTTCTCCTTGCTTCTATTTATTCTATTATTTCCTATATATGTAATTTAATACAATTTGTTTATACATAAAAAGGTGAAAGAATTAATATTCCTTCACCTTTTTATTTTTATTGCTCTTTTATCTTTTCTAAAAATGAAAAGAACTTTTCTTCTTCCTGTACTATGTTCCATTCTGCCATTTGGTCAACTACGAAATCACATTCATCTTTGTAAAAACTGTCAGTAGTTGAAAAAATTAAAACTGGAATATGTCTTTTTCTTCGGTGCAACTCTCTTAGTACATCATCACCTTCTCTTTCATCTTCTGTATATTCATTATCATACACTGGAATTCCCATGTCTAAAATAATTCCATCAATATCTTGCTTTTGATAAATAATTCTACAAAGAGCTGAATTCCTTCCCTTTGCAATTTCAACTTCTACTCCCCGTTTTTTGCATTCTTCAATAATACCCATGCATTTTGTTTCTGCGTGGTCATCAACTATCAAAATTTTCATAGTTATTTCCTCCTGCAATTTTATTGAATGTTTATATTTTGTAAACATCCTCTCTTTTTATAGTTACATAATAAATTTTATCATATAAAATTTATTTTTTCAATATTTTTAGTTGTATTTTTATTATTTCTGTGTTAAACTATTTATTAATAATAAATGGCTATAATAAAAGAATAGTACTAATTTTAAGTTTTATAAAGAGAGCCTGCGGTTGGTGTAAGTTAGGCTAAAACAAATTAGGAATCTACTTTTATTGCTTTTCACCTAAAAAGTGAAACCGTGTTATGCTAGGTTATAAGCATTTCAGAGATTAATTTTGGGTTTATAAAAGCCAAAATTAAATTAAGGTGGCACCGCGAAAAATATTCGCCCTTATGCTTTTATTAGGCATAAGGGCTTTTGTTTTTATTATAATTTAGGAACCAAAGTGGCTTCGCCACGCGGGCGGACACAAGGCCAAGCCCATACATTTTAAAATAAAAAAATTCCCAAAAGTGACAGATACCCCAAAAGGATAAGTTAGCTGTTTGAGCGTTAGCGAATTACAGATAACTTAAGCAGAGATAACGTCCCCAATGGGAAATAAGGAGGTAAATTATGATTGATATCAAATTTTTAAGAGATAACCCAGATGTTGTTAAGGAAAACATGAAAAACAAATTTCAAGACCATAAACTTGCTTTAGTTGATGAAGTTATTGAATTTGATTCTAAAAATAGGGAAGCTAAATTAAAGGGTGATGAACTTCGCTCTAAACGTAATTCTTTAAGTTCTGAAATTGGTAATCTAATGAGACAAGGTAAGAAAGATGAAGCTGAAGCTATTAAGTTAGAGGTTAAAAAAATTAACGAGGAATTAGTAGAAAATGAAAAATTAGAAGCTGAATATGAGGCTCAAGTTACTGAAAGAATGATGAAAATTCCTAACATTATTCATGAGTCTGTTCCTATTGGAAAAGATGATAGCGAAAATGTTGAAATTAAAAAATATGGTGAGCCTATTGTTCCAGATTATGAAATTCCTTTCCATGGAGAAATTTTAGAAAGTCTTGGTGGAATTGACTTAGATTCTGCTCGTAGAGTTGCTGGAAATGGTTTTTACTATTTAATGGGAGATGTTGCACGCCTTCATTCTGCAGTGCTTACCTATGCTAGAGATTTTATGATTAATAAAGGGTTTACTTATTGTATTCCACCTTATATGATAAGAGCTGATGTTGTAACTGGCGTTATGAGTTTTGAAGAAATGGATGCTATGATGTATAAAATAGAAGGTGAGGATTTATATTTAATTGGTACTTCTGAACATTCTATGATTGGTAAGTTTAAAGGACAACTATTAAATAAAGAAAATATGCCTTATACAATGACTTCTTATTCTCCATGCTTCAGAAAAGAAAAAGGTGCTCATGGTTTAGAAGAACGTGGTATTTATAGAATACATCAATTTGAAAAACAAGAAATGATAGTAGTTTGTGAACCAGAAGATAGCTATAAATGGTATGAAAAAATGTGGAACTATACTGTTGAATTATTTAAAAGTATGGGTGTTCCAGTTCGTACTTTAGAATGTTGTAGTGGAGATTTAGCAGACCTAAAAGCTAAAAGCTGTGATGTTGAAGCTTGGAGTCCAAGACAGAAAAAATACTTTGAAGTTGGAAGTTGTTCTAACTTAACAGATGCACAAGCACGTAGACTTGGAATTCGTATTAAAGGTGAAAAAGGAAACTATTATGCACATACATTAAATAATACTGTAGTTGCTCCACCTAGAATGTTAATTGCTATTTTAGAAAACAATTATCAAGAAGATGGAAGTGTAATAATTCCTGAAGTTTTAAGACCTTATATGGGTGGAACTGAAAAAATAACTGTAAAATAATAACTTATAGTTTTAAAATTAATTTTATATGTATAATTAAAAAGCAAGAATAGAATTTTCTACGTGGCAAAATCATATAAGAAAATCTAATTCTTTTATAACTGTATTCTTAGGAAAATTACCTACCATAGTTGTAAGTTTCCTAAGAATATAAAAAAGTGAGGAACTTAAATATGGCAAAATTACATTTTAGATATGGTGCAATGAATGCAGGAAAAACAACTATTATGCTTCAAACTGCATATAACTATGAAGAAAGAAATCAAAAAGTATTAATAATAAAACCATCTATAGATACTAAAGGAAATGAGAAAGTTGTATCTCGAATAGGATTAAGTAGAGATGTTGATGCTTTAATCTCACCAGATGATAGTATTTTCGATAGAATTGGAAATTACTTAGATATCACAAATTGTATTTTAGTCGATGAAGCACAATTTTTAAGCAAAAGCCAAGTTGATGAACTCTATTATATAACTAAACTATATAATATTCCTGTAATTGCGTTTGGCTTAAGAACAGACTTTAAGTCTAATGGCTTTCAAGGAAGTATACGATTACTGGAATTAGCAGATGCCTTAGAAGAAATGCCAACTATTTGTAGATGTGGTAAAAAAGCAAGGTTTAATGCTAGAAAAGTAAATGGTGAATTTACAAGTGTTGGTGATAGTGTAGTAATTGATGGTACACAAAATATAGAATATGAATCACTTTGTGGCTCTTGCTATATTAATAAAGTGTTAAAATTAAAGAAAAAATTTTAAGAAAGGAATTTTCATATGTTAATTAAAAACCCTGAATTTAAAATATCTGCTGTATCTCCAGCTCAATATCCTGATGATAATTTACCACAAGTTGTTTTAGTTGGTAAGTCTAATGTTGGTAAGTCTTCTTTTATTAATACTATGGTTAATAGAAAAAAACTTGCTAGAACTAGTAGTGAACCTGGTAAAACTAGACAAATTAATTTTTATAATATGGATAATAAATTCTATTTTGTTGATTTGCCTGGTTATGGTTATAGTAAAATGTCTAAAGTTGAACAAGCTAAAGTCGGCACTTTTATAGAACAGTATTTGAATACTAGTAAAAATATTGCTTTAATTGTATTTCTAATTGATATTAGGCATAACCCTTCTGAAAATGATAGGCTTATGTATAGATATATAATTGATAGTGAGAGACCTTGTATTATAATTACAAGTAAAGCTGATAAAATCGCTGTTACCAAAGTTGATTCACAAGTAAAAAATTTACAAGAACAATTAAACCCCTTAAAAGATTTAACATTTCTACCATTTTCTGCTGAGAGGAGAATTTATACTCAAAAGGCTTGGGAAGAAGTTGAAAAATATATAAAAAGTGAAGAATAGAATGATATTCTTCACTTTTTATATGCTACACACTAATTTTAAATTGGTAAAATTTTGTATTAGAGTTTGACTTTATGTTTATTTTGGTGTATAATTATATTATGTAACATTATTAAACAAGCGATTGTGTACAATCGCACAACAATAGGAGGTTTTATACTATGGCAAAATTTAATATGAAAGATTATGAAAACTTTATGAAAGAGGAGGCAAGACAGGACCGGTTGCAGAATGAATTAGAAGATAGGAACAGAGAAGAAGCTTACGACACTGTTGAAGACTGGCATGATTGGCAGAGAGAGCAGGAGGAAGAAAGACGGCGCAAAGAATTCAATAGATATCCTGAATATGATGGATATTTTGACGAAGACGACTTTGATGATGATTGCGATTATGACGATGGCCAGTATGATGATCTGGATGACAGTTTTTCAGAAGATACTGTCTTAAAATGTAGGATCGTTAAGAAGTCGAACAAAACAAATCAGCAGGAAGACCGCATTTGTAGAAAGGCAGTTGCAAGAAACCGGCACCTGAACAAAGCAAAGGAAAGAAATGCAAGAGTACAGCATGTTACCTATGTTGCAAAACGCGAAATGCGCAAATGTTACAAACTGATTCGGAAGTTAGACAGAAAATATTTAAATTTATCAACTAAGTTATTCTCTGATACCTACTTACCCCACTCTAAATCTCAGGGCATTATAAAGCAGCTTAATATAATCTTAGATCAGCTTAATCATCTTCAGGATGAGGCGGTTTACTTCGAAGGTATATTGAAAATGTCCGAGTATAAGCAGGCTTTATCTACACCTAGGGCTGTATAAAACTGAAAAGGAAGAACGAGAGGCTAGTCCTCTCGTTTTTCCTTTTCTATCTTCTTTGTTATCATTTTTAATGCTTTTGGTCTTTCTAACATTATTACATGGTCGCAACCTAAGCATTTTAATTTGAAGTCTACACCTATTCTTGTTATTTCCCATAGTTTGCTTCCGCATGGATGTTGTTTTTTTGTTCTTACTATATCTCCTATGTTATATTCCATAATAACTCCCTTTATTTTATAATTTATTAATTTTCTTTTTTGCTAAATCTATTATTTATTTTTAAGAATGGGCAGACACAAGGCCTGCCCCTACATTCTTTAATATAGAATTTCATTTTTGAACTTTTATTTTATTGCTTTCTCAAAACGTTTAAATATTCTTTCCTTACCTAATACTTGCATTATTTCGTACATGTCTGGTGTATTTGCTTTTGAGGTTAATGCTACTCTTAATACTGTGCTTATATCGCCTACGTGACCTGGCCATTTCTCTGGCTCTTTTTTCCATTCTTTTACTTCTCTTGCGAAACCTACTTCTTCTGCCAAGTCTTTTATTTTGTCAAACCATGTTTGTTTATCGTCGTTTTCATTATAGTATTTTTCCATGTATAATGTTATTATTTTGTTTATTAGTTCTTTGTCTGTTACTTTTTGATATTCGTATGTTCTTTCTTTTTTATAGAATTCTTCATCATACATATATTCTATATTTTCTTTTACATCTGACCATTTGGCTATGTCTTTTCTTGGTTTTGCATTGCCTCTTTCTATTCCAAATACTTTTAGGGCATATTCTTTGTCTTGTAAAATTTCAAATAGTTCTTCATCATATGTTTTTGCCCAGTTAATAGATTCTTCATATATACTTTCTGCTGTATATTTTGATATTACTGTTTTTGCTATATCTAATATTTTTACTATGTCAAATAGTGCTCCACTTACACTCATTTTATTTAGTTGTAGTTCGAATTCATCTATAGAAGCATCTGAATTTTGTTTTCTCCATAGCTCGAAGTTTGAGTTTGCTATATTTAGCAAGTATTCTGTTACAGCTTCTTTTGGCACACCTATTTGCGTATAGTAACTTACTGCTGCTTCTGGGTCTTTACGTTTGCTTAGCTTACGTTTTCCTCCTTCGTCTTCCTTCATTATTGGTGCTATGTGTGCATATTTTGGTGCTTTAAATTCTAACATTTGGAATAATTGTAAGTGAAGTGGTACTGATGATAGCCATTCATCTCCACGTATTACATGTGTTGTTCCCATTAGGTGGTCATCTACTGCGTGTGCAAAGTGGTATGTTGGTAGTCCATCTGCTTTTATTATTACTATATCTTGGTCATTTTCTGGGAAATCTACATTTCCTTTTATTACATCATGATGTTTTATTTTTCTATCTTCTCTACCTGGAGATTTTAAACGTATAATGTATGGCTCTCCATTTTTTATTTTTTCCACTGCCTCTTCTACTGTTAAGTTTCTATATTTTGCCCATACTCCATAATAACCTGGACGAATTTTTGCTACTTCTTGTTTTGCTCTCATTTCATCTAATTCTTCAGCACTTGCAAAACATGGGTATGCCTTACCTTGTTCCAATAAGTGCTTAGCATATGCTTGGTAGATGTCTTTTCTTAATGATTGTTTATATGGTCCATATTCTCCTATCTCCTCTGTTTCATTTATCATACCTTCATCAGGAGTTAAACCAAAATCTCTTAAAGATTCTATTATTCCTGTTACACCATTTTCTACTTCTCTTTTTTGGTCTGTATCTTCTACTCTTAAAAAGAATACCCCACCTGTTTGCTTAGCCATTTTTCTTGCTATTACTACTTGGTATAGTGAACCTAAGTGTACAAAACCTGTTGGGCTTGGTGCAAACCTTGTTACTATTGCTCCTTCTGGTAGGTCTCTTTTTTTATATTTTTCTTCATAATATGAAATTTCCTTCGAATCTGGAAATATTAAATTTGCTAAATCCTTATAATCCATAACTTTCTCCTTCTTTCTTATTCTTGGTAATTATAACAAATTTTTTTATTTTTTACAATAGCAAATTATGTAGAAATTATACAAGTTAACCCCTCAATTATGAGGGGTTAACTTTACTATATATTTTTTATATTAGAAATATCTTTTTAATAATCCTTCAAATCCTCTTCCATGTCTTGCTTCGTCTTTGCACATTTCGTGTACTGTGTCGTGTATTGCATCATATCCTAATTCTTTTGCTCTTGTTGCTAGTTCTTTTTTACCCATACATGCTCCACATTCCGCTTCTGCTCTTAGCATTACATTTTTCTTTGTGTCTGGATATACTACTTCTCCTAATAATTCTGCAAATTTTGCTGCGTGTTCTGCTTCTTCAAATGCATATCTCTTGAAGGCTTCTGCTATTTCTGGGTATCCTTCTCTATCTGCTTGACGGCTCATTGCTAAGTACATTCCTACTTCTGTACATTCTCCCATAAAATTTTCTTTTAATCCTTTTACTACTTCTTCATCTAAACCTTGTGCTACTCCTATTACGTGTTCATCTACGTAATTATTTCCTTGTGTTTCTTCTTTTAATACAAATTTTTCTTTTGGTGCTCCACATTGTGGACATTTTTCAGGTAGCTCCTCCCCAAAGTGAATATAACCACATATTTTACATACATATGCTTTCATAATTTTACCTCCTATATTTTATTTTTCAATAATATGATTTTTATTTTTAATCATTTATTGCTTTTTACATTTTTCACATAAACCTGATAACATTATTTCTTGCTTATCAAATTCTGCATTAATTGTGTTTGCTAAATTTTGTAATTCTTTTTTTATCTTTGTGCTTTCTTTCTCTTCTAGCTCTATATCAAAAATTTTATGACAGTTATTACATTCAAAATGTATATGATTTTCTGCATTTCCATCATATCTGTATATTCCATCTTCACACTTTATTTTTCTTATTTGCCCACAAGCACATAGTTCTGATACATTCCTATATATTGTTGCAATTCCTATGTTTGGCATTTGTAATTTTAAGTCTTCATATAACATGTCTACTGTTGGATGGTCTCTTCTCATTTTTAAAGATTCCAAAATTACTTCTCTTTGTTTACTATATTTTTTCATAACTATCACCTTTGTCTTTTTGATAATGATTATCATTATTATATTCTTTTTTTATAAATTGTCAAGTACTTTTTAATTTATTTTTATTATTTATTAAAATTTTCTATGATTAAAAGATATTTATAGTATAGGATTTATAGTAAAAAATAAATTCCAATTAGTGACAGATTTCCCAATTGGAAACGTCCCTAATTGGAATGGGAACAAAAAAACTACTTGCTCTTTTCTATTCTATATGATAGAATAAAGTCGAAATATAAATGATATTCTATTTTCAAGGAGGATATAGTTATGGAATTAAATAAATGTAGCCGTTGTGGTGCTTTTTACACTACTTCAAACAATGTGTGCCCTAATTGTGTGCCTAAGGATAATTGTGACCAATTAAACTTAAAAAACTTTTTAGCTGAGAATGAAATGCCTGAATCAATAGAGGCTTTATCTGCTAATACTGGTATATCTGTTAAGAATTTAAATAGGTATTTGACTAATGATGATATAAATATTTGTTTATAAAAAGGTGGTCTCATTCGAAACCACCTTTTTAATATTAAAATACACCATTATATGGATATTTTTCTACTGATTCTACATTCACTTTCTCTACAATTGTTTTGTTACCTTTGCAATCAATTAGAACTGCCCTAAGAGTCTTTTTTTCTTTGTTGAACCGAAATTTTATTTTTCTGTACATTTCATAAACTGATTTTACCTTACCTTCTTCTGTTTGCGTTGTCACCCTTAAAGTATAAAATTTCTTTTTCCACATAAGTTGTATCCTCCTTTAGTTTAATAATAATTAAGTCTAATTTTGTATATTACTTTTATCTCATTTATATTAACATAATTTATGATGAAAATCAAGTATATTCTTTTATTTCTCTTAATTTCCTGTACTCCTATACCTATTTAATCCCCAGTTCCAAATTTTCACTGCTATTATTAAAAATATAATTGCTACTATTGGTGATAAATACATTAGCCCTCCATTTCCCATTTCTAAGTAGTTCAATGTTGGGTAGTATGTTGCAAATACAAATGGGAATATGAAGGTTATTAGTATTCGTATAAATTTGTTGTATATTTCGACTGGGTATTGTGCAAATGTATATATTCTAAATACTGACCATATTATTTCGTTTGATTTGTATGTGTAAAATGATGTTACACTAAATGCTATCATTATTGCTCCTATTATAATTGCTCCTGAAAATGCAAATATTATAATTTTAGTTATTAGTATGAAGGTTATATTTATGTGTAGTTTTATTAGCATACTTATTATTAATATTAAACTTATTGCCATATACCCAAATGCTGTAAAAGTTTTTGTATCTCCCATTACTGATATTAATGGGTGTATTGGCCTTAGTAAAAGTTTGTCAAAGTCTCCATCTTTTATGTATTTTGGTCCTATGTCATATATACTATCAAATAGAAAATCTACTATGGCTATTGTTAACATTGTTATTCCATATAGCAATAGTAATTTGTCAAATGTCCAGCCTGCTAAGCTCTCAGTATTTTGAAATACTATCCATATAAAAATTAGTTCTACTACTTGGGTTAATAATTGTGATATTATTCCAACAATAAAGTCTACCCTATATTCCATCATACTTTTTATTGAACATACTAGCATTGAAAGATATATGCTTATGTTATCTTTTATTTTTGTCATTTTATCCTCCGTTTATTGTTATTTTCTTTACTGCTTTATTAAAAAATACCTTTGCTAATACATACATAATTAATACCCATATTAGCTGTTTTACTATTATCAATAGAATTTCTACTCCTTGTATTTTTCCTAAATATATATTTATTGGTGTATAGAAAAATTCTTTAAATGGTAATATATTAGCTATTTTTTGAAAAGTTAGTGGGAACATTGTAAGTGGTGCTATTAGCCCTGAAAATATTGATATTATTGATTTTCTTAATATTTGCATTCCCCATGTAGCATTAGTATAAAAACCACAAGTTCCTACTATCATTTGCAAGAAATATGATATTGGTATATTTAATAATAAAATACATATAAATCCTATAAATGCCCATATGTTTACAGGCATTAGTACTGTCCAAAATATGTTGCATACTATAAATGTACATATCGCTGTTAATAAACCAAACCCCATTTCCCCTAAATTTTTCCCAAAGTAATATGTAAAATATGATATTGGATTTAATAATTCCCTTGATATATAACCTTTTCTAATTGAATAAGCTATATCTTCATTTATTCCCCATAATGACATTGGCACTAGTGTAACTACTAATATGTAATATGTTGCTATTTCGCTTATCGCAAAGCCTTCTATTTGACCTGTTTGATTATATATTGCATACCATACAAATATATATACTACTACTTCTACAATTCTGTTAAGTGTAAATAGGAATAGTACAGATTTATATTGCAAATATTCTTTTATTCCCATTTTTCCTATTTTTAATAATGTGCCTAGCATACTACTTCTCCTCTATAAATTTCTTTTAATATTTCTTCTAAACCTTGTTCTTGTACGTGCATGTCTAGTATTTCACAGAAGTTTGAAATTCTATTTACTACATTCATTATTGTTGTTTTATCATGATTAAATTTTATTTTTAAGAAGTCTTCAGTTTCTTCTATTACTTCGAATTCATCTTCTATTGTTTCATTTGTTATTAATGTATTTTTGTTTTTTATTCTTATTTGCGCTAATACTTGTTTTCCATATGTATCTTTAAAGGCTTGCTTTTCGCCATCATATATGATGCTTCCTTTATCTATTAGAATAATTCTGTCACATACTTCTTCTATATCTTTTAGGTCATGTGTTGTTAGTATTACTGTTGTATTTTTTTCTTTATTTATATCTTTTATGAATTTTCTTATTCTTTCTTTTACTAATACATCTAAACCTATTGTTGGCTCATCTAAATATACTATTTTAGGGTTGTGTAAGAAGGTTGCTGCTATTTCACATCTCATTTTTTGACCTAGACTTAAGTTTTTTACAGGTTTATTTAGTAGTTCATCTAGTTCTAATAAATTTGAGAATTTTTTTAAGTTTTTTCTGTATTCGTTTTCTGGTATTTTATACATTTTTTTAATTAGCCTAAATGATTCTATTACTGGTAAGTCCCACCATAACTGTGTTTTTTGTCCGAATACTGCTCCTATTTGTTTGTTATTTTCTATTCTATTTTCATATGGAACTTTTCCATTTACTATAACTTTACCTGAAGTTGGAGTTAAAAGACCTGTTAATATTTTTATTGTTGTAGATTTCCCTGCTCCATTTTCCCCAATATAACCTACAAGTTCTCCTTCTTCTATATTAAAGTTTACTTTTTTTACTGCCTTAAATTCTTTGTATTTAGGATGAAATAAGTGTTTTACATAGCCTATTATTCCACTTTCTTTATCACTTGTTTTATATACTTTTTCTAAATCTTTTACTTCAATAATTGACATTTTTCTTCTTCCTTCGCTTTATTTTTTTATATTTTATCATAAGGACTTTTAAAATGGAACTAGTTTTCTTTACTTTTTTACATAATAATCCCTCACTTGAATTACAGGTGAGGGGTTGCTTATTTATTTGTCATTTTTAAGTTTTAGTTTTTCATATGAGCAAGTTTAATTTCATGTCTTATTATCTCATATTATTTTATTATTTCTAATATTGTTTTTTCTTTTTCTACTGCTTCATTTGATATTTTTATAATTCTTTCTAACTCTTCTTTTGCTTCCTCATAATTTTCTTTATTTGTATATAGTGTTGCTAATTTTTCGTTTGTTTTTACGTTATCCCCTACTTTTTTGTTAAGTATTATTCCTGCTGTGTAGTCTATTTTGTCTTCTTTCTTTGTTCTTCCAGCTCCTAGGTAAGAGGCTAGTTTTCCTATTTCTTCTGCGTTTATTTCTTTTATATATCCTTCTTTACTGCTAAATATTTCTATCTCATATTTTGCTTTTGAAAATTTCTCTGTATTTTCTATATATGTTATATCTCCACCTTGATTTTCCACAAGTTCTGCAAATTTGTGGAAAGCTTTACCTGTTTTTATTGTGTCTTTGATTTTATTTTTGTTTTCTTCTATATTTTCTCCCTTACCTGCTAGTTTTAGCATATAGGCTCCTAATTCTAATACTACTTCTTCTACATCTTTTGGCATCTGACCTTTTAATGAATTTACTGCTTCTATTATTTCTAAGTTATTTCCTATTGCATATCCTAATGGTTCATTCATATTTGTTATTACACATATTGTTTCTTTGTTTGCTAATTTTCCTATTTTATTCATTTGTATTGCTAGTTCTTTAGCATCAATTATATTTTTCATAAATGCCCCGTTTCCACACGTTACATCTAATACTATTTTATTTGCTCCTGCTGCTATTTTTTTGCTCATTATACTTGAAGCTATTAGTGGTATGCTACTTGTACATGAAATAGAATCTCTTAAAGCATATATTTTTTTATCTGCTGGTGCTAAATTTCCTGTTTGAGTAATTAAACTTATTCCTATTTTCTTAACATTTTCTTTAAATTCTTCTATTGACAAGTTTATATTATACCCTGGTATTGCTTCTAGTTTATCTGCTGTTCCACCTGTAAAGCCTAAACTTCTTCCTGACATTTTTGCAATATTTACGCCCAAGGCTGCCATTATTGGCATTAATATTAAAGTTATTTTATCTCCTACTCCTCCACTTGAATGTTTATCTACTACTGTTCCTAATTCTGATAAATCTAACACTTCTCCTGAATATGCCATTGCTAAAGTCATATTTGTGATTTCTTCTTCATCCATTCCATTAATATAGATTGCCATTATTAGTGCTGCTGCCTGATAGTCGGCTATTTCACCATTTGTGTAGCCTTTTATAAAGTATTTTATTTCTTCTTTATTTAATTTTTTATTATCTCTCTTTTTTTCTATTATTTCTAAAATATTCATTTGTTTTACCTCTTTATTTTCCATATCTACAATCTAACTTTTTCATTTCATTTATAAAGTCTTCTCCATCTTCACAATATATTTTAGAATTGTGGCTTGTATTTGTTATATAATTCATTTTTAATAGTTTTTTGCATATTTTTTCTCCATGTATTGTACTTGCATCTGCCATTACTTTTTCTATTTTTATATTTCTTTTTTCTAGCATATTAAATAAATTTATTGAACCCTTTAGTAAAGTTGTTATTACTTTATAGTTATTTCTATATTTTTTATCAATTGATATTGATGATAGATATATGTAATATGAATTATTATCTTTATATTCTTCTATTTGCTCATATTTCACATCTGCTTCATTCATTTTGTTTTCGTATATATCATAAAATACTTCTTTTTTAAGGGGTAATATACTTATACTTGCTATTATTTGGTTATTAGAATTTCTTACTCCAATACAACTCAAATTGTTTTTTTCATACCATTTTAAACATTCTTTTGCTGGACTTATATTTTCGTTCGGGAAATATGAATGTTCTATATTTTCTATTGTTTCAAAATCTTCTAAAGTAAATTTATATTCTATTTTTAGTTGTTCCATTTTTTATTTTTCTCACCTTTCTCGTATATTTAGTTCAATTATTTTTGCAATATAAATTCCCATAATGCCTTTTTTCTACCTAATCTAATTGTTACATCTTCATTTAACACAATAACATTCCAGTCTTTAGTTAAAGTATCAAACTGTTCTTTGTTAAATAATCTGCGATATCTTCCATCTTCATAATAAAAGTTTTTTTCGATTTCTTTAGTATTCTCTTGTATATATCCTTCATTTTTATCTGAATTAACTCTTCCAACAAATAATCCATTTGGCTTTAATACTCTTCTTATTTCATTGAATATTTTTATCGTATTCTCCATACTAAAATAATGAATTGATAAATTTGCATTGATTAAACCAATTGAGTTATCTTCAAAAGGTAATTTTTCTTTTATATCAATTTGCATTGTTTTACTATTAGGTATTATTTCTTTTAATTTATTTAATGCTCTATCTGAAAAATCACCAGATACTACATCAAACCCTTTATCTAATAGCCATTTTGTATCTTGCCCTATTCCACATCCTAAATCTATTGCAGTTTTACTTTCAACTTTGTTTATTTCAGCTATAAATTTTTCTAACCAACTTTCTTTTATAAAATCGGCTTTATTATTATTTATAACATATTTCCAATATTCATCATTCCAATACTCTTGGCTATTATCTTGCATAAGTTTTTCTCCTTTTAGTTAATATTACTGTCATTTTAGCATAAGTAATAGAAAAAAGAAAGCGTTTTTAAACACTTTCCTATATGTTTCATTTTATAGCTCATAGTCTTTCTCGATATCTTTATTTAAAGTAACTTTTTCTATCATAGGTTCATAAATTGTAGAATTATTCTTTATGCTATCATTAATGTGTATTTCATAATCTTTTACAATGCAATGTGCATTTTCATCATCATAATATTCTCTTATATTGATACCACCTAACGACTCCATAGTTTTCCATGAAGCAGGATTTTCTTTATCTGCATCCATAAAAACTTTCTCAATTCCATATTCCTTACATATTTTTAGTCCTAAATATAAGTTGATTTTATTATATCCTTTGCCTCTTTCTTTTGGTCTTATGCTATACCCTATATGTCCTCCATATTTTTTTAGGCGTTCGTTTAAAGCTAAGCGTATATTTATCATTCCTATTATTTTGTTATCATTACTTCTTATAAGGAAATATGTTCTTGCTGGAACTTTTTCTTCATTTGGCTCTCTTTTATAATCTTCTTCTAATTTTTCTAACCATCCTTCATAGTTATCTAAAAATCTCTGTAAGCCTCCTGTTCCATGTATGTCAGATTTGTATTCATAGAATTCATTAATATATTCTATTGCTTCATTTTTTCTTGCTATACTTGGTATTTCATAATAAAATTTTTCCATATATTCCCTCTCAAATTATATATAATATTTTTCATTAAAAATATTATAGCATACTTTTGTTATTTTTGTACTATTTTTAATTACAAAGTTTCATAATTTGCTCTCTTTCTATTTGACTAATGCTCTTCTCTGGCTTTGGTAATTCTTCTGCTTATAAATTACTCACTACGACCATCTCCTTTTGAAATTTTTGTTTATATTATTAAATATTTGTTCGTACATCAAGTAGTGTTTTATATTTTATCAAATATATTGAATACTATAATTACCATTTATATCCCTTGTTTCTTCAGTAGCACAAAGTGACTAATATACTATAAATTGTGTTATTGCAAATAGTATGTATATGTGATATACTGGTATCGATACTTATTTAAATGTTTTTTCTATTTTAATAAAAGGAGGAACTTTATGAAACGGTATAAACCTATTATAGTAAGAACCAGTTTAGTATCTTGCATTTTTATGTTTGCAAGTTCTATGATATTCTTTTATTTTGCTTTAATTGAAGCAGTGCTAGCATTAGTAGTTCCAGGAATTTGTTTTTTAATAATTGCTTTTCTTTTGTATCAGGATAAGTATCTAATATATACAAATGAAATAAATAATGGACACTTTTCAATTAAAGTTGATAAAAACAAGACTAATACTTTTGTAATAAGTTCTACTACGTATCAAGCGTATCATCCATTTATTATTGTTTCAGATGGTTGTAATACATTCATTGGTATAAAGCGTAATAAACTGGTTAAAGAATTGAAAAAGTTAGGTATAAAAGAAGAACTCACTTGAGTTCTTCTTTCTTTATTCATTTTCGTTTTCTTCTTTTTCCTTTACACTATCAGTTATCAATATAAATTTAACTTCTTTTCCTATATTTTCACTTGCTTTTGCAAAGTTTGTGTATTCTTCTGATAGTTCTTGTAGTTTTTCTGCTCTTAGGGCTATATCTTTTATGTCGGAATTTACAAATTCGCATATTTTGTTTATTGCTTCTTGGTTGAAGATTGTTATTCCTTGTGCTAGTTCTATACTTCCCTTGTTTATTGTTTCTGCACCTTCTGTTTTTTTAGTATTTAGTGCTTTTAGCTGTGTATCTATATATTTTATTTTCTCATTATATTCTTTTATCTGTTCTTCATTTCCTTTTACTATTTGCTTTAATGTTGAAATTTGAGTAGTTTGTGTTTCAGTATTTAAGGTTGTAATTACTGAATTTAGAGCTATATTGCTTTGTGTTAGTTTCGTTATTCTTTCCTCACAGCTTTTTCTCGTTGTATTTAGGCTTTTTTCTAAACTTGAAATTGTTTCGTCTAAAGTTCCTGCTAATTTATTTACACCTGTTACAAGTCCTGGTGCTTTTGTTTGTTTATTATCATTTAAACCTTCTGCAACTACACTACTTCCCTTATATAGTTTATTTATATTTTCTGGTATACTTGATAAGCCTTCACCTAATGCTGTTAAACCATTACTTAGTTCTTTAGCTCCTGTGTTTAATTCTTTTGTACCCGCTGTTACTTGGTTTATTCCACTATTTAGTTCTTTATAGCTATTATGTGCTTTATTTGTTCATTCTTCAAGTGCTTTCATTCCATTACTAAATTCTTGTGATTTTTCTACAAATTGTGTTGTGCCTTCTTTTAATGTATTTGCTCCTTCTTCTATTTGTTTAGAAGCCTTTTCGATTTCATCTACTTTTTTATAAAAGTGCAAAACAGTATGGTTTAAATAATCCTGAAATAACTTTATTACGCTTTAGCCTTGTGAAACGAAGTGGAACAAAAACCACGTGCTATGCA
>CANSJQ010000005.1 GCA_947647275.1 uncultured Clostridiaceae bacterium | reverse complement strand
ACCCAGACAATCCAAACAATCCAGACAATCCAGACAATCCAAATAACCCAGACAACCCAGACAATCCAGACAATCCAAACAATCCAGACAATCCAGACAATCCAAATAACCCAGACAATCCAAATAATCCAGAAAATCCTGATAATCCAAATACTCCAGATAATGATACTACAAAAACAGAAGGAAAATTACCACAAACAGGAGAAACTCTTAATTTTGCTATAACAATTATTTTATTAATAATTATATGTATATATAATTTCATAAAAATAAAGAATAATAAAGAAATAAAATAAATTTAATAGCTAAAAAATAATATTTAATATATACTAAATTATAGTTAAAAAATATTAAAATGTATAATAAATAAGTAAACGCAAATAATAAATAAAAGTTTGCGTTTATTTTATTGTAATAAAAAAGTAATATTTTAAATTTATTATTTTATTGACAAAATAAAACAATAAGGTTATATTTATATTAATAGGAAGAATTTTATCTAAAAATGTTTAAAAAAAGATAAAATGTTTAAAATAATATAAACATAAGAGAAGGAAGGAGAAATTATGAAAAAGAGTATAAAAATATTATTAGCAATATTAGTAATAATGATATGCATAGTAGGAACAGTACATGCAGCATCAGTTACAATGGAATTAAAAAGTAGTTCTAATTTAGTTGCTGGTGATACAGTTGTAGTAACATTAAGAATAAAAAATATTGATGCAGGAGATGGTGTAGATACAATAAGTGGTGCATTAGTATATGATACAAATATATTTGAAACAATAACAGATGACAATTATACAACTTATTTTCAAGGGTTAAATTCATGGAATCCAATGGGATATAATGCTGGAGAAAATAGATTTACAGCTTTAAGAGGAAATAAAGTAAATATGGCAAGTGATGTATTACAAATAAAATTAAAAGCAAAAACAGCAATTACAGTTGATTCTACAACAATACAAGTAAAGGATATAGAATTTTCTGGAGGAATAGATACAGGAGATATTAACTCAGAAGATGTAAGTATAAAAATAGATAAAGCATCTCAAATAACTCCTGAGCCAGATAAGAAAAATGAGCAACAAGGAGGACAAATAACACCAGATAAGCCAATTAATAATCAATCACCTGTTGTAAATGGAAATAATACATCAAATACAAAGTTACCACAAACTGGTGATGAATATGGAATAGTACTTGCAATAGCAGTAGTTGCAATAGTATCAATAATAGCTTATATAAGATATAAAAACATAAATATAAAATAATTTGAAATATTACAAATAAGGAATACTTATTTGTGATATTTTTTTTGTTTTTTAATATATATTAATGGGTGATATATTTGAAAATAGGAATTTGTTTTGCTGGTGGGGGAATAAAGGGAGCAGCACATATAGGAGCATTAAAAGCTTTTGAAGAAGAAAATATAGAATTTGATTATATATCAGGGACTTCATCAGGAAGTATAGTAGCTACTTTATATGCAATAGGCTATAAATCAGAAGAAATATATGAAATATTTAAAAAATATATTAATAAAATTAATTATATAGAAATAAAAAATATTATAAAATTAATATTAGGATTAATAATAAAAAGAAAGATAACAATAAAAGGATTAAACAGTGGGAAAATAATAGAGAAATTAGTGAAGAAAGAATGTAATAAAAAAGGTATAAACTTTATAAATGAAATTAATAAAAAATTATTAATTCCATCTGTAGATATATGTGATGGAAAAATATATGTATTTTCTTCAATAAAAAATAGAGGAGAATATTCAGATAAAATAATATATGAAGACAATATACAAATAGGAAAAGCAGTTAGAGCAAGTTGTAGTTATCCATGGGTATTCTCACCTATGCAATATAAAAAAACATATTTAATAGATGGAGGGATACGTGAAAATGTACCATGGAAAGAATTAAAAGCATGTGGTGTAGATGAAGTTATATCTATTGTTTTTGAAAATGAAATAAAGAAAAAAGAAGAGATAAATATAATAGATGTCATAACAAAATCAATTGATATATTATGCCATGAATTATCTATATATGAATTAGAAGGAGCAGATAATTTAATAAAAATAAAAACAAAAGATATACATTTATTAGACAAAGATAAAATAGAGTATTTATATAATTTAGGTTATATAGAAGCAAAAGCAGAAATAAGAAAGTATAAAAAAAGAATACAAGAGAAATAAAAAATATAATTATATATCAATTAAAAATATTTAAGTTCTAAAATAGACTTGTCTTAAATATTATTAAACAAAGTAAAAAATAGGAGGAATAAAAATGTTAGATATCAAAAGAATAGTTACTATTTTAATAATTATATGTTTAATAATTAGTGTAATTTTTGGTGTATATTATTTCTTTATTCAAAATAAAGAAGAAGGTATAATAGAGTATACACCACAAGAAGAAATATCAGAAGAACAAATGAGGCAAACTATAGTATCATTGTATTTTAAATCACGAAAAGAATTAGTACCAGAGGCAAGATTAATTGATGTAAAACAACTATTAAATAATCCATATGAAGAAATTTTAAATATGCTAATTGAAGGTCCAAAAAATAATAATTTAGAAAGAACAATTCCAGAAGGAACGAAAATAAATAAGATAGAAAAAGAAAATGATATATTAATAATTGATTTTTCTAAAGAAATAGTAGAAAATCATAAAGGTGGAGAAAATGAAGAAAAAATAACAATTAATTCAGTATTAAATACAGTAACAGAATTAACAGAAATTAATGGAATTAAAATATTAATAGATGGAGAAGAAAATAAAGAATTTAAAGATGGAAAAATTAATTTTAAAAATATATTTAATAAATAATAAATAAAAATAGAGAAATTTAATTCTTAGATTTTAGATAAAATTTTATTATATATATTAATTAAAAAAATAATAAATAAAAAATATTCAAATTAATTTTTGAATATTTTTTATTTTAAAAATTTATATAAATTAATACATTTAAAAGTATTTCTCAAATCACATAAAAATTTTTCAATTTCATATAATGAATTTATATTAAATTTATTATTACAACAATTTTTATAATTATTTTTATAACAATTATTATAATATTTTTTATTATTTAAATTATTATATGAACAATTATTTTTTTTATAACCATTTATATTCATTTATTAATCACCTTAATATAATATATGAAAATAAGAAATAAATGTACCAAAATATTAAGCTAATAAATAATTGATAAAATATAAAAAACAATTAAAATACATAAATATAAAATAAATAAAAAACTACAAAATGTATGGGATTAGCTAATTTAAGAGAAATATGTATGAGTATAAAAACGATATACATAATGTAAAAAGTCGATATATATAAATAAAATAATTTAAAAGTAACCAATAATAAATATTAAAGAAAATTTGATACTTATAAAAAATATTAATTAATATATAATTATAAAAAATAGAATGTATGAAAATATATGGTAAAAATATTAAAAATAAAGTAATAAAAATAAGATAAATTTAAATAAAAAATAAAATATAAAAGTAAAATATAAAAATAAAATATAAAAATAAAATTAAATATTAAATTAAAAAATATAATCTAATAAAAATAAATTTGTAAATTAAAAAAATTGAATTAAAAACATAAAAAATAAAATAAAAAATTTATATAACTTTAAAATTAAAAATGTAAAATAAATTTAAATATATTAAAAATAAAAATTAAATAAAAAGCAAATAGAAAATAAACAGAAAAAAATATTAAATAAAAAATAAACTATATACTAATAATTAGAATATAATTTTTGAAAATAAAACTAAAAATAAAAATTAATTATTAGAAATAAATTTTATTAATTAAATAAAAATAAAAATTAATTATTAGAAATAGACTTTATTAATTAAATAAAAATAAAAATTAATTATTAAAAATAAATTTTACTAATTAAATAAGAATAAAAAATTAAAAGAATAATTAAAAATTAATTATATAAATATTAATTATATAAATATTAATTATATAAATATTAAATACATGTCAAAGTATATAAAAATAAACTAAATAGTGAAGAAAAAATAATAAAATAATATAGAAATTATAATATTAAATAGAGAATAAAAATAAAAATTATAATATTAAATAAAAAATTAAAATAAAAATTATATTATTAAAAAATTAAAATAATAAATTTAAGTGAAAAATAAAATATAAAAAATAAGACATAAAATAAAGATAAAAATTAAAAATAAATTTTAATAATTAAATAAAAAATAAAAATCAAATTTAAAAATTGGATTAATTAAAAAATAGAAAAAAATTAAAAAAATAGAATTTGAAATTTAAATTAATTAAAGAGAAGAAAAAAATAAAAATTATAAATAAAAAATTAAAACTAAAAAATATAATTTCAAAATTATAAAATTAATTATAAAATTAATTTTATAATTAATTTTTAAAAAAGTATTTTATAAAATATAAAATAAATTTTAAAGTAAAATTTAAAGATATTAAAAATAAAAATTAAGTAAAAAACAAATGTAAAATAAGCAGAAAAAATATTAAATAAAATATAAAATATAATATGATAATTAAAAGTGTAAATAAATATAGTAAAAATATATAATAAAATTATAAAAAATTTAAATAATATATATAAATTAAGTTATATAAGATAAACTAGTTAAATGAATTAGATAATAAAAACTAAGTATGTAGATTAAATAAAGAATAAAATACAATTAAAAAATAGCCTAAAATGTTTCGGAATAAAGCAAAACAAGAAAAATGTAAAATAACAACAATCGGTATACATAAAGCAAAATGAATTAATAATAGATATAATAAATAATAAAATTAAGAATATAAAAAAATAAAAAAATTAATATATTTTTTATGAAAAAATAACCAAAAATTAAATTAAAAAATATATTTAAGAAGTAAAATATAGAAAAGTAGATCTAAAAAATATATTAAAAGATAATATAAAAATTTAGTAAAAAAACAAAAAATATTTTTATTTAAAATAGAAATGATTTAATAGATGAAAAATATAAAAAAATATGTTATAATATTTAGTATAAAATGAAAGGAAAATAATATGAAAAATTTAATAGAAGAAAATGAAAGGATAGATGATTTAGAATTTAAAGGATTAAAAATAATTCAAAAAAATAATGGATTTTGTTTTGGAATTGATAGTGTGTTACTTTCAGATTTTGCAAAAGAAATAAAAAATAATAGTAATGTTATTGATTTAGGAACAGGAACAGGAATATTAAGTATTTTATTATCAGGAAAAACAAATTTAAAAAAGATATATGGAATAGAAATTCAAAAAGATATTGCAAATATGGCTCAGAGAAGTGTTAAACTAAATAAATTAGAAGATAAAATTGAAATAATTAATACTGATATAAAAAAATTAAGAGATATATTTGAAATAAACACTTTTGATAGTATTGTTACCAATCCACCTTATAAAAATCAAGATACAGGTAAAGTAAATGAAAATGAATATAAATATATATCAAGACATGAGACTACAGCAAATTTATCTGATTTTATAAAAATAAGTGTACAATTATTAAAAGATAAAGGATCATTTTATATGGTACATAGACCTGAGAGGTTGATTGACATTATATATGAATTAAGAAGTCATAAATTAGAGCCAAAAAATATAAAATTCGTTTATTCAAATAAAGAAAAAGAGCCGAAACTTGTTTTAATAAAAGCAGTTAAAAATGCAAATACATTTTTAAAAGTAGAAAAACCATTATTTGTATATAATCAAGACGGTAGTTATACAGATGAAATATTAAGAATTTATAACAAGATTTAGAGAAAATTGTATAAGTATTAATTAATACTAAACGAAATGAAAAGTTAAAGGAGTAATAAAATGAGTGGAAAATTATATCTAGTAGCAACACCAATAGGAAATTTAGAAGATATTACATTAAGAGCTATAAGAATATTAAAAGAAGTAGATATTATACTTGCAGAAGATACAAGACAAACCTTAAAATTATTAAATCATTTAGAAATATCAAAAACATTAATCAGCTATCATAGGCACAATGAAGAAATAAAAGTAGATAATATAATACAAAAGCTAGAGGAAGGAGCAAATATTGCATTAGTTTCTGATGCAGGCACTCCTGTAATTTCAGATCCAGGAGAAGTGGTAGTAAAAGAAGCTTTGAAAAATAATATTGAAGTTATACCAATACCAGGTGCATGTGCACTAATTAATGGGTTAATAGTTTCAGGACTTGATGCAAAAGAATTTAGTTTTTATGGATTTTTACCATTAAATAAGAAGTTAAGAAAAGAAAAATTAGAAGAAATAAGAAACGAAAATAAAACTATAATATTATATGAAGCACCTCACAAAATATTGAATACATTAAATGATTTAAGAGATATATTAGGTAATAGACAACTAGTTATAGCAAGAGAATTAACAAAAATACATGAAGAATATATAAGAGGTAATATTGTAGAAATATTAGAAAAATATAAAGAACCTAGAGGAGAACATATAATAATTATAGAGAAGAATAATATTAAAAAAGAACAATTGCAAAATGAGCTAATTAATTCAATGACCATACAGCAACATTATAGTTATTATGAAAAACAGGGATTTTCAAAAAATGAAATAATAAAGAAAATAGCAAAAGATAGAAATGTAGCTAAAAATGAAATTTATAAGTTATTTATATAAAGTAAAAGAGATTGATTTATTTCAATCTCTTTTATTCATTATTTAAGGTTTTTATTTGTTTTAAACATTTATTACAAATAAGTTTTCCTTTATATTCAGATAGTTTTTTAGTGTTTCCACAAAAAAGACAAGACTTTTCATATTTTTTTAATACAATAGAAGAACCATCCACAAATATTTCAATAGGGTCTTTTTCTGATATATGAAATTGGTTTCTTAATTCTATTGGTATTACAACTCTTCCTAATTCATCTACTTTTCTAATAATTCCAGTTGATTTCATATTAGCTCCTCCTTGATTCGTCATTTTTCGACAAATTGTCTATAAATATAATATCATAATTTGTCTAAAAATACAATAAAAAAGCGAAAAAAAATCAAAAAAATATTCCAGAAATTGTAAATTAATGTATTAAAAGTAATGAGTAATAAATATATTTTTATAAGAATAATATTAAAAAGACATTAAGGGGGTAAAAATGTTAAATATTATATGGCCAATTTTTATTATTGCTTCTTTTGTATATGCAATATTCACAGGTAATGTGCAAAGTGTGAATAATTCTATATTCGAATCAGCAGCCAGTAGTGTTAGTTTATCTATCACATTTTTAGGTACTATATGTTTATGGACAGGGATAATGAAAATAGCTCAAAAAACTACTTTTGTTACAAAACTTACTATATTTTTAAAACCATTAATAAATTTTTTATTTCCTGAAATGAAAAACAATGAAAAAGCAAAAGAAGAAATTTCAATGAATATGATTGCTAATATTTTAGGACTGGGAAATGCTGCTACACCTTTAGGACTTAAGGCAATGAAAACAATGCAAAAAGAAAATAATAGAAAAGATGTAATTTCAAATTCTATGGCAATGTTTATTGTTATAAATACAGCATCACTTCAATTAATACCTACAACAGTAATAGCAATAAGATCTTCTTTAGGTTCAGTAGACCCTACTAAAATAATATTCCCAGTATGGGGGGCCACAATAGCAGCTGCAGTAGCAGGAGTAATGGCAACAAAATTATTTATTAAATTAAAAAAATAAAAAAGAATTTAAAAAATTAATATTAAAAGATTAAAATTTAACATATGGTATTAATAAAAATAACATAAAAGGAGAAAAAATATGAGTTTTATTAGTTACATATCATCTGCAGCAATACCAATTATAATGCTTATAATAATTATATATGGATTATTAGAAAAAAATAAAGTATATGATACTTTTGTTGAAGGAGCAAAAGAAGGAATAGAAATAGTATTTAATATTTTTCCTACATTAATTGGTATATTTGTAGCAGTAGGAGCACTTAGAAGTTCAGGAATTTTAGATTTAATTATTAACTTTATTTCTCCACTTACAAATATATTAAAAATACCAAGTGAAATAATGCCTCTTGCACTTATAAGACCAATATCTGGTAGTGCGTCAACTGCTGTTGCAACAGATATTATGACTAATTTTGGAGTAGATAGTAAAATAGGTTTAATAGCAGCTACAATTATGGGTTCTACAGAAACTACATTATATACAATAGCAATTTATACAAGCTGTGTAGGAATAAAGAAAATAAGATTTGTACTAGCTGCAGCATTAATAGCAGACTTTGTCGGAATGGTGTTTTCTGTAGTATTATGGGGATTAATGTCGTAAAGTTTTTCTTGACATAATAGAAAACTCATGTTATCATATTTAACATAAGATACAAAAACAAATTATTTCATTTATGTTTTTTCATATTCTAAAGAAAGTAATAAAAAGTATAAGTCAATTTCCTTAGAATATGTTTATGGAAGAATTAAATTTTCTTATATAACTTTGCTAATTAGAAAATTTTATTCTTGCTTTCATAGTATTTTAATCAAAAAATTAACAAACAAAATTAATTTACAAATTAATAAGAATTCAAATCACAGCCTTAAATAATTTTAAAATATTGTAAGGGATTATATCTAAAAGAAATTCAATATAAGAATATTATAAATTACTATTACACAAATTAAATATTTATATAATTTTTTTATATGTAATTATTGTTTAATTTAGGTAAATTCTAATAGCTATTAATAACAGATTAAGCCCTTAAAGTATAAAAAAGTTAGGCTGTAAATTATAACAATTAAAAAATAAATTGAATATTAATAAAAAAGTTAGAGTTTGAATAAAAATAAGCTGGAATTTTAAATAATAAAAATCCAACTTCTAACTTCCAAACTCCAACTTGTAATAATGTTATTATTTTTGTAGGGAGAGATAAAAAAGTTTAATCCTTAACGGATACCCCATAAAATCCTTTTAATAAAATATTTGTAAGATAAGCCCCTATCTAAAAAAATATATTACTCTTCCTACAATTTATATATAAATTACCTATGATAAGTTTCATTATTAGATATTTTAAAAGCTCTAAATAATTGTTCTAATAAAAATACCCTAATTAATTGATGTGGAAATGTCATTTTTGAAAAACATATTTTTTCATGGACTGTATTTAAAAATTCATTTGTCATACCAAGACTTCCACCAATTATAATTGTTATATTACTATTAATTAAAGAAATATTATCAATTTTTTTAGAAAATTCTTCAGAGCTAAGTTGTTTGCCAGTTAAATCCAAAGCGATAATATAGCTATCTTTTTTAATATGTGAAGAAATACGTTCACACTCTTTACATTTAACTTCATAAAGTAGTTTTTCACTGTTATTTGAAGGCAATTTCTCATCTAATAATTCAATAATATTTAAAAAGCAATATTTAGAAAGTCTTTTAGAATATTCATCTATGGCATCTTTTAAATATTTTTCTTTTAATTTACCTACACAAATTATATCTATATGTAACATAAAAGCACCTTTCTATCCAATATCTATTATTGGACTTACATTATATCTATCTGCAACACTTAATTTAAAATTATCATTGTTAATATTATTTTTAATTAAATGTTCTACAACAGTTTTATATGCAAGTTCAGGAAAGTTATTTTCTTTACTTAAATGCCCTAACATTACTGTGTTTAAACCATTTTTAGCAAGGTAAGAAATAGTTTTACCTGCAACATCATTAGATAAATGACCATTTGGACCAGAAATCCTTTGTTTTAAAGGATATGGATATCTAGAACATTTAAGAACATTTAAATCATAATTAGATTCAAGTAAAACAAAACTACTATTAGTCAAATTTTCTACAATTTCACTAGTCATATGTCCTATATCTGTTGCTATACTTATTTTTTTATCTTTATGATAAACATTAAAACCACAAGGGTTTGAAGCATCATGAGGAATACTAAAAGGAACAATTGACAAATCACCAATATTAAATTTATTAAAAGTAAAATATTTAATATTTTCTTCAGTTAATTTTTCTTTATGTTGTTTTAGTGAGTTCCAAGTTTCCTTATTTGCATATACTGGAATATTATATTTTTTTGAAAATGTACTAATTCCTTTTGTATGGTCTGAATGTTCATGTGTTATTAATATGGCATCAATTTGAGTAGGTTCAATATTTATACTATTTAAAGCATCTGCTATTTTTTTAGCACTTTCGCCTACGTCAACTAATATTTTAGTATTTTCTGTTTGAATAAGTGATGAATTTCCGCTACTACCACTATATAAACTGCAAAATTTAAACATCTTTTATTTCATCCTTTGCTCTATTTAAAATATATCTTCTTCTATAACTCTTTGAATATTTGCACCTAATTTTCTAAATTTGTCCTCTATATTTTCATATCCTCTATCTATATGATAAATATTTGTTATAGAAGTTTCTCCATTAGCTACAATACCAGCAATAATAAGTGCTGCACCAGCACGAAGGTCAGTTGCTTCAACTGGAGCACCATAAAGTTTATCAACACCAGTAAATACAGCAGATTTACCTTGATTTATAATATTAGCACCCATTTTATTTAATTCATTTGTATATTGAAATCTAGATTCCCAAATACCTTCATTAATTATGCTTGTACCATTTGATAAACTTAAAGCTACACCTATTTGAGGTTGCAAATCAGTAGGAAATCCAGGATATGGCATAGTTGTTATATTAGCACTATTTGGAGTAGTATCGGTCCATACTCTAATAGAATCATCATGTATTTCAACATTAGCACCCATTTCAATAATTTTAGCTGTTAGACAATCTAAATGCTCAGGAATGCAATTTTTTATTAAAATATCTCCTTTTGTTGCAACCGCAGCGAGCATAAAAGTACCTGCTTCAATTTGATCTGGAACAACAGAATATGCAGTATTACCAGATAGTTTTTCTACACCATTAATTTTTATTGTATCTGTACCAGCACCACGTATGTCAGCTCCCATTGTGTTTAAAAAGTTGGCAAGATCGACAACATGAGGCTCTTTTGCAACATTTTCAATTATTGTAGTACCTTCAGCTAATACACTAGCAAGCATAACATTAATTGTTGCACCTACAGAAACTTTATCTAAATATATATGTGTACCTACTAATTTTTTTGCAGAAGCATTAATTTTACCTTCTAAAATATCTACATTCGCTCCAAGAGCTTCAAAACCTTTTATATGTTGATCTACAGGTCTTGCACCTAAGTTACATCCTCCAGGAAGCCCTACTACAGCAGCTCTGCATCTACCTAAAAGAGCTCCAATTAAGTAATATGATGCTCTAAATTTGCTAGTTAAATCAATAGGTGTTTTAAAGCTTGAAATATTTCTAGAGTCAATAACAACTTCATTATTACTATTCCAAGTAACTTTTGCACCTAATTCTTCTAATATCTTACAAGAAATTTTTACATCACTAATATATGGTAAGTTACTTATTGTACAAATACCATCTACTAATAATGTTGCTGGAAGTATTGCAACAGCTGCATTTTTTGCTCCACCAATTACTACTTCACCAGAAAGTCTTGTACCACCTTTTATTACTAATTTTTCCAAATATATTACCCCCAAAAATTTTATTTAAAAGAAAATTTTATTTTATATTGTAGGGATTTAATCGGTAAAGAATTTCCAAAAGGAATACCGAATTACGCCCTTTAAAAAAGTATAATCGTTTAAAAAAATAGAATATTTAAAAATATTCTATTTTCTTACATAATATATCATAGATTGTACATTTTTACAACTATTTTTTTGCAGTTAATATATTTGTATTTTGTAGTAATTCAATTAATTTAAATTTAAACTTAATTTCAGAAGAATCTTTATTAGAAATTATATTATATTCCTCTTCATTCAATTGACTTTCCAAAAGTTCTTTAGATTCATCAGGTACAATACCAGAAGTTACATTTACAAAGCATAGAGGAGGAAACATTACACACCACCAGTTTTGACCTTGTGCACTACCTATTTTTACTCTTAAAGCATCATAATATCCTGCAGGAATAGAAATATCTCCATAGTGTTTTGTAGGAAAATCGAAATTTCCTATTTCAACAGTAACATCATAATTATAACCATTATCTATAATAGTTTTTTTAGCTATATTATAGAATTCATCAGTATGCTCTTTAGCAATTTCAATTGCTTCTTCTTTAGTTTTAGCATTAGCAGATAGTTCATTCATATAAGAAATTAAATTATCTCTAACAATATATTTTAAATTCTGATCTTCTACACTATCACTGTTTGCTATTACATGTAATCTGAATATACTATTTTCTAAATCGTTTGAAATAGCTGTTACATAGAAAAACGCAGATATAAATATATAAATAATTAATAAAATTATCAAAATTAAGGAATATTTTACTTTTTTGGAACATATAATATTTAATAAAGTTTTCATACAAACCTCCAAATTTTTTATATTTATTAAAAGTATTTACAATAAAAAAATAAATATACATATTTGGAAAAGATTTATAAAAACTTTTAGTATAAAATTATAAATGTGTCGAAATATAGCGAAAACTTTATTTGTAATATTCTTGACATGTTTGTAATAAAATGGTAAAATTTACCAGTAAGCAAAAACGCAAAAGGATATATCCGTAAGGTTTTTGTCGAAAAACAAAAGAGGAGGCTATGCCAAATGAGTATTCAAAAAAATAATATTACAAAACTATGTAGTTTTTATGTAAGTGATTGGCATTTAGTTACAATGTTACTACCTTACATAAACAAAAAAATTAATGAAGAAGTAGAAATAGCCACAGTATTAGAAAAAGATATACAAAATAATGTAAAAACATTAGTAGAAAAATTGAACTTAAAAAACGAAAGAAAAATATTAGAAATTAATTGGAAAAACAAAAGTAAAAGTATTGAAAGTATAATAGAAGATAAAATAGGAAAAGAAATACTAATTATAGTGAACGGAAGCAAAGATTTTATAAAGAATTATAATGATGAAATATCAAATTATTTAGAATTAAATATTAAAAAATTTGAAAATACAAGTATTAAAATAGTAAATTGTTATGAAATAGTCGAATTTAATGGAAGTATAGTAGAGATATTAGATGCTCATAATAAAATATTAAATACTTCAGGCGAAAAAGAAATAAATGAAGTATTTGAAGATTATAATAGAAAAGAAAAAATAAGTTAAAAAAGTAGAGACGTTAATATATAAACGTCTCTTTTAGTCTTAATAATAAATATGACATATATTTGCGAGTATTTTTAGATAATAATTATAAAAATAATAAATATAGTCAAATAATTAATTATTTGACTAAAAAATAATTAAATAATATAATAAGAAAAAAGGAAGGAAAAAGTAATATGGAGGATAGATATTTATTAGTAAAAGAAAAACTAAATAAGTATGGACAAGGACATTTACTAAAATTTTATAAGGAGCTAAGTGATACAGAAAAAGAAGAGTTATTAGAGGATATATTAGAAATAAATTTTGAGCAAATTGAAACATTATATAAAGAAATAAAAGTAAAAGACAAGTTTAAGGAAAATATAATAGAGCCTATAAAATATGTAGATAAAGAAAAATTGAAAGAAGAGGAAAGAGATTATTATAATAAAATAGGGGAAAATATTATAAGAAATAAAGAATATGCTGTTGTAACTTTAGCAGGGGGGCAACGGAACAAGGCTTGGACATAATGGACCAAAAGGAACATATGAAATTATGCCAAACTTACACAAAAGTATATTTGAGGTGCTTGCAGACACAATGAAAGATTATTGCAATAAATATAGAGTAAAAATTCAATGGTATATAATGACAAGTAAAGAAAATAATATGCAAACAATAGAATTTTTTAAGAAAAATAATTATTTTGAATATGGAGCAGAAAATATTAAATTTTTTATTCAAACACAGTTACCTATGCTTGATGACAAAGGAAAAATATTATTAGAATCAAAGTCAAAAGTAAGAAAAGCAGCAGATGGACATGGTGGAATATTTAAGACTATGCTAAATAGCGGAATTGTTAAAGATATGAAAGAAAAAAATATTAAGTGGATATATATTGGTGCAGTAGATAATATTTTATCAAAAATGGTAGATTCATTATTAGTAGGAATTACTATAGATAAAAAACTTTTAGCAGGAGCAAAAAGTATAGTAAAAGCTTGTCCAGAAGAAAAAGTAGGAGTTTTTTGTAAAAAAAATGGAAAACCTTCAGTAGTAGAGTATACTGAAATTTCAAAAGAAATGTCAGAAGAAAAAAATGAAGATGGAGAACTTAAATTTAGCGAATCTCATATATTATGCAATATATTTAATATAGAAACAATTGTAAAAATGGCAGAAGGAGATTTTAAATATCATGTTGCACATAAAAAATCAAACTATATAGATAGTAATGGAAATTTGATAATACCAGAAAAACCAAATGCATACAAATTTGAAAACTTTTTGTTCGATAGCTTTGAAAGATTAGATGATATTACAATATTAAGAGTAAAAAGAGAAGATGAATTTGCACCAATAAAGAATGCAGAAGGTGTAGATAGTCCAGAAACAGCAAGAAAATTGTATATTGATTTTAAAAATAAGAATAAATAGCAAAAAAATTAGATTAATTGTAGGAACTAAATCAGTAAGGAATTCCTAAGACAATTTACCTAATTTTAACCAAACTTCAAAGAAATTAACTTAGGAATTTTAAATAAATCACCTCATGCATTTATTACTGCCTATTTTAAAATTAATTATTACAGTACTATTATAAATGTTTAAGAAGGAGAAGAAAATGGGATACAAAGAAAAGTATAAAGAATGGTTAGAAAATCCATTTTTTGATAAAGAGACAAAAGAAGATTTAAAAAAAATAGAAAATGATAAAAAAGAAATAGAAGATAGATTTTATAAAGATTTAGAGTTTGGAACAGCTGGCTTAAGAGGGGTAATTGGAAGCGGAAGTAATAGAATGAATAAATATACAGTAGGGAAGGCAACTCAAGGATTAGCAAACTTTATAAAAAAAGAGAATACTAGAGAAAAAGGAGTTGTAATAGCATATGACTCAAGAAATATGTCTAAAGAATTTAGTGATATTACAGCACTTTGTTTAAATGCTAATGGAATTAAAACATATATATTTGAAAGCTTAAGGCCAGTTCCAGAACTTTCATATGCCGTTAGAAAGTTAGGTGCTACAGCAGGAGTAATGATAACAGCAAGTCATAACCCAGCAAAATATAATGGTTATAAAGTATATTGGGAAGATGGAGCACAAATAACTTCTCCAAAAGATAAATTAATTATAGAAGAAGTAAATAATATATCAAACTATAATGAAATAAAAACTATAGACAAAGAAAAAGCTATACAATTAAAATTATATAATATTATAGGAAAAGAAATTGATGATGCATATATGGAAGAACTAAAAAAGCAATTACAAAATCCACAAATAATAAAAGAAGAAAAGGATTTAAGTATTGTATATACTCCACTTCATGGGGCTGGAAATATACCTGTACAAAGAATATTAAAAGAAATTGGATTTGAAAATGTTAATATAGTAAGACAGCAAGAAAAACCTGATGGAGATTTTCCAACGGTTGAATATCCAAATCCAGAGGATAAAAAAGCTTTTCAATTAGCACTAAAGTTAGCAGAAGAAAAGAAAGCCGAAATAATACTTGCAACAGACCCAGATGCAGATAGATTAGGAGTATATGCAAAAGACTCTAAAACAAATGAATATAAAGCTTTTACAGGAAATATGTCGGCATTATTAATTGCAGAATATATATTATCTCAAAGAAAAGAAAAAAACACACTTTCAAAAAATGGTGTAATTATAAAAAGTATAGTTTCTTCAATAATGGCAAAGCCAATAGCAGAAGAATATAGCTTAAAACTGATAGAAGTATTAACAGGTTTTAAGTATATTGGGGAAAAGATAAAGGAATTTGAGCTTTCAAATGAATATACTTATGAATTTGGTTATGAAGAAAGTTATGGATGTTTAGTAGGAACTCATAGCAGAGACAAAGATGCTATTGTAGCAGTAATGGTGCTATGTGAAGCAGCAGCATTTTATAAAAAGCAAGGTTTAACTTTGTGGGACAAAATGATTCAAATGTATGAAAAATATGGATATTATAAAGAAGATACAATAAGTATAGCATTAGAAGGAGCAGATGGAGCAGAAAAGATAAAAGAAATAATGCAAAAATTAAAGAACAATCCACCAAAAAATTTTGGAAAATATGAAATAGAAAAAATAAGAGATTATAATACAGGAGAGGTTTTAGATATAAAAACTAAAAAGAAAAGAACTATAAATCTTCCAAGTTCAAATGTATTATATTATGAATTAAATGAAGATAGCTGGATATGTATAAGACCATCAGGAACAGAGCCAAAAATAAAATATTATATAGGGGTAAAAGGAAACTCTTTTGAAGATGTTAATGATAAATTAGAAGAATTGACAAAAATAATAAAAAATCAAGTTTGAGCTTGATTTTTTATTATTTAAAACCTTTTATCGTACAATGCACAGTATCAATATTAAAATTCGCTCCAAGTAAGTAATACATTATATACTTCGTGCTAATGTAAATAAAAAGGCTGTGAATTTTAATTTTTTTATTCGTTTTCTTCTTTAATTGGTTCAACTTCAACATTTTCTTTAGTTCCAGCTAAACTTTCATAGAAACATACAAATGTTACCATTATATAAGGCATTAACCAGAACATACCAATTCCAAATGTAAATCCTGCAAGTATTGACCAACCAATAAATGTAAGTCCTAACCAGAAGAATTTCCATCTGTTACCTTTCATTAATTTTTCACTTTGCTCAACAATTTCTTTACCAGTTTTATCTTGATTATCATATAAAATATAATAAGATAAACAATAGTAATAAGATTTTACAACTAGATATATTAAAGAAGCTATATATCCAATTGCCCCAACAATTGCAAGACCAGCAAAACCTGTAGTAGCACTAGCAGATTTAAAGGCTATACCTACACCAGCTCCAATTCCTGAAAATGTCATTAGCATTATAAATACAACTACTAATACAACTGGGATTATTAATTTTAAAACCATGTTTCCAAAAACTGCCCAAATTTTTCCAAATGAAGAAAAACCAATAGTTAAAAAGTCTGTATAATTTATTTCTTCATTTCTTTTTAGTTTTATGAAAGAAACTAATATACCATAAGATAATGGTACTGAAATTACAAATGAAGCTATGCTTCCTATAAATGGTATAAGGTTTAAAACAAAAGATATTACAAATGTAATTACAGCATAAACAAGAGTAAGTAAAGCTGCTTTACCCCATTTTCCATTTAAAGCTTCACGTGCGTTTTTTCTTAAATCTGATGATGTCATAAAAACACTCCTCCTTTATTTTTTATGAAAACATTTTATTACTTATTTCGACATAAGTCAATAATATATTATCATTAATTTAAAATTGTAAGAGTTAATTAAATATAGTAAAATAATAAATAATTAATTTTACAGTTTTAAATTTTAAATAAATATTGATAATAACATTTTATGATATAGAACACTTTATTATTCAATAAAAATAAAGTCTATTAGACTTTATTTATGTTTTGTATATATTCAATTTTTTCAAATTCATTTTCTAAAATATCTAAAAATATATTTGCTATATATGAATCAAATTGTGTTCCGTGAGCATCTTTTAAATTCACTTTTTACAATATCAATATAAAGGGAATCTCTATAACTTCTTTTAGAAGTCATAGCATCAAAGGTATCGCTAATGGCTACTATTCTAGCCATATATGGAATGTTTTCACCCTTCAAATTATATGGGTAACCTTTTCCATCATATCTTTCATGATGATGAAGTACAATAGGAATAATATTTTCGAAAGCTTTTGAGTTTTCTAATATATGAGCACCAATAGAAGGGTGTTTTTTTATTTCATCATACTCAGAATCAGTTAATTTGGAGGTTTTAAGTAAAATATTATCGGGAATACCTATTTTACCAATATCATGAAAAAGTCCACCTATTCTAAGTGTTTCTAAATCTTTATCACGAAGACCTAATTTTTCCCCAATAAGAATAGAGTATTGAGAAACTCTATCAGAATGTCCTCTAGTATATCTATCTTTAGCATCAACTATACGTCTTAAAGTTTCAATATAAGCTAAATGTTCTTTTTCCAACTCTTTATTATTTAGTTCTTGCAACTTGAAAATATTATTATTATAAATTTGTTTTGTAGTATTTATTTTAAATTGTAAGTCATAAAAACAATTAGTATAGCCCTCTTTATTAATACCATTACGAATTTGAAATACCATATAAATTGTTGAAATAGTAGATATTAAAACAATAATTAATATAAAAGTAATATTATTAATATCAAAGTTAAATGAAAAACACAAAGTAAGTAGTATTGGAATAATAAGTAAAGGCAATAGCTTTAATATTAATTTGGCATAAAAAGAAATATGTACTACTCTCTTATTTAAAATACTTATATTATTTAAACGTAAATTTTTTTCAGAATAATTCAAAATATTATTATAGTAAAAATCTGAAAAAATATAAAAAATAGTATTTGCAAAAATATTAAGCAAAGAAGCAGTAATATAACTTTTACTCCTGAATGAAACAATAATAAAAAGTGAAATTATAATATTTAATAAATATAAAATAGTAGGAAAAATTGTACAAATAAAATAAATTTTATCACAGTTTTTATTATTTATATTTTTTTTATTAATATTTCTATAAAGTATTAATGTACAACCTATAAAAGTAATAAAACTAATAATTGTATTTGATATAGAAGAATAAGCATTAAAATATAAAGGCATTAAACAATAATATGCCATAAAAAGTATTAAATAAATTAATAAATATAAAATTAAAATTTTGCTTATAATTCTATTAATTTTCATTCTAATTCATGTTTCCTTAATTTTTTTACATTATATAGTGTTTTATAACAAAAATCAATGCTAGAAATAAAAAATTAGGAAAGTTTGTGATATGTGGCAAATCTTTTGTACCGCAAATTTTTCCCATGTTTAACAAATAAAAAATTGGAAATAATTTAAGCAAGCAAAGGAGGAAAAATATGTATAGATATAAAAAGTCTAAGAATAGTAAATTAAAAAATATATTTATAATATTTACAATAATAATTTTAACATCAGTTCTTGCAATAGTATTATATAAAATGTATGAACAAATAAATGTATATGATTATGAAGAAAATTTGAGTAGTACTGCAACGAGAACAGTACAAACGATTGAAGAAGTAAAAAACCAAAGCAATCAAATAGCAGATATGGTAGAAAATGTAACTTCTTGTGTAGTAGGAATATCAAAAATAAAAAATGCAGGTAACACAATATTTTTAAAAGATGGAGTAAGTAATTTAGGTTTAGGAACAGGAGTTATAGTATCAGAAAATGGATATATATTATCAAATGAACATGTTACAGGAAGCAAATATAGTAATTGCTATATAACCCTAGAAAATGGAAAAACATATACTGCAAATGTTGTATGGTCAGATAGTACAATAGACTTATCAATATCAAAAATAAATATAAAAGGTCTGCCATATGCAAGTTTAGGAGACTCTTCAGTAGTAAGGGTAGGAGAAACTGTATATGCAATAGGAAATCCAATAGGATATGAATTTCAAAGAACAGTTACATCAGGAATTATAAGTGCAGTAGATAGAACAGTAAGAATAGATGAAAATAATAAAACAACGTATATGGAAGACTTAATTCAAACAGATGCTACAATAAATCCAGGAAACAGTGGAGGTCCACTAATAAATGTAGATGGACTAATAATAGGAATAAACAGTGTAAAAATAACATCTGCAGAAGGTATAGGCTTTGCAGTACCAATAAATGTAGTAAAGCCAATTATAGAAAAATATATGAAAGAAGAGAAATTTGAAGAAGCATCTCTTGGAATATTTGCATATGATAAGCAAATGATACCATATATAAATAGTGATGTAGACATACAAAAAGGAATATATGTAGCTCAAATATCATTAGATTCACCAGCAGCAAAAGCAAAATTAAAAGAAGGAGACATCATAACTAAAATAGATAATTTAGAGTTAAACAAAATGTGTGATTTAAGGTGTTATATATATACCAAATCACCAGGAGACGAAGTAAATTTAAGCATATATAGAAATAAAAAAGAAGTTCAAGTAACAATAAAATTAGGAACAAAATAATGTCCCATTGGGGACGTTTCTAAATGGGTAATCTGTCACTTTTGGGTAATAAAATAGAAAGGAAGAATAAATATGAATAATTCTTTATGGATAGCAAGTGCAAACGAAGATAAAAAAACATACAAAAGCTTAGGAGAGGATAAATATGCGGATGTATGTATTATTGGAGGAGGTTTAACAGGTCTTACAACAGCTTATTATTTAAGTAAGGCAGGTAAAAGTGTTATTGTGTTAGAAAAGGATAAAATAGGTAACCATACTACTGGAAATACAACAGGAAAAATTACAAGTCAGCATGGATTATTTTATGATTATTTAATAAATTCTGTTGGTATAAAAAAAGCAAAACAATATTTAGAAGCAAATGAAGAAGCTATAAATAACATTGAAAAAATAGTAAATGAGGAAAAAATAGAATGTAATTTTGAAAGAATGGATAATTTTGTATTTACTCAAGATAAGAACTATGTTCAGAAAATAAAGGATGAAGTGGAAGCGGTAAAAAAATTAGGATTTAATAGTGAATTTACAAATAAGATAGAAGTACCACTAAAAGTAAAAGGAGATAATAGAATAGAGCAAGCAAAAGAGGAAATAGTAGGAAAAAATGAAGATGATATAAGTATATCAAAGGAAGTTTTAGCTGCTATAAAATTTCCAAATCAAGCACAATTTAATAGTTATAAATATATTATAGGGCTTGCAAATAAAATAGAAGAAAATAAAGGGGAAATATACGAATATTCAAAAGTAATTGATATAAAAGGTGAAGATGATATATATGTTGTAGAAACAGAAAATTCAAAAATAAAAGCAGAATATGTAGTTATTGCATCACATTATCCAATAATAAATTTTCCGGGATTTTATTTTATGAAAATGTACCAAGAAACCTCATATTTAATTGCAGTAGAAACAAATAATGAATTATTTGATGGAATGTATATAAATGCAGAAGAGCCAGCTATATCATTAAGAACAGCAATATATAATGGAAAAAGAGTTTTATTAGTAGGAGGAATGAATCATAAGACAGGTGCTAAAATAGACTTGAAACAAGCCTATAAAAAATTAGAGAAAGTAGCAAAAAGCTTATATCCAGATTGTAAAGTTTTGTTTAGATGGAATACTGAGGATTGTATAACACTAGATAAAATACCATATATAGGAGAGTTTTCTAATTTTATGCCTAACGTATATGTAGGTACAGGATATAAAAAGTGGGGTATGACATCTTCAAATGTAGCTGCAAATATTATAACAGATAAAATTTTAGGAAGAGAAAATAAATACGAAGAAGTGTTTAATTCAAAAAGATTAAAACCAATTAAAAATTATAAAGAATTAGGAAATATGTTAAAAGAAGTAAGTTATTCTTTAGTTATAAATAAATTAAGAAAAGAAGATGAATTATTAAAAAATATAAACAAAGGAGAGGGTAAAATAGTTGAGGTTGAAGGTAAAAAAGTTGGAATATACAAAGATAAAGAAGGAAATATTTTTGCAGTAAAACCTTATTGTACTCATTTGGGATGTGAACTTTCATGGAATAATTTAGATGATACTTGGGATTGTCCATGTCATGGTTCTAGGTTTACCTATGAAGGTAAAAATATATATGACCCTGCTATAAAGGATTTAGAAAAATTAAATATATTTTAATAAAAAATCCCAATTGCATTTAGCAATTGGGATTAAAAGTATTTTAGGCTCTTATTCTTGCAATATCCATTAAAATAATTTTAATATATTCTATATCTAAAACTTCCTTTTTAATTTCTAAAGATAATACATTGTCAGAATTATTAAAGAAAAAATATTTTTCAAATGGGCGAAATACTTGATTAGACGAATAAAATTCGTAAGTTTTTGATTCTTGCATAATTACATTATTTTGAGAATAATGAGATAATGCTTTAAGAAAACAAATCAAATTTTTATCATACGCATAAATATAAATATAATCTAATGCAAATATTCCTTCAATGTTTTTATCATCATACATGACAATATAGCCTTCTGCATAAATAATATCATCTATCCGATATATTGCATTGTATACTTTTAGCATAATGTATCCTCCTTTACTGAAATTATATAAATAGTTTAACATAAAATAATAAAAAATGCAAATTTAAAAAAATTATAATAAAACTATTGTAAAATGAAAAAAAATATGTTATTATATATAAGCATTTAAAAATAATGTATTAATTCGAGGTGTAGCGCAGTTGGTAGCGCGCGTGGTTTGGGACCATGAGGTCGCAGGTTCGATCCCTGTCACCTCGACCATATTTAAAGAAAATAACCACGAAAGTGGTTATTTTTTATTTAATTTTATATTTGTACCCGTAGTTTAGTTGGATAGAATGCAAGGCTACGAACCTTGAGATCGGGGGTTCAAATCCCTCCGGGTACACCAAACTTGCCTAGATGGTGAGAATGAAAAACTAAGAGCGAATAGTGAAAAGTATGTAAGCTATTTAATAAATATAATGGCAAGTTTATACTTTTCACTATTTACTTTTAATAAGTTCTAAATATATATTTTAATAAAGTTTAAAGTATAGAATATAATATTGACATGTTATAAATAATTTTATATAATTTAAAAAGATAAATGGTAGTTCATAAAAAAATGAAAGGAGAAAAAAGTATTATGGATGAAATTAACAGAAGGTACATTGATGCAAGAAGAGCTCATTCAGAAAGAAGTCATCCAACGTATAAAGCACATGAAGAACACCCAGCTTTTTATAATAAAAAACAGGAAATAGTTAAAACATCTGCAAGGCATATAAAATATGCTAAATTTAGCCCTGGAATATAATAAGATTATAGATTTAATACTGAAACTCCAAAAGGATGCTTAAATTAAAGCATCCTTTTATAATTTACTCAATTTACTTGAGTAGGTTTATTATTCTCAATAGGTTTTTCACTCTCTACTGGAGTCTTGTTAGGTTTAGTCTCAGGTTTTTCAGCAGGTTTATCTTCAGGCTTTGTTTCAGGTTTCTCTGTAGGAGTTTCGCTAGGTTTTTGTACTGGTTTTTCTATTGGTGCTTGAACTTTAGTTCCTACAGCAACAACCCTATTATGAGGGTTATATGTATCATTAGAAAGTAATTTTTTAGAAACTACTTGGCCATTTTGTTTTAAAATTCTATAACATACTGACTTACAACCATTTGAGCCACTTTCAATTACTTTTGTTTGACCCACATTAAGGCTAGCATCATTTTGATTAATTGTTTTATATTGTATATAACCTGTTATATAAGACTGAATTTCAACTTCATATTCATTTTCTTCTTTTACTCCAAATATTTTAGTAGTAATAGTTCCACCAGAAACTGTGCTAATGATTTTTATTGGATATTTTCTACTGTTTTTAAATTTGAAATCAGGCCCTCCCCAAGAAACAGTTGCGTCACGTCCTGCAGGTACATATCCAGGGTTAAATCCATGATTATATCTTTCAACTATTTCTAAGTTTGAAAGAAGAACAGAATTATATAATGTAGAAGAAACTTGGCAAATTCCTCCACCAATGCCAGTTGTCACTTGGCCACCCGCATATACGGCAGCACTTTTAAATCCAGCAGCAGCAGTTCTTTGACCAACAGTTGTATTATAAGAAAAAGTATCACCAGGCATTAAAACAGTACCATTTATCTTATTAGAGGAAAGTTTTATATTTGTTGTTCTATTAACATTTCTTGCACTAAAATTAGTAGAATATGTTGCTAACAAATCGGGAAAAGCTTCTGAACCTATATTATTAATAGTAATAGAAGGGACAGTTATTTTTAAAGGAATTATATAACTTTCTTTATCTTCTAATATAAGTGCTTTTGCCTCATCCATGCTTATTCCAAAATCTACACCATTAACATGAGGAATTACTGTAAAAGGTTCTTTAGTGTAAGTAGCATCTTTAGGCTCTGTATGTATTTTAGTATAAATAGAATCTAAGTCTATATCTCTAGCTGTACAATTAGTAATAGGAATTTCTATATTTTCATTTTCAGCAGTAAAATTATTAATATTAGAAATTACCTTTAATTTTAAAGCTTCAGGTTCTATTACTATTCCATCAATACCTTTTGTTATAACTAAATTAGAACCATCTATATAATAATTAGGCTCAATAAGTCTATCTGGTAAATTAGCCCCAATTTCTGTAATTAAAGTGTCAATAGTTTCTTCATTATAAGAAAAACTAGGACATATATTTAATTTGAAAATATAAGATGATAAAATTTTAAAATTATTTTTAAAAATATTATCTTCTCTACCTATATTATAAGCAGTATTTATGCTAGATTCAATATCAAAACTAGCTCCTAATTGTTCAGGAATTATGGTAGTTACTGAATCATTGTGTATTAGTTCAAAAGGTGTTGTTAATTTTTTCTTTACAACATTTGAAAGCTTTTCAAGTGCTTCCTCTTTAGTTAGGCCAGAAACGTCAATACCTTTTATGTATATACCATAAATTATTTTATTATTATTTAAGTTTGCTATTGCAAAAATAGTTGAGAATAATAAAAGTATAATAATACCAACTATAACTAAAGGTATTATAAGTTTTTTATTATAATTTTTCTTTTCTTTTATAATTTTTTCTGTAGTTTCTTCCTTAATTTGTAATTCTTTTTCTTCTGAAACTTCTTCTAATGTAATTTGGTCTTGCTCTTTAATATTACTTACTGAATCAGCTTCTACATCTTCTTTCTCAATTACTGTAGTTAAAACTTCTTCTGTTTTATTTTCTTTTTCAATTTCTTCTTCAGAAATTTCATTTACTTTTAAACCCTCTTTTACTTCTGACATAATTCTACCTCATTTATTAAATTTCTACAAATAAATTAAACAACAAAATAATAAATTTGTAAATACTATTCAAATTAATTATATTAAAAAATAATATAATTATTAAAAAAAGGAAATAATAAAAAAAAGTAGAAAAAATATATAGAGGATATTACAAAAGAAAGGAAGGAAAATAAGATGACAGAAACAGAAAAATTAAAAGATAGTTTATTTAGAAAAACAAAAACAGGATGGGAAGGAATAGAAGAAGGGATAAAAGAAAATATATTTAATTTTTGTGATGGATATATTGAATTTTTAAATAAATCAAAAACTGAAAGAGAAATTATAAAAAGTGTAAAAGAAATAGCACAAAGTAATGGGTTTAGGAATATTCGTGAATTTTCAAATTTAAAATCAGGAGATAAAGTTTATTATATAAATAGAGATAAAAGTATGTATCTTGCAATAATAGGTGAGGAAACTATAGAAAATGGAATAAATATAATAGGAGCACATGCAGATTCTCCAAGGTTAGACTTAAAACCAAATCCATTATACGAAGATTCTGGTTTAGCATTCTTAAAAACACACTATTATGGAGGAATAAAAAAATATCAATGGACAACAATTCCACTTAGTATACATGGAGTAATAGTAAAAGCAAATGGAGAAAAAGTAGAAATAAATATTGGAGAAGATGAAAATGACCCAATATTTACAATAACAGACCTTTTACCACATTTAGCTTCAGAACAAATGGAAAGAAAGCTAAAAGAAGGAATAAAAGGAGAAGAATTAAATTTACTTATAGGAAGTATTCCATATAATGGTGAAAATGTGTCAGAAGCAGTTAAATTAAATATATTAAAAATATTAAATGATAAATATGGAATAACAGAAGTAGACTTTGTAAGTTCAGAAATAGAATTGGTACCAGCGTTTAACAGTAAAACAATGGGGTTAGATAGAAGTATGGTAGCAGGTTATGGTCAAGATGATAAAGTGTGTGTATATACATCAATAAAAGCACTGATGGATATAGAAAAACCACGAACGACAGCAGTATGTATAGTATCAGATAAAGAAGAAATAGGTAGTATGGGAAATACAGGAATGGAATCTCATGTATTTGATACATTTATATCAGAAATCTTAAATAGATTAGGTATAAATAGACCAAATTTATTAGATAAAATCTTTGTTAATTCAAAGATGTTATCAGCAGATGTAGATGCAGCATATGACCCAACATTTGCTTCAGCATATGAAAAAAATAATGCAGGGTATATAGGAAGAGGATTAGGACTTAATAAATATACAGGAGCAAGAGGAAAATCAGGAGCATCAGATGCTAATGCGGAATTTGTAGCACAAGTAAGAGGAATATTTGAAGAAAACAATGTAAAATATGAATTTGCTGAGTTAGGAAGAATAGATATTGGCGGAGGAGGAACTATAGCCTATATATTAGCAAATAAAGGTGTAGATGTAATAGATTGTGGAGTACCTGTACTTTCAATGCATGCACCATATGAAGTAACAAGTAAATTTGATATTTATGAAGCATATAAAGGTTATAAAGCATTTTGGGAAAACTAAATAACATAATTAATTAATAGTTGTAGTAAAAAAATTAATAAAAATACAGAATTGTAATGAAATCAATTCTGTATTTTTTTAACTTAATCGACAGTATTCGACACAGCTTGTTAACATAAAGGTGTATAATATATGAAAAGGCAGAATAGTATAATAGAAAATACTAAGGCTAATTTAGTAAAGACATATATCTTATAATTATGGATGTGTGGTGATGATAAATGGAGAGAAAATTAAATCATGAAATAAAAAATTTGCAAAGTAAATTAAATAATGGAATACAACAAGACAAACTAAATGATAAACAAATAATAGAGTTAAGTAATGAAATAGATAAATTAATAAATCATTACTATTCATTATCAATGCAAGTAAGAAAATTCCCAATTAATAGCAAGATGAAAACATTTTACGATGCAAGTTATAAAGAATTAATAAAAATTACAATAAGAAATGGTAAATTTCCAGAATTAGAAGAATGGAATAAATATGCAAAGGAGAATAATTTATTATCAACTGAATCTATGAAATATATAACTGAGCTCGAATGGAAATATATAAGACTAAAAGTTAATAAAGAAATAAATAAAAGAAATAAAACAGAATAAATTTGTAAAATTTTTATATAGAAGAAAATAAGATAATATAAATAAAAAAGAAAAAACAGCTATATTTATAAAAATAGCTGTTTTTTTAGTGTTTTCTGAACTTTTCTTCATTAAATTGTAGTCTGCATAAATATTTAAAAAGTAAGTAGATAAAAGAATTTAATGAATATGAAAAATAATTTGTAAATGTCTGGATTTTAGTGAAGGGCTTTTAGTATAATATAAAAAAGGAGGAATAATTATGGAAAAAGAAAAGAAGCCCATTTACAAAAAGTGGTATTTTTGGCTAATGATTATATTACTAATTATTATAATAGGTGTAGGAAGTTCTTCAAATAATAATCAAACTACATCAAAAAATACTTATAAAAAGAATAATAATGTAGAAGTAGTAGTAGCTGATTTTAGTACAATGACAAGAGATGAAGTAGAGTCTTGGTTTAATACAAGTAAAATAAATGGTGAAATATCTGATGAATATTCTACTAGTGTAGCAAAGGGAAATTTTGTAAAACAAAGCATAGATGCTAATACAGTGATTTATGAAGGAGATAAAATTATAGTAATATATTCATTAGGAAAAGAACCTTCTACAGAAGAAAAAAATGCACTTAAAAAAGCAGAATCATATTCTAAAATGATGCATATGTCTAAACAAGCTATTTATGACCAATTAACTTCTGAATATGGAGAAAAATTTCCAGCGGATGCAGCACAATATGCAATAGATAATATGCAAGCAGATTTCAAAGCTAACGCACTAGAAAAAGCAAAATCATATCAAACTACAATGAATATGTCTAAAAATGCTATATATGACCAATTAATATCTCAATATGGAGAAAAATTTACAAAAGAAGAAGCACAATATGCAATAGATAATTTAGATAATTAATATAAAATAAAAAACACTTACATTCTTGTAAGTGTTTTTTATACAAGTTTAGTGTAATTAGTAGCACAATATTCTCCAAAATTATTAGTATTAGTTCAAAGCTATTAACTTGTGACATTTTTTAATTAGAGATTAAAACAGCTATTTCTTAGTACAAGAAAATATACTTGACTGACTTTAAACAGTAGAGGTTTCAAGATAGAAAACGAAAAAAATAATAAATATATTCAAACTGTAAAAGATAATACCCAAAATAGTCAAGAGCAAAAAATGAAAGCAAATGTGAGACAAATAAAACAATATGGATAAAAAATAAAAACCGCCATAAGTATTGAAATGGCGGTTTTTACTTGGTGATCCAGGAGGGATTCGAACCCCCGACCCACGGATTAGAAAACATATAAGCGAATTTGTTAAGATGACTGGTACTAGCTAACTTTAAGGTTTATAATTTTTCTTTTGACCCCGTTTTGACCCCGTAAACTTTTTAATTTTATTTTTAGAATTAATAAATTCATTTAATTTATTTCTAGCATTTTCTTTATCTTGTTTATCTAAATGTGTATATATATTTAAAAGTATTTTAATATCTTGATGCCCCATTAATTCTTGTGCATCTTTTAGAGGAACATTAGCTTTATATAAAATACAAGCAAAAGTATGTCTTAATGGGTGATATGAAAAATGTATTTTGTTTTCATCTGTAAGTACAAAATCTTTATTAAGTTCTTTTTGTTGTTTTTCATATTCCTTGTTTACGGCTAGTAAAAAACTTTCTAATGTTCTTTTTAATGAACTTTCAGTTCTAATTTGTCCGTCTTTTTTCGGAAATACCAGTTCATTATCACTATGTGCTTTACTTTTTAATTTACTAAGAAGCGGATATATATTATTTAGAATAGGAACTGTCCTAGTGCGTTTATTTTTAGTAGATTTAATTTTATTTACTTTGCCTTTTTCAAAATACACAGCTTTATTTATGCTAATAGAATGATTTATTAAATCAATGTCTTTAAAAGTTAATGGGACAATTTCTTCTCTACGCATACCAGTATATATAATAGTCATAATAAAAGTTCCATATTTATGATTTCTTGCAACTTTTTCCACAAGTCGTAATTCTTCTGTGGAAAGAGGACGCTTTTCTTCTATTACTCTTTTATTTAATGTCACATCTTCAGCAACATTTTTAGAAATATAATCGTTTTTTACAGCTTTTTTTAATATTTGTTTTATTGTTAAAAGTGTCATTTCAGTTCTTCTGCCAATGCCTCTATTTTGCATTTTTTCAAGTAAAGATGATATATGATTTTCCTTAATATTTTTTAGCTTTAAATGACCAATTTCAGGCTTTATATAAAGTCTTATGCAATCTTCATACATCTTTTTAGTATTATCTTCTACATTACATTTATATGTTTTTAACCAAGTATCAGACCATTCAGCTAATGTTAACCCTTCATCTCTTATTACAACACCTTTATTATATAAAACTCTTAGTTCTGATAGGTTATTTTCTAGTTCTGTAATAGTATGACCATAAGCATATTTTCTAATTTCTTTACCTTCTTTAGTTTTACCAACCACGACAGAGCCTCTATATCTTCCATCAGCTCTTTTTTTATATTTTGTTTTTGGCATAAAAAATCTCCTTTCATAACTTGAAAAGAGTAATTATTTGTTGTATACTAAATATACAAATAGATTACTTTTCCAAGAGTAATAGTATTTATTAGATAATGTAAAACTTTGGCGAGGGATACATTATCTATTTTTTATTTAAAACTACTTCTGTTTCTAACTTCTTTTACAACTCCAATTATTTTTACTGGAATATCCTTCATCTCTTCAAAAGTAAATTCTTTAGGTGGAACATATGGATTTAAAGCTACTAATTTAATACCATTTTCTGTTTTATAAACATTTTTTACTGTTGCTTCTTCTCCATTTATTAGTATAATACAAGTTTGACCGTTCTCAAAATTCTCTTGTTTATGAACAATAATAATATCTCCTTCACCCATTAGAGGATACATGCTGTCTCCTGTTACTTTTAAAGCATAACAATTTTCAATATCTGATAAAGGATTATCAATTAATATATGACCTACAATATTTTCAGAAGACAAATAATCATAACCACCTTTAACAGTTCCTAAAAGAGGATAAGCTTGCTTATTTTCGAGTTTTTTATTTTGCTCATCTTCTATTAAATCTATATAACCTGCTTTTTTATATAAATCTAGATAGTCTACACTATACAAATTAGCTAGATTTCGTAATAGAGCAGGCGTAACATTTCTTTTACCATTTTCAATCATATTTAGATGAGTGTAAGATATGTCTGTTAGTTTATTTACTTCTCTTAGAGATAAACCTTTGTTATTTCTAATATTTTTTAAATACCTTCCTAATTCTTCTTTTGAAAGCATAGTTGGAACCTCCTATGTTCACATTATAACATAGTTGTTCACAAAAGTAAAACTTTTTTTGAAAAATTTTTAAAAAAGTGTTGACAAAAATAAAACATAAATATATAATGTTCACAATAAGATAACAAAAGTGAGGTGAGTAATATTGATAGCAGTTAAAAATCCGCAAAAATTAAAAGAAGATTTGACAAGTAATGGAAACACAATAACTTCGATAGCAGAAAAATTAGGATATTCAAAAGCCTATGTAAGCTCAATAGTAACAGGAACAAGAAATCCTAACGAAAAAGTATCAATAGGAATATGTGAACTATTAGGGAAGCAATTTGAGGAATATTTTTTTATACGAAATGTTCACAAATAGATAACTAAAAATATTGTAAAAAACACTTGACAAATAAAAACTACGTTTTTATTAAATAAAAAAATTAAGTATAAGATATAAAAAATGACAACAATGACAATTTTGACAAGGAAGGAGGAAAGAATGGCAGCAAATATTTTATCAAAGAAACATACTAGATATATTACAGTAAAACAGTTTAAAGAAAAATACAACATAAGTCATGGACATGCTACTAATATTATTCATTCAGAAGGTTTTCCAATGAAATATATTGGAAAAACAATACGAATAGATGAAGAAGGTGCAGAAGAATTTATACAAAAAACATATAACCAGTAAAGGAGGTAACACAAATGACTAAAAAAGAGACACAAGCATACAAAAGAGGTAAGAAAGAAATGTTATTAAGCATAACAGGTTTAAGTATTTGGATAGTAATGTTTATTACTTATTCATATATAAAATTTTTATAGGAGGAAATATGTTTAGAATATTTTTAGGAGAAACAATTTTAATAATAGTAGGAATTATAAGTTTATGTTTTTGGCATAAAAAAATAGATTCCGAAACAACTTGGATATATGGAATCTATGTAATATTGCAACTTATTATTTCTTTATTTGTTTTGATAGGAATTGAACAATTTTAGACAATTCAATACTAGCAGTTGAATAATCACTATGATTTTTACTAGCTGTATCAAAAGGAACAAAACTATCTAAGGTAATATCAGAGAAATATATAAAAAGTTTATTTAAAGCAGAATAATATTTTACAGACTGTTCAGCAAAGTTGAAATTTAATAAATAGTCTTCAGCGCATTCAATAAAATTAGATAAAGCTTCTTTTTTACAGTTTTCATACATTTCAATTTTTTTAATTTTAATTTGATGTTGATTATTTATTAAAGTAGTAATTATAGGAGAAATGATGGAAGAAATTAGTAAAATTACAGCAACAACATAAGAATACCATTCCAATACAAACACCTCACTTTCGAGGTAATTATACAAAATTTAACAAAAAATGTAAATAGAAAGGAGATGAAAAATATGTGGAATAAAGAAAAACAAAGCTTATTACAAGAAAGTAGACAAGCATTAAGAAGAGCAGAAAATAAAGTACAAAACTTAAACGAAGAAAACACAGCAGTGCATGAAGAAAATAAAGACTTACGTTTTGAAAACGAAGAACTAAGAGACATTATAAATAAAATATACAGTTTATCAACAAGTAATACATACAATAATGAAAAAGTAATTTTAGCAAAAATAAAAGAAGTTATTACTGACGCTCAAATCAACAAATAACTTCTAGATTTAGAATAATTATATAAATTCATTATCTGTCTATATATTAACACAAAAAGAGCAGGTATGCAAGAGAAAGGATAAAAAATGGACGAAAAAGAAAATTTAAAATTTGATATTGAGAATTTAAAAGAAGCTTATCAATTAATAGAAAGAGCAAAAAGCTGTTTAGTAGATACAGAAGATTTTACAGAAGAACAATATGGAAGATTATATGACATTGGAGAAGAAATAAATAATTTAAAAATTGAATTAAAAAGCAAGTTAGAGAGAATGGAGGCAATAGCATAATGAATAATACAGAATTAATAGTAGTAAAACAATTACCTGTTATACAAGAACAATTAAAACAATTATCAACAGAAATAGAACAAAAAGTGGAAAACGCAAAGAAATTAGTTTGTACAGAAGAAACAGTAAAGGAAGTTAAACAAGTAAGAGCAGACTTAAATAAAGAATTTAAAGATTTAGAAACACAAAGAAAATTAGTTAAAGAGCAAGTATTAGCACCATATATGCAATTTGAAGAAGTTTATAAACAATATGTATCTGATAAATATAAAAACGCAGATATTGAACTAAAGAATAAAGCAGATAACGTAGAAAGCGAATTAAAAGCAAAAAAAGAACAAGATATTAAAGATTATTTCGAAGAATATAAAAAGGCTAATAATATTGATTTTATTACATATGAACAAGCAAGAATAAACGTAACATTAAGTGCAAGTATGAAAAATTTAAAAGAACAAGCAAAAGCATTTATAGACAAAATAGTAGATGACTTAAATTTAATTGAAACGCAAGAACACAAAACAGAAATATTAGTTGAATATAAAAATACACTAAACGTAAGTAATGCAATTACAGTAGTAACAAATAGATTTAAAGCTATTGAAGAAGAAAAGAAAAGACAAGAAGAATTTATGAAAGAAGCTACAAAATCTGTAATTATACCAAAAGGAGAAATGCAAGAAATTTTACAAGCACCAGTAGTAGAAGAAAAACAAGAAGATATATTAACACTTAAATTTACAGTAAAAGCAACCAGAACAAAATTAAAAGAATTAAAAGAATTTTTAGAAAGTGGAGGATATGACTATGAGTAACGAAACACAAAAACAAGAATTAATGGTCAAGTTTGATATAGACGGAAATGAGATTAAATTAACACCAAGTATTGTACAAGAATACATAGTAGGAACAGACGCAAAGATAACAAATCAAGAATTTAAACTATTTACAGAGCTTTGTAAAGTTAGAAAATTAAATCCATTTTTAAGAGAAGCTTATCTAATTAAATATAAAGCAGGAACACCTGCACAGTTAGTAGTAGGAAAAGATGCAATATTAAAAAGAGCAGTTTTAAATCCAAATTATGATGGAATTGAAAGTGGAATAATAGTTCAAAAAGAAGATGGAACAGTAGAAGAAAGACAAGGAACATTTAGATTAGCAACAGAGCAATTAGTAGGTGGTTGGGCAAGAGTACATAGAAAAGACTGGTCACATCCTACATATACAAGTGTAAGCTTTAATGAAGTAGCACAAAAAACTGGACAAGGTCAATTAAATTCAAACTGGGGAAGTAAAGGTGCAACAATGGTAGAAAAAGTTGCAAAAGTAAGAGCTTTAAGAGAAACATTTGTAGAAGATTTAGGCGGAATGTATGAAGCTGACGAAATGCAACAAGAAATTCCACAGCCAGAGCCAATAGAAATACAAGCAGACGTTATAGAACAACAAGAAGAAGTTAAAGAAGTGAGTATGAATGAATTATAAAATTATATCAAGTTGTAGTACAGGAAATGCAGTTATATTAAGAGATATTGTTTTAATAGACTGTGGAGTTACTTTTAAAAGATTAGAGAAGTATTATAAAAAACTAAAAATAGTACTTCTCACACATATTCACTCAGACCACTTTAAAAAAGAAATTATAAAAAAATTAGCGCAAGAAAGACCAACGCTACGATTTGCTTGTTGTGAATGGTTACTAAAACCTTTACTTGAATGTGGAGTAAATAAAAATAATATAGATATACTTCAAATTGGCACGAAATACGATTATAAGCTATTTAAAATAATACCTATTAAACTATATCATGATGTGCCACAATGTGGATATAGAGTATTATTTGACGATTATAAAGTTATATATATGACAGATACAAAAACAGTAGAAGGAATAAGTGCTAAAAATTATGATTTATATCTTATTGAAGGAAATTATGATGAAGACGAAATACAAGAAAGAATAAAACAAAAACAACAAGAGTGTAAATATGTTTATGAATTTAGAGCAAAAGACAGTCATTTAAGTAAGCAACAAGCAAGCGAATTTTTATTAGAAAATATGGGAGAAAATTCAGAATATGTGTTTATGCATGAACATGTAGAGAGGTAACTTATGATAGGAACAATAGAACAAATAATACAATATCTATTTAAACAAGATAAAACAAAACAGTATGAAGTAAAAGAATATAGAGAAAAAAGAAGTCTAAATGCAAACAACTATGCATGGAAACTTATTATGGAAATAGCAAACGTTATGAAAGTAAGCAAAGAAGAAGTATATATTGAAATGCTAAAAATATATGGTCAAAGTGAAATAGTTAGCGTTTTAGCAGATATAGATGTAAGCAAGTATTTTAAATATTACTCAGAAGCAGGAGAATCAATTTTAAACGGCAGAAAATTTAAACACTATAAAGTGTATATGGGTAGTTCAGAAATGAATACAAAGCAAATGTCAATATTAATAGACGGAATTGTACAAGAAGCTAAGCAGTTAGATATAGAAACAATGACTCCAGAACAGTTAAGTAGACTAAAAAAGGAGTGGGTCAATTGGTAGTAAAAGATTTAAGCAATTCATTTAACCCAGTACCAAAACCTCTGCAGAAAAATAAAACTGCAGAGAAGTCTACAAAGATAAAAAAGAAAAGCAGTAAATTAGCAAAGTTAGAAAAGGATAGATTTAGCATATTAACAAAGAATTTTGAACATTGTTATATATGCAAAGCTAAAAGACAAGATTTACACGAGATTTTTGGCGGAAGAAATAGACAAGCTAGTATGCGATATGGATTAGTTATACCACTTTGCCGAAAATGTCATAGTTTAATAGAAAACAATGAAACTTTAAAGCAAAAATGGCATAAAGTTGCTCAAAAAGAGTTCGAAAAGCATTATAAATCAGAAAACTTTATGCAGATATTCGGAAAAAGTTATTTAAGAAAATAGGAGGAAAAGAAAATGAGAAAAATTTTACAAGTATTAATAGTAATAGCAACTATAATTTTAGGATTATATGTTGGAATATGGCTAATGTTCGTAGGCGGAATAATTCAAATAGTAAATGCGATAAATCCACTTAATGGATTAGAGATTGCAATTGGAGTTTGTAAAATTATATTCTGCGAAGTAGCAGGATTAATACCAGTAGCAGGATTTTTTATAGCAGGAATATTAGAAGATTAAACAACAATGGCTAGACAAAATAAACTCTAGCCATTTATTGTACGAAAGGAGAAGCACTACTATGAATTATATTAAGCAAGTAAATACATTTAATGAATTACTACAGTTAAATCCTTTACATTCAAATTCTCAGTGTTTATATCATATTTTAATGCACATAAACAACAAATGCAATTGGATAAGTGAATTTACAGTATCTAATACATTATTAATGTCATATACAGGCTTAACATTATCTACATTACAAAGAGCAAGAAACAACTTAATTCAAAAAGGTTTTATTACATATAAAAAAGGTAGTGGAAATAATGCAGGAATATATAAAATAAATTTGTTATACGAATTTGACCAACAAAATGAACAACAAGTTGACCAACAAAGTGACCGACAAAACGACAACAAAGTGACCACATTAAATAAACAGAAAACAAAAACTAAAACAGAAACTAAAACAATGAAAGAAAAAAATAAAAAAGAAACGGAATTTGACCAACTGATAAATCAAAATTTTTCAGATGAGGAATTAAAGAAAACAATATATGATTTTATCAAAATGCGAATAGCTATAAAAAAACCTTTAACGACAAAAGGTTTAGAATTGATGATTAAAAAATTATATAGTTTAACAACGGTTATAGAAGAACAAATAGAAATACTTAATAATTCTATTATGAACAATTGGCAAGGAATTTTCCCACTAAAACAAGATACAAACAAGTTAAATTCTAAAGGTAGTTTTGATGATTTTAAAGAATTATGGGAGGAGGCAAAATTAAAAGATGAACAGAGCGGAAATAACACAGATAATAACTCTTTTAGCTGGTAATTATTCAAGTATATCAGAAAAGACAAAAGAACAAAAGCAAATGATGATTAATACATGGCAAGAGTGTTTAGGAGACTTAGATTATAAATTAGTTTTACAAGCAGTAAAGAAAACAATAATAGAAAGCCCATACCCTCCAACCATACACGACATTAGAAAAAATGCAATAGAAATGATAAATCCAGTTACACAACGAACAGCAATAGAGGCTTGGAACGAAGCATATTCAATGATATGCAGTGGACTTTATATGACACAAGAACAATTCGAAATGGCGAGTCCAGAGGTTAAAAAATTTTTTGGAAATGTTAGACAAGTTAAAGAACTAGCGCAAACAGATTTAGACACAGTAAACACAGTAACAAAAGGGCAATTCTTAAAACAATACGAGGTAATAGTAGATAGACAAAAAGAACAAAAGCTATTGCCTCAACAAATGCAAGAATTTACAAAACAACTTGCAGAAAAAATGAGTGTAAAACAGTTAAAGGAGTGATAAACAAATGAATAAAAATATAAAAAAAGTAGTTAAACAAATACTACAAGAAGATACATACGCAAGAGAAGATGACTGTTATTTAATAATGCAAGTATTACAGCAAATGTTACCTTGCAATGAAGGTACAGCATTTTCGAAAGTCTTGCAAGGAATGAAATATAAAGGAATAAGTTTCGAATCAATTACACGTGCAAGAAGAAAAGTAATGGAAGAAAATCCACAGCTTAAAGCACAAAATGTGGAAAACATTAGAAGAAAAGAAGAAGAAAACTATTTTGTAGAATATAGCAGACATATACCGTTTATTTAAAGGAGTTGATAAAAGTGCAAGAAACAATAGATGACAAAAAAGAAATGACAAATGAAAGAATTATCGAGCTATGGAGAATGGGACTTACAGTACAACAAATATCAAAAAAATATGTTAAAAATCAAAAACGAAAGAAAATAAATTTAACAATAGTAAAGGCACAAGAACATATAGAGCCAATAGTCTTTAATTATCAAACTAATTTGTTAAAAAGTTAGGAGGCAAAAGATGAAATACAAAAATAAAAAAACAAAAGTAGATATGTATGTATTCGACAGTGCTTTAGAAGCAAAAAGATATAAACAACTAGCATTATTAGAACGAGCAGGAGAAATAAGTAATTTAAGATTACAAGTACCGTTTCTACTACAAGAAAGTTTTAGAAAAAATAATAAGACATATCGAAAGATAGAATATATAGCAGATTTTGTATATGAGCAAAATGGACAAACAATAGTAGAAGACACAAAAGGAATGAAGACAGACGTATTCAAGATTAAGCAGAAATTATTTGAATACAAATATAAAGATTTAACTCTAAAAATAGTAACGAAGGAGGAAATATAAGTGAAAGATAATACATTAAACTTAATAACTACAATAATATTGTTAATCATTATAACTTTATTTAATTGTATAAATATAAAACAACAACATTACATACAAAACATAGAAACAAAACTAAACATATATGAGCAATCTTATGATAATTTTGTGCTAGAAGATAGTTTGAAGCAGTAGAGGAGGAATAACTTATGACAGAGGAAGAGAATAAAGCAATAGAATATTTTACAAAAAGAATAGATATATGCAATGAAAATGCAAATATATGCGATGAAAATGATTTTGACGAAGAAGCAACACAGCTAAGAGAAGAAAAAAGACAAACAGAAATAATATTAAATCTAATAAAATCACAACAAAAAGAGATAGAAATACTTAAAAGCAAAAGAGTTAATATGTTTGAGCAATTAGATTGCATAGATAAGAAAAATAAAATAATAGATTTAATACTAGAAGAGATAGCTTTTAATTATGAAATTAATAGTAGTGTAGATATAGTGACAATAAAAAGACAATTAAAAGAAAAATTTGAAAAGAAAGTAGAGGGTAAATAAATGATATATAAAGCAGAAAATATAGATACAGATAAATTTTTAAAAGAAATACAAGAATTACAAAGAAGCTCTATTTCAAATGAATTAAAGAAAAAAGGAGAAATACAAAAATATTATGAGGGATATAGAGATGCACTAAATTTAATAGAAAATATGTTTTTTTGTAGTAATTATGAAAAGAAAGTAGAGGAAAGCAATGCTAAGTAAAGAAGAAATAGAAAACAGTATTGAATATAAATATAATAAATTTTATGAAAGTGATACATATCAATTAACAACAGAAGAAGCTAAATATATACTTCTTGAAGATAAAGGTTTTCGTGATACTGTAAATTTTGCAGCTGCTAAAACATTATTAAATAAAATAGAACAATTAGAAACAAACAATAAAAATCTAATAGAGAAGTTAGAAGAAGATAAAATAAAATGGCAAGAATTTCATAATAGAGTTCCAGAAGTACCAGAATACATAGATTACATATTACCATTTGCGAAAGGAGAAAAAGAATGAAATGTGATAGATGCGAAAGCGATTATGCAGAAGAATATTTCAAAGATAAATATACAAATGAAATAGTATGTTTAGACTGCTTATTAGACGGTTGTGAGACAAGCACAACAACACACTATATGTTAGACGGAAACTACTTAGGAAGTGACGATGATATAAACGAAGTAATAGAAAATATATGTGATTATACAAGTTTTGAGAAAGTAGAGGAGGAAATATGAGTAAGGCAGATGAAATAAATTTGGTAGAGGCAATAAGCCTGCTAAAAGAAATGCAAGATAATGCATTAATAGCTTGCAGATGTTATAAGACAGGAGGAGTTTTATATAGAGATGAAAAAGCAGAAAAGAAAGCCAATGCAATAGAAACAGTTTTAAATTACATAGATAATTCTATATCTAAAGAAGTAATAAAAAAACTACTTAATTATGATAAAACAAATTATATCGATTGCATAAAAGCAAACAATAAAATAGAAGCTATAAGAGAGTATATAAAACATTTAGAAAAAGAATTACTGGAGGGAAAATAATATGTGTGAATATTGTAGAGAGAAAGAAGGACATATATCTGGAAAGGCAGTAAATACTTTTGAATGGCGAGAAACAGCAGGGTATAAGCCACAATCTTGTACTTATTTAGAAATGTTTATATTAAAAGGAAAAACAGATAGAAAAGCAGGTCTTATGATAAATAATGGAGATGGAGCAAGATATATTGATATAAATTATTGCCCAATATGTGGAAGAAAATTAAACAAATAACACATACTACACTTAAAGAGGTGTAATATGACAGACAAAGAAATATTAGATTTGTGGAAAGAAGGCTATACAAGATTAACTTTAGCAAAATTATACATGCGAAGATATAACGAGCAAGTAAAAATAATAAGACTAGACATGAAGAATAGACATGTAAGATTTATAACATATAAAGAAGCGTTGAATAGAGTTGAGAAAATATTGATAGAAGAGGTGAAAAGATGTTAAAAATAAAAGATAAAATCGAATTAAATTGGTTAATACGTAATTTTGGACTTAGATTAGCAAATCATTGTGATGAAGCAGGAAAATATATTTTTTATAGTGATACATTATACATAGATATATATGACAGAATTATTTATATAGAAGGAAGAAATAGCAATGACATAGTATTTTTATACGATTTAATCAAAGCAGACTTAGTAGAAAAAGTAAATACATAAGAAAGAAGTGAGAATATGGGAACTAATTATTATGGAAGATTAAAAAAGCCAAAGAGGAAAACATATTTAGATTATGAAGAATTTCATATAGGAAAATCAAGCTGTGGTTGGAAATTTTGTTTTCAAACAAATAAACATTTTAAAAATTTTGAAGAATTTAAAGAATGGCTAGAAGATGATAATTTTGTAATATTTGACGAATATCAAAGAAAAGTAGATAAAAAAGAGTTTTTACAAAAAATCATAGACAAACAAAATAGTGAAAAAAATCAATCTTATTATGATAGTTATACAGAAAATATAGAAGGATATGATTTTAGCGAAGTTGATTTTAGTTAGGAGGAACATATGACAAAAGAACAATTAATATTATTATTAAAGAATTACAAAGAAAACAAGGCAAAATTAAAGTTAAAACTACGAGAAAAGGAAAGTATATTAAGAAAAATAGAAAGTCTTAAAAACGTATCCTTGTCGGTCACAAGCTATGAAGAAAATAGCGATATACATAGTAAGAATATAATAAGCGACAAGGTAGGAAACAAAGCTAGTAGTAATTTAGACATAGAAGCGGATTTAAGACAAGAATTAGAAAAAATAGAAAATGAAATAAGTGAACTGAATACAAAACTAGAAGAAGTAGATATAAGACTAGAAGGACTAAGAAAGAAAGAACGTGAAATATTAATAGCGTATTACGTAGAAGGAAATTCATATAAACATATAGGAAATATTACATATTATAATTTATATAATGAAACTAGATCAGAAGATACAATAAAGAAAATTATACAAAAAGCAACGGAAAAAATAGCAGAATTTTAAAATTTACCTATTTTTTACCTAATTTTGCCCTATTTTTTCCCTTGTTTTCACGTTTTAACTATAATATAATTATAATAGCAATACATATAAAAAGATTGCGAATTTAAAGAAAGGTAAAACTTTCGGATTACCCTTTTAGTTGCACAGTCAGAGATGGCTCATAGACCAGGTGCAAAAACTATAAAATATCTCGTAAATTAAAAGTTTCATAGAGATTGTACTTAACAGTCTCTTACCAAATGCGTAAAACTTATCATGTAAGAAGAAGCGAAAATGAACTGTGTTATGAGCTTACATTAGATAACATAAGCAGAAGTAGTGAGATTAAGTTGCAGATTTTGTGTTGAAGTTGTCTTAATCAAGTAAGAGTTAGTTATATTAAATATAGCTAGCTCTTTTATAATATTTAAAATATATTCAAAGTTGTTGAGACTATATAGAAAGTATAGACTATATAGACAAATTAGACAAAAAGTATTGACTTTTATTCTAAATTTTCGTATAATATATTGTACAGATAAGAAAGAGAAAAAGTCATTTGTAATCACTCTCCTTTCATAATCTGTAACAAGCATTATTAATAATTGTTCATAAAGAGAACAAAAAAATACTAGAGTGTGTCAGACTCTAGTATTTTTGTATGTAGAACTTATTTAAATAAAGACAAGATTAAATAAATAAGAACTAATACAGCAAGCATTATTAATTTGTTCATACTATCACCTCCTTGCAGAACAAATCAAAGGGCAATATTACAAGAACAATTTAATTATATAAGGAAATACAAATATTTCTGTTGCATATGCAACTTATATAAAATTATTTTTTGAAAAATTTTAAATAAACAGAGTCTATTAAATGATAGGCTCTTTTATAATGCTTATTAATGATACTAGATAAATTAATATATAAATAGACGATTATAGGAAATCGCCTCCTTTCAAGTAAATGGAATAAAAATGGCAAAAGACAATTCTAGTTAAGTCTAAATGATTATGCATTATTGTACAAAGCTACAATAGTGCATTTTCTATATTTCGGAATAGTGAAATGGTATCACAAGAGATTTTGGCTCTCTTATTCTTAGTTCGAGTCTAAGTTCCGAAACCAAGAAAACAAAGGAAACAAAAGATATGGAACAATGTTTAATAGATAATAAAGTATGTTCAGAACAAAACAGAAAATGTAAGAATTGTAAATTAAACTCATGTAAAGAGGTAGAACAAATGATAGAAGACCAACAAAAATGGATAGATAAAAGTAATTTAGAAAAGCTGAGGAAGAAACTTCCAAGCGAATGCGTAGACTGTAGCTTTTTAGAAATAATAAATCTAAGAACTCAAAAAGTACATTGTGCTTATAGAATAAAAAATAAATGTTTACTAGAGAGGAAAAAACAATGTTAAGTTCAATAATAACAATTTTATTAATACTTATATTATCATCTGTTATTTTAGTAGCAGGATTTATTATATTAGGATTAATTACATACTTAATAATATATATAGCAATAGCAATATTTATATTAATAATAGAAGTAACAGAAAAAATAAAAAAATTAGAAAAGAAAAAGACTAAGCAAAGTTAGTCTAAAACTTTTTCATAGTATCTTCAATAGCATAAGAAAAACATTCCACGTCTTCATCTGAATTAATACTAAATGCAGAAAGACCACTTTCATTGTCTTTATAAATTGCTATTGATATAGTACCAAGTTCTTGACCAACTTTTTCGTTAACATGTAACATTTTAATTCTCCTTTCTTTAGCGAATGAGAATCTATGTTATTACATTTAAAATAAAAAGTTTGTCGAAAATTGAAAAAAGTTAAAATTAATTAATAGCTTAATAACATAAAATAGAAGAGGTCAAATAAGAAAATGAAAAAAGAACGATTTGAAGTAGGAGATATATTAATATTTACTGGAAAAGAATATAACTTAGCAAAAGTATTTAACTATGAAGGAAAATTTAAAGATAAAAAATTAATAGTTCAAAATATACAAAGATGTCCATGTGAAGAAAACAAAAATGACAATATAAAATTTGAAGGAATAGAACGGTTATTATCGTTCTATATTTTTTAGCAAAAAAAGGAAGTAATTAAAATGTATTCAGTACAACAAATAAAGCAATTAATTGCAGAAGGAAACAAAATAAAGTTTTATAAAGACAACTATTGGAAAACATTACGAGAAAAAATATTATCTAGAGATAATTATGAATGCCAAGAATGTAAAAAAGAAGGGAAATTAACAATAAAACAACATGGTAGAAAATTAGATATACATCATATAAAAGAGCTAGAAGAACATCCAGAGTTAGCATACACAGAAAGTAATCTTGAAACAGTATGTGTATATCATCACAACATTCTAGATGAAAAACATATAAACGGCACAACAAGGAAGAAATACATAAATGAAGAAAAATGGTAAATAGAAGGAGGAAATTAATATGCCAAGAAAAGCAAAGAAAATAGAAGAGGAAGTAAAAGCAAATAATATAAAGGTAGTAGAAATAGAAGAAGATATAGATAAAGATACTTTAAATAAAGAAGCGGATAATATAGAAGAAATGAGACTAAATATATACGAAAAAGAATACACTGTTTCACAATTAATAAAAATGAAAAATAAAAATGAAAAAACATATCTAGAAAAAGAAACTATAAATAGATTTGATGAATTAATGTATAACTATTATAGAGGAATAAAACATGCTATATTAAAAGAATGTTGTGGAAGGACATATACATTAAATGATTTAAAAAGTAAATTAAATAATGAAACATACGAACTAATAGATAGAAGAATGAGCAGAAAGAACATGAGATTTGATAAATTAACAGTAGATACGGTATTAAATTATATAGAAGAAGCGGAAAGATAAAAATAATACCCCCATTCGAAAATTTTAACTTAAAAATCATATGTTTGGAAACGCGGAGTTTTCTCATTTAAACAAATTTTTTAAAATTTCCATATGAAGGGAGGGTAAGATTAAAATGCCTAGAAAAAAAGAAGAAAATTCAAAGAAATACGAAGAATTAAAAGAAGAATTAAAACAGCAACTAATAACTAAAGCTAATTATAATAAAGTAACAATAGAATTGCTTGAAAAATATGTTGAGTTTACAAAAATTGAAGATAAACTAAGTAAAGATATAAATAAAAGAGGAGTAAGTATTCATTGGAACAATGGAGGAGGACAAAACGGATATAAAAAGAATGATAGTATTGCTGAATTAACAAAAGTAAATAATCAAAAAATAAAAATATTAGATAAATTAGGAATTAAAGCACCTGAATCAAAAGAAGATGGTGATGCAGATTATGAAGTATAATAAATATATAGATAGATGGTTTGAAATTGTTGAAAATCAAGAAATAAAAACTTGTGAAGAACAAAAGCAAATGGTTGCATGGTTAAAAAACAAGTTAAACACAGAAGATATAATAATTAATCATGAAGAAATAGAAAAAGCAATAATCACAAAAGAAAAATGGTTTGACTATCCACTTTTAGACTGGGAAAAGTTTTTAGATGCATGTGAATATGGTTTATATTATAAAGATGGCTCGTTGGTATTTAATGAGTTTTTTATTATGGGAGGAAGAGGATTTGGTAAAAATGGTTATATAAGTACAGAAATATTTTATCAAACAACTAAACAACATGGAATTAATAATTATGATATAGATATCATTGCAACATCAGAAGACCAAGCAAAGACATCTTTTATAGATGTACATGATATGATTGAAGCAAAACCTAGATTAAATAAAGCATATAGTATAACTTTAGAAGAGATAAAAAACAAAACAACAAAGTCAAGTATTAAATATAATACAAGTAATTCAAAAACAAAAGATGGTAGAAGACCAGGACATGTATTTTTTGATGAAATACATGCATATGAAGATTATAAAAATATTGATGTACATACATCTGGCGGAGGAAAGAAAAAGAATTTTAGAGTTACATATATAACAACAGATGGAGATATACGAGATGGTGTAATTGATGATTACAAAAAAGAAGCAAAAGATGTTTTTAGTGGAGTAATAAAAAATACTAGGACATTATATTTTATTTGTAAATTAGATAATGAAGAGGAAGCAAAGAATCCTAACAATTGGATTAAAGCAAATCCATCATTAAATGAATTTAAAGATTTAATGAATACTATGTTAGATGAATGGCAAAAAGCACAAACAAGACCATCGAAATATCATACATTTATGACTAAAAGAATGAATATTCCACATCAAGATGAAACAACTGTTGTAGCAAAGTGGGAAGATATTGTAGCGACGAATCAAGTAATACCTGAACTAAAAAATCAGTCTTGTATAGGTGGACTAGATTATGCAAGTGTAAGAGATTTTTGTGGAGTTGGCTTATTGTTCAAGAAAGATGGTAAAAAAATATGGCTAACACAGACATTTATTAATAGAAATAGCCCACATCTATCATTAGTAAAAAAAGAAGTACTTGAAGAAGCTGATACTAAAGGTGAAATTATATGGATTAATACTCCTACAATTCCACCAGAGCTTGTTGCAAATTGGTTTATAGAAAAAATGACACTTTATAATATTATTGCAATTGCTATAGATAAAGTAAAAGCTAATTATTTTATAGAAGCATTTAAAAAAGTAGGATTAACATTAAGAACAACAAGCAATAAAAGCGGAGAGATAGTAGTTGTAAGAAGTGGTGAATTTACAGACACAATGGTATATGGAGTATTAGAAGATTGGTTTGCAAATCATAATTTAATATTTGGTGATAGTACATTAATGCGTTGGTATGTAAATAATACAGCAGTAGAGCCTAGGAAAAATGGAAATAAAGCATTTATAAAAATAGAACAACAAAGTAGAAAAAATGATGGTTTTATGGCGCTGACACATGCAACTAGCATACAAAGCGAGTTAGAAGAAGCAACAACAATAGATGAAAATTACTTAATGAAATATATGAAAACTTATTAAAAAGGAGGTAAATAACTTGAGTTTTATTGAAACAGCTAATGAATATATGCATAAATGGTTTAATAAAAAAGATGAAATAATTTTATCTGAATGTATAGATTTAATAAATGATACCTGCTATAAAGAATTAGGCTTACAAAAAGCTATATCACTTTTAGCAGGTTCTTTTATTTCAACAAAATTTAGGACATATAAGAACCATGCAGAAGCGGAAGGCAATTTAAATTATAAATTAAACATATCACCAAACATAAATCAAAATAAATATGATTTTTATTATAAATTTGTAAATAAATTAATAAGAAATCAAGAAGTTTTATTATTTGAATTAAATGGAAATTTATTTATTGCAGATAGTTTTAAAAAACATAAATTAGCGTTAAAAGGATATTGGTTTGATGAAGTTATATTAGATGAATACCCATTAAACGATACTTTTTATATGGATGATGTTTTGTATTTTTCATTAAATAACGAAAAAATAAAAGGATTAATAAATAGTATAAATAATAATTATTCAAGAATTTTAACAGCATTTGAAAATGCATATGTAAGAAATAAATTTAGAAAAATAATTGTAGAAATGGACACATCATCTACGTTGAGGGATGGGGAAGATAATAGCACACAAACAATAATAAACAACTTAATAAAACCTTTTGTAGAAGGAAATAGAAATGTTTTAACTTTACCAAAAGGTTTTAAATTAAGTAACTTAGATGAAAAATCATCTAAACAAAATGATGCAATTTCTGATTTAACAGATGGTGGAAAAGAAATATTTGAAAAAATAGCAATGATATTTAATATTCCAATAGATTTATTATATGGAAATAAAAACGAATTAGACGAACAAGAAAAAATATATATGACACACGCATTTAAACCATTTGCAGTAATGTTTACTTCTGAAATTAATAAAAAACTATATTCTAAAATGCAAGTTTTAAATGGTTCATATATAAAAGCTGATTTAGTAACAACAGAATTTATAAATTGGCTAAAACATTCAGACTCTATAGACAAAGCATTTAGAATTGGTTTTTCACATAATGTTTTATTAGATAAATTAGGAGAAGAAAAATTAAATGAAGAATGGGCTAATAAATCTTATGTAACTAAAAATTATACATCAGTTGAAGGAGGTGAGGAATTATATGAAGAAAATAATAAACAAAATCAAACAACTAGCTGAAAATAGTATTGACATATATTTATATGGAGATATTTATGACAGTTGGTGGGATGAAGATAGTAATTCGGCAAAGACACTTAAAGACAAATTATTAGAATTTGGAAATATTACAGAAATAAATTTACATATTAATTCGTTGGGTGGTGATGTAATTGAAGGAATAGCAATATTTAATTTATTAAAACAACATCAAGCAACAGTAAATGTATATGTAGATGGATTTGCTTGTAGTATAGCAAGTGTAATAGCTATGGCAGGAGATAAAGTTTATATGCCTAACAATACTATGATGATGATACATAATTGCTGGACATATGCTTCTGGCAATGCTAAAGATTTAAGAAAAACAGCTGATGATTTAGATAAAATTATGCAATCATCAATAGAATCTTATATGTCTAAAGTTAATATAACTGAAGAAGAGTTAAAAGAATTACTAGACAATGAAACTTGGCTAACTGCTCAAGAATGCTTAGATATGGGATTTGCCGACGAATTGTTACCAATTTCAGATGAAATAGAGCAGTCGGGAAGTAAAAACATAATGGACCTAGTAAAAGAAAATCAAGATTTAAAAATGCAAATTAAGCAAAAATCTAAAGAAAGTTCTGTAGAAGATGTAGAACAAATAGTAGAAAAAGCATTAAATAAAATTACAGAAAAAATGGAAAAGAGCGTAAGTATAACACTCGAAGGATTTTTAAATGGAAATCAAAAAAAAGAGTTAAAAGGTTTATTTAATGAAGAAAAGAAAGATTCAAAAACTAATATGTTTGAATCTTTTTTTAATGGAATTTTAAAAAATGAAAGAGAGGAAAAATAATTATGAGTATTAAAAATTTAAACAAAGATGAAATAAAGGAACAAGCTTTAAAAGCTATAACAGAAGGAAACACAGAAGAACAAGCAGAAGTAATGCAATTATGGATGGAAATTGTTGCAGAAGAAGTAGCTCAAAAAGTAACAAAAGAACAAGCTAAATATAATGATGACACAATTATATTAACAAATAGGGGTGTTAAACAATTAACATCTGAGGAAATCAAATATTTCCAAAAAGTTGCAGAAGCAATGAAAGAACAAAATGTAAAACAAGCATTAACAGATTTAGATGTTACAATGCCAACTACAACAATAAATAGAGTATTTGATGAATTAGAAGAGTCACATCCATTATTAAGTAAAATAAGAATAACAAATGTAACAGGTGTTACTGAAACAATAAAAAGAACAGGCGATATAGAGTCAGCTTGGTGGGGACCTCTATGTGAAGAAATAAGAAAAGAACTAGAAGCAGGATTTAAGAAAGAGTCTACTACACTTTATAAATTAAGTGCTTTCTTACCAATTTGTAAAGCTTACCTAGTTTTAGGTCCAGCATGGCTAGAAGGATATATAAGAACTATATTAACTGAAAGCATTAAGAAAGGTTTAGTTTCTGCTATAGTTTCAGGAACAGGTGTAAACCAACCTTTAGGAATGGATAGAGACCTAGAAGCAGCTAGGACGCCAGGACAACCTGTGCCACAAAAAACAGCTGTTAAAGTAAAAGACTTTGAGCCAAAAACATTAGGAAAAATAATTGCTAAATTAACTAATGAAGGAAAAAGAGTGGTTAATAGAGTAACATTGGTTGTAAATCCTATCGATTATTGGACTAAAGTATTTGTATTAACTACAACAAAAAATGCTTTAGGACAATATATATCAAATCAATTCCCATTACCTGTAGATATTATTCAAGAATCAACAGTAGCTCAAGGAAAAGCTATTATAGGTTTAGCAGAAAAATACGATTTAAATATGGGAATGAACAAAAAAATAGAATATTCTGATGATTTTAGATTTTTAGATGACGAAAGAGTATATCTAACAAAGCTATATGCAAACGGTGAAGCAGTAGATAATAATTCATTTGAATATTTAGACATTTCAGAAGTTCCAGTTGAAGAATAATAAGGATGTGATATTAAATGACATATGAAGACACTACTGTAAGTAATAATTTCCTAGATGAAATAAGAAAAGATTTACAAATAACGTGGGATGACAACGATACAAATGAAATACTAATGCAATATATTAAAGACGGTATGGAGGTTATACAAAATGATGTAGACCCTTCACATACTAAAGTTATTAATTTTGATATTGATAATGAAGCAAGAGGGCTATTAAGAACATATGTAAGATATGCATGGAATAAAAGTGAAGAATTTTTCATTGCAAATAATTTAGAAAGAATATTAAAATTAGAGGTTAAATATGGAAAGGACTAATTTTACAAGAATAAATAAAAATTACCACGAAACATATAATGATGGGATTTTATATTTTGGTAGCATAAAAGTATTAAAAAATGCTAAGAAAGAAAAAATAGGTGAGTCAATTGAAATAAAAGGTAAAAGAAACTTCTCATATGTAAATATAAGAGATAATGACAATATAGAAGCTGATTCATTAGGATATACAATTGACAAGAAAATAAGAATGCCATTATCTCCATTACCACAAAATATTAAAGTTAAATTAAATGATAGCGATGATATATATGAGGTAAAAAAAAGAGATACAGATGATAGAAAAAATATTTATTTATATTTGCAAAAAGTTTCTAATAAGAAAGATGGTGTTGAATAATGACAGACGAAAAAATAATTGAAAAATTAGAAGAATTTAGATTACCAATTGGAAATAAAAGAATATATGAAAATGAGTTAAATGGTAGTTATCATTATTTTATCTTTCGTAGAGGACGTTTAAGAAATAGTGGGTGTGGTAAATATGTAAGGCAAATTTATATTGCTTATGTATATGAAGGAGAACAGAAAATTTCTGATTATGAAATAATAAACAAAATTAAAGGATTAGGTCTTAATTTTATAGGTATGGAAAACGATGAAATTCAATTAGCTAATACTAATGATTGGCTTGATATGAATACATTTACATTTGAAAGACCTGAGAAAGGTTAGTTATGACATATAACGAAGCATTTTATTCTTTAGAAAGTAAAGATATTGAAATATTACAAGAAAAACTTAAATTATTACCTAAAAAAGCAGAATATGAAATGAATAATTATTTCTGGAATACTGCAGGCGATATACTTAAAAAAAGGGTAATGCAAAATTTACCACGTTCTAATAGAAATAAATCAAACTATAAAAATAGCCCCAAAAGTCATGCAAAGGATGTAGAATCATTAGATAAAATTAGTTTCAATTTAGGAATAAAAGTACAAACAAAATTAAAGCCGAAGTCAAAAGATTTTGGCTATTTAATATTTCCAGACGAAGGTCGAGGAAAGCATCAATCTAGAAGTCAAGAGTTTTTCAATAAAGCTTTAGAAACTGAAACAGAAAATATAAAGAAAGGACTGCTAGAACATATAAATAAAAAAATAGAGGAGGAAATAAACAATGGTTAAAAAAGTTGAAGAATTTGAAGATTATAAAATCGTAGAAGGTTCAATTCAATTTGAAGGAGCAGAAGCTATAGGATTTGGATGTATTGGAACAATGGATGGAACATCTAATACAGAAGAAGTTGTAAAAAAATGTGAAGGTGCAGTAGTTAAAAAAATAAAAAGAATAACTGATTTAGCTGTTACATTAACAGGACATGCTAAAATACCAGCATTACGAGGAATAACTGGATTAAGCAATGAAGGATTAAAAACTGGAGTGTATGCTTATGGTACAGATACATTTGCAAAACCTTTTAAATTTACAGCTAAAGTATTAGATATGGAAGGTAATATAAAATATGTTGCATTTCCTAACTTAGCAGATGTAAAAGGATTAAATTTCAATATTAATAATGAAGCAACAGAAATTGAAATGAAAGACTTTGAATTTTCTGCATTAGCTGATGAAAATAAAAAATTCTATTATGAAGCTTATGAAAGTGAAATAGAAGATACAGAAGTAAAAGAAAAATGGCTAACAAACTTTACACCAGAATTAGTAAAAAATGCAGAATTATAATTAAATTATTTTAAATATCCTTGTTTTAAAATAAGGGTATTTTTATACAAGTTTAGTGTAATGGTAGCACTGCAGTTTCCAAAACTGTATGTAATGGTTCGAATCCATTAACTTGTGCCAAAAGGAGGATAAAAGATGAAAATTAAAGATAAAGATATTAATTTAAAAATTACACCAAGGGCAATACAAAAAGTTGAAGAAACACAAAAAGATTTTGATATATTAAAAATTCTAAGAGAAGCAGGAGAAAATGAACCTAAGGCAAGTGATTATTACAAAATAATTTATGCGGGGTACATTGGAGCAACTAAAGAAGATATAAGTTATGATGATTTTTTAACTTTAATAGAAAATTATGATTTATATGAAATATCACACATAGGAGTTGAATTACTAATAAAAAGAAAAAACTAAAATTCCAAGAAGGATTTAAAAAAGTCACTAGTAAAAAAAGAGAAGAAAAGAAATATAAACAACCAGATATACATATCGAAACATTAGCAGATATGTATGTTTTTTATGTCTATATAAATGGAATAAATGAAAACACATTTTGGGACAGTGACATATCTTTCTTGGATAATATTCATCAAAATATTGTTGCAGTTGAAAACTATAGAAACAATCCAAAGGAGGCTTAATTGTGAGTAGTAAAAATAAACAATCCATAAAATTTGAAGCAGATATAACAGGTTTTAAAAGCAATATAAAAGAAGCAGAAAAAAGCATAACATCTTTAAATAATATTCTAAAACTTAATAAAGCACAATTAGCAGGAAATAGTGAATCAACGCAATTATTAAGTCAAAGGGTAGAACAACTAAAAGAAAAATATAAAGAACAAGGTATTGCAATAGATAATACAAAGTTAGCTTATGAAAAAGCAGTAGTAGAATTAGGAGATAATTCAGAAGAGGCAGAAAAGCTAAAGAAACAATTAATTGAATTACAAACAGCGCAACAAAGAACAGCAAATGAAATAGATAAAACTAATAAAGAATTAATAATTCAGTCAGAAAGATTTACTTTAGCAGGAGAAAAAATAACAAAATTTGGAGATAAAGCAGAAAAAATAGGCAATAGATTATCAATATTAAGTGCAGGCGTTACAGCAATAGGAGTAGCATCACTAAAGTCTTCAATTTCTTTTGAAAGTGCATGGACAGGCGTTACCAAGACGGTTGAAGGAACAGAAGAACAACTAAATAAATTAAAGCAAGGAATTGTTGATATGTCAACACAATTACCATCTACAGTAGAAGAAATATCAGCAGTTGCTGAAAGTGCTGGACAGTTAGGAATTGAAACAGATAATGTATTAGCATTTACAAAGACTATGATAGATATGGGAAATGCTACAAATTTATCAGCAGAAGAAGCATCGACAACATTAGCAAGATTTGCAAATATAACTAAAATGAGCCAATCAGATTTTAATAAATTAGGTTCTGTAATAGTAGCATTAGGAAATAACTTTGCTACAACAGAAGCGGAAATTGCAGACATGGGAATGAATTTAGCATCAGCAGGTACTCAAGTAGGAATGAGTCAATCTCAAATAATGGCATTAGCAACAGCTTTAAGTTCTGTTGGATTGGAAGCACAAGCAGGTGGAACGGCTTTTTCAAGAGTAATGGTGAATATGCAATTAGCAGTTGAAAAAGGTGGAGATAGTTTAAAAGATTTTGCGTCAGTGGCAGGAATGAGTTCTCAAGATTTTCAAAAGGCATTTAGAGAAGATGCAACAAATGCAATAATGAAATTTGTTGATGGACTTTCTAAAAGTGGAGAGCAAGGTAAAAGTGCAATTAAAATTCTTGACGATATGGGAATTACAGAAACACGTTTAAGGGATGCATTATTACGTTCAGCAAATGCAAGTAAAGTAATGGAAAAAGCGATAGTTTTAGGCAATGAAGCATGGAAAGACAACAATGCTTTAACAGAAGAAGCAAATAAAAGATATGAAACAACGGAAAGTCAAATTGATATTACAAAGAATAAAATAAGAGCGCAGGCGATATCACTAGGAGATAAATTATTACCAGAAGTAAATAAAATATTAGATAAGACAAGTAAATGGATAGATAAATTAGATGATTTATCTGATTCTCAAAAAGAGAACATAGTAAAAACTGGGTTAATGGTTGTAGCAGTAGGTCCACTTGTAAAAATATTAGGAAAAGTAACAAGTACAGTAGGAACAACAGTCAAAGGAATAGGTACATTTTCACAAGCGATTAAAGTAATGAAAACAGGAACAGAGTCTACAAATGCATCTGTTAATAGTTTGGCAAAAGCAATATCAGCAATAAAAAGTCCACTAGGTATAGCTACAATAGGAATAACTGCAACAGCAGGAGTAATAATAGCACAAATGAAGAAAGCAGAAGAACAGTCAAAGAAAACATTAGAAACAATAGGAAATAGTGCATCAGACTTTATATCAGGAATAGATAGTGCAACATCTCATTTAGGTAGTTTTAATAGTACATTATTTGCAACATCTGAAGAACAACAGAAATTACAAGAACAAATGGATAAAATACAAAAGGGAATTACAAGTATATGTAAAACTGCATCGGATGAAAGAAGGGGTTACACAAAAAAAGAAATAAAACAATTAGACGAATATTTTAATAAATTAAGAGAATTAAAAGATAGAGAAATAGAAATACAAAATAGTGTAGCACAAGCGATATCTCAACAAGCAATTACAAATGCCGAGAACTTCAAAGGAACATTATATGAATATGAAGTACAATCACAAGAATGGATAAAAACAGCACAAGAACAAAGAGATGCAACAATTGCCATAATTAAAGATGGAACAACTCAAGAAATTGCATTATTGAATCAAAGATATGGTTCAGAAGCTAATATGCAAAATGAAGCATATGCAACTGAATATAATAAAATAATGGAACAGCAACAATATAAAATAGATATGGCTAATCAAGAGGTTGCAAAAGTAAACGAAGTTTATGCAAATGGATATTCAGAAAGAGCAAAGCAAGATGATGGTTTTTATAATTCAATAAAAGAACATTTATCAAATGTAGAAAATGAACAAAATAGACACAATGAAAGAATGAAAGAACTAGCAGAGACAAAACAAACTGCGTGGAATGATGTTAATGGGGCAATTAGACAAGAAGGTCGAGAACATAATAGTAATATGAAAAAAATCTATGACGATATGTACAAAAATATGTCAGAGGAGCAAGCAAAAGAATTAGGCATATGGTTAGCAAAACTTGCAAATACTGAAATGTATGGGGGAAAGATAAGTGACGAAAACCAAACAATGATAGACACTATTATGGATAGTTACGATAGCATGCCAGAAGATACTAAAAAAGTAATGAAACAGTCTATGGAAGGTATGCTAAATGGAATGAAAGACAATGAACCATCATTATTTGCTAAAGCAACAAGCATTGCAAATGGCATCTTATCAAGATTAAGAAAATCATTTGATATACATTCTCCTTCAAGAAAAATGAGAAAAATATTTAATTATGTTATGGAAGGAGCAGAATTAGGACTTGAAGATGAGGAAGAAAATATTTATAAACAAGTGGATACTCTAGCTAATAATGTATCAGATAAATTTAATGGAGTTAACATTAATAATAAAAATATACCTATTTTACAAAATTATAGAAATAATAAAGAAATTCTAGATACTCAAATAGCAGATAAAACTAAAACAATATTTACAACTCCAAATTTAACAATATATACACAGGAATTTGATGCAAGAAAAATAGCAAATGAAGTCAATAAAGTTTTTGGTAGTGCATATTAAAAAGATATTTTTTGCTACAAGTTTCGACAGCATTTGACAAAATTAATATGATAAACTCTTTTTATAATTATAGAAGGAGGAGAGTATATGATAGCACATAGTATAAAATTTAATGTTAAAGGTACAACTTTTAAAAATGAAGACAATATCGATATACAAAAAGAAATAAAAAAAATCACAAAAGAGTATAGGAATAATAATTATTTTAGCAAAGAAGATTTGTATGGAGGATATACAAATAAAGATATAAAAGAAATGTATATGAATGTATCTGAATATGAAGGAATAACCTTTGGAGGGAAAATCGAGTTAAGCTCATATAAAGACGAGCCTTGTTTTAAAGTATATATCAGTACTTATGAAGGAGTCGAGATGTATCATTATCATAAAAAAGAAAAAGAAACTAACGAAAAATATTTTCATATAGGCTATATACCAAAAGAATTAGTTGATGAAGTACTTCAATATTGGAACGATGAAGAGATAACTAAATATATAATATCAATTTCAATAACAGGAGGAAAATATAAACATTCTGAAATGGATGAAGAAGACTATGAAAAAGAAAAAATAGTGATTGAAGAATTAACATATGGATTTGTTGTTGATTTGGCTTTCCATAATGAAAAAGTAATTAAAAAAACAGAAAAAATAGAGAAAACAGAAGATTACATACAAACAGAAGATGAAAAAAGAAAAGAACAAAAAGCAAGTGCTAAAATTGGTCTAATTGCATATCCACTAATTTTTATAGGTAGTTTATATATGATGCCATTTGGAATAATATTTACATTAATTTCTGTAATTGGATTTATAGTATGTCTAGCGCTAGCTTTTTAAATAAAATATAAAGCATCTGAATTAAATCAGGTATTTTTATTATGGAGATGGAAAATGATTAATTATGAATATAAGGATATAAGAAATTTTTATTTTGAAAATGAAAAAGGAAATAGAATAGACTGTCAAAAAATAAATGGCGGTCTATTTTTATATAATGTAACAGGTTTAGGATACGAAGAAAATATTGAATATGAGCAATTAGGAAATATATTTATACAAAAGGATAAAAAAATAGCTCAAAATGTAATAAATGGAGAACTTGAGTTTTATGATATGACATATGAAGAATATATAGAATTTGTAAACTTTATTTTATCGTCATCTGAATTAAAACTCATTTATATACCTAAGACTAGTAGTAGAAATGAATATTACAGAGATATAGATATTTGTAAAATAGATAAATCAGAAGAAGATGATTTTAATGTTTTAAAATGCCCAATTACAATGAATTGTAAAAGTTTATGGTATAAACAAACTACAGCAATCTATACAATAGAACCGAGGGATAACGAAATTCGCTGGGATTTTAGATGGGATAGTAATTTTACAGACTATGATACAAGAAGTTTACAATATGTTAATGAAGGACATATAGAAGCACCTGTACTAATAGAAGTTAGTGGACATGTAATAAATCCTAAGTTTGAGTTATATGTAGAAGGACAATTATATCAAACTGTAACATTTACAGTAGAAATAAAAGAATATGAAAAATTATTGTATGGAACGAAAGAAAATGATTTTTATATAAATAGACAAAAAACAGATGGGACAATAGAAAGTTTATTTAGTTTAGATGTTATTAATTTTGAAAATGATAATGTAATTAGACTTCCTAAAAATAAAAGTTGTGAGCTAAGAATTACAGCAGATAATGAAGTATTAAATGCACAAGTAACTATACTAACTTATTATAAAGCAGTATAGGAGGTGGTGTTATGAATGATATGACAATAAAATTCAATGGACAAGATTATTTAGCAATCTACAATAAACAAACAGGATATTATGAAATAGAAATAACAGCTCCTCAAATCGGTGGAATATACGATGCAAATATAACATTTACAGACATATTAAATCAAAATTACACAGATACAAAAAAAGTTCAAATTTGGGCAAAAGAAAAAATAAAAATAGAAACAAACAAAGTATTCATGTGGATATTTAATTATAACGATTTTACAGTAAAAGACATAGTAGAAATATCAGACTACGAAATAAATATAGATGAAGAAACAAATGCAAATTCTATAATAAAAGTATTAAAGAAAACTAAAGCAAAAGCAAATGATATAATAGTAGTAAAGAAAAATAACGAAGCGGTTTATTGGGGAATTATAGATAATATTTCGAATGAAAATGGAAAGCAATTATATGAATATACAACTAAGTATATAACAAATATATTTAATCAAAAAATAAAACTGGAAAGTGAAAGTTATATAAAAGAAAAAGGAGTAGAAGACTTTATTGAAAAAGCTATAACAGATAACTTTATAAACAATGCAGATATATTTATTAACAAAACATACTTACAATTAAATGTAAAAACACATACTAAAAAGCAAACTTCAGTAACGAATGTAGAAAACGAAATTTATAACTTGCACACATGGTTAACCAACTGTACACAAAATTATGATATTGTGTACAGTTTTTCAATTATAAATAAAAAATTAGTAATAACAATAGAAAATAAAACTTATAATAAAGAGCTAATAGACACAACAGCACAGGCAATATCAAATTATGTAGAAGTGTTTGAAACAGATGTAGTTTCAAAAGTAGTTGTTTTATACGATAAAGTAAATGACGTAGAAAATAAAGGACAATATACTTTGTATTTATTAAATGATAGAACAACAACTACAGATATGAACAACAAAAACAGAGCTGAAGGAAGAATAGAAACAGTACATACAGAGAAGTATGAAGATGCACAGCAAAAAGCATTAGATACAATGAAGTCAAATGCTTACAATCACAACATTACATTTAATATGCTTAATAAGTATATAAGAGTAGGAACACCTATTGCAATAAAAACAAAAGAATCTTTAATATTTGATACTTATATATCTGCAATTAAAATTACACAAAAAAAATTCTACGAGTATACTTGCGGAAATATACGTATTAAATTTATAGATAAATTATTAAAAGAAAGGAAGAATTAATATGTTAAAAGGTCACGTATTTAGTAAGCAATTGTTTGGAAATCCGATTTTTGCTTTATTTATAAATACTTTTTTAAATGGCAAAAATGGAGTAAGTAATAACTACAAAAACGGAATGGCAGTTACTCCGTCAGGAAGCACAGTTACAATAGACAGCGGAGCAGTATGCATCCAAGGCAGGTTTTTAGAGGAAGATTCTTCTACTACAATAACAGCAGGAACTGACAATGCTTTTTGTAAATTAGTAATAGAAATAAATTTAGACAAACAAAACACAGAAAGCGAATTTGTTCAAGGAACTTATAAAATAGTAAAAGGTACAAGCTCTTATCCAAATTTGATACAAACAAATATAGTAAAAAATAATTTGGGTGTATATCAATATGAACTTGCAAGATTTAAAACTTCAGCAAGTGGAATAACAGAATTTACAGATATGAGAACATTTTTAGATTTTGACAGTATATATGACACAATAGAAACAGAGTATAGAACAGTTTTGCAACAATTACAAAATGAACTAGCAAATATAGAAGATGGAAGTGCTTATATATTAAAAAATGGAGGTGGGAAAATTGAAGGTGATTTGGAAGTTACTAATAATTTTAAGTCTATTAATATTGTTTCAGATAATATTGCAAACACGAAGCGGAAGTAAAGTTATATATAGAGATAATTTTGTAATAATCAATGGAGAAACTTCAATAAATATGCAACAAGGACTTAATCAAGTGTCGTCAGGACAGGCAATAATTAATTATCCTAATGGATTTAATAAAGATAATTGTGTAGTTATTTCAATTGGTGCAAGACATGTTTCAAAGGATTTTTGGGGATATGGTACTGAAACAAAAGAACCTGGTGCTTATTTTTCAGGATTGATAGAAAAAGGAGTAATCTTTAGAAATAATGATATATTATTAAATTTAAAATGCGGTGGTCTAGATTTAGGGGGAACTGCAAGTGAAGATAGAAAAGATACATATTATTATAAAATTGTTCTTATGAAATTACCTGAATTAGTTGAGGGGATAGATTATGTATTAGGCGACGTAAATGGTGATGGCGTGATAGATAATAAAGATTTAACATTAGTGCAAAATTACATAATGGAAACACAATCATTGACTGATAAACAATTTAAAGCAGCAGATGTAAACAAAGACAATATGATAAAAACAATTGATTATATGAAAATACAAAATTATATTAATGGAACAATTGATAGTTTTGAATAGGAGGACAATATGTCTAAAATAATAGAAAAAATAATAGAGCCTTCAAAAATTGAGGTTGGCTCTATCTTTAAACTAAAAATAAAAGCAATAAGGTACTTAACTTATGCAGAAATAAAAAATAAAACTGCATCTAAAATAAAACAATTTAAAGTTTCAGAGCTGAAAGGAGAGTAGCAATGCAAAAAATAGAATATGATATACCGATTTTTAACAATGAAGACGTAGCAGATTTAAACAAATATTCGACACTAATGGCAAATGCAATAAAAGGTCAAATAGATAAATTTGGAAATCCTTTGATTTTCAAAGGAACAGTGCAAACATTAGCAGATTTACAAGCATTAACAAATATAAAAAGTGGATACATATATAGGGTTGACGATGAAAACAAAAACTATATTTACAATGGAACAGACTGGGTTATATATTCAGACAATGTAGACTTAAGTGCATATCAAGAAGAAGTAAATGAACAACTTACTAATATAGAACAAGAAGGAATAATAGTAAGCTCAACAGAGCCTGCAAAAAATCGTAGAAAAGTTTGGATGCAGAAGGGAAAGAATTTATTTGATAAAAGCAAAGTTACAAAAGGATATTTTTTACATAAAGACACAGGTATAGCGACAATAAGTGAAGGATATTCTTATAGTGATTATATATATGTAAAGAATTTTGATAAAATAGCAATTTCAGCAGAGATTTATCCTTCGGCTCAAAATCCACGGTTTTATTTTTTACGATAAAGATAAGGAATATATAAGTGGTAATACAGTATTAAATTCAAGTAATAGTATTGTTGTACCTGAAAATGCAGTTTATTTTAGATATAGCATCTTATTAACACAACTAGATACTATGCAAATAGAACAAGGCTCAACAGCAACAGAATATGAAGAATACATAGAATCTAAAACATACATTTTAAATAATAATAATGCATATGAAGAGTTTATGAAGAAACAAGAAGAGATTTATTCAATAGAAGAGCAAGTAATTGGTAAGTGGATAGATGGAAAAACTTTATATAGAAAAGTGATTCAATTTAGTATTCCTAATTGCACAAGCAATGGGAAAAATGCAGAATCAACAACAGAACTAAAAATAGCAAATATTGATTTTATAAAAATTAAAGAAGCTGTAATAATTAGTTCAACTGACTATCGAACTCTACCAGCACATAGTGGAGATAATTGGCAATATGTATTTTTTGCATATATAAATAAAACTTTAGGTCAAATGATTGCAAGAAGTAACGCAAGTGCATTTAGTAGTTATACAAATGCTTATGCTATATTAGAATACACAAAAACAACAGATTAAAAGAAAGAGAGAAAATAGTATGCAAGAAAAAGAATTAATAGAAAGACTTGTAGAAAATGAGCAACGAGGCAAGAGTAATACAAAACGATTAGATGAACAAGAAGACAGACTTGAAAGTTTAGAAAAAACCTATTCGATTATGGAAAAAATGGATTATCGAATGAGTAATGTAGAAAATAATGTATCAGAAATAAGAAAAGACATACAAAAAGGAAAAGAGCAAAAAGGTATGAAATGGGATAAATTAATTGACTATTTATTCTATGCGATACTAGCATTTGCTCTTTTTAAATTGGGATTAAAATAAGGAAGGAGGAAAATAACATGAAAAAAGTAAAGAAGGTTGCAAAATATGCAACAAACATACTAGCAATAGTAAGTGCATTAGTAGCAGGAATAAATGCAGTAGATGGTATAACAATACCTTACGCAATACAAATAGTAAAGGTTATTGCGGTTGTAAACGGAGTAATAGGCACATTTTTGCTAGGACAAAAAGCAATAAATAAGGAGGATAAATAATGAAAAAAGTATATTTAGGAGTAGGACACGGCGGAAAAGATAGCGGAGCTGTAGGATACATAGTAGAAAAAGACGTAAATCTTCAAATGGCACTTGCTTGTAAAGAATATCTTGAAGCAAATGGCGTAGAAGTAAAAATATCAAGAACAAGCGACATAGATAAGGAATTAACACAAAGAATAAATGAGTGTAATGAATATAATCCAGACGTAGCAGTTGATATACACAACAATGCAGGTGGTGGAGATGGTTTTGAGGTATATCATACACTCGGCGGTGGTACTGGAAAAATACTTGCACAAAATATAGAAGAAGAGATAAAAGCTATAGGTCAAAATTCAAGAGGTTTAAAAACTAAAAGAGGTAACAACGGTGATTATTTTGGATTTATTCGTTGTATTAAATGTCCTTCTATAATTACTGAAACTGTATTTGTAGATAACAAAGCAGATGCATCACAAGCAGATGAACTACACGAGCAAAAAACATTCGGACAAGCTATTGCAAAAGGTATATTAAAAACACTAGGCGTTAATTCTGAAAACAAACCAGTTACAGAAAGCAAACCTGTTCAAGTAGTAGAAAATACATATTCATATAAAGATTTTGTAGGAGACGTACAAAAATCTTGCGGTGCTAAAGTAGATAGAATTGCAGGCTCAGAAACTTTATCTAAAACAGTTACAGTATCAAGATATAAAAACAATAGGCACGCAGTAGTAAAACCTATTCAAAGATATTTAAACGTACTAGGTTACACAGAAGTAGGGTATGTTGATGGAATTGCAGGAGAAAAATTCGAAAAAGCTGTTAATAGATATCAAAAAGAAGTTTTACATTATAAAAAAACAGATGGAGAAATAACAAAAGGAAATAATATGTGGAAATCTTTACTAAAATTAATATAAAATAATAGTAGAGCATTAATTTGCTCTACTTTAATCTTCTTCATTATCTATATCTTCATCATCAATCTTATCAACAAATAAATCTAATTCATATACTTTAATTAGTAATTTTTCAGGTGGCTCTTCTTCTATATTTTTTATTATTTTAAAAAATACCCTCAAATATTTATAATAATTAGAATCATAAATAAGATAAGGAAAGTATCCTTCCATAGCATTTAAATTTACAGCTTGATAACATCTATCTTTTTTAAAAAGACTTACAGTATTCTGATTATAAATTTTTTTAACATATTCATTTATAATATTATCTAATTCTAATAATGTAATTTCTTTATTTAATAATTTTTCTTTTAATTCATCAAATGACTCTTTCATAAATCCTCCTTTTCTATCACATATATAATAGATGACAAATAAACAAAAGTCAAGGAAATTAACCTATGTAAGATAAAACAATAGCAGAGAAATTAATACTCTGCTACTTTTTAAAAACATAATCTAAGTCGTTAGGATTTCTATAGTATCTTGACATTAATGTATTATAGTTTATACCTGTTATTTCTGACCATTCTGTCAGTGAATGTGTCTCGTTATTGTATTTTATACGTTTACCTCCATGCATGTAATTTACATTTGAAAAAACATAGTCTAAATCATCAGGATATTTCTTATATCTTTGAATAACTCTATCTGTACGCAATCCTAGTATTTTAGCCCATTCTCTCAGCGTGTGTGTTTCATTATTATAAGTAATACCTTTAGCAGTTTGACATGCTAGTTTTTCTACTATTTGTATAAATTTGTTATAATTATTCGAATTTATAATTAAATCATTATAATCTGCTTTTATATCATCATATATGTTATTTCTTTTTAAATATTCTGTTATATGTTGATCTAGCTCGTGAGCTTTTGCATAATAGTTAGCACAAGCTTTCAGTTTTTCTTTTATATGATATTGTAAGTTAACATCTTTATTTTCCATCTTTTCCTCTTTTAATTATTATATATTTTGTTATACCCTTCAAAAAATTTATTCATCTTATTGTTTAAATACTCATTAATTTCATTTAATTTATTCTCATCTAATATAATATTAAAATATTGCTCAAAAGTTTTGTAATATGCAACTTCATAGTCATATTCAGAATATATAGAATTACTTTCTTTTATTTCTTTATCTATAGTAGAATATTTTTCAGTTATAAAATTTATAGCATTTTGTTTTTGTTCTTCAGCCCTTCTATCCCAAAATTCTCTTGTTGTATATCTGTTTTTTCCTACGAAACCTTCTTCTTTTACTTCTTTATAAATTCCTGATTCATCAATTTGTGTATTTATATAGTCATTCTCTAATTTCTCAATTTCTTTAATAATTTCTTTTAATTCTTTCATATTCTATATCCTCCTTTTAAAATACTAACACAGTTAGTTCTCTTTGTAAATTATTTATTTTTTCATATTTATCAAAGTCGTCTAATCCATCTATCTCATTTATATATTTTTGTATTTTTGCAATTGCAAACTCGCTAATCATTGAAGCTTTTTTTACTTCTGATATTCTTAGCATAAAATCTTCTTTTATTTGTCTGTAATTTTGAGCAAATGCATCGTTTTCATCATAATCTAAATTAATACTTTCTAATAATTTTAAAACTTCTTCTTTCATAATTAATCTCCTTCTTAGAGTGCGTTGCATTTGCTAACGTCTTATCTCTTAACTTAAATATATTATAACATACTCGTACGAGTAAGTCAATACTTTTTTATAATTTTTTTTAATTTTTTTCTAAATATTTTTTAGCATTGTCTGTAATCCAACTTGCTATTGACTTTCCTTCTTTTTTTAATTTCAATTTTAATTGTTCAGCTAATTCTTTATCAATATCTCCTAATATTCTAGTATATTTTGCTTTAGCCCATTCCTTTTCTTTTTGAATATTTCTACTCATAATATTCCTCCTTGATTTTTTTTAATATATCATATATAATATTTATATACAAGAGAGGAAATATCCTCTCAAGTGTTACAAGTCTTTAATAATTAAATTAATCTGTTCACGATTGTTTTGTTTTCTTATTAAGTCTTGTCTAAGTGCTTGTCTATGTGCTAGATAGATAAGTGCTTTTTTTAATAATCTCATATATCTCACCTCACCTTCTGTATTTATTATAGCATACTCGTACGAGTAAGTCAATACTTTTTTCAAAAAATATAAAAAAATTTAAAACTACTGAAATCAAGCTACTTTCAAGACATAAAAGTATATTAAACAAAAATAAAAACGTCTTAAAATGCATTGTAGAGAGCCGTGTTTGGACTATGTTAAAAGAAAAAATAAATTTTATGTTAAATGTTGAAATTTTCGAATTTTTATGCTATAATATTGACATAGAATCAATTAAGTAGTATTATTGTGTAACAAAAATGTAATATTTGTAATAGAAATATAATATGAATTTTTGAGTATACTATTGACTAAAGAAAATATTATTTATAAAATACATTTGAATAAAAAAGAAGAGTAAGGAAAATCCTTACTCAATCGTATCGTTTGACTTGGAGTTAACTTTAGCGGGTGCAACTTCAAGTTTTTTCTTCGTTATATGTACTATGTATCCAAAGATACCAGCAACTGCTACTAAGATAGTAACGCAAAGAATGACGAATCCGATGCCTACTAGAGTATACATACTTTCCATAGATCTTCACCTTCTTTCCACGTTGCAATTAAGTCGTAACTTAGTTGCATGATAGTAGTGGTTACCGAAAGACAGCCACTATAAGTAGCGATAACCACTACTTAATACAACTAAGCTGTCGAGGTGAAAGACCTTTTCAAACGATTTCTTATACTATATATAAAATTTATTAATTAGTCAAGATATTTCGTTAAAAAGTTCTAAAATTTTCCAGTGATGAATGCCAGTTTTCGACAAACAAAATCAACATAATATGTTATAATATACTCAAGAGGTGATTAATATGTTAGATATAATTATAGACTATCACAAAAGAGTATTAAATATTATGTTAGAAGAAAATACAGACTACAACGATATAGTAAAACAGAGTCAATTCTTAGATGAGTACATAGTAAGAAAAATGAGAGAGCTAGTAACGAACTAGCTTTTTTTAATAAATTTTATAATTTCCACCATAGTGGATAATATGTATGTTATACACAAATATAAACATACTATGTTTGGTGGTAAAATGAAAGTTATAATTTTATTAAAAGAAATAAGACAACAAAAGCAAATATCTTTAGAACAATTAGAAAGAATGAGTGGAATATCAAAATCACACTTAAACTATATTGAAAGACAAGAAAAAGAGCCTACGCTGACAGTTTTAATAAAAATAGCAAAAGCACTAAATATAGATATAAAAGATTTATATAAGGTGGAATGGTAAGTGAAAGAGTATTTCGATATAAGTTACGAGAAAAATAGAGTATTAGATTTTACAAGTGTATCTGAAGAAGCATTAATGATTAATATAATAGAATTAAAGAAACAAGATTATAAAATAATAGCAATAAAAGATGGGTTTCGGAATATATCATAATGAAGAAGATATAATAGAAATATACAAAGAAAGTATAGATATAGAATATGAAGATGTTAAAACTAAAACAGAAGCATACGATTTAGCATTTGAGTATTATAAAAAGCTATATAATAATAACTACATAGAAAAAGAAACATTTAATAAATACGTAAAAAAATTAAATAAATATAAAAGAGAAATTAAAGGCAAAAATATATTTATAGAGAAGGTTAAAGAATTATACATAAGTGGAGTTTAAATGCTCTACTTTTTTTATAACACAAAAAAATGTTAAAAATTTTCTAAAAAGTTATACGAAAAAATAAATTTTGATTTTTGCATAATAAAATAACGCTTTCATAAAATAATATGTCATAAAATGTCGAAAAGGGTAAAATGGTGTAGACAAAAGTAGAAAAAAGAGTATGGCTGATATTAACTAAAAAACTTTTCGACATCGACGAACTTCGACGTTTTAGAAGAGAAAAATATGTTATAGTACAAAAAGCGAGATAGCTCGACTGGAACCGAAACTATCTCAAAAGAGTATATACTAAGCCATATATACAATTACAGTATATACTCTCAGATTAAATTTGTCAATTATTCTCAGCGAGGAAATTAGCGAAAAGAAAGAGAGGTATTTTATGAAAGAAAAAACAAATGAAAATGAAATTTTAGAGGAAATTTTGAAAAAGTGTAATTGGAGAGAAAGAATTATTGTAATGAAGAATAGAAAGTTATTTTTAGAAATATATAGAAAAGGAATGCAAGATTATTTTAATTTTATTAATAAAAATTGACCCCGTTTTGACCCCGTAAAGTATATATAAGCATGACAAAAATGACAAATATGACATACAAAATTAAATTGAAAAATATAAAATAAAATCGCTAGAACATTACAAATACTAATGTTTAGCGATTTTTTGTTGTGGTGATCCAGGAGGGATTCGAACCCCCGACCCACGGATTAGAAATCCGTTGCTCTATCCAACTGAGCTACTGAACCAAAAATCAATTGCATTAATAATATTAACACTATTTTAAATAAAAGTCAATAAAATAGAAACAATTTTTTAAAAAACTTTATAAAATTGTTTCTATTCTTTTTTTGAATCACCAAAAAAACATAAATATAATCTCTTAAGTATAATATGCAATTTTAACAATTTATTTAGGTAATACAATTTTAGAATCCTTTTTTCTAGGTCTATATAAAGTAATTTTATTGCCTACAGTTTGCACTAAAGTAGAACTAGTGGCTTCTGCAATTTCATTTCCTAATAATTTAGCATTTGCAGGAGCTGTTTCTAAAACAGAAATTTTTATCAATTCCCTTGCTTCTAATGCATCAGAAAGTTGAGAAATTAAATTATCAGAAATACCACCTTTCCCAATTTGAAAAATTGCATCTATATTATTTGCTAATGCTCTTAAATAAGCACGTTGTTTACTAGTCATTATTATTCTCCTTTCCTTCTAAACAAATTTTACAAATATCTTTAGTAGAATTTATTTTTGCTAATTTGATAGAATTTTTTTTCATATTATTTAATTTATTTTCATCGCTTAAAATATAGTTTATAATATCCTCAGGATTTGAATCTTTCTTTATCCAAATAGCAGCACCGTTATTTTCTAAAAATTCAGCATTTTGTTCTTCTTGACCTGGTATTGGGTTAATAACAATCATAGGAAGAAAACTTGCTAAACATTCGCTAGTAGTAAGACCCCCAGGTTTTGTAATAACTAAATCAGAAATACTCATAAGTTCAGGTACTTTATTTGTAAAAGGCAAAACCTTAATAGAATCTTGTTTATTATTTTGTAATACAATATCTTCAAAATCCATTCTTAGTTTTTCATTTCTACCAGCAATAGCAACAATTTGAATATTATAATTACTTTTAGCAAGAATATTTAAAATATTAATTGTTTTATTTTTACCTATTCCATATTCTCCACCACCGAAAAAATAAAATAGTTTTTTTATTATTACATAGTCCAAATTGTTCTAAAATTTCATTTCTATTATATTTTTGTAGAAAGCGCTCAGAAAAAGGAATACCAGTCACATATATTTTATCACTACTAATATTATTATTTTTAACCATCAAATGCTTCATGTTATCATTTGATACAAAATAATAATCTACAAATTCACTACCAATTAACCATTGATTGTGGGGAGCAAAGTCAGTCATAACAGTAGCTAATATGCAATTTGTTTTCCTCTTTTTCTTTAAATAGCTAGTCATTTGAGAGCCAAAAGCATGTGTAGAAATAACAATGTCAGGTTTAATTTCCCTAAATAATTTAGCCATTTTTACAGCCATTAGTTTATTAGATGTAGAGCTTACTTTTGCTATAATACCATCGTCAGATTTATAATAAACCTTCCCCCACGTCCAAGGAGCTTTCTTAACCATTTCCTTATATGCAGTTGTAGTAACTTTTTCGAAAGCTTTATTAATATATTTAACACAATCTATCATATATGTTTGAACATCTGTATAATTATTATCAATATACTGCTTAATAGAACTAGCAGCAGAATAATGACCACCTCCATAAGAGGCATAAAAAATTAAAATTTTTTTCATAAATAATCTCCAATTATAAATTTATAAAACTAAAACTCCTAAAAAATTTAAAGTAGCATAAATATTATTATTTTGTATTTTAAATATAATACCATAAAAATAAAAAAAATACAAATGGAAGAGCGGGGCGTTAATAAACGCTCCGCTTTAGCCGCAATTTTCATATTAAGTTTTTTTTCTTTGCGGGCTAAGCCCGCTAAACAAATCCACTTGTCCGAGACATGTCTCCTCCTCGCGCTTCGAGCGCCGGTCGCCTTATTTATGCAAAATAAAATGTAATAGTTGCTTTGGGTCTACCTCGTATCATAAGTTTTCCTCCTTCCGATGGAAACATGGGTTAACGAGTTACAACGGTGCCGAGCACCGGCCGCCGGATCTTACAAATTAAAGTGTTTTAAACAGTTTGTAGGATGTCCTCTCATGGCCGTTTACCTCCTTATGGATTTTTTGTTTTCAATTTACATGTTCCTTTTGGAAACTAAATTCATTATAGTACAACAGTAAACATAATGCAATACTTTTTTAAAAATTTTTTCAAAAAATTTTTAAGATTTATAATATAATCTTCTGAAAGCGTTGAAAAATAAAGGATTTATATAATTACAAAAATATAAAATTTTGAGAATAAAAACCAAAAAAAAAGGAAAAATAAAGGTAAATAACGCAAAAACGAAAGGAAAATTAAAAAAATGATAAAGAAAAAATGGTTAATAATTTTTTTAATATTATGTGCATTTTTATTTATAGTTATAAACATAAATGTAAATAATGTGGAAAACATATCTGTATATGCAAAGTCAAGTGCATCTACAACATCAGATTTACAACTAATGGCAAGAGCAATAAATGGAGAAGCAAGGGGAGAACCATATGAAGGGCAAGTTGCAGTAGGCGCTGTTATACTAAATAGAGTAAAAAGTTCAAAATTTCCAAACACAATAGCAGGGGTAATTTACCAAAGTGGAGCATTTACAGCAGTAGCAGATGGTCAAATAAATGTAGCAATAGCAGAAGGCTCAACAGTACTAAAGGCAGCACAAGATGCAATGAATGGTTGGGATCCAACAGGAGGAGCAATATACTACTTTAACCCTGCAACAGCGACAAACAAATGGATATGGTCAAGACCACTTATAAAAACTATTGGAAAACATAGATTTTGTAGTTAGAAAGGAAGAATTTTAATATGAATATTAAAGAAAAAGTATACGATTGGAAAAATAGATTAAAAGATAGACATATGCTTACATTAGTAGTAACACTAGTTACTGTAATAGCAGTACTTGGGTTATACACTTATAAAAGAGAAAGAACTTTTAGGCAAGCCACTGAAAATGATTATAATATGGCATTTTTTGAACTTGTAGATTATGTACAAAATGTTGAAACATATCTTGCTAAGTCATTAATATCAAAAACACCTGAACATGGTGCAGAAGTTTTAACACATGTATGGAGAGAAGCAAATTTGGCACAAGCATACCTTGCAATGCTTCCAATAGGATCAAATGAGCTTAGTAATACCTCTAAATTTTTAAATCAAGTAAGTGATTATAGTTATACACTTTCTAGAAAAAATATAAACAATGAAGCTTTAACTCAAGATGATTTAAACAATTTAAAAGACTTACACAATTATAGTATAGAACTTGAAAATACTCTAAATCAACTCTCAGCAGATATGAATGATGGAAGAATAAAATGGGGAGAACTAACAAAAAAAGGAAGTAGTGTATTTGCAACACAAGTAAGTAACATTTCAAAAGATAGTTTTAGTAACTTAGAGGAAAACTTTCATGAATATGCAGGTTTAATTTATGATGGAGCCTTTTCAGAACATTTAACATCATCAGAGAAAAAAGGGCTTACAGGAGAAAATATTGATGAAGAAAAAGCAAAACAAATAGCAACAAGTTTCTTTGATAATAGCAAAATAAAAGAAATAAATTCAAATGGACGATCAGAAAATACAAATATGCCAACTTTTGATTTTAATATAGTTTTAAATGAAGACAAAGAAAAAAATAATTATGCAAGCATTTCTATAACTGAGAAGGGTGGACACATAGTATTTATGAATTATAATAGAAATGTAGAAGCACAAACAGTATCAGAAGAAAGAGCTACACAAATAGGAAAAGAATTTTTAAAAAATCATGGATTTAACAATATGAAAGAAACATACTATCTAAAACAAGAAGGAATAATAACAATAAATTATGCATATAACCAAAAATCAAACTATGGAGATGTTATAGTATATCCAGATTTAATAAAATTAAAAATAGCCCTAGATAATGGAGAAGTTTTAGGAATTGAAACTACAGGATACCTAAATTGCCATTATGAAAGAAATATAGGAGAAGTACAAATCAGTAAGGAAAAAGCAAAAGAAATACTAAATAAAGATTTAGAAATAATGTCTGAAGGACTAGCAATTATACCAACACAATTTCAAACAGAACTACTATGCTGGGAATTTAAAGGAAAGGTAGATGGCTCAGAATTCTTAGTATATATAAATGCAAAAACACGGAAAAGAAGAAGATATATTAGTAATAAAAGATACACCAAATGGAACATTAACAATGTAAAAGCAAAAATCACGGTAGGGACAGTCCTTTTCGTTCCAAAATTGGAACGAAAAGGACTGTCCCTACCGTGATTGTAAAAATTTGGCGAAAATGTAAGAATTTTACCTTGACATCTCACTTTATTAATAATAAAATTATTAGTAATAATGGGAGGAAAAATAATGGGTTTATTTAACAATAAATCTCATAAAGGTACAGAAGATTTAATAAGTTATGAAATAAAAGGGAAAACAAATTCAAAGTTGATATTTGGTTTTGTACATTATTGTACTTTTAAACATGGAGATATAAGAACTAATTTAATAAAATCACAAATATATGAAAATTATGAACAAGGACATACAATAACACCAAATACTGCTAAATATGTATGCTTTGAAATACCAGAAGATATAAGTTTGCAAGAACTTGCTGAAAAGGAAGTATTTGAAGTATTAGATAGAATTGGAAGGTTAGACGAATTAAAAGGTAATTTATATAATCATATAGGCTTTATAAATAGGTTGGAAGATGGAAGGTATGAAATTTTTAATCCAACAGTAGAGGTTTTAAGTTACATAGATGAAAATATGAATGATAAAATAGGTCAAAGTGATAATTTGCTTGCAAAAAGAATAAAATTTGTAGAAAATATATCAGAGTCAGCAGTAAAAAAAATTGAGCAAGATAGAAAAGAAAGAGAAAAAAGAAAACAAAAACCATTACTAGAAGAACAATTAAGATATAAAATTGGAGATAATATATATACAGATTATAAAGGTATAAATATAAATACAGGAAGAATAATAAAACTAAGCAAATTAAAATGTGCATATGAAGAGGATGAAAATAATTTATATTCTGCATATATAAATGAGGATGTAGAAGAACAAGAGCAAGAAGATGAAATGGCGACACTTGAAGATACTCCACAAGGATTTCCAATATTATTTACAACTGGGCAAAAAATGGAAGAGATGTTAAAAAATGATAAATATGAATATGTTTTAAAATTATTATCAGATATTCAAAAAGAAAAACTAAATATAAATGAATTAAGATATATTGGTGGAATAGATAGTGAAGGAAGAATATATAAAACAACAGAAAATTGTTCAGAACAATTAAAAGAAAAAATAGAAGTAGAAAAACAAGAATATAGAAAAGAAAATGAAATTCAAATAGAAAAATAAAAATGACGCACAAAGCAAATTGCGTCATTTTGCTTATTTTGGGAAATTTATCACAGTATATAAAAAATAAAAAAACTAATAATATAATTAGGAAAACAAAAAAAGTTGTAAGTGTAATTTTATTAATTACAAACGCAAATGAAAATTAAAGCATGTTTTTCTAAAAAAACTTATAATTCTAGGAGGTAACTAAAATGTCTAGAAATAGAAACTCAGTTATGTCTGAAAATCTAAAAGAAGAAATAGCAAAAGAATTAGGAGTATATGAACAAGTAAAACAAGATGGAGGATGGGGAAATGTATCATCTAAAACTTGCGGAAATATAATATCAAAAGCAATAGAAATAGCAAATAGAAGTGTAGAATAGTAAAAAACATGAGCAGAAAAAATACTGCTCATGTTTTTACTATAATTATGGAAAAATTTTTAATAATAGAAGTAAATATAAAAATAATTCATTCCATTATTTAAAAATCGTTAAGTAAAATTTTAAGATATATATTGATTTGTACCCACATATAGTATAAAATAAGGCATAGAACATTAATAAGGAGTAATAAAGTTGAAGGTACAAATAAATAACAAAAATATAAATTATGAAGTACAAGGTGAGGGAAAGCCAGTTATATTACTTCATGGTTGGCTTGCATCATTAGAAACAATGGCACCACTTGCTAAAAGTTTAGCTAGAAATTTCAAAGTGTACTCAGTAGATATAATAGGATTTGGAAAAAGTGATTTACCAGATAAACCATTAAATACTAATGACTTTGGAAATTTTCTAAAAGAATTTATAGACAAATTAGAAATTGAAAATCCAATATTAATAGGTCATTCAAATGGTGGAAGAACCATTTTAAATTATGCAGGAAGAAACTTAGGAAAAATTAATAAAATAGTTTTAATAGATAGTGCAGGAATTGTACCAAAAAGAAAACCAAAATATTATATTAAAATGTACACCTTTAAATTATTAAAAAATATATTTAAAATATTACCAAAAACACAAATGTTTAATAATATAAAAGAAAGAGCATTATCTAAATTTGGTTCTAGTGATTATAAAAATTCACCAGAAGTTTTAAAAAGAACAATGTCAATAATATTAAATGAAGACCAAAAGCATTTAATGCCAAATATAAAAGTCCCTACATTATTAATATGGGGTGACAAAGATACAGCTACACCATTAAAAGATGCAAAAACAATGGAAAAATTAATTCCAGATAGTGGTCTTGTAGTATATGAAGGAGCAGGCCATTTTTCATATTTAGATAAACTATCTAATTGCTTATTAGTATTAGATGAATTTTTAAAAAATGATAAGAAGGAGATTTAATGAATTACATATTAATTAATTTATTTTTTATATTACTATATGTTTATTATTTGTATAAAATGAAAAGAGGTTTTCATATTCTACAATTAGAATCATATAGAAATGAAAGATATAGAAGATGGATAAACGAAAACAAAAATCAAGTAATAAAATTAAGAGAATTGTTACTTATAATACCAATAATATTATTATTTATTAATAAAATAGTATCATTTATTTTAGCAATAATAATTACTTTAATATTATATTTTGCAAGAGATATTTATAAAGATAAGAAACCATTAGTAAAAACTAAAAGAGTAAAAAGATTATACTTAACATCAACCATAATATATATAATTTTTGCTATAATTACTAATATATCTATATATCTAAATAATAGTTATATACTATTTATAAGCATGTTAATAATAAATTTATTAATTATTTTCTCAATTTATATAACAATTTTAGTTAATAAAATAAATGCACCAATTGAAAATAGTATAAATAAATCATTCTATAATAATGCAAAAAGAAAACTTGATGAATGCAAAAATCTTAAGGTTATTGGAATTACAGGAAGTTATGGAAAAACAAGTACAAAGTACGTATTAACAACAATATTAGAACAAAAATATAATGTATTAATGACACCAGAAAGTTTTAACACCACATTAGGAGTGGTACGAACAATTAACGAAAAATTAAATGCTACACATCAAATATTTGTATGTGAAATGGGAGCAAAAAATATAGGAGATATAAAAGAAATTTGTGATTTAGTTAATCCAGAATATGGAGTTCTAACAGCAATAGGCCCACAACACCTAGAAACATTTAAAACTCTAGAAAATGTAAGAAAAACAAAAATGGAATTAGTTAATGCAATAACAAACAAAGCTTTTATAAATTATGAAGATGAAAATATAAGAAATACAAAAGTAGAAAAAGAAAATATAAAATATGGATTAACAAAAGAATGTGACGCATATGCATACAATATAAATATCACAGAAGAAGGTTCAATATTTAGTGTACATACAAGAAGTGGAGAAATAGAAAATATAAAAACAAAACTATTAGGTGAACACAATATAGTAAATATAGTATCTGCAATAGCAGTAGCAAAAGAAATGAATTTAACAGATGAACAAATTAAAGCAGGCATAAGATTTTTAAAACCAGTACCACATAGATTAGAACTAAGAAAAAATCCTAATGGAATTATAATAATAGATGATGCATACAATTCAAATATAAGTGGTGCAAAAAAAGCCTTAGAGACCTTAAAACTATTTGAAAATAGAAAAAGAGTTTTAGTAACACCAGGTATAGTAGATTTAGGCAAATATACAGAAAAATACAATAAGGAATTAGGCAAAAAAGCAGCAAGTTGTGCAGACTATATAATATTAGTAGGAGAGAAACAAGCAAAACCAATTTATGAAGGAATAGTAGATGAAAATTATCCAAAGGACAAAGTATTTATAGCAAAGGATTTACAAGAAGCAATTGCTGAATGGAATAAATTTAAAGCAAATGAAACCGTAGTTTTATTAGAAAACGATTTACCAGATAATTATTTATAAAAATAAAAAAAGAAAGAAGGATATATATGAAAATAAAAATAGGAGTTATTTTTGGAGGAAGATCAGTAGAACATGAAATTTCAATTATTACAGCAAACCAAGCAATGACAAATATTAATGAAGAAAAATATGAAATTGTTCCAATATATATAAGTAAAGCAGGATTAATGTATACAGGAGAAAAACTTCTAAAATTAGAATTTTATAAAGATTTAGATAATTTATTAAAGGAATTAACACCAATAACTATAGTAAATAATGGTAAAAATGTAAATATAGTTAGATATCCAATGAAAAAGCTAGGTAACAACATAATTAATACAATTGATGTTGCATTCCCAACAATGCATGGAACAAACGGAGAAGATGGAACAATAGCAGGATATTTAGAAATGTTACAAGTGCCATACATAGGATGTGATATGTTATCAGCAAGTATAGGAATGGATAAAATAATGATGAGAAGAGTGTTAAAAGAAGCTCAAATACCATCATTAGACTATGTAGCATTTTACTCTACAGATTATATAAAAGAGGAAGAAAAAATTATTAATGAAATAGAAGAAAAACTAAGATATCCACTAATAGTAAAAGCGGGAAATTTAGGTTCTAGTGTAGGAATAAAAAAGGCAAAAACAGATACAGAATTAAAAGAAGCAATAGAATATTCAATGCAATTTTCAGATAGAGTTATGGTAGAAAATGCAATTGTGAATTTAAAAGAAGTAAACTGTTCAATAATAGGAGATACATCAAATGCTATTGCATCAGAATGTGAAGAGCCCCTAGGGTCAGATGAAATACTAAGCTACCAAGATAAATATATATCAGGAGGAAAAACAAAAGCAGGAGAAGTAGCAGGCGGGTCAAAAGGAATGGCTACTCTGCAAAGAAAATTACCAGCAGAAATTTCAGATGAAATGAAAAGTGAAATTCAAGAATTAGCAATTAAAACATTTAAAGTATTAGGTTGTAGTGGAGTATCAAGAATAGACTTTTTAGTAGATAATGATACAAATGACGTATATGTAAATGAAATAAATACAATACCAGGTGCACTTTCATACTATTTATGGGAAGCAACTGGAAAAACTTTTGAAAAAGAAATAGACGAATTAGTAGATATAGCATTAAAAAGAAAAAGAGAAAGAGAAAAATTAGTATTTTCGTACGATCAAAATATTCTTGCTCTACAAGGAAACAAAATAGGAATAAAAAAATAATAAGGAAAATGAAAAATATCTAGATGTGATAATTGCAAAATTAACAGAACTTACTATAGAAAAGTTAAAAATAAAAAATAATCCATATTAGCAGATTTTTGCTAATATGGACTATTTTTTATTTCTTTAATATTGTGCGAAAATTAAGTTAATAATTCCATGTTCTAAAGAAGGAAAAGAAGTAATTAAAATGGAATTTTCTTTTAATTCTGTATTACAGAAATTCTCAACATTATTAGGAATATTTAATACTTCAAAAACTTCATAACTTTTAGGAAGATTTCCTATAGTAGAATCTTTAACAAATATTAATGACATTTGATTAAGAGTTTTACAAGGAAAAATATCAACTAATTTATATCCAACTTCTAAATTTGAATTACATGTTTCTTTAATAGTCATAAGATAATTTGATTCTATTTTAACAATATATTGTTTAGGCATTTTCATTATAAAATGTCTCCTTTCAATAAAAACAAGTGTATTGATACACAAGCATAATAGCACATTTAACATAAAAACACAAGTAAATAACATAAAATTATTAAATATAAAAAATATAGTAAAAAAATAACAAAAAATTACCTATTTCTCTTTTGTTATTTTAAACAATATGATATAATATGTTCACCATGAATTTGGGAGGATGTTAAATGATTTTTAAAGATTATTATAAAATATTAGGTTTAGAAACAAACAAAGTAAATATAGATGAAATAAAAGTAGCATTTAGAGAGCAAGCTAAGAAATATCACCCAGATGTAAACTCTGATAGATTTTCAGAAGAACGTTTTAAAGATATAAATGAAGCATATAGAGTTCTTTCGAGTAATGCACAAAAAAGAAAATATGATAGGATTTGGTATTCACATGTAGGGAAAAGAATAGAAAGGCAAAAAAATCAAAATGAAAGAGAAACAAAAACAGACTTTTTAGGAATACTATTTGGTGAAAAATCAAATATAAAAAAAGATATAATAGAAAACAAAAAGAAAATACCAGTAAAAGGCGAAAACATAGAAACAAGTATAGATATATCAATAGAAGAAGCCTACTATGGGTTAGACAAAAAAATATCTTTAAGAACTGTTGAAGGAAAGATGAAAAACTTTAGTATAAAAATACCAGCAGGAATTAGAAACGGAGAAAAAGTTAGGTTAATAGGAGAAGGAAAACCAGGGCAAAATGGTGCCAAAAATGGAGACTTATTCATAAAAATAAATATAGATAATAATAAAAAATATAAATTAAAAGGTTATGATATATATACAGATTTACTTTTAACACCTTGGGAAGCAGCATTAGGAACAAGAGTACAAGTAGAAACAATAGATGATAGTGCAAATATATTTGTACCAAGAGGAATAACAACAGGAGAGATAGTAAAAATTCCAGGAAAAGGTTATAAAGATGGAAAAGGCGGAAGAGGAGACTTAGTAGCACAAGTAAAAATAGTAGTACCTAAACAGTTATCTGAAGAAGAAACAAAAATTTATGAAAAATTAAAAGAAATATCAAATTTTGAACCAAGAAACCAATAAAACTAATACATAAGTTGACAATATGAGAAAAAAATAGTATAATTATGTATAGTTCGAAAACTAAAGAGAAACTATGACATATTGGTTCATAGAAAAGGAGAAAAATATGGAAAGTATACAAGGAAAACACTTTAGTATTACAGACCCACAAGGTGTAAAAACAGTAATATATAGAGTAAATAAGACTGAAAAAGAATATTTGAATAAATATCCTAAATATACAGTTGAAAGACTTGTATCAGCAGAGGAATTTCAAGGAAATTTAAAGAAAAAGACATTTTTTATTGATGAACCAAATTATGAAGAACATCTAATAATACTATCTTTTGCCGGAGAAAAGGTAGTTGTTAATATGGGGATTTTAGAAGATAATAAAGTACGTATTTCTAAAAAACCTGTACCAGTTAAGTTTGATACTCTTTACTCTGAAGAAGGAGTATATAAAGAGTTTAAATATACGCCAAATTTAAAAAGGCCAATATCTATAATAGATCCAGAAACAACAGAAGAAGTTAAGCCAACAGTATATTTGGACAAGAATACAAATGAATTAAAAGGGAAATGTAAATTAAAACCAAATAAACCTTATTTCGCGTTTGAAATGCGTGAAAGAAGAGAGGACGTCTAGAAAGGAGAAAGTAAAATATGAAACCAACAATTGAAGGTTCAGTAGCAATGAATTTTGACATGGTATGTATGTCATTTGATAAACAAAAAGAAAGAGGACTAGAAGTAATACAGGGAGCATCAAAGAACTCTATATTTGATGAAGATATGACTATAATAGCAGAAGATAGTGAACTAAGAAGTAATGATACAATAAAAACTAAAAAGGGAAATATCATAAAGTTTGAACAAAAAGCATTTACAAAAGTAAAGCAAAATAGAAAATTAAAACAAGAAAGAGGAATAGTAGTTAATTTTGAGGAAGTAGTAGAAGCAAAAAGAAGAGGAAGACCTGCAAAACAAACCACTAAAACAGAAGAAGCAAGATAAAACAAAAGAAAAGGGTGAAATACCATGGGACAAATTGATAAATTTAAAAGTTCAATTAAACAAGGAAAAAAATTTTTGATAGTTATAGCAGTAGTATGGTTAGTATTAGCCATACTACTTGTTGCGCCTATAGCAGTTGCATGGGCAACCGCTCCAAATGGTGAAAGCGATTTCTTAACAAATTTTGTAATGAATTTTGTTAAAGAAACAGTAAGTTTTACAGCATTTTTTAGAATGTTTGCAACAAAAGGTGCAATATTAGTATTTTTAAAATGTTTAATACCATACACTATTGCATTTTTAATATTTACAGCCAGAGGATATTGGAGAACAAAACCAAAAGGAAAATATCATGACATTGAGCATGGTTCAAGTGATTGGAGTACTAATGGCGAGCAATATAAAGTATTAAATGAAAATAAAGGAATTATACTTGCAAAAGATAATTACTTACCAGTTGATAAAAGAGGAAATGTAAATACTCTAATAGTCGGAGGTTCAGGATCTGGTAAATCAGCATCATACTCAATACCAAATGCGGTGCAAATGTTAGGCTCTTATGTATTTACAGACCCTAAAGGAGAACTTTATGACAAAACAGCAGGGTACTTAAAAGCACATGGATATGATATAAAAGTATTAAATTTAGTAAATCCACAAAATAGTGATGGATATAACCCACTAATGCATGTAGCAAGTGAACTAGATGTAGACGTTATAGCAAACACAGTAGTAAAAGGACAAGCTGCAGAAGGAAAAAGTGACCCATATTGGGATGATATGGCAGAGATGCTATTAAAAGCATTAATATATTATTTAATAGCAACAAGACCAGAAGAAGAACAAAACTTAGCAAGTTGTTCAGAAATGGTAAGAGCAGCAAATAATAATGGAGGAAGTAACTTACTTACAGAATTAATAAACCAACTACCATATGATCATCCAGCAAGAATGTATTATAAATCAATAGAAATAGCACCAGAAAAAACATATGGATCAATATTAAGTTCACTTCAATCAAAACTAGGAAAATTTGACTCAAAAGAAATAGCAGAAGTAACCTCAACAGATACCATAAACTTTGAAGATATAGGAAGTAAAAAAACAGCAGTGTATGTTATTTCATCAGATACACATACAGCATATGACTTTTTACTTACAATATTTTTCTCACAAATGATACAACAATTATACAATTTTGCAGACTTAAACGGTGGAAGATTAAAAGTACCAGTATTCTTTATATTAGATGAGTTTGCAAATATAGGAAGAATACCAGACTTCGATAAAAAAATATCAACCTCAAGAAGTAGAGGGATACAATTTAGTGTTATACTTCAAAACTTAGACCAATTAGAAGCAGTATATGAAAAAAGTTATGAAACAATAATGGGTAACTGCGATACACACGTATTTTTAGGAAGTAACTCATTCAAAACAGTAGAATATTTCTCAAAAGCATTAGGAGAAAAAACAATATCAAGAGAAAGTAAAGGTACAAATAAAGATAAACATTATCATAAACAAGGGTACAACTATTCAGAACAAATAATGGCAAGAGCATTAATGACACCAGATGAACTTCGAAGAATGGATAATGATTTATGTATAATATATGAAAAAGGAATAAAACCAGTAAAAGCAGAAAAATATTACTATTTCAAGCAAGATAAGTTATATAAGGAATTACAAAAAGATACTTTAGATCACAATCACTTTGATGCAGGTACAAGAGGAATTTGGAGAAAATATAACCCATACAACCCATATGTACCAGATAGTCCAAATAAAAAACCAGAAAGCTTAAAAGTAGAATCACTAGATGACTTATTTGATGAAGAAATAGAAGATAAGAAATTAGAAGTAAAAGAAGAAACTGATCAAAAAATAAATGCAAACTTAGAAATTGAATCTCTAGATGATTTACTAGGAGAAGAAATAACAGAAAATAAAGAAACAAAAGCCTCTTTAGAGGAAGAACTATTTGGTTTTGAAGAGTTTGAAACTCCAGAAGTACCAAAAGAGAAAATAGCAGAAGATACATTTACAGAAGACCTACAAAAAGAACTAGAGGCAAAATTCGACGAATTATTTGGACCAATAGAATAGAAATTTTAGTGACATGTCTAAAAAATTATAAATTATAGATAATGGAAAAAATAATATATAAAAAGAGCTATGAAACTTTATTAGTGTTCATAGCTCTTTTGGTTATATGTTAAATAAAACATGTAAATAAATACATAGCTTACTTTTTGTATTCTAGATAAATTTCTATTTTATAGATATGGTTGGTTTTTGCCCAGTAATTTACAAGTAAGAATATTGCAATATTAATGTGATTATTAAGATTAATGTAGCAAACTTTATATACTTATAAGACAAATAAATTAAAAATTCTTTATCTTAATTTTATTCAAATAAGTAAAAAATAAAAGTTAAAATTATATATTTTTAAATATTATTTTATAAAAGATTTTTAATATAAAGCTAATTATACAGAATTTTGTAAATTATATTTTACAAAGAGCATTAAATGTGATATAAATAGAGAAATCTAATTATGGCATTTAGTGCTTTTATATATAATAAAAATTATGGAGGAAAATAAATGAAATTTGTACATATAGCAGATATGCACTTTGATACACCTTTTACACTTCTAAGTGACAGAGCAAACCTAGGAGAAGTAAGAAGGTTAGACCAAAGAAAAGCATTTAAGAAAATGATAGAATATATAAAAGAGAATGAAGTCTCATATTTATTTATTGCAGGGGACCTTTATGACCATGAATATGTAAGACAAAGTACAATAGATTTCATAAATGATTGTTTTAAACAAATTCCAAATACATTAATATTTATAACGCCAGGAAACCATGACCCATACTTAAAAAATTCTTATTATGTGAAATATAATTGGAGCAAAAATGTAAAAATATTTACTTCAAAAATAGAAAAAGTAGAAATAAAAGATTTTGATCTATATGGATATGGTTTTGAAGATTTTTATTTAAAAGAATCAAAAGCAGAAGAGATAAATATAGAAAATAAAGAAAAACTAAACTTTTTAATAACACATGCTAGTTTAGATGGAGGATATGACGACCAAAGAGTATACAATACAATTTCTAGTAGCAAATTAAAACAGCTAGGATTTGATTATGTAGCTTTAGGACATATACATAAAACGAATTTAACTAGAGAAAATAGAAATATAATTTATCCTGGATCTACTATTTCCCTAGGATTTGACGAGTTGGGTGAACATGGGATGATAGTAGGAGATATAGAAAAAGAAAAAATACAAGTAGAATTTATAAAATTAGATGACAAAGAATTTAGAGAACTAGAAATAGACATTACAAATATAAATGAGCCAGAAGAATTATTAGAAAAAATAGAAACACTAGAATTGAACGAAAAAGACCTATACAAAATAATACTAAAAGGAAATAGAAATTTCGAAATAAATACATACAAGCTATATAAGCAAATAGAAGCAAGAAACATTATAAAAATAAAAGACAAAACCCAAATAGGCTATGACCTAAACAAAATAGCAAATAACACAACACTAAAAGGAATATTTGCAAAAGAAATGTTAGACAAATTGAATGACGAAAATATAGATAAAGAAACAATAGAAAAGGCAATAGAAATAGGAATAGAGGCATTATCATAAAGAAAGGTGAAAAAATGAAAATCAACAAATTACAAATAAATGCATTTGGAAATATCGAAAATAAAGAAATAGAACTTTCAGAAAATATAAATATAGTATATGGAAAAAATGAAGCGGGGAAATCCACTTGTCTTAAGTTTATTGTGGATAGTTTATATGGAATTTCTAAGAATAAAAGAGGAAAAGAGTTTTCAGACTATGATAGATACAAACCATGGAACAAAGAAGAATTTTCAGGCAAACTAACATATACTTTGGATAACGGAAAAAAATATGAAGTATTCAGAGATTTTAACAAAAAAAATCCAAAAATATATGACGAACAATTAAATGATATATCAAAAGAATTTACAATAGATAAAACATATGGAAATCAATTCTTTACAGAACAAACAAAAATAGATGAAGATACATTTCTATCAACCTTAGTATCAATGCAACAAGAAGTAAAGCTAGGAAAACAAGAACAAAATACATTGCTTCAAAAACTAGCGAATTTAGCAGGAACAGGGGAAGATAATGTTTCATATAAAAAAGCAATGGAAAAAATAAATAAAAGACAAGTAGAAGAAATAGGAACATTAAGAAGCCAAGGAAGACCAATAAATATTATAAAAGAAGAAAAATTTAAACTTCAAGATGCAATAGGAGAGCTAGAAGAATACAAAGAAAAACAATATGAAATAGAAGAATTAAAACAACATTTAGAAGAAAAAGTAAAACAAGACGAAGAAAAATTAAAATTAATAAAAGAACTAAAAATACTAGAAGAAACAGAAAAAATAGAAAAGCAAAAAATATCTTTAAATGAAAATATTTTAAATGAAAACAATGAAAAGATAGAAAGACTAAAATTAAATAAGAAAGAGTTAGAAAGTAAATTAAATGAAATAAATATACCAGAAGAAACTAGCATAAAAATAAAAAGAAATAATGTAAAAAACATTATAAGTATAGTATTAATTATTTTAGGCTCATTTTTAGCAGTATTATTAAAAAATAATAGTATATGTTTAATTGTAGGAGTCTCAATTTCATTAATATCTTTAATATTTTTACTAGTTTTTAATATAAAAAATAAAAAACAAATTGAAAAAGAAAATAAAGATAAGAAAGAACATATAAATAAAGCAAAAGCCAAAAAGCAAGAACTTCAAAGTGAAATAGAAAAAATAAATTTACAAATAGAATTACTTATAAAAAACAGCGACGAACAAGCAAGAATAATTGAAAATACAGAGAATTTACTAAAAGATAAAATAGAAAATGAAAAGAATAAAATAGCCATAAATTATGAAGGACAAAGCAGAAATTACAGTAATATAACATATGAACTAGAAAATACACAAAATAATATTAACAAAAATAAACTAGAAATTCATTTACTAGAATTAGATAGAAACAGTATTTTACCAAAACTAGAAAAATTAGCCAACATGGAAGAAGAACTAGAAGAATTAAATGAGAAAGAACAAAATTTAATAAAACTAAACACAGCAATGGAACTTGCAAAGCAAGTACTAGAAACAGCATACACAAAAATGAAACAAAATGTAACACCAAAATTCACCAAAAACTTATCAAAAAATATAGAGCAAATATCAAATGGAAAATACAAAAACGTTAGAATAAACGATGAAGAAGGAATAATAGTAGAAAAGGAAAATGGCGAATACATATCAAGCGGAAATTTAAGTATACGGAACAATAGACCAACTATACATATCATTAAGGCTAGGAGCAATAAAAGAACTATCAGAAGAAACCATGCCAATAATACTAGACGAAGCCTTTGCATACTACGACGAAGAAAGGCTAACAAATATACTAAAGTATATAAGTGAAGAATTTAAAAATCGTCAAATAATAATACTTACTTGTACAAATAGGGAAAGGAAAATATTAGAAAAATTGAAATTGGAATATAGGAATATTGAACTTTAAAAAATATTAATAAACAGGGATTTTTACTACTCTATAATAAATATTAACTGATAATATTTTTATGTATGGAAGAATGTATAAATTGAAATTTAGTCTTTTGTTGACAATTATGTAAAATTATACTATAATAATTAAGAATTAAATAGTAACTATAAATCTTGCATTCTAAATAGGAGGAAGATAATATGAAATTAACACAAAAACAGATTGAAAAGTTTGAAGCAGTACGAGATAAATTTATTTCAGATATTGATTTGTTCAGTGCAGGAATTTATTTCTCTGAGAAAATGACTGAAACAGAAACTCGGAGAAAGCAATGGATTACTGTATTAAAGAGCAGAGTAAATAATTTAACAGCAGAAGATATTAGCAATATGAGTAATCTGGATGCAGGTTTTGCAATAGCAGAATATTTGTATGAAATTAAAGAAGTTCTGCTAGGGGAATTTTCAAAAGAAATTGTTCCATTTGACGGAATTATTTCAAAATATTATGAAGATATTTATTGCATTTTTATTATGAGAAAACCCTAAAAAATAGGAAAACTCACTTTTTCATATATGAAAGAGTGAGTTTTTACTTGAATAAATCAAAAAAATATAGTATAATACCAAAGTAAAATAGAAAAAGGAGAATTTTTATGTTTGATAAGTTAGAAACAGTAGAGAAGAGATATGAGGAATTAACGCAAAAAATAAGTGATCCAGAAGTAATTTCAAGAAATAATGAGTGGAGAGAGTACATGAAGGAACACGCAGAAATAGAACCAATTGTACAAAAATATAGAGAATATAAAAAGGCGAAAGAAAGCTTTGAAGAAGCAAAAGAAATGATGAATGACCCAGAAATGAAAGACTTAGCAGAAGAAGAAATGCTAACTAATAAAGAACTTATGCCAAAATTAGAAGAAGAACTAAAAATATTACTAATACCAAAAGATCCAGATGATGACAAAAACGTTATATGTGAAATACGTGGAGGAGCTGGAGGAGAAGAAGCAGCTTTATTTGCAGGAACTCTATTTAGAATGTACACAATGTATGCAGAAAAGAAACATTGGAAACTAGAAGTAGTAAATGAAAATGAAACAGGTCTTGGTGGTTATAAAGAAGTATCGTTTATGATTACAGGAAAAGGTGCATACAGTAGATTAAAATTTGAAAGTGGAGTACACAGAGTTCAACGTGTACCAGATACAGAAAGTAGTGGGAGAATACATACATCAACAGCAACAGTAGCGGTACTTCCAGAAGTAGCAGATGTAGAAATAGATATAAACCCAGCAGATATAAAATTAGAAGTATATAGAGCATCAGGTGCAGGTGGGCAACACGTAAACAAAACATCATCAGCCGTAAGGTTAATACACGTTCCAACAGGAATAGTAGCAGAATGTCAAACAGAACGTTCACAAGTACAAAACAGAGAATATGCAATGCGCTTACTTCGTTCAAGACTATACGAAATAGAAAAACAAAAACGTGATAGTGAGATTGCAAATGAAAGAAAAAGTCAAGTAGGAAGTGGAGACAGAAGTGAAAAAATACGTACGTACAACTACCCACAAGGACGTATAACAGACCATAGAATAGGAATGAATGTATACCAATTTGAAGACTTTCTAAACGGAAACTTAGACGAAATGATAGATAACCTAATAGCAGCAGACAGAGCAGAGCGTTTAAAAGGAGAAGAGTAATAAGTACCAAAATTGTTAAGTACAAAAAAATGTAAGGGCTTAATCGGTAAGAAATACTTAAGAGAATTTACCGAATTATGCTCTTCTTTTTTATTAAATGAAAAAATTATATTATAGGAGAAAATAGATTATGAAAATAATGTTTATATGTACAGGAAATATATGTAGAAGTGCAATGGCAGAAGGAATATTAGAAAAAATAGTAAAAGATAAAAAATTAAATATAGAGGTATATTCATGTGGAATATATGCAGAAGATGGAGATTATGCAACATATAATGCAGTAGAAGCAGCAAGATATTATGAAGTAGATATTTCAAATCATAGAGCAACAAATATAAGAAATTCCAAAATACAGGAAATGGACTTAATATTATGTGCAACAAGCAATCATAAACAAACAGCATTATCTATGTATCCAAATTTAATGGGAAAAGTATACACAATTAAAGAATATGCAAAAATTGACAAAAACCGGACAAGATATGAATATAAGTGACCCATGGGGTTATGATATGAATGTATATATAAATTGTGTAAAAGAAATATATGCATGTATAGAGAAAATAACACAAAACATATAAACTTAAAAAGTTAGTACTTATAATTTTGGTAATATTTATTTTAAAATTATAAGTACTAACTTTTTAAATTATTTATCTTTACTACTTTTTTGCAAAAGAATTAGTCCTTTTTTTATAGTTTCCATTAATTTAATATTATTTTCATTTAAAGAATTATAAGGATTTTTAACATTTATATCTAACAATTCATCAGCACTTATGTTTAAAAATATACATATATTTTTTAATAAGTCAGCAGTAATAGTTCTTTTACCTTTTTCATAGGCATTATAAGTATTGGCTTGCATATGTAAGAAAGCAGCCATATCTTTTTGTTTTATATCTTTATCCTCTCTAATATTTCTGATTTTTTCGTACAATTCCATACTATCACCACAACTATTTTTTCACATAATGTGAATTTATTAATAATAAATTCGTAAATATAGATTAACAATTGATAAACTTCACAAAACACGAACAAAATATTACAAAATTCGACAAATGTATTACATAAATAAGAACTAACAATACTATTTTATCCAAAAAATTAATTTTATATGTAATTAAAAATTATAAAATTTATTAAAATAATTAGAAGTGTTCGCTAGACAATAAATTAATAATAGTATAGACTATAGAATATATAGAATGAGAATAAATAGATATGGTTTCTCATTTTATGTATTTAGAAGAAAAAATTAATAAAATGTCAATAGAAATGAGGAAACAAAAGTGCAAGAATTAATAGAAGGGTTAAATGATAAACAAAAAGAAGCAGTACTTAAAACAGAAGGACCATGCTTAGTAATAGCAGGTGCAGGAAGTGGAAAAACAAAAGTATTAACACATAAAATAGCATATTTAATGTCTGAAAAAAAAGTACTTCCATGGAATATATTAGCAATAACATTTACAAATAAAGCAGCAAATGAAATGAAACAAAGAATAGAGTCTCTAGTAGGAGATGCGGTAAAAGATATGTGGATAGGAACTTTCCACTCTATATGTGTACGTATACTAAGGAAATTCATAGATAGAATTGGTTTCGATTCTTCATTTATAATTTTTGATACTCAAGACCAAAAAACATTAATAAAAGAATGTCTAAAATCATTAAATATTGATGATAAATTATATACAGACAGAAGTGTTTTAGCAGAAATTAGTAATGGAAAAAATGAAATGCTAGAGCCTTCAAGATATAAAGTTAAATATCAAGGAGATTTTAGAAGAGAAAAAATAGGAGAAATATATGAATTATATCAAAGGAGATTAAAAGAAAATAATGCAATAGATTTCGATGATATAATAAACTATACTATAAAAATATTAACAGAGAACCCAGATGTATTAGAATATTATTCTCAAAAATTCAAATATGTTTTAGTAGATGAATATCAAGATACAAATAAAGCACAATTTACATTAGTTAGTATTTTAGCTTCTTACTATGGAAATATTACAGTAGTAGGAGATAACGATCAAGGAATATATAGTTTTAGAGGAGCAGATATTACAAATATTTTAAATTTTGAAAAGGACTTTCCAGGAACAACAATAATAAAACTAGAACAAAACTATCGTTGTACAGGTAATATTTTAAAAGCGGCTAATTCAGTTATAAAACATAACGAAAATAAATATGATAAAAAATTATGGACTGAAAATGATGAAGGAAATTTGCCAAGCATATATCAAGGAGATGATGAATATGATGAAGCAAGATATATAGTAGATAGAATTAATCACTTAAAAACAGAAGAGTATTACAAACATTCAGATTTTTCAATTTTATATAGAATGAACTCTCAATCAAGAGCAATAGAGGATATTTTAAATAGAGAGCAAATTCCATACAAAGTAATAGGTGGGCTAAAATTCTATGAAAGAAAAGAAATAAAAGATGCTCTTAGCTATTTAAGGCTAATAGCAAATACATCAGATAATATATCATTAAGAAGAGTAATAAATGAGCCAAAACGTGGAATAGGGAAGACAAGTTTAGATAATATTGCACAGTTATCAGAGCAAACTGGAAACTCAATGTATGAAATAATAAAAAATGCAGACCAATATGGTTTAAATAGAGTATTTGCAAATTCAAGGGAATTTATAAATTTAATAGAAGAATTATCTTCAAAAAAAGAAGAATTAACAATATCAGAATTATTAACACAAGTACTTAAAAAGTCAGGATATACAAAAGCATTAGAACTTGAGAATACAATAGAAGCGGAAAGTAGAATTCAGAACTTAGAAGAACTTATGACAGTTGCAATAGAATTTGAAGAACAAGAAGCAGAAAATTCTTTAAATAACTTCTTAGAGGGAATAACACTATCTAGTGATATAGACAATTTAGAAGAAACAGATGATATGGTAACATTAATGACACTACATAGTGCTAAAGGGCTAGAGTTCCCAGTTGTATTTTTAGTAGGAATGGAAGAAGGAATATTTCCAGGTTACAAATCAATAGGAGAGCAAAGAGAACTAGAAGAAGAAAGACGTTTATTCTATGTCGGAATTACAAGAGCAAAGGAATATTTGCATTTAACATGTGCAAAACATAGGACGATATTCGGCTCAACAAGTTATAACTCAATTTCAAGGTTCATAGGGGAAATACCAGAGGAATTGTTAGAAGGATATAAAGAAATAGGCTCAAATAAAGAAGAAAGTTTTGAAGATTCAAATTATGGTTGGAGCTATGGAACGAACTATGCAGGCAAGGTAAAAACATACAAATTTGAGGAACCCTTAGCAAAAGAAGTTGCACAAAGTAAATTATCAACAGGTAATTCGAAAAATGTGGATAGTATTTCAGGTTTTGCATTTAGAACAGCAGAAAGTTTCTTAAATTCATTAAATAAACCAAAAGAAAACATAGATATAGGAAAATACAAAGCAGGTCAAAGAGTTTACCACAAAAAATTTGGAGAAGGGACAATAAACTATGTAGAACAAGAAGGAGAAGACCTAAAAGTAGATATAACATTTGACAAAGCAGGTCATAAACGTTTAATGGCAAAATTTGCAGGACTGGAAATATTATAGAGTGTGACAATGGTGACAATGGGACGGGGTTTTTGTCACTAGGCTTTCAACAAGTTTACTATAAAAAATCTTTAAACCCTAGTGACAAAAACCCCGTCCCATTGTCACACTCTTCGAAGAAACAGCCAAAAATATAACAAACATTAAAGGAGTAATATATGAAAAAGATAATGATAGATATGGATGATGTAATATGTGATGGAGGATTTCTAAGTTTAGTAAATCAATTTTTGAAAGCTAATTATACATTAAAAGATGTAAAAGGCTATTATATACAAGACTTAATACCTAAAGAACAATACAAAGAATGGTCAGAATTTTTTTATACAAAAAATGTGTATGACAATGCTAAATTTTTACCAAATACATATGAAGTTATGGAAAAGCTTTCTAAAAAGTATGAATTATATATTACAACAGCATATATATTTAGAGATAATGAAGAATACTCTGCCAATAATTTGAAAAATAAGTTTGAATGGTTATCAAAAAATTTACCATTCATATCGCCTAATAATTATATTTTTACTACTAATAAAGAAATAATAAATTGCGATATAAAAATAGACGATAAACTCTCAAACTTAAACGGAAATGCACAAATAAAAATGTTATTTACAGCATATCATAATAAAGAACTAACTGACGAAGAATTAGAAGAAAAGGGAATAATTCGCGTGAATGGGTGGAAAGATATAGAAAAGATATTATTAAAATAGTGGGAAACCACTATTTTTTATATATAAAAGTTGTATAAATCAAATAAAATACGTTAATACTAAAAATATATATGTGAGAAAGGAAGGATAAATATGGCAAATTTAACTCAAGTAGAATTACAAAATCTAAGGCACTTAATAGGAGCACATGAAACTTCATACCAAAAATTAAACAATTATGCATCACAAGCAGTAGACCCACAAATAAAGCAAATGTTTACAAAATCGGCACAAGATACACTAAATACAAAACAAAAATTAATGTCATTTTTAAATAATTAACAGAAAAATGGCACAATTAGGGACAGTTCCAAATTGAGAAAAATGGGCAAAGTTTGAACAGCCATTTTAAGTAAATGGCATATATATTTAGATATTAAATATTTCGACTATAATAGGAAAAGCCTTAATAGTCAACAGAAAAAAACAGTTATATCCAAAAGGAAACGTCCCCAATGGACAAAAAGGAGGAAATATTATGGATGAAAAAACAATGGTAAATGATATTTTAAGTGGCTTGAAAGCTAGCCTTACAACATATCAAGGAGTTATTTCAGAAGCCGAAAATATACAGTTAAGGCAAACAGTTCAACAAATTAGAAATAATGACGAGAGTTTTCAATATGAACTGTTTAAAGTAGCTCAGTCAAAAGGTTACTATAAACCAGCAGCACAAGCAACTGTTACAGAAATTCAAACTGTAAAAAACGAATTACAATAAAATTATGAAAAAAATAATTATTCACAAATTAAGAATTTATAAGCAATAAGTTCTTAATTTGTTTTGTTTTAATTTAAATTTACATATAGGTTAAATTGAAAAACACTAAAGCTGGAATTCCTTAATTCCCATATAAAAGCTAATATTTAGTTTGGTTTTGTAAAGAAAATATAACAAAACAAAAATATTAGCAAATTTTACTAAAAAAAGTGTAAAAAACCTTTATTTCCCTAGAAAAATATTTTTGAAATACTTTGTAATATTTGAAAAATGGAAGTTTTTGTCGATTGACTTAAGCTTTATTTTTTTTTATAGTAGAGTTACCATGAATATGTTTAAAAAGGAGAAAAAGTAAATATGGACAAGGTGAAAATCAAAAATTTAATTGTAAATAACAAAAAAAGGTTAGTAATTGGATTAGCAATATTATTAATATCAATATTGTTAATAAGCATAATTACATATGCAACAAGTAGTCAAGACTATGTAGTTGAAGTGAAAGATGATGGCTCAGAGAATATAGCCAATAATGGAGAGTCAAGTGTAACTAAAAAAATAGTATCAGAAACTACAAAAAGCTTAACTTATGAGGTTGCAATTAGCAATTTGAAAACAAGGAGTAGTAACCCAGAAGTAGCAATAGTAGTAGATACTTCTAGCAGTATGGAAATTAATGATATAGAAACACAAGTAAAGCCAAAAGCAATTGAATTTGTTAGAGGTTTATTAGCTGATGTCAAAGGTGTTAAAATTTCTATATCTAATAATCATGTAGTAAAAGCAGGACTAGGAACAGTTTCTACATCTAATTATGTAAGTCATATCAATGGGCTTGTAAATGGTCAAGGATCAAATTTAAGTGATGGAATTGATAAAGCTATAAGTACATTTTCAACAACTGAAAATGAAAAATACTTAATAATATTCTCAGATGCAACAGATCCAGTTCTAGAAAAATTACAATTAAGTGTAAATAATGGTATAAATGTATATTCAATATTAACAGATATGACTAATAATGAGTATACACAAAACTCAGATACAGTTGGCGATGTACAAATGATAGGCGACATAGAAAGTTTTTCTCCTATATATAATAAAATAAATAACAGTATAATAAATGTAAAAGTAGAAGATATATTTACTGAAGAAACAAGAGAATATTTTACATTAACAGAAGGGAATAAAGATGCAGATGTAACATTTACTAAAACAGAGAATGGTTATACATTGGAATGTCCAAACATTAAATCTGGTGAAACTAAAAAAGTACAATTTACATTAACATTAGATGAAAGTAAGGGAATAGATTCAGGAAAAATATATAGAGAATTAAATACAAGTAGCAAAATGACAATAAATTATGACAATTTTACAGGTGATAAAAGAAATTATGAAATGGAACATTCACCTATATATATTATATGTAAAAAATATAGTTTATCAATAGAGGCAGTTAGCGAAAAAAGTGATAAACTTCCAGTAAAAGATTTAGATATAAAAGTAGTAGGAACAGTAGTAAAAGGACAAGATGAAGAAGGAAATGATATAGTAGAGACTATATATAATAAAGTATTAAAGACAGATGAAAAAGGAAAAATATTTATAGAAGAATTAAAAACATTAGGAGATATTACATTTGAAATAAAACCAAATGTAAATCAATTTGGATATTCAGAAACAGATGCAACAACAATTATAGTACATAATGATCCAAAAGGACATGGTATATGGGCAGAATCTGATGTAACAGAACCAGAAGTTGATGTTGTTAATAGAAATATAAATGTTAAACTTCCAATATCAGTTCAAACATATGAAATGAAAGTTGAAACTGTAGATTCAGTAAATTCTAATGTAAAATTAGGAAATATAGAATACAGATTAATTCAACCAAAATTAAACAGTAAGTATGAAATGGAAGCACTATATGGAACAACAGATGAACAAGGAAACTTAACATTTAGACCAGCAGTAATGACAAAAGATGGACAATATGAATATGTACTTTCACAATTAAGTGAGCAAGATGGATATGACGGAATAGGAAATGTAACATTATATGTAACATTTAAAGATGGACAAGTAACTGAATTTTCTCACAAACATAATAATAATGTAGAAAGTATATATATAAATGGAACACAAGAAAAGGTAGTAGTAAAAAATGAATCAGAAATTACAGATACCTTTAGATTAGAAATGAATGTATCAGATTCTAAAAATAATGATAAAAAACTACAAGGTGCAATATATAATGTTGAAGTAACGAGAGTAACTTCTAGTGGTCAACAAATTACAAATACAGTTAATGGATGTATAACAGATGAAAATGGACAAATTAAACTTGATTTACCAGGAACAGGTAATGTAAGAGTAAAATTAACAGAAGTTAATCCAAAAACAGGATATCATGCAGATACTAAAGTAAAAGAGATAGTATTTTCAAGAACAGATGGAAGAGTGCAATTAATAACAGCTAAAGACCCAATAGACTTAGATGCAATAGCAGATAGTGATGCAAATGCCTTAGTTGTTAACTTAACAAGTGTTGAAAGATCAGGAAAAAATAGAATACAAGTTCATATGATAGATAATGATGAAAGAGACATAAGCATTCCAGGAGTAGGACTTACATTAGTAAATTTAATAAATAATAAAACTTATACTGGAGTTTCAGATGGAAATGGAATAGTTAATTTCTTGGTAGATGATGAAGTGGCAGGAGTATATGCATATGATATAATGTTAACAAATGGATTACCATATGGATACACAAATGTAGAGAGAAAACTAGGAGGAATAAGTGTACACTTTGATGACAACAAATTTATAGATGATTGTAGTGATACATCATATACAGTTCCATACTTTGCACCAAGTTATGAACTAATGAGTGAGGACTTTGCATACCATACAGGAAAAGTAGAAATAGGTTTAACACCAGATGCAGCAAACAGCTATAATTTCCAAATAAAACTAGTTGATGATAAAAATAGAAATTTACAAGGAGCAAAATATAATATTACAATTGAATCAGGAGATGTTGTAAGAAAAATAACAGGAAGAGCAACTGATAGCAATGGAATGATAACAACAAGACTCGTAGGTACAGATGAAATTAAAATAACAGTAAAACAAATAGAAACAATAAAAGGTCATATAATAAATACACAAGAACAAATAATAGAACTTTCAAAAATAAATGGAGTATATCAAATAACACATCAAGAGCCATATCAATATAATGGAAATGACCAAAAAATAGGTGCTCAAATATCAGGAAAAAATATTATTTACCATGATGTAAATAAAGAAAAAACAGGAAATAATACAATATTAAACTTATATGTAAATAAAAAGGATATTAATAATAATTTAGTAGGAGGAGTAAAAACTGTACTTATATCACCAACACTAAAACTTGGAGGAAAGGCAATTACAGCAGCAACTAATTATACAGCAATAGCTAAGTCAGGAAATGTATTTACTTTAAACCCAGCAATAAGTAATAATGACGGATATTTTGAAGTAGAGGGAATAGAGGTAAATGGTACAGAGTTAAATGATGGCGAAAGAGTAGACTACTTATATATGTATGAAATAGATGCTAATGGAAAAGTACTTGAAAATACAAAAATAACATTAAAATTAACATTTAGATTTAATGAAAATAAGGGTATAATACAAATTACAAATGTTGAAGCAACATGGGGAAATAGACTATTAGCTAAAAGAACTTTTGATGGATATGAAACAAATGTAGCATATGAATCAAATGTATACTTAGACATTTACACAAATTATGAAGATGTGGGTAATTTCTCACTAGATTTAGTAAAAGTGGACAAAGATGAAAAGAAACTACAAGGATCAAAATATGATGTTGTAGTTACAAGACTTGATGGAACAAGAGTTGTTAGAAGAGGAATAGAGATAACTGATTCAGTAGAGTTTGCAGGACTTTTAGTATCAGAAGGTACAAAAATAGAGATTACAGAAGTAGAAGCTCCAATAGGATATGGAATAAATCAATATACTGAGATACTAACAGTAAAAAGTGTAGATCCAGTAACAGGAGAAGCTACAATAGAACTAGAAAATAGTGCTTATAAAACACCAAGAGCGAAATTACAACCATTGCAAAAAGTAGTATTACAAGATGGAAGTATAAAAACATGTGCAGAAGTACAATTAATAGACTATGAATTAGACACATTTAGATTTGGAATAAAAGCAGAAGATAGCACTACACAAAATCCAATAGAAGGATACAAGTTTAAAGTTTCAACAAGCCAAGGAGCACAACAAAATACTAATCCTACTAATAAAGAAGGAAAAACACTAGCAATAGTAGGTGCAAACTATGAAATAGAAGGCTACAAAGTAACATATACAGTAGATACATTAAAAGTAGCAGACTATTATAAAAAATTAGCAAAACCAATTGATGTAATAGTAGTATTTGACTTAAATGGACAAGTTAAAACTGCAGAAACAATTGCAGAAAACGAAGCTAATAAGGCTACTTCAGGATATGGAACAACATGGAGTATAGAAGCAACAAATACAACTAATGGAAATGATATAGATATAAAATTAAACATAGAGCCACAAGAAAAATTAACAGTAAATATTTCAACAATTGATAGAAGAACAAAAAGGGCTATAACTGGAAATGAATACAAAATTACACCTTCAATAAATATGCCAGGAACAGGTACTACAAAAGTAGAAGTGGGATATGTTGTACCAGACTCAATTCGTACATATGTATTAGAAGAAATAGTAGATAACATGCAATATGACCATTTAGAAAACCAAACATTTAAAATTGAATATGATTCAAATGGTAATATAAAAGAGGTTACAGATTTATCAGGAAACATAGTAAGAGAGACACACAGTGGAAAAACTCTAAACTTAACAATAGAAGTAGACCCAACAGTAACTATAAATATACAATCAAAAGATGCAATTACAGGAGCAGTAATAAATACAATAGAATATAAAGTGACACCTGTAAGTGAAAGAGTAGGAAATACTGGAACAACAAGAGTAGAATTTGGATATGCTAAACAATCACAAAAAGTAGAATATACATTAACACAAACAAATGAGATTGATAACTACGTAAAACTAAATGACTTAAAATTTGAAATAGAATATGATCAAGATGATAAAATTATATTAGCAAACTCATTATCAACAGATATATTAACGGTAATATCTAGTACAGTAGATTCAGTAAATATTGAAGTTAAGGTGGAACCAGGGGTACCATTTGTAATAAATAACATAGGATTCTTTGATAATCAAAAATTAAATGGTGGACAATTTGAAATTACATCAGAAACACCAATAGTTAAAAATATTAGAACAGATGTTGGAGGAATAGCAAAAACATATGTAGATAAATTACAAGAAAATATAACTGTAACATATAAAGTAAAGCAAATTGCTGCTGCAAGAACATATTGTACAGTTGATGAGTTTGAAATAGAAGTAACATTTAATGAAAATAAAGAAATAGTAGATGCAAAAATAAAAGATGGAAGTACAGTAAATGAACACGTAACATTTGTAACTGTATCACACAAACAGCCATCTGAAGCGACAGATATAGGTTACAATGGAAATGATAAAGGTATAGTTAATATTGAAGTTAAAAACTATCCAGCAGTACAATTTGAAATAACAAATATAGATAGACAAGATAACAGCAAAATATTAAATGGAACAAGCTATAAAGTAACATCATCAACAGATGAAGAAGATACAGCAACTACAAATCCAACAGCAATAGCATATTTAGGAAAGAGTACTTTCTCAAATAAAATAACATATATAATTAGTGAAATATCACCTTCAACAAGATACCAAGCGCAAGTTATAGATACTGAAATAGAAGTTGAGTTTGATAGCCAAGGAAAAGTAGCAAAAGCAACAATAATAAGTAGCGGAAGTCCAACTACAGTATCAATTCCAACAACGGGAAATCCTGTAGATAGCTTAAAAGTAAATGTAACAATACAAAGTAACCCTCAACTAAAAATAAAAATAGGTAAATTTTATAATAATGGTGGACAATTTGTAGAAAAAGGTGAAGAAGTAAAAACTATGGTTGGAGCTGACACATATGGACCTTCTAATGTAGATTTTACTATAACGGCAAGAATATTAGAAAAAGATTTGAATAATTATTCAGAAGAAATGAAGGAAAAACTAATATTAGATTCAGCAGAACTTACAGAAGAACAGTATTTATATGAAGCACTTCATAAAATGAAAATAAAAGATGATGACATTGACACATATAGAAAAGAATTAGCTTTACTTGATTTAGTTGAAACACATGGACTAACAGAAGAAGAAAAGAATAAAGTGTTACAAGGTATAAATTATAATGAAAAAATAAGTATATTTATAGACACTGGAAAAATTACAAAGACACAAATAAATGAAAAAGTAGATTCAATCACATATGAAGAAATAACAAGTAAATTAATTTTAGATGGAAAAATAGTACAAGATGATGTGAATGATGTATTAAAAGAAATAAAAGAATATGTAAGAATAGATTCAGAAAGAGTAACTACAGTACAAGGTGGAACAATTGCTTATATGGATAAAACACTTGAAAATAAAACAATAGAGTATACAGTTAGAGAAACTAAAAAACCAAGTGGATGCCAATGGCCAGATGAAGATATAATATTTAAAATTACTTATGACGAAACAGGAAAGATGATAGAAAATAATCCTATCCAAATAATTTCAGGAACAAATTATATACAAGCACTTGAACTAACTGAAGATATTTTTACAATAAATTTACAAATAAGAAATGAACCATCTCCAGATGTTAATATACACTTAATAGTTGAAGATGCATATGATTCAGACAAAAAATTAGATAACGCACAGTTTAAAATTTATACAGTTGATCCTAATTCAAAAAATGCAAATGGATATTTAACATATAGTAATTCAATAGAAACATCTTTAGCAACTACATTAATATCAGGAAGTAAACAACATGGGGAAGATGAAGACCTTTTAAGAGAACAAAAAAATGGGCATGCATCGTATTTATCAGAAGGAATACATATACTAAGATTAGTACAACAGAAAACACCAAATGAATACTATATAGGAACACAAGGACATTTAAAAACATATCAATCAATACCATATGCACTTTTAATAAGAGTAAAGGTTGATAAAAATGGAGGTATAGAAGAAGCAAGTTTATATAATCCAGGTCAAGATTCACATACAATAGGATATATAGCTGACAGTAGATATTTAAGTGTTACATGTAATAATAATTCATTAGCAATAACAGTAAAATACTATCCAATGCTTAATGTACAAATGGTAACTAAAGATATGTATACAGGAAATGCTTTAAAAGGAACATATACAGTAACAACAAATTTATATAATAGTTCAGGCTATAATCGTATTAAGTCAGGATATATAAATCCATATGAGAGTAAATTATCACCAAGTTTTGGAAGAGATTATGGAATAACATATACAACTGATGAAAAATTAAATACTACATCAGGAGACATAAAAACCTTATATGGCGCAAATACTATTAGTTTAGCACCAACAGAGGCAGATAATGTACCAAATATAAATATAGACTCACAAACAAGAACATTCTATATATATGAGCAAGCAGAGCCAACAAGCCCAATACAATATCAAAAATATAGAAATTGGTACTTAGGAAATAGTTCAGATCGTTTAATTGCAGTAGTTAATGTAACATATAATGAAAAAGGAGAACTAATTGACTCAAAATTAGTAAGAGAAAGATCTACAAACAATATTACAAGTGGATTTATTGAAATTAATAAAAATACAGAGGAAAATATACTTCAAATAACAGTAAAATATGCACCTATTACAACAATTACAGCAACAGTTGTAGATGAAGTAACAGGTAAAGGTTTAGATGGTATAAGAATAGATCCATATTTAAACAATACACATGTAAGTAATAACTCATATGAATACAGAACACAAAAATACTATACAACAGGTTCAAATGGAAAAGCAGGATGGACATATTGGGGAGCAAGTGTAGAAGGTGGATTAAATAGATATGAATTAAATACTTATACAGTAGGTTCAGGATATAATGGATATTTTGATCCAGGAAATATAATACTTGATGTAGCATATGACGAAAGTGGTAGAGTAACAGGCGTTACACCAAGAAGTACAGATGCATATGGAGATATTAATGCAGTTGATATTAGTTGGACAAATAATGACATAAAAATTACTATACCATATAGTAGAAAATTCAACGTAAGATTGAATAAAGTAGATTACTATGATAGCAATACAAAATTAGGTGCAGTATTTAAAATAGTAACATCAGAAAATGCAGAAGTAAGTGTAGCAGCAAATAGTGTAAACACAATAGGAAAAGTATATGCAGGAAAAACAGTAAGATACACATTATCAGAAACAACAGCACCAAGTGGATATGTACCAGTAAGTAACTTAGACTTTTATGTAACATTTAATAATGATGGAACAGTAAGAAGTACACAATCTCAAAGTGATTACTATAAATTTGTTAAGTCAGCATCAGCAGATAAAGATGTAAATAGAGTAGGAAAAGTAGATTTAGAAGCAAACATAAAAAATAAACCAAGGTTTAATGTAAGCTTAGACTTAGTAGATAAATTCTATCCAACATTAAAATTAGAAGGTGCAACATTCAAAATGTCAAACTCTAAAGGTGATACTGCCCAAGGAGAAGTAAAAACAGATAAAAATGGTTACTTAGAAACATATATACGGACCAATTTATCCATCAGAAGAAATAGAATATACTATTCAACAAACAAGTACAGTAAATGGATATTATCCAAATAATTCAATAATTAAATTTAAAGTTAAATTTAATGCAAGTGGAAAAATAGAAAGCTATTCACTTATAAGTGGACAAGATGTAGTTACTATGAATCCAAATAAATATGTAAATACAAAAGGAGTACACTTATCTATAACAAATATGCCAAAAGATGTTAGAATAGGAGTACACAAATATGACAAACTTACAAACCAAGTAATGGAAGCTATAAAATTCAATGTAAAAACTGAAGTTTCAGGTAGAATTACTAAAAACACTGAGGTAGTTACAAACGATAAAGGTAATGTAGTAGGAACAATAGATACATTTGCGACATCAAGCTCATACAAAGTAGTTAAATATACTATTTCAGAAATAGAAGTACCAAACACATATAGAAAAATACAAGATGTTGTAATTCAAGTAACATATAATCCAGATGGAAGTATGTTAGCGTATGAAATATTAAGCAATGAAAGTAACGTTTCAGTTGCTGTAGCAACCAAAAAGCAAATTAAGTTCTTAGACAGTATACCAGTACATATTAACCTTGCAATTCCGAATGATAATGCATATAACTTAATTATAAAAAATGAAGATAAAAATTATGCTGGTCTTGGAGTAGAAGGAACAAAATATGATGTAACAATTAATGGAGTAGAAACAGACTTACTAGCTACAAATACAAATGGTTACACAAGCTCAATCAATAGAACTGAAAAAGGTGAAATTACAATAAAAATTACAGAAAGAAATGTTGGTGAAGGATATAGAGCAGAACCTAATAATGAAACAACGATAGTACTTCAAAAAGGTGAACAAGTATATTCATTAGCATTAGATGCAGAAAAAGGTAATAGTAACCCTACATATGCAAATGTAGTAGTAGATGAAGCTCATGGAACAGTAACAGTAACTTTCAAAAACGAAACCAAATTAGAATTAAATCTTGTAAAAGATGACATTAATACTGGAAAACTATTAGAAGGTGCAATATTTGCGATAACATCTGAAGAAATTGACAATAGAGGAAATACTGTTGCAAATACATTACAAACAATTACAAATACTAAATTAGTTACTATAACAAATGATGATGGAACAACAAGCGAGCAATATCAAATTGATGAAAACGAAAAAACAAATAATAATGGTATATTCTACTTAGACTTAGGACTTGCTTATCAAAATAAAACAATTAAGTATACTTTAACAGAAGTAGTAGCTCCAGAAGGTTATACTACAATAGTACCAATTACTGTAACAGTAAAATTCGATGCATATGGAAGAATAACAGAAATGATAGATAATTCTTTTAGAGCAGAATGTTACTTAGGCTCAAATACAGGAAAATCTCATAATATGATATTTAATATATCAAATGGAACAGTTGATCCACAATATACAGTAAAAATTGTATCACAAGACTCACAAACAGGAATGAGAATAAATGGTTCAATATTCCAAGTAGAAGTATTAAATAGTGAAGGAGAAACTTATAAAGAAGTAACAGGAACAACAAGAGATGTAATAAGAAAAGTAAATAATACAACATTCATAGCTGAAAAAGGTGTAATGAAAGTAACAGGAATAAAAGCAGAAGGTGACATTAAAATTTCATTAAACCAAATAGAAACAGCAACGGGATATGTATATGGACAAAATATAGTTAAAGGAAATGTAATAGTAAATGCAGAGTTTACAGTATCGGCTGCAGAGCTTGAAAAAGATTTAACATTAACTAAAAAGAATGATGGCGGTTTTGAGGTAACAGTAGATAATACAAATAGGGAGATAATCATAAAAGTTAAAAATGACCCACAACTTACATTTGATATTACAAAAATAGATGGAAAAACTAAGCAAAAATTAAGTGGAGCTGAGTTTACAGTTACATCTGTAATGCAAACATCAGCAACAACAACAGAAACAACTCTAAATGAAACATCTAAATTAACAGATGAAAATGGGCATACAACATTAAAGGGTGGAATGATACAAGCAGGAAGAACAATGATTTATACACTTAGAGAAAACAAAATGGATAAGTATGAACAATTGGAGGATATAGTACTTCTTGTACAATATGATACAAAAGGAAATATTATGTATCATGAAATATTAAGTGATATAAATGATGTAGAAATAATGATGAACGAGAAAGCATTTATAAATGAAACTAAACGTGTACTTGGAGAAAGTGATGTTCCAGGAATTGTAGAAGTAGATTTTGAAACATATAGAATACCAACAGGTAAAGGAACTAAAATTTTACAATTACAAATTTCAAATAAACTAGAGGCATCAAATCAAGATGGTAAATACCAAGTAATAATAGAAAAACATCATATAGAGGATTCTACATATCCATATTTTATACCAGGAGTAACTTTTGAAATATCAGTTTCACAAGAATATGGAAAAGCGCAAACAACATGGATAGATACTACAGACGACACAGGAATAATTAAGAGCCCATATTTCGATGGATATGGATATATAACAGTAACAATAAAAGAAGTAGCAACAATAAGTGGATTTAAACTAGATGGACAGACAAAAACACTAAAATTTATAAGAGATAAAGAAACAAAGAGACTAGAACTTGTATCTTTAGATCCACAAAATATCGGTTATGAATTTAGTGAAGATAACTCAAAAGTTATATTAAAACCAGTAAATGAAGTAGCAACTAATACTTATGGCATGATAATTAATAAAGCTGATAAAAATAGTAATGTACTAATTGCAAATAATCCAGCAGAATTTGAAATACACAGAATAGAAAAATATGAAAACTTAATACCAGTAGAAAATGAAGAAACAGGAGAAATTACATACGAAAGTGAAGTACAAGAACTTAAACAACCTGTAGTAAAACAAGAAACTGATGCAAATGGAAGAATCGTTGTAAATAACTTACTAGCACCAGAAGAAGGAACTTACAGATATATAATTAAAGAAACGAAAACTCCTGAAGGATACATACAAGCTACTGAAGATATGGAATTAGACATTACATTTGCAAAAAATGAATCAGATGAACTAATTATTACAAAGGCAGAAGTAGTTAAAGGAAATGATAGCTTAAAAGTAGCAAAAGTTAAAGAACAATTATTAAGCTTAATTATATTAAATACAAATGAAAATGATGTAGTACAAGAAGGTGAATATGGATTTAATATAGTAAAAGTAGATAAAGAAGATAATGCAATAACTACTGATACAGCAATATTCAAATTAACTAATATGCAAACAAATGAAGTAAACTACTATGAAACAGATGAACTAGGAAAACTAAATATTGAAACATTTAAAATGCCTGAAGAAGAAGGAAAATATATTTACAAATTAAATGAATTAAAAGCACCAAATGGATATGTACTAAATGTAAATGATATTATGCTAGAACTAGAATTTGCAAAAGATAGTGACGAAAATATGTATTTGAAAGATGTAAAAGTAACAGGAGAAAATGCTAAGTACGATAATCCAGAAGAAAATGAGTTACCAGATACAACAATAACTATCAAAATAACAAATGAAGAGGGTGGCACAGGAACAGGTAATACAAATGATAAGAGATATACATTTGTTTTAAATAAAGTAGACTCAGAAACAAAAGAAATTATAACTGAAAATGTAGAATTTGAGGTAATGTTAGCAAATGGAGAAATAGTAAAAGGTAAAACAAATGACAATGGACAGCTAAGAATAGAGGACGTATTTATGCCAGCGGAGCCAGGAGAATACGAATTAGTTATAAAAGAAAAAACAACCCCAAGTGGATATAAAGTAGATAGTGAACCAAAAGTAGTAAAAGTAACATTTACTGGCTACGATGATAATATGGTAATATCTAATATCAAATTAGGAGATACAAACAACAATAATATTGAAATATTACAAGATAAATGTTCAGAACAATATGTAGAAGTAAATATTCTAAATGAAAAAGATGATTACGAAAAATTATATGTAGTTTCTAAAAGATATGGAGAAGACTATAAATTCTATGATAGCTATTTAGAAAAGAAAAATAGTGAACATCAAATATATAAAGATGGAGAAGAAGTATACCAAGTATTAGATGGATTCTATGGAGTAGAAGGATACAAAAATCCACACTACACAATAGACAAACCATTTATAGATACAAAAATAGCAAAATATAAATCTTATGTATTAGCAGAAGAATTTATAGGAAACTTAGAGTCAAATGGTCATATGGAAGTACTAGGATATGATGGAAATCCAATAGGTCCAAAAGACCATGTAGGAACAGGCATGACATTAAGATCAACTCTAGGAGATCAAGAATTAACATTTACAATTGTAGTTAAAGGAGATGCAGATTATAAGGATGGAGAGAAAACTAAGATTCAAATAGGAAGGGTATCAACACCAGACTTAGACAAACTAATTATGCATATAGCAAAACAAAACATAATAACAGACCCAATAGCATTAAGAGCATTAGACATAGACTTTGATGGAAGAGTAAGAAATACAGACTTAGATAAAATGTATACTCTACTAGGAGGAACAGTATATTATGACTATTTCCAAAATGGTATAGACAAAAGCGACATACAATATGTAAAACCATAACAAAAATGAGGCAAAATTGCCTCATTTTTATTACGCTTTAGCCTTGTGAAACGAAGTGGAACAAAAACCACGTGCTATG
>CANSJQ010000004.1 GCA_947647275.1 uncultured Clostridiaceae bacterium | reverse complement strand
CAAATAGCATTTCATATCCAGTATTCCACATTTCTGGAAATACTGCAATATCTGCCCCTATTTCTTTTGCCTTTTTGCAATATTCTATACCTTTTAACATATTATTTTGCATTGAATCAGTTGGACTTAATTGTAATAAGGCAACATTAAAAACATCTGATAAAGTATTAATATAATTTAATATTGTACTGGCTAAAAGTTCTATATTATCAATATTGTCAATAGTTGGAATATGTATAAAAGCAATTTTACTTTTTAAGTTATTAGTTTGTTTAAAACTTAATGATCTAAAAAATATATTATTACATAAATAATTTCCTGCATCACATGAACTTATAACTTTATAATTATTGATTTCTAAATTTTCTTTTAAAACACCATAATAAAAATCTGTTTCTACTTTAGTTTCTTATAAAACAGCATTATTTTCTAAACAAATATTTTTAGTATTTGGCTTTTGTCCAAAAATTAATACATAATCATAATTTTGTAACATTTTTTCTTCTATTTGATTACTACTTACTTCAAAATCATTTTCTAAATATAAAATATGTTGATTATTTTTTTCTTTTATATTATCTAATAATATTTTTGCTGAATTATCATTTCCTTTAAAACCTGCAACTAATATTTTCATTTCTTACCTCATCTTCTATCATTTATGGTTACTATACCATAAAAAGTCAAAAAAATAAAGCATATAATAAATTAAATTATTACATACTTTATTTGCTCGATTATTCATCTAACATTAATTTAGTTTTCTTATTTTTTAATCTCTTTAGTTGCTCCTTTTCTACTTGTTTAATACTCTTTTCTGGTGTTGGTAAATCTTCTGGCATTGTTCCTCCAATATCTTCTATTGCCTTTCTTACCTTTGCTCCAACTTTATAATGTGTTGAAGTCGCTTTGCTACAATTATGTATTTTATCCTTCTTTAGTTTTTCTTCTGTTTGAGATATTCTAAATAGGTTAGCAATTAACTCTGTACTTCCCATAAAATCCAATATTTTTTCATTACTTTTTAATTTTTTTCTTGCATGTATATCATCTACAGTTAATCCGCCATATAATCCCATATATCCTGCATTTTGAAATTCTGCATACTCTTGGTTTGTTATTACTCCTGCATTATGTGCTGCTTCTAATAGCATTTGATTCCATTGTTTTATATCTCCACGAATTACTAATCGTTTATTATCTTCGTCTAATTGATTGAAATAATCAGCAACTTCTTGCCTTCTAGTTTGAATTGCAAAATAAGTTTGTCCTAAAGCAATTACTTCTTTTCTTGGATCTCCATTTTGTACAATTAGATAACATGCATATCTTGATAACTCATAATCAACTACTTTCTTCTGTAATGCACCTGCTTCAACGATTTTCCTGACCTCAGGAAAATCGTATTGTATATTTCTTCCACTGTTTTGACATGCTAATTTCGCTCTATCAATTACTTTTGCAAAATTCTCCCATTTTTTATATTGTAAAACTTTGCTTAAATCTCTTGCGCTCCAATATTCAGTTCCATCTTCTCTAATCTTTTTTATTTCTTCAAAATTTTTATATTCTTCTGCTTGTAAATTACTCAATATTATCATCTCCAATTTTTAAGTTTTTATAATTGTATCAAACATTTGTTTATTATTCAAGTGATTTTTTAAAATTTCACAAAAAAATATGTACCTTATATTTCTATAAAATACATACTTTACCTTTTAAGTTTTATCTCCAAACATTCATATATTTTATAATCAATTTATACTACTCCGCACACCATATCAACTTCTATCGTTACCTTAATTTTATGATTTTCTACTCTTTTTATCTTATTTTTGCCTTTTCTCTCAAAACTAATAAAATCTTCAAATGCAGTAAATTCAACTATTGTATCGAATCTTTTAGATATAGTACCGAGCAACATTCCACATGTGATGTAAATGGAAACATATCTACTGGCTGAATTTCACTTGTTTCATATTTTTCTTCTAGTAATTTCATATCTCTTACCATTGTTGCAGGGTTACAACTAATGTATACTACTTTTCTAGGTTTTACTGCTAATATGTTGTTTATTGTGTTTTCATCTAACCCTTTTCTTGGTGGATCTACTATTATTACATCTGGATATACTTGTTTTTTTTCTATTAAATTTGCAAATATTTTCTCTACATCTCCTGCATAAAATTCTATATTTTTTATATTATTAATTTTAGCATTTTCTTTTGCATCTTTAATTGCTTCTTCTACTATTTCAATTCCATAGACTTTTTTTACATGCGTAGAAGCAAAAATTCCAATTGTTCCTATTCCACAATATAAATCAAATAATATATCTTCTTTGCTTAATTCCGTCATTTCTATTGCTATATTGTATAATACTTCTGCTTGTACTGGATTTATTTGATAAAATGACATTGGTGATATTTTAAATGTATATTCTCCTAATATATCATATATATATCCATCTCCATGAAGTACTATGTTTTGCTTACCTAATATTACATTTGTATTTTCTTCGTTTATGTTTTTTACTATTGTTTTTACATTATATTCTTTTACTAGCATGTCAACTAATTCACTTTCATGTTGAATGCTCTTACTATTTAATACTAGTATACACATTATTTCATGAGTGCGAATTCCTACTTTTATTACTATATGTCTTATTATTCCGCTTCTATTACTTTCATTATATACTGGTATATTTTTTTCTTTAATAAATTTGTATATTGTAAATGCTATTTTTTCTGCTATTTCATTTTGTATATAACATTTCTGCATTGGTATTATCTCGTGTGTTCTCTCAGCAAATACTCCAATTACTGGTTCTCCTAATTTATTCATTCCTACTGGGTATTGTGCTTTGTTTCTATAGCCATAAGGATTCCCCATTCCTATTACATTTTTTACTTCTATATTATTACCTTTTAGAGTTTTATTTACTAAGTTTTCTACTTTTCTTTGTTTTATATTTAAAGTTTCTTCATAGTCAATATGTCTTAAATTACATCCCCCACATCTTTTATATGTAGTACAATCTTCTTCTATCCTATACTTTGATTTTTCCAATATTTCTATTATTTTTCCATAAGCATGACTTTTTAATACTTTTAATATAAGTATTTTAACTTTTTCTCCTTTTATAGCATTTGGTATAAATATTACAAAATCATCTATTTTGGCTATTCCTTCACCTTCCATACCATTATCTATAATTTGTACTATATACTCTTTATTTTTTTCTACAAACATAATTACTCTCCATTTCTTTTTTATTATAACAATATATTTTTTTTAAAACAAGTATTAAAATTACTTTAATACAAAAAATAAGAAACTGCATATAAATCAGTTTCTTATTTTGGTACTATTGATGTAGTTATCTACAACCTTTTTGGCTCTCTTAACGATTGATACAAATATCAATTAAATTTATATATAGATTAACAAATCAAGTAGTTTATAAAAAACTTCTACGAGAATTTGTTTTGTTTTGTTAATTTTCAATAAATGATATATATACTATCCAGCATAGAAAATGAACATTGTAGTAGATATGTGTTGCCTCTGCACTAAGGTAAACTTTTGTTATCAGAAAGTGAGGTGGTGTTTATGAGTTTTATACTATTTTTAATAATAGTATTAATGTCTTTTGCAACTATAAACGTAACCTTATGGACAATTTTATACATAAAATATGTAAATTCAATAATAGATAAGGAATAAAATAACAACACATTCTGCTCTATATTAAATTGCAAATGTGTTGTTATAAGTATAGGAAATGAATAACCGCATTCCCTGCAATTATTCATTTCCTATACTTATTATACACAGATATTTAAGAAAAGTGAAATAGTAATTTATCTTTCACAATATTCATCATTAAAAGGTTCTCTATAATCTCTCATCTGTGTAGTTAAATTTCTAAGTCTTTCTAAATATGTTTTTGAATTATGTAGGTATGAAATATTTTCATAACCAAAATTTGCATATGATGCTCTCTTTAATAATCCCATAAATTGCACTTCTTGTATAAAAGCTAGCATTTGTCCATCTCTTAAATATTCATTTAGTATGTTGTTAAAGAAATTTGGTAAAAGTGCCATTTCGGATAACATATCTAATGCTGTTAAATCATCATCTTCTTTTCCTATACCTCTTAATGTTCTTGCAAACATCGTTGCAGGATATTGTAATTCACTATAATAGTCAAAATTTGATTTATAGACTTCAGAATTGAACATTCTGCCATTTCTATAATATGCTAATCTAGGTCTGTCTTTTCCAGAAATTTCATAAGCAAAATTTTCGGCTCTATTTTGTGTTGTTGCTTCATCTATACTTTTTAGCATATTATCAAATTCCCTTTGTTTTAAAATCTAGTAGCATTATTTTTCTTTTTATTTTTTGTTGGATTGTTTTCACCTGGTATAGTTACTCTCCTAGCAATTTTATTTGCAATAAAAAAATACCATCCTTTTCAGAATGATATTTGTATCTCTCTGCTCAATTTAGTTCGAACAGATACATCATTGGTGCGGATGAGAGGACTTGAACCCCCACCCTTTCGGACTAGATCCTAAGTCTAGCGCGTCTGCCAGTTTCGCCACATCCGCATGTCATATCGACAATATTTATATTAGCATACTTTGTTAGTAAATGTCAATACTTAATGCGAAAATTCTTCAAAACATATTCATTTTTATGAATTTAATAATTTTACTAATTCTTCTTTATCCCTCATTCCAACTGCTTTACCTACTGGTTCTCCATTTCTAAATACTATAAAAGTTGGTATGCTCATTATTCCATATTTTATTGCTAAGTTTTGTTCCTCATCTGTATCTACTTTATATACTTTTGCTTTTCCTTTCATTTCTTTTGCAAGTTCTTCTACTATTGGACTCATCATTTTACATGGTCCACACCAAGTTGCAAAAAAGTCTACCAATACTGGCACCTCTGAATTTAATACCTCTTTTTCAAAGTTTTCAGTTGTAATTTTCATATTTTTACCTCCATATTTATATATTTTTTATGCTCTTAATTATGCTCATCCCTGCTACCATTCCCTCATATACTGCTTTTGCTATTTGTAGAATTCCTCCTGTGCAGTCTCCACAAGCATATAAATTTGGTACATTTGTACTCATATTTTCATTTACAATTATATTCCCTTTTTCATCTATTCTTGCACCTACTTTTCTTGCTAAATCACTACTTGTTGCTGTACCTACTGCTACAAATACTCCATCTATTTTCTTTATAGTATTATCCTCAAAATGTATTTCTTCTATACTATCACCACCACGAAATTCTCTTATTTTCTTTTCTTCTACTATAAAATCTATACTTCTATTTTCTACTCTCTCTTCACCATTTGTGAGTATAATTACAGAGTTTGCTACCCTTCCTAATTCTTCTGCTTCGTGAAGTGCATATTCTTTGCTTCCTAATACTGCTACATCTTTTCCTCTAAAGAAAAATGCATCACATGTAGCACAATAGCTTATTCCTTTTCCTTCATATTCTTTTATTCCAACTATCTTAGGTGCTTTTCTTGATGTTCCTGTTGCTATTATTACTGCTTTTGCTTTGTACTTACTGTTTATAGTTTCTACAACAAAGCTTTCTTCATAATCTATTTTAACAACCTCATCTTTTGCAAATTCCACTCCTAATTTCTCTGCTTGATTTATTCCTATTTCTTGTAGCTCTTCTCCTGTTAAATCACTTGCTAAACCATAATAATTGTCTATTTTATTTACTTTTTCTAATATTCCTATTCCTTTTGAAATTATAAGTGTTTTTAAGTTTGCCCTTGCTGTATATAAACTCGCAGATATCCCAGCAGGCCCACTTCCTATTATAATTACATCATATTCCATATTATCCATCTCCTAGTATATCGTATAAATTTTTAAAGCTATATCCATTCTCTCTTAAATATTGTATTACGCTTGGTAGTGTTTCATACGTCAAAATTTTATCTGCTGCATCATGCATTAATATTACTACACTTTGTTTATTTCCTACTGTATCTATTACATTTTGAAGTAGCATTTCTTTTGTTTTTGCTCCTTCTGCATCTTTTGATAATGAATTCCAGTCTAATGAAACTATTCCATTTTGCCTTAAATACCCTTTTGCCTCCATTTTTATATTTTTGTAGTAACCACCTACACTTCCTCCTGGAAACCTAAATACTCTTGAGTGATAATCTGGGTTTTGTAAAGCATCTTGTATACAACCTTCTGTATAGTTATATTCATCTAATACTGTTTGACTATTTGTATATATGCTACTATATTTATGAGTATAACCATGGTTTGCTATGTAATGCCCTTCTTCAAATTCTCTTTTTATTAAGTCTGGATTTGATTTTGCTCTATTTCCTAAAACAAAGAATGTTGCTTTAATATTTTCCTCTTTTAATAAGTCTAATATAAATGGTGTAACAGAAGTTGTTGGTCCATCATCAAATGTTAAAAATACTCTTTTTTCTTCTGATGTATATATATTTTCTATTGCCCCCATTTGTTCCTGCGTTAAAGGTTTAGAATTTTTTAACCTCTTTGCTTCTTTTTCTTCTTCTATTTTCTTTTGCTCTTCTTTCTGTTCTTGCTCTTTTTGTAATTGTTGTTCAAACTTTTTATTTTCTATATATTTTGCGTATTTTATTCCACCATAAATAGATAATAGTATTATAACAAGCACTATCAATACTACTATAAATATTTTCCATTTATTTATTTTTGGTTCTACTACTATTAAATTATATGGATAATACATTTTTTCACCTTTTTTGACATTTTTCTTTATTATTATATACAGTTTATTTGGTTTTAACAATAGAAAAAGTAAAAATAGTACAATTTTATTAAAACTATACTATTTTCTTTTCATATTTTTTATTATCTCTTTAGTTTGTTCATCTACTCTGTATGATTCAATAATTTTTTGTAAAGCTTTATTATATGTCCAATCGTCTATTTTATTATTTTTAAGTAGTTTCATTGTTTCTTTAGGGAATTTTACAAATGCTACTTGAATTGTCCAGGCCACTGCCATTTTTACATAGTATCCTGGATGTTTTATGTTGTTTAATATTTCCAGCACTTTTTCTATATTTTCTTCTGTTATATAAAAATCTAGTAGCATTACTATGGCAAAACGTAGTTCAAATTCTTTATCTGTTTTTAAATATTTTTGTATAAAGTTCCACATATGTTCCATATTTTTTTTAGTAGTTTTAAATCCTGCTACTGATACATCACATACTGCCCAGCTATTTATTTTTGGAATAAATTTTTCTAAATATGTGCAAAAATTTTGTATATTAGTTTTCCATAATCCTAGTACCATTCCTTGTAGTAATATTTCTTCATAAGAATTATCTAAAGCATTTTCTAAATATTCTTCTACATTTTCATTTTTTACAATTTCTTTTGCAAAGTTTCTTAGAACTGGTACTCTAACTCCTATAATTTCATTACTATTTGGGCATAACCCTGTATGAAATTCTTTATATTTTGCATCTGCTAATTCTTCTATTTTTTCTCTTATTTCTTTATTTGTCATATTTTTATTTCCTTTTATTTTTTCTTTTATTATAACAATAAAAGAATTTAAAATCACTATTTTTTGCTTTTTTCCTTGCACTTTTTACTATTTTCTGTTATTATATAAAATATTACATATATATACCGATGTTAAGTTAGCTGTTGAGAGTAGCGATTACATATAACTTATCAGTGTACTTAGATATCTTAAATTTGTATATGCCGATGTGGCGGAACTGGCAGACGCACACGACTCAAAATCGTGCGGGAAACCATGTGGGTTCGAGTCCCACCATCGGCACCAGTATGCATGTTTTTATGGGATTTAGCGTTCCATAAAAACATTTTTTATTTTATGCTGATAATTTAGCTTAAGTATTTTACATTTACACCTTTTCTTGCATTTACTGATATATCTGTATTATATAGTTTTCTTTATTTAAAGTTACTCCAGTATTACTCCCGTATTACAGTTTTGCCACACTCTCATCTACATAGCTTCTTATTAATTAATAAAAAAATAGTCAAAGTTATTGTAAAGCCTTACAAAATCTAGTATAATTATCAATAAAAATAGTAATAGTAGAGGTAAAATATAAAAATGAAAAATATTAATTTAGAAAATATTAAAGTAGTTATTTTTGATTTTGATGATACATTAGCAGTACATAAAGATAAAGATTTTTATAAACATCGTAGAGAAAGTGAAGATAAATATCTAGGTTATTATTTAAATGCTTATCAAAACCCAAATACTTTTTATGAAGATATTGAAACGTGTATAAAATCAGAACCATTATATAATTTTATTATTGATTTAAGAACTAAAGGTATTAAAATGTATTGTTTATCAGGAATGAAATTTTCATTTCATTTAAAAGCAAAACAATCCTTTATTAATAAATATTATGGTGATGATATTGAAGTTATATCTACTGCTTCTCAAGAATTAAAAGTTGATGGTGTAAAAATAATACAAAAACTTAATGATTGTAAGTTAGAAGAAATATTATTTATAGACGATAGGAAAGATACTATTGATATTTTAAGGAATAACGGAATAAATTCAATTCTTGTAAATAATATAGGAAGCTAGATTTTAACTTACAATTTCTCTGATAGGTACAACTCGCAAAATTATATTTGACAAAACAAAGAAATGAATGTATAATAAAAATAGAAAATGAGAGCCACAGAAATGTGTGCTACCATATAAATTATGATAAAACACCACATAGCTTGGCGAAGCGTAATGTGGTGCTTTTATTATTTGCTCAAAATTACTACTATTGCAATAATCAAGGCAAATGCTATAATAGTCATTCCTACTAAACCGTAGAAAAGTAAGTATATTATCATTAACATAGCTTGTTCTACCATATAGCACCACCTCCATTCTCACAGATAAAACTGTGTATGTAAAGTGGTAGCACTCACACTGCTTATTCTCATTCTCTATGGTTACATACTATACAACATTATTTACTAAAATACAAGCGAACAAAACAAATTTTTGAAAAATAAGTAAATATACTTTCTTGTGTCCCATGTAATTATTGATTTTTCAACATTTTGTGAAAGTTCCTATAAGAACACTCCAATCAAATTTGCCTAAAGGCAAAAGTATAATATGCTCTAAGTAACTATATTCTCGCATTAAAATGTAAGGAGGAAAAAGTATGAGAGTGTATTCAGTATTGAAGGTAAGTTTCAACAAAATGGACGGTATAGCAAATTACCAGCAGACTTTAAAGGATTCTTCGTACTTGAAGAGTCTGGGCAGATTAAGGGTTATATGAAGGAACAATATTCCTCCATATATGATTCTGAAAGATATATCTATGGTAAATATAATGAAGTCACCAATAACCTTGTATATTTGAAGATGTCTACGGAGCGTAAACTTTCTCCTCTTCTTTATTGTTTTCCAGACTTGAAATATCCTGGCTGTTGGACAGCATTTAGTCCTATATTTGGAGGTTTCTTTACTTTTGGTCAAGCTGAAGGATATGCTGAAGTAACTATCAAGGAAGATACAGTGATGAGTCCTAATGAAATTCTTACCAAATACAATAAAGTAGTTGATGATGGTTGGGAACTTAATATGACTCTTATAGAGAATGGAGTGGACGACTATATGGGGGATATCTTCTAAATAGCATTACAATTGAATATTAAAGCATAGCAAAAGCAGCCATTTGGCTGCTTTTGTTGGTAAAATTATTATTTTAGTTGGAAATAAAAACCATATTCTTTATAACTTCTATCTCCTATTTTTGCATCTTTTGTCTTTACGATTTTGCCTCCAAGCCCTTTGTAGAACTTAATCGCATTTTTGTTATCGCTAAGACACCAGACTATCATATTTTTCTTGTCTAAATCTTTTAATTCTTTGCAGGTTTCTGTGAACAAGGATGTTCCTATTCCTCTGCCTATTTCAGAGGGTTTAATGTAAAGGCTAACTAATTCTGACTGGAAGTCATCTATATTTGGTGTGGTGCTATAGCAAGCATATCCTAATATCTCTTCTCCCCTTACTGCTACAAGTACTAAGTCTTTGTATTCCTCAAAACTTGCCTCATAACGTTTGGTTTGTTCTTCATAGTTCAAAGAATTTAAGTAATTTGAAGAAATTATTAAGTCATACGCATTTTTCCAGCCATCTACTTTAATTTCTACCATCTGCCTTTGGTCTTTGAACTCATTTTTACGAATTTCATAGTCATCCTTTGGCTCAAGAAGAAGAATGGCATTGTGAATGTTTAACATTCCTTTTATAAGTTTGTCTTCATCCACTGCATAGCTTACTCTTCCTACAAGTTCATCTTTATATGGCCAAGATATTGATTGGCCTACTAAAAACCTCGTTCTGGAAGTAGCATAGAAGAATATTGTTAAGTCTTTCTCTGTTCTAATTGTGTGCCTTTTGTATTTCATTCCCTTAATTTTAGTAAAATCCAAAATTGCAAAAAATCCTGCCTCTGGCTCTAAATTTTCAGGGAAATCTACCATGGGAATTCCTGCTAAAGCTTTGCTTGCTTCTGAGAACTCCAAATTTTCCATTACAGCTTTTATTATTCTGTCTTTGTATTTAGGCTCTGCTGCATCAATTCCGTTAACAAGAGCCTTTAATAGGTTATACCTATACACATATAGCTCTCTTAACTCCTCAAAGTAAATATCATAAGCCTTATACCGTTTTTTCTTTGCATTATAGGCACCTACCAGAGCTTCACCTATTATTGTTGGAACAGAATCCATAGTCTGGAAAGTTTTATTAACTATTCCATAAATTATTGCTTCATCTGCTACTACAAAGCCTGCTCTTAACTCAGCCATTTCATAGCTTTTGGATAATCCAAACAGAGAAATCGTATTTCTGAACATTCCAGGAATTGTAGCAATTGGCATTGCTATGTTTTCCTTATCGTAAGTAATGTCTCGATATACCAAATCGTCAATTACAAAAACTCCTCGCTTTTGGCATACTTTTGCAATTTCGTATAGCAGTTCCTCTTGCTTTTTTCCCATTACCTTTCCAGTTGGGTTATTAGGGTTGGCATTTAAAAATGCAACTACCCTTGGAACATATCCACGTCTTCTATGGTATGCAAGTTGCAGACTCTCATTAATCTGGTCAATTCTGCTTGCAAGCTTGTGAGGATTTATTAAAAAGTTATCCTCTTTTTCAAGATCTATCACCTCTACGTCCGCACCTGAACGCTCAGTTCTAATCGTGAAAAGACCATAGCTTGGCCCAGTTACTAATACAACATCTCCTGGATTTGCAAGTAGGCTTATAATTTGGTTGTACAGTACTGATGTAGAAACAGAAAAAGTTATATTGTGAACAGAAAGTCCTTTTTCATCAATGTTATCTCTGTTGTAGGGTTCTGTATTTATAAATCCCTCTTTTTCTACATAGTTTAGTAACTGTTGTCTTATGGTATCGGCACCTTCAGTGTATGGATATCGATACATCCAAGCTGATTTTGAATACTGCTCCATAGCCTTAGCCGCTGGCGGAAATGGTCTAAACTTTATAGGGTTTCCTCCGCCTAAGTCTAAGTCTGGCATTGTAGCAATGTTCTCATCTCTTACTCCATAACCATAAAATTCAATTGCATCAGCAATTTCCTGCACAGTAGGGTTAAAACGTTCTCCATCATGTCTAACTCCTATGTCAGGTAACCCAAACCGCCTATCTCTTAAGTCTGGATTGTCTCTTAAAAATCTGTCAATTGCACTTGATTTTGTAAGCATATATATTTTACCTCCTATTGTTAATATACATAATATTATAACATATTAGAGTATAAAAGTAAATATGAAACAAAAAATCAAGCTAAATACGAGCTTGATTTTTTGTTTTTATTCTTCATATCCTGGTTTTCCTAATAATTTGAACATATTTGTTTTATATTTTTCAACTCCTGGTTGGTCAAATGGGTTTATTCCTAGTAGCTTTCCTGAAATAGCACAAGCTAGTTCAAAGAAATATATTAAATGTCCTATAGCTTCTTCATTTAGCCTTTCTATATTTATTACTATATTAGGTACACCACCTTCTACATGTGCATTAATCGTTCCTTCCATTGCCTTCTTATTTACATAGTCTAGTGTTTTTCCTGTAATATAGTTTAACTCGTCTAAATTATCTTCATCTAAATTTATAGTTATTTCAGATTTTGTTTTTTCTATATTTAATACTGTTTCAAATAAATTTCTTCTACCTTCTTGTATATACTGACCTATAGAATGTAAGTCTGTTGTAAATTCTGCTCCTGCTGTAAAAATTCCCTTTCCTTCTTTCCCTTCACTTTCTGCATAAAGTTGTTTCCACCATTCTATAATATAGTGCATTTTTGGTTCATATGTTACTAATATTTCTATATTTTTTTCTTCTTTATATAAAAGGTTTCTTAGTACTGCATATTTATAGCAATCATTATATTTTAAATTTTTATCGGCATATTTTTCTTCTGCAAATTTTGCTCCTTGCATTAACTTATCTATATCTATTCCAGATACTGCTATTGGTAATAAACCTACGGCTGTTAATACTGAATATCTTCCTCCTACATTATTGGGAATTACAAATGTTTCATATTCTTCTTGTTCTGCTAATTTCTTTAATGCTCCTTTTTCTTTATCAGTAGTTATATATATTCTCTTTCTTGCTTCTTCTACTCCATATTTATTTTCTAAAAATTCTCTAAATATTCTAAATGCAATTGCTGGCTCTGTTGTTGTTCCAGATTTTGAAATTACATTTATTGATAAGCTTTTATCTCCTATTAGTTCTATTAATTCTTCTAAATATGTCCCACTCATATTATTTCCAACATATAGTATTTGTGGATATTTCCTTTGCTTGCTGTCTAAATAATTATAAAATGTATGTGATAGGCTTTCTATTACAGCTCTAGCACCTAAATATGAGCCACCTATTCCTATTACTAATAATATTTCTGAATCATTTATTATTTTTTTTGCACATTTTTTTATTTTGCTAAACTCTTTTTTATCATAATTTGTAGGTAAGTTAAGCCAACCTAAAAACTCTTTTTCATTATCCTTTTTATCATATAATTCTTCATGGATTTCTTCTACCTTTTGAGAATATTCCATAATCTTCTTTAAATCTACACCTGAATTTTCTATATTCAACTTAATATTCGGCATAATTTTCCTCCTTAGTATTTTATAAACTATATTTTATATCAATAAAATATTTTATGCAACTATTTTATTGCTTTTTTATTCTGTTTGTAGGATAATATTATTGCAATTTGCATATATTATTTCCTTAGGAGCAGACTTTAATAGTAATACTGTGAATTGTAATATAATATTTATGGTGATTATATGACGAGTTTTTTACTTAAAATAATAGGAATAATTACTATGCTTTTCGACCATGTAGGAGATAGTTTTATAGGACATTTTTCTTTTTTAAACCTTATTGGAAGAATTGCATTTCCTATATTTGCTTTTCAAGTTGTACAAGGATATATACATACACACAATGTAAGGAAATATGCTTTACGATTATTTATTTTTGCATTTATTTCGCAAATTCCATTTATGCTATTTTTATCAACTTTTTATGATAGTTATTATTTGAATATATTTTTCACACTATTCTTAGGTATTATCTGTTTATATGGGTTTGATAACATTAAAAATAAGTATTTAGGAACTTTATTTGCTATATTAATTTGTGTTATTGCTCATTTTATACAAGTAGATTATGGATCTTATGGTATAGCTGTTATATTTGTATTTTATGTATTTAATAAATTTTGGCCTAATAAAAAAAGCCTTATGTGCTTAGCATTTATTCTTATAACTATATTAAAATATTTACCTAATATAATTAGTTATCCTAGTTTATATATTTATTATATAGGTTATATATTATTTACATGCATTTCTTTAGTACCTATTTGTATGTATAATGGAAAACAAGGTCCTAAAGTAAAATATCTATTTTATGCATTTTACCCTGTGCATTTGTTATTGCTTTATTTTTTAACTAAAATTTAAATTCAAAGTGGCAAAGCCACTTTGAATTTAAATTTTACATACTCATATTTATTCCTCTCGCCACTACTTCACTCATATTTAATATCAACTCATCTATTTCTTTTGGAGTTACAATAAAATTAAAGTCTTTCGGTAATAGTGCTTCTTTTATTTGTTCGTAGTTATCTTCTTCTTTTAACTGATTTAAGTAATCATTTGACTTTGCTTCTTGTTGTAGCTTTTCTATAAATAAATCTAGTGCATCGTTTACTACTACTGCTGTTTCTACTACTGTTGGTATTCCTAGTGCTATTACTGGTATTCCTAAAGTACTTTCAGTTAGTTCTTTTCTTGTGTTTCCTACTCCTGCTCCTGGTACTATTCCTGTATCTGATAATTGTATTGTACTACTTATTCTTTCCATACTTCTTGAAGCTAGTGCATCTATTACTATTAATAATTTTGGTTTTATATTATCTACAACTCCTTTTATTACTTCTAAGGTTTCTATTCCTGTTGTTCCTAATACTCCTGGTGCTATAGCACTTACTGGTCTTGCGTTTTCGTCTATATATTGTGGCAAATAGTTTATTATATGTCTTGTTACTTCTATGTCTTTTACTACATTTGGTCCTAATGCATCTGGAGTTACTTCTTCATTCCCTAAACCTACTATTAGCACATCATCTTTACTTTGTACTTTATTTTCCACTAATTTCCTAAGTTCATTTGCAAGAGTTTCTGAAGCTTTTGCCGCTTCTTCTTCTGTTATAATATTCATTTTTTGAATATCTATTGTTATATAATTTCCTTGTTTTTTACCTATTGCTTGCTCCCCTTGCTCATCTGTTATTTTCACTCTTGTTACTTTTATTTTATCTGTTATTTGTTCTTCCTCTGCTTCAACACCATTCACTTCATTTTCTATTTTATTTGCCTTTTTATACAAATCTCTTCTCTCATCTGCCAAGTCTGTTCTAAACTCAAACATAAAAAATCCCTCCTTTTCTATTATTTTGGGACTTTATATATTTTTTATTCATTTTTTCCAAAAGGGACGGCCCTTTTTTAAAATTTTTTTTAATTTGGGACACCCCTATAATAAAGGGGTGTCCCTTTTAGTAATTTTTTTTGAAAAAAGGTCGTCCATTTTGGTTGATTTTAGCAATATCTACATAGTATTGCCTCTAGTCCTATATTTAGGTCTATTTCTCCTATTTTATAGTTACTGTCTAGGTTTATTAGTTCTTCTAATATATTTGTTAGTTCTTCTTCTTTGAAGTAGTTTGCTTGTGTTTTGTATTTTGATACTAAGAATGTTTGATTTGGTTTTAAGTTTAAACTTTCGGTTATATTTTTATTACTTTTTTCACATAGTTTTATTATATATAGCTTTTTAAAGTGATTATATAGTGTTATTAATATTTTTTGTACTGGTTCCTTGTTATAAATTAGATTATTTAATACTTCTAGTGCTTTACTTATATTTTTCTTTCCTAAGTTATCTGTTAAGTCAAATATTATACTATCTAATTTTTTTATGCAAAGTTTATCTATTGTTTCTTTTGTTATTGTTCCTCCTTCGCCTACATATTCTATTTGTTTTCTTACTTCATTTATTAAGTCTTGCATGTTACAACCGTATGCATTCTATTAAGTATTTTGCTACATAGTCGTCTAGCTCTACTTTGTATGCTTTTGCTATCCATTTTATTCTTGATATTATTTGCATAGGCTTTAGTTCTTCGAAGTTGCATACTGTTCCTAATTTTTCTATTGTTTTATATAGTTCGTTTTTGTCTATTTCTTGCTCTACAAATACTATTGTTACTGTTTCATTTATTGTTTCAATATTTTCCTCAATATATGTATTTATTTTGTTTACTATTTCAATATTTGCCTGGATTTTCTTTCTTCCATCTTTTTTGAATATTCCGTGAATCTCTTACTATTATTAACTTTTTTTCATATCCAAAGGCTGGTGTTTCTATGTCTGATATTAATGAATTTATATTGTTTGCATCTATTTTTATATAGTTTATACCTGAAACCATACTTCCAAAATTACTTTTTATTTTTTTTAGGCATGATTCTAAAAGGAAGGTTTCTTCCCCATATAATAAGTATATACTGTTTAATTTTCCTTGTTTTAATTCATTTTCTAAATTTTCTATTGTGACTTGCATAATAAACGTAAATTCCTTTCTTTTACGCTTTTATATTATCATTTTATATTGTTAAATTCAAGTTATTTTAGGGATTTTATTTTATAGATTCTTTTTTGATTATAATTTGATTTTTGATGTAATATTCTTATTAATTCAATTTCATTTTTTTCAATTCTATAGAAAATAACATATTTTTGAATAAAAAATCTTCTTGCAAGAAACTTTAAAAGGACTTGAAGCTTACTTTGATGAAAGTTTAGATGATTAATTTTAATCTTTTGCTAAAAATGGATGCTAAAATTTAGCATCCATTTTTAATATTCATTCTTAGTTTTCTAGTATTATTCTAAACACTTCTGCTATGCTCCATGCTTGGCTTATTGTTCCTTTTGCTTCGTGTGGTTTTATGGAGTCGTATAGTTCCGGTATTCCGCCTAATGTTTTTCCTTGTGCGAATTCTTTTGTGAAGATTTTTTCCACATTTTGTATGAATTTTGTTAACCTATCTTCTAGTTCTTTCTTTTTTGTTTTATTTTTTTCAGCTTTTACTATTTTTTTGAAGCTGTCGTAGTATATTCCTAATAGCCATGGCCATGTTATTCCTTGGTGGTAGCTCATATCTCTTTTGAAGCTGTCTCCTTCGTATTTTTCTATGTAGTTTTCTTCTCCTTTTGCTAATGTTTTTAATCCATAATTGTTTAATAGCTTTTTTGTTACTGTTTCAAACATTTCTTTTGCTATTTCAGATGATGGCTCTATTACTGGATATGTTAGGCTTAGCGCAAATAGTTGGTTTGGTCTTATTTTGCTGTCTCCTAATACATCATATAAACATTTTCTTCTTTTATTATAGAATTTTTCTCCAAAACTTTTTTTGCATTTTTCTGCAAGATTTTTATATTTTGTACTATTTTGCTTTGTTTCAAATTTAGAGCTTAAATCTTCCATTATTTTTAAGCTGTTGTACCACATTGCGTTTATTTCTACTGCTTTCCCATTTCTTGGTGTTACTACATAGTTTCCTATTTTTGCATCCATCCATGTATTTTGGGTCGTTTGCGTTCCTGAAGATATTAAACCATCTTCATCTAAATATATATTATTGTTGTCTATATCTATTCCATTACAGTATGAATCTATAATTTGTTCTAATACTGGGTATATTTCTTCTTTTATAAAGTTGTAATCTCCTGTGTAATTTATATACTTTTGAATTTGTTCAAATAGTAATAAGGAAGCATCTACACTATTGTATAATGGTCTATTATCATATCCTGAGTATCCATTTGGTACTAAACCATATTTTATATCTCTTATACTCGTTAATAGTACTTCTTTTGCTATTTCATATCTTTTTGTTTTTAGAAGCAAACCTTCAAATGATATTAAGGTGTCTCTTCCCCAATCTAAAAACCATGGGTAGCCTGCAATTATTGTGTGTAGCTTAGAAGATGGTCTGTATACAACAAAGTTATCGGTTGCTATTATATAATTTTTTATCAAATCTTTATCTTTGCTTTTTTCTTCTAAGTGAGAATCATATACTAGCTCAGTAATTCTAGCTATTTCTCTATTTATTATTTTTGTAGCATCTATTTCTTCTATGTTATTTTCTAATGATGCTACAAATGTTATATCTTTTTGCTCATTTGGATTAATTTCTATTTCATATCTTCCCACAATTGCATGATTTTCCTCTGCTTGGAAGCCTCTTTTTTCTTCTTCTCTATAAAACATATTTTTAAAGCTATCATTTTCATGCCTTATATATTTTCCTTCAGATACATTTATATAAATTGGTGTTTCATTATTTTTATCTATTATTAATTTTAACTTTCTATTTATTTCTTGTTGTTCTATATAGAATTCATGATTAAAGGAATCTCTATGAAAATCTCTAAAGTTTAATAATGGCGTTAATATTAGTTTAGCTTTTTTATTAGTATTAAATACTTTATATAGTATTACTACTGTATTTTTATCATGTTCCATACAGATATATTTTTTTATAATTATATCTTCTATTTTATATGTAAATATTGGTATATACTCTTTTTGAAAACTACTTAAGTATCTATAACCTTCTGATATATATGTTTTTCCTATATTTGTATATATATCATACTTCTTGCCTTCTATTTCTATACTTTCATCAACTTTTGATAGTATTAAGTTCCTTTTTCCTGGTGGTGTTAGGGTAGCTACTAAAAGTCCATGATATCTTCTAGTGTTTGCTCCGTATTATAGTAGAACTTGCATATCCCCCTATTCCATTTGTTACTATCCATTCTTTATTTAATCCTTCTTCTAACTCTATATTTTCGTATTTCATTTGTAACTCCTTGTATTATCATTGGTTTATTTTTTATATGTAGGGGTTTAATTGGTTAGGATTACTTGTGATAATTTACCAAATTAAGCCCTATAATTTTTATTTTCTTTATAATTATTAAAGGGCGTAATTCGGTATTCCTAACCGATTAAGCCCCTACAATTGCTTTTAATGTTTTGGTTTTACTGTATTTTTCTTTTTTGCTGATTGTTTCTTTTCTTTTCCTTGTGTTTGTACTACTGTATTTTCTTTTCTTCTTATTATTTGATTTATCTTTTCTTCTTTTCTTTTTTGAGTTTTTGCATCACTTTGTTTTATAGAATCTATTCTGTCTTGATATTTCATTGCAAATTTGCTTAGTCTTTCATCTCTTATATGTTTTGATTTAGTTGTTTTTTGTTTTGGCATAGTTGTTTTTAATTTCTTTTTAGTGTCTTTTAATTTTGAGTTTAGCATTACATATCTTGAATCATTTTCCATATCTCTAAATTTCATATCTTCACATATAAGTTCTATTATTGAATAACCTATTGCATCTGGATTATGACGAATGAATTCTCCATCAATATGTGATAAGTTTCTTTGGATAAGTTTTATTCCTTGTTCTTTTGCCTTTGCTGTATCTTGTTCTACTAAATCTTGACCTTCTCTATTATATTTTCTTACAAATTCTGGTACAATTTCTCCTGTGTCATAAATACAATAATCTATTATTCCTTTTCCTGCATGTTCGTGAATGGCTTTTATATGCTCAGATAATGAATAGTTGTCTGTTTGACCAGGCTCAGTCATTATATTACTAATATATATTTTAAATCCTTTATTTTCTTTAACAGCCTTTGCAACACCTTTTACAAGTAGATTTGGTATAACATTTGTATATAAACTTCCTGGCCCTATTATAATTGCATCTGCGTTGTTTATTGCATCTATTACTCCTGGTGCTGGCATACAGTTTGATGGACTTATAAATACTCTATTTATTTTACTTACTTTACTTGTAACAACTTCTGGTATTTCATCTTTATTTTCTATTACTGTTCCATCTTCTAACTCCGCACAAATATCTATTGCTTCTAGTGTTACTGGTAATACTTTTCCTGTCATGTTTAATACATGTTTACTTTGTTCTATTGATGAAGTAAAGTCTCCATATAGTTCTTTCATCGCTAGTAAATATATATCTCCAAAAGACATTTCTTTTAGTCTCCCAGCATTGAATTTATAGTTTAATAATCCACTCATTACAGCTTCATTTGATGATAATGCTACAAAACTATCTTTTATATCATCTAATGGAAGCATTTCAAGCATTTTTCTTGAATCTGTTGCTGCCTTTCCATAATCTGATACAGTAACTATTGCTGTTATATTATTTGTATAATTTTTTAGTCCTTTTAAAACAGAATCTAGTCCTGCTCCTCCACCTATTACTACTATATTTGGACCTTCATCATATACTTTTTTATTAAATATTAGTGATTTTACATTTCCACCTTTTGCTTCTTCCCTACTATCTGTTTCTTGAACAAATAATTCTAAGGTTCTTTTTTGCATAAATATTATTCCAACAATAACAAGTGAAAAACCTATAACAAAACTTAATATTATTTTTGCTACTTCTACAAAGTTAAGTTCCTTTTCTATAACTATATTTACCATTCCATATGATGCAAGTAAAATACCTATAAGTATTACTACTAACCATCTCTTCATTTTTGAACCATTACTAAACCACTTTAAAAAACCTTTCATTTTTTCGTTTCCTCTCTTTGTTTATATCTATTTATTAATTTAAAAATATTTATTTTCTATCTATTCTCCAATTACTTCTACTTCTAATTCTAATTTCTTTCCGAATTTTTCGTATACTACTTTTTTTATATAGTCTGTTAAGTCTAAAACATCTTTTGCTGTTGCATTACCTATATTTACTACAAAACCTGCGTGTTTTTCAGAAACTTGTGCTCCCCCTATTTTGTAGCCTTTTAACCCTGCTTCTTCTATTATTTTTGAGGCATAAAAGTCGCTTCCTCTTTTAAATGTACTTCCTGCACTTGGAAGTTCTAATGGTTGCTTTGTTTTTCTAGCAAGCATTAATTCATCCATTTTATTTCTTATTTCTTGAATATTGCCTTTTTCTAATTTTAATGTAGCATATAATACAATTTCGTCATTTTCAATAAATCTGCTATATCTATATGAAAATTGTAAATCTTCTTTTGATAATTCTCTTATTATTCCATTTCGTGTAATACATGTAACATTTTCTACTATATTAGAAAACTCTCCTCCATAAGCACCTGCATTCATTCTTACTGCTCCTCCTATGGTACCTGGAATTCCTGCTGCAAATTCAAAACCTGTTAACTCATTTTTTTGTATAATTGTGCCTAACACTGCTAGTTTTACTCCAGCACCTGCTATTACTGTTTCTCCTTTAATATCTATGTCTTGTATATCTATTCCGTATTACTATACCACGTATTCCATTATCTTTTACTAATACATTGCTTCCATTTCCTATAATAGTAGTTGGAATGTTGTTTTCATTTGCAACTTTTAAAACAATTTTTATATCTTCTACTGTTTTTGCTTTAATATATATGTCTGCATTTCCACCAATCTTAAATGATGTATGTTTGCTCATTGGTTCATTTTTATATACTATACTATCTTTTATTTCTTTTGTTAAAATTTCATATATTTCTTCTATATTCAAATATAACACCTCTTAATTTTATCTATGTTTTTAACTTAATTTTATTCTTATTGTTGCTTTTTTATTTTATCATTTTATATGTTTTTTTACAATGTTTTTTTATAATTTTATTTTAAGTGTAAATTATACAAGACCTTTTTTAATGTTAAATTAGCACAAAAATTAAAGTTTATATTATATACTTGCAAATTTTGTAGAATATTGTATAATATATATGACAGCTTAAGTATAATTTTTATTTTATTTGAATTACAAAAAGAAGAACAAAAAGGTTTTGCCTTTTTGTCCTTCTTTTTTATATTTTTATTTATCTTTTGTTGTAATCATGAGCTTTAGCAACCTAGTTACATCAAAACACATTTATTTATCTAAATAGTAATATTTAGTAACTTTGCTGCCATCTTCTTTATTTATCTCTTCTGCTTTCCATTTTGGTTGCCATGGATATATGCATTTTACTATTCCTAGAATTAATAGTAGTGCAATAATTAGTGATATACAAGATGGATCTACACCTAATAAGTATGCAAAATATTGTATACATTTAAGCATTTTCTGCTCTCCTAAAATTTTGTTATTACTATTATACTCGTTTTTACATTTTATGTCAATACAATTATTTTTTTCTTCTTATTATCCAACCTTTTTCTACACTTATTGGTAATTTTAATTTTACTTTTTGCTTTGCTTTTCCAGGATTTATTGTGCTTATTTTTTCGTCAGTTTCAATATCCCATAATTCTTCTATTATAAATTTTTCAGGTTTTATTTTCCCTGGTATTATAATTTCTAGTTCATCACCAATAGTTAATTTGTTTTTTATTTCAATAATAGTTTTATCATTTTCAGAATCTATAATTTTTCCACCAAATTCGTACTCTAAATTATATTGTTTTCCTTCATATTCTTGGAAATCTTTATTATTTCTATCATTAAAATAAAATGTTGTTAAGCCTCTTGTTTTTGTTTTTTCAATTTCTTTTAAATATTTTGTATAATCATAGTTTCTAGGATCTTTTATATAATCATCTATCGCATTTCTATATGTGTTTACTACTGATGCTAAATAATACTCTGTTTTTAATCTACCCTCTATTTTTAAACTGTCTACTCCCATTTCTACTATTTCTGGTATTTCTTTTATTAAGCACATATCTTTTGATGAAAATATATATGTTCCTTTATCATCATGTTCTACTGGCATTAAGTTTCCTGGTTTGTTTTTTTCTTCTACATATACATTATATGCCCATCTACAGCTTTGTGCACAATCTCCTAAGTTTGCACTTCTTCCTGCTAGAAAATCGCTTAAAAAGCATCTTCCTGAATATCCAAAACATATTGCTCCATGTATAAACATTTCTACTTCTAGGTCTTCTGGTTTATTTTTTATTAATTCTTTTATTTGCTCTTTATTCATCTCTCTTCCGAAGTATTACTCTTTTTGCTCCATTCTTATACCAAAACCTTGCACTATGGTAGCTTACTGTATTTGCTTGTGTACTTATATGTATTTCTACATCTGGTGCATATTCTTTTATTATTTCTACTATTCCACCATCGGCTACTATTATTCCATCTACTTTTAATTCGTTAAGCATTTGTGCTTGTTTTTTTATCTCTTCATAGGTTTCATCCCATGCATATATATTTATTGCTGTGTATACCTTTTTTCCAATACTATGTGCATATTTTATTGTATTTGCTAAATCACTATCTTGCATTTCTGCTCTAGTTCTTAGTGAAAGAGATGAGGTTCCTGCATATACTGCGTCTGCCCCATACATAAATGCTATTTTTGCTTTTTCAAATGACCCTGCTGGTGCTAATAATTCTGGCTTTTTCATATATTTTTCTCCTTTTATTTTGACTTTTACTACTTTAGTTAGTATAGCATACTTTTTTGTTAAATACTAGGTATTATTGAAAAATGGAACTAAAAATTAACTTTTAGTTCCATTTTTGTTTTTTAATATTCTAGCCAGACATTCTTTATAGTCTGATAACATCCATTTGCATTTGTAAAATGTAAATAATATTGTGAATTATAGTCAGAAATATTTACCTCTTCTTTACTTTTATAACTCAAATCCTCTGTTCCAGAACTGTCATTAAAATAACTTTTAGTGTTTATCATGTAGAGTTGTTGGTTGCCATCACCTTCTATATATAATTTTGAATATTTTGATAAGTCAATTATTTTTGTAGTACCACAAAAAATTCTTGAAGCATTTGGAGCATATATATATATATTATCCTCGTTTTTTGTTATTGTCCCCCAATTATAAACATCATATCCTGTATGTTTCCATCCTCCTGTCAAATAAGTGCATTCATTTCCAGCTTTATATAAATATACTTTATTTTCTGTTTTTACTTCTATGTTATTAGTTCTTTTTGTTTTTCCTGTTTTATCCATAGCTATTGCTTCTACTGTATAATTAGTATTCAAAGTTAGTCCATCTATATTAACAACATTTTCTTTGCAATATTTTTTAACTTCTCCATTTAATAAAAATGCATATCCCGATATTTCAGAATTATCTACTGTTTTTGCATTACAAGTTAATTCTATATATTCTCCATTATTAAAACTAACTATAAGTTCTATATCTTCTATTATATTGCTTTCTCCTACACTTCCACCTATATTTCCCCCAGTATTACTGCTACTATTATTTGATACCTGTTTTCCATCTATTTTGACAATTTGTAAAGAAGTATTTATTTCAAATTCATATGGATATTCATTTAACTTTGTATATATTGATGTTGGATTTTCACTTGGTACATCGTATTCTGCTCTTGCTATTTTACTCGTCTCAGTTACATATTGTATTTCATCATCTTCTTTTAATACTTGTGATAACTCTTTTAATGTTATATCTTCCTGTTTCTCTGAATAATTATTAATTTGTGCTGTTGTTATTTTTAAATTAATTTTTTCAGTTGCTGCTTGTTTGTTGGTTAGTTCTCTTGCTTGTTTGCTTCTTTCAAGTATTCCATTTTGCCCTAGTCCAAAATAAATTACTAAACTTGCTAGTATTATTAATACAACTATTGTTATTACAAGTGAAACTAGTGTTATCCCCTTGTTTCTCATTTGCTTTATCCTTTCTATTTTTCTTATTACAAATATAATAAATTAAATTTGTAATAAATAAAAGTAATTTATTAGTAAATATCAATTGTAAAGTTTATTTGTTGTGTACATTTTATATAATAACAATTTTATTAGCAATAGATTGATAATTTTTTAATGTTTACTTTTTTACATAAAACTTATTATATTCAATACTTTTTCTTATTATACTTGATTTTTTATATTTTTATGTTATAATTATTTTTGTAACTCATTAACAACTGTTTTCTTTAATTGAAAGGAGTAATAATTATGAAGCACATTAAAACACTTACAACAGAGGATAATACATTAGCTTCAACAATGGAAAAAGGTGGTTGTGGCGAATGCCAGACATCTTGTCAGAGTGCCTGCAAGACATCTTGCACAGTGGGTAACCAAAAGTGCGAACAGGCAAACATTAATTCCAAAAAGAATTAGTAATAACACTTAAGACTCTAGGGTTGTACTTTTTAGTACTTCCCTAGTTGTTTTTTTGATTAAATTGTGAGATAATATATTAAATTTGAAAGGAGTGTCCCAATCGTTCCAAATTCGGAACAAAAAGGTCTGTCCCTACTATGCAGGAGAAGAATTATGAATGAAAATTATTTGTATAAATTAGAATATAATAAAATATTAGAATTACTTTCTAAGGAGTGTTTGACTTATTTTGGAAAAGATATTTCTTTTAAGTTACATCCTATTTTTAAACAAGCAAAAGTTACAAAATTATTACAAGAGACTGAAGAGGCCTCTATTTTAAGCGCCCGTAAAGGTAATTTACCTATTAGTAGTATTCCTAATATTGAAATTTATATAAAAAATTTAGAAAGCTTATTTTTTTTAAATGCTAAAGGGCTTCTTGAAGTTGCTAAAATTCTAAAACTTTCTAGGGAATTAAAAGATTATTTTTATAAAGATGAAAATTTTGATTTATCTTCTTTTCCTATTTTAAATAACTATTTTTCTTCTTTATATAATAATTTTGGCATTGAAAGTAAAATACTTTCTAGTATTTTAGATGAAGATATAATTAGCGATGATGCTTCTTCTAAACTTTCTTCTCTAAGAAGAAATAGAAGAAAATTAGAAAGTGAAATTAAAGAAAGTTTGAATAATATGATTCACTCTTCTTTTTCTAAATATATGATGGAATCAATTGTTACTATTCGTAACGATAGATATGTTATTCCTGTGAAAGAGGAATTTAGAGGAAATGTTAAAGGTTTCGTTCATGATATTTCTTCTAGTGGTTCAACAGTTTTTATTGAGCCTATGAATGTTTTTGAACTTAATAATAAAATTGCTAATTTAAAAATGGAAGAATCTATTGAAATTGAAAAGATATTACAGAATTTGTCTGGTCTTTTATTTGGTATTACTAATGAACTTTATAATAATGTTAGATTAATTGGAAATTTAGATTTTATTTTTGCAAAAGCTAAACTTTCTAGAAAAATGAATGCTATTTTACCTAAAATTAATAATGAAAAGATTATTAACCTTTATAATGCTAGACATCCATTAATAGATAGTGCTTTAGTAGTTCCTATCAATATTGAAATAGGTTCTAAATATAATTCTTTAATAATTACAGGACCTAATACTGGTGGGAAAACGGTTAGTTTAAAAACTGTTGGACTTTTAACTTTAATGGCATGTAGTGGTCTTCATATTCCTGCAAGTGAAAATAGTAGTATATATGTTTTTGATAATGTTTTTGCTGATATTGGTGATGAACAAAGTATTCAAGAATCTTTAAGTACTTTTTCTGCACATATGATTAATACTATAAATATTTTAAATAGTGCTACTTCTAACTCTCTTATATTGTTAGATGAATTAGGTTCTGGTACAGATCCTATCGAAGGAGCTAGTTTAGCTACTGCTATTTTAGAATATTTAAATAAATTAGGGACAATTACTATTGCTACTACACATTATCAAGAAATAAAGGAGTTCGCTCTTGTTACTGATGGCTTTGAGAATGCAAGTTCTGAATTTGACGTTGAAAATTTAAAACCTACTTATAAACTTTTAATTGGAATACCTGGTAAAAGTAATGCCTTTGCAATTAGCAAAAAATTAGGCCTTTCTGATGAAATATTAGAAAAAGCTAAAAATCTTTTAAAAGAAGATACTATTAGTATTGAAGAACTACTTAAAAATATTTATGATGATAAATTAGAAATTGAAAATCAGAAAAATGAGATTTCTAAAAATTTAAATCAAGTAGAACTACTTAGAAAAAAACTAGAACAAGAAGTTAAGGAAAGAGATGATAAATATATAAAATTAGCAGAGAAGGCAAAACTTGAAGCACAAAATATTCTTATTTCTGCAAAAGATGATGTTAATGTTGCTATTAAAGAAATTGAAGAAGCTTCTCAAAAATGGAGAGCTTTAAATGAATATAATTTTAAAGAATTAAGTGATACTGAAATTGCTAATATTGTTAGAAGTTTGGATAATTATTCTATAAAAAAAGTTAATAATACAAGGAATAATTTGAATTCTTCTTTAAATTCTTTATATAAAGAAAATTTGGATGTAAGTAATCCACAAATTACTAAAGATATGTTGAAAATTGGAACAAAAATTAAGTTAAACTCTATTAATGATGTTGCAGTTGTAACTTCATTATCTGGCAAGGCTAACAAAGTTCAAGTACAAGTTGGTAATGCTAAAATGAATGTTAATATTAGTGATATTACTAATATCTTACACACTAATAGTAGGAAAGTTACTGATATGCCCAATAAAAAAGTAAGTAACTTAACTATGAAATCTAAAAATGTTAATACTGAAATTAATGTTATTGGACAAAATGTTGATGAAGCTTGTTTTATAATTGATAAATATTTAGATGATTGTAGTTTAGCTAAGCTTCAAACTATTAGAATTGTTCATGGTAAAGGAACTGGAAAACTTCGCTCACGGTATACATTCTTTTCTTCGTAAACATTCTCATGTTAAAAGCTTTAGGTTAGGTACTTTTGGTGAAGGTGAAATGGGTGTTACTGTTGTAGAATTGAAATAAAATTATTGTATTAATATCTAATAATAAAATAAAAATAGTATAATCCTTTATACTATTTTTATTTTATTAAATTATTTATTAAATAATATATAATTTGTAGTATTTTAAAAAAAATATTAAAACATTGGATAACAATAAATTGCAATATCTTTTATAACTGTTGCATAATTTGAAGTTACAGAAAAATAAAATTTATCATTTTCTTTTAAATAAATCGGAAAATTGTTAAATGTAGGGTCACAATAATAATTTGTTGCCCATAAACCTAACATCTTCATAGCATTATCATTTATAACAATACTAGTCTCCGCTGCAGCAGATTTTTCAGATTGAATCATTCCTCTGGCATATATAAAATACCAACCACTCTTTAATACAGTATACCCCTCTTCATTTGAATATGATAAATATTCATCTATTTTATTATCTGTATCTTTTGCTATACTTAGACCTGACATACTTGTTTTTATATCATATTTTCCTGTTAGTGTTATAGAATTATTTATCCATATATCCCATTTTACTCCTGTTGGCTGATTTATATTTTGTGAATTTGAATTAGACAATTTTACTCCATCTATACTTGCTAATTGTAATGAACTATTTATTTCAAATTCATATGGATATTTGCTCAACTTTGTATATATTGATGTTGGATCTTCGCTTGGTACATCATATTCTGCTTTTGCTATTTTACTCGTCTCAGTTACATATTGTATTTCATTATCTTCTTTTAATACTTGTGATAGTTCTTTTAATGTTGGCATTTCTTGTTTATCTGCATATTTATTCATTTGTGCTGTTGTTATTTTTAAGTTTATTATGTCTGTTGCTTCTTGTTTGGTTGTTAATTCTTTTGCTTCTTTTGCTCTATTAAACACCCCGTTATTTCCTAAACTTAAATATATTGCTATACTTGCTAATATAATTAGTACTACTATTGTTATTACTAATGAAATTAAGGTGATGCCACCAATTCTTTTAAATTTGTACTCTTCATTTTTTACTCTAAATTTTTTATTCATTATATATTTCCTCCTTAGTTTTTCATTATTTTAACCATTGTTTATTAATTTATTATAAAACAATTTAAAAGTATTAGAAGTAACTTATTAGTAAATATCAATTTAAAACTATAATTTTATTAAATTTTACACAAATTAACTGTTATTTTCAATATATTTTCTGTTAATTAGTTGTTATATTTTTAATATTAAAAGTAAAAAGAAAAATGCTTTAATTTCAAAGCATTTTTCTTTTTATCCTAATAATTAGGAGCAATTATTTCTCTTTCAAATCTTAAAATTTCTCCGTGATTTACTAAAGCATTTACAATTGCACATTCGGGGTTTGACTGAATAACCCTACTTAAGTTGTCTGGATCTATTGTAGGTCCAGCAGTTGATGTTGCATATATACCACATGAATGTGTTTCTAATGTACTTGGAACATAACCATAGAAAATTGATCCAATATTATATTGTCTTCCATTTATTTTAGTTACATTTCCTTGCTTTGCCATAAGGCTTCTTTGAGCCTTTACTATATCATAATCTCTAGTGTATGGTGCTCTTAATGCCTTCTTATTATTTACCATTCTAAAAACAATTCCATATATTAAAAAGTCACATTTACTTGAGTTCACTGCTGTAAACTGGATACCTTTTTCAGTCATCATAGTTTCAGCCATTATCATTGGATTGAATCGTACATCGTCATGAGTAGCCCTTATAAATGAGTTTTCACAAACTCCATTAATGGTAAAATAGTGAAACTCTGGGTACTCTGACAAAATTCTTACCATTTCATTTACTTGCTGTTCTCCGCTAAAGTACTTTGTATTTTCAGCATCGTTCTTCTTTGGAATACCCCAAATTGAGTTTCCTCCAATGTGTATATGCTTTATATTTCGCTCTCTAGCTGCATCTAACATATATATTAATGATTCTTCATTAAAGAAGTTTGAACCAATTAGCATATTAGATATTTCCAAATACTTAACAATACCTTTTTGTTCAATAGTTGAATAGATAATATTCGTGCTATCAGTTTGGTCTTGCAATACTATAACTCCATCAGTATTCTTATAAACATTTAATCCACCTTTATTTTTCATGTAACTAATATCTTTTTTGGTCATTCCTCCTACTTCATTTTCATGAAAGAAACCTTTTCTAAGCAGTAACTTCGTAGCATTATTAATTTTATCTAAATCTATTGTTTCGTTTTGTCCAGAAATTTGTGAATGATTAGATACTTTAGGGACTCCTACTTCTTTTGCTTCTAATCCTTCTATTCCATATATTTCGCTTACATCTCTACCAAAAACAATTGAGCCTTTTTCACTTACACATTTCTGATTATCAATTGTTAATTCTGATACTCTCGCACCAGTTTTCGATTTCAAACCTCTTCTATTTACAAAGTCAGTTGTATGCTGTGCCGTTAATGGAGATTCAACTACAACATTTCCATAAGTAAATTTTCCTAATGTATGATAATGCCCTGTTATGACATTTACTACTGGAATCATTTTATCAAATATCCGCACACAGTTAACATTTGACTTTCCAGATTTAGGTGAAGTCTTGAAAAGATTGTCCATAAGCTTCTGATTTGCATATGTGTCACTTTGCGCACTATTTCCGCCATCCATATGAATTATTTGAATAGCTACATCTTTATATACAATATATCCAGAATAGCTCTTAAGGTAAACAAACTTCTTACCTCTATTTACCATTTTCTGCTCAATCATTGCTAAAACATCAACGCCTGCATTCTTTGTAGAAGAAGCATCATGATTTCCCTTATTAATAATGTAAACGAAGTCAAATAAAGATAATACAGAAACTGCTAAGTCTGCTTGCATATCTAAGGTGGCACATGATAAGTTCTCAATATGACCTCTATATACACCATATCCATCGACTAAGTCCCCTGAGATAGAAATAACTCTATATCCTTCTTCCCACAGATAGGAAAGCAAAGATATTAACTCTTTTTCATCTACCTCTGTACTTCCAAGGTGAACATCCCCCATCTTAGCAATTTTTAATTTATCACCTTCTTGTTCAGGTAAGAATATAAATGGGTCTTCACCTTTTTCTACAATGTAATATACAAAGTCATCATATGTTGGATCATATTGATACATAACTTTGTTATTAAGCTTTTTCAGCTGTATAATCTGAAATTCTGTGACTCCAATTTCATATAACACCTTTAATGGATACTGCCGTGTTTTTAACAGCTTTACTAACTTCTCATCTGATACTCTTTTCTTCGTGATAGGTGTTAATAATTTTCTTTTTGTCTGTTTGCTCATGATATGTCCCTCCATTTTTTGAATTCGTTATCTATAATTACTGGTTATGAAATTGTTACTTGAAATAGCTTTTTTCTATTTCTTTGTATATTTAATTACAAAATATACAAATATATTACTTTTTTACATAATCGATTCTAACATAGAATTATTGTCATGTCAATCAAATAATTAATACATTTTTGCTTAATTTGTAGGTTTGTCAAACATATGTCACACTAAATTGATATTTATACTGTTTGAAGTACCTTTCTTAATGACTGCTATTTAACTTTACACATATGTTCTTCCAATTTTCCTTTTTAAATGGAAATACTTTTACTAATCTTTCTATAAACTTTGTTGATGCATATGTATCATGTGCTGTTGTAAACCATAAATATCTTATCCTTGTATATTCATCTATTGCTGTATATTGATAAAATCTTATTCCTAATATTTGTAATAAAATTTAATTACACTCTGTTTATATTTTAATTTTTGTGTTATACTATTTCCCATAGGAAGTACCTCCTGATATTTGTTAATTTGTCGTTAAACTAACTTTATCATTTTCTGGTACTTCCTTCAATATTTTATTTTTCTTATTAGGTATGACATATCTATTGTAAAACTATAATAATTAATTATAATTTTATTAATTTTTATATTTGACTTTTTCACAAATACATGGTATATTTATGTCTACAAATATTGTGTTTTTTAACTAATAATTTAGTTTTAATGAAAAGGAGGTTCTTATGGGTAAAAATTTTACAAATCAAGAACAAGAAACTTTAAAAAAAATGCAAAAAGCAAATATTAAATTAACTATTATGAATTTAGAACGTTATATGGCTGAAAATTGTAAATATGTACGGTCAATCTTAAGTTCTCTTGAATCTTCTTTAATTTTATATGACTTACCTTCAAAAGTATTATATAATCGGGTAAAATTTGTTATTGAAAACATCCCTGATAGCAATCGTAATTTTATACTTATAACTGGAGCATCAGCACAGTTAAGAATATTAATTGCAGAATTAGAAGCTTATATTGACCAATAATAAAAAACAAATTAGCTGGTACTAATGTACTAGCTAATTTGTTTTTTATTTTAAATCTATTTTTATCTCTTTTTCTTCTTTTAACTCAATTTTACTATACTTAACTCCACATTCATCAAATAGTTTTCTTGAAGCTACATTATTCTCTTCATCTTTATATTTATCTGATAAATATATTACTTGCTTTACTCCTGCTTGTATTATTATTTTTGCACATTCATTACATGGAAACAAATCTACATATATTTTTGAGTTTTCTAAATCTTTTTTACTTCCTCTATAATTTAATATTGCATTCAATTCTGCATGACATACATATGGGTATTTTGTATTTAGGTTTTCTCCTTCACGTGCCCATGGAAACCTATCATCATCAAAACCATTTGGCGCTCCATTATAACCTATTGACAGTATTCTGTTATCATTACTTACTATACAAGCTCCTACTTGTGTTGATGGGTCTTTGCTTCTCATAGCTGACAATTTTGCTACTGCCATAAAATATTCGTCCCAGTTAATGTAATTCTCTCTTTTTTTACTTAAATCATTTTCCATTTTTTATCACATTCCTTTCTCAAACTCGAAGAGTTTGTAGTCTTCACTATTAATTTAAGATTTTTCTTCTAAGCACAGACGAGTTATGCTCGCCCCTACAATTTAAATTTAATATAGTATAAAAAACGGAGAATTTATACATTTCTTATTTGCATTCTTCCTCCGTTTATTATTTAATTATTGTGCTTGAGTACTGTAATTTTTCATTAACCAATTATAATAGTTAAATGGTTCTATTGTTTCTGGCATTCCATAATTTTCACCATATGTTTCTACTCTTATGCTTTTTATAACTGGTTTTTCTTTTGGTGTATCTGAAGATATTTGTGTTCCATTTTCATCCTTTGGTGCTTCCTCACCTTCCTTTAAGTCGCTATCTCTATAAAATACTTCTACATTAGCAATTTTATCTACTACTTCTATACCTTCTATTACTTTTCCAAAACCTGCATACATACCATTTAGAGAATCTTGGTCCTTTTGTACAATAAAGAATTGTGAACCTGCTGAGTTGTACCCTTCTTTAGCTTTATTTATATTACTATAATCAGAACGAGCCATTGCTATAACTCCTCTTTCTAATTTTAGAGTATTATTGTATTTATTTGCAATAAATTCACCTTCTATTGCATAATTTTTACTTGATAAGTTCTCATCTAAATCTTTTAAAGTAGGTGCTCCTGTTCCATTTCCAGATTTATCTCCACCTTGTATCATAAAGTCTGGTATTGTTCTATGAAATGTTAAATTATCATAAAAACCATTATTAGCTAATTTTATAAAATTAGTAACTGTATTAGGTGCTTGGTCTGGATATAATTCTATCTTTATAGTTCCATAGTTTTCTATTTCTATTGTTGCTACTGGTTTTTGTGGTTTAAATGTTTCCTTTTTATATATTCCATAGCCTAAAAACGCTATTGCTACTATAACTGCTATTATTGCAATTATCATAATTATTGTTAATATTTTATTTTCTTTCATTTGTATTTACCTTCCTTTCAAACTCGAAGAGTTTGTACTCTTCACTCATGCGAAGCATATATTATTCACTCTTCTTTATTCACTATTCATTAAGCAATTCCTACGAAGTGCAGGCGATTGCTAATCCCTCTACATCAAAATCTAATACTACACAATTTTTTTAATTAGTAATTAAAATTTGTAGAGTAACCTTATGTGTTTGTATATATTAAAATCAATTTTACGATATTAAATTATCAAAAACAAACTGTTCTTGCATTCTTCTTAAAGATTGTTTTATTGTTCTTGCCCTTACTTCCCCTATACCTTCAACTTCATCTAATTGTGGGATATCTGCAACTAGTATATGTTGAAAAGATTTAAAAGATTTTACTAAGTTATCTACTATATTATTTGGCATTCTTGGTATTTTATTAAGTACCCTATAACCTCTAGTATAAACTCCAACTTCATCATAATTATCAAAGTCATTATAGCCTAAAATTCTCGCCATTACTTGAGAGTTATTTAATTCCTCATGTGATAAGCTCTTTATTTCCTTTAATACATTTTCAGATGTTCTTTTTTTACCTGGTGCAATATAATCTTTAATTATTAGTAATTCTTCTTTTTCTAAGCCTCCCATAAGTTCTTCTAATTGCATTTCCAAAAGTCTACCTTCTTCTCCTAATTCATCCATAGCCTTTTGAACTTCATCTGCAATCTTCATAACCATTTCAGCTCTTTGAATTGCAACTATAACATTTTCCAAAGTAACAATATCATTAAATTCATATTCATTTAATATATTAAGTTTTTCATCAAATACTTTTTTATATTTTTCAGCAGTTTGAAGTGCCTGATTTGCCTTTGAAATAACTTTACTTGTATCTTCTAATACATACCTATCGTAACCTTTAAATACAGTTATAATATTTCTTCTTTGAGAAATACTAATAACTATTTCGCCTGTTTGCTTAGCAGTTCTTTCAGCAGTTCTATGCCTTGTTCCAGTTTCAGTTGTTGAAATATCTGAAGATGGAATAAGTTGAGCATTTGCATACAAAATCTTTTTTAAATCTGCACTTAAAATAATAGCACCATCCATTTTAGCAAGCTCATATAACCTAGATGGAGTATAATCAATATTTAAGCTAAAACCACCATCAACAATATCTAAAACTTGTTTACTATCTCCTATAACAATAAGTGCACCAGTTTTAGCTTTTAAAATATTTTCCAATCCATGGCGTATAGGAGTTCCAGGTGCAATAAGTTTTAAAACTTCAGTAATCATATTTTTCTCCCTAAGTTCCCATTGGGGACGTTTCCAAATGGGGTATCTGTCCCTTTTGGGAAGTTTATTGTATTTTTTTCCGATTAAGAATATATTTTTATTCTATATATCCTTAATCGGATTTTATATTTATTATTTTAGTATTCTTAATGCTTCATCTATATTTTTCACACCTATTATATCTAATTTAAACTCATCTTTCAATAGTTTTTTGTTATTTTCTGGTATTATACATTTTTTAAATCCTAACTTTTCTGCTTCTTTTAATCTTTTTTCTATCATGTTTACGCTTCTTACTTCTCCTGTTAAGCCTACTTCTCCTATTGCTACTAAGTCTGTTGGTATACTTATATTTTTAAAGCTTGAAGCTACTGCAAGTATTATTCCTAAGTCTATTGCTGGCTCCTGAATTTTTATTCCACTTACTACATTTAGGTAAATATCTTGTGAACCTAGTGGCATTTTAGCTTTCTTTTCTAATACTGCCATTAAAAGTGTAAGTCTATTATAATCTACACCATTTGCAGCTCTTCTTGGCATTCCAAATACAGTTTGAGAAGTTAGTGCTTGAAGCTCTATCATAAGTGGTCTTGTTCCTTCTATACTTGCTACAATAACAGAGCCTGCTGGGTTATCGTCTCTTTCTGAAATGAGTATTGATGATGGATTTGAAATTTCTACCATTCCTTCATTTCTCATTTCAAACATTCCTATTTCATTTGTTGAACCAAACCTATTTTTTACGCCTCTTAGAACTCTATATGAAAAATATCTTTCTCCTTCTAAGTATAAAACAGTATCTACCATATGTTCTAAAACTCTTGGTCCTGCTATATTTCCTTCTTTTGTTACATGACCTATAATAATTGTTGTAATAGCTTGCTGTTTACAAATTTTCATAATTCTTGCAGTAATTTCTCTAACTTGACTAACTGTTCCTGCTGCTGAAGAAATTTCATCACTATACATTGTTTGAATAGAGTCTATAATAACCAATTTAGGTTTCATTTCTTCAATAGCCTGTGAAATAAGGTCAATATCAGTTTCCCCTAAAAACATTATATCATCATTTTTGATATTTAACCTATCTGCACGCATTTTAATTTGTTCAGCAGATTCCTCTCCTGAAACATATAATACTTTGCCTTCACCCTTCATTTTGTTGCAAATTTGAAGAATTAAAGTAGATTTACCAATACCAGGCTCGCCACCGAAGTAGTACTAGTGAGCCTTTAACAATTCCTCCACCTAAAACTCTATCTAATTCACTAACACCAGTAGAAGTTCTAACAGCCTCTTTGCCTTCAACACTATTTAACTTAGAAGGTTTAGCACTTTTTGTTTTCTTATCACTTAAAAAACTTCCATCTGATGCTTTAGCTAACTTTTCCTCATAAAAGCTATTCCATTCATTACATGCTGGGCATTTACCAAGCCACTTTGCTGACTCGTATCCACAGCTATTACATACAAACACTGTTTTTGTTTTAGCCATTTCAATTCTCCTTCCCAATTAGGGACAGTCCCTAATTGTTCTATTTTCCCAATTGGGGACTGTCCCTAATTGGGAAAATGGAACAATTTGTACCACCCCTATGCTTTCTTTGCTTTTCCTAATACTTTTCTATTAATGCCTGTTACTCTTGATAATTGATTTATTGATATATATGGAATATTTATTATTTCTTGCATCAATTCTATTATTTTTTTATTACTATATTGTTGTATATTTTGAATATTATCAATTTTAAATTTTTCTGTTAATGCTTCTATTAATTGTTCATCTGTTAATTTTGTTTGTAACTCATAGTCTATTTCGTCTGAAAGCTTATTTTCTACATTTTGTTTATGATATTCTTTAAACTTATTTATTGCTATTTCTTGTTTTTTGTCTAGTATTTGAAGAAACTTGCTTATATCTACTATTGAATTATCATTATTTATATATTCATTGTAACTACTCCATTCGTAGTTTTCTCTTTTTGCTATATGTGCTTTTTCTGGATTTTTATGGATGTATCTAATAGTATTTTTAAAATAATTTTCATCTTCTATTATTTTACTATAATATCTGTCTTGAAATAAATGTCCTACTCTATCATATTTTTTATTGAAGTAACTAACATATCTTGTTTGTAAACTATTCATTATAGATGGCAAATTAAATTCTTTATCACAAATTACCATATGTACATGATTTGGCATTATTACGAATGCATATAATTCATAATGATACTTTTGTTTTGTATTTAATATTTCCTTCACAAATTTAAATTTATCTTGTTTATCTATAAATATATCTTGCTTATTAACTCCACGTATTACTATGTGGTTTATTCTTTTAATTCCAAATTTTCTTATATCTCGGGGCATTCAAGCTCACCTTGCCTTTCATTGTATTAGATTTGCTCCCTGCCCCTTTGAGAACATATTAGCACTATATCATATTTTTAATAATAAAGCTATACATATTTATAAAAATTTACACTTTTTCACATTATGTTACTAATTTAAAATAATATTATAAAAATAGCATATTTATCTTTAAATACCCTGTCCCAAATTGTCCCATTTGTCTCAATTAGGGACTGTCCCTAATTGGGACATTTGTGCTAGTGTTTTTTCGTAGCCTGTTGGTATGAATATGTACCATAGGTCTGACCATTTTTTATCTGTATCGTTTCCTAATATTTCGTTTGATATTGTTCCTTCGTGTTTTCCCATGAATTGATGTAGTTGTCTTCCGTCATAATATGATAAGCATTCTGTGAATCTGCATTTTCTATTTTCTTTTCCTTCCATTAGTTTTACTATTCCTTTTATTCCTATTGTATCTAATGCAAAGTTTACGAATGCTCGTGGGAATCCTTCTAATTCGTCTATCCAGAAACCACAGTCTAGTGATATACATGGTTTGTGTACTAATTTGTATGCTTCTTCTACTTTGTATTTTGAAATGTATTTTATATCATGACTTCGTGGCTCTTCTAGTTCATATTCATATGTTTTAAAATTTACTCCTTTTAAATGCTTTTTGGCTGATTCTATCTTTCCTTTATTGTGTGTTACAAATATTACCTCTTTCATATTTATTTCCTTCCTTTATAAGATATTTTTTAGTTCTATTAATTCGTGTATTTCATATGTTGTTTTGTATTCGTTATTATATATTTTATTAGGATTAAACCAACAAGTATCTATTCCATTTTTTATTCCCCCTAATATGTCTTTTTCTAGTTCATCTCCTATTATTAACATTCTTTCTTTTTCATAATTGTTTATTTTATTAAAGAATACTTTAAAAAACTCATCATGTGGTTTCATATGTCCCGCTTCTTCTGCTGAAAACATCTCTTTTATGTACTTTAATGCATCTATTGCTTGTAGCTTACTCTTTACTACTATTGTTGGACTATTTGTTATTATATATATATCATAACCTCTTTCATATAGATATTGTAGAACTTGTTTTGAATTTTTTATTGGCACTATTTTATCTTTTAAATATTCTATATATTTATTATTTATTTTTTTTGCTTGTTCTAATGAAACATTGTTAAAATATTTTATAAATCTTTGTGCTCTTATCCATTCCGTTCTTTCTTCTAATGTGTTAAATTCATAGGGATCTTTTATTTTCCCTGATGCTCTATCTTTCCAAAATTGATTATCTAATTTTATAAATTCTTCTAATTTTTTATCTGATATTTCTTCATTTCTTTCTAGTAATATTTGTTTTATTGCATTTTTTCTATTCTCGTCGTCATCTACTAATGTGTTGTCTAAATCAAATAATAATTTCGTATATTTTTGTTGCATAAAAATTTCCTCCTTATATGATAATATTTTATCATATATTGAGGAAATATGTATGTCACAATTTCTTTTTTATTATTATTTTGTCGTCATAAGTTTGTTCTAATACTTCGTATTTTAAGATATCTTCTAATTTGAATAGTCGTATCTCTTTTCGTAATTCGCAAAATGCTGCTATATACCATTTATCTATATAGCAAAAAAGTTCTGCTGGGTGAATTATTCTTTTTGTTATCCCTGAATTGATTGATTTATATTCTATTTCTACTTTATTTCTATTTTTTATAGCTTTTTTCATTACAATATACATTTCTTCTTTTACTATATTTTCTAACTTTAAGAAATCATTTTCTTTATCTATTTGGTATCCGCCATATTTTCCAGTAATTGAATTTATATATATTCCTGCTTGCTCTAGTTCTTGCTTGTATTGTCTTATCATTCTTTCAGATACTTCTAATTTTTGTGCTAAACTTTGAATACTATATACATTTTCATCTTTTAGTATTTGTACCATATTTAACATGTTTGCAATTTTGCTCATTTTTATCACCTATTGTAATTTTAGCATATATTTAATAAGAAATATAGATTTCTTATTAAATTTTATCTACTCCATATATTTTTCATGTTTAAGTTCTTAAAAGAGACAGATTTCTAAATAGTAAATCTGCCTCTTTTATGTTTTATTCATCACATATATGAATCTCAGTTTCTTTTATCATTTCTCTAATTTTTAATTCATTATCTAAATGCATAAGATATACACTTACGCCTTTGTTAGTTAATTGATTTAATAAGTTGATATTATCTTGTAATTTAAGATGTACCCCTCCTGCAACAGAAGCATCACAAAAAAGTTGTGTTCCTTCAGTAAGTTCTTGCATAAAAGGTTCTATTGTTTTTGTATCTCCTGTATATACAATATGAGTTCCATTAATTTTAGTAGAAAAGCCATAACAATCCATTTCATTTTCTACATGATTTGTTTGAATAAATTTTACGAAGTTATTGTTTCTAGTATAACGTTCTTCTGGAAAACCTGAAATTTGGCAATATCTTTCTACTCCCGTTATTGTAAGAAATTCTTCTATTTTTGAACATGCAGTAATAATGTTTATAGGTTTTCTTAATATAAAATAGCTGTAAAGAGCTAATTGACTAAGTGAACCTACATGGTCACCATGCATATGAGTTATAATTACATCAATACCTGAAATATTATTTAACAAATTTTTCTCTTGTAGCTGTGTCATTACTGTTTGACCACAATCAATCAATAATAGACGTTTCCCTATCATTGCATATGCAGAAGTATTCTTTTTTCCAAATCCACTGTCTTTACCTAAGAAAGTAATTGCTTTTTTCATGTTTTCTACCTACCTTTCCTATATTTATACAAAAAGTATTAATAAAATTTTTATCATTATATATCATTTACATAATTTTGTCAATATGATTATATTCCTTACTAGAATAATGTCCCAATTAGGGACTATTCTAATTGAGACATTATGATAATATTTGTTTTATTTTATTTATTATCTTTTTAAATATATTTTTTTACTTTTGCCATTGATGTATTTGTATGTTCCAATACAATTTCATCTTCTGTTTTATATTTATTATTTTGTACTTGTTAAACTGCTTTTGATATTTCTATCTTTGCTTATTGTGATTCACTATTTGATTTTGTTTTGGAATCATATTTGATATTCTTAATCCATTTTTTCTTCTTATATTTTTATTAATTCTTTCCATAATTACCGACTCTTTTAATATTACAAATTATATTTCCAATAAACTTTCCAATGCAATTATATACATTGCATGTGACCAGCCTAATCCAATTACCCATTTTGCCCCCATAGTTTCATTATCTACTTGTTCTGCCAAGAAGCCATTATTTGTTGCTGTTTTTGTTACAAATTCTATTTGTTTTCTTGCTTCTTCTAGATTTTTAGTTTGTATATTATATAATGCCATCCAAATTGTCGCTATCGGCCATGGGTTGTTTCCGCCTAAGTAGTTATCGTTTTCAAACCTTATATATCCTCCTGTGTAAGTTCTTAGGTTTAAGTCTATTTTCTCTATTGTTTTTTTTACTATTTCATTGTCTTTATTTAGCATTTCAAATGGTACTACTGCACCTAACATACTTATATCTGTTATATTATCTTTATTATTTCTTTTAAGTGTTTTAGTGTCTTCATCATAAAAATTATTTATACAATATTCTTTTATTTTTTCTGCGTTACTTTCTAATTTTTCTATTCCTTCTATTATATTAAGTTCTCTTTTTATTTGAATCATTGCTTTAAATGCTGCATATATTGCACTTAGTGAATATAAGTGTATTCCTTCATTCATTTCCCACAAATCATAACTTTCATGTGTTATAAGTCTTTCTTTACTGTTGCAGTTCCCAAAAGTGACAGATACTCCATTGGGAAACGTCCCCAATGGGACATTAGTTAGTACTTTGACTGCTTTTTGGCACATTTCATAAGTTTCTCTCAGAAAATTCTTATCTTTTGTTATTTTGTAATGCTCGTATATTCCATATATTATGCTTGCAGTTTCGTCTATTTGGTAACCCCAACATGGCGCTAGTCTTCCGTCTGTGTAGAAGCGTTGTTCCCACATTCCGTTTTTGCTTTGGGTTTGTTTACTGAAGTTTGTGTAAAATTTTGTGGTTTGCTCTTGCATTTTTAGTATATCTAATGCTTTTGTTACAAACACAGCGTCTCGTGGCCAACAGTATGAGTATCTTCCACTTTTTGTGCGTGCTTCGTCTATTTCTATTGCTGCTGATATTCCCCCTGTTTCTTCATTTGATAGTAGTGGAAATAGTAGTATGCTTCGTACATATACTTTTCGCATTTCTAGGTATTTTTTGTATGTGTTTTCGTTTGCTTGTTCTTCTCCTGTAAGAAGTTTTTGCCATTTCTCTTGCTTAGTGAATATTTGTAGCCCATCATGATTTTTTACAAATTCTTCCCAATATTTTTTTGTACTTTCTTGTTCTTTCTTTGTATCTGTTTTTCTTATTTTTTCTGTTTCTTCTATTATTTCATCAAATTTATATTTTTCATTATTCTCGTTTATATGAATAAATATCTCTATTTCTTTACTTTCTCCTGGTTTTAGCATTCCTATATCAAAACTTACTGCTGAATCGTTTGCCATTCCTATGTAGTCTTTATCGTGTAATATACCTGACTTTATATCTTCATCACTATTGTTTAGGCGATATGATAGTATTGGTGTTTTTGAAAAAATGCTAAATGTATAGTCGTGGCTATATTGCATTAATATATCGTTTTCTACTTTTGAGCCTACCATATTGTTATTGTTTGATAATAGTTTTGAATATATTAGAAAGTTTACATTTAGGTCTATTGTGTTTTCATTTGTAAATGTTAGTTTTTTTATTATGATATCTTTTGTAATTGGCACAAAGTCTGTTTGTAATATTGATAGGTTAAAATATGTGTTTTTTATTTTTGTATTTATTATGTTTGTGTTTTGCGTGTAATATTGCTCATATTCATTGTTTATATCTTCATGTAAGTATATTATAGCTGAATCATTTACTTTTAAACCTGTATGGATAGTTTCTATAAACTGCCTATAATCTCTTGTAGGGTAAAAAAGCCTTAGCATTTCTCCCTTTTTACTAAAGCTTGCTACTATGTTTTTATTTCCTATTATTGCTTCATTGTAATATTTGTTTTCCATATTTTACTCCATTTTTTTATTAGAAGTTAGAGGTTAGAAGTTGGATTCTTGGTAATTTCTTCGAAGTATCCCTCTTTTTCTCATCTTTTTCTTCTTTTCTTTAGTTGATTATACAGTCTGGGCTTTTTGCGTATATTAGTTTTTCTACTTCTTTTTTATATTTTCATCTTCTGTTTGTTCTAATTGTCCGTTATTTCCTTTTAGATATATAATTTCTTCTCTTGACATTTTGTCTTCTTGGATTCTTTGCGTTTATTTGTTCTTTTTCATTATTTAATTTATTACATATTTCTTTATTAAAAATTTAATATTAGACTTTTAGGGTATTGCTTTGAAGATCGGGCAATTGCTAATCGCCCCCTACATCTATTTTATTGGTTTCCAAAAGTGACAGATACCCCACTTGTACCAAATATCCCAAAAGGAAACGTCCCAAATGGGAATTAACCTTCCACTATTCTTACAATTTGCTGTTCTAGTTCTTTTATTTTATCATTTAATTTTTCTATATCCCCATCGTTTGCATCTTCATTTAGCATTTCTTCTTTTACTATTGTGCTCATATCTTCTAGTTCTTCTTTTAGGGTTTGTATTCTTCCTAATACTTCTAATCGGATATATTGTTTTTCGCGTTGTTTTGTGCCTTTTACTCTTCCTAGTCTTTGTACTTCTTCGTTTAGTTCATATTGTTCGCCATATTCTGGTATTATTACTGGTATTTCGATTGTTCCTTGTATTTTTTGTTTTAGTATCACTTGGCCTTCTGGCTCTCCATGTACTAAGAATACTGCTTTTGGTTTTGTTATAAATGAATATATGAAGTTTAGTAGCCATTCTTGGTCTGCATGGCCTGAGTACCCTTCTATATATTCTATTCTTGCATTTACGGCTATTTCTTCGCCAAATAGTTTTACTGTTTTTGCTCCATCTACTATTTTTCTTCCTAGGGTTCCTGGTGCTTGGTACCCTACAAATAGTATTGTACTGTTTGGATCCCAAAGGTTATGTTTTAAGTGATGTTTTATTCTTCCTACTTCACACATTCCACTAGCTGATATTATTATTGATGATTCGTTTTTTGCATTTAGCTCTTTTGATTCTTCTGCTGTTCTTGTGAACTGAAGCCCTGGAAATTCTAATGGGTTATCTCCGCTTCTCATTATTTCTTGTGTTTGTTCATCAAATAATTCCATATTATCTTTAAATATCTCTGTTGCAGATATTGCAAGAGGACTATCTACATATACTGGTACTCTCATTAAAGTTTCATATTTTTTTCTAAAATCCTCATCTTGTATTATTTCTTTTAATTGATTTAGTTCATATAGTATTTCTTGTGTTCTTCCTACTGCAAATGAAGGAATTACAACTGTTCCTCCTTTGTCTAAGGTTTCTGAAACTATCTTTAAAAATTCAGTTGCTTTATTTTCATCTCTATTATGAAGTCTTCCACCATAGGTTGATTCCATTACTAAATAGTCTGTATCTTCTATCATAGTTGGCTCAGATAATAATGGTATATCGTTATTTCCTAAATCACCTGTAAATACTGCCTTTGTTCTTTTTCCATTTTCGTATGCCCATATTTCAATAATAGCTGAGCCTAACATATGTCCTGCATCATTGAAACGTACATGTATATTTTCATCTATATCTATTATGTCATCATATTTTACTGGGCAAAATACTTCTAAACTCTTTAGTGCTTCTTCTGCTGTATAAAGTGGTGGAATTGGGTCTAAGCCTTTTCTTACTCTTTTTTTATTTTTCCACTCTATTTCCATTTCTTGAATGTGACCACTATCTGGTAACATTATAGAACATAAATCACAAGTTGCCTTTGTAGCATATATAGTTTTTCTAAAACCTTCATTATATAGCTTTGGTATTCTTCCTGAGTGGTCTATGTGTGCATGAGTAAGTAGCATGAAATCTAATTCATTTACATCAAATGCAAAAGGTGATGAATTCTCCCATTCATCTTGTGCTGCACCTTGATACATTCCACAGTCAACCAAAAACTTTTTACCTGCCGCTTCTACTAAAAAGTTAGAGCCAGTAACAGTTTTAGTTGCTCCTAAAAAAGTAATTTTCATAAAAATTCTTCCTTTCCAAAAGGGACACCCCTTTTTCGAAAATTTTTGCTAAAAGGGACAACCTTTTAACAAATTATATTAATTTGTTTATGTTTATTTTTAATACTATTTTGAAGGAGTGTCCCTTTTAGCAATTTTTTTAAAAAAGGACGTCCCTTTTGGCTGATTTATTGCCATATTTTTATTTTTTTGTTTAGTTTTACGCTTAGTTCGGTTTTCTCGGTTATTTGGATTTGCTTTGTTTCATCGTGCGTGTTTCCGTCATATATGTTTAGGGTTAGTATTCCTTTTGTATATTTCAGTGTGTATACGGTTTCACTTAAGTCTATTATTTTGCTTGTAAATATCTGTTTTAATATTTGATAATTTGTTTCTTCATCTTCACTAAATTTTGTTAGTATTTTTTGTTCACATACTTTTTTTATTAGTTTTCTTTCTATTTCCCCAGTTTCTTTTGTTACTATTGGTGGTATTAGTTTGTAGTATCTTAATTCGTATATTATTTTTTCTATTTGACTTTTTTCATTTGCTTTTTCTATCTTTTCTAATATGCATTCTAAAAATATTTCTTCTAATTCTTTTAGTAGTCTTACTGTGTTTTTATTACTCATTTCTTCTATTTGTATATGTTCATAGAATTCTAACTTTTCTTGCATGGTTCTTTTTATTTCTATAAATTGCTCGGGTTCCATTTTTGTATTTATGTTTTTTATTTCTTTTAATAGTTTTTCTCTTTGCTTTTCATACATTAATTTGAAATGACTTACACTAAATATTTTTTCTTTATTTGGAAGCTTTTTGTTTGTGTTTTCATATTGTTCTTTTAATGCTTTTTCATCGTTTAATATTGTATCTATATCTTTTATTTGTTTAGTTATTTTTTTCTTTTGAAGTGATAATTCTTCTAAAAATGTTTTGTTGTTTTTCATTTTTTGTAATTCTTCATTTATTTTTGCTATTTCTTTACTTATTTTTTCTTTATATTCTTTATCACTTTTTGAATTTTCTAGTATGATTATTTGTATTAAACTTTCAAAGAATTTTTTTGTTTTTTCTTTTCCATATAATTTATAAAATCTTGTTACTATTTCTTCTACATAGTCTTTTTGTTCTTGCATTTCTTTTTTGGTTATTCCATAGTTTTCGTTATATTTACTACTAAGTATTACATTACTAGGAATTTCTTCTGTTTCTTCACTTTTTCTGTTGTTTACCCAAGTGTCTATTATTTTGCTTCCTACTAATATTATTAATAATTGATATACTTTATTATATATTATATTTTTCATTTCAATTGTTGTTATATCCCATGACCATCCATTGAAGTCTCTTATTACTTCTAATGAGTTCATATTGTTTCCTATTTTTAGTAGTTCTTTTATTGGCTTTTCTATTAGTTCGTATTTTTCATTTAGTTGTATGTCTTGTTGCCTCATTTGCAGAATTGCATCTAATATACTTTTTTCGTTTTGAAAAGTTTTTATTTTTTTATTTTCTTTGTCTACTATACAATTTATATTGTTTTCATATAGATTTTTTCCCTCTTCTGAAAGTGGTTTTATTATTTCTATTTCGCCACATTTTTCTTTTATTGTTTCTAATATTTCTTCTACAAATTGTTTTTTTTCACATACATTTACCTTTACTTTTTTGTAGTCTTCATAAGCATTTTCAATTTTATATAGCATGCTTAAAAGAAGGTTTTTTACATCACTTGAAAAAGCCTTCTTTTCTAGTATTATTTCTAATTCGTTATTATAGTCTTTTATTATTTTTGAAAAAATATCTTTTGGCATTTTTTCTTACCTTTCTTTTGTGTATTAGAAATTTAGTATTCTTCTTGGTTTGAATTTAGTGCTCCTATTTTCTTTATTGTGTCCATTGCTTTTGCTACTTCTGAGACTGGTTCAGCTGGGGTGCTTACTTGTGTTGTTCCCATTTTTAGTTCTTGCCATCTTTCTTTGCTCATTAGCACTTCGCGTGGTTTACTTCCTTGGTAACCTGATATTATTCCTCTTTCTTCCATTTGGTCTATTATTCTTCCTGCTCTTGCATAGCCTACTTTGAATCTTCTTTGAATAAATGATGTTGAGGCTTGTCCTGTTTCTACTACCACTTCTATTGCGTCCATTAGGAATGGGTCGGTGTCATCTTCGGAAGCTTCTTCTACCATTTCTCTATCTGATTTATTTGCGTTTTCTATGCTTTCTATTATATCTTCATTATATTTTGGTTCACCTTCTGTTTTTACGAAGTCTACTATTTTTTCTACTTCGCTATCTGATACGAAGGCTCCTTGTATTCTTACTGGTTTTGGTGCTCCTGCTGGGTAGAATAGCATGTCTCCTTTTCCTAGTAGTTTTTCTGCTCCTACCATATCTAGTATTGTTCTTGAGTCTACTTGTGATGATACTGCAAATGCTATTCTTGATGGTATGTTTGCTTTAATTAGACCTGTTATTACATCTACTGATGGTCTTTGTGTTGCTATTACTAAGTGCATTCCTGCAGCTCTTGCTTTTTGTGCTAGTCTACATATTGCATCTTCTACATCGTTTTTTGCTACCATCATTAAGTCTGCAAGCTCATCTATTATTATTACTATGTGTGGAAGTGTTCCTATTTCACTTTCTTTTTTTACTGCTTCATTATATCCTTTTAGGTCTCTTACACCTTTGGCTGCAAATGTGGCATACCTATTTTCCATTTCCTGTACTGCCCATGCTAATGCCCCTGCTGCTTTTCTTGGGTCTGTTACTACTGGTATTAGTAGGTGTGGTATACCATTATATACTGATAGTTCTACTATTTTTGGGTCTACCATTACTAGTTTTACTTCACTTGGCTTTGCTTTATATATTATACTTGATATTAATGTGTTTATACATACTGACTTTCCTGAGCCTGTTGCTCCTGCTATCATTACATGTGGCATTTTTGCTATATCTGTTATTATTTCTTCTCCTGCAACGTCTTTTCCTAATGCAAATGCTAATTTTGATTTATGTGATGCAAATTTTTCAGTATCTACTATATCTCTAAAGTGAACCACTTCATTTTCTTTATTTGGTATTTCTATTCCTACTGCTTGTTTCCCTGGTATTGGTGCTTCTATTCTTATGCTTTCTGCTGCTAGGTTTAGAGCTATATCATCTGCTAAGTTTGCTATTTTACTAACACGTACACCTTCTGCTGGTTTTAATTCATATCTTGTTATTGCTGGTCCTACTGACACATTTTCTACCTTAGCTGATACTCCAAAACTATATAGAGTTTTTTGAAGTCTTGTTGCTGTGTCTGTTACTGCTTTTTTTCCACCCTTTATTCCTTTTGTTTCTCCTTGGCTTAAAAGTTCAATTGGTGGAAATTCGTAGTTATCTTCTTCTACTATTTTTGTGTGTTCTAAGTTTAACACTTCTTTTACTTTTTCTTCTTTTGTTTCTACTTCTTGTTTAAATAAGTTGTTTTCAATAACATTTGGTTTAAAAGGTTCATTTTCTAAACCTAGAGGTATTAGGTCATCTTTATCATGATTATATTTTTTTATTTTTTTATTATCTTCTAAACCATTTAAGTTTATTGTTAATTGATTTTCATCAATTTCCATAGCTTTTCTTTTTGCTTCTTCTCTTTCGCGAATTCTTCTTTCTCTTGCTGTTTCTTTTCTTGTTTCTACTTGTGCTACATTATTTAACTTTGCTTCTTTTCTTTCTTTTTTCCTATCTCTTTTCTTTTCTTCTCTTCTTTCTTCTAGATTATCTACTGCATTTGCTATTAACTCTGATGGCTTTATTGCAAACATAAATATTACTACTACTACTGCTACACCAATTGTTAATATTACAGTTCCTAGTGAACCTATTAGGTTAATTAGTGGTACTGCAAGTGCTGTTCCGAATTACTCCTCCTCCTATATCCCTTTCTCCTAAATAATAGGCTTGTTCTATTATTTTTGTTATATCTTTAGAAATGTTAATATGCCCTGCTGATATTTGGAATACACTAAGCATTATTGCAATACATGCTAAAAATATTGTGTATTGTAATAATTTTGTTGATAGATATTGCCTTTCCTTATGTGTAGCAACATATATTGCTATTGCAAATATTCCAATTGGCACTATGTATTTTATTATTCCCATTATTCCACCTAAGGCTGGACTTAGGTGCTCCCCTATAAAACCTGATTTCATATATATTAATACTGCAAGTAGAATACTTATTATTATCATTGATACTACTGCTACATCTACACTTACTTTTTTTTGTTTTTTTCTACCTCTTTTGGCCATTTTTTTGAGCTTCCTTTCGTTTTTATAACAATCCCATTTTTATAGGTTAATTCTATCATTAGTGTGTTTTATTTGCAAGGAAAATAGGCAAATTTATGATTATTTTTCACATTAAAAAAGAGTAATTTTTCGCATTACTCTTTTTGTTATTTGCAACATTTAATTTTCTTTTATCTTTACAATTATGTCTTCACTTGTTAATTTAAAATATTTTAACAGTTCTTCTGCTTTTCCTGATTTTCCAAATTGGTCGTTTATCCCCATTCTTGTTACTTTGCATGGATATTCTTCTGCTAATACTTCACATACTGCTGAGCCTAATCCTCCAATAATACTATGGTCTTCTATTGTTATTATTTTTTTCGTCTCTTTTGCACATTTTACTATCATTTCTTTATCTATTGGTTTTATTGTATGAACATCTATTACGCGCACATTTATTCCTTGTTTTTCTAGTTCTTCTTTTGCTTTTATAGCTTCACATACTACATCTCCTGTAGCTATTATGCTAGCATCTGTTCCTTCTCCTATTTGAACTGCTTTTCCTATTTCAAATTTCTGTGCTTCGTTATATATAATAGGTGTTGCCATTCTTGATAATCTCAAGTATACTGGTCCTTTTATTTTTGATATTTCTTCTACTGCCCATTTTGTTTGTACATCATCTGAAGCCACAATAACTGTCATGTTTGGAAGTGTTCTCATCATCGAAATGTCTTCTAACATTTGGTGTGTTGCTCCATCTTCTCCTACTGTTATTCCTGCGTGTGTAGCACATATTTTTACATTTAAGTTTGGATAACATATGCTATTTCGTATCTGGTCATATGCTCTTCCTGCTGCAAATACTGCAAATGTGCTTGCATATGGAATTTTCCCGACAAGTAGCAAATCCTGCTGCTGTACTTATCATATCTTGCTCTGATATTCCCATTTCAAAAAATCTTTCTGGATTCTCTTTTGCAAATATACTTGTTTTTGTCGCAGTTGAAAGATCTGCATCTAATACTACTATATTTTTATTTTCTTTCCCTAGTTTTGCTAGAGCTTCACCATAACTTTGGCGAGTTGGTATTTTTATGGTTTCGTTCATTATTTTTTCACCTCTTTCAATTCTTCAATCGCCTCATTATATTCTTCTTCACTAGGTGCTTTTCCATGCCAACCTGCCTCATTTTCCATAAATGATACGCCTTTTCCTTTTGTTGTTTTTGCTATTATTGCTGTTGGTTTTCCTTTTGTTAGTTTAGCTGTATTGAAGGCATTTATTATTTGTTCTATGTTATTTCCATCTATTACTATAGTATTAAAACCAAAGGCCTTAAATTTTCCTTCTATGTTATCTAATCCTTTTACATTTTCTATGTTTCCATCTATTTGTAAATTATTGTTATCTACTATTACACATAAGTTATCTAATTTGTATTTGTATGATGTCATTGCTGCTTCCCAAACTTGGCCTTCCTCTATTTCCCCATCTCCTAAAAGACAATATACTCTAAATCCATCATGATTTAGTTTTGAAGTTAAGGCCATTCCATTAGCAGTAGATAGACCTTGACCTAATGAGCCTGTTGTCATGTCTACTCCTAGTACTTTGTTCATATCTGGATGCCCTTGCAAATTTCCTCTTACACTTCTAAATTCTTTTAATTTTTCTTTTTCAAAATATCCTCTTTCTGAAAGTACTGCATATAATGCAGGTGAACAATGACCTTTTGATAAAATAAATCTATCTCTTAATGGTGAGTTTGGATTTTTTTCGTCAATATTCATTTGGTTAAAATATAAAACAGTTAATATATCTGCACATGAAAGTGAGCCCCCTGGATGGCCTGATTTTGCAATATATACTTGTTTTATTATGCTTTTTCTTACTTCATTAGAAATTCTTTCTAACTCTTTTACATCTGTAATTTTCAAAATACTTTTCTCCTTTTCTATATTCTTAAGAAAGTTGCACATGTTAGTGGTAAATTTCCTAAAAATATGGTATGGAAGAATACAATTTTCTTATGTGGCTTTTTCACTTAGAAAAGTGCATTCTTGTTTTTTATTTATATTGTATATTATTTTCTTTTTATATTCAATAATTTTTATATAATATTCATAATTTTATTTTGATACTTTTATAATATTTTATAAAATAACAATTGTCTCAAAAGGGACAGATTACCCAAAGGGAAACGTCCCCAATGGACACTAATAATAATTTAATGGATTCACATACTCACCATCTATTCGTATTCCTAAATGTAGGTGTGCTCCTGTGGTTGCTCCATTTGTTGGATTTCCATTACTATCTTTATATTGGTTTCCGCACTACTCCATATACATTTTTTGGGCCTACATAGCCGTATTACTTGGCCTTGTAGAACTTCTTGTCCTATATTTACTATATAATTTGGTGATACATGACAATAAGTTATTTTCATGTTATCTTTGGATAGTGTTATTGTGTATCCACCTCCTCCTAGAAAACCTAGATACGTTATTGTACCACTTACTACTGCTATTAACTTACTTCCTTCTGGTGCTCCTATATCTATTCCTTTATGATATGAAGATGCACCTACTGTAGGAGATGTTCGTTTTCCAAAATATGAATTTATCTTTGTATATCCTGGACTAGGCCATACAAAACCGTAAACTACTTATTTGTATATTTTCTATTGAATTCAAATCATAATTTAATATAATTTCTCCTGATATAGTAGGCGTAAAAAAACATGAAATTATTAAAATCATAATAATTAAACTAAAAATTATATAATAAAACGGCTTAAAAAAAGAGCTACACATAAAGATTCCTCCTTAATGATAAGCCCCTATATTTATTTCTTAAATGCAAAAAATTTACTTATAAAGAAATTTAATACAATAACCAATACTGTTATTATACATTTACTTATAATTTCTGGTATTGGTAATTTAAACATTAAATAACAACCTACAAATTCAACAACCATAGTAAATGCTCTACCAGCTATAAACTTTATAAATTCTTTTGTTTTTTCCTTTATTTTTTTTGCCTGTGAATGAAAAACTAAATCTTTATTTGTTATATAAGCAAATAATACTGCTAGTATTATTGCTATAACATTTGATATGTTTTCATTCCATTTTAAAATTTTCGTCATTAAAGCAAATGTTCCTATATTTACAATTGTCGTCAATAACCCAAATATTGCATAAAATATTACTTCTTTTGTACATACTTTTTTTATTAGTTCTTTTACTTTTTCCATTTTTTATACCTACCATATATTACATTTTTATATTAATAAAGCTAGAAAACATACATTTTCTAGCCCCTTATTTTTATGGCAGGGGTAGTAGGATTCGAACCCACACAGGCGGTTTTGGAGACCGATGTGCTACCATTAACACTATACCCCTATTACTAATACTTAATTATATTAACATACTTTATTAATATATGCAAGTCTAATTTAAAATAAAAAAAAATTATTTTTGTGTCCATTGGGGACAGATTACCCAAAGGGAAACGTCCCCAATGGACACAAAATTTTATTTTATATACAATATGCTTCTAAATGCTATTAGTTCTGATACTTCTTCTGCTCCTTTTGCCAAATATGAACTTGCAACATTTTCTTCATTTTCGTAATTTCCTCCTCTTGCTGTACATGGCTTTCCTGTTTCTATTGAGGTCTCTGTTGTCCATTCTGAGTAGTTTCCTGATAAATCATATATATTACACTTGACATCTTGAGTTTCTCCTGTTAGTTTTGCTTCTTTTGTTCCTATATTTCCTAGTTTACCTACACTATAATTTGGACTTTCTGAATATTTTTGAATAAATACAAGTGTTGTATCCCAAGCTAAACTATTTACTAAATCACTTTCTACTCCATATTCTTCAGAATATGTATTTTGGCATAAAGTAGTTGCCTCTGTTTGCTTTATATTATTCCAAATTACCCCTTCTTCTGATGGTGAATTACCTGTTACTAAACTTGCAAGTTTAGTTGTTTTAACAGACTTTACTTTTCCATTTTCTCCATAACTTGCCTCATATCTTGCTATATAATATCCGCCATTTTGCTCTACACTTTCTATAAATCGGTTAATATCTTTTGCTATTTTATTTCCATATGGCAACGAATATACTGCTCCTACCATATCTTGTTCCACATAACTATTATATTTTGTATCTGCACTTACCTTGTTTTCTGTTCCATCTTCATTAAATATATATCTACTTAATGTCACTATTTCACCATCTACTGGAACCCATACATATTGATTTGCTTTTTCATCTTCTATAACTAAACCACTTTTATATCCTTCTTTTGTTCCCCATTTTGCAGTCTCTAGAATTGTATCATCTCCTGAAGTTCTATCTACCGCTCTAAATCCTTTTGGTATTATAGGGTTTGAGTAGTTAGGTTCTCCACCATTTATTGTACTATTTTTATCTGCTATAATACTAATTTGTACAGTTGGATATGTTACTTTTATTTCAAATGATTTTGTTATTTGTTCATTTTCTTTTAAAGTTGCTACTATGTTTGTTATTCCATAGCTTACACCTGTAACAGTTCCATTTTCATCTACTGTTGCTATTTCTTGGTTTTGTGAACTCCAATTTACTCCATTAGTTTCTACAAAGCTTGGTATTAATTTAAAATCTAGTTTTGTAGTTTCTCCTATTTCTATACTATTTTCTCCTGATAATTCTATTTCAGATATCTGAAATTCATTACTTATTTTGCTTTGGTCTCCTACTAATGTATAATATATTTTTTTATCAAATTTTACACCTTTAGGATAATATATGACATGTGATTCTTCATTTATAATATAAATATCTAATAAATCTGATATTTCTCCTTCTACTTGTTTTGCTTTTTCAAAATCTTTTCCATAATTTAGTTCTATTCCTTCTAATTTATCTAAGTCAATAACATAATAATTTTCATTATCATTTTCTTTTTTTTCTAACATTCCTACATTTGTATATTTATTTAATATAGGAATTTCTTTATTTTTTGAATAATAAATTTCTATTTTTTCTTGAAGTCTTTGCAAATCTGTATCTAAATTTGTTTTTTTTGTTCTTTCAATATAATCATTTGCATTTATACTTATTGTAAATGATAATATTAGCATTACTACTATTGTAATTACTAAAGTAATTAGAGTTATACCATTATTTGATTTTAGATGTTTTTGCATATTATTTTCCTTTCTATTATTGAATAAAGGCACTTTAAAAAGTGCCTTATTTTTTATATATCTTCATTATTCACATCTTTTAATAATTCTAGTTGTGAAATTAGTAATGCTTCCATTTTTGCTTTATATACATCAAATTGTTTCTTTAAATCTTCTAATTCTTTTTTCTTCATAAGAATTTCTTGTCCTAAATCTTCAACTGATTTTTTTGCATTACCTTCTGCTTCTTTAATTATTTGTTCTGCTTGTTGTCTAGCAACTTCTTTTACTTCTTCTGCTGTATTTTGTGCCATTACTAGTGTACTTTGAAGAGTTCCTTCTATTGTTTTGTAGTGTGCTAAACTAGCTTCTAAATCTTCTACTTTTGATTTTAATTCTGCATTTTCTTTAAATGATTTTTCATAATCTAATGTTAAGTCATCTAAAAATTCATCTACTTCTTCTACACTATATCCATTCATCATTTGTTTAGCAAATTTTTTATTTTCAATTTCTAATGGTGTTATCATTTTTACTCCTCCAAACTACTAGATATTATAATTGTGAATTTTTTAGCCATGAAACAGATAATTTATTTTTTATCTCTTCTCTTGCCATTTCATTTGTAATATCATAGTTATATGGTGCAATTAAAAATATTGAGTTTGAAACTTTTTGTATATGTCCATCTAAAGCTTGTACTGCTCCACTTACAACATCTACAATACGTCTTGCAATATCCTTATTTACATATTCTAAATTTACTATTATAGATTTTTTCTCTTTTAGTAAATTACATATAGCTTCTGATTGTTCAAAAGTTGTTGGTTGTGATATTACCATTTTTATTTGATTTGTTTGTGGCATATTTACAACCTTGCTTGAACGTCTATTCCAAAAGTTTCTATTTTCTTCAACTTCTTCTTCATCATCTTCTAATTCTTCATATTCTTCTTCATCGTATTCTTCCTCTGCTGTGTCAACTCCAAATAAGTCTAACACTTTGTTCATTATAGCTCCTGACATTTTATACCTCCTAAAATTTATGGCAATTTGCTTTATTGTATATAGTATCTATCTTTTTGGCTTACTTGTCAATACTTTTTAAGTATTGTAATTTTTATTTAATATCTTTGTAATATTCTCGTAATATTTTATTATTTATTTAAAACTAAAAGGTTTAACTTAATTTTTAAGTTAAACCTTTTGATTTTATTGTTTATCATTTTCATCAAATGCATCTCCACATTCTGGACAGAATTTTGGAGGAACTGTTTTATCTTGTGTTTCCCAACCACATTTATTGCATTTATATGTTGCTGGTTTTTTACTTCCGCATTCAGTACAGAATTTTCCTGTATTCTTTTCACCACATTTACATATCCATTCTTTTGAAGGTTGTTCTTTATTTTCTGATTTTGATTCTTCTTGGTTAGAGTTTGAGGCAACTCCCCCTATTTCTTCATTCTCATTTTGTTTTACAGTTTCTTTTTCCATTGCAAATAAAGTGTTTGCATCTATTCCTCCTGTTTTGCTTGCCATGTTCATTCCTGCAAATGCAAACATTGGCCCAGTAGCTGTATTTGAAGCTGCATTTTTCATTGCTTCTGCTTGTGCTTCTACTATTGTTGCTGCTGCCATTTTAGGGTTTCCTATAACTGCTCTTCTTTGAAGCTCTTTTATCATATTTTCATCTTCTTCAGATGCATTTACTGAATTTACTCCTATTGAAACAATTTCTATTCCTCTTGTTTCTTGCCATTTACGTGATAATACTTCATTTAATGCTTCTGCAAATTCCATTGTATGACCTGGAAGGCTACTATACCTTACTCCCATTTCTGATACTTTTGCAAATGCTGGTTGAAGTGCTGTTAAAAGTTCTGTTTTTAATTGGCTTTCTATTGTTTCTTTTACATATCTATCTTGTACGTTTCCACATACATTTGTATAGAATAACATTGGATCTACTATTTTGTATGAATATTCTCCATTACAACGAATAGCTATATCTACATCTAAACCGATATTTTTATCTACTACTCTAAAAGGTACTGGGCTCGGTGTTCCATATTTGTTTCCTACTATTTCTTTTGTGTTAAAATAGTATACTCTTTGGTCATTTGCTGCTCCTCCACCAGTTACAAAACGTTTTCCCATTGTTTTGAAAGTATTTACTATTCCTTTTCCCAAGCCTCCTACAAAAATACTTGGCTCTGTTTCGTTATTATATATAAATTCTCCTGCTTCTGCACAAAGGTCAACTACTTTTCCTTGTTCTACTATTATCATACATTGCCCTTCATTTACTGCTATAACTGAACCATTTGAAATTATATTGTCTGTTCCTTTTGTATTTGAACTCCCTTGTGTTACTCTTTTCTTTCCTTTTACTACTAAAACATTTGCTTCTAAGCTATCACAATAAAAGTACTCCTTCCATTGGTCTGCTAAAGTAGTTTTTATAGCTTCACTACCTGCCTTTATTAATCCCATATTATCTCTTCCTTTCATATTTTGTTAATTATATATTAACAAATATATTTCAAATAATCAACTTGTTTTATATTTTTTTCTATTTCTTCTTTTGTCAATTGTGTTATTTCCATTATTGTATTTACATCCATATTTTTAGCTTTTATTCTTTTAGCTATTTCTAATTGATTTTTCTTTTCTCATTCTTTTATTCCTTCTTCTTTTCCACTCATTTCTCCCTTATCTAATCCTCCTGCATATATTGCTTTTTCGTCCATTATAGCTTTTTGCCTTAAAAATGCAAGTCTTTCTAATTTCTCCTTCATAAGTTTATTTTCTATGTAGCATATTTGTACTTTATATACTAAATAAGCCTTCTTCTTTATTTTTAATTTAATTTGTTTTTTCTGTAGATTAAAAATCCATGAATTAATTTTAATAGTTTTTAAATAAATTCTTTATAAAATTATGAAGCACTAAATGTGCTAATAGAATATATTATTTATATCACATTTTATGCCTGTTGCAAACATAAAATTTACACTAACTTGACTTTTTATGTTAAATACTATATAATATATTTATATATGTAGTTGAAGGTACTTTTACTATAATCAATTTAAGGAGGACTTTTATATGAAAAAAGAAGTAATTATTGTACCAAAAGACAAATGCCCATTGGATGTTCTTGCAGAAATGAAAGAACAAACTTATGCAGTTGGAATACTTTTTAGTGTTATAGCATTAAATAAGTTGATGTCAACTGCTGACCGGTGCGAAGAATTAGATGATTCTGCATATCTTCTTTCTTGGAATGCTACTGAAAATTTCCCGAAAACGACTATTGTCGTTGTAAGCGAACCTTCAGAGATTCCTAACATTATTGAGTACAGAGCAGTTTTCATTAATGCAGATGACATCTGTTTTCGTAGTCAGTGGGATGATAGGACTGTTGATTATTTTCTCACAATGGAAGAATGATTTGTTTAAAAAACAGAGCCAAATGTTAATTTACATTGGCTCTGTTTTTTATGGAAGTTTGCGGGTAAATAAATTACAATAAAAATTTCGATATGCTGGCGACTAATAATCGCCCCTACATTTTAAAATGGATTTCTCTTATATAATGAATAACATATCAATTGAAATTATAATTTCTAACTTCCGACTTCTATTTAAAATATTTACTTGTTTCCTCCAACTTATCAAACTCATTTTGCCTTAAAACTTCATATACTACAATTGCTACTGAATTTGACAAATTCAAGCTTCTTAGTGTTGGTAGCATTGGTATTCTTATTGTTTTTTCTATGTATTTTTGTAGAATATCTTCTGGAAGCCCTTTTGTTTCTTTTCCGAAATAATAAGAATACTTCATCTAGGTTAGAATAATTTTCTTCTGAATAAGATGTTTGACCTTTTGTTGTTACGAAAAACATGCTGTTTTCTTCTGGTTTATATTTTTCTAAAAATGCTTTAAATGATTTATGATTTTCTATTTCTAGCTTATCCCAATAATCTAGTCCTGCTCTTTTTAAGGTTTTATCTGTTATTTCAAAACCTAGTGGTTCTACTAAGTGTAATTTTGCCCCTGTTGCTGCACATGTTCTTGCTATATTTCCTGTGTTTTGTGGTATTTCTGGTTCTACCATTACTATGTTTATTTTCATTTTTCTATCCTTTCTATTTTCTACTATTAATTATATTTTGGCATAGTGATTATGTCCTACGATGTATTCCTACAAATGGTGTTCCTACCTTTTCCACACTCTATGTATATTTTCTTTTTCCTTTTCTTTTAAGCATTTAAACATATCTATATCTAGCCTATTACATACAGATGCTAGTACATATAAACAGTCAGATACTTCGCTTTCTATCGAGTCATAGCTGTATTGTTTATTTACATCAGTACTCATATTTGTTGCATTTTTTCTGATTGATTTTGCAAGCTCTCCTATTTCTTCTGTTAATAATAACATTCTTTCTTCAATAGGTTGGTCTTCAAAGCCTCTTACTGTATTTACTGCTTTTATATATTGTTGTACCTTTCTTAAACTATCTGTTTCTTGCAAGTTTTCCCATAGTGCTTGTTGCTTATTTTGTTTATTTTTGTCTTCTATTTCATTATTATTTTCTTCTTCAACTTCTATTAAATATAATTTTTCTTCAAATCCACCTTTTTTAGCTTTCTTTTCTAAACGTACTTTTTCTATTTCTTCACTTTCAAAATTATAACTTTTCTTAATTGCCTCTATTACTTCTATTAAGTCTGCCATTTCTTCTGTGTTATGGTCTGCTATAAATTCGTTTGCTTCTTCTAATAATTTCTTATCTAATTCTTTTTTATATTCTTCTTCATTTAATACATAATAATGGCATCTTTTTCCTAATGCTTCTATATTTTGTGGTATTTTATCTCTTACTAATTTGTTATATTTATATATCATTTCTTTTTCCTCCATGCTTGCATTATATTCTATAAAAATAAAAAAGTCAATATTTTTACGAATTTTTGTTTGACATTTTAAATGGATTGTGTTATATTATTCATGCAAACATTTGAGCGTAGAAAAAAAAGGGGGGTGTTTTTATGGATATATTAGAAAAGCTTACAATACTAGCAGATTCTGCTAAATATGATGCTTCTTGTAGTTCTTCTGGAAGCAGACGTACAAATACAAAAGAAGGAATTGGAAATGGAGATGTTTCTGGTATCTGTCATAGTTGGGGTGCAGATGGCAGGTGCATTTCTCTTCTTAAAATTCTTATGAGTAATGCTTGTATTTATGATTGTAAGTATTGTATTAATAGGTGTAGCAATAATGTTAAAAGAGCTACTTTTACTCCAAGGGAAATTGCTGATTTAACAATTGAGTTTTATAAACGTAATTATATAGAAGGGTTATTTTTAAGTTCTGCTGTTATAAAAAATCCTGATTTTACTATGGAAAGATTATATGAAACTGTACTTATTTTAAGAAAAGAATATAAATTCAATCGGCTATATTCATGTGAAAACTATTCCACGGTTCAAGTAAAGAACTTATTGATAAATTAGGAATTTTAGTTGATAGAACTAGTATTAATATTGAACTGCCTTCTAATGATAGTTTAAAATTACTAGCTCCCCAAAAAGAAAAAGCTGGTATTGTTACTCCAATGAAGTATATTTCACAAAATATTGCAATTTCTAAACAAGAAAAGTCAATATATAAAGAAAAATTTGTACCTGCTGGGCAAACTACTCAATTAATTGTGGGGGCAACTCCCGAAACAGACCTAAAAATTATGAAATTGTCTGAAAGTTTATATAATAACTTAAATTTAAAACGTGTATATTACTCAGCTTATGTTTCAGTTAATAATGATGAAAACTTGCCTACTTTAGAGGCTCCACCTCTTCTTCGTGAAAATAGATTATACCAAGCAGATTGGCTTTTACGTTTTTATGGTTTTAAAATTGATGATTTATTAGATGAAAGTCACCCTAATTTTCATACTTTATTAGACCCTAAGTGTGACTGGGCACTCCGCCATTTAGAGAACTTCCCTGTTGAGATAAATAAAGCAGACTATAATACACTTTTAAAAGTTCCTGGTATTGGAGTTATTTCAGCCAAACGTATTATTACTGCCAGAAGAGAATTTAATTTAAACTTTGAGAACTTAAAAAAACTTGGAATTGTACTTAAACGTGCTCGTTATTTTATTACATGTGATGGAAAATATTTTGACCCTATTAAAAGCTTTAATCAGAGCTTTATTTCTGAAAACTTGCTTTTTCTAGAAAGATTATCCACACATTCTTCAAGCTATGTGCAAACTTCCCTATTTGATACTCTGCCTAAAGCACAAGAACTTTCTTATAATTTTGATAGACTCTTGCCAACAAAGGAGGACAAACAAAAATGCTTAACTGGAATGTTATAAATAAAACTTATGTATATGATGGCACTTTTGAAGGTATTCTTAGTATGGCTTTTGATTGTTATATTAAAAAAATAATTCCTTTTAAAATTATTTCTAAAAATAACTTAGAAATTAATTTTTTGGATACTATACAAGATGTAAAAACAGATACTGTAAAGGCTAAAAGAATTTTTGATGGAATTCATAAAAACATTTCTTATGATACTTTATATAATAGTTATTATGCTTTTCTATCTGATGGTAAAGAAAAAGAACTAAATATACTAAAATATATTCTAAATGGTTTTGTAATTGGTCCTAAAATAAATACAATGCTTTCTTTAGACTTTGTTTTTGCGGTATGTTCTATGCGTAAAAGAATGTTAGGAGAAGCTCATCGATTTAAACGGTTTACTTCGTTTTTCTGAAATTGGTAATAATCTATTTTATGCATCCATTCATCCAGATAATAATATACTAGAAAATTTAGGTCAGCATTTTATAAGAAGATTACCTACACAAAATTTTATTATACATGATAAAAATAGAAATGTTGCATTTTTATATAATACTAAAGAATATAAAATTGTTGATAGCTCTTCTATTAATATTCCTAATATCTCAGAAAATGAAAGAAAATATCAAAAATTATGGACAGCATTTTTTAAAACAATTGCTATTAAAGAAAGGAGTAATTCAAGACTTCAAATGCAATATATGCCTAAAAAGTATTGGGATGATCTAGTTGAATTACAATAACAATTAATATGTAAATTTTTACTTTGTACATATTATTTTTTAAAAAATACTTATTGAAAAATTAATACTTTTATCATTTTATTTAACTTATTATTTAATATTAATATATAGTTATCTGTTAGTGTACTACTATTCATGCTATATTTACAAAAAAAGATGGAGGGTTATAATGGCAGTAGACTTTGAAATAATAGGTAAAAGATTAAAACAAGCAAGAAAAGATGTAAAATTAACACAAGAAAATTTAGCAGAGAAAATGGATGTTTCTGTTGCATATTTAAGTAAAGTTGAAACTGGTAAAATACATATAAATTTAGAAAGACTTGCAGAAATTTGTGGACTTTTAGGTGTTACTGAAGGTCAAATATTAAATGGCGTTTCTAGTAATTCACAAGATTACTTAGATATAGAATTTTATAAACTATTAAAAAGTTGTTCTATTGAAAATCAAAAATTAGTTTATGACATTACTAAATTAATAGCAAATAAAGAGAAATAAAAAAGTATGCACAGGAATATCAATTCCTGTGCATTAATAGTTTTTGTTTAGCATCTAATCTTACGTAAGTAAAAATCACGTATTTTATCTTTTAATTCTTCTGAACAATTAATCCTATAAATTTCATTTATACTTTTTATATTACAAGCATCTATATTCTCTATATTATACTTATTGAATGTTTTTGAAACTTTATACACTTGCAATGTAATAGTTCTACTCTTTTTGTTAACTTTAACATAATATATAAAATCTCCCTCTTTATAGTTTTCCTTTTTTATAAGCGTTCCATTTCTCTCTACTGCTATATAAGTATTGTAAATACCTTTCCTTACATATATATTTCCATTTGTCAAATATATTTCTTCTTGTTTAGTTTCTTCTTCATATGCTTCTTCATTTACCAAAAGACATATTTCTTTTTTCACTTCTGCTGGTAAATCTACTTTTCTTATACTATTTGCTATTGGATATTTTAATACTGTATCTCCAATATGCTCAGCATACTTTGAAGGTTTAATTTGCTTTATTACATACATTGATATTTTTACGTCTTTAGGATTTTCTCTTACACGTATAACAGTATCTCCAATTTTTAATATCATATTGCGATCTACATTAATTGTAGTAAGCTTTCCATTTCTTATTATAAGTATTTTAAAACTTGGGTCAGATAAGGTTTGATTTAAAATAGTTAATCTTTCGTTTCTATAATTAACTCCTTTTACATTACACCAACAAGAAGCATTTACTTTGCTATTTTTTCTGTTATAGGGTCTTTCTTCTATTTTTGGAAAAATATAGGTTATTCCATGTGCTTTTGCTTTAGCACATAATAAATTATCACAAGTTAAAATGATAGTACCTTCATTCCAAATACAATAATCAATAATATTGTCATCATTATACCTATATTTATTATACTTCGCTACACATTCATATTTTTCGCTTTTAGTATCTTCTCTTATCTTTCTAGAAATATAACATATATTCCTTTTTTCCTCTTCACCAACGCTATTTTTGTGTTTATCTAATTCCACAATAGTACCTAAAAGCACAATAACCTTTTCTGCTTCCTTAATAATTTTCATTGCCTCTTGTGACTTTAATGCACAAGCATCTAATATGATTGTCCGCCCTCTATTTTGTTTTGATTGTTGCCTATTTCTTTGCATAAGTCTTTCCTCCTTTTTTTAGTTAAATACTAAACAACAACTACCCTCCTTCTATTATCAATTTTGATATTATTAATAAGGTATCAATGATATTATTATACTATGAATTTACATAATTGTAAACCTTTTACTAATATTTCTATATAATTTATATAGAAAATTGTTGAAACAGATTTTGAACTATGTTATTATTATAGTAACTATGATTATAAAAATACTAATATTAGGAGGATTTATATATGGAATTTAAACAATGGGAAAATTTTAACAAAATTGGTGAATGGACTAAAGAAATTGATGTTAGAGGTTTCATTCAAGCAAACTACACTCCATATGAAGGAGATGATTCTTTTTTAGCTAATGCTACTGAAAGAACAAATAAATTATGGAATGAAGTTTTAGAGCTTTATAAAAAAGAAAGAGAAAATGGTGTATTAGATGTTGATACTAAAACTCCTTCAAGCGTAAATGCATATGATGCAGGTTACATTAATAAAGAATTAGAACAAATAGTAGGTCTTCAAACAGACGCACCTTTAAAAAGAGCAATTATGCCAAATGGTGGTATTAAAATAGTGGAAAAATCTTGTGAATCTTATGGTTATAAAGTAGATGAAGAAACAAACTACATTTATAATAATTTAAGAAGAACTCATAATGATGGTGTATTTAGTGTATACACACCAGATATTAGAACTGCTAGAAGCTCACACTTAATAACAGGTCTTCCAGATGGATATGGACGTGGAAGAATTATAGGTGATTACAGAAGAGTGGCTTTATATGGTGTAGATGCTTTAATTAATGAGAAGAAACAAGAATTAGATACATTAAATGTAGATGAATTTACTGAAAATATTATTCGTGAACGTGAAGAAATTCATGACCAAATATTAGCTTTAGAAGATTTAAAGAAAATGGCCCAAAAATATGGTTTTGATATATCTGTTCCAGCTGGTAATAGCAAAGAAGCTGTTCAATGGTTATATTTTGGATACCTTGCTGCAACAAAAGACCAAAATGGTGCTGCTATGAGTTTAGGTAGAACTTCTACTTTCTTAGATATTTATATTGAAAGAGATTTAAAAAATGGTAGTTTAACTGAAGAAGAAGCACAAGAATTAATGGATCACTTTGTTATGAAATTACGTATGATTCGTTTCTTACGTGCTCCAGAATATAATGAATTATTTAGTGGTGACCCTGTTTGGGTAACAGAAAGCATTGGTGGTATGGGAGTTGATGGAAGAACTTTAGTTACTAAAAACTCTTACAGAATGCTTCACACTTTAGTTAACTTAGGGCCTGCCCCAGAGCCAAACTTAACAGTTTTATGGTCAAAAGATTTACCAGAAAACTTTAAAAAATACACATCAAAAATATCAATTCAAACCTCTTCTATTCAATATGAAAATGATGACTTAATGAGAACTACTTTAGGAGATGACTATGGAATTGCTTGTTGTGTATCTGCAATGAAAATTGGTAAACAAATGCAATTTTTTGGTGCAAGAGCAAACTTAGCTAAAACTTTATTATATGCTATCAATGGTGGTAGAGATGAAAACAGTGGAAAACAAATTACACCTAAATTTGAGCCTATCACTTCTGAATACTTAAATTATGAGGAAGTAGCTGAAAAATTTGATAACATGATGGATTATGTAGCAAAAATTTATATTAAAGCCTTAAATGCTATTCACTATATGCATGATAAATATTCATATGAAGCATTAGAAATGGCACTTCATGATAAAGAAATATTAAGAACAATGGCATGTGGAATTGCTGGGCTTTCAGTAGTAGCTGATTCACTTTCTGCAATAAAATATGCAAAAGTAAAAGTTATTCGTGATGAAACAGGTTTAGCAGTAGACTACGAAATAGAAGGAGATTTCCCAAAATACGGAAATGATGATGACCGTGTAGATGAAATAGCTGTAGAAGTTGTAAAAACATTCTTACGTAAGTTACAAAAACACGTTACTTACAGAAATTCAAAACATACATTATCAGTGCTTACTATTACATCAAACGTAGTTTATGGAAAAGCAACTGGAAATACTCCAGATGGAAGACGTGCAGGAGTTCCTTTCGGACCAGGTGCAAACCCACTACATGGTAGAGATACAAATGGAGCAGTTGCAGTAATGAACACAATTGCAAAATTGCCATATGAATATTCAGAAGACGGAATTTCATACACATTCTCAATTACACCAGGAACACTTGGAAAAGAGTTAGATACTCAGGTAGATAACTTAGTAAGTTTATTAGATGGATATTTCAAACAAACAGGACATCACATTAATGTTAACGTATTTGATAGAGCTTTACTAGAAGACGCAATGGAACACCCAGAAAAATACCCACAACTAACAATTCGTGTTTCAGGTTATGCTGTTAACTTTATTAAATTAACTAGGGAACAACAATTAGATGTTATTAATAGGACTATACATGAAAAATTTTAAAAAATTAAAGGTCGCAAAACAGCGACCTTTAATTTTTTAAAATAATGTTTTACTACCAATAGAAAAACCTCCACCGCCGACTTTTTCGTTATCAGTTTGTTCTTCATTATCTTCTTGTTTTGTTGATTTTTTCTCTGAAATTGCATATGAAAATGCTCCTAAAAAATAGAAGAAAATTGCAGTTCCAATCTCAAATGTAATAAGATTCAGACACCACATTACTATTATTACTATCGCATATCCTAATGTTAGTTTTAGTATTTCTTTAATCCGATGTTTCATAAGCTTTTCCTCCTTATAACAAATTATTGTTTTTAGGTTATCTATATCAATATTATTTATATTAACATAATTTTATTGAAATTTCAATCCAAATTGCTAATTTTCTCTAAATATTCTCTATCTTCTATTTTAGAAATTGCAAAACATTTCTTACCTAAGTCTTTTAATGAGGCACCGGCAGTGGTATAGTTCTTTATTATCAATGGCTATAAATCTGTCGTGAAATTTATCTGTTTTTGCTACTTTTAGAGTAGCATATTCTTTATTGAATTTTTGTATATCTAGTTTTGTTATATTGCTTTTTTCTGATGTTAATATGACTACTTCTACATTTTTATTTTTCTTTGCTAACATTTTTAATATGCTATCATCTATGTAATTGTCTATAATCAATATTTTCTTTTGCGCTGTTTTTATAATGTCTATTATTAAGCTATAGCTATCGTATATTTGACCATTAAAAAATATTTGTTATTTAAATTCTTCGTTTTTATTTCTTTGTAGTTCGTCAAATACTTCATCGAATTTTTTATCGTGTTCTAGCATTTTATATTCTACATTTGTTAGCCTCTCAAATACTTGTGCATTATTTAGTATAAACTTTCTCATTTCTACAAATGCATTCATAATGTTTATACTTACTTGAATTGCTATATCATTTTTTAGTAATCCAGAAAGCATGGCTATTCCTTGTTCACTAAAAACATATGGTAATGTTCTTCTTCCACCATAGTTTTATTTTTCTAAACTTGAGGTCGCAAATTGCGACCTCAAGTTTTCTGTCTCATTTTCAGTCAATTGAAAGCAAAAATCTTTAGGAAATCTTTCTTGATTTCTTTTTACTGTTTCGTTTATTCTCTTAGTTGGATAATGATATAACCTCGCCACATCACTATCTAACATTACTTGCTTTCCTCTAATTGTATAAATCAAATTTTTAATATCTTCTGTTTCATATTTTACTACATTTAATTCTTCGTTTACTGGTGTAATATTATTTTCTTCATTCATAATTATCACATCCTATTTTAAAGTTTCATTTATTATAGAACATTTGTTTATTATTGTCAATAAATTTATTAGTATTTCTTTATTTTTTGTTGTTTTATAGACTTTTATATAGTAAAATAGAATTATACTTTATTAGGAGGAAATTATGAAAGCACGTATTCATTCATTTGAAAGTTTAGGGGCAGTTGATGGACCTGGAGTTCGTTTTGTTATTTTTATGCAAGGTTGCTCTTTAAGATGTAAATATTGTCAAAATAGAGATACTTGGGACTTACATGGTGGCACAGAATATTCAGTAGATGAAATATTAGAAAAAGTTTTAAGATATAAAAATTATTTCGGCTCTAATGGTGGAGTAACTGTTAGTGGTGGTGAGCCTTTACTTCAGGCTAAATTTTTGATAGAATTATTTACTAAATTAAAAAAGCACCATCTCCATACTTGTATTGATACTTCTGGCTCATTTGACCTAAGTAATGATATAAAAGAATTGATTAATTTAACTGATTTATTCTTATTAGATATAAAATGTATAAATGATGAAAAATGTTTAGAATTGACTGGAGTTTCAAATAAAAAAGAACTTGAATTTGCCAAATATTTAAGCAATAACAATAAGCCTTTATGGATTAGGCAAGTTCTAGTACCTGGAATTACTGATGATAAGCAAGATTTACTTAAATTAAAAGAATTCATTTCTACTTTAAAAACAGTAGAAAAAGTAGAAGTTCTTCCTTATCATGATTTAGGTAAGTTTAAATGGGAACAACTTGGTTGTGAGTATCCTTTAAAAGGAAATAGAACTGCAAGCAGTGAAGATGTAAAAAGAGCTAAGGAAATATTAGGAATATAAAATTTGAGGTTTCAAATTGAAACCTCAAATTTTTTATTATTTTTAATTTTCAAGTACTTCTTCTAATTGTTCTCCTTCTTTTGTATCAAAATAAGCTTTTTTATTTTGGCCTTTAACACGAACTCCTACTCTTAAAACAATATCATGGAACTTCGGAATATACAGTTCTAATTCTTTACATTTAAAATCATTTTTCATTAATGTATTTATTTTTACATCAATTTCATCTGCTGAATCATTCGGAAAGTTTATTTCAAATTCTCTTTTAAGTCTTTTCCAAATATGTGCACTTTCTAAATTTAAGAAATCTTGTATCTGATCTTGTAAAGCTTTATCTTCTGTTTTATAATTTTTGAAAAATTCCTTCATTTCTAAATAATTACCCCAAAATATATCTTCAGTTGTATATTGAAAAGCATATAGTGGTCTAGATTTTATATCTATTGTTTTTCTTGAGCAACTGTTATTTCCTCTAAGTATAGAAACCCTTCGTTTCAACTCTTTCTCATAATTATCAAGTTTTGTAAAATATTCTATTGTATCCTTTTCCTCACTTCCTACTTGAACGTAAAATGATTTATTCATTATGTTTGGCTGTTCTATTTCTTCTTGTATATTTGTAAATACAGGAATTACAAAATCTGGTATTATTTCAAACATATTTAGTACTCCAATTAATTTAAAATCAGAATCATAATTACTTGGCTTACTTTCAGTTAACCGTTTCATCTTTCTTTCATGTTCAGATTGGATTCTTCTAATCTTACTTAATGTTATTCCTTGATTCATCATGATATTTCCTCCTTGTCAATTGACTAAGTTTGAGTTATTAATAGTTACTATAATAAATTTTAAAATATTTTATCATAATTTTTTTGAATTTTCAAGTTAGTTCCGTTTTTTAGTGCTTAAATTTTACTTCATAATATTAAAACTTTTCACTCAAATATTTTAACTGGTTGCAAATTGCAACCAGTTACTATTTTTCTATATTATAAAATTAAATCTATAATTACTCCACAAATTACCCCTATTGCATATAATACACCTAATATTTTCAAATTTTCTTTTATATTTTTATTCACTCTAAATAATATTAAAATTCCAATTCCTGAACCTACTAGTAAGCCTCCTATCATTGAGCCTATGCTTATTACGTTTTCTAAGTATAACTGTGTTAATATTACAGATCCTGCACAGTTTGGTATTAGCCCTACTAGTCCTGCTATTATTGGTCCTATTATAGGCATATTTAATATTAAGTTTGATAAATTTTCTTCTCCAAAGAAATGTATTATTATATTTAGTATAAAGGTTATTATTATTATAAATAGGAATATATTTAGTGTATGTGTTATTGAAGATTTTATTATTCCGCCTTCTTCACAATGGCAATGCTCATGCTCACATATATGACCTATTTCTTCTTCAATCTCTTTTTTGTCTTTTTTTACTTGTTTTCTCTTTTTGTTCATAGATTGTCCTATAAAATCTATTACAAAACCTGCCATTATTCCTATAACTAATTTTATTGCAAGTATTTTTAATATTAAGCCTATAGGTGCATTTTTAGAAATTAATACTGGAAGCATTTCATCTGAAGTTGATAGAAATATTGCTATTAATGTTCCTAATGTAATTACTCTTCCAGCATATAGGTTACTTGCTGCTGCTGAAAAACCACATTGTGGGAATATACCTAAAATAGCCCCACATAAAGGTCCTAACTTTCCTGATTTTTGTATTATATTTTTTGTTTTCTTCCCTGTTTTGTGTTCTAAATATTCCATTATTAAGTATGTAATAAATAGAAATGGAAGTAAACGCACTCCATCTATTAGAGTATCTTTTATTATTTCTAACATTTTTATTCTCACTTTCTTTTATGTGGAAGTTGGAGTTTGGAGGCTTAAATACCCTAATCCCAAATCTCTTTCTTCTTTTCAATTTATTGTTTATTTTACTATATTTTTATTTATTTTTCAACTATTTTTGGTTTTCAAAAGTCTTAATCTGTTTTTTAGTTAATTTCTAATTATTCTAAAATAAAGAATATTCTACCAATTTAGTGGCAAAATATTCTTTATTTTTTTAAAGATTCGTATATCTCTAATCAATAGTTTCTATCTCTTCTCGTACTTTTTTGCTATCTCTTCTAATTGCTTTATTGTTTCTCTACATTCTTCTTCTAAACCTTCCTTTATCTTTTTAGCAATTTCAAAAGAAGATAAATTAGAATTTGAACATGTAATTCTATCATACAGTTTTTTAACATATGATATTACATTATTTTTCCCAAAATAAAGACAATATTCACTAACATCTATAATTGACCGTTCTCCATATAATTCTCTATTGGATCCAAATGTTCTTCCACAAAACATACATATGGCATCTATTGAATATGGACTATAATCATTTATTATAATTACTACTCTATGCTTACACTTACTTTCTTTCATTTCTTTTCCTCCTTATAATTATTTTTGAGTACTTTCTATTTATTATTTTGTATATTATAACATATTTCTAAGTTTTGTCAAATGGAGCAATTAGGGACTGTCCCTAATTGCTCCATTATATTTATAAACTAAAAAATTCTTCTAGCCATTTATCGTCCACTTTATTTTTATGTGGTGTTGTTTGTATTTCTTGATTTGCTGGGTCTTCTTGTTTTTCTATGTCTAATGCTTGTACTAAATTATATAATTCTTTTAGTAACTCTCCATTTATTTCACTTGCGTCTTTTACAACTGGTATTTGCATATGCATATAGTTGTCTATTTCTTCTGGGTATGCTGTTATATTTGCTTTTGGATAGTGTTTAAGTAGTCTTCTTGCTGTTAGTAATTGCCTTTCGGTTTTTATTTCACTAATTAGGTCTTCTTTTCTAAACATTTTCATGAAGTTTTTATATGCTTTTTGATAGTCTTCTGGGTACTTTTCTCTTTTTTGTCTTTCTTCTCTATCCCAATAATCTACTTTTGTCCACTCTTCTTTAAATTCTTTTAATAAATATTTATTTCTTTTTCTATGATATTCATGGTCTAGTACATACATACTTGGCACTTCTATATCAGTTATTCCTTCTTTGTGTAAAAGGTTTACAAATATACTTAGTGCTATTAGATTTTTTGGTTCTACTTTTTCTTTGTCTTCTTCTGGTATATCCTTATTTATTCTATACTTTTGTCTATCGACTTTTTTCTCTAATTTTTCTTCATCTGAACTATCGCTTTTGTGTTGGATTGAACCTATACTACATATTTTCTTACCGTCTTTTTCATATATTCCATATCTTATTACTGGAAGTGTACAATGTGGTCTATTCCAAAGTTCTTTATTAGTGTAATATTCTTTATCATAAATTGTTATTTCCATTTGTCTAAAATTTTCATCCCATGTTCTAGCTATTCCATTTTTTATAGTTATTATGTGATTGTTTAAACATTCTAGTTTTCCTAAATATGTTTCTTCATCATATTTTTCAAATGTTGTATCTTTCATCATTTCTGCTTGCTTTTTTAAGAATTCTTCTGAGTTGTTGAAATCTTGTGGTGTAGCACGTAACCAAATTAGTTCAAAAAAGTTATTCTTTTCCCATCTATTAAAGCCTGTTGAATCTTTCCTTCTTTGAAAATACAATTCTATATGCCTTTCATATGCTTGCCTTAAATATTCAAAAAACTTTTTATAATCATTTACTATCATTACTGGTGTTTCTTCATTTTCATTAGTTTTTTGTTTTATCTTTTGTAGCAATTTTTCATATCTTGTTTGTATTTCTTCTTTAAACTCATCGTCTTTAAAAGTTTCTATATATCTTCTAATTATATCTTCTATAAATTCTATGGCTTCTTCTTCTCTAAAGTCGAACTTAAAATTTGGTATTTCGTCACTAGATAATATACTTTTTGAATTTTCTATTATAAATTCTCTTGCTACATTTTCAAATGTCGGTAGCCAGCTGTCTGCTATTGTTCTATTGTTTGATAGTTTCATTGTTTCTCCTTTATTACTTTCTTTTTTGAGCTTCCGATTGGGGACAGTTCCTAATCTATCCAGATTATTTTTGTTTTTTCACTTATTTAACTATTCTATCTTGTTTCCGATTAGGGACCGTCCCAATCTAGTTTCCTTGCTAGTTTAAAAGCCCACATACCAACCTAGGTGTTAGCACATGGACCTTTTTATTTATAGTCTAAATTATATAGCTTCTTTGTTTTCTTGTAGTTCTTCTGTTTCCGTGGTATTTCCTGCTTCGTCTATTACTTCTAGGCTTGCTATTGAAACTTCGTAGGCCACTTTTACTTCTGATGTTCCATCTTCATATTTTTTCTCATATTGTCTTGATTGAACTCTTCCTACTATTCTTACTTCTGTTCCTACTGGTACGTTTTCACAAAATCTTGCATTTCTTCCCCATGCTATACATGGAATATAGTCTGATTTATTATATGCTCTGTTTACTGCTAGTAATAAATCTGCTATTTCTCTACCAAATGGTGTTTTTCTATATATAGGTTTTTTACAAATATAACCTGTTAGTGTAACTTCATTTGATACGTTTTCTTTGCTTGGTTTGAATTCTTCGTCTTCTTCGTTTGCAAATTTTATTTCTTTTGCAAATACTGTAAGAACCAATCTATTTCTTTCATTTTCATAACTATTGTATGATCTGAATTGTCCTTCTATTATTACGTTTTTTCCTACATCTAAACTTTCTTCTATTAATAATCTTTCAGATATTGTTATTGGTATAATATCTGCATTTCCACTTAAACGTGGTACGCTTAAATCAAATATGTAAAACTTCTCTCCATAAATTTCATGACTAAATCTTTTATCGCTTGTTACTTTTCCAACTAATACTAGTTGATTATTCTCTGAATAATTTGTATCCAACTTAATTTCCTCCTCTTACTTTTGTTTCTCTCTTCGTATTTTATTCATATTGTTCCTCTTTTAGAATATTTTTCCTTTACAAATTCTATTATACTACGTTTTTTTGTTTTTGTCTACATAAAAGGTTAAATTTGTTTATTTTTTCTTTTTTATATTATATATAATTAAAAAAATATGTAGGGGGGTAGGCCTTGTGTCTACCTTTCTTAGATAAATTCACTAAATAATAGAGCTTTTAAAGCACAGGCGGACACAAGGCCCGCACTCTATAATATTTATTTTATAATATAGTCGTTATTCCGTATATTAATAAAGTACATGCCACCGCCATAATGCTCTCTGCATCTTCATGACAGCTAACCTTTATTTCCTGTGGTTCAATAACATTTCCACTTATGCTTTCAATTTCCTTTCCTACGCAAATTAAAACTCCATCCTCTGTAACAGAAGAAGCAGTGACTAAGGCTTTTGAGTTAAAACCAAAAGTAAATATTTTCAAATTATATTCTTTAAACATTTCTATGCTTTTTATCCTATCTGTATTAATTACTAAATAATTAGTATTTAATAACATCCTTTTTAGCATTTCCATGTTTTTAAATTTTCTATCTATTATTATGGTTTCAAATTTTATATTTTTAATATTTTCAATACTTTTCTCTTTTATAAATAAAACTGAGCTTTCTCTTAATTTTAGCTTTTCTACAATTTCTCTTCTTATAAAATTTTCATTTTTCTCATCTGCAATAACCCCAATAAATGGCATAATTTCATTCCCCTTTTTATCCATATATTGCTATTATTGCCTACTGTAATTTTTTTATTCATTTTTTAAATTTGATGTCTTTATTGGGTAGACACAAAGCCTACCCATACATAAAAACTTTATTTATCTCATATATAGAATAGTAATATTTATACTCAAATGGTATTTGACTTATTTTTTATTAATTTTTTTCTTTTTGTAATCTTTGTGTTCCATTCACATCTATATAATAATTTTCCTTATAAATTAATTCTGAAACTGTTACTACTTTAAAGCCTTTATTTTCTATATTTGTAAGAAGCATATCTAAGCTATCTGCTGTATGTTTTGTTCCATTGTGACTTAATATAATACTTCCAGAAGCTAATTTACTATCTAGTCTTTTCCACATTTCTTCACCTGTTAAACCAGAATAATCTAATGTATCTAAATTCCATTGTATAGTATTATGATTTTGAGATTTTGCTGCATTTATAACTGTATCATTATATTCTCCATATGGTCCTCTATAAAGTGTTGTTTTTTTATCAGTTATTGTTTCTATCTTTTCACTACAATTTAGTATTTGCTCTCTATTTTTTTCTAAACTCAAATTATTTACATGTGGGTGTGTATCTGAATGATTACCGTATTTCATGTCCAGCTTCATGCACTTTTTTTACAGCATCTGGGTATTTTTTTACAAAATCTCCTACCATAAAAAATGTAATTTTACAATTATGCTTAGAAAGTGTTTCTAATATTTTATCAATATCATCCGCTTCCCATGCACAATTCATAGTAAAAGCAACCTTCTTTTCCTCAGTAGCTACATTATAAATTGGTAACTCTTTTGTAGAGGCTACTGTTTCTACTGCATCTTTTGTAGTTACGCTAAATGCTATTCCAAATAGTATTACTACTGTACTTAATAAAATTATGTATGAGTTTATTTTTTCTTTATTAAAAACTATAAACATAAAAATCCCTCCTAATATAAGCTAATTCATTTTATGCTTATATTAGGAGGTTTATTCTAAAAAGCTGTTTTTGTATATTCCTAACTTAATAAAATTTGTCTTTTATATCTATCAATTATAATTCTACTCTTCCTAATAGAAAATCAATAGCATTTATCTACTTTATTGCATTGTTTTTGCTTACTTTTATTTAATAATAATTAAGTCATATCCTATGAAAAGTCCGTTTTCTACTACTCCATCAATTTCATTTATTTTTTCTTCATAATCTGCTTCTATTTTTGGAAACTCTGCGAATAATAGTGCATTTCCGTTATCTGTTATTAGCATTCCTTTTCCTACATTTGATTCTTTTATTATTACATTTGTTGCACCTAATTTTTTTAATGCTTCTTTCACTGTATCTATTTTATCTACTTTACATTCAACTGGTACTGGATGGTTTTCACCTAACTTTTCTACAAATTTTGAACTGTCTACTAATATATAGTTTTCTTCTGATGCTTTTATATTCATTTTTTCTCTATATAGGGCAGCTCCCATTCCTTTAATTAGCCAGCCCAGTGGGTCTACTTCATCTGCTCCATCAAAGCACCAGTCTGGCTTTGCTTCACTTAAAGTTACTGTTTCTATTTCTAGTTTCTTACACATTTCTTCTATTATAGTTGATGTTGGAATTGCTTTTATTTTTAAGCCTTCTTCATGTACCCTTTTTGCAATTTCTTCTACTGCTAAGTATGATGTACTTCCTGAGCCAAAACCTACTATATCTCCATCCTTTACCCTTTTTGCTATCCTTTTTGCTAACTTTTGCTTTTGCTCTCTATTATCTACATTATTTTTCCAATCAAATTCTTGCATGTTTTTTCCTCCTAATATTATTTATATAGTTTTCTCATTTTTTCAAATTATATCATAAGTATTTGAAAAAGCAAAATAGAAACCTTACTTAAATTTCAAGTAAGGTTTCTATTTTGTTATTTAATCCATTTAGGTAAATCTACCTTTTCAATAGTAGCTGAAAAAGTGTTGTTACTTCGAGTTGTAATTATCAGTTTAAACTTATCTCCTTCAAGTTCTTCTAAACAAACACCTTTAATGTTTGCTTTAATAATTTTGTTCTGATAAGTTTTACTCATTATTTTAATTAAGTTTTGCCTAGCACAGCCTGCTACATATTTTTCTCCTGTTTTAAAAAGAGCTTGGATATCTTGTATTTCTTCAATGTCGTCTAAAATAATAGCTTCCCGTAATTCTTCATCTACTATTGTTATACTATCTTTTAATGTCATGTTCTTTACTTTTTCCATTGCTACAGTAAAACTATTATTTCCTTTTAATAGCTTTTCTTTCTTTTCTATCCTATCAAGAATTGTACGTGCACCTGTAAGAAAGAATATTATAAGGAATGTAGATATCATACCAAAAATAAGAATTTGATTTTTCACTCCATAATAGAAGAAAATGAACATTAATATTCCTAAAATAAGTATTGATATCTCATAATTTCTTTTTCTCTTTCTTATCCGTTGTAAGGTGTCAGTTTCTCTTAATTTTATAGGTATTTTGGGTTCCACAAATATGCATACCATAAACTGTGCCATACATAAAATAATTGTTATTCCTATAATAATTCCATCCATACTATAATTTCCTCCTTTAAATATTAATTTTCACTGCTGTTTTTAGTTACTTTCGTAGCTCCTCATAATGCTAAAATAGGAGTTTTCAATATTCAATAATGTAAGCATTATATCATATTTTAGGAGTAATAGCAATAGTTTTTATGAATTTATGTCAATTTAGTTGTTTTCTTAAATATTTTATGTTATACTAATATCAATTGTAAATACAAATTGTAAGCTAATTCCAAAAAATATTTTTAATGTGGGTGTAATAAAATTAAGTTTTTTTGTTAATTACTTTGTAACTTTTAAACAATAGTTTCTTAAGGAGGATAACTTATGAAGGAAGAAAAACAAAAACGGTATTTATGTGACATTGACAAGTTGAAAGGTGTAGCATATGTCTTTTATGTGATTTGTTTCATTATAGTTTCTATTGCACTTATAGCTTTATTTACTTATTTAAACTATAACTACAATCCTGAAATTACTAATATGGATTGGAGAGATTCTTATGATAATCAAAAGGAACAATATGAATATTTATATGACATTTTTGAAAACGTAGTACACGATGGAGAAGTTCCGGATATAACATCTATTCCTAATGGTGTCTTTTATCATTTGACACTTACGAATGACAGTAATACTTTTTATTTATTCTTATTTTACTTCTTGTATGTTACTTAATATCCTGTGCACATAGACATATTGATAATAAAAGGAAGCTTAATAAATTGGATTATTAAAATTACTAAAAGCAAGCAAAGATAGAAATACTATCATTGCTTGCTTTTTACATTTTTATTCTATACTTTTCAAACTTTCAATCATATCAATTTTCTTTAAAGCAAAATATGTTACTATATTTACTATTAGTGTAAATATTACTGTTATTGCTATTGAATATATATAACTTAATATTGATATTTCTTGGCCAAACCTTAATACATTTATTTCACAGGTTTTTATTATAAATATACTTAAAAAATATCCTCCTATTAATCCAAATATTATTCCTATTGATGTTAATATTGCTGTTTCTCTTGTTACATAGTCATATACTTCCTTATCATAAAAACCTAGTACTTTTAAACTTGCAAGTTCTCTTATTCTTTCACTTATATTTATATTTGATAAGTTATATAATACTACAAATGCTAACGTTCCTGCTGATACTATTAATATAACTACAACATAATTTAGGTTTTTCATCATGTCATCCATTACATTTTCCATGTTGGAGCTTAATGATACTGTATTTACATTTGGCTCTTTTAGAAGCTTACTTGCTAGTTCTTCTTCCTGATTATCTTTTACATTATTTTGTACAAATAGTACATTAGTATCATATTTTCCATATAGCTGTTCATATAAGCTTTTAGGCATATATACATAGTGATAAATATAATTTTCTACAATATCTGAAATTATTACACTATTTTCTTTTCCATCTGCATCTTTTAATATTATGCTATCTCCTTTTTTTACTTCTAATAATTCTGCCACTTTATCTGTTATAGCTATTTTTCCTTCTTCTAATTTAACTCCTTTTTTTGTTTTCCTATCTGACAAATGTATTAGTTCATTTATTTTTTCATCTTTTGCTATAATAATTTGTACCGCTTCTTCACTTTCGCCATTTGCTAATGCTCCAGATGTCATATTAGCCTCTGCTATTTTATTGATTTCTTCTTTTTCTTCTAAGGTTTTAATAAATTTTTCTGCATCTGTTTCTTCTAAGTCACTTTTTAAACTTATTTGCATATCATAGTTATACACATTTTCATATTGTTTTATTAGAATATCTGAAATTGCATCTTTTATTCCAAAGCCTGTTAATATAAGTGCTGTACTTCCTGCAATTCCTACTATTGTCATAAATACTCTTTTTTTATACCTAAATATATTACGAACCGTTACTTTTTTACTAAAACTTAAATTTTTCCATATAAAAGAAATTCTTTCTAATAATATTCGTTTTCCTGCCTTTGGAGCTTTTGGCCTCATTAGTTGTGCTGGGGTATCCCCTACTATTTTTAAAACTGTATATAAACTTGCTCCTATTATACATACACTTGCTAACCCTAAGCCTAATATAGCAAAATATACATTAAAACTTGCAACAAAGTTTGGTATTACATACATCATGCTATACATCATCCATATAATTCTTGGAAGTGTTTCAAAGCCTATTATCATTCCTATACTTCCACCAATTAGGCAAGCTAAACCAGAATATAATAAATATTTACTTGCAATTTGTGCTTTGTTATATCCTAATGCCTTCATTGTTCCTATTTGCACTCTTTGCTCTTCTACCATTCTAGTCATAGAAGTTAGTGATATAAGTGTTGCTATAACAAAAAATACTATTGGAAATACTCTTCCTAAATTTTCTATACTTTTTGTATCTTGCATAAAACCACTATAACCTGGGTTTGAATCTCTGCCTAATATATACCAAGTTGGATGCTCTATTTCTTGTATTTTTTGCTTTGCGTCTGATAGTTCCTTTTCTGCTTCTTTTATTTTTCCTTCATATTCTGCCTTATTTATTTCAAAAGTTTTTCTTCCTTCTTCTAGTTGTTTTTTTGAGTCATTTATTTCTTGTTTTGCTCTTTCTAATTGCTTATTTGTTAACTCTTTTGTTTTGTTTAATTCTTTTTCATTGTTTTCTAGTGTAGTTTTAGCATCGTTTAATTTTTCTTTTCCTTCTTTTATTCCATTTTGTATTTGTTCTAATCCACTATTTATACTTAACAGTGTAGCCTCTAACCCAGCCTTTTGTGCTTTTATATTTTTTAATGTATTTTCTATATTTTCTTTTTGTTCTTGAAGGCTAGCTATTTCTTCTTGTGTTAGATTATTGCTATTAAGGCTTTCATTTATTTTATCTAACTTATTTTGTAGCTGTTGTATATTTGTGTTTATACTTTGCAAATTAGCTTGCAATTCTTGTTTTTGTTTATTTAAAAGTTGTATTTGTGCATTAGCATTTTGCTCTTCTTTTTTAAAGTTTTCCTCTTCTTCTTTAATTTTAGCTTTAGCTGTTTTTATTCTTTCTTCTGCTAATTTAAATTTTTGCTCTGCTTCTTTACTTTTATTATTTAAAGTAATTTCAGCATTTTTTAATTGTTTTTCTCCTTCTATAATTTCATTTTCTGCTTCTTTTAATTTATTTTCAGCTGTCGTTTTTTCTTCTTTTAATTTTGTTTCTCCTTCTTCTACTTTTTCTTGTGCTAAATCTTTTACTTGATTATACCTTGCAGTTTCCCTTTGTACTTTTATTTGTTCTATTTTCTTAGTCATTTCTTGTATGTAGTTATTATATTCTTCTGAATCTGTTATCATTTGCTTAGAATTTTCTAGCTCTATATATACTCCTGTATACACTTCTGAGTCAAAGCTTTCCTTTAGTAAATACATATTATAGCTTACCATTCCAGAGCCCAATTTTGAAGTATCCCTTTGCCTTGAAACATATAGTGGGCTATTCATTGTTCCTACAATAGTAATTTCTTTTTCCTTTATTATACTGTCATCTGCTTCCTCAATAATAAGGTTATCTCCAATTTTCTTTCCTGTTCTACTACAAAATGTTTTCTCAACTAAGCACTCATTTTTGTTTTCAGGCATTCTTCCTTCTAATAGTGCTACCTTATTTATATCATCTATTGGCAATACTTTAGTTACAATTTCTGTATCTTCATAATTAATTAAAATATCTTCACTATATTCGCCATAAGCTTTTTGTACACCTTCTACCTGTTCTAATGCTTCTATATCTTCATTAGTTAAGCCTAAAGTAGAAAGAATCTGTATATCATACACATTTTGGCTATCAAAATAATTATCAATAGTAGTTATCATATCTGGGCTTGCAGCTCTCATTCCTGCAAAAAAGCCCACACCTAAAAAAGCCATTAATAAAATGGAAATAAACCTTTTATATGTATTTCTAATTTCTTTCAAACTATCTTTTAATAGCGCTTTTTTCATTTTCTTCCTTCTTCTTAATTAATTTTAAGTTCCCAAAAGTGACAGATATCCCATTAGGAAACGTCCCCAATGTGAACTACCACTCTATTTCTTCTATTGATGTTGGTTTTTCATTTGTTTCTATTTTTTCTGCTCTTCCGTTTTTGAAGTGTATTACTTTATCGGCCATTGGTGCTAGTGCTGTGTTGTGGGTTATTATTATTACTGTCATTTTTTCTTTTCTTGATGTGTCTTGCAGAAGTTTTAGTATTTGTTTTCCCGTTTTGTAGTCTAGCGCTCCTGTTGGTTCGTCACATAATAGTAGCTTTGGATTTTTGGCTATTGCTCTTGCTATTGCTACCCTTTGTTGCTCTCCTCCTGATAATTGTGATGGGAAGTTTCCTTTTCTTTCTTTTAAACCTACTTTTTCTATTATTGTTTCTGGGTCTAATGAGTCTTTACATATTTGTACTGCTAGTTCTACATTTTCTACTGCTGTTAGGTTTTGTACTAAATTATAGAATTGGAATATGAAGCCTATGTCTTCTCTTCTGTATTTTATTAGCTCTTTGTTGCTTAATTTATTTACTTGTTTTCCGTCTACTATTACTTCGCCTGATGTTACACTGTCCATTCCACCTAATATGTTTAGTGTGGTGGTTTTTCCTGCTCCACTTGGACCTACTATAACCACTAGCTCTCCTTTTTCTATACTAAAGTTTGTATTATCTAAAGCTTTTATTGTTACTTCTCCCATTTTATATTCTTTATTTACATTTTTAAATTCTATATATGCCATTTATACATTCCTCTCTTATAGATATTTTTCTATATTATCATATTTATATTCACTTTTCTAGCAATTTCACATAGTTTTCACATAATGAATTTTAAGTTGATTGCTGTTATTTATAATAAAAGAAGACTCCCTTACAATAATTTTATTAATCTTTTTTATGCAATACAACAAAAAAAGATGAACATATCATCTTTCTTATTTCCATATTATTACTTCTGCTCTAATTTTAATAACATTTCTTTTATATCTAATCCTCCTGCATATCCTACTAATTTTTTATTACTGCCAATTACTCTATGGCATGGTACTACTATCATAATTGGATTGTTATGGCATGCTCCGCCTACTGCTCTTGAGGCTTTTTCTTTTCCTATTTTTTTTGCTATTTCTACATAAGTTTTTGTTTCTCCATATGGTATTTTTAGTAGTTCATTCCATACTTTTTCTTGAAATGTAGTTCCTTTTATTAATAGTGGTAATGTAAATTCTTTTCTTTTTCCTTCTAAGTATTCTGTTATTTGCTCATAGGCTTTTTTTATTAGTCGTGTTTCTACTTTTTCTCCTTTAGAATATTCCATATTTGTTTTTACTGTTTCTATCTTTGATATTCTATCTTCATTTTCTACTATTATAAGTGTTCCTATCTTTGTTTTATATGTATTCCAATATTCCATTTTTTCTCCTAATTATATAATTTATTTTATTAAAAATATGTCTAATGTTTTTAATTGGTATATAAAAAGTCATTAAGTATTTTTACTAAATAATCTTTCTTTATATAATTCTATTTGTTATATCATATGCTCAATTTTTCCTTCTCTTACATATTTTTTATTTATTTTTCGATACTTTTTTATATTTTGATTTTATCATAATCTTTAACAGTTTACAATGACCCTTTTCTATTTGCTTCTTTATTTAATGAGTGTCCCCACTGTTATAATTTCGGAGCAAAAATGAATTTAAGAATTGCTAAATAGCAAAAACTATAAATCAATTCTTAAAATTGTCATATTTATATTCTAAGAGCTTTTCATCTATTAGTTCAAAAGCTCTTAGAATATAACAAAAGACCACCCCTAGTGTACTTTATTAATTAAAAATACTGGTATTCCACTTGAGTATGGTGCTATATCGTATTGTTGAAAATATATTGCTATTGCATTTGGTGTGATATAATAGCTATTTAAATTAAATGTTTCTAATACTAGTTCACAGTAGTTTTCAAAATATTGATTTTTTCCTTCTTGTATTTGTGTTTTTATTTGTTTATTTATTTCTTTTAATATGTCAATTGTATAATATTGGTTATTAGGAAAGAAGTATGATAATGGTATTATACTTGCATCTTTTAAATTCCAGTTTTGAGAAGTTCTTATTGTACTTCCGTGTGCTCCTCCTGTAAATTGGTATTCGTCTTGGTATAAGCTTACAATAAATCCTTCATTATAGGTTATATCATATTCTGATATTACTTCATATACCATTATTGGGTATCCATTTTCAATATTATATTCATATACTTCTTTGGCATTTTCATATAAGTCTGTTCTTACATATTTTTCTAAGTTAATTGCCTTATTTTTATTATAATTATTAAATATTTCTTTTCCAAACGTATATTTAGAAGAATTTATTTGAGGATACTCTATTTTGTATGTAAGTATAACTATATTTTTATACTTCATCTCTCCTTTTATTGTCTTTTTTTCTATTTGATTCATAGCATAAAACCTCCTAGTATACTATATGAGTATAACTATTTTTTTGTTTCTTTCATCAAACTAAAATATTTGTATTGTATTTCACATAATTTTCTGATATACTCTATGCAATAATAATTAAGAAGTCCTCTTTGCAGTTTAATGTGTACTTCATTGTAAAAAAATTTTTAAGGAGGAAATTGTTTATGGAAAAAAGTGAATTAATGAGTTTCTTTACTGTACTTGACTTTTATGATAATCTTTCTGTTTTGAAAGAAAAAGAACGGACTGGTTGGATAAAATGGAATATTACAGGTAGACGTGAATCAGTGAATGACCATACTACAAGTGCTCAACATTTGGCTTGGGCTCTTTATTCTGAATATGATATTGATGTAAATATTGAGCATGTAATTGCAATGCTTTCTATTCATGAAATTGGTGAATCAATAATTGGAGATATTACCGCATATGATGGTGTTGATTCTAAGTCAAAAGCTAAACGTGAAAGAGAAGCTGTTGTTTCTATTTGTTCTAATTTAAAAAAAGGCGATATTCTTATATCTCTTTTTGATGAATTTGAAGCTAAAGAAACACCTGAGGCTAAATTTGCATATCTTTGCGATAAGTTAGATTTTGATTTGCAAGCACGATTATATTGTAATGATAATCGATGTAGTATTGAAAAAGCTACTTATGAAATGATAAGTATTAAACAGATTCAGGAAATTATAGAAAATTGTGCTAAAACTGCTTGGGATGTTTTCTGGAAAGCAGATAAGCCTAAGTTTGATGGTACTTATTTGGAAAGCTTTTTTGCTATGCTTAAAAATGCTTAAAAAAATATAACGATTGGCTTTTAAGTCAATCGTTATATTTTTTAATTTAACTCCATATTTGTATTTATTTCATTTGATTGTATATTTGAACTTACTGGTTCTGTATTAGTTGTATTTGTTTGTATAACATTTGTAGTTTCATTTGTTATAGTATTTTGGTTTTTATTAATGTCCATATCTATATCAACAATTGTATTGTTTTTATCATCATATTCATTTTCATTATATCTCCATAAGTCTGGGTTTATATATTGTTCCATATATTGTACAAGATCATATGATTTTCCTTGATAAATCATTGTATACTGTTCTTGACCATTAGAAATTATTGAATATACTGATTCTAGTCCCATATTTATCATTTCTTGTCCTTTAGAATTTACAATTCCATAATATGGTGTCTTTCTGTTATTTATATCAAATTGCTTAGATACAACTATACCTTTAACCTCTGGTATTATTAATATATTATTTGCATTTCTATTAGAGCTTCCACTTTCTGATATACAACCTAATGTATAATAATCTACTGGTAAAATTTTCTCGCCTTTTATATTAAACATTCCCCATAATCCATTTTGTTTTACTGGAATTGCATTATTAAATAATATATATTTATTTTTTATATCATTTGTTGGGAATTTTGTACTATCTATTCCTATTTCATCATATTCTAGGTATATTAATATTTTTCCATTCTTTTCTATTACACCTTTTTTGCCATTCGAAGTTGCCATATATAAGTTAAGATTTTTATCTATTTGTTTTAATGCGTCATATTGAGGGCTAACCTTTGTATCACCTTCTGAAGTTATAATTCCAACTTTGCTTTCTTCAGTTTTTACTATAAATTCTTCTGAACCTTCATTAAACTCAATGTCTGTATATTTCATACCTACTATTTCTTTATTTTCTAAATTGTGTATTCCATATCTAATGTTGTTATTTGAAGATGTCTTTTCTGTATTATCAACATTTTGTACTACTAATAGTCCATATAATAATGCCTTCTGATTATTGAAGTTTTCTTCTATTGCTGCATTTTTATATGTTGTTACATATAAATTAGTTAAATATGGTAAAGTATATATTTTAATTTCATTTTCTTCTTTACTATAAGCAAATTGAAGGTTACATGCTAAATTTAAGCCCTTTGCACTTATATATAGCTTTCCATTTGCCATCTTTTTTATCGGCTCATCTATTGTAAAATAAGTATAATCTAAATCATCTACTGGTGTTTTATAAATTGTATTTTCTTCATTTTCAAATGTTACAATTTCATCTTTTCCTTCTAAGTAACATTGATTTTTATCTTCAGTATATTGTTTATATCCACCATTATAATATTTGTAGCCAATTAATTCAGCAATATCTGGTAATGAAATATATACGTTATCTCCTTCATATAAAAATAAATCTGTTTGCATTGTTTTGGTTGATATTGCTTTTCCATCTATATTAAATTTAAACTGAGCTTCTTTTAAATAATAAATACTTACAAATAGTACAATACTTACAATCAATAAAAATACTATTAATGCAGTTATTATTATCATTGCTTTTTTGCTCTTCCTTTGTTTTTCTTCCATGTTAGTTCCAATTATATCCATAACACCCTCCTCTTATGTGAAATATTACTCTTCTCCATAATATTTTTTATAAAATTCTTTTGAAAATGTTCCTAAGTTATCATTCTCTATTTCTATTCTAACTCTTTCCATCAATTTAGTCAAGAATCTTAAATTATGTATTGATAGTAAACGTATTCCTAATATTTCATTAGCTTTTACTAAATGACGTATATAGCCCCTTGTATAATTCTTACAAGCATAGCAATCACATTCATCATCTAATGGTCCCCAATCTTTCTCATAAGTAGCATTTCTTACAACTACCTTTCCCTTAGAAGTCATTGCTGTACCATTTCTTGCAATTCTTGTTGGAAGTACACAATCACACATATCAATTCCAGCCTTAGCTGCCTCAATTAAGTAATCTGGTGTTCCTACTCCCATCAAATATCTAGGCTTGTCCTTAGGCATAAGTGGAGTTGTATATCTTAAAATATCTAAAAATTCTTCTTTAGGTTCACCTACACTAATTCCACCAATAGCATAACCTGGTAAATCAAGTTCAATTAAATCTTTAGCACTTTGCTCTCTTAAATCCTTATAAAAACCACCTTGGATAATTCCAAATAAACCTTGTTTATCAGTAGTAGTATGGGCTTCCTTACAACGTTTAGCCCACCTAGTAGTTCTTTCCATAGAATTTTTAGTATACTCATAAGTAGAAGGATAAGGACAACACTCATCAAAAGCCATAATAATATCTGCTCCTAAATCTTCCTCAATTTCCATTACACTTTCAGGAGTAAAAACATGCCTACTTCCATCCAAATGAGACTTAAAAGTAACACCCTCTTCAGAAATAGTGCGCAAATCACCCAAGCTAAACACTTGAAAACCACCACTATCAGTAAGAATAGGTCTATCCCACCTCATAAAATTATGAAGACCACCAGCTTCTTTTACAATTTTACTACCAGGTCTCAAATACAAATGATAAGTATTTGACAAAATTATTTGTGCTTCAACTTCCTCTTTAAGTTCTTCTGGTGTAAGTGATTTAACCGTAGCTTGAGTACCAACTGGCATAAAAATAGGTGTTTGAATATCACCATGAGGAGTATGAATAACCCCTCTCCTTGCACCTGTTTGTTTACATTCATGTAATAACTCATACGTAATTGCTTTCTCCATTTCTTTCTCCTTCTTGAGTAAAAGTGAGTCAAAAGGGACGGCCTTTTTTGACTCATATGAGCCAAAAGGGACAACCCTCTTTACTAATTATTTTAATACTCTTCTTATTTTTTCTTTATCTAGTTCTAAATATTCAGCTATTTTCCTATTTGATAAGTTATATGTGTTCTTTAATTTTAGGCTAATAGCCTTTAATAATTTATTGTTTGATTTTAATTCTACAAAATGTATTTTGTTTTCAATCAAATATTGATTTATTGTATTACTAATATCTATATTTCTTTCTTCATCATCCTCTATAAAATTCATATCTTTTAGTTCTTTAACTGTATGTACATTTATATATTCTTTTCTATTAACAAATATATCTATTAACATTTGCTCATTGCTTTTATAAAGAAATTTTTCATAACTTGAAAATTTATAATCTTTTGCTTGCTTACATATTCCTGCTTTTACTGGATTATTGTGTATGTATAATATACAATTATACATATGTCTTTCATCCTTTATAACTTGTGTTTTAAATCTGTCTCTATACACATATCCTACTCTTGATTTATTTTTATTGTAATAAATTGCGTAAGATGTATTCAGTTTGTGCATATATAGAGTCAATTTGTTAATATCTTTTACTTCTATTAAAATATGTGCATGATTATGCATAATACAATATGCTAATATACTTAATTGATATTCTTCTTTATATTTATTAATTAATTTAATATACTCATATTTCTCTCTTTCTTCGAAAAATATTTTTTCCTTGTTTATTCCTTGTACCATAACATGAAATAATTTTTTACCTTCTAATAAGTTTCTGGCTAATCTAGGCATAGCGTCTCTTCCTTTCGTTTTTAAATTGCCCCTATTTAATTAGCCCCTATTTTTTTGTCAAAGGCCTGTCCCCTTTGGCATATTTGAGTCAAAAAAGGCCGTCCCTTTTGACTCGTTTTTTTAATTTATGAACATTGCGTCGCCAAAACTGAAAAAACGGTATTTTTGTTTTACTGCTTCTTGGTAAGCCTGCATTGTGTAGTCTTTTCCGGCTAGTGCGGATACTAGCATTAGCAGGGTTGATTGTGGTAGGTGGAAGTTTGTTATTAGTGCGTCTATGCATTTGAATTTGTAGCCTGGGTATATGAATATTTGTGTATCGCCTTCTTGCTGTTTTATACTTCCGTTTTCGTCTGCTACTGTTTCTAGTACTCTGCATGATGTTGTTCCTACTGCTATTACTCGGTGACCTGTTCTTTTAGCTGTGTTTATTTTTTCTGCGTCTTCTTTTTTTATGTAGTAGTGCTCTGAGTGCATTTCGTGCTCTTCTACTTTTTCTTCTTTTACTGGTCTAAATGTTCCTATTCCTACGTGAAGTGTTACATTTGCTATGTTTATTCCTTTTTCTTCTATTTGTTTTAGAAGTTCTGGTGTGAAGTGTAAGCCTGCTGTTGGCGCTGCTGCCGAGCCATTGTATTTTGCGTATACTGTTTGATATCTGTCTTTTTCTTTTAGTTCTTCGTGTATGTATGGTGGAAGTGGCATTAAGCCTATTTGATCTAGTATTTCGTTAAATATTCCTTTGTAGTGGAATTTCACTTTTCTTGTTCCGCCTGGCATTATATCTAGTATTTCTGCTTCTAGTAGGCCTTCTCCAAATATTACTTTTGTTCCTATATGTAGTTTATTTCCTGGTCTTACTATGCTTTCCCATATGTCACCTTCTATGTTATTTAGTAATAGAAATTCTACATTTGCTCCTGTTTCTTTTTTTCCATATATTCTTGCTGGTATTACTTTTGTGTTGTTTCGTACTAGGCAGTCTCCTGGTTGTAAGAAATCTATTATGTCTTTGAAGGTTTTGTGTTCTATTGTTTGTTTTTCTCTGTTTAGTACCATTAGTCTTGATTCGTCTCTTTTTTCTAAAGGTACTTGTGCTATTAGTTCTTCTGGTAGTTCGTAATTAAATTCTGATACGTTCATTTTTTCTCCTTTTTATTTGGAATTTTCGTAATTACTTGGAAGCATTTACCTTAAATACTAAACTCCAACTTTTAACTTCTAATTTCTAACTTTTATTGCATTAAATAAATTTAATATGTTTTTATATACTCCATTTAATTCTTCTATTATGTTTTGTGGCTCTTTAAAATAATCTAATTTTTTTGAATATTTAAAGTCACTTGTTTTTGTTGGTTTCTTTGTAAATATTTCTTCTGGAAGACCAACTAAACCTTTATTAGTTGATTTTATGTTTTTGTTTATATAGTCATTGTACCATTCTCTTAGTCCTGTTTTATTTTGGCTTTTATATCCATATTTTTCATAATCATGAAGTTCTGGCCTTTCATAACCATATTCTAAACTATTCCTTTCAAGTGTGTGTAAAAATTCATGTACATATACTTCCTCGGGAAATACATTAATTCTTTCATCATATTTATATATATAATTTGAATTACTATTTGGTAGCCTTATATTTGAAAAACCTATATTTCTATATTCCATACTTCCTAGTCCTATCCAGTCATTTACTGGTATTTCTTCTTTAGAATTTATATCTCCTGTTCTAAATGCTATAAATATGTGATCATACTTTCCTTCTTTTATATATTTGTCTAATACATCTTTTATATCATATGGTGAAACATAGTAACCATTCTCTTCATCATATGACATTGTTGTAATTGGTTTGTCTATTTCTATAATATTATAATTTACTTTCATTTTTCCTTGTGACATTGTTTCTATTGAATTTTTAAATCTGTTTATACATAATTTCATATCATATATATCTGATTCTGAAAGATTTAAGTCAAAATTTTGCGTTTGATTTTGATTTTCTATTGATACTTTTGTTTCATTAAATAACAAACATAAGAAATTCCATTTGTTTGTTTTATTTGCTGATCCTGTTTCTATTGTCATATCTGAAAACCATGCTGTTCCTTTTGAATCATTATAATTTCCTCCTAGCCTAAAACCTATGTCTAATGTTTCTCTATTTTTTGAATTAAATATGAACTCTATTTTTGTCCAATCTGTTGTTCCTATGACATTATCAGATTTTTCAACTGTTTCATTTATACAGATATGTGCTCCTGCATCTTTATTTTCCTCTTTGTTAATTACATCTTTAGTTTTTATCATACAGCTTACTTTGTATGATGTATTTGGAATTACTTTTATTGTTTTGAAAAACATTGCATCATTAAAGTCTGTATTCTCTATCTTATAACTATCCATTTTTGAATATTTTTCTTGGCTATCTCTTGAGAAGTTTGAAATACCACTGTTAAATTCTGCTCTTACATATTCACTATAATTATTACTTTTATATACTTTATATAATACAAATAATAAAAACATTATTATTAATATTGATAACATATTTTTTATTATTTTAATTGTTTTTTGCATTAAATTTCCTCCTAAAACAAGTAATTATATTATACATTATATTAGTACTAAAAACAAGGTATTTTATTAAGTAAAAAATCAAAACCTTAGACTTTTGTCTAAGATTTTAATTTTTATATATTTCTTCCTATTATTTTATATATATGTGCTTTTTCTGTTTTCCAACTATTACCTGATGCAGCTACTGAAAATGTTATTGAATTCTCTCCTATATTTGTTATACTTATTCCTACGCAAGCTTCATTAGTTGCCAAACTACTAATGTATCGATAACCTCCATTTATTATTGGTATTTTCAAATATTCTTTGGAAACTATTTGTGAAAATATTCTGCTTTCACTAGTTTCTATCCCACGAATCCCAAATATAAATTCATAATAATTGTAATCGTCTATTTTATTTTCTTCAAATGTTATTGTTCCATTTGACATCTCTCCATCAAATAGTACTTTCATTGTTTGACTAGTATTATTAGTATTTGCAAGTTTCACACCATCTATGCTTGCTAATTGTAGACTAGCATTTATCTCAAATTCATATGGATAATTATTTAATTTTGTATATATTGATGTTTTGTTTCCTACTATCACTTTTTCTTTATCTGCTATTTTGCTTTCTAATGTTACATATTGTATTTCATTATCTTCATATAATACATCTGCTAATTCTTGCAATGTTGGCATTTCTTGTTTTTCTGCATATTTATTCATTTGTACTGTTGTTATTTTTAGATTTAATATTTCTGTTGCTGTTTGTTTATTTGTCTCTTCTTCTACTTTTTTTGCTTTTTTAAATATTCCATTATTACTTAACCCCAAATATATTGCCATACTTGCTAATATTATTAGTATTATTATTGTTACTACTAATGAAATTAATGTTATTGCTTTTTCTTTTCTCATTCATTTTACTCCTCTTATCACTTTAATTATATATTAAAAATATTTTTTCACAATAAATTGATATGTTTTTGCTATTTACTTTTTTGCATAATTTTAAAAAAACTGTAAAATACCAAATTACTCTATGCAAAGTGCAACACGAAAACCGTAGGAAGTATGGGTATATGGAGCGTAACGATAGTTACGGTAACATACAGTATAATCGTTATACTCTCCGCCAAAGCTACCTCCACGAAGTATGTGTGTGTTGTATAATGAACTTGATGTATATGATATTCCTGAGTAATAAGCAGATTCATTAGTCCACTCCCATAAATTTCCTGATATATCATAAAGGTTCATTCTCTTTACATTTTCTGTACTTCCTGTTGTTAATAATACATAGCTACTTTTTAAATTTGCTGTTGTTGTTTCTGTTGTTGGTACTTTTTTGAACTCTTCTGTTGCTCCTAATGAATCTACTCTTGCATATGCTCCTCGTAAGCCAGTTAATGATATATTAGTATAATTTCCCCATTGTGACTCCTCTTCTCCTGTTCCTTCTACATTTATTCCATTTTCTTTCATGTATTTTAGCATTATATCCCACTGAGTTCCTGTTACTAATGCACTCTTTACATATCTATCATTTTGATACATTCTTCTACTCATTTCTACTGCTGTATAATAATCCGAGTGATAGTATGGTACAGCATTTGCTTTACTTATTACATTTCCACTTGATTTATTTTCTCCTATTTCTAATGTACTTCCTTCTTGTCTTGCTGTAAAATCATAATTCTGCCATATCCAACTATCTTTTATTGATTTTTGTATTGCTACTGCATTTGATAATCTTTTTTCTCCCGTAAATTTCACACTATATGTAAAGCTTGCTTCCTCTCCTTCTGTATTATCTAATGTTGCTACTCCTGCCTCATATCTACCTATATAAAATCCCCCATATTTTCTTATTTCATTATATTCTCTAGTTTCAGTCTCTCTATCCCATTGTGCATTCCATGGATTTTCTCCTTTTCCGTTTTTTCCCCATGTTATTTTTCTATATTCATTTTCATTGCATGGTATCCATACAAATTGATTTCCTACTAATTTTAGTGCATCTTCGTGTGATGTCATATCTTTTTGGGTTGTTTCATATCCATCTTCTTTTCTATCTGATATTACTATTCCTGTTGCTATATCTCCTCCTACATAGTAAAATCCTTCTGGTACTGGTACTGTTACTCCTTTTCCTCCTGATATTGCATATACTGTATTTGATACTGTCATCTTTTTTACTACTTTCCCATCTTCTGTTCTTACATAGTTTGGGGATATTGTTACCCAATTATTTGGTACTTTTACTCTTGTTCCTGCTTCTGTCTCTTCAGTATTTTCTGGCTCATTTCCTCTATTTAACTGAGCATACAATTCATTTAGCTGTTGCTGTTCTTCTTGTGCTTCCATTAAATATTTATCTCTTGCCTCTTTGGCCCTTCTAAATATTCCGCTTTCTCCTAAACTTAAGTTTACCGCTACTCCTGCTAATATAAGTAATATTATTATTGTTACTACAAATGAAATTAGAGTTACTGCTTTTTCTTTTCTCATTTGTTTTGCTCCCTTTTTACAGCTTGTTCCTGTATTTTATTATAATATATAGAAATTTGAAATTCAACTAATTTATATAATATTATTCATTTGTAAAACAATCGTAATTTTTTTGTTATATTTACAGTTTGTCCCTGTAATAATTATCTATTATTTATTATACAATTATTATTAATTATTTATATTATGAATGAGGTAATTTATATGAAAGTTAAGACTTTAAATGGTAATTTAAATATCGTTGGCCAAAATTTAAGAAAATATAGAAAAGATAAAAAAATTTCACAAACTGAAATTTGTAAAAAGTTAGATTTAATTGGTGTTACCATGTATATATGTGATATTTACGAAATTGAATATGGTAAAAAAACAGTTAAAGACTTTGAGGCTTTGGCTTTTTGTAAGGTTTTAGATATTACTCTAGATGATTTATATTCTAATACTGAAAAATATTATGAAGCATAGAAACATTCTTAATAAAACCAAAATATCTTTACTACTTCGATGAGTAATTTTGCGCTTTACAACTTAAAATAGTGTACTTTAGTTAATATAAAAAACACCTTTAATATTCCAACTCTGGAACATTAAAGGCATTTTTATTATTTTTTTCTAATTTTTCTCTACTGCTATATTTAGTTTTTCTCCATTTATAGAAGTTTCTGTATATTGTTTTCCTTTTTCGTTATATATAATGTTATCTGCTAATGTATCTTTTTGTATTTGTTCACTATATTTTTTGATAACTTTCTCTAACATTTCATTTTCAGATACATAAAGGTTAATTCTATCTAATACTTCAAATCCACTTTCTTTTCTCATGTTTTGTACTTTTGAAAGTATTTCTCTTACATATCCCTCTTCTTTTAGTTCTTCAGTTATAGTTGTATCTAATATAACTCCTATTTCACCTTCTCCTGCAAAAGCGTAACCTTCTTTACCTTGCATTGTTACAAGTAAGTTTTCTTGATTTAGTTCAATTTCTTGTCCTTCTACTGTTATTATAGCACTTTCTCCATTTTGTACTTTGCTAGCTAGTTCCATTTGATTTTGTTTTGCAATTTCTGCTCTTATTTGTGGAATTAGTTTTCCATAAGTTTTTCCTAGTACTGGTAAGTTTGGTTTTATTTCGAAGTTTACGTACTCTGCCATTTGTGCCCCTAATTGTACTTCTTTTATGTTTAACTCATCTTTTACTATATCTCCATAATATTCTGGAAGTTCGTTTGCTGATATTAACATCTTTGATAGTGGCTGTCTGTTTTTGATGTTTACACTGTTACGTGCACTTCTTCCTAATTTAACTATTGTATATGCTAAGCCCATTTCTTCTTCTAGTTTTTTGTCAATTGCATTTTCATTTACTTCTGGCCATGTGCATAGGTGTATACTTTCTGGTGCATTTTTATCTAAACCTACTACTAAGTTTTGGTAAATTTCTTCTGTTATAAATGGTACAAATGGTGCTGCAACTTTTGCAAGTGTTGTTAGTACTCTATAAAGTGTTACATATGCTCCTATTTTGTCATCTGAAAGCTCTGTTTTCCAATATCTTTCTCTATTTCTACGTACATACCAGTTTGAAAGTTCGTCTGTAAATTCTTCAATTTCTAAAGCTGCTGATGTTATATCATATTTATCTAATTTTTCTTCTATATCTTTTATTAATGTGTTTAATTTAGATATTATCCATTTATCCATTACGTTTGTAACTTCGAAGTCTGAATATTCTACTGGGTTAAATTTATCAATTTCTGCATATAAAACGTAGAATGAATATACATTCCATAGTGTAGATAAGAATTTTCTTTGTGTTTCTTCTACATCTTTTGTAGAGAATCTTGTAGGTAGCCATGGTGCACTTGTTGTATAGAAGTGCCAACGTGTTGCGTCTGCTCCTACTGAGCCTAATACTTCAAATGGGTCTACTACATTTCCTAAATGTTTAGACATTTTTAGTCCCTTGCTATCTAATACATGACCTAATACTATACAATTTTCAAATGGATTTGTGTCAAATATACATGTTGAAATTGCTAAAAGTGTATAGAACCATCCTCTAGTTTGGTCTACCGCTTCTGAAATGAACTGTGCTGGGAAGTTCTTTTCAAATAATTCTTTATTTTCAAATGGGTAGTGTAATTGTGCAAATGGCATTGAACCTGAGTCAAACCAACAATCTATAACTTCTTTTTCTCTTATCATATCTTTTCCACAATCTGGGCAAGTTATGTGGATAGGGTCTAGGTATGGCTTATGAAGTTCTACATTTTCTGGTACATTTATTCCCTTTTCTTTTAGTTCTTCTCTAGAGCCTATACATTCCATATGACCACAGTCATGACATCTCCATATTGGAAGTGGTGTTCCCCAATATCTATCTCTTGAAATTCCCCAATCTATAACATTTTCTAGGAATTTTCCGAAACGTCCTGTACGTATTGTGTCTGGCATCCAGTTTATTTTGTTGTTGTTTTCTAATAGCTTATCACGAACTTCTGTCATTCTAACAAACCAGCTCTCTTTTGGGTAGTATAGAAGTGGTGTGTCACATCTCCAGCAGTGTGGATAGCTATGTGTATGTTTTGCTGAGCTAAATAATTTGTTTTCTTTAGCAAGCCAGATGCATATATCTTTATCACATGTTTTTACAAATCTTCCTGCCCATGGTGTAACTTCTGGTACGAAGTTTCCTGCTTTATCTACTAAGTTTACAAATGCTATTCCATTTTGTTTTGAAACAAAGTTATCATCTTCTCCATAAGCTGGTGCTATATGAACTATACCTGTACCATCTGTTAAAGTTACATAGTCACCATGTATTACTTCAAATGCTTTTCCTTCTACTTCTGCAAATGGCATTAATTGTTCATATTTCATTCCTAAAAGTTCTGTTCCTTTTACTTCTTTTAACATTTCATAAGGAATATCTTTTAGTACTGTTTCTATTAAGTCTTTTGCTAAAATATAAACTTCTTCATTTCCTTCTTCTTGCATTTTACCATCTATAACTGGTTTTTCTACTTTTACATATGCATAAGTATAAGCTTTGTTAATACATAAAGCTAAGTTTGAAGGTAATGTCCAAGGTGTTGTTGTCCATGCTAAGAAGTATACGTTTTCTTCTCCAACTACTTTAAATTTAGCAGTACATGTTAAGTCTTGAACATCTTTATATCCTTGTGCTACTTCGTGTGAAGAAAGTGCTGTTCCACATCTTGGGCAATATGGCATAACTTTATGACCTTGATATAATAAACCTTTTTCCCACATTTGTTTTAATGCCCACCATTCAGATTCTATATAATCATCATGGTAAGTTACATATGGTTTTTCCATGTCTACCCAATAACCAATTTGGTTAGTCATATCTTCCCACATAGAAACATATTTGAATACGCTTTCTTTACATTCACCTATAAATTTTTCAACTCCATAATCTTCAATTTGCTCTTTACCTGAAATTCCTAATTTCTTTTCAACTTCAAGTTCAACTGGAAGACCATGAGTATCCCAACCAGCTTTACGAATTACGTCATAACCCTTCATTACTTTGTACCTAGGAATGATATCCTTCATAACCCTAGTTAATATATGACCAACATGTGGTTTTCCATTAGCTGTAGGTGGTCCATCATAAAAAGTAAAATATCTTTTACCCTTATTCATATCAAAATTCTTTTTGATAACATCTTTTTCCTTCCATAAATTTGAAACCTCATGTTCCATTCCAACAAATCCATTTTCTTTAAGTTCTACTTTTTTGTACATTTTTAAATTTCTCCTTTCTTCTTGTCCATTGGGTGTCCATTGGGGACGTTTCCAAATGGGTAATCTGTCACTTTTGGGACATTACTTATTTTTGCTTTCTATATGTTGTAGTTCAAATCTATATTTTTGTTTTATATTTGGATATTTTTCGTGGTCTACTTCGCTTGCAAACATGTCGTATGGTCTTACATATAGTGAGCAGTCTCCATATAGTCTTCTATAAAGTACCATTTTTTCTTTTGTTTCGCTGTGTGTTACTATATCTTCTACTAAATAGTAATCTCCTTTGAAATGCTTGTATATTGATTTTGCTTTTATTTCCTGCATTTTCTTGCCTCCCTTTTTTGTATCTATACGTAGTCCCATTGTCTTATCGTTGGCATCATAACCCAAAGGTTACATTAGTACCATTTTGTTAGTCGATGGAGCAGCTGACTCTTAATCAGCTGGTCTGTGGTTAGATTCGACAATTATAACTCCGTCCCAAATTGTCCCATTTGTTACAATTGGGGACTGTCCCTAATTGTGACAAATATCAAAAAAACTCTATTTTGTCCTAACATAGGACGAAATAGAGTTTGTAATTTCGTGGTACCACCTAATTTGAAAATTAATTAATTTTTTTAATTTTCCACTTATCTTTTCTTTAACGCAGAAGATACGGCTAAGCTTACTTTTTATTTTTTCTGCCTAGCAACAACATAGGTGATAACAAATAAAATAGTTTCTTACCAGAATTTCAGCATACATCTAGCTCTCTTTTAGGCTTTTTTATTTGTGTTGTCCTTGTTAATAGTTTTTTATTATTGTATATTATATTATCACCTTTTTTTGTTATTTGCAAGTATATTTATATTTTTTCAACTATAAATTTGAAATTTATATATAATTATTTTATTATAACTTACTTAAAATCTATCTAAATTTATAAAATACATTTTAGTATATATCTTTTTTTACTCCCCATATATATAAAGGAATTCCTCCCACAGAATTGCTAGTGTATTCATGAGTAAGTTGTCCATATCTTCCAACTCCAAATGTTATTCCATCAACTTTTATACTTGCCTCTCTAAAAGTTCCATACCACCCAGCACTTCCTTTTGCAACTCCAGTACAATATATTGTTTCCCCTATTTTGCCATATGCATAAGTTGTATAATTAGTACTAGTTGTTATTTCTGTAAGTGAGGCATTTGCTTTTACCAAAATTAAAACAGCCTCATAATTAGACAAATCTATATTTATTGTTTGTTCTATAAATGTATAGTTAGGTTTATCATTACTCCATAGTAACTGTATTCCATTTATATTTCCATCATCTTTTTGTCCTACCTCAATCTTTATTCCATCTATACTTGCTAATTGTAATTGACCATTTATTTCAAATTCATATGGATAGTCGTTTAACTTTGTATATATTGATGTTGGATTTTCTCCTACTTCATACTTTGTACTTGCCATTTGACTTTTTTCTGTTACATATTGTATTTCATTATCATACCTTAATACTTCTGATAGTTCTTTTAATGTTGGCATTCTTTGTTCATCTGCATATTTATTCATTTGGGCTGTAGTTATTTTTAGGTTTATTTTTTCTGTTGCTGTTTGTTTATTAGTTAGTTCTTTCGCCTCATTTGCGCGGTTAAGTATTCCATTATTGCTTAAACCTAAATATATTCCTACACTTGCTAGTATAATTAATACTACTATTGTTATTACAAGAGATATAAGCGTTATTCCTCCAATTTTTCCAAATTTGTACTTTTCATTTTCCATTCTTAATTCTCGACTCATCTTCTGTTTTCCTCCCTTATTTTCTTATCTTAACGGTTGATATTTATTTTATAATAATATAACTTCAAAATTCTAAAAATGACCTTTTAATAAATATTAATTTTAAAAGTTAACTTTATATAATTTTTACACAATATATTTTTTTTAACAATATATTTTATGTAAGTTTGATACTATTAAATTTCTTTAATAAAAACCTAGAGAAAAATTAATGTATCTCTAGGTCTTTGATATTATTCTATAATCTCTATAACTTCCAATAAAGATGTTATTTCTACTGTAGGATTATATGGTGTTGTGTTTTCATTTTTAGACGGATTATACCAGATGGACCTTATTTTTGCATTGTTAGCAAATGCTATATCTGAATTTAAAGAATCTCCTATAATAACATATTCACTTTCATTTCCAGGTTTTATAATTCTTTCAGACGATTTTGGACTAGTTTTCATATATTCATTATCACATGTATATATTCTTTCTATATACTCTGAAATCCCATATCTGTTAAGTAGCCTCACTTGTGAATTCATAAACCAGTCTGTTAGTATTACTATTTTATATCCTTTTTCTCTTTGATGTTTTAATACTTCTACTGCTTCTTTATTTACAAAACTAGTCTCTAGTGGAATCCATTTATCTAAAAAGTATGAGCCTGTTACTCCATATTTTGAAAGAATTGGCATTATTTCTTCTATAAGTTTAGAAGTCTTTTTGAACGTAACTTTTTCATATTTAAATCTTTTATTAAATGCATCAAAAAAGCCTTGATATTGCTCTTTTAATTCAGCTGTGTATGGTATTCCAACAGCTTTTGCAATTAGTTCTTCTAATTCATCTTTTCTATGTATCCATATTGTGTTATCACAGTCCCATATAATAGTAGATATACCTTTTATCTTTGTGTTTTCCATATTTTTTACCCCCATTTGTTGATAAAATTATTTTTACGTTTTTTATAAATCATTGTCATTTTACCATAATATTAAATTCATGTCAATTATTCTATTTCTGCTAGTTCTATACTTTTTGTTAATTGCTCATTTTTTAATAATTTATTTGCTACATTTATAAAGTTAGTTTCTAAATCTGTTAAGTATATTTGATGCTTTTTATTTTCTATATAAGTATTTTCTATGTCATTATTCTTTAATATATAATTTAACCTTTTGCTTAACATTTCCCCAGTATTTATTAGTTCTTTTTCTTTACCTAACTCTTCACTTATTATTTCTTTAAATAGTGGATAATGTGTACATCCTAATATCAAACATTGTACATTTTTTAATCCCTTTAAATATTCTTTTATTGTTAATTTTGCAATTTCATTATCTATCCATCCTTCTTCTGCCATTGGCGCTAAAAGTGGACATGCTTTATAAGAAACAACTGCTTCTGGTATTATTTCATTTATTTTGTTTTGCCAACCCTTACTCCTTATAGTACCTGTGGTTGCTATTACTCCTATATCTTTATATTTTTTATCTTTCATATATCTTACTGCTGAATTGATAATTCCTATAATTGGTATGTCATAACATTTTTGAACTTCTTCTAATGCCTGTGATGTTGCCGTTCCACAAGCTATTACTACTGCTTTTACGTTTTTGCTTATTAAAAATTCTATTCCTTTTTTTGTAAGCTCAATTATTGTTTCTTTAGATTTACTTCCATAAGGGAAACGTTTTGTGTCACCTAAATATATTATACTCTCATTTGGGCATTCTTTTATTACTTCTTTTAAAACTGTTAAACCTCCTACACCAGAGTCAAACATTCCTATTGGTCTCGAATCCATTTATTTTTCCTCCTAAATTTATATATTAAATTATATATCATAATATTACAAAATAGTACACTTTTTTTAAAAATTTTCATAATATATATTAGTTATATGTTAACTAGATAAATTTTAGAAAGGATGAGGTAATATTATGGAATACGATAAGAATGTATGCCCAGTAGTTGACGTGGATGGTGTTATAGCTTCAGGAAAACAATTTGACTTAGAAATAAGACTACCAGAAGATAACAGAAATGTTATATATGGTGTTGTAAAGGATTGTTATGGAGATCCAGTTTGTGACGCTGTTGTTAAATTAATAGAAGTTGTATGTGAATGTGGTAAAGATGAAAGAAGACCTGTTTCTCATACTTTTACAGATAAAGATGGAGAATTCGTTTTCGGACCTTTATGTGCTAACAAATTCTATGCTATCGAAATATGGGTAGATAACGTAAAACACTGCAAAATATGTACTGAAACTAAACATGAAGGAAAATGCCTAAAAGGTATAAAAATGGATTGCAAACATGATTTTAAATGTTGTAAACCAGAACACAAAGATGATTGCAAATGTGATAAGCCATGTTTAAGAACAGAAGAATGTTCTGAAAATTGCTAATAATTAAAAGCATAAGTTAATTGCGTTTTTAGCGCAAAATTATAAATGATGCTATTTAGAATATTTACTAAATAGCGTCAAAATAATTTTTAATTAATTTTGCTTTAAATATTAATATATTTAATGTGTAAAATGAACAGATTATTTATTAAATAGAATGTGCACATTCTAGCCCCTAAAATGTATATATTTTCAATTTAGAAACTCACCATTAGAAACTTTTTTACAATATTCCTAGTTTTTTTGCAAACTGTTTTCCTTTCTTTACCATATTTTTTTTACTTCTTCCTGACATTTCTTTATACATCATCATAGCTCCAGCAGTAGCAATTCCGCCTATTACTATTCCTTTTACAAATTTCATTTTCATAGTTACCTCCTTTTTTCTTTTTTAATTATTATGTCTTTTTTCTTTCTATTCTATACTCTTTATACAACTTATAAATTTCGTGAAATGCAATAATTAATATAAATATTGCAAAATACCTTTTTAAATTTGGTGAGCTTATATTTTCTGACATTATTGCTCCTATTATTGCTCCTATTATTCCAAATATAGATATAATTATTGCTAATTTAAAATTAATATTCTTTTGCTTTATATTTATAATTATTGCAGCAACAGAAGTAGGTATAAAAAAGACTAAATTAGTAGCTTGTGCAATATGTTGATCTAAGTTCATAAATAATGACAAAAGTAAAATTAGTATTGTTCCTCCTCCCATTCCCAAACCTGTAACAATTCCAGATATAATTCCAAAAATTATTGGTAACATCTTTACCTCCTTACGCATGTAAGTTAGAAATTTGGTAATTTCCTCGAAGAAATTACCAAAAATCCAACTTCTAACTTCCTATTAACATTTTTATTGATACATATAGTAAAAAACATGTAAACAATATTCTTATATATTTTGTTTTTATTTTTTTCAAAAGTTTTGCGCCTATTATTCCACCTATTATTCCACCTATTGCACACATAGCTCCTATTTGCCAATTTATAAATTTATCTTTATAGTAAAATATGCTGCTTGTAATTACCATTGGTAAAATGCATAATACTGCTGTCCCTCGTGCTTTTTTGTCTTCCATTTTTAACAAATATATAAAAGCAGGAACTAATATAAGTCCTCCACCTGAAGCGAAAAGACCACATATTATACCTGCTATAATTCCTATTAATGCTTTTTTTAAATTTTTCACTTAAATAGATTTCTCCTTTTCTCTTCTATTTAAGTATTGTTTCCTTTTTTAATTATTTTATTCTTTAGGGACAATGAGCTACGCTTTTTTACTTATGATTTGAATATAAAACCATTAAAGTGTTAACAGAAAAATATACTACCACTGTCCCTTAATATTTCTATTATAGTTATTTTCTTAAATCAGAAACTATTTGAATTAAATTTTCTATCAAATAATCTACATCCTCTTTTGTATTTTCTAATCCAAATGTAACTCTTAATGCTCCTTTCGCCATTTTGCTACTTACTCCTAGTGCCATTAGCACATGTGATGGGCTTGGATTTCCTGTGCTACATGCACTTCCTCCTGATGCACAAATTCCTTTCTCATCTAACTTAAATAGTAACTCTTCTGAATTTACTCCTTCAAATGATATATTTGCATTTCCTGGAAGTCTGTTTGTTCTATCTCCATTTAGTTTTACATTTGGTATTTTTTCTTCAATTTGAGAAATATAATAATCTCTTAAACTTTTTAATTTCTCATTATAATTATCAAAATTTTTATATGCTAATTCTATTGCCTCTCCTAATCCTACTATTCCTGCAACATTTTCTGTTCCTGCTCTTTTATCTCTTTCTTGATGTCCTCCATCTTGAAGCTTTTCGAACTCTATTCCTTCTTTTACATATAATGCACCAACACCTTTTGGACCATAAAACTTATGTGCTGACATTGATAATAAATCTATATTCATTTCTTCTACATCTATTTTTATATTTCCTATTGCTTGAACACTGTCTGTATGAAATAATATATTATGTTTTTTTGCAATTTTACCAATTTCCTTTATAGGCTGAATTGTTCCTATTTCATTATTTGCAGTCATTATACTTATTAATATAGTATTTTGTTTAATTGCATTTTCTAATTCATATATTGAAATACAACCATTACTGTCTACATTTAAATATGTTACTTCAACACCTTGCTTTTCTAAAGTTTGACAAGTATGTAATACAGCTGGATGTTCTATTTTAGTAGTTATAATATGGTTTCCTTTTTGTTTATTTTTATAACATACACCTTTTATAGCTAAATTATCACTTTCACTTCCACAAGAAGTAAAATATATTTCTTTTGGTTTGCAATTAATTAACTTAGCTACTTTTTCTCTTGCAAGATGTGTAGCCTTTTTAGTTTCTCTTCCGTTTACTATACATAGAAGATGCATTCCCATATTCTACAGTAAAAAATGGTAACATTGCATTTAGTACTTCTTCTTTTACATACGTTGTTGCTGCATGGTCAAAATATCTTACTTTCATAACTTTTCCCCTTAATTTTTAACTTTATATTATTATATTATTTTAATTTTTTTTTATTCTTATCTATAATATAGAAATTTTAACTCTATTTTTAGGCGAGTAACAATTATATAGTGGAAAAATTATTTCTATAGAATAACTTTCTTATAATATAAAAATAAAACATTAGAATTTTTATCTAATGTTTCATTTTTATATTTCCTATTTTATCATTTTTTAATTTTGTGCCCATCTTATTACTTTTAAATCTTTGTATGTATTTAACACATCTGAGTATTTATCGTATTCTTCTTCCCATATCATTTTTGGTACTTTGTCAAATGCATTAAATACTTTTTCTGCTTCCATTAAAAATATTATTTGTTCTTGTGAACTCATTTTTTCATATTTTTTTGAAAATGCATATAATTTATCTAACATTTGGTTAGCTTGTATAAAGCTCCAAAAGTCTTTTACGTTTAACCCTGCTAACCTTAATTGCAATACTGAATATGCAATTAATGCAAATATTATAAAAATTAGTATATATATTATCATCATTAGTTCCATAATTTTCACCTTCTCTTTTGATATACCTCTATTATAGCACTTTTGAAATATTTTTGCAATAGTTTTGTAATATTATTGCAACATTATGTGTCTTGTGCTATAATTTACATTGTAACAATGGCTTTGCAGTGAAAGGAGATAAAAGTATGGTATATTTTTATTGTGTTGATGTATCTTATGATTCTGAAGACTTTGTTCAGCCAGATGTTCACTGTCGGGTATCTGGAGTATTAGAATGTGATAGGATTGAGAGTTCTGATCAATTTAATTCAGTATTTAATGAGATTAAAAATAATTTATTTAGAAATAGTGTTCAGCCTATTAATAATTCTGCATTTATTAAAGATTGTGATTTCAGCTTAGTATCTTTTAATCCTTTATAATTTTTCTCATTTCAAAATACTAATACTAAAAAACCAAATAACTATTGTTATTTGGTTTTTCTTCTATTAAAATATTATAATCTTTTTAATTCTTTCAAACGTTGTTCATATGCTTTTTTTACGTCTTCCTCAAATGCTATTTTTGGCTTTTGTATTTCCATTTTCTTTAATACTTTTTGGGTGAATTCTGGGTTTAGTATTAGTATTGGTCCTATTAGGTATGTTGCTATAAAGTTATTTTTTTGTAGTCCTTCAAATGAGCTTTCTGGGTTTAAGCCTATTCCTTTTTCTACTTTTGCAAAATAGTTTTGTTCATTATTTCCATAGCTTTGTGTAAATTGACTTTTGAAACCTACTATTTCTATATCTTCATATTTTCCTATAAAATTGCTATTGTGCCTTTTCATCATATTCCTTTTGCTATATATATCAAATATTCCTAATGCTTCTATTTTAGTTCCATCTTCATTTTCTATATATTTTCCGAATATTTCAAGTGCATTTCCTGTTATTAGGAATACTACATTTTTTTCTATTAGTTCTTCTATTCTCTGTTTATATTTCTTTAACTTTTCTGTGACTTTTTCTTGCATTTTTTCTGTCATTGGCCCCATATATATTAGGTCTACATCATTTTTTACAAATGTAGGCTCTTCGTTAAAACTTGTTTCTATGAAGTTTGATTCTGGTATGCATTTTTGTATATATTTCATGTTGCTTATGTCTCCATATAGGTTGCAGAATTCTGGAAATAATATTTCTATTGTTTTATTCATTTTTTTCTCCTCTTTTAAAATTAGTTTATTTAATTGTAGGGGATCGCTACCTTCGGCGACCCATTGTTCAAAGAAATTACCCTTAAATTTATATATTCAATATTATTGGAAATATAGGTGGCTTGACGCCACCAGGTCGCCGAATGTGGTGACCCTACAAAAAATTCTTCTATTCTTCTAATATTCTTTCTTCAACTTTTTTCTTTATTTGATTTTTTAGGTCTATTGAGTATAGGTCATGCAAAATAAATACTTTGTCTATTCCTTCTAAGTTTAGCTTCTCTACTAAGCTCATTTCGTCTCTTTGGTATACTATTTTTTCTTTTGGTATGTCTGCCATTTGCATTCTTACATATGTGTCTAAATACCTTGCTCCTGCTGTTAAAATTTGTTTTATACTTTCTGAATTTAGAAATTCATAGTCTGTATCGTAATGCCAAGCTATATTTTCTGATGAGTTTGCTGCTTCGTGTAAATCGTCTAATAATACAAATACTGCTTTATTTCCTTCTTCTTTTCTTACATAATCAAAAGCTCTTGAACATGCAATTGGATTCATTCCTTTTGATAGTTGTGTTATTATTTCTATATTTTTTACTTTTTCTTTACTATATCTTGTATCTACTATTTTTTGATTTTTTAATACTGGGTTAATTTGATTTCTTGTTAGACCTATTTCTTTTAAAACTGATATTGTTGCAAGCATATTGTATATGTTAATTATATTATTATTTATGATATCATAATCTTCTTCTTTTTCTTCATTTTTTACCCACATTTTCATTTTTTCAAAGTCTATATTTGTTACTTCATAGTTTATTTTCGGTGATGCAAAATCACAGCTTAAGCAATGTGCCCTTCCAACATGATTATATCTTACGAAATCATACTCTAATTTACTATCACATTTTGGGCATACTGTTATATCTCTTACTATGTTTTCACATTTATCAGTATCTGTTTCTAGCCTATCTATTCCAAAATATACTCTTTCATTTTCTGGTGCTAAGCCTGATACTATTAGGTCATCTCCATTTAGAATAAGTTTTGTTTCTTTTGGAATATTGTTTGTTAAAATATTTGATATAAATTCTGTGTGTGCATTTCTTTTTAAAGAATCTCTAAATAGGTTTGTACATACTAAATATGTTGGTGTTACATATGGGTATATTTTTACTGCGCTTCTTTCATCTATTTCAAATACTGCTAAATCTTTTTTTTGTTTTCCTAGCAGGCTTGCTCCTTCTATTAAAGTTGAAGCTAAACCTGAGTTAATATTTGAACCTAAATGATTATCTATAAATTCGTATCCATTTTCTTTTAAGCAATCTTCTATCATATTACATACTGTAGTTTTTCCATTTGTTCCTGTAACTCCTATTATTGTTTTTGGTTTATCTATTCTTCCTAAAAAGTCTGGACATAGAGTTACTGCTAATTTCCCTGGAAAATATGTTGCGTCTCTTCCTATTATTTTTAATGCAATTCTTGATAGTTTTGCTAAATATAATACTATATAAAACTTTAAATTCTTTTTCATATTTTTACCTCTTCCTTTACTGTTACTATATTTTACATTTATTATTTATTTTTTTCAATAGAAAACAAGAATAAAATTTTCTAAGTGGCAAAGCCACATAAGAAAATCTAATCCTTCCATAACTATATTCTTAGGAAACTCACCTCTGTCGCGGATGACTTTCCTAAGAATATAGAAAAATGGACATTTTTATAATGTCCACTTTTTATTTTATATTTTTGCACTTATTTTAAATAGCAAATCCTCTATATTTGACATTCTCATTTCAAATACTTGATTTGTCATGTCAGCTATTTTGTTGTATTCTTGCATTTTCATTAGTTTACTAATAATAGTAGAAAAATTCTTTTGTAAGTTTTCTGACAAATTATTTTGTTCATTTTTTATTTCATTTAAAAGTTCATTTATTTCTTCGATTTGGTAATTTGCCACTGGATTTTTGTTCTCCATAAAATCACCTCTTCTTTGAATTATTATGATGAGATAATATCATTATATAGAGGGGTTGTCAATAGTTTTATGAAAATTTGTTCGTTTTATTTTGACAATTAAAGGGCACCGTCCCCAGTGCCCCTACATTTAATTATTTATTTAGGTAATTTCTTCGAAGTTGTGGGTCTCCCATTGGTCCGACCCCTACATTATTTTTTACTATTCTTCTATTAATTTAATATGAACATCTTTTAATTGTTCCTCTGTTACCCTACTTGGTGCTCCCATAAGTACATCTCTTGCTTTTTTATTTTTTGGAAATGCTATTATTTCTCTTAGGTTATCTTCGTTTGTCATTAGCATTATCATTCTATCTACTCCTGGTGCTGCACCTGCGTGTGGTGGTGTTCCATATTGGAATGCATTATATAAAGCTCCAAACCTTGTTTCTACTTCTTTTTCGCTATATCCTGCTATGTCGAAAGCTTTTACCATTAGTTCTGGGTTGTGGTTTCTTACTGCTCCTGATGCCATTTCGTAGCCATTACATACTACGTCATATTGGTATGCTAATATATCTAATGGGTTCATTTCTTTTAGTGCTTCCATTCCTCCTTGTGGCATTGAGAATGGATTGTGGTTAAAGTCTATTTTGTCTTCTTCTTCATTATATTCATACATTGGGAAATCTACTATAAAGCAGAAACGATATGCGTCTTTTTCTATTAAATCTAAACGTTTTCCTAGTTCTATACGTACTAAACCTGCTATTTTTTGTGCTGTTTTAAATTCATCTGCTATAAAGAATAGGCTATCACCTGTTTTTGCTCCTAATTTATTTTCTAAATCTTGTTTTACTTCTTCAGTTACAAATTTAGCAATTCCACCTACTGGTCCTTCTTCAGTTAGTTTTACCCATGCTAGACCTTTTGCTCCTGCTTCATTTACTGCAAATTCTGTCATATTATCAAAGAATTTTCTTCCTTGTTCTGCTCCATTTGGAACTACTATAGCTTTTATTGTTTTATCTTTAAATGCGCCGAATTCTGTTCCTTCAAAAATACTTGTAGCATCTTGTATTATAAGTGGGTTTCTTAAGTCTGGTTTATCTATTCCGTATTTTTCCATTGCTTCTTTATATGGAATTCTTAAAAATGGTGCTTCATCTACCTTCCATGTTGTGAAGTGCTTAAATGCTGATGTGAATATTTCTTCTAATACTGCTAAAACTTCCTCTTGGGTTGCGAAGCTCATTTCGAAATCTAATTGATAGAATTCTCCTGGTGCTCTATCTGCACGTGGGTCTTCATCTCTGAAACATGGTGCTAGTTGAAAATATTTATTAAAGCCTGATACCATTAATAGTTGTTTAAATTGTTGTGGTGCTTGTGGAAGCGCATAAAATTCTCCTGCGTGTAACCTACTTGGTACTAAGAAATCTCTTGCTCCTTCTGGTGATGAGTTTGCTAATATTGGTGTTTGAATTTCTGGAAATCCCATTTCGTCCATTTTATCTCTTAAAAATTTTAGAACTTTTGAACGAAGTAAAATATTTTTGTGTATTTTATCATTTCTTAAGTCTAAGAATCTGTATTGAAGTCTTAAATCTTCTTTTACTTGCGAAATATCTGCTTTTTCTGAGTTTACTTCGAATGGAAGTACATTTTTACATTTTCCAAGCATTTCTATTTTGTTTGCTTTTATTTCTATTTCTCCTGTTGGAATTTTTGTATTCTTATTTGAACGCTCTAAAACTTCACCTGTAACTCCTATAACACATTCTGTTACTAATTCATCGGCATTTACTTCTGATTCTTCATTTATAACTATTTGAGTAATACCGTGCTTCATCTCTTAAATCTATAAATTTCATAGCTCCTAGGTTTCTTATTCTTTGAACCCAGCCTGCTAATTTTACTTCTTCTCCTACGTTTTTAATTGTTAATTCACCACATGTGTGGTTTCTATATTTATTTTCCATTTAAAGTTCCCCCTTTAAAGTATTTAAGTCCTTAAAATCTTTATAAATTATACATTCATATATTTTAAAAGTCAATGAAACCTTAGTAATTTTTGTATTATTTAGTGCTTTTTACTTTTTACTCTTGTTTTATAATGCTTATTGTTGTATAATTCTTTTAAATTGCAAAATACTTATATAGGAGGAAATTAATTTATTATGGAAAATGTATTAGTAAAAGATTTATATAGGAATACTAAAAATTATTCTGATAAAGAAATTAAGGTTTCTGGTTGGGTTAGAACTGTTAGGGATTCTAAAACTTTCGGATTTATTGAGTTAAATGATGGTTCATTTTTTAAGAATGTGCAAATTGTTTTTGATAATAACTTAAGCAATTTTGATGATATTTGTAAATTAAGTATTAGTTCTTCAATTATTGTTACAGGTAAACTTGTAGTTACTGAAAATGCTAAGCAACCTTTTGAAATAAAAGCAAGCCGTATCGAAGTTTTTGATGTGGCAGATAGTGATTATCCACTTCAAAAGAAAAGACATACTTTTGAATATTTAAGAACTATTTCATATTTACGCCCTAGAACAAATACTTTTAATGCAGTGTTTAGAGTTCGTAGTGTACTTTCATATGCTATTCACAAGTTCTTTCAAGAAAGAGGTTTTGTATATGTTCATACACCACTTATTACTTCTAGTGACTGTGAAGGTGCAGGAGAAATGTTTACAGTTTCAACTTTGGATTTAGAAAATGTTCCTAAAAATGAAGACGGAAGTGTTGATTATTCCAAAGATTTCTTTGGTAAAAATTCTCACTTAACAGTAAGTGGGCAATTAGATGTTGAAAACTATGCTTTTGCTTTTAGAAATGTATATACTTTTGGTCCAACTTTTAGAGCTGAAAATTCAAATACTGTAAAACATGCTGCTGAATTTTGGATGATTGAACCTGAAATATGTTTTGCTAACTTACAAGATGACATGGACTTAGCTGAAGATATGATTAAATATATAATTTCATATGTTTTAGAAAATGCTCCCGAAGAAATGGAATTTTTCGACAAATTCGTAGCGCCTGGTTTATTAGAAAGATTAAATAATGTTATTAATTCTGAATTTGGAAGAATAAGCTACACAGATGCTATAAAAGAACTTGAGAAAAATAATGATAAATTTGAGTATAAAGTTACTTGGGGTACAGATATTCAAACAGAACATGAAAGATATTTAAGTGAAGTTGTATTTGGAAAACCTGTATTTGTTACAGATTACCCAAAAGAAATTAAAGCTTTTTATATGAAACAAAACCCAGATGGTAAAACAGTTGCAGCAACAGACCTTTTAGTTCCTGGTATTGGTGAATTAATTGGCGGTAGCCAAAGAGAAGATGACATAGAAAAATTGAGAACAAGAATTAAAGAACTTGGCTTAAAAGAAGAAGATTACTGGTGGTATTTAGATTTGCGTAGATTTGGAAGCAGCGAACATGCTGGTTTTGGTTTAGGTTTTGAAAGAATGATGATGTACTTAACTGGAATGCAAAATATTCGTGATGTTATACCATTCCCTAGAACACCTAAGAATTGTGAGTTTTAGAATAGAAAAATGGAAAGATTAAAAAAATCTTTCCATTTTTTATTTTAAAATATAGTATCGTTAGGATTTGAAAGTTTTTCCATATCTTTTATCATCCTTATTCTTCTATTTTCTTCATATACATCAATAACTACAATTGCTATACATATGAGCATAAATATTAAGAAAATTGATATAATAATATCTCGTATTATTTTTTCATTTATTATTTTTACACCACTTTCATCAAATTCTAATTTAGCAATACTTCCTGAATTATCTGCTATTTTTATTGTATTTCCTTTTTGGATTATCCAATACTTATCATCTACTAATATACTTATTTGAAGTTTATTAGCTCCAATAGAATTTATTCCCATTTTGTAGATATGTTCGTATTTGATATTATCGTCGTCTAAAATGCTTATTTCTAATTTAGTATATTTAATATCTTCTATTCCGTTATACCACACATCCATTGCAGTATCAATATAAGTCTGGTTTTTTACTTTAATTTTATTATATGTCATTACTTTTATAAATGGTACCATAATAATACATAAAATTAAAATTAAAATAACAATTGTTTTAAATCTTTTTACTCTTTTTTCTTCTTTTTTATAAACTCTCTCGTCAAAAACTAATTTCCGATTTCTTTCCATATTCTTTTTCTCCTTTTCTACATTAATGATTGTTTTAATGTATCTTTTACTTGTTACATAGGTATATTATAATACTTCTAATGTGTTTTTTCAATATTTAATAGAAAAAAGAGAAGCGCCCCGTTCCGGATAACGCTCCCTTTTCGCCACACCTTCTGGTGGCATTCCCGAGTAGTCACGGCTGCTATATATGCGCCGTTCCACATTGCCTCGGGAATCTAACTTTGCCACACCTATGCGACTTACCTACCCCCCAGCCGCGCTCCCCGCGGCCGGACAGGCTAGGCATTGATTCGATCGCCCATCGGCGACCACCTAGTGTCTCTGGCCGCGCGCTCCGTGGCCACCGTAGGCATTCTAGGATTTTTTCCGCCGCATCGCGGCGCTTTACTAAGTTGAGCCTTAGTCCATTTAATTACCGTGGTATGGAAGATGTATAGGCTCTCACATTTCGCATCTTCTTGCACTTTTAATGTAAAAGTGCACCACTCCAGCTAGGCAAAACCACTGGGAAACAGCCGATTTTTTCTTTTCATAGCTTCATTTTCCCTCCTGTTGGCCAGACCGCACCGCGGTCTCGATCGCATCCCACCCTTTGGTGGCTCCGGTTTTCGGGACTTTTACCCGCCCGATAGGTCCATGCGGCCCGCGCTTCACCTTTAGTGACTGGGCCGCCGCAGCACCGATCTCCTTTTCCTTTTAGCACAATTTTTGTTAGTCGGTCCTCTGATCATGCTTCTGCGCCTCCTACGCTAAATACGATATAAACGGTTAGGTTTCGCCATACTCAACACTAATGTGTGTTGAGGGCAGTTGCATATACAGTGTTCCTTGAACACTTACAATCTTATTTTAGCACACTATTTTACATAAGTCAATACTTCTTTTGAAAAATTTTCTATTTTTTACATTTTTTTATTATATACTTACAAAAGAGTATTTAATTAACAAGATTGCTGGTTTAATATGCACACTGTTAATAACCTACCACTACAATTAAAATCAATCTTTCACATACTAGAATAAAAGTGGCTTGGCTACGCAGATGGACACAAGGCCACGCCCCTACATTTTTAAATCGATTTTTACTATTCAATAATAAAACGGCATAATCAAATAGATTATACCGCTTTTCCTTTTTCTTTTCTTACTATAATTGCTGGACAGCCTTCATATAGCATTTCTAATGTTGTTTTTGTGTTATTTTTCAGATAATTAATAACTTCTTGACTTTCTGAATAAATCATTACATAGTCGTCATCTTTGTTCATTATTTTTATCATTTAAATATCCCCCTGCCTTAGTTAATATACTTAAACAGTTTTACAAGTTACTATACATAATTATACTATATTTTATTTTAATTTTCAATATCTAGTTTGATTTTTTCCAAATGTGAAAAAAATTAGCTTTACAACGCGGGCGGACACAAGGCCACGCCCTTACATTTATCAAGTTATTTTTATTATACAATAAAAATAGCTTGGTAAATTGCTGACACTATTTCATTTTTCTTCTCACATATTCATACAAAATAACCCCTGTAGCTACTGCTGCATTTAAACTTTCTGTTTTTCCTAGCATTGGTATTTTTATTTTTTCGTTCGCTATTTCTAACACTTCTTTTGAAACACCATTTGCCTCGTTTCCTATTATTATTGCTTTTCTATTTAAATCTATTGTATATATACTTTCATTTGTTTCTAATGATGTTGCAACTATTTTATATTTATTTTTCTTTATTTCTTTTAAAGTTTCTATTATATTTTTACTTTCTATAATATTTAGTCTAAATATTGCTCCCATTGTTGAACGTACTACTTTTGGGTTATATGGGTCTGCACAGTTTTGTGATAATATTATTTGTTTTAGATTTACACTATCTGCTGTTCTTAATATAGTTCCTAAGTTTCCTGGGTCTGCTATTGCATCTAATACTAATATTATATCTTCGTTATATGATATTTCTTCTTTTGAAGAGCATTTCTTTATTACAGCTAATATTCCTTGTGGAGTGTTTACATCTGAAATTGAAGCAAATACCTTTTTTGATACATATACGCAATCATATTTTGCTATTTCATACATTAAGTCCTTAGGAATGCTTCCATCTGTTTGGCAATCTTCACAAACTACTATTTTGCCTATTTTTACATTTTCACTAATTGCTTCTGATACTAGTTTAATTCCTTCTATTATATATTCTCCTGTTTGATCTCTATATTTTTTTTCCTTTAATTTTTTTATATTTTTTATAATTTCGTTATCTTTACTAGTTATAACTTGCATATTTTTTATTTTTCCTTTCTGGATTTTTTAAAATTAGTATTTACAATTTTATTTTTTGTGTCATAATATAATTAAATTAAGAATTTCGTTTTTATTATAATACATTTATTCGTATAAACCGAGCATTTCTCTTTTATTTTTCCAACTTTTCGTCCACAAAATTCGACATCAAATATTCCTTAATATCTCCTAAAATTTGTTTATCTGAAGTTTTGTTTATTTTTAATGTAGCATATCCTGGTGAGAATTTTAATGTATTTGAGTATTTGTGTGCAAGTTTAGTTACAGCTTCTGCATTAAACTTTTGACTATCATATACAAATACAATTCCAGCTTGCTTTTCTGAAATTTTGGTTATTCCTACTTTTCGTGCTAAATTCTTTATTCTTGCTACTTCTATTAAATTTTCTACTTCTCTTGGAATAGTCCCAAATCTATCTATTATTTCATCTATAACATTTTGTATGTCTTCTTCTGTTCTACATAGTGCTATATTTTGGTATATTTCTATTTTCTGAGCTGAGCTTTCTATAAATTCATCTGGTATATAGCTTGAAACTGCTATATCTATTTGTATATCTTCTTCCTCTACTATTTCTATACCCTGCATTTCCTTTACTACTTCGTCTAAAAGCTTACAGTATGTGTCATATCCTACTTGTTCCATGTGTCCTGCTTGCATTTCTCCGTAACATGCTTCCTGCTCCTCTTATTTCTAAGTCTCTCATTGCTATTTTAAAGCCTGATCCAAACTCTGTAAATTCTTTTATTGCTTTTAAACGTTTATCTGCTACTTCTGATAATAGTTTGTCTCTTTTATAAGTAACATATGCATATGCTTGTTTATCACTTCTTCCTACTCTACCTCTTATTTGATATAATTGTGCTAATCCCAATCTATCTGCATTTTCCACTATTATTGTGTTCGCATTTGGAATATCTATTCCAGATTCTAGAATTGTTGTACATACTAGTACATTTGAGTCTCCATTTATGAAGTCTAACATTATTTCTTCTAGTTCTTTTCCACTCATCTTTCCATGAGCAAAAGAAGTTTTTGCTTCTGGTACTAAATTTTGAAGCTTAATCGCCTTTGCTTCTATTCCTTCTACATTATTATATAGGTAAAATACTTGCCCATTTCTTTCTAATTCTTTTGTTATTGCTTCTTTTATTATTTCTTCATCATATTCAATAACATAAGTTTGAACTGGTCTTCTATTTTGTGGTGGTTCATATATAACGCTCATATCACGTACGCCTACAATTGACATATGAAGTGTTCTTGGTATTGGTGTTGCTGTCATTGTTAAAACATCTATAGAATTTTTGTATTGTTTTATTTTTTCTTTATCTTTAACTCCAAAACGTTGCTCTTCATCTATTATTAGAAGTCCTAAGTCTTTAAATTCTACGTCTTTACTTAGTAATCTATGTGTTCCTATTACTACATCTACCTCTCCTAGTTTTAGTTTTCTTATTGCTTCTTCTTGCTCCTTTTTTGTTCTAAATCTGTTTAGAAGTTCAACTTTTATTGCAAAGTTTTCCATTCTAGCTTTAAAACTTTCATATTGTTGATTTGCCAAAACTGTTGTTGGTACTAAGTATGCAACCTGTTTTTGGTCTATGACGGCTTTAAATGCTGCACGTATTGCTACTTCTGTTTTTCCATACCCTACATCTCCACATAGAAGCCTATCCATTGGCTTAGATGCTTCCATATCTTTTTTTGTTTCTTCTATACAACGAAGTTGGTCTTCTGTTTCTGCATAAGGGAAACTATCTTCAAATTCTTTTTGCCATGGTGTGTCTTTTGAGAATGCAAAGCCTTTTACTTTTTGCCTTTTTGCGTATAGCTCTATTAGTTCTTTTGCTATTTCTTGTAAATTTTTCTTTACTCTAGCTTTAGTGTTTTCCCATTCTTTACTTCCTAATTTATTAATTTTAGGAATTGCTTCTCCTTCTCCTATGTATTTTCTTATACTATCTAAGTCATTTGTTGGAATGTATAACATGTCATCATTTTTGTATCTTATTTTTATATAATCTTTTGTTATACCTTCTGTTTTTATTGTATTTACACCAATAAATTGACCTATACCATGTGCTTTGTGAACTACATAGTCTCCTACTTTTAAGTCTGAAAATACTACTTTTTCGCCTTGTTTAAAAACTTTACTTGGTTTTCTTTTTTTCTTATTATTTGAAACAAATAACTCTTCTCCTGAAATTATAATTAGTTTTTGGTCATAGCTTTCAAATCCTCCTGATAGTCTACCTTGCATTACTAATACTAAGTTTTTCTTTTGTTTACTTATATCTTCTTTTTTTACTATTTGCATACTTGTAGTTAAAACTTTATTTGCTATATCTTGCTGTGTAAGTAATGCACCAAATTTATTTGTTTCTTCTTCATTTCCTGCTAAAACTATTATTTTTTTATCATTTATATTTTTCTTTATATCATCAAATAATAGTTCTATTTCACTTTTATAATAGTTTACATCTCTATAATCAAATGTAAATTTTATAGGACTTGTTTTAGATAAAGCAATATCTTGTTTTTCTAAATATAGAATTTGACCTTCTCCTAAATTGTAATCATATATGCTAATATTGTGTATAGCTTGAGGAACAAACCTTCCTTTTTCCATTAAAGACTTAATTAAGTTATTATTTTCAATTATTATATTTTCCTTCCTTTGTTTTATTTTTGAGTATTCGTCAAAAATAATTAGGAATTCATCTTTTAAATAATCTAAAAGTGTATTTTGTGAGTAGTAAAAGTTATTAAAGTATTTATCTATTTTGCTTAAGTAATCTCCTGATTTTATTAATTCTGCATCTTCATTTTTTATTTGTTCTACTTTATTTTGATATTCTTTATCTTTAAAATTATCTTCATTTTCTAATATTCTTTTTTGTATTTCTTCTAATGATGCTTCTAATAATAATTCATGTGCTGGGTAAATGTTTGCTTCTTCTAGCATAAGTTCTGAACGCTGAGAAGATATATTAAATTCACGTATTGAATCTACATCATCTCCCCAAAATTCAATTCTTATACCTTTCTTTTCGTGAGTAGCTATATCAATAATTCCACCTCTTATACTAAACTGTGACTTTGTTTCTACCAAATCGTTTCTTTCATATCCTAATGAAATTAGCTTTTCCTTTATAGTTTCTAAATTACAATTATCTCCAACTTTTAATCTAATTATGTTTTTATATAGTTCTTTTTTACTAATCATTTTTTGCATAAGAGCTTCTACTGTCGTTACTATAATTTTTACTTTTCCTTGCTGTAATTTATTAAGTACATTTATTCTTTCATATGGTAGATCCTTACTTTCTGCAATAAAATCATAAGGAACAATTTCTCTTTTTGGGAAATAATGAATATCACTTTCAAAAAACGATAAATTTTTGATTATATTTTTAGCCTGTATTTCATTATAAGTTACTATACATATAGGCTTTTTTGTACTTTCATAAGTTCCTGCAATAAACTGCACTTTTCCAACGTCAGATAAGCCCGATATTGTAATCGGACTATTTTTTTCTTCTATTTTCTTTATATATTCTTGAAACTTTGAAAGCTTTATAAGTTCTTCTATAATAATGTTCATTTGCTTTCTCCTTTACTTTAGGTATTATACAATATTTTTTTAAATAATAAAAGATATTTTTAAATTTTCTATTAAAAATATCTTTTACTATTAATATTTTAATTTTATTCTTGTGAAATAAGTGATATTTTTGCTTTTCCATATCCTATATTTACACCTTGTTCTAAAACTACATTTTTAAATTCTATTTGTGTTCCATATATTGTTTTATGATAATTTATATATTTAGTATCACATCCTTCATATCCAGTAACAAATGATGAGCCTCCTCCACCTCCTGCTGTATATACTGAGCCTCCTCCGTAATATCCTGAGCCTCCTCCTGCAGAACATGTCCCTGCATTTGCACCCATTCCAAAAATTCCTATTGAACCAATATATGAGCTATTTGCTCCATATTTATACCCTCCACCAGCTGTTTGGGTTCCTCCATATGCTATATGTGAATTGTATGTCCCTGCTATGTTTGTAGATTGTTCTCCTATTAATCCTCCTCCATGTCCAGCCGTAGTATTAATGCCTCCGCAAGTGGATTGTGCTCCTCCTCCACCTCCTGCTATTAGTATTCTACTTTTCAGCCCTTCTATATTATTCCATTGTCCAGATATTAACCTAAAATCGGTTGCTCCTCCTCCTTGTCCTCCTCTATGTTCAGTTGTTCCTCCAGAAGCCCCTCCTCCATTATAAGAAATTGTTCCTGATTGTCCTTGCCCTTGTTCTCCTACATATATGTATAGTATTTGTCCTTCTTGTAAATATGTAGTTGCTGATGTATATCCTCCTTGTCCTGCTGGATTTATATTTCCATAACCTAGTCCCCCTGATGCACCATATGCTTCTAATTTATACTGACCACTAGTTAAAACATAGTATATTCTAGGACCTCCTGTATAGTCAAATTCTCTATCTATGTTATCTATTCTATATGTTTTCTGTACTATGTTTCCGTCTTCATATTCTACATTTAAATTATATGTGGTAAAGGGTTTTATTTTCATATCCCTTGCTATTTTCGTTTTATTTTTGGCATATATTGTTATCCCATCATGATACTCTATTTGTTTTATATTTTTACTTCCAAAAAAAGTAACTAATACAGATACATCTTCTGATGTTATATCTTCTGTAATTGTGCACTCTACTTTTTCTATTAGTTGTGCTTTAGCATTTACTCTAGTATCTCTTATTTTCCCTTTGTTACATAAAAAATATATGATTATTATTCCAATAATAATCATTATAATAACTAATCTTGTTATTTTATCAACTCTTATTTTTTCATTTTTCATTTGTCCTACACCTTTTACATATACTTCTATTTTAATTCTAAATAATATTGTGTGATATTTAATTTATAATATTATTTTAATTATATACTTGAAAGTTTTTCGTATCAATAATTATAGAAAATTTAATATATACATTTTTTACATAATTTTATAGTATCATATTCTTCTATTTCTATAATATATATAATTAAGAGGTGTTATATGAAGACTGCTGTTTATAATAAACCTAGGTTTATTTTTTTATCTTTAAAGAGAAATATCTTACCTACTATTTTTTGCTTGTTTACTGCTTTTTTAGTAATTTTTTCTAGGCAAAATTTAGTAGCTACTAAATCACGGACTTTTATTATGGGCTAATAATGTTATTCCTTCTTTATTTCCATTTTTTATTGCTACTGAGTTGCTTGGGTACACTAATATTATTCCTAAAATTGGTAAATTTTTAAATCCTATTATGAAACCTATTTTTAATGTACCTGGATGTGGTGCTTATGCTATGCTTATGGGTATTATAAGTGGCTACCCTATTGGTGCTAAAATTGTAACTAATTTTAGAAAAGATGGTATGTGTTCTAAGGAAGAATGTGAACGTTTGCTTGCTTTTACTAATAACTCTGGTCCTTTATTTATTATTGGAACTGTTGGTATAACTATGTTTTGTAATTCACTTATTGGTGTGCTTCTTTTTATTACACACCTTTTAGCATGCTTGACTGTTGGTATTTTATTTAGATTTTGGAAGGCTAATAAAACTTCTTGTCATACTTCTTACTCTAATAACACTTTAAAAATTTCAAATACTAATGTATCATTTTCTAATTTGGGAGAAGTTTTAAGCAGTGCCATTTCTTCAGCTACAAGTACAATATTAATGATTGGTGGATTTGTAGTACTCTTTAGTGTCATACTTTCTATACTTGAAAATAGTAATTTAATTAGTGTTATATCTTCAGCACTTGAACCAATTTTTAATATGTTTGGAATTACTAATAATAGTTTTGTTAGTGGCTTTGTATCTGGAATAATAGAACTTACAAATGGAGTTCAAAAAATAACTGCTATTCCATGTAGAGAAATTTCGACTAATATTATTTTATCTGCTTTATTATTAGGCTTTGGTGGTATTTCAATATTACTTCAAGTATTTAGTATAACTTCTAAAACAGACATTTCTATAAAACCCTACATTATAGGAAAAATATTGCATGGAATATTTGCTGCCTTTTATACATATATATTTATTAGTTATTTTCCTATCTTTAATTTGAATATTTAGAAATAACCTTGTGTTAGCATAAATTAAAAATGGTTTATAGGTATATCCAATTTAAAAACCTAAATATATTATTAGAAGGATGATTCTATGGATAAAAACGTTGATTATAATAATTTTTATGGTTTTGGCGGATATTCTCCTTACTCTTCTGCTTCTACTGAAGGCTTTGAAGGTATTTATGCAGATTTTAACCCTATGACACAATATGAGCAAGGCTATATGTACTATAGATTTTTAACTCAACAATTAGAATATAAAATAAAATGCAAAGAGTTTGAAAAAATGTGTAATGATAACAAAGAAAACAGAAATGAACGCAGAGTTTGTTAAACTCTATGCGTTCATTTCTACTTTTTTAAATTTACCAAGCATGTATCTTTACTAAGTCTTCTATTACATCTGATGATCCTGGCGTTATTTGTTTTATTACTAAATCATTTAATAAATTATCTATTTTTTCTTCATTATCAGTTATATTTTTTATATTTGTTACTTCAATATCTTCTTCATTTGTGTTATTACTTTTTATTATTTCTAATCCGTATTTTTTGTTCTTCAATTTGTAATAATTAATATGTTCTTCTATGGACATATTATTTGTGCCTAATATTTTGTTTATCTTTATTGTGCCATACAGATTTTTCATTCGTAAATCTTCCCCTTTCCTTTAAAAATCATAGTTTTAATTGTATAACAAATTTCTATACTTTACAAGTATTTTTTATTTTCTAATTTCGACATTTTCGTCTAAATATTCGACATTTTTTTATTTTAAATTGTTTAATTATCCTTCTATTTTTAACCTATATTTCTTTATATCTCTATATGTTTATTTTGGAATTAATTACAATAAATTTACTTTCTCTATATCTTTATTATATATATTTACTAAATTTTTAATATTTTTCTCTATTTTGCTTGATTTTGGTAATCTTTTATGTTATTATAAATGTGTAGTATTAAATTTAGGAGGTGAATTTCCTAGCTATTGCTAGGAAAATTATATGAATCATATTTTACAAAACGTGAAATCAGGTTTTGCTAATATGAAAGAATTATTTGGAATATTTATAAGTGTAGATGAAAATATAGATGGCTATGATTTATATATTAATAGTAACAATACTGAACTTTCTCAAATTGCTGGAGAATTAAAATCCATAGAACAACAACAAGAAAGTAAAAGGTTTTCTATATTGGCCGATAAACAGCCAAAAAGAAGTACAAAAAAAAACTTTAAACCTAGTCCTTCGGATAAAAATAAATCATCACATAAAGAAACTCCAAATGATAAACATATTAGAGAAGGAATAGAACCTGAAATTTAAAAAACAGATTATACAATCTGTTTTTTTATATTCCTTTTACTATTTCTAAGTTTTTGTTTTCATTTAAGTCTGTTAATGTTTCTTTATCTATAATAATTATATATCTAGAGTCTTTATTATATTCTGCTACCAATGTATATAATTTTTTGTCTAATTTTACAAATGCTCCTCTTTCTATATTATCATTTTCTATTTCAAGAATTTCGAAATTAGTTATTTTAATATTATTACTACTTTGTGTGTTTATAGCTATTTTGAATATTTCTTCTGACGAATTTACTTTAATTTTATACTCTTCATGCTTTTTTTCTGTTGTTGCTGTTAATGTTTTAGTTGGTAAATTTTCTACTGTTTCTGAATATAAACCAAATTCAAATTTTTCATTTTCTATACTTTCATAGTCAAACATTACTAGATATGTTTTCCCCTGTGTTACATTTACTGTATATGCTGGTGTACTTATAGATAATGTAATATTATTTCCAAATAATGTCTCTTGTTTTTTTGCATTATATAGTTTTATATCTTTAGTATCAAAATTTTTAACTTCCTTATTAAAACTAAATTTATACGATATATAAGAATTATTAAGGACTTCATATGTTATTTCACAATTAGGCGTAATTTTATCTTTTCCTACCAATTCATCATATATTTGATCTACTCTTTTTACATCTTCACCATATATTTCTTGTAACCTTATATCACTTTCTAACCCGTGATTTCCTTAATGTTGTAATTGTAACAAATGCTCCTGTTAAAATTGTTACAAATGATAATACAGTTATGAACACTAATAATGATACTGCTGCATTTTCTTGTTTTAACAGTTTTCTTATGTTTTTTTGCATTTATTTATTTCCTTCCCATAAATGATTTGTTATTATTTTATCTTACTTAATTTTTATTTTCAATACTTTTTAGTAATTCTATTCTTTCTTGCCTTAATTTTTCTCCTATTTCTTCATTTTTTATATTATATTTTTTCTTTATAAAATCTCCATCTACTTTCTTTAAAATTTGTTTTCCTAATATATCAAATTTTATATCTTTTGGTTGCTCTTCTCTCCATTTATCAGAAGCAACTACAATTTTCATTCCATCCAATCCTAACATAGATTTACTCACATTTGTTATAAAATCTACTTGCTTTGCTGGTGTCATTTTATTAAATATTCCTCCTCTCATATGTTCTTTAGCTGATATTTTTCCACATTTTTTCCAAGAGTTTGGAACACCTATTCTATTTGAAAATTCCTCCACTATTTTTACACCTTTTATATCATGACCATAATGATGTGGTAGCATTTCTTTCGGAGTAATTCCCTTTCCTAAATCATGTACTAATGCTGAAAATCTTATTTCTAAGTTATTTGTTAATTCTGCACTGTGGTCTACAACTATCATAGTATGGTTATAACTATCTCCTTCTGGATGATATTTTTCTGGCTGAGTGCTCCCTATTAAATTGTATATTTCTTTAAAATGAACATCTAATACATCAGCTTTTCTTAATATATTAAAAAATTCAGACGGTTTATTTGAACCTAGTGCCTTTTTGAACTCTATAAATACCCTTTCTTTTGATAAAGTATTTAATTCACTTTTTAACATTTTCATCATTTCTATTGTATTTTCATCTACATTAAAATTTAAAGTTGCTGCAAACCTTGCTACCCTATAAACTCTTAGTGGATCTTCTTTAAATGAATTTGATGTAGCTCTTATTTTTCTATTTTTTACATCTTCTATTCCCTTAAATGGATCTATTAATTTTCCAGTTAATACTTCTTCAGCAATTGAATTTATTGTTATATCTCGTCTCTTCAGGTCTTCTTCAATAGTTATTTTATTTCCAATTTCTATATCAAATTCCCTATGACCTATTCCACTTTTTCTTTCTTTTCTTGCCATAGCAAACTCTTTACATTCTAAATCATACACTCCAAAAAACTTTCCACGAAGACGTGCTTCTGGAAAAAGTTTTTCAAATTCTTCTGTACTTATTCCAGTTATACAATAGTCTTCATCATGTACTTCTTTTCCTAGTAATTTATCTCTAATAGCTCCACCTACTAAATATAGATTTCCACCATTGTTTTTTATTATATTGGCAATTTCAAAAATATCCATATATTTCTCCTTTTTCTATTTATTATTGTACCACAATATTTCAAATTTTACTAAAAACCATATTCTTTTTTAATAAAATTTGTAAAACTATACATCCATCATAGTACTTTTAACACTAATTACTTTACTTTACAAAGTAATTATGATATAATTTTTTCGAAACTAATTATTTATTTTTCGCTATATATTTATAGCAGAAAGGAATAAATTATGGAAAAGAAAATTCGGTTATTAGAAGATTTTCCAAAAGTTGAACATAGTCATGGAAAATATTATGCTTACAATTCTGAAACAGGAGAGTGTGCTATATTTAATGATGAAAAACAATTATTGTTTCATGACCATTTTTCTCCTAATGGAAAACTTGATCTATATCCTATTCATAGCAACAAGCTTTCTTTCTTAAACTGGGAACACGATGATTTATTACCTATTGGCTGGAGTACTATAACTACCAATAAGCCTATAAAATTTGGACTATATAATATTAAAACCAAGTCTTATGTTCTTCCTATGAACAATTATTATATTGAGTATATAGGCAAAATACTGTTTTTTAAAACTAAGAATTCATTATTTATTATTGATGAAAATGGTAATTTAGTAGGCAGATTATCCAATTGCCAATACTTCGAAAGAGATTTCTATGATTTTGAATCAAAAACAGTTATAGTATGCAAAGAATTTAAGGGTAAATATAAATATGGAGTATATTCATGTAAAGAAAAAAGGATGATTATTCCTATTGAATTTGATAAAATACATCACAAACATGTATCAGGATTTATTGTAACCAAAAATAATCAAATGGGTATTTATTCTTATGAAGGTGAAGTCCTTACAAAATTAGATTGTCATTATATTGAGCCAATATGTGATCAACGTGATGTAAAAAGAGGCCCTATTTCTAAAACATTAGTAAAAATCTCTAACTTAAAAGATGAAAATTTAGATATTAGTTCTGTGTTAGAGAAACATATGCATCAATATATCTGTAATACAGGTGTATTTACTCTTGATCATCAATGTATTATCCCAATGGAATTCAGAGCTATATACTATAATAATGATGAGTTCCTTATAGCACAAAAATATAATTTATCTTGGACTGTTTATTCTGTATCACAAAGAAAGACTCTTGTTCCTCCATGTATTGGTGTGATAATTAACCATTTTAAAAAAACAATTCATGCCACAAAATATCTTGAATTAAAAGGATATAGTGGACATATGGAAGATGTCGAAGGTTACTCTTCTTATGAATCTCGTAGTTGTGTAACTTTCAAAGATGTTAGTTCTTCTAAATATGTTCATCCTAATTATGAGTATCATATATGTTATGATGTTTACTCAACAGATGGTGAACTTATTAAACAAGATGTTCATGATACTTTATATAGTACAAAATTTTGTAATCCTTATCTTGATTCATGTATTAGTATTTCTCATAGTGAAACTACTTAAAATTTACTTTTTCAAACTAGACCCACTTTTACTAAAAGTGGGTCTAATATTTTGTCAAAAATTTTTATATCTAATGCATTAATTTGGCGATTTAAGTCTAAGTATTTTTCTTGACTTTTACCATATTTAGGCATATACTTTACTTATCTTTATATAAGAAAGGATTTATGATATATGGATAATATTATTGAAATTAGATGGCATGGTAGAGGTGGTCAAGGTGCTAAAACTGCTTCTTTACTTCTTGCTGATGCCGCTTTTAATACAGGTAAGTATATTCAAGGATTTCCTGAATATGGCCCTGAAAGAATGGGTGCCCCTATTACTGCTTATAACAGAATAAGTACTTCACCTATTCGCCTTCATAGTAATATTTATGAACCTGACTATGTTGTAGTTGTCGATGATACCTTATTAGAATCAGTAGATGTTACAGCTGGCTTGAAAGAAACAGGTGCAATTGTTATTAATACAACTAAAGATGTAGAAAGTATTAGGCCTTTACTTAAAGGTTACAAAGGAAAGATTTATACTATCGATGCAAGAAAGATTTCTGAAGAAGCCTTAGGAAGATATTTTCCTAATACTTCAATGCTTGCAGCTATTGTAAAAGTCTCAAATATAATGACAGAAGAAGAATTTTTAAATGATATGAAGACTTCTTTTAAACATAAATTTGCTAAAAAGCCTGATGTTATTGAAGGAAATATGAGAGCATTGCAACTAGCGTTGCAAGAAGTTAGAAGTTAGAGTTTCGATTTCGAAAAATAAATTTTGGAGTAACTGTACTTAAAAAAATAACAATACATGGAGAAATGGAGAAATTAAATATGTTAGGAAATATATTATTAGGAATAGTATCAATATGTACAATGATTTCATACCTTCCACAAACGATAAAACTTATAAAGACTAAAAAATCAAATGATTTAAGTATTAATTCTTGGATTCTTTGGGTTACTAGTAGTCTTGCATATACACTTTATGCTGTTTTGTGTAGTAAAGATTTTATGCTAATTTTTGAAACAGCCTTAGAATTGGCTTTTTGCTTAATCATTTTACTATTAGCTTTAAAATATAAAAATAATAAATAGAATATAAAAGGAGTATTTAGATATGACTAAAATTAATAAAGAATCACCTTGGCAAGATTTAACGCCTGGTGGAACTATGATTGATGCTGGAAATTCTTTAGAGTTTAAAACTGGAGATTGGAGAAGTATTAAACCCGTTTATATAGAAGAAAAATGTAAACAATGTGGTTTGTGTTTTCCTGTATGCCCAGAAAATGCAATTCCAGTTAATAAAGAACAAAAGAGAGAAGATTTTAATTATGACTATTGCAAAGGTTGTGGTATATGTGCCAATGTTTGCCCTTTTGATGCAATAGAGATGAAAGAAGAATAATGTGTTGGTGTCCATTGGGGACGTTTCCTTTTGGGTAATCTGTCCCTTTTGCGACATTTTTTAAAAAGGTGGGGAATAACAAAAACTAAAACGCCCCCAAGGGGATGGGGAGTGGTTTAAAATATTTATTTTAAGTGGAAGG
>CANSJQ010000003.1 GCA_947647275.1 uncultured Clostridiaceae bacterium | reverse complement strand
ATAAGCCCTTTTAGGGCAAGTTCAAACCACGCGTTTTACACGTGGTTATGATTTAAAAGAAAATAATAATTTTATTAGGCACTTTATAATACCAATCTTGTTTTAACTTATACCTCAAACAATTCTTAATAGCAAATGCTATGTAATCTGATTTTTCAATATAAATCCAATTGTTATTATTTTTAGGATTTCTTATTACTTCATGCCCAACAATAGGGAAAACTACTGATTTTTCTCCTTCACTAGCCTTTTTTCTTATTCTTTGTTTAATGAATTCGGAAATTAAAAACTTTTCATATTTTGTCCTTTTTACTTTATCCTTTTTCTTTTTTTTGCTATTTCTCCGAAATTTTCTTAATTCTCTTTTGAAAGTCATAATAATAACCCTCCTTTAATAAAAGCAAACATTTCTAATTTTGTTTCAATGCTTATAATATATCATACTTTATGTTAAATGTAAATACTTTTTTATTTTTCTAATATAATTGTTACAGGTCCATCATTTAAAAGTTCTACTTTCATATCTGCTCCAAAAATTCCATGTTCTACTTTTATATTCTCTTCTTTGCATTTTTGTATAAAGTATTCATATAATTTATTTGCTTTTTCTGGTTTTGCGGCATTTGTAAAGCTTGGTCTATTTCCTCCTGTACAGTCTGCATATAGGGTAAATTGAGATACTATTAAAAGTTCTCCTTCTATATCTTTTAGACTTAAATTCATTTTTCCGTTTTGGTCTTCAAAAACTCTTAATTTAATTAGTTTTTGTACTAGATAATCTGCTTCTTTTTCAGTATCTTCTGGTCCAACACCTAAAAGAACTAAAAAGCCTTTTCCTATTTTCCCTACTATGTTATTTTCTACTGTAACACTTGCGTTTGTTACTCTTTGGATTACTAGTTTCATTTTTGCTTTTATTCCTTCCTTCTTTTGGGTTATTTTTAAGCTATTTCTTCGAAGAATGGGTCGCCGAAGACGACGACCCCTACAATCGTTTTGTTCAATTTTTACTCTTCTTTTTTATCTCTTGTCATAAGCATTTTTACGCCTATTCTTGGGTCTAGACCTTCGTATAGAACTTGATATACTGCTTTTACTATTGGCATATCTAAATTATATTTTTTTGAAAGTTCATAGGCTACTTCTATGTTGTCTACTCCCTCTATTACCATTCCTATTTCTTTTCTAATTTCTTCTATATTTTTACCTTGTCCTAATAATTTTCCTGCTCTTCTGTTTCTACTATGTTCACTTAGACAAGTTACTATTAGGTCTCCTAGACCTGTTAAGCCATAAAAGGTTTGTTTATTTCCACCTAATACTTCTCCTAATAATGATATTTCGTGTAAGCCTCTTGTTATTAATGCCGCAAATGTGTTATCTCCTAGTCCTATTCCTGCTGATATTCCTGCACAAAATGCAATTATATTTTTTAATGCTCCACCTAGTTCTACACCTTTTAAATCTGTACTTGTATATACACGTAATGTTTCATTCATGAAAATATCTCTTATTTCATTTGCAAGGTTTATATCTTTTGAAGCAACTACTATTGCTGTTGGAACACCTATTGAAACTTCTTCTGCATGACTAGGTCCTGAAAGTGCTGCAATTTTTGCATTTGGTATTTCCTCAGATATTACATCATCTAATGTAGATAAAGTTTCCTTTTCAAAACCTTTTGTACAAATTACTATTGGTTGATTTGTTACATATTCTTTATAACCTTTTACTATATTTCTTGTAAATTTTGATGGTGTTACATGTAATATTATTTCACTACTTGATATTGCTTCTTCATATGAAGTTGTACAATATATACCTTCTGGTAATGTTATATTTGGTAAGAATTTACATTTTTTTTCATTATTTATTAAATCTCTTTCTTCTTCTAAAAAAGACCATATTTTTACATTATTTCCTAATTTAGCTAAGTGTACACCTAAAGCTACTCCCCAGCTTCCACTACCTATTATACATATGTTTTTCATTATAATTCCTCCGTATGGAAGTTAGAGATTGGAGGTTGGAAGTTAAATTTCAGGTAATTCTTCGAAGACTTATCCATATTTTCTAACTTCCAACTTTCAACTTCCAACTTCTATTTAATTTTCTTAAAATCTAATTTATTTTCTGTTCCATTTAATAATCTTTTTACATTTGCTCTATGGTTGTATATTACGAGTACTGCTAATATTATAGAATATACTATGTAATTTCCTTCTACTATGTAGGCGTTACTTGGCATAAATATTATTAGTACTGGGAATAGTATTGCTGCTGCTATTGAACCTAAAGATACTATTCTTGTAAGTGCCATTAATACTAATGCAAATACTAGACATATTAAACCTATATTCCAATTTGTCATAAGTAATACTCCTAAAGATGTCGCTATTCCTTTTCCTCCTTTGAAACCAAAGAATATTGGGAATGTGTGTCCTATTATAACTGCTATTCCTGCTATTTGAATTAACAAGCTTTTATCTAAATTATTTGCTATTTTTCCTACTATATAAGCTACAAGTATTGCTACTACACCTTTTAATACATCTAATATTAAAGTTATTATTGCTGCTTTTTTTCCTACACTTCTTAATACATTTGTTGTACCTGCATTTCCACTTCCTTTTTGTCTTACATCAAATCCTGCCATTTTTTTACTAATTATTACTGAAAAGCTTATGCTTCCTAGTAAATATGCTATTATTGCTATTATTATGTATGTTAACATTTTTTACCTCCTTCAAAACTCGAAGAGTTTTCTACTCTTAACTATTAACTTTTCGCTCTTTATTCTTTATTTAAGCTATTTCTTCGAAGAGCGGGCGATTTGATAACCGCCCCTAAAATTTAATTCTTCATTATTCACTGCGCAACACTTATGCGTCCTTGTCTTTTCTCTCCCTAACAATCATCCTTACTGGTGTCCCTGTTAATATAAATTCTTTTCTTATTTGATTTATTAAGTACCTTTCATATGAAAAATGAAATAACTTTTTATCATTTACAAATACTACAAATGTTGGTGGTTTTGTTGAAGCTTGTGTCATATAGTATATTTTTAGTCTTTTACCTTTATCTGTTGGTGGTTGAACTATTGCTATTGCTTCATTTAATACTTGGTTTAATACTGATGTTGATACCCTCATTGCATTTTGGCTTGCCACCATATTTATCATTTCGAATAATTTATGTACTCTTTGACCTGTTTTAGCTGATATAAATATTATTGGTGCATATGATAGATATGATAATTTGTTATATACCTCTTTTTTATATTTTTCAGTTGTGTTTGTATCTTTTTCATATTCATCCCATTTATTTACTGCTATTATTACTGCTTTTCCTGCTTCATGTGCTTCACCTGCTATTTTGGTATCTTGTTCTGTTACACCTTCATTTGCATCTATCATTAAAATACATACATCTGCTCTTTCTACTGCAAGCAGACTTCTCATTACACTATATTTTTCTATTTGTTCATCTACTTTACTTTTTCTTCTAATTCCTGCTGTATCAATAAATACATATTTTCCAAATTCATTTTCAAAATTTGAGTCTATTGCATCTCTTGTTGTTCCTGCTATATCACTTACTATTACTCTATTTTCTCCAAGTATTTTATTTACTAATGAAGATTTACCTACATTTGGTTTTCCTATTATTGCTACTTTTATTGTTTCTTCATCTTCCCCTTGTTTTTTTTCTGGGAAACTTTCGTATATTGCATCTAGTACATCTCCTATACCTATTGCATTTACTGAAGATACTGGGTATGGGTCCCCTAAGCCTAAGTTATAAAATTCATATATATCATCTGATGTTTTTCCATAATTATCTGCTTTATTACATACTAAAATAACTTTCTTTTTAGATTTTTTAAGCATTAGTGCTATTTCTTTATCTGCTGCTGTTACTCCTTGTTTTATATCTGTTAAAAATATAATAACATCTGCTACACTTATTGCTATATTGGCTTGTTCTCTCATTTGAGATATTATTATATCTTCTGATTCTGGCTCTATTCCTCCTGTATCTATTAATGAAAATGTTCTACCTCTCCATGTGCTTTCAGCATATACCCTATCTCTTGTAACACCTGGCTCATCTTGTACTATTGATATTCTTTTCCCTACTATATAATTAAAAAATGTAGATTTTCCTACATTTGGTCTTCCTACTATTGCTACTGTTGGCTTTGACATATTTTTCTTCCTTTCATTTATTGCTATTAGTATTTTATATCATTTTGTATATTTAGTCAATTGATTTATGCTAATAAAAATAGAAAAAAGATTTGAAACAAAATTCTATCTAAAACAAGAAAACTGTCAAACGGATTTATTCCATTTGACAGTTTTCTTCATTTAATTTTATTAAATTTTCTCTTTTTTCTCCTTTAGAAATATATATATTTCTAAGTCCATCAATATTCTTTTTAAGAATACTTGATACTTGAGTAAGGAATTGTTTTTTTGAAACTATTTCTTCTTTTCCTTCAAATACATACTTTACACCAAACTCATCTAGTTGGTCAAAACATGTGATAACCATACCTATTTGTGCTGGAAATTTTAAGTTTTGTAAATCTTTATTTATTCCGTATTTTAATAAGTCTACGTCCAAAATCCCAAATCTTAGCCCTTCCTGAAATTCATTTGGTACATTTGTCAAATCTACAATGTTTTCGTATGGCTTTCCTTCCACTTCTGTTGGGAATAAGCCTCTTCCATGCCTAGTTGCATAACACCTGGAAATATAATAAATTTCTAAGTTTCCCTTAAAATTCAAGTTGTTTAGAATCTTCATTACATTTTTCATTCCAGTGTTAGAGGTTGTAACATTTGGCCAGAATCTTTCATTTCCCTGATCTAACATTAAGCCCTGAGCACCCTCAAAAACAACATTGTCAAATTTCTTTAAAACAAAGTCTCCCATAATTTGTACATTTTCTAAAAATTCTTGTGCATAAAAAATGGTCATATTAATATTTTCTTCATTTTCAAATAAAGCTTTGTACTCTTCTGGAAGTTCTTCTATCGAAATATGATATTTATTTTTAAGTCGCATTGGAACATATTCATTTTGTATTTTTTCAAGCTTTTTGCCTAATTTTTCTAAATTAAGCAAATCCATAACAGTTATTCTGTATTCTTCATATTTACTTCTGTGCATAGTTTCATTAATTCCCATGCCACAGCTACCATGTCTTTTTTCTTCTCTTATGGTTTCAATTACTTGATTAATATACATATCCCAAAGGGTAGTTACTACTGAATTTGGATTGACATATACATTTGGTTTAATTCTAAATTCACTTATTAAATTCCGCCTTTCTTCACTAAAAGCATATATATTTACAATAAAGTCTTCACTTAAATATGTTGGTACTTTTGCAAATGTTCCAGAACCAAAATGTCTAAAAGCGTGCCTTTCTCCTTCTGGTGTTACTACAGTATGTGAAGCCTGTGCTCCTCCATTAAACCTAACATTTATTGTTGATGGATGCTTAGCACATAGTAAATCTGTTATTCTTCCTTTTCCTTCATCTCCAAACAAACTTCCTATAACAATATATGCATTTTTCATTGTGTTCTCCTTTTTTGAAAGAAGGAGCATAAATTTTCTTATGCTCCTTCAAAACTGTGTTTATGAAACTTTTTTCTTTCTTTAGCAAGTTAGAATATTTCTAACCCATTTCCATCTCCATTTGTTTCTACTTTTTCGTCTACCACATTTTCTTCATGGTCACAAAGTGCTTCTGTAACTACGCTCCTTGTGTGATAGTCTTCAATGGATTTAATCGCTTCTGTCTTCGACAAGCCCTCATACATTTTCAAGATTGTGCATACCAGCTCAGGTAAACATTCGTAATCTGACAAATCACAAGCATGTCCATCCATAAGATTTTTCCACTTAGAAACAACATATCGATCATAATTACTACCTCTTAAAATAATATGATAGCAATTAAACTTCTCAGATGCCATTTCTAAGCAGTCTGTCGCAGTAACTTTTCTCCTGTCTAAGTCATCTCTATTTCCAAAAACAGTCCTTAATTCATCTGCTGTAAGAGCTGGTGTAGGCTCCTCATCACCAAAGGTAAATAAAAATCCTTTTTCGCCTCTCTTATCAAAGCAGTCCATTTTACAATACTTACCTGCAAAGTACCATGGCAATATGTAGCTTTCATAAGGGTTGCAACCGCCACCTTTTTCAAGCCACAGTTTTTCTAACTGCTCTAACATCCTTAAATCTGTTTCAAACTGTGTTACCTGAAGTGGTGCATCGTCTCCTTGTTCTACATCTCCCACGCCCATAAACATTATGTGCGGATTAAACGATACTGTCTCGTAAGTCATTTGAATAAGCTTTGGAAACTGCTTTTGAATTAAACTTAGCAGAAAGCATCCCATTGAGCCTGTGAAATCTTCTGCATAAATAATGCCTCTTGAATGAGGACTTTGTGCTGAATCACATGCTTCTCTTGGAAGTTTGATTTTTGCAGGGTTGAATTCATCTCTCATTCTGGTTTCTTTAAAAACCTGTGAAGCATTTGTTATCCGTTTTGTCGGACTAACATCCACACTTCTTCCTGAGCTGTAATAACTGCTTGCTCCATAGTAATCTCTTGAACGATAATGCCTTTCCATGTCACTTGTTTCGATTGATCTTCCACCCATATTTTTTTCCTCCTGTTTAATTAATTGTTTTTATATAGAAACGTCCATATTGACGAATCTAACTGCTCCAAAGGATGACTTTATAACTTTTTTCCAATTGCAGAATTCCTCATAGGCATCTCTTGCAACTTTTTTAGTATTCAGCCAATCTAAAAATGGTTTTGGTGCACTTTCAATTTCTGTTCCTAATAGTTCTTTTGCCAAACTTTTTATTGCTAATTCATCTACTTCAAAAGATGAATAACCTCTTTTCTTACATTCATTTGGCATAACTTCATATACTTCTTTTGGTACTCCCATCATTTTTTCTTCAAAATAGGTTGTAAAAAACCATCCACCGAAAACTCCTACAATACGCATATCATGTACCGTATAGCTTTCGCCTTCTTCTACTTCTCTACCTGGTGCAAAAAATAAGTTATCTACCGTTAAAGCATTATGGTTAATTTCTACTAATCCTAAATAACAAGTAAAATAGTACAATCTTGTTAAAATTGAAGCTACATATTCCGGTTTCAGCTTACTATCAAAATATTCTAAGATTTCTCTTAGTGAGTAAATCTCACATGGCTTTTTTACAAAAATAGCAAAATTGCCATCTTCACATTCAAAATGTTTCTCTACATTTGGTAGCATATACTCAACCATATTCCATATCTTCTTATCTGGCTTAGAATAATGCTTTGTTTTTTGTATATAATTTTCATAATACTTTTTATATTCCTGTTTAACTATATAAATTACATAGTCTTTTGTTATATACATTTCTCCAAGTCGGAATGAAGAATAATTCATATAATGTATTTTGTACTGTTCACCTTTTGTCGATTTAATGCAAACTGCTTTGAAATCTTGCCCTTTTGGGCTATCTTCTAACTTAACTATTGCCTGACTGTATAATAATAATACCTTTTTAGTAATTACAAAATCTTTTATTTTACGATATTCTTTTGGCTTAAATGCTTCTAAATATGCTTCTTTTTCTTCTGCAATTACGTTTAAATCCATTGTAAATATATCTTCAGGTCTATTCGCTACCATTATTTCTTGTTCAGACTTCCGTTTCATAAAACAACTCCTTTCTTCTTTTTTTGTAGAATTACAATTCTACTTTTTAAAAATTTTACGTTAACTATTATATCATGTTTGTCTATTTAAATCAACACTTTTTGAAAAAATAATTTTTTTATGAAAAGTGTTGACGTTTTACATAAAACGTGTTAAAATAATTAACGTTAACCGTTTATATGTAAATTTGCTTACTAATAAAGCAAAATAAAAAGGAGGTATTAGAACATGTCTTTAAGCAACAGTTCTTTACTTCGGAAATTAATTCCTAAAAGCTATCACTTTGATGGCTATGATGAATTAAATTCTCCGAATACTCGTGACAAGCCGTTCTTTTCAGAAAGTGTTACTAAAATTGGCGACTATTATTTGACTACAAGAATTGATAAGTCAGATAATCTTATACTTGAATATTCAAGTGTATGTCCTAATGGAGTTATATCTTTTAAGCCTTATGTGCTTTCTTTTGAAAGTTTTATAGAGCTTTTAAGGAAAGCTATAAAAGAAAGTAGCGATTTCATCACTTTCGAAATCCAAACAAGTTATAAATATACAGATGGTTTCTGTAAGAGTTGCTCTTACAGAAATAAGGATTGTTCTTCACTTTTGAAAACATCTCCATCGTCTGTAATGGCAGCAGTATCATTTGAAGTAACTGATATCAAAAATGCACTTTCAGTGTATTTTGATATAAACAAACCACAAACAATACAAGGAGGAAACAAAATGGGCAAAATGAAAAAACTTTTTGGTATGAATTTCGAGTTAGGTATGTCAAAGGATCGGAACATTGCATCAACGTTAATGGGTGTTGCTGTAAAAAACCCTGAAAATGGTAACTGGTATGTATTTGATCCCATTAAAAACACCCGCACCAATATCGCAGGGATGAAAATGGGCGACTTCCCGGTATTCTTACTTCCCACTCAGACTTTAAATGTTGGCGATTTAACAAAGATGGATGGTAAGTATTATTACGTTCAGTCAATCGATCAGAACTACATCTCACTACTTGGTGCTGCTGACGGAATTGTTCGGCAGATGTTACCCAGCGATTGCATTATTCCTGGTATGAACTTCTATACCAAAGTGGTTGCATTCGACACAAAAACATTTATCGATCCGCAGTCTAAGCAGAATGTATCTGGAAACATTATTGCAGCAATGTGCTTAATGCAGTGGAAAGATGGCGACAGCGAATTCTCATTGGACAATGTTAATGATGATTCATTTAACGGTCTCGGAAAATTCTTGCCTCTTCTTATGGCTTCTAACGGCTCAAATGGCATTGGTAATATGTTTGGAAATTCTGAAGGCGGAATTAACCTCCCTATGCTCATGATGATGGGGTCTGGAAATTCCTCTGAGGAAGCTGATGATATGGTTCAGATGATGGTATTAAGTCAGTTGCTTGGTGGAAACAACATTGGCAATTCAATGTTCGGCTCAATTCCTGGAGTTGCACCTGCAAGCACAGTACCCTCTGATATGGCTTCAAGCGAAGTTTATTGTCTGGCTTGCAATACAGCATATTCTTCTGATGTGCAGTTTTGCCCTAAGTGTGGTACACGTACTGTTGTTAAAGATCAGGTATGCACTGGTTGCGGAGCAACATTGAAGGATGGCGCAGCATTCTGCCATGTTTGTGGCAGAAAGGTTTTGGACGATACCTGTCCTAAGTGTGGAACTAAAGTAACACCTGGAGCAAAATTCTGCCATTCATGTGGCACGAGTTTAGAAGTAGTTGTTGAAAATACTCCCAATGCCAGTGATAGCAATGTAACTGCTGCAGCTGATAATCCGAATTAAGGATTATTATGGGACTAAGAGTTCGTAAACGTTTTTTGCTAAGGGAGGAAACAATAATGATTTGTTCAGATTGTAAGCTTGCTTATAATGACAATTCAAATTATTGCCCTTCCTGTGGCAAGAAACTTTCAAAAAAGACTTCGAAAGTTTATGCTAACATGGGTAAAAGTGGTATAAGTTCAATAAGTTATAAAACAGCTGATGGAATTACTATAAATTCTAAAGGTATTACCACTATTCCCCTTGGTGAAGGATTTTCTTATACCTCAAAAAATAAATAATACTAGAAAAGGCATTCCTATTTGGAATGTCTTTTACTATTCCTGGCTTTGGAATAACTAACCGAACTTATCAAAATCCAAACCTTTATGTTGTCCGTATTTAGCAGAGAACTTTCTGAAGATGAAAGAAAACAAGCTAAAGAAATATTGGAATATAGAAAAGAAGAATTTTAAACAAAAAAGTCAACTTCTAATTAGAAGTTGACTTTTTTGTTGTATAATTTTTAAAATATATTCCTATCAATATGCACACTCCTATAACTGACACAAAATTTGATACATTCATAATCCAGGTCCCTGTATATTTTACTTCTACTTTTCCTTCTTCTAGTATTGGAAGTTTTACTCCTATAAAACCATTATCTGTTTCAAAGGTTTGTAATTTTATTTTTTCGTTTGCTGTTTTTAATGTTACATCATAGCCTAAATAATATATATATGGTAATTCTATTCCGTGTTTCTTCTAATACATATTTTACGTCAAAACTCATTTTAGTTCCATTTTTAATTTCATTTTCTATTATAGTAGAACTATTTTCATTCATAACTTTTGCATTTTGTGTTCTTGTTTCTATATATTTTCTGTTTTCAAATGCTTTTGATGGCAAATATTCAAAACTTGCACATCCTGCATGCACTCTTCCTGTTTCTTGTGTAACTGGTACTGATGGCCAAAGTATATTTTCGTCAAAGTTTTCTAAAGTTCGTAAATGGCTTTTATATGGAATTGTTAGTATCATTAGAGCTACTAATAAAATTATTAATTCTCTTACATTAATTCTACAGACAGTTACTATATTTGTTGCTGCAACAAATGCAAATAGAAAACTTGTAAATTCTAGTAATCTAAATGTAAATTGAAGCATTTTTAATATCGATGGTAAATGTTCAAATGGAAATATTTTTAATGTCATTATGGCTAATACAATACCTGTTACTAACATAAATATATACAATTTGTAATATGATTCGTTTTTAACTTTTTTTAATGCTATTGGAGTTAGTAGTAAACCTATTAGAGTAATTAGCCCTATGTTGTAAAGCATATAATCATTTGTTTTAGTAAAAAATAATCTGTATAAATCTAATTTATAACTTATTAATACTTCTGTTCTTTCCATTCTGCCAGGTTTAAAAACTTCATAATTTGCTATAAATTTATGTTCTAAAAGAGGTAACCAAAAAAATGAAGTGATGACTAGTATTAACAAAATATTTATTATGAGTGCTTTTACTATGTTTTTATCTTTAAGTTTTTTAATATTAATAAGTACATATATTAATGCAATTATTGCTGTATATATTGTTACTATTGTGTGTGTTAAAATTAGGCCTATTGCACCTATTGATAATATAAGTGTTTTGTTTATTGGGCATGGTACCTCGTTCTCCCCTACAGGGTATTCAAATATATTATATAATCCTAGAAATACTAATGGTAAAAATGTGAATGAAGTTAGTTCAGCAATAGCATTTCTTATATACATATCAGTTAACCTGTATGGTGCGAAAATATATAAAATTCCTGCAATTATAGCTATATTATTATTTTTAGTAATTTTCTTTGCACATAAATACATAAAATAACCTGATAAGAAAACTACTAAAAACATAAATAATTTAATACATGCTGTAAAACTTAAACCTAATATTTTAAATATTAGTGGCAAAAAAGCTGTAAGTGGACTATAAAATATATTCCATGAATAACCAAAGCCATTACAAAAATTAGACATTATATTAGTTTGTCCTTCTTGTAATGATTGGTATGTGCCCATTAACCTTGAAATATGTTGTATTCCATCATCATATGTCATATCTATATTTTTGCTCATTAAAGGTAAACAAACAAAAACACTTGCTACTAATATAATTATTACACTATAATATTTTTCATTTTTTAGTAATTCTTTTATTTTTTGCATATTTTTCTCCTTTTTATGAAGTTGGAAATTTGGTGGAATTTCTTCGAAGGTTTAGTTATACAAAGTGCAACCTCTACAATATTAGATTTGATTATTTATTTTTTTGTTATTTAATTTTCACTTAATATAGTAGTAATTTCAGTATGTAGAGTAGTGTGAAGGAGGTTTAATACTAAAGCCTTCTTTTTTTACTTTCTTTATAGCAATACACTATAAATATTATAGCAGACACCAAAGACACAACATATGAAATGTATGTTATTGCCGTTCCTTTATATTCTACTGTTATTTTTGCTTTTTCTATATCTTGAGTTATTTTACAACCTACAAATCCATGCTCTGTTTCTATTGTTTCTAATTTTAAATTATCTTCTAAAGTTATTTTATATCCTGGATAATATAAATATGGAAATTCTAATATAGTATCTTTTTCTATATTTTCTAATTCTACTATATCTGTAAAACCTTCTTTATTTTCACTTGTAATATTAGCTTGACCTTCTAATATATATGTTTCGTCGTTTCTTTCTTTTAAATATGTACGTTGTAACAATAATGCTTTTTTAGGCATGTATTCCCTATTTATACTCATATAGTTTATTTTGGGATTATTAAGTATTTTATTTTCATATTCAATATCTACTGTTTTATCATTTGAAGTAAACTCTAATAATATTGGAATAGTATATATAACCATAAGTGTAATTAATATACCACTTACTATTATTCTGGTTATATCTTTATTAAATAGCATTTTTATTAATATATATAAATTTACACCTAATATAAATGATATAAAAAATGCAAAAAATGTTAACATTCTCCATGGATATTGCAACGTACACAATATGTTTGGAAATAAAAACCATGGGCAATATTTTGTACACATAAATAAAGATACAACTCCAAATATCCAAGATATTATATAAAAGTCTTTATATTTTTTATCTATTTTTTTATATACAAATATTGTTAAACACATTAATGTAAATATTGGTACACCTATTATATAAATAGCTGACTTTTTGTAGCTTTCTGGTAACAAATTTCCATTATATATAAATAAATCGCTTATCTCTAAAGTATTTTCATATACATACTGCGAATTTGTAACCATTAATTCATTGTCAAATATTGTATATTCTGCTGAAAATTTTGCTTCTAGCATTGGTATCGTAAATAATGCTGATACTAGTAATATAAATATTACATTAATTACTAATTTCTTTATTATCTCTTTTTCTTTTAATTTCTTTATATTGAACAATATATATAAAAAACATATTATTGCTGTATAAAAAGTAGTGACTGTATGTGTTAACAATAACCCTATTGCACCTATTGCTATATAATAATGTTTATTTCCTTCCTGATTAAATAAACTATATACTCCTATAAATAAAATTGGTAAAAATACAAATGCTGCAAATTCTCCAATTGCAAACCTTATATATACATCTCCTAATTTGTATGGAACCATTAAATATATAATTGCTGAAAATAATGCTACTACTCTTTTATTTGTTACTTTATTTACAAAACTATACATTGTTATTCCTGATAAAATAATACATAAAGATGCAAATAGTTTTAAAGCTATTACATATGTTGATGTAAATAGTTTTAATAGAAGCGGTATATATGTAACTGTTGGATTATAAAATAAATTCATAGCATAACCCCAATTATTGCAAAAATATGGCGTTATAATAGGTGGTATTTCGCCTAATTTCAAACTATTTTTAGTTCCTATTAATCTTAAAAGGTGTAAAAAACCATCATGTGTATCTCTTATATTCATTTTACATAGTGGGATGCTTAAAATTATTCCTATTATTATAATTACAAGATAATGAATCCACTTATTTTCTTTTATATGATTTATAATTTTATTTATTTTTTCCATATGATTTATCCTTTTTTTATTTTTATTCATTATATCATTGATAAAAATATTTTTAAAGCATATTATAAAAATATTTTGTCCCAATTGGGGACTGTCCCTAATTGGTAATTTGGAACAAAAAGGGACAGCCCTTTATTAAAAACAAAAAAACAGCATCTAATGCTGTTTCTTATTATTTTAGTCTTCTTTTTTTGCTACTACTTCTTTTCCATTATAGTAACCACAGTTTGAACAAACTCTATGTTGCATCATCATTTCGTGGCAATGTGGACATGCTACTAAATTTTTGTTTTCTAATTTCCATGTTGATCTTTTTAAACCTGTTCTTGCTTTAGACCATCTTCTTTTTGGTTGTGCCATTTTTAATTCCCTCCTCTTTACGTAAGTTCTTATATATGTATATCTATTTGCATAGCTTTCTCTTTTTAGATACTATAAAATTATACTAAAATTTGAAATTGTTGTCAATACTTATATAAAATTTTCAAAAGTTTCTTCATATTTTTTTACTATTTCTTGCCAATTATATTTACATTTTATTCTATTTCTAGCATTTTCACGATATATTTCCTTTTCTTTTTTTGATATTTTTTCTATTTTATTTATTAATTTGCTTAAATTATTTTCTTCTTTATTCCAATAAAATGCTCCATTTTCAGCTACTTCTTTATTAAACCCTACATCTAATAACAAATTTAAATCTGTTGTAGCTAAAGCTTCTAATAAAGATGGGTTTGTTCCTCCTACTTCATGTCCATGCAAATATGCATATGCATTTTTTCTTATTAATGTTAGCAATTCTTCATCATATACTGTTCCTACAAATTTAATTCTTTTGTCTTTATCAAAGTTGGTCTTTTGTTTTAATTCTTCATAAAATTTGTTTTGTTCTACATTTGTAATAATTACTAAATCTTTTTTTGTATTAGATTTCATGAATTCTTTTATCATTGTTTCATAATTATTTTCAGGTACAAATCTTCCTACAATTAAATAATATTCATTTCTTTTTACATGTTTTTCCAAGCACCAGTCTACTAATTTATTAACTTTATTAGTTTGATTTAATTCTGAACCATATGCAATAAATTTAGTTTTGGGATTGTATTTTTTATATTCTTCTTTTATATATTCTTCCATATTTCTTGCATCACATATCAATAAATCTGCATGTTTAGCCATTTTTCCTTCACATATTTTAAAGAATTTTCTTAATATTAAGTTCCATTTAGCTCTTTTCCATTCGCATCCATCAGGGTTAACATATACTTTTGCTCCTAATTTGTGTAATCTGTTTTTATAAAATCCAATAAATAAGCCAACTCCTGTACCTAATATATATACTATTGGTTCTTTAATATTATTTTTCTTTATATATTTTATAGTTTTTTCTAAAGCAACCAAATCATAATATTCGGCTTTAGCAGGCCCTATATTAGGTACTTTTATATTAAAACATCTACTATTATTATATTCAAATTCACAATTGTCATTTCCAATACATGCTACATGGTATCTTATATTGTTACTTATTTTTTTAGCTGTCAAATTTTCAACAAAAGTTTCAAATCCACCATATTTGGCAGGTATTCCATTTGAACCTATAATAAAAACGTTTCTCTTACTCATTATTTTTCTCCAATCTTTCTAAAACCTATTTAATATAATACCAATTTTAATCTTCCTATCTATTCTAGTAATATTTGTCCTAAACTTTTTATTTTTAAGTAACCATTTCTTAGTTTTCCAATTTGTTTGATAACTAATAAGATTATTTACTAATTCCTTAGCATTATCTGTTAATAATTCTTCATATCCACTTTTTAATTCTTTCGCTATATTAACCCTCATACTGATTTTATCAACAAACGCAATTTTTAGTTGCTTTTTTAACTTTCTAAATCCTTCATCCTTATAACCTACTACATTATTTCCATGTTGTCTATATTTAATATATGTGTTTTCATCAACAACTACATTTCCGCCAATAGCATAACATACTCTTGTTATCCATGAATCATGCATTATTATATAACTTGGATTATATGTTTTAATTGCATTACATAGTTTTTTATTAAAAACCATTGTACAACCTGTTGCAAAGTTTTTTGCCATTTCTCCTTCAAAGCAGAGGTTTCCACTTACTTTTTTTATTTCTATTGTATTTAGTTCTTCATCTACTACTTCTAAAGCAGAAATATACAAAGAAGGAATATTACTATCATTTTCTATTTTTTCTATTGCAGAAATAATCTTTTTTGAATTCCAAACATCATCTTGGTCTGCAAATGCATAATAATCTACTTCTTTTGATTGATTTACTAAATCTATAAAACTTTTTGCTGAACCTATGTTTTTGCCTATATAATAACTTACATTTGTATTTTCTTTTACTATTTTTTCTAATATGCTTATAGTTTTATCTGTTGAGCCATCATCTCTTATAAGTAAGCTTACTTCAACATTTTCTTGACTTAATATACTATCAATTTGCTCTTTTAAATATTTCTCTCCATTATATGTAGACATTAGAACTTGTACATTTTTCATTTTTTACTCCTTTTGATTATAAATCATTTTTTGATTTTAAGCAATTTGGCTTTTCATAACTTATCTCTAACTAGTTACTTGCTTGAAATAATCACATATAAAAATTAGTTTATCTTGTATTTCAATGTATTAAATATTTTAACAATTATTATCATAATAGCAATTCCTGTTAGTACACCTAATGAATCTATACAAACATCTCTAAATTCACAGCTTCTACCTGATATAAATAGTTGATGTATTTCATCTGATATGGCATATAATGTTCCAAATAACCAACTATATAGTATTCTTTTATTTCTAACCCTTTTTACTTGTAAGGGTGGGCATTTCTCGTCCATATTGCAAAAGCTATTTTGTTTTTCACATGCAAGTGCAAAGTTTATAGTTAAAAATCCTAGTAATGTGTATATTGAAAAATGTGCCATTTTTCTTACAATTGGTTGTAACACTTCATTTGCTATATGCTCTTTTTTATGTTCTTCCATATTTTTAAATTGTGGTAATACTTTTATCACAAAATTTACAATTCTTCCACTTGAGGCACTTGAGGTGTCTGCTACTTGATTCGAAAAGTAAAATATTGTTATACAGTTTATAATTATTAATATTAAAAATATTACTTTTCTTTCCTTCATTTTACTCCTTTTTTCTAATTAACAGAGTGACAATGGGACGGAGTTTTTGTCACTAGTGTTTCAGTTAGGTTAGCCCTTCAAAGTGTAGTGACAAAAACTCCGTCCCATTGTCACTACATTCTACTTGGCATTTCTATCCCTAGTAAGCCTGCTCCTGTTTTTAATATTGTTCCTACTGCATTTGTTAAATATAAACGAGCATCTTGTTTTTCTTTATCTTCTCCAATGATTTTATTGCTATTGTAAAAACTACTAAAACTTTGGCTTAAATCTATTAAATACCTAGATAATATTGATGGTTCATTTTTTTGAACTACTTGTTTTAATACTTCTTCAAAATTCGAAATTGTTTTAATAACATTTATTGATGAATAATCTGTTAATATATCTATATTTATATCTTCATATTTAGGTAAGTATCCAGCCTTTTCTATTACACTTTTTGTACGTACATATATGTATTGAATATATGGTCCTGTTTCTCCTTGAAAATTAAGCATTGTATCCCAGTCAAATATTTCGTCCTTTATTCTACTATTCGATAAATCATTGAATATTACTGCTCCTATTCCAACTTTTTTTGCTACTTCTTCCTTTTCTTCTAAATCTGGATTTTTCTCTTCTATTACTTTTAAAGCTCTTGTTATTGCTTCATTTAGCAAATCTTCTAATTTTATAATATTTCCTTCTCTAGTAGACATCTTTCCTTCTTTTAGCCTTACCATTCCAAAAGGAACATGTTCTAATCCATTTATATATTTTTCATCTAAATTTAACAATTTTGCAACTTCAAATACTTGTTTAAAATGTAAAACTTGTTCATATGATGTTACATATAATGCTTTATCAAAATTGTAGTTTCTTGCTCTATATAAAATAGCTGCTAAGTCACGTGTTGCATATGTTGTAGAACCGTTTGTTTTTCCTATAATACATGGTGCTGTATTTTCACCTAAACCTATTATACGTGCTCCTTCTGATTCTACTAATTTCCCTGTTTCTTCTAATTTCTGTACAACTTCTCCCATTTTGTCTGAATAGAAAGCTTCTCCATTCCATGAATCAAATTTACTTCCTAATAGATCATATACTCTTTGAAATTCTTTTAGGCTTAAGCTTCTAAACTTTGACCAAATCTCTGTACAGTATTTATCTCCATCTTCTAATTTTTTGAAGTTATTTCTACATTTTTCTAAAACACTTTCGTCTTCTTTACAAAGGTTATTTATTCTTACATATATTTTTGTAAGTTCATCTATTGGGTTTGCTTCTATATTGTATTCTTCACCCCATCTTTTATACCCTTCTATTAATTTACCAAATTGTGTTCCGTAGTCTCCTAAATGGTTTATTCCTATAACATTATAACCTAAATATTTATATATATTGTATAAAGCTCCTCCTATTACTGTTGAACGTAAATGTCCTATATGAAATGGTTTTGCAATATTAGGTGAAGAGTAGTCTATTACTATATTTTTACCTTCTCCTATATTTGAAGTTCCATAATTTTCATTTCTATTTTCAAATTCTTGTAATACTTCTTCTACCAAAATAGAATTGTTTACAAAGAAATTTAAATATCCGCCTACTATTTCTACTTTATTTATATATTTATCATCTATTTCTAAATTTTCTTTTATATCACTTGCAATAGCTGGTGGTGCTTTTCTTAGTTCTTTTGCTAGTTTAAAGCATGGGAAAGCATAATCTCCCATTGAAGTGTCTTTTGGTACTTCTATATAGCTCTCTAATTCTTCTTTATTTATATTAACTGTTTTACTTATAGCTTCTGCTATTTTTTCTTTAAAATTTAACATTCTATCATACCTTCCTTTTTTACTTTATATATAATAACAAAAAAATCCATTTATTTCAATGGATTTTTTTGTTTTTCGTAAATTATGATACATTATTTCTATTTTTATCTTTTAATAAATTGATTTTTTGCATTATATCATCTATAGTACCTTTTACTGTATATGTTTTATTACGTTTTTTACCATAAAATTCTTCTATTTCTCTTGTAGTAATTATTGTTTTATTTCCTACAGTTTTCCGCGCTTTAATAATATCAGATACTCTTAACATTAAGTCAAAATCAATTTCGTCTGTTAATTGAATAAATTGATCGTCATCTTTATTATAACAAGTTAATACTCTTTCTAATGACTTGTCTGAAATTAATTTTTCTTCTTCAAGCTTTTTAATGTACTCATACCGCTGTTCGTCTGTTAAATTGTTATACTCTTCTCTTGTCATTTTTTATTCTCCTTAACAAATTATTGTTGTTAGTTTCTAAAATACTTTCAGACATAATATCATAGATATTTAGTTTTGTCAAATTTCATATTTATTATTGACATATTTAACATAATATAATATAGTATTTAAGTAACTATAATAATATTTAAGAAAGGTTAGGTACAGACTATGAAAGAAGAACTTCAGAAACTAATCACCGAGATGCAAGATATTTGTAACTCTATATCATCATCATCTAAAAAAGAGCGCATTAAAAATTCAAATCATATCAATGCATTAATACGGTTAGCCTATTGTTTTGGAAAATTGAAAAGTTATCCAAAATATAGTATAGTAGCAGATGAAAGCTTAGATTTAATTAAAGCTTACGATCCAAATGATCCATATTCAGCAGAATTAATTATTGCACACACTGAACTTGTTATTTACTATTTAAATAAAGATCCAAATGAAAGTTCTATGTTAGATTCTTTGAAAATTGGCTATGGAGAAATAAAAGATATTATTCATACTGCTATTTTTTCTGATGAATTAAAAGATGTATGCAAAGAAAAGGTCGATCAAGCAAAAAATATGTATAGAAAAGCCGAGAAAATGGCTAAATCTAAAATGAAGAGCTGGATGTCTTCCGATGATAAGTAACATTAAGTAAAAATAACCTTAATGCTGGGAAAAAATTATCCCAGCATTTTTATTAATTTAATAATTATCCCCCAGTATAACTGGGGGATAATTATTATTTTACCATTTTCCTTCGATTTTTCCTTTAATATCTAATGGACAGTTGGCTACTCTATATGTTTTATTTTTTTCTGCTTCTATTTCACTTGTTGTAACTCTTGTAAAACATCGTAGCTTTTCAGCTTTAATAATGTCCGAAGCTCTTAACATTATTGAATTTTCATCATCTGTAGTATCTAATAAAACGTATTGTTCTTCTGTTGTATTTTTCTTTAAACTATCTAATACTTTCTCTAATGCTTTATCAGAGACTTTCTTTTCTTCTTCAAGCTTTAAAATGTAAATATACCGTTGTTCATCTGTTAAATTGTTATACTCTTCTCTTGTCATTTTGCATCCTCCTTAACAAATTATTGTTGTTAGAAATTACTATTAGTTTCTTGTACATAATAACATAAATTATTATAAAATACAAGACTAGTCTCCTAAATTAATTCCTATGTTTCTAGCTGTTTTTACTAAATCATCTTCCATTGTAACTATTTTTACATTTCCTAATGTTCCGTCTTGTAAAGCACCTATCTCTTTATTATTTCCTACCACATCTTCTAAAGGTACACAGTCTAATTTTCCGTTTTTTATTACTGTAAGAACATTGAATTTTTCTTCAAGAGCTAGTTCCATTGCTTTTGAACCATATTTGGTAGAAAGAACTCTATCATAAGCTGTTGGTGTTCCTCCTCTTTGCATATATCCTAACACTGTACATCTTGCTGTTAAGCCTGTTAATCTTTCTAATTCTTCTGCTACTTTTTCGCCTGCACCACCAAGTTTTATATTTATTACACCTTCGCCATTATCTTTTTTACCTGCTATTGCCATTTCTCCACCTTTTGGGTATGCACCTTCAGATACAACTACAACACTAAAATTTTTACCATTTTCTTGTCTTTTCTTTATTGCTTGTGATGCTTTATTTATATCATATGGAATTTCTGGAATTAAAGCAATATCTGCTCCACCTGCTATTGCTGATTCTAAAGCTATCCATCCTGCTTCTCTTCCCATTACTTCTAAAACCATTATTCTATTATGTGTTTCTGCTGTTGTATGAAGTCTATCTAAAGCTTCTGTTGCAACAGTAACAGCAGTATTATATCCAAAAGTTATATCTGTACATGCAACATCATTGTCTATTGTTTTTGGCACACCTATAACATTTATTCCTTTTAGTGAAAGGTCTCTTGCTGATTTTTGTGTACTATCTCCTCCTAATGTAAATATACAATCAAAACCGTCTTCTTTTACATTTTGAACACATTTATCAGATAAATCTTTATATTCTACATTTCCATTTTCATCTACTACCTTATAATGGAATACATTTGCATTTGTTGAAGAAGATATTATTGAGCCTCCTTTTTGAAGAATTCCTGATGCTGTATTAGTACTACTTAATTTAATATAGTCATTTTTTAGAAGTCCTCTATATCCATCTATAAATCCATAACATTCAATATTATTACTTTCAGCAGTTTTTACAATTGCTCTTATAACAGCATTAAACCCTGAAACATCTCCACCATTTGCAAGTATTGCTACTTTTTTTACCATAACTAATCTTCCTCCTAAAATTTTCTTACCTTGTTTCTTATTATATCAATAAATGAATTTTTTACAACAGTTTTTTAAAATTTTTGAATAAAATAGTATGTAGGGGTCGCCGCCTTCGGCGACCCGCTCTTCGAAAATATAAAATATATTTTATTTATAGATATTGCTTTTTGCTTTAATTTGTTATATATTATTTTCATAATTAACTGTTACTAATAATCTTATCAAATAATTTTGAAAGGATGGTAAAAAATATGGTAGACAAAAAATTTTTTTCAATAATTAAAGGGAATATTGAATGTGCATTTTGTAAAGAACCTAATTGTCCACTTCGGTACGAGCCTTATCATGCAAAAAAAGATAATGGTTTGTGGAAAAGATGTAAGAAAGAATATGAAAAAGATATGAAAAGAGTATGCAATAACAATAAAAGGAGCTAATGCTCCTTTTATTGTTATTTATTACTTATATGTATATTACTAATCTCAGCTTGCATTTCTCTTGCTATTATATTTTGAATTTGTGCTATTTGGTCTTGTTCTAGTTTTTCTGACCTAATAACTACACTAACACTTTCTCCATTAATAAAAATTACACTATCTTTAATTCCTTTTGTTTTTATCAAATTTTCACATATCATAATTTTATTTTTGCAGTCATTTATATTTTTAATTTCTGTTTGTGCTATTGTTTTTTGGTCTGATGCAATTTTTTCATTTTCTAAAATCTTTTCATATGTTTCTATCATTTGTGAATACATTGTATCTCTTGTTAATTTTGAAGATGAGAAATATTCATCTATTTCTTTTGCATTTGTTTCCACTACATTGTCTTTATTATTAGTTTCTACATTTTTATTTTCTATATTTTCATTATTTAATTGTTCATTTGTTATTGCATTTTCATTAACTGTATTACTATCAACCACTCCATTACTATTAACTAATTTTGCATCTCCAATTCCTGCATATTCTAAAGTAGTATTTAATTCAGTACTTGTTTGAATAGTATTTGCATCATTATTTGCTGTATAACTCAAATATCCTGCTGAAACTAACATAAGTGCAATAACAAAAATAATAACTTGATTTCTTTTTAAACTTTTCATTTTTGGCCTCCTAATATAATTATAATCCTTTATATGTATTTATTTTGTGTTTCTAATTTACCATTTCAAACACTTGTATCTTGTGCGTCGCAAGCCCAGTTGCGGCTTCTACTGCTTGTGTTATTTTAAGCTTTACTTCACTATTTCCGTGCTCCTGTTGCTATTATTATTGCTCCCTCTATTTTAGGTTTTATAATGCTTTGTGTTACTGGTTGTTTTTTTCCATTTACTTCTTCATATATTACTTCTTTTTTAGTAGAAGTTTGACTTATTTTTCTATTTCCGCCCACCGGGAATCAGATTCTTCAGTATCACTTTTTGTACTATCTTCATTATACATTGCTACTTTTTCGCTACTTTGCGAATATGTAATTAAAACATCTGCTTTACCTACTCCATCTATTTTTGAAAGTATTTTTTCTAAATTTTCTTTTAGTTCATCATTTGTGTTTGTATAATTTGGCTCTTCAGTTTTAGCTAAAGTTTTTCCTATACTATTAGTTTCAGTATTTCCTTCTTTTTTATCATCTTTTAATATCATATTTATTACTATTATTGTAATTATTAAAATAATTACAAATACTACTAAATTCTCAATTTTTTTCTTATTGTTTCCTTCATTATTTTTAAAAATATCTTTTAATTTACTCATTTGTTCTTTTAACATATTCTTCCTTTCCGAGCTTTTTAACTCTATGCTTTAGTTATGTAGGGGTCGCATCCATGGGTGACCCGCCTTTGAAGAAATTACCTAAAATTCTATATTAATTCAAGCATTTTCGTTGTAGCTACAGGTCGCGGTCATTGGGGACCCTTACAATGTTTTTTTGCTTTAATTTATGTTTATATCCTTTTTATCTATTTCATAGATTGAAGATATATATTCTTTTATTTCATTTATTTCTCTTTCTGTTAGTCTTATCATTTCACTAGTTTCATTATTTGTGTTATTTTCTATTTTTACTTCAATATTAATTTTTTCGATTTCATTTACCTTATTTTCTTCTATTTTTTCTTTACTTTGCCTTTTGCTTATTGTAATATCTATATTTTTAGGCTTATATTCTTCTGTATTTTCTATTTCAATTTGTATACTATTTACAATATATCCTTTATCTTCTATTTTAGCTTTAATGTCTTTTTTTAAATTTAATATATATACCTCTTTTATATTAGAATTATTAGTATTTTCTAGATTTTTAGTATCTACTTCATAGCTAGCAATTTTATCTTCATATTTATTTATATCTATAATAGAATCTAGTTTAAATTCATTTCCAGTAAATTTACTTATAACTGGAGAGACTATACTAAATACTATGTATACACCTATCACTACTTTTATATATTTTTTACTATTTCCATTTGGAATTAGCATTTCTATAATACTTCCAATTATTACAGCTATAATTATTCCTTGAATCCATGAGGTTATAAATTCCATTTTTCTTTCCCCTATCTATACATAAGACCACTATTTGATATTTTAATAACTAGAGTTGTACCTAGTATTAGCATTACTGATACAGTTGTAATTACTGCAAGCAAAATTTTAAAGGTATCTCCTATACCGTGAAAGTAGGTCTATTATTTTTTTATCTGCTATTGGCTGACAAATGGCTGAGCCTATATAATATGTTGTCATTAAAAGTACTAGTCTAATAATTGGTATTATACATATTCCTAATATTACTATTACACCAACTATGCCAACTGCATTTTTTAATATTGTTGTAGCTCCTATTACTGAATCTACTGCATCTCCTAATATTTTACCTACAACAGGTATAAAATTTGCAACTGCTGCTTTAGTAGTTTTTGCTGTTATTCCATCTACTGTGCTTCCGAAGACTCCCCTCTAATGAAAGTAAACCAACAAATAAAGTAAGTACTACTCCTAATACCCAAACTACACTAGACTTAAAGAATTTTGCTAACTTGTCTAGTTGTATCCTATCTGATATTTTTGATACTATAGAAAGTGATGTTGCTACTAATGTAATTGGAATTATTACAGCATTTATAAAGTTTCCTATAAAAGTTATAAGAAATAATAAAATTGGTTGCAATAAGTTTACTGAAGCTATACTTCCTGTACTTAACATTAAAGTTGTAAGAAGTGGTATTAAGCAGTTAGAAAAGTTTACTAAGTTATTAATAGAAGTCTTTACCATAGTAATAACATCTGCAAAATTAGTCATTATTAAAGTTACTATTAATATATATTGAACATAGTACGTAATTTGAGTAATTCCTTGATTTTCTAGCCCTTCACTTATACTTTTTAGTACACTATGTATTATTACTATTACCATAATACTTGCTATTACTCTAATAGATACAATAGTTTCTTTTCCTATCAAATTTAATATACTTTTGCCCAATAATTTATTATCTATATTTCCAGTTATAGCTGAATTTAAAAGTTGTCCATAATCTACATCTCCAAATACATCTTCTGTATATTTTTTTGATTCGTTTATAAATTTAGGAATATTTAAAACTTCTTTTTGTGAAGATATAATTTCATCTTGGCTTACTTCTTCTGCATAAGTAAGTGTTGGAAATAGTAGAAAAATAATTAGGGCAAATATCAGAATTATTTTTTTCATTTGTGTACTCCTTTGTTGTTCATTTGTGCTATTCTATTTTCTATGTAGGAGTAGTTCCTTGTGTCTACCCATCTTCGAAGAATAGGCGTACACGAGGCCCACACCCTACAACAACCTTTATTTGAATTTTTGCTATGGCAATACCTTAATTATCGTTTCTAACAACCCTGATATAATAGGAATAGACATAGAAACAATAACAACTTTTCCTCCCATATCCATTTTATTAGCAATTGCAGTCTCTCCAGAGTCTTTACATATGCTTACTGCAAATTCTGTTAAGAATGCTATTCCTGTTATTTTTATAAGTAATGTTAAAAATTGATTATTAATAGCAGTTTTATTAGCAAGGTTTGTTAAAAGTTCTACTACGCCAGATATTTTACTAAGTATAATTCCAAGTATTAATGCTCCTGCAATAAGTGATACATATATAACAAATTCTGGTTTGTACTGCTTTAAAATTATTATTATAATTAAGGCAATTAAGCCGTATTCCTATGATTTTTATAATATCCATATTACAAGTCATCCTTCCAAAATTCCCAAAAGTGACAGATACCCTATTTATACCAGATACCCCAAAAGGAAACGTCCCCAATGGGAATTACAACCCAAATATTGTTCTCACTGTATCAAACAATGTGCTTATTTCTTTTATTACCATTGTTAGCACTATTACTAGACCTGCTAAGGTTGTCATCATTGCTTGGTCTTCACGACCTGCTCTTACTAACACTTGATGTAACACAGCAACTAGTATTCCTATTGCTGCTATTTTAAATAATAAATTTATATCCATATGTATACCTCTCTATATTAATATTATTACTACTGCTAGTCCTATTGTTATGCCTAATGTTCTGTACATCTTTACATACTTTTGTTTTTCTTCTTCTGCAAGTTCAATTTGCGTATCTAAAAAGTTTTCTACTAATTCTACTTCATTTACTTGTCCTTCTATATCAACTTTTCCTAACAGATTACTTAAGTTTTTTAATACTTCTATATCTTCTTTTGTCATATTTGTACTTGATTCTTCTAAAGCTTCTTCCCACGCCTTTCCTGCATTCTCAGTGTTCATTTTTTCACATACACTTTTAAAGATATTTGATATATTTGGCTTTGTTTTTTGTGATATCTCTTTAAAAGTTTGAGGAATTGGCTCATATGTAAATTTTATTTTTGTACTAAACATATTTAGTGCATTTTTCATTTCTTTTAAATCTTTTACTCTATTTAAATATTTTTTTGAAATTAGTATTCCTATGTATGAGGTTAACGATAAAATCAATATTAATGTTATGTATTTTATTATTTGCATATTTGTTTACCTTGTCCTTTTTCTTTTCATTTTTATATTTCTATATTAATTATATTCAAGCGAATTTTATTTTAGAACAAAAAAGAATGGAAAAATTATTTTCCATCCTTTTTTGATTTATTAAGTTTTTTATAGATACATATTATTTTTTAAAAATTGTAAATGCTTTCATCTGACTTTATTTGTACATATAATTTTTCTTCTTTATTTAGTCCATATATTTTTTCAACTCCACATTTTTCTTTTTTATCACTTAAAAATATTATTCTTTCAAAACAATAATTTTCTATTAATTTGTTTAGTGCTGGATTTAGTTTTATATCTTCTATGGAGCTTCCGTGTGCTGTGAATATTCCTTTTATTCCACAGCATATTCCATATCGTATTGCTTCTACATCTTCCATGCTTCCTATTTCGTCTGCTACTATTACTTTTGGACTCATTGAACGTATTAGCATTGTCATTCCTAAGTGTTTTGTTATCCCATCTAATATGTCTGTTCTTATCCCTACATCATTTTGTGGAATTCCTCTATACATTGCAGCTATCTCTCCTCTTTCATCTACTACTCCTACATTTATTCCTTTAAAATGCATGCTTTCTATTCCATTACTAATTCTTCTTATTAAATCTCTTAGCAATGTAGTTTTTCCTACTCCTGGTGGAGATACTATCAGTGTGCTATATATGTTGTTTTCTTTGGGATTTATTACATATTTTACTATTTTATCGCTTGCTCCTAGTATCTGTTTTGCAATTCTGAAATTTAAGCTAGATATGTATGATATGTTAAGCACTTTGCCATCTTTTATAACCGCATTTCCTGTAATTCCTACTCTATGTCCTCCTTTTAAAGTAACGTAGCCGGTTTACTATTTGGTTTTGATAGCTGTATATAGAGTTATCACATATTTGCTGTAAAATTTCTAATATTTCTTCTGATGTTATACTATATTCAATTATTATTTCTGCTTGTCCTAATTTCAGTATTATTGGTCTATTTACTCTTATACGTATTTCTTCTAAGTAGTTTAAATTCACATTGTTTTTTACAAAATATTCATCTATTTTCCTTACTGCGCTATTAGGAAAGCACTTTAAAATATTATTTATATTTATCATAGTATTAATATTATATGCTTTATATATTTTTTTATTCTTCCCAGTTATGGTATATTTCTGATACATCGTCTAAGTCTTCTAGCATATCTATTAGTTTTTCCATTCTTGCTGTTCCTGCTTCATCTAGTGCTACATATGTTGATGGTACCATTTGCAAACCTGCTTCTAAGAATTCTAGTCCTTCAGCCTCTAATTTTTCTCTTACTTCTGAAAACGCTTCTGTTGATGTTGTTATTTCGTATATTTCTTCTTCTACTCCAAAATCTTCTGCACCTGCATCTATTGCAAGCATCATTAGGCTATCTTCGTCAATAGAGCAATTTGATTTGTCTATTACTATTACTCCTTTTTTAGTAAATAAATATGATACACATCCTGATGTTCCTAAGTTTCCTCCACATTTATCGAAAGCATGTCTTACATCTGCTGCTGTTCTATTTTTGTTGTCTGTTGCTGCTTCTACTATTAGTGCAACTCCGTTTGGTCCATATCCTTCATATATTATTTCTTCATAACTTTCATTACTTGTTGATGCTTTTTTTATTGCATTATTAATAGTATCATTTGGCATATTGGCTGCTTTACATTTTGCTATAACATTTTTTAATTTAGAGTTCCCTGCTGGGTCTGGTCCGCCTTCTTTTACTGCTATTAATAATTCTCTTCCTAATTTAGTAAATACTTTTCCTCTTGCTGCATCTGCTTTTCCTTTTTTAGCTTGGATATTGTGCCATTTGCTATGTCCTGACATAACTGTTTTCCTCCTTCAAAATTTGCGAAAAGCCAATTTTGTATTATTCACTTTTCACTCTTGATTTTTCACTTTTTTCATTTTAACATACTTTTGTAATTTTGTGTAGTATTTTTTGTAAATTTAATAGCAAAATTTGTTAAATTATTCATAAAAATAGAAAGCCTATTATTATTACATAAATAGGCTTTCTTAAACTTAAAATCTTTTATTAAAAAATTTTCATATCCATATCAACCGTTAAATGCATTTTTCCATCATTGGAACGTTCTAGTTCTAACCAATAATCATTATATTCTAGTTTTCTGTCATTCCATTGTTTCTCAGCTTTCCTTAAATCTACAACAAATTCTTCCGACTTTAAATATGTTTCAATTGCATCATCAATCCAGTTTTCCTTTTTCTCATATGCTAATACAAATTCCAATCCATATATTGATATTATCTCTGTGCTTAATATTTCCGGTACTTCTACTTTTACTCCATAAGTTTCAGCTAATTGATTTAGTGTACATCCATCTTTAAATTTCATTTTTGCCCTCCTTTTTAATTAAAAACAAGGTTTATTGTTACTATATTTGACTTTTAAAATTATACTTCTTTTCTTACAATATGTCAACTAGTTTAAATATACTTTCACTTAATCTATACTAATTAATTCATACTCTCTCGTTCCAAAACCTAACTCAGCCGCTGCTTCTATTGTGTGAAGTCCGTTTCTGCTTTCTACTCTTTCTACAAAGTGGTCTCTTCCTGAGTCTTTTGAGCTATATACTAAATCTATACATGCTTGGTCTATTGCTATTGGGTCTGTACTTGCAAGTATTCCTATATCTTTTATACATGGGTCTTCTGCTATTGCGCAACAGTCACAGTCTACACTCATATTGCACATTACATTAACATATGCTATATTCCCTTCAAAAAATTCTGCAACAGCTTTTGCGCTATCTGCCATTGCTTCTAAGAATTTATTTTGCTCTGCTACATAATCCCATAACTTAAATTGGTCCTTCGTTTTACCTGCTGTATGAATCCATGCTTTTCCTGCTGAAGATGCAACGCCTATTGATAATTGTTTTAATGCTCCACCATATCCTCCCATTGGGTGACCTTTGAAGTGTGATAATACTAACATTGAGTCATAATTATCTATGTTCTTTCCTACATAATCTTCTTTTATTACTTTTCCACTTGGTATTTCTAATACTTTATCTGGTCCTTCGCTATCTAAAATATCTACATCAAAGTATTTAGTCCATCCATGTGTTTCTAATAATTTTTTGTGTTTGTCTGTTGTGTTTCTTGCTCCTTCATATGCTGTATTACATTCTACAACTGTTCCATTAACTTTTTCTACTATTGCTTTTGCAAATTCTGGTCTTAAATAGTTTTGGTTTCCCTCTTCTCCCGAATGTAATTTTACTGCTATCTTTCCTTCTAATTTTACTCCTAATGCTTCATAAATTTTCACTAAACTTTCTGGTGTAATTTCTTTTGTAAAATATACTTTTGATTTTTCCATTTTACTTTTATCTCCTTTCATTTTATTATTTCTAGTGTATTAATCTTTCTCCATTTACTAATGGATTTAATGCTCTTATTTTTATATTAGATAAGTTTATTTCTGGTATATCTTCTTTTTTTATATTCATAAATTTTGTTAATTTTTTAGTTATTTCTTTATTATTGCAATTTTTTAAAATATCCATTAATTGTTTTTCATTTAATATGTATAAATCATCATATGTTATGTATTTATTTTGTATGGCTTCTCTTGTTATACTTGCTAACAGCTCCATCATATAGTTGTCTTCTTTTGAATGGCAAAATATATCTATTGTTTTACTTGCTTCTAAAACCATGTTTGCAATTTTAATAGAATTAAACCCTATTTCTTTATTTCTTTCTTCATTTATAAATATTTTTGTATCATTAATTATTTTTTCTACATCATTAATGTCAATTGTTTTTGTCCAAAACAATGCTGTTAATATTACTCCATCTAACCTATCAGCACATAACTTAGGTCTATCATTATCTACAATAGTATATTTTTTAAAGTTTGTTATATCTTCTAGTAAAATGTTATCCTGTTTTAAACATTGGTTTAAATATGTATCTTCTTTTAAAATCTTCTCAGTATATTCTTCTGTGCTTTCTTGATTTTCATAGTCTTTATTCATATAGTCAATTACATGTGAAAAGCAAGGCGTTGCTATGTCATGAAAAAGACCTGCTAGTGCCTGCTTTTCATTTTTTGTATAATACCATGTTAAGAGTGCAACAGTTAGAGAATGGTCATATCTTGAAATATATTCATTAAAAGAATATATTTGTTTAGAAGCATAGTCCATTCCACAAAAGTAGCCAATGTTTTTTAGTCTTAACAAACTTGGTACTTGTAAATATTTGTCTAGAAACTGTGGTTTTTTATTTTCTTCTAATATATCTAAATATTGTTCTAATATTGATTTTTCCATGATAACTCCTTTCTCTATTATCCTAATGCCACATCTAAAATCATCATAATAACAAACCCTATTGCTACTCCTATTGTTCCTATGTTTGAGTGTTCTCCTTCTTGTGATTCTGGTATTAGTTCTTCTACTACAACATAAATCATTGCTCCTGCTGCAAATGATAGTAGGTATGGAAGTATTGGTATTACTATATTTGTTAGCAATATTGTTATTATTGCTCCTATTGGTTCTACTATTCCTGATAATGTTCCATATAAAAACGCCTTTGATTTTGACATTCCTTCACTTTTTAATGGCATTGATATTATTGCTCCTTCTGGTATGTTTTGTATTGCAATTCCAATAGATAATATAAATGCTCCTGCTATTGTAATTCCAGCATTTCCTAGAATAGCTCCTGCAAATGTTACCCCTACTGCCATTCCTTCTGGTAGATTATGAAGTGTTACTGCCAAAGTTAGCATTGTTGTTTTTTTTAGGCGTGACTTTACTCCTTCTGGTTTACTGCTTTGTATATGCATATGTGGAATTACACTATCTAAAGTTAGTAAAAATACCATTCCTAATAAAAAACCTACTGCTGCAGGAATCCATGAATTTTTTCCTTGTTCTTGTGACATATTTATTGATGGTATAAGTAATGACCAAATTGATGCTGCTATCATTACTCCTGCTGCAAAACCTAAAAGTATTTTTTTTATTTTATTATTTATTTTATCTTTCATTAAAAATACCATTGCTGAGCCTAATGTTGTGCCTATAAATGGTATTATTAATCCAATAGCTAAACCGCATAAATTTTATTCCTTTCTTTTACATTTATTTGTTATTATTTACAAATTGAAAGAAAGTTATTTAAGTTTATTTCATGATATTCAATATTTTTTATCTTTTTTAAAGTTCTCATAGTGTATTTGGTCTTATTTTTTAGAATTATTTTTATTTTTTTGTATATTATATCTTCATTTTTTGTAATTACTTCTTCTATATCATTATTATCTATAAAAATATAATTATCTATATCTATTTTATTTTTAGTTAGAGTGTCTGAAACTATTGGAATAAGGCATATTCCTTTGTCAAACTTATTGAATAAATATCCCATTACATTTTTATTTCTCTTTACTTCAATAATTGCACCAATTGCTCCAAATAGCATAGGAAGTATAGAAGTTTCTATTTGACATGTGAAACAATAATTATATTCTCCATAACAATTTATTTTTTTAAAATATTCTTCTAATTTTTCTAATGTATTTAAGTCTTCCACCTTATATTAACTCCTTTTTCTAATTTTCATTTTCTTTTAAAAGTCTATCTAAATCATATACTCCATTTGGTTTTTTATCTTTCATCATTATTGCAATTTTTATTACATCTTCTGCAAGTTGTTTAAATCCACAAACTCTACAATGTAAATCTGCTACTTTCCAATCATTTATCAGTTCATCATATTCTAAAAATGATTTTATTTCTACTTTTTTACCTGTTTCATCCAATACCTTTTTAGCGACTACTTTTGCTGTTTCGCTTGGTACTTTTTTTGTTTTATAATGTGTTTCTATTAGTTCAATATTATCATTGCAAGTTTTAGCATATTCTACAACTGCATCAATAAAACTTTTAACTTCAAATCTAAAATTTCCGCCTCTAAATATTGGTATAATATTTGAAGCTTTTTCAAATGCTTTCATTTGTTCTTCTGTTAAACCTGCTGTTCCTATAATTAGTGGTTTGTTCTTTTTTATAGCATAATTTAATATTTTATCAAAACTATCTTTATGTGAAAAATCAATAATAACATCAAATTCTTCTTTTATATCATCTAACTGCTCATAATTGTAATAATTGCTATCGCTTCTACATATACCTACCACAATTTCAGCTAAATCATTAACTTTACAAACTTCTATTGCTTCTTTCCCAGTTCTACCTGTTATTCCGCTCCATAATATTTTGACTTTTTGCATATTTTTTCTCCTTATTTACTTTAATATTTTATAATCAAATATTAACACAAGCATAAATAAATATCAATAAAAAAATAAAGTTTATATACTTTAAAATAAACCATTGCTTTTAGAAAATAAAGACTTAGAAAGGTAATTAACCATTTCTAAGCCTTTACTTTTAGGAATATGAATTATTAATAGTTCTCTGCATTCCTTTTTTGAAGGTCTTCAAACATGTCATATTCTCTATCTGCTTTTTTCATAATTGCAGATGCGGTAAAATATCCGCCAAATATAGCAATAATCAAGAGAAATATTGCAGCAAGTGCAATTATAGTATTATCTTTTTTACTACCTTTACCTCCAAAAAGTGCTTTTGCGACCCTACCTAATGCACTTGGTGCATTTCGTGCTACACTTATGGTATTATGAACTTGTGCAAATGAGTTCCAGCCAGCCGTTAAACCATTAGCTAAAGTCTTCTTTTCCCAGAATGTCTTTAAGCTACGAATCCAAATGTAAAAGCCTGTTGGAATTATTGTTACAACGCAAAATAAATAAATTAAATCTGCTGAAAGTTGCTCAAACATTAAAATTGTTTCTGGTGCCACTGCTGCAATTTGCAATACAACTGGCGAGATAAGGAGCAGAATGTAACCATATACCATAGTAAAACCAGCTATTGCCATAACATAGCCTGCTATGATATAGGCTCTAAAACTTCCACCTACCTCTTTCGACTCTGACCAATACCGACCTACATAGCTTGCGTTTGCCCATGAAATAAAGAAATTCAATGCAAGCATAAACATTAGTAACAACATTGCCATATTCATTTCTCCTTTTTGATTGTGGTTCAGCATCTAGTAATATGCTGAAAATTTATAAAGTTTCTGTATTTTATTATACTATACATTACATAAAATTGCAAGAAAAATTTACCTAATTCTGTAACCTTATTTGCTCATCTTTTATTGTAGGGTATCTTATAAGTTTACTGCTGTTTAAATTTTCCTTATTCATATCTACTGCTGTAATTTGATGATTATCATATGTTGTATAATAGTATATTCCTTTATTTGTATTACAACATGAAGTATATATTGTCATTTCATATTTTCCATCTCCTAAGTTACAACAGCCTCTTTGTTGGTCTACTGAATTTAATATGTGAAAAAATTGACTGATACTTTCTTTTTCTCCTTCTTCTGAAATTGAGTTCATTTTTACAAATGAGGCACGTACAAATCTTGATTGTGATGACAAGTCTCCTGGAAGGCCTATTGCTCCCATTCCACGACTATATGTTTTTAAATTTATGTCTTTTGAAAATGTATTTTGTGGCTCTTTTGTTGATAAATCCATATAGTTATTTAGGTTAAACATTTGCATATCAAAGGGTGGATTATTAGTTAATACTCCTACTGGGTTTTCATATATTTTTATACCTTCTTTTAAAGGTTCTACTGTTATTGTTTCTGTGCTATCTGATATAATATAGTGAAGCTGAGCTACTGGTAAATTTTCATTAAATTGCCTATCTAATAAATTCATATTTTCTATTAGTTTTCGGGCTTCTTTTACTGTTGCACATTTGCTTAAAATCCATGGTATGAATTCAAATTGGGTTATATTATTTTTTCCCTCTATCTTTTTATTGTAGTAGCTATTACCTACAAAATTTAGACCTGCTATTGCTAAACCTTTTTCATTTACTCCATCATAATATAATGGGTAATTTTCTGTTACATGAGCCATACCAATTATGGCATAATGAGTATCTATATTTCCTTCTTCTATAAAATGAAATGGATAATTTCTTGGAGTTATTGTTACTTCATCTCCATAAGAAAATTCATAGTCTAGTGTTCGTCCAAAATAGAAATCTTTTGTTTTATATGTTACTGCTGTACACATTTGTATTCCTCCTTTAATTGTTTATGTTATAATTATTAGATATATTTTTATAAAAAATACAATAAAAATAAAGTAAGTTTAATATAGCAAAATATTGCTTTTAAACTTACTCTTTTTTATACACATTTATACTAAACCCAAATAATTAGCAAAAGAAAAATAATTCCCACTATAATTGCAGAATAACCAGTTATTTTTGTCATTTTTCTAAATGACTTTTCATTCTTTGGATGTGGGTGGAATAATTCTTTTCCGTGTTTCATAGCTTACTTTTGGAGTATAATTTCCTATAATTATTAGTAGTGTTCCCAAAATTAAACATACACTTTTGCCTATATACACAGTGCTTCCTAATGGCACTTCTATCATTATAATATATAAAAGTACAGTAATAATTGGAATAAACCATTCAAATATTTTAATAATTTTAGGTTTGTTTTCTTCTTTTCTTTGTGTTTTCATTGTAAATAGTATACATATTGTTTGTACTATCGCCATTAATACAGGTATTCCAAATAATGCTACCTCCTTTGGTGCATAGTTATCTGGTTGGTCATTTATTGTAAAATGAATTGGCATTTGGTCTGGTAATTTGTTATATAGTACTCCACCTAATATCATTGGTAATAAACATATAGTAACTGTTAAAATTAAGGTTTTATAATTTTTATTTTTCATCTTTGTTTCCTCCTAACTTATAAATCCAAACTAAAACATCTTCAAATACAGAGCAGTTTAGTTCATAAAAAATAAAGTTTTTCTGCTTTGTTTCTGTTATTAAGTTTGCTTTCTTTAAATGTGATAAATGATATGAAACTGTTGCACCTGTTAAATTAAAACTACTTGATATTTCTCCTGCTGTTCTTCTTCCATCTTTTAATAGTTCTAATATTTCCCTTCTAACAGGGTCACTAATTGCCTTTAAGGTTTCTGACATTCCCAATATAATCACCTCTCTTAATCTATTTTGATATATATCTAAATAGATTATACTATTGTAAAAATAAAAAGTCAACAACTATTTAGAAAAATATCTAAATAGTTGTTGACTTTTAAAGTTATTGCAATAATTATTTCTTTTTTCTAGACTTTGGTATAGGCGTTACTTCTTCTACTTTACTAACAATTTTTTTACAAAAATCGGAATTATCTATATCTAAAACATAATGTTCTTTTGCTCCTTTATATGGATAACCTAATTTTGCATCTTTCATCATTTCTTCTATACAATCTAACTTTTTAACAAATACATTATTATTACAAACTATGATAACTGGTTTATCATTAACATATATCATAAATTCTCCAAACATTTTCTTATATCTAATAACTCCAATTCCATTTATTTGTTCACATACATATTCTATATATTCATTTGTAGTTGCCATTTTTATTTCTCCTTTCTTATTTCATAAATAAAATTCCTATATACGAAGCATACATTAGGCAATATAGTACTCCATTTAATCTACTCATTTCCTTTTTAGGTGGTATATATGGGAAGATTGCTAGTATTATTGTTGAAACGGCTAAAAGCATTAAATCAAAATTATATGACATATTATATGTAATAGGTTTTATTATTGCTGAAACTCCTAGTATTAGTAATATATTAAATATATTTGAGCCTATTATATTTCCTATTGCTATGTCACTATCTCCTTTTAGTGCTGCTACTACACTTGTTACAAGTTCTGGAAGGCTTGTCCCTATTGCAAGTATTGTTAAACTTATTATTTTTTCACTTAAACCTACAATTTTTGCAACATTTACAGCATTATTTACTGCTAAATCTCCTCCTATTTTCAAACCTATAATTCCTAATATTATAAATATTATATTTTTTACTATATTATTTTTCTTTTTATCCTCTTTTTCTAATTCAACTAATGCATTATTCATACTTTGTTTTTTGGCCATAATTATTGTATAGCCAATAAATAAACTAAATAATATTAGTAAACAAGTTGCTTCTATTTTTGATATTGTACTTCCTGTACTTGCAAATATCATAAGTATTATTGTAAATATTAAGCACATGGGTATTTCATATTTTATTGTTTCTTTTTGGAATTTGACAGGTCTTAAAATACTTGCTAATCCTAAAATTAATAATAAATTACACAAATTACTTCCAACAACATTTCCTATTGCCATATCTGAATATCCATCTATTGCAGATGTTATACTTACAAATAATTCTGGCATAGAAGTTCCAATAGAAACAATTGTAAGCCCTATTATTATTTCTGGTATGTGAAACTTTTTAGCCAGTCCACTTGCCCCATTTACTAACATATCTGCTCCTACTATAAGTAGTATAAATCCTACTATTATTAATATAATTGATATAAACACTTTACATTTCTCCTTTTCATTTTGAACATATTATAATATACACTAATGATTTATAATTTTCAAGACTTGTATAAATTGTTTTAATTAATTTTTATATAATACTTTTCATTTTACATAGAAAAACGGAAAACTAATAATTATAGTTTTCCGTTTGGTAGAAGTGATTTTGTTATAGAAAATTAATCATATATTTATGATGTGCTCCTCTATGGTTTTAGAATCCTTTTTTTCATATACATGTAGAGAATCTCCATGTTCAACCTTAATTTCTACTTTTGCTGCACATGGTATTATATTTCCATCTCGATGAATTTCAAATTTAAAAGTTCCCTTATTAGAAATGTAAAGTTCATCATTTCTTTTAGATAGAAAAATACCATAGCCAAGTTTCTTATCAAGTTTTGCATTTTCATTTTGCTCCACAAAAATATAATCAAGCTCAAGAGCTAATGCTTTAGTTGCTAAGTTTTCATCTGCTGTTAACAATGTTGGTCTGATTTGCTTAGGTAGTATTTGCATATATTGCAACAAAATGTTGTCAACATATTTATCGTCAGAATATCCTTTAAACCTTGACAACATATATTTATTAGGGGAACTCAACATTTTAGAAGTATATTTTTTTATATTTTCTTTTAAAGACTTTGTGCCATTCTTTTTCTTTTTGTCCATCTCCTCTAGTGTTGCAAATATAAATGTTACCTGTTTAGCACTTTCTATTATATCCCTACCTCGAGCAGATGTTAAAGCACATGTGTCAACTAATATATTATTATACCTAGTAGATTGAACAAAATTCATATTGTCATCTGCCTGTACTTTAACACAACTCTCTGCTTTTTTTGGTGCTTTCTTTGAATTGTTCTGACTTAATAAATAAATGTACCGCTTAGCAGTAGATTCCGCATAACCCAATTCGATAAAAGTTTCTTTTGTTGGATTATTAGGAAAATTTGGAACTACTTTCTGTATGTCTTCTACCTTACCTCCTTTTGATATAATATGACCAATTTCTTTGTTTTTCATGATGTTACCTACCCTTTCTGTATAAGATGTTGTAAATTTTACAATAATCTTCCAACCGTATTATGTCTATATTATACCATTTTTTTTGAGGTATTGTCAAAAATTCATTCGCTTACCCAACTATTCTTTTCTTCTTTGAAAAAATATTGGTTAGAGTAATAAATAATATGCTAAATAAAATAATTACTCCCATATTAATAAATACTGGCATCAGAGTTTCTATGCTAAATACTTCTATTGTTTTTAATAGTTCGTTGGTTTGAATGTACCAATATGTTGGTATAATGTGTGCTACTGTTAAAACACTTTTTGGTAGCCATTCTACTGGTACAAAGGCTCCACATAAGAAACTTGAGCCTAGCGCTATTACATTTACTATTCCATTTATTGCGTTTTTGTTGTTTACTATTGTTGCTATTAAGAATGCTATTGTTAAAGCACACATTGTAAATATAAATGAATTTACTATGTATATCAAACCGCGCTGTGCTAAGCATCTTTTCTCCTACTATTATGAAACTTATTATTACATAAAATAGCCATAAGAATGTTGCAAATAGACCATTTGAAAGTAATAGTATTCTATTATGCTTTTTATAATTCATACTACTTATAATTGTTCTTTTTCGTATAATTTTTTCATTAAAACTTGATAATATTAAGCATATTACATATATTGCACCTGCTAATATGCTATAGCTTGCAAAATTATAGTAAAAGCTTGCTTTTGATAAACTATTTGTGTCTAACTTTGATGTAACTTCTATTTGTGTTTCATTTTCTAAACTATTATTTATTTTTTCTATTAGTTCCGCTTCATTTTTTATTTCATTTGAATATATATTTTGTATTTTTATATATCTTGAAAGTAACATTTCTGCATAACTTGATTGGTAGTCCCCTGTGCTTTTTATTTGTATTTCTGGTTTTTCACCATTTAATACAGTTTGCCTATAATTTTCAGGTATGTAGATAATATAGTTTACATCTCTATAAAATAATGCATCATTAATACTATCATCTTCTAGTTTTATATTTATTATATTTGAATTGTCTTTTATATAATCTACCAAATTTTTAGTTAAGCCTATTTCTTCATCTTTATTTATTATTAAAATATCTGGTTTAACTGCTATAAAATTTGTATTATTTTCACTTGTTGTCATATTAAACACACCAAATATTAGTAATATTATTGTATATAAAAGTACAACAAATTTATTTTTATTTAATATTTTTAAAAATGTTTTAAATACTGTCATTTCTTTCCTTTCTATTCCAATTTGGGACAGATACCCCATTAGGAAACGTCTCCAATTGGAACTTTTTTACAATGTTTCATATTTTTGCTTTCTTAATTGTATAATTGATATTGCTATCATAATGCTACTAAATATAAGTAGACTTATAACATTTATATAATATCTACTAAAAGTATCATAATAATATAAAGAATATAATCCATCTGTTATCATACTTGCAGGGTTTAATTTATTTACAATTGGAACATTCTTATCTACGATATATTTCATTGTTATTCCCATCATTCCAGATAAAAAACAACCAAACATTGTAACTGAAAGTAATATTCCTGTTTTTGCGTTTTCGTTTGTTTTTAGAGTTGTTGCAACTACTAAGCCAAGTGATAATCCTGCTAAACTTCCTACCAAAGTTAATAATACTATTAAAGGCAAATTATTTCCATAGTCTACTTTTAATATAAATATTGTATAGATAAATAATAAACTAATTCCAATTAATTGTGTTATATAACTTGCTAAAACGCTAGAAATTATTAGCTTTCCTTTGCTAATTGGTGCTACCGCTGTTCTTTTTCCTACATTTCCCATATTGGCTAAACTATTATTTATTGCTGTCATTGCTAATATTCCACCATATAAACATGTCATTGCTATTAGTGTATAAAATTCAATCATAGTATAACTTAAATTTGCATTTGATATATTTTTGAAGCTTATGTCTTCTTTTGTTGCTATTTCTAAAGCTTCTTTATATATTTTTTCATAGTCAACTTGTGCTTTTCCTTGCATACTTTCTTCTACTATTTTCTTATTTGCTAAGTCTTGAACTATTTTGCTTGTACTAGTTATTTCTTCTGTAACATATTTTAATATTGTTGCATTTATTCCATTTGATTTTATTACTATTTTTGGTTTATCTTCATCTAGGTTTAAATATCCTGTTATTTCGCCATTTTCTAATAGTTCTTTTGCTGTAGCCTCCTCTACATATTTTAAAGAAAATAACCTATCTTTGTTTTCTTCATCACTTAAAGCTTCAAAAGATTGCTTTAATATTTCATTATTTTTAGTTTCTTTACTTTCTACTATTGCTATATTAATAATACTTAATTTTTCGCTATTTTCTATATTTGAAAATGCTAGGTTGAAAAATGTTGCCATTATAATTGGAAATGCAAAGGTCCAAAATATTAGTATTTTGTTGCCAAATAGTGTTTTCAAGGTATACTTAAAATTATGTATAAACATTAATCTCTAAGCTCCTTTCCTGTTAATTCTAAAAATACGTCATTTAGAGTTGGTCTTTCTGAATAGATTTTATTGTATTTTATTTCTTCTTTCTTCAAATAATTTGTAAGCTCTCCTAAATTATTTTCACCTTGTTTATATGTAATAATTAAGTTGTTTACATTATATTTAACTTCCTCTACATTTTGCAATTTTCTTATTTTATCTATTTGATCTTCTTTTAAATTATTTACTTCTACTGTAACTTTTTCTTCTATTCTAGCTTTTTTCTTAAGTTCATCTGATGTTCCAGTTGCAAGTATTTTTCCTTTATCTAAAATGATAATTCTATCACATAAAATTTCTACTTCTTCCATATAGTGAGTTGTATATACTATGGTTGCTCCTGCTTCTCTTAGTTTCTTTATTCCATCTAATATATTGTTTCTACTTTGTGGGTCTACTGCTACTGTTGGCTCGTCTAAAAATATTAGTTTTGGTTTATGTGCAATTCCACAAGCTATATTTAGTCTTCTTAATAAGCCACCTGATAATTGCTTTGGGTAGAACTTTTTAAATTCTTCTAAACTTACTAGCTTAATTGCTCCTTCTATATACTCTTTTCTAGTAGCTTTATCTTTTATATAAAGTCCACAAAAATAGTCTATATTTTCATATACTGTTAGTTCTTCAAATACAGCTACTTCTTGGAATATTACTCCTATATCTCTTTTTATATCATAAGAATTTGGTTTCATTTCTTTTCCAAATATTTGTATACTTCCTTTACTAAATTTTAGTAAAGATAATATACAGTTTATAGTAGTAGTTTTTCCACTTCCATTAGGTCCGAAGTAAACCTAATATTTCTCCTTCATGTACTTCAAAAGATATATCATCTATGGCTTTTAAAGTTTTATATTCTTTGGTTAAATTTTTGACTTGTATTACATTGTTCATTTTATTAAATCTTCCTTTCTATTGTTGTTTAGATTATGGCATATATAATCCGCTTCCATGTAGTAATATATTATAGTTTAGGCAGTAACTTTTTTTAGTTTTTTAAATTTTCCTTCAAAAATTGCTAAATAACAATTTGTAGAGTAACCTTATGTGTTTATATATATTAAAATCAAAATTGAAGCCCGACAGCCCGCAGATCGCGGGGGAATACCCCTTGTCTTGGAGGGTTCGATTTTTATTTTAATATATATAAATGCATAAGGTGACTAATTTAAAAGCTATTTCTTCGAAGAGCGGATGATTGCTAATCGCCCCTACATCAAAATTATCATTTCTATCAGTTTTTATATCCTATTATTAATTTTTTTACAGTTTGTGTTAATAATTCTTCTATTTCTACATCTGAAAATTTTACTGTATTTGTGGCAACTAAACATGCTATTCCATGTGTAAATATCCATACTTTTACATGGAACTTCTTTTGTTCTTCAAATGAAAGTCCTGTTAATATTTGGCCTTTCTCTATTACATCATCTCCTACATTATCTGCCATTATAAAATTTTCTGCATTAAGGTTTGTTTTTTGCATAAATATAATTTTGAAAAATTCTGGGTAATCTTTTGCAAATTTAATATATGATAACCCCATTTTTTTATATGCTTGTTCCTCATTTGCACCACTTAACATGTATTCTTGATATTTTGAATATATTTTTTCATATACTGCTCTTTTTAGTTCTTCCATATCTTTAAAGTGTTTGAAAATTGGATGAACAGAAGCATTTAGCTCTTTAGCAATTTTTCGAGCATTTAAGCCTTCAAATCCTTCTTTTTCTACTATGTGATAGGCTATGTTAAGTACCTGCTCTTTTTCAAATATGGTTCTTGGTGGCATTTTCTTATCATCTCCTTTTTAAATAACGATTGTTACCTAACTTTTGTTAGTATATCATTTAGTTCGTTTTTTGTATATAGATTTCGGGAAATTTATTGGTTAAATATGTACATAAAATTTGCAATATTATGACAAATATTGTATAATTTAATTAGTAGTTGTAAATACGATACAATATAAGTAGAAAGGTGGCATAACAAATGAAAAATGAAATTAACTATGAATTAATAAATAATATGTATATAGCTTGGCTTAATGAACGTGAGCCTTTTATGCAAAGAAAAATTAAAGATGATATGAAAAGTAAAATTACACCATATGAATTTTTAATGTATTGCGAAAAGTCTTCATCTCCATTTAGGACTTTTAGAAATATCTTTCCTTTATGCTATTTATTTGAAACTCTTAAACAAATGCAAAAGCAAGGTTTGGATATAAGTAATTTTACCAATCAATCGTTATTAATAGAAACTCCAGAAGAAATTAGAACTGTAAGTAACTTCGCTAAAAGAGAACCTTCTTCACAAATAAATAATTTTGGAATTATTTTTAAAGGTCAAAATGTATTTGAATATGGAGATATCAAAACTATTGGTGAAAAATTTCCTTATGCATATGCTAATAATTTAAGTATAGAACAAATAGAACAAATGGTTAAATCTGGAAAAGATTATAAGGGAATTCCAATTACTGTAACTATTGATAATATTGGTGAGCTTCCATTGGAAAAACTAAATTGTATTGAAAAATGTTTTGATATTGATGGAATAAAAATAGTTGCTAAAAACAGATCTGCTCATAATGCACATCAAGGTGAATGTACACCTTTAAATGTAAGAGCTTATAAGCAAATAAGAAATGTTGTAGACAATGAGATACTTAACAATTTATATATTGACCCAAACCTTGATAAAATGAATGTTGACCTTCAACTTTCTGCTCAAATACTCGATAAGCTTGCTAATAGAATCGAATATGATTTTGATGCAGCAGAGAAACCTCGTTTTTCAAAAGAATCCAAAATGGCAAGTGGTTTAATAGGACTATTAACTGGAAAATCTATATGCAAAGGCTATTCTGAAATATTAAGAAATGTTTTAAGTTGTGTTGATATTGATTCAGTAGTTATAGATGGTGTATCTTTGGATAATGCTGGTGAAGAAGTGGAACATTCATGGAATTTAGTAAAAATTGGTGATTTCTGGTTTAACGTAGACTTAACAAATGCAAGAGAAAATATATGTGCTGGAAAGCCTTCTGGTAACTTATTCATGTCAGATATGGCATTTTATGATACTAGAAAAAAATTTACATTTGAAAAAGGCAAAGAAATAAATGGAAAAAGTATGGAATCGACTGTAATTGTTGGTGGACATGTAAGAGCTTATGGAACAAACAATAAACAGTGCAAAGCATATATTGCTCCTGCCTTAACATCTAACTTAATTCAAAAATCTAGATTATATGCTGAAAATTATGAAAAAGATTCTAAAAACGCCGATTACAAAGGTGTAATACCATATATTGGAAGCGTAGCAGAAAAAACTCGTTCTAGCTCTAAAAATATTAGTGGAGTAATTAAGTAGAAATAAAAGATTAGGAAAGTTTTAATGTCCTAATCTTTTTTTAATTCCAATTTATTGGCTGGATTCACCGCTTTTTTAAGTTCCAATTTATGGCTGGATTCACCATCTTTTTATGCTACATTGTAGTAGTTTTTAGAAATAACCATGTTGTTATTTCTAGTATATTTATTATAATCTCTTTTTATTCATTATGTCAATACATTTTTCTAATTTCTATTGCAACTCCTACAATAAATGCACTCTACACATTCATTTTTATTTTTCTTATTCAATGCTTTTATTATCAATATCACCAAACCTACAATTACTGCTATAAAACCTATATCTACCATATTAAATATTCCCTTCTCTATTCTACTTCCTATTTGATAAACAAATGTTGCTAAAACCCATGCTAGACTTGTTTGGAAGGCTAGGGCTTTTAGTAGTTTTTTGGTGCTTCCTAGTTCTCTTTTCATTGCTCCTATGGCTCCGAAGCATGGTGCTGAAAATAGGTTAAATACCATAAAAGCATATGCTGATGATGCTGTGAAGAAACCAAATGCTCCGCTCGCTTGCAAATATTTGGCTTCCTTGGCTTGCATCTTCTGCTAAGCCATTTATTACTGCCATTGATGATACTACTTGTTCTTTGGCTACTAGCCCTTGCAACGCTGATACTGTCGCTTCCCAGCTGTTTTCTCCAAGTATTGGCTTAAATGCCCATGAAATTTTTGTTCCTATTCCTGCTAATATGCTTTCTTCAATATCTACCCCATATTCCATTTTGAATGAGAAAGATAGTAAAAACCATACTATAATTGAACATAGTAAAATAGTAGTTCCTGCTCTTTTTATAAATGCCATTACTTTGTCAAATACATCTTTTAGTATATATTTTGCACTTGGCAATTTATATTCTGGAAGCTCTGAAATATAGGTATTTGATGTATGTTTAAATACAAACTTTTTCATAATTAATGCACTTATAATTATGACCACAATAGCAAAAAAATATAATGAGCTAGAGGCTATTCCTGATGAATTTGGAAAGAAATAGCCTGCAAATAGTGCTATTATTGGTAGTTTTGCACTACATGGAATAAATGGTGTAAGTATTGTAGTCATTTTTCTTTCGTCTTCATTTTCTATAATTCTTGTTCCCATTATTCCTGGAACAGAGCAACCTGAGCCTACTATAAATGGTATTAGGCTTTTTCCGCTTAGACCTATTTTTCTAAATATTTTATCTAATAGTAGTGATATTCTTGACATATAACCTGTGGTTTCTAATAAGGATATACATGTAAATAATATTATAAGTTGTGGTACAAAACCTAGCACTGCTCCTACTCCTGCTATAATGCCATCTACAACTAGGCTATTTACCCATTCAGATGCTCCTAAATTTTGCATTAGTTTTCCTATATATTCTCCAAAACTTCCTATGCTATCACCTACTAAGTCTACAGTAAAACTTCCTACTATTCCTACTGATAAATAATATATTAAAAACATAATTATTATAAATATAGGAAATGCAAGCCATCTGTTTAACAATATTTTGTCTAACTTATCTGATATTGCTTCTGGCTTTATTTTCTTTTTTATACAATTTTCTACTACCTTGCTTATAAATGAATATTTTTGATTTACAATTTCTTCATATTTTTCAAGTTCATAATCTTTACTTAGGTATTGTGGAATTACTTTATTTTGCTTACTTTTTAGTGGCTTATTTATTTCTTTTATAAGTTCTTCTATTCCTATTTCTTTTAAAGCTGATATTTTAATCACTTTTGCTCCTAGCATTTCTTCCATTTTCTTTTCATCTATGCTTAACCCTTTTTCTTCTAGCTTGTCTGCCATATTTAGTGCAACTATTACTTTACAGTTTGATTCTAATAATTGAGTTGTTAAAAATAAGCTTCTTTCTAAACATGTTGCATCTACTATGTTTATTATTACATCTGGATTTTCATTAAATACAAAGTTTCTTGAAACTTCTTCTTCAGCAGAGTATGGGCTTAGAGAATATATTCCTGGTAAGTCTGTTATTTCATGTTTTGTACCTTTTATTGTTCCAACCTTTTTTTCAATTGTAACTCCTGGCCAGTTTCCTATCTTTGCATTCATGCCAGTTAAACAGTTAAATAATGTTGTTTTACCACTATTTTGATTTCCAACTAGTCCAACTTTCATTTATTGTATTACCTCCACTTCTATTTGTTTTAAATCCGCTTTTCTTATTGCAAGTTCATAACCTCTAAGTAGAATATCAATTGGGTCTCCCATAGGTGCTATTTTCTTTATGCTTACTTTTGTTCCTTTGGTTAACCCCATATCTAGCAAATGCCTTTTTACATTTTTATTTGTAATGTTAATGCTTTTTACTACTGCTGTTTGTCCAATTTTTAGTTCTGATAAGCTACATATTTCTCCTATTGTTTTCATCTGTTACCTCCTAGGGTTTGATTTATTTTTTATATTAATTATATTATTATGGATAGTTGGGAAATATGAGTAAATTTAGAAATGCATTGAAAAAAGTCAAGGCTGTCATTTGACAATCTTGACTTTTTTGTTTTATTCAAATACTTTTGCACATTCTGCTAAATATGCTTCTTTGTATTCTTCTCCGATCATATCCATTTTTATTAATTTTGCTGTTGTGACTAATGCTATTAATGTTATTATAATTATATTTGACTTTTTACATATTTTATGTTAATATATAAGCATATTAATTATATTGTGAAGGGAGAAATAAAATATGACTCGGGACTTATTATTTATTGTAGCTTTATTATTCGTTACTATGCTTTTAGTAGTTATTGGAACTCGCATCTATGCTTGTCACACATTGCAAAAATTATATGATGAGCTGAGTATGACAGAAATAGATGCAGTGTTTGGTATGAAAAGAGCTTATGCAGAGAAGTATGTTGAAGTACTAAAATTTAGAAATTCATTTTATTCATTTCTAAGTCATTATTTGAAAGAAGACATCTTTAGGTGCCATCACTTTTTCTGTAAAGGTATCCTACCAGATTTTTGCAAGAAAATGGATATCTTATATTCAAGATAATCTCTTCAAAAGAAGCCGCTTTTAAATTGCAGCTTCTTTTTTACATTGTTTGTTGTTTAAGCTATTTCTCCGAAGAGCGGGTCGCCCATGGGTGCGACCCCTACAACAATTTATTATTTATTATTCTTCATTTATTGATTATTATTACTCGTAATTCGCTCTTACTTTATCAGGTAATTCATTTAATTGCACTTCTTCCCAATTTCTTACACCTGCTATGTTAAGGAACTCTAATTTTAAGTATGCTCCTTCTCTTAATTGTCTGCTAGTTTTGAACTTTATTTCTCTTAATTTTCCTTGTTCGTTATAGCAAGTTAGAGTGTATTCATAGTTCATATCATCTGTTGCTGGAAGTGTTTGTATTTTGCTATTATCTATTTTTGTGTAATATTCATATACTTGCTCACATATTACATAATAGGCTCCTATACAAAGTGCTATTAGTATTATTATTCCTATTATAAATGGTATTTTTTCTTTCATATTTTCCATGTTTTACTCCTCCTCTTTTATTATGCTTTTGCTTCCTATGTATGTTGCTAAGAAGTATGCTCCATATATTGCTCCCATTACTAGCACTGTGGCTATAATTGATGGTACTAATTCTTCTTTTTTTGCTATTCCGTTTAACATTGAAAGTACAAATTCTATTCCAAATATTGAGTGGATTATTGCTAGTATTAGTGGCATTATAAAGAATATTCCTATTTGACTAAATAGTGCTTTGTTTATCATTTTTTCGTCACAGCCTATTTTTCTTAAAATAGCATATCTTTGTTTATTGTCTGCACTTTCTGTTAGTTGTTTTAGTGCTAATATTGCACTACTTGCTATTAAGAATATTATACCTAAGTATATTGCAATAAAGGTTATTATTGTTGCTAAACCAATACTTGCTTCCATTATAGATATTTTTGTAAATCCATCAATTCTAATTCCTTTACTTGCTATATTATCTATTAAGTTAGAGTTTGTTCCTGCAAATATTTTTTCTATTTCTTCCTTTTCTTCTTGTGAATTTGCATTATAATTTGCTATTAATAATGCTTGTTCTTTGTTAGCTTCTGTTAGTGGGCAATTATCTGGTACTAATATAATACCTGTGTTTGTGTGACTTGTTGACATTAATACAAATCCTGGTTTACATTCATTATATTTTGATTTATATTCTTTTCCTGCAATTTCTAAAATACTAGTTCCTTCTTTTAATATCTTATTTCGTAATTCTTTCATTGAATCAAAATCACAAAGCATAATGTATTCATCATCTTTTAAAGAATACTTTTCTATTCCATAAGCTAACGCTATTTTATTATAATCTGATATTTTTATTATTTGTTCATTTGTTTCATAAACAAGCATTGGAAATACTTGTTTTACTTCATCAGCTTTATCTCCAAAAAATTTTCCCCAAGTTAAATTTTTATCAGTATATACCATTATTTCTGTTATATCTTTTAGTACATTCATATCTACTCCATTTTCTTTTAGAGTTTGACTTATAGGTACTCTAGAATCTTCTACTTGTTCTTTGGTATATGTTATTTCTTTTCCTTCCCTATTTATATATTTTTCTGGTAAATTGGCTGTTTTATATAGGTTTAAATCTACTGGTGTCATATCAATCAGTTCTCTTTGCATTGTGTTTCTTAATGCTAAACTTGAAGATAATATTGTTATTGTCATAAATAACATTAAACATATTACACTCATACTTATTACTGTTGTGTTAATTTTATTGTTTAATTGTCTTAGTACAAACATATTTGTTCCTTTTAAATATGTTTTGGGCATAATTTTAACTATATGTAATATAAAACCTGATAAAGACCAGAATATTCCTAATGTTCCTACTATTCCCATTAATATAGGTGGTAACAATTTTTCAGCTGTTGAAAGTGAATGTACATCTCCTGTTACTTTCCAGTATGCGTAGCCTAATATTATGCTTGATATTATAAATACTAGTATTGATATAAATGGATTTTTTATTTTTATTGTTTCATTTTTCTTGTTTGCATTTAGTAGGTTTATTAGTTTGTATTTAGAGACTGTTATTGTATTAAATAGCATTACTGCAAGGTACATTATTGCAAAATATATACATGTTTTTATTGTGCTATCTACTGAAAATACAAATTGGAATTTACTCATATCTGCTTCAAACATTTTTGCAACTAGTACTGACATAAATTGCGAAGCAAATACACCTACTCCAATGCCTATTGCAAGTGATATTATTCCTACAAAAATTGTTTCCATTAATATTATTTTTGATATTTGCCATTTTCCCATTCCTAGGCTCATGTATATTCCAAATTCTTTTTTCCTTCTATTTATTAGAAAATTATTTGCATATACAATTAATAGTCCTAGTACTATTGCTACAAATGTTGATACAAACCCTAACATTGTTATCATTAATTTAATAATACTTCTTTGTGATTCTGATACTTGTAGCATGGCTTGCTGGCTATCTAGTGAGTTAAACATATAAAATATTGCTACACCTAGTACTAATGTTAAAAAGTAGATACTGTAATCTTTTATACTTTTTTTCATATTATTAAAAGATAATTTAAATAACATCGTTTAAATCACCTCCAAGAAGTGTTTGAACTTCTATTATTTTTTCGAAGAATTGTTTTCGTGTATCATTTCCTTTTATTAGTTCATTAAATACTTTTCCATCTTTTATAAATAGTATTCTATTTGCATAAGAAGCGGTAAAAGCGTCATGTGTAACCATTAAAATTGTAGCTTTTAGCTCGTTATTTAGGTATTCAAAGTTTTCTAATAATTGCCTAGCTGATTTTGAGTCTAATGCTCCTGTTGGCTCATCTGCTAGTACTAGTTTTGGATTTGTTATTATTGCTCTACTTGATGCTACTCTTTGTTTTTGCCCTCCTGATAATTGATATGGATATTTTTTTAAAGTATCTTTAATTCCTAGTTTTTCTGCAATATTATTTACTTTTTTATCAATTTCTTTTGGGTTTACCTTTTGAATGGTTAATGCTAGTGCAATATTTTCATATGCAGTTAATGTATCTAGTAAGTTGAAGTCTTGGAAAATGAAGCCTAGCTCTTCCCTTCTAAATTTATTTAATTTGTTTCCTTTTAGTTTTGTTATATCTTCTCCATTAATTATAATATGGCCTGCTGTTACTTTATCTATTGTTGATATACAATTTAAAAGAGTAGTTTTTCCAGAGCCACTTGCTCCCATTATTCCAACAAATTCTCCTTTATCTACATTAAAGCTTATATTGTCTATTGCTTTTGTTAAATTTGATTTGTTTCCATAGTACTTTTCTATGTTTTTTACTTCTAAAATTTTTTCCACTTTTAAAAACTCCTTTCGTTTACTTGTTATTATTATAAACGTTTTTTTATATTGTTTCCATCGATTTTGGTTACAGGAAGCTTACATTTTTGTAAGGTTTTAACTTTTATACTTTCTCTCCTTTCTAATAGAATAAAATGGTACATACGACCACTACAGTTTAAAATCAATTTTTACTATTCAAAAAAATAGGGCTAAAACATTTTATTGTTTTAACCCCATTTTAAATTTGTTCATTAGGCTTTGTTTTATTTGCTCCCTAATTAGCAAAACATTATTTGTTAAAATAATATTAGCATGTGTAATATTATTTGTCAATACTATTTCATGTATATTTTATTTTTTTATGCAATTTCTACATAGCTACCTTTTGGAAATACTAACCTTACCTCTGTACCTTCATTTTGAACAGAATTTAGTTCTATTGATATTCCTAGTTTGTCACATAGTTTTTTACATAGGTATAAGCCTATTCCTGTGGATTTTTTGTTTGCTTCTCTTCCGTTTGTTCCAGTGAAGCCTTTTTCGAATACTCTTGTAACTTCTCCTTTTTTTATTCCTATTCCATTGTCTTTTATATATAGTATTACATTTTCTTTTGCTTGTTTTGCATATATTTCTATTTGTGATGGTTCGCCACTTTTCATATATTTTGCACTATTTTGTATAATTTGGTTTAATATAAATACTATCCATTTACTATCTGTATTTACTTCTTCCTCTATGTTATGGATGTTTAATGATATCTTTTGTGCTATTAATATATTTTTATTTTTCTTTATGCTTTCATTGACAATATCTTGAAGACTTGTTTTTCTTATGTAATAGTCTTTTTCTACTGTGCTACTTCGTGCATAAAATAGGGCCTGTTCTATATAGTTTTCTATTTTTTCTAGCTCTTCATCTATGCTTTTTGTTACTTCATTTTTGTTGTTTTCTATAACCATTTTACTAGTTGCAATTGGCATTTTTATTTCGTGAATCCATAGTTCTATGTATTCTTTGTAGTCTTCTAGCATGTATTTGTATTTATTTACGTTTTCTATCATTGATTTATTTATTTGCTGTAATGAATTGTTTAGTATTTTTCCTTCTATAAAATTAGGAGATTTTATTATTTCTGTAATTAGGTATTTATCTTCTAATTCTTCTAGTGTCATTATTAAATTTGTATAAAATTGTTTTTTTATTAAATATTCAATTGTGATTCCTACTGCATAAAGCCCCATGATTATTATAGGTATATATATTCTTATAAAATTAGCAATTGGATATGCAATTAAAAATATTTCTATTGCTAAAATTGCAAATAGTAGTAACATTATTGTTATAATTTTATCTTTAAAAAAGTTTTTGAATTTCATAAATTTCTCCTTTTGGCTTCCGATTGGGAACAGTTCCTAATCTACCAATCTACTTATCTTCTTAATATATATCCCTGTCCTCTTCTTGTTTCTAATAGTTCTTTTAAATTTAGTTCTTCTAGCTTGTTTCTTAGTCTTGTTATATTTACGGTTAAAGTGTTATCATCTATAAAGCTTTCTGTTTCCCATAGGCAGTCCATTATTTCTTCTCTTGATACTATTTTTTCTCTGTTTTGTACTAAATATTTTAATATTTTGTATTCATTTTTTGTAAGTTCTATTACTTTTCCTTGCTTTTCTATTGTACTGTTTGAGGTATTTATTATAAAATCTTTTGCATCTATTTTATCTGAAGTTCCTGCACTTAAATCTGTTCTTCTTAATAATGCTGCTATTTTTGCAAGTAATATTTGTATATTGTATGGTTTTGTAATGTAATGGTCTGCTCCATAGTTTATTGAAAGTAGTTCATCTATTTCATTATCTCTACTTGTTACTATTATTACTCCCATGTTTGATGTTTTTCTTATTTCTTTACAGACATACTGTCCATCAACATTTGGTAAGTTTATATCTAACAAGACTAAATTGGGATTTATTTTTAAAATGTCATCTATTGTATTTTTGAAAGTTTCTAAAACTTCTACTTCATATCCATTTTTCTGTAAAAATATTTTTAGTTCATTTCTTAGCTTTTCGTCATCTTCTACTATTAATATTTTTTGCAATTTAATCAACTCCTATTTTATTATAACACAAAATAAACAAACTGAATCTTACATTTTTGTAAGATTCAGTTTTAAAAATTTGGTACTAATTTATATTCATTTAGTTTTCCATTGTATACTAATTTAATACCTTCTAAGTTTTTAAAATCTTCTGGTTTTATTATCTCTGGTAAATTTGTTTTTACTCCTGCTTCTTCTAATACATACTTTACAAACTCTGCACAGTAAAAGTAATTCTTAAATTTAACTTTCTTATTAATACTTACAGCAAATAATCCTATTATATTAAATTTATATGATTTCTTTCTAGTTTTCATATATTCAATAATTTCTTCCATTTTTTTGTATTGTTCTTCAGTAACTTCAAATGAATATACTTTTGTTTCTGTTAAATAAAATCTTTTAAAAGTACCATGATCAATTCCTTCATGTACAAAACCTGCCCAAAAAGGATTGTATGGATGTAGCCTTCCAAAACTATACATTTTTTTTAGTTTATCATCTAATGATATAGATACATGAGAAAATTCATTTTTTGTATAACTTTTTATTAATTTTGATAGTGTTGTACCAGTATGTGTTAATATTATATATATCTTTTTCATCTTTATTTTCCTTTTATATAAATTTTATATAATTATATATTATCATAAAATAGATTGTTTAACAATATTTATTTTATTAAAATTATTTGTAGTTTATTCCAAATTAGACTTTATATGGAATAATTTAGTATTTATATAATATTTTTATATAGGTGGTTTTCTTGAAAATTTTTATTTTTAAAAAGAATGCTTTTTTTATAAGTTTTTTTATAATTTCTATAATTATTCTAATTTTTATTTGTAAGCTTTCAAATTCTTTAGCTACAAGCTTATCTAGTAATAATGAATCTTCTAATGATTATATGTATGAAATTAGTAATCTTACTAAACAAAAAGAAAAGATTGCTTATTTAACTTTCGATGATGGTCCTAGTTTGGTTACACATAAAATTTTAGACATTTTAGAGAAAGAAAATGTAAAAGCTTCTTTTTTTGTTATAGGTAAATCAGTAGAGGTTCACCCAGAAATTGTAAAGAGAGCTTATAAAGAAGGGCATTATATTGCAAATCATACATATAGTCATAATAATACTATTTTATATAAGTCTTCTGAAAGTTTTACAAATGAAATTAAGAAGACCGATATAGCAATTGGAAAAGCTATTGGCGTAGAAGATTATTCTTCTTTAATTTTTAGGTTTCCTAATGGTTTTATGTCTTCGCAATATAAAGCAAAAAAGAAAGAAATGGCCAAACTTCTTTCGCAAATGAATTATTCCTATATTGATTGGAACTGTTTAAATAACGATTCTGTAAAAAAGTATACTTCTAGCCAATTGTTAAATAATTTAAAACAATCTTCTAAAAATAAAGATACTTTAGTTATTTTAATGCACGATACTAAGGATGTAAGTAATAGCTCTTTAGCATTAGAAGATTCAATTGAGTATTTGAAAAGTGAAGGTTATAGTTTTAGGAATTTTTATTCTATTATAAATGAGCCAAAATAAAAAATTGGTTAAATTCGATTTTTTATTTTGGCTCTATTTTGTTATTAACTTCATTTAATTACATTTTAGTTTTTGCAACCTATTGCATAATTTTTTATTTACAAATATTTCAATTACTGCTAGTGCAAACAGTAACACTTCTATTACTATCATTTCATATTTCATTAATATTAAGGTAAATATCGCACTTAAAATTAGTGTTCCTATTCTTCTATATACTTCTATATTTATTATTGTTTTTTGTTGTTCGTCTTTATTAGAAATATCTAAAGCAACATCTTCTATATATATTTGAAAAGAATCTCTTGTTGCTAATATTAAGAAAAATCCTAATGACATTATTATTACTTTATATATAAATACTGTATTTATGTAATGACCTATAATTAATAGTAGAAAAGCCATACTTAAACATACTGTTAATACAATACTCATTTTATCTTTTATTTTTGAATATATCTTACCAAATATTATATTCCCTGCTAATCTGGCAATTCTTGATATAAATACTATTGTTGTTATATAGTATGTTACCATTTCTATTGATAAGAAATTTTGAAAATCATATTGCATAAATAATTTACTATTGTTTTGTCCCATTTTTACAATTGAGTAAAATACTGCATTAGATAATATTACTAAAAACATAATTGATGTTATTTTTACATTTTTATTGCTTTTTTCTTCTATTTTTGTTTTCTGTGTTTTAGCTTCATAATATAAAAATGCAACTACTGATAATAATATATATATTATTATTGACAAATACATTGGCAAATAGTGATTTGTATTAAATAGTTGTCCAGCTACTAATGCTGTAAATAAAGTTATAATTGAATACATTATTTTAGATTTATTTCTTATTTTATAATAATCTTCATTTCTTCCTACTGCTTTTAAATTATTCTTTAAAATAATTTCATCCATGTTTAAAAACATAACTGCTATTTCATTTATACTTTTATATAGTAGCATTAAAGGAAATGATTTTCCAAAAGTTAATATAAAAGATGTAAGTACTAATAAACACGCACCTATTCTTAATGAATTTACATTTCCAACTTTTTTTATTATTGCTAATATTACTTTTTGAAAAATTATACATACTAATAATGCAACCATTGTCATTGCAGTTATTTGACTTGCATTTAAGCCTTTTACTAAGGTTAAAAATAGTGTATCTATTGGTACAAAAAATATCATATCTCCTGTAAAAGATGCAAATACGGGATATATTTTTATACTTCTATTTATTTTCTTTATTTCCTGCTCCATTTCTTACTCCTAAATTATTATTCTTCTATTTATACGTATCTTATATTAACATTACTTTATTTTAATTTCAATAAATTTCATTAATTTTGCTATGCATTTTGTTCTTTTGGTAATCTGTTACTATCTGCAATAGTATTTAAACCTCCAAATATAGAGTTATTAAATTTAGACTAGCTATTTACTAGTATGCTAGTATTATACTATATAAGAACTGTTTTTCAATAGTTTTACATGATTTTATGTTTATTAATTTAACTTTATATTCCTTAGCCTTAAAGCATTTAATATAACTGTAAAACTACTTATTACCATTGCAACACTTGCTATCATTGGATTTATTGTTATCCCTATTGGTGTAAGTAACCCTATTGCGACTGGTAACATTAGTACGTTGTAGAAAAATGCCCAGAATAGGTTTTGTTTTATATTTCTTATTGTTTTTTTGCTTATGTGTATTAGGTTTATAATTGAATTTAGGTCATTTCTTGTTAGTATTACGTCTGATGAGTCCATTGCTATATCTGTTCCACTATTTACACTTACTCCTATATTTGCTGTGGCTAATGCTGGGCTATCGTTTATTCCGTCTCCACACATTAGTACAAATTTGTTTTCTTCTTTTAAATTTTTAATTACTTCTAATTTTTGTGTTGGTAGTACATTTGATATTACTTCTTGTATTCCTATTTCTTTGGCTATTTTTTCTGCCGATTCTTTATTATCGCCCGTTAACATTATTACTTCTACTTTGTTTTCGTTTAAAGTATCTATAACATCTTTTGCATCTTTTCTTATAATATCACTTACACCTATTATTGAAACTATTTCTTTATTTTTTACAACATATATAATACTATTTCCCTCTTTTGCAAGTTTTTCTTCGTCTTGCTTATGTGTATTTTCTATATTATATTTTGAAAGTATTTTACTATTTCCTAATATTATTTGTTCTTTGTTAATTGTGCCACATACTCCATACCCACTTATTTCTTCATAATTTTCTACTTCTAATGTTTGTATTTTGTTTTGTTCTAAATAATCTACAAAAGCCTTTGATATAGGGTGTGTACCTTTCTTTTCTATACTTCCTGCTAAGGCTAATATTTCTTTTTCTTCCATATTAGTATAATTAATTACATTTGCTATTTTCAAAGTTCCATATGTTAATGTTCCTGTTTTGTCAAACACAATAGTGTTTGTTTTTTGAGCATTTTCTAGTATTTCGCTCTTCTTTATTAATATTCCATTTTCTGCACACAAACCTTCACTTACTACAATGGCAAGTGGAGTTGCTAAACCTAAGCTACATGGGCATGCTACTACTAAAACGGTTATAAATACATTTAATGCTACTGCAAATGAGGCACCTATTAAAAGATATATTATAAACGAAATTGTTGCAACCAAAATAACAACTGGTACAAAATAGCCACTTACTTTATCTGCTAATTTTGCAATAGGAGCTTTTGTATTTGTGGCATCTAACACTAACCTTACAATTTCAGATATTGTAGATTCTTTTCCTATTCTTTCTGCTTCATATTCTATATATCCATCATAATTAATACTTCCTGCAATTACCTTTTCTCCTACTGTTTTATTTGCTGGCATACTTTCACCTGTAATAAAAGCTTCATCAAAATGTGCTTTTCCGAAATGTTATTTTGCCATCTACTGCTATTTTTTCACCTGGTTTACACACTAAAATATCACCTTTATTAACTTCATCTATTGTTACTCTTCTTTCTTTACCATCAATTTTTATAGTAGCTTCATTTGGAGTTATTTTTACTAATTTTTGAATGGCTTCTTTTGTTTTATCTTTACTTATTCCATCAATATATCTACCTAATTTTATAAAAAATATAATAATTGCTGCTGACTCAAAATACAAATTTTCTACATAGAAATGCTCTCCTTTTATTACCATAAACATACTATATAAGCTATATGCTAAACTACTAATTACACCTATGCTTACCAAAGTATCCATATTAGGAGTTTTGTGTATTAAGTTTTTATATCCATTTTTTATAATATCAAAACCATACACTATAAAACAAGTAGTTAATAAAAATAACACTATTGTATAATTAATTGGGTGTGTATGCATATTCAATAAATCTATAATTGGTAAACCTACCATATGTCCCATTGAAACATACATTAAAATAATTGCTAATACTAAGAAAATAAAGAATTTAACTTTTTCAGTTTTATTCTTCTCTTCCACCTTTATTTCCTTAAACAATCCTAAACTTTTAAACCCTGCTTCTTTAATAAACTGTTCAATTTTATTTTGGTCTAACACTTTTTCATCATACTCAACAGTAGTATTGGCCATAACCAAATTTACACTAGCACTTTCAATACCCTTTTGTTTATTCAGATATCTCTCTAATCCATTAGAACACGCACTACACGTCATTCCATCAATCTCTAAAATTATCTTTTTCATCTTTTCCACACATTAGGGATAGTCCTTGCTTATATTCTTAGAATTTTCGTCTAGTACACAAAAAGCTCTTAGAAGATAAGTATGCGAATTTATAGAATTGCTTTGTAGTTTTCACTATTTAGCAATTCTTAAATTCACTTTCATTCCGATTTCAGAATGGTGAGGACAGTCCTTTAAACTCCTTTACTTATTATTTCAATGCAAAAAGCACCTTATTTTAGGTGCTTTTTGTTTGTTTATAAGAATGTTCCTATTAACTGCTGTTCAATCATATTGCAAACAGTTGTTAAAATAACTTTTACTCCTTGTTCATAAGTCATATATCCTTGTTTTTCTTTTTTATTAATCTTACGCTGTAACCTTCTTAATTTTGTATCATCATATCTAATAATTATTGTTTTCCGAAAAGCTACATTAGCGTAATAGTATTGAGAATAAGACCTTACTGTGTAAATTGGATATGGACTCTTTTTAGATATATATCCCATTGCTACAATTTCGCCTTCACCATATATATCTTTTTCTGGATATAATACTCTCTTTCTTATTATTGCTACCATAATAAACCTCCTTTACATTTGTAATACAGATTTTTAATAAGTTTCTAATATAAATAATAACATAAAATATTTTATTATTCAAGTATTTATATCTAATAAATTCTACAAGCACCCTTTATTCTATTATTCTTTTAAATTTTTATAAGACAATAAACCCTAAATCTTCTATTTTTTCTTTTATAATATTAATTAGAGTTTCATTTGCTATTACAGTAACTGTTCCTTCTTTATGGTTGGCAACTACATTTTCTATTCCTTCCATATTTTTCAAAGCATTTTGAATTCTTTTTTCACAGCCCTCACATGCCATTCCTTGTACTTTTATTATAGTTTCTTTCATTTTATTTATTACCTTCTTTCTTTATATTTTATTATTTTTCCATTAAACTTATAAATTTGTCACTAAATTTTGGAGCATATTTTTTTAAGTTTATTGGTTTTAAACTTCTTTCTGTAAAGCAATGTTTTGTTTCTGCTACAATGACTACTTTTCCTCTTTCTTTTTCTTTAACATCATAACCTACTGTCATTCTTACTCCTGTATATTCTTTTATAAATACACGAATTTGCAAAGTATCTCCAAATGTAACATGATACTTATAATTGCAATTTACCCCTAACACTGGAATTGTTATTCCATTTTCTTCTAATACTTCAAATGGAATTCCTATATTCTCTAAAAAATAGCATCTAGCTTCTTCTAAGTACCTTATATAGTTTGAATGATGTACTACTCCCATTCTGTCTGTTTCATAATAATTTATTTTTCTTTCAAATACTTTATCCATGTTATTCCTCTTTTCTCATTATTTATTAAATTTTTTAAATAAACTAATTAACTCATCTATAATTTCTAGGTTTCCTTTTTCTAAATCATTTGTAACACAACTATATAAATGTTTTTCTAATATATGATTTGATAAACTTTTTATAGAATTTTCAATTGCTGATAGTTGAATTAATACATCATTGCAATATTTGTCTTCTTCTATCATTTTCTTTATTCCTTTTACTTGCCCCTCAATTCTACTTAAACGATTTGTAATAAGCTTCTTTTCTTCGTTACTTCTATGTGTTTTTTTGTCACAACATTTTTCATTTTCCATTTTTAATCACCTAATACATTATATACCCCCTTAGGTATTTTGTAAATAAGGGGGTATTGGTGTATAACTATTGATTTTTAGGTATTTATTTTATTAAATCTTTTACAACTTCTGATGCTATAATTAAACCTGCTACTGATGGTACAAATGATATACTTCCTGGTACATGTTTTTTTTCGTTTTGCTCTACTGTTTGTTTAGTCTTTATTGGCTCTTCTTTTGAGTATACAACTTTTAATTTTTTTATCCCTCTAGCACGTAATTCTTTTCTTATAACTTTTGCTAAAGGACATACTACTGTCTTGTTTATGTCTGTTATTTCAAATTTGGTGGGGTCTAATTTGTTTCCTGTTCCCATTGAAGAAATTATAGGTATATTTAGCTTTTCCGCTCTAATTACTAGTTCTATTTTTGCTGTTACAGTATCTATTGCATCTACTATATAATTTATAGTATTATCTATTATTTCTTCATCTGAATTTGGCATAAAAAATTCTTTTGATATTTCTACTTTGGCGTTTTCATTTATTTGCATTATTCTTTCTTTCATGATTTCTACTTTATATTTTCCAATTGTATTTGTTAATGCATGTATTTGCCTATTTAAGTTACTTTCGCTTATTATATCATTATCTACTAACAAGAAACTTCCTATTCCTGCCCTTGCTAATGCTTCTGCTACAAAAGAACCTACTCCTCCTATTCCAAATATAGCAACTTTTGTATTTGAAAGTTTTTCTATTGCTTCTTTTCCTATTAATAATTCTGTTCTTGAAAATTGTTCTAACACTTTACTTCTTGTCCCTTCATATATTTTAATTTATTATATCAATTACTTTTATGCTTTTCAAGTAGTTTAATATTATATATCCTAAGATAATTCTTTCTAAGTATGGTGCGCTCTAAGTGCGCTCCCCTACAATACAATTTCATTATTTTTTGCATAACATATATTCCCAAAAGTGACAGATACCCCAAAAGGAAACGTCCCCAATGGGAACTTAAATATTGTCATCCCTTATTACATCTATTATATTCTCTTTTTTTACCTTCCTACTTGCATATACCATTGTCACATACACTACTGCATATATTGCTATTATACATATTATTATACTATTCCATGGTATTTTGAACATAAACTCTATCATGTCACTGAAAGCATTGTTTAGTAGGTAGCATACTAGTATTCCTAATGGAACACCATATAGTAGTGCCTTACTTCCATAGAATATACATTCTAGGTCTAACATTTGTTTGAATTGTTTGTTTGTCATTCCTATTGATTTTAGGTTTGCAAATTCTCTCCTTCTTAGTGTTATATTTGTTGATATTGTATTAAATACATTTGATACTCCTATTGCTGATATTAGGAATATGAAGCCATATAGGAATATTTGAATTATTAGTTTTAGGTTTTTCATTTGCTCTATTTGTTCTTTTATGTTGAAGCCATTTTCTAATCCTTCATTTTGATATTTTTCTTTTAACATTCCTATTTGTTGTTCTAATAAGGCTACGTCTTTTGTCTTTATTCTTACTGTTTCTTCTAATTCCATATCATCTTTATTTAGTTTTTCAAAATTCTCCTTTGAAGTTATAAATATTGTATTTCCTATAAAGCTTGAACCTTCTATTGTAAATGGTAGTTTTTGTGTTATTTTTGCAAATTTCATTTTGAAACTACCATCTTCTGTTTTGTTTGTTTCATCTCCATATTCATCATATTCGTATTTATATCTTGTTACTTGTATTTCGTCACCATTTTTATAATTTAATATTTGTGTTTCTATTTTGTATTTTTGTAACAAATTAGCATAATTTACTAGTATAAATTCATCTTGATTTAAGTTATTTATTCCTGTTTCTTTTAAATAGTCTTTATATGTTTTTTCATCTAAACAATATATATACGCCGATAAATTATAAGTACCATTTTCATCTAATGGGTTTTGCTCACTTTTTCTTCTTTCTTCATTTATAGTATTTTTTAATTTTTCATTTAACTTATTTACTGGCACTTCTATTGTTTTGCCTATATATTTATATTTGATTATATCTTCTATTTTTTCTATATTACTTATCTTTTCATATAGTTCATCAGTTTTTTCAGTTTTGTTTAGTCTTATTTCATAGTCGTAGTCTACCGTTTTATATATTGTGTCAAAACCTTCAAACATATAGCCTACAAAGCCTGTTGTTGCCATGAATAATACTATACTTATTACTAGTGATATTACTGTTGTTCTATACCTTTTTTTACTTCTTTTTAGATTTTTAAGTGCAAGTTCTCCTTGAATTCCAAATATTTTTCTTATTATTTTTGGTGTTCTTAATTTCTTTGGTTTTACTTTAATATCTGTTGTTTGCCTTATTGCTTCTATAGGACTTATTTTACTTGCTCTTTTTGCTGGTATTATTACTGATAGATATATTGTAAATGCTATTAATATTGCAGCTATTAGTATTGATGGCCAAGATATTGTAAGTTTAAATCCCCAGTTTGTATCTGTTAACATTGGCTTTAATAAATTATCTACAAATTTTAAAGTGATTCCTATTCCTGCTATTCCTGATACTATTCCTGTTGGTATTCCTATACTTCCTAAAACTACTGCTTCATATACTACACTTCTTTTTATTTGTTTTCTTGTTGCTCCTATTGAGGATAACATTCCGAATTGTTTTTTTCTTTCTGATACTGATATTGCAAAACTATTGTAAATAACTAATACTGAGCCTACTATTATAACTGTTATTAATATTGCACAAATGCTATATAATGTCCCATTAAATTCTGCTTTGTGGTTTACTCCTTTATATGCTAGTACATATGTGTTATAGTCAGTTTTGTGAGTGCTCTCAGTATTTAAATTTTCACAAATCTCTTTTGTGTTTTTATATACGTCTTTTGCTTTTCTATTTATTATACCTATATCTACTAGTTCTGATGTTATTTCTTCTTCATTTTCTAGAAGGGTTATTCCTGATGTATAATGGTCTGTAGAGCTTTCAAATATTGGCCTATATATTTTCCCACATACTGTAAATGTTCGTTTTTCACTTTCTATAAATTCTTCTGTTTCACTTTTTGCTTGTGATAGTAGTTCATTTCCTTCATCTATTCTTTTTCCTAAGGTAAAGGTTACTTTTTCTCCTATTTTGGGTTCATTTTCTTTTCCATCAAAAAATGTAGTACTTAAAACTATCTCATTTTCATTTTGTGGCATTCTTCCTTTTAGTACTTCGCCATTCATTTTTGTTAGGGCTTCTTTACTATATTTATATAACATTATGAATTCATCATCTGAATACTCATTTTTTGCTATTGATAATGGCTCCATTACTAGTATTTCTTTTAGTTTTTTATTTTGCTTTATTTCTTGTAATTCTTCTAAATTTACATTTTCTATTATAGCTTCCCATTCTCCACTTTGTGATATTTCTACATCTAGCATAAATCTTTGAAAAGTTACTGCAAGTGTTGTTACTGCACTAATCATTGCTCCAGATAAAATTATTCCAATTAGAGTTACTAGGCTTCTTTTTCTATTTAGCTTTAAGTATTTTTTTGTTATTTCATTTAATATTTTCAAAGTTCTTACCCCCTATTCTCTCGTACTTTTCCATCTTCTACCCATATTATTCTATCTGCTTCTTTGGCAATGTTCATGTCGTGGGTAATCATTATTAGGGTTTGATTATATTGTTTGTTGGATTCTTTTAATAGGTCTAATATTTCTCTTGAATTTTTACTATCTAAATTTCCAGTTGGCTCATCGGCTAGTATTATTGAAGGGTGTGTAATTAGGCTTCTTCCTATTGATACACGTTGTTGCTGCCCTCCTGATAGTTGGTTTGGTAAGTGTTTTTTTCTTTCATTTAAACCTAGAATTTGTAGAATTTCTTCTAAGTCTTTTTTATTTACTTGTTTTTTATCTAATAAAACTGGAAGTGTTATATTTTCTTCTACATTTAGTACTGGTATTAAGTTATAGAATTGATATATTAAACCTATTTCTCTTCTTCTAAATATTGCTAGTTCATCTTGTTTTAAAGAATTTATATCTGTTCCATTTATATATACTTTTCCAGAACTTGGCCTATCTACACCTCCTAACATATGTAGCATTGTTGATTTACCGTGAGCCTGATGGGCCTACTATTGCAACAAATTCGCCTTTTTCTATTGAGAAAGAAACATCATCTAAAGCTTTTACACAAGTGTCTCCTTTTCCATAATATTTTTTTAAGTTTTCTACTCTTACTATTTCCATTTGTTTTACCTCTTTCCTTTAATTTTCTGTTTTTATTATATAGCAATTTATTTGTTTTTTAAGTGGTTTAAGAATTTATTAATAATATTTAGGAATTCTTAAGAAGTTTGTTTCAAATAAAAAGTAGACTAAAAATTAATATTTTTAGTCTACTTTTTATTTAATTTTTATTAAGCTATTTTTCCTCCACCAAGTACAATATCTCCTATGTAGAATACTGCTGATTGTCCTGGAGTTATTGCTCTTTGTGGCTCGTCGAATATTACTTTTATTTTGTCTCCAGCTTTTGTTATTTTTGCTTTTGCTTGTTTTGCTGAATACCTTGTTTTTACTTCTACTTCCATTTCTTCTTTGATTTCATCTACTAGTAGCAAGTTTATGTCTGTTACTGTTATTTCTTTTTTGTATAATTCTTTTTCTTCTCCTACTATTACTTCGTTTCTTTCTTTATTAAAGCCTAATACAAAAAGTGGTACTGCATTTGAAATTCCTAAGCCTTTTCTTTGGCCTATTGTGTAGTTGTATAAACCTGTATGCTTTCCTAAAATTTCGCCTTTTTTGTTTACTATGTTTCCTTCTTTTGGTTTAATTTCCGAGTTATTTTCTAAGAACTTTTTGTAGTTTCCGTCTGGTACAAAACAGATGTCTTCACTATCTGGCTTATTTGCTACTTTTAAATTTCTTTCTCTTGCTATTTGCCTTATTTGTTCTTTATTTTCAAAGCTTGACAATGGGAATAATACATATTTAATCAAATCTTTTGGTATATTCCATAATACATAACTTTGGTCTTTTTTACCTGCGTTTGATTTTTTTAATACCCATCTACCATATTCTTCACTATATTCTGTTTTAGCATAATGACCTGTTGCTATATATGTACAACTTAATTCTTTTGCTTTTTCGTACATTGCTCCAAATTTCATATATTTATTACATTCTATACATGGGTTTGGAGTTTTACAATTTGCATAACATTCTATAAAATCATCTATTACATGTTTTCTAAATTCTTCTTTATAATCGTAGGTAAAGTGTGGCACTCCTATTGAATTACACACATTTTTTGCATCTATATATGTATTTACATTACAGCAACTACTTCCTGTAAATAGTTCTAATGTTGTTCCTATTACTTCATAACCTTGTTCTTGTAGTAGAACGGCTGCTACTGAACTATCTACTCCACCACTCATACCTAATAGTACCTTTTTATTTTCCATTTTCTTTTTCATTCCTTTAAATTTATTTATCTCAAAAAGACCAGATTGTTTTGGGGTAATTTTTAATTATCTACCCCAAAATATCCTGGTTTTTTTGAGGTATTTATTATATCTTCAATTGTATGCCATGCAAGTAATGCACATTTTACTCTTGCTGGCATGTTTGATACGTTTTTAAAGGCTATTGCGTCTTCTAGTTTTTTTAGAGTTTCTTCGTCTTCTATTTCTCTTTTTATCATTCCTATAAATGTTTGTACAATTTCTATTGCGTCTTCTAGTGTTTTTCCTTTTAATGTATCTATCATTATTGAAGTTGATGCTTGTGATATGGCACAGCCGTGTCCTGAAAATGCCATGTCTTCAATTATATTTCCATTTAATTTTAATTCTAGTGTTATTTCATCTCCACAATTTGGGTTATGTCCAATTTGCTGATAATCTGCTATCTCTAATTTTCTTTTATTGTATGAATTCATACTGTGTTCCATTATCAGTTCATTATAAACATCTGTTAAATCTTCCATTATTTTAAAACTCCTATTCGAATTATATTTTAATACCATATGTAGTATATCATTTTTATAGAGTAGTCCAAAAGTTGTATATGTAATAAATTTATTATATATACAACTTTTGGACGGCTTATTTTATATCAAACATTTGGCTAATCTTTAATGTATTTCTTAAACATTTCATAAGCTTTGTTTAATCCTTCTACTAACTTGTCCACATCTTCTTTCGTATTATAAAAATAAAAACTTGCTCTACATGTAGAATCTATTCCCAAAAATCTCATTAATGGCTGTGCACAGTGGTTTCCTGAGCGGATGCATATTCCTTTGCTATCTAATATACTGGCTACATCATGTGGGTGTATTCCTTTTATGTTGAAAGATATTACTCCTGAATGATTGCTACTGTTTGGTGTTATATATAGTTCTACATAGTCTAATGTTGATAACTCTTGTTTTGCATATTCTACTATTTGCTTTTCTATTTCTTGTATATTATTATATCCTATGTTTTGTATATAATCTATTGCTGCTCCTAAGCCTATTACTCCTTCTATATTTTGAGTTCCTGCTTCGAATTTATTTGGTAGTGGTGCGAAGGTTGTTTCTTGTTCGTAAACGTATTCTATCATATCTCCACCCATTAGGAATGGTGTCATTCTATTTAATAGTTCTTTTTTTCCATATAGAACTCCTATTCCAAGTGGTGCTAACATTTTATGTCCTGAAAATATTAGAAAATCACAGCCGAAGCTTTTCTACATCTATTTTCATATGTGGTATACTTTGTGAGGCGTCAACTATTACTATTGCTCCTTTTTTGTGGGCATATTTTATTATTTTTTCTATGTTGTTTATTGTTCCTAATACGTTTGAAACATGTGTTATACTAACTATCTTTGTTTTATCTGTTATTTTGCTTTCTATTTCTTCTTCTGAAATTTCATAATTATTGTTTATGTACATATAGTTTAGTTTTGCACCTGTTTGTTTGCATACCTTTTGCCATGGTACTAAGTTTGAATGGTGTTCCATTATTGATATTACTATTTCATCATCTTTTTTTAAGTTTTCCATTCCATATGAATAAGCAATCAAATTTAAGCTTTCAGTTGCATTTTTTGAAAATATTATTTCTTCTGGATATTTTGCATTTATAAATTCTGCTATCTTTTTTCTAGTATTTTCGTAAGCTTCTGTGGCTTCTATACTTAATGAATATGCTCCTCTATGTGGGTTGGCATTGTATCTTTTATAAAACTCTTCTACTGCTTTTATTACTTGTATTGGTTTTTGGGTGGTTGCACCACTATCTAAGTATGTTATTTGTTTATTTTGCAATATCGGGAAGTCTTTTTTTATTTCTTCTATGTTCATATTATTTTTTCCTTTTCTCTTTTAATTAAATATTTTCTCATAAATATAACCTTTTTCACTTGTTATATTTCCTAATATGTCTGGTTCTCCATTTGGTATGATTTTTTCATATACTTTTTTACATCCACAATTTTCATAAAATTTAAAGTTACAACTTTCATCTGTAAGTATTTCAATATTTTTCATTTTGTCTTTTTTCGCATATTCAAATATTCTGTTTATCATTTTTTTACCAATGCCTTTTCCTCTATATTTTTTGTCTACTATTAGTAAGCTTATTTCACCATCAAAATGATTTTCTAGTTCTATTGGAGTGTAGTCATAGTCTTTACTATACTTTATCATTGCTTTTTTATCTTTTATTAATGGACTATTTATACATATAATTTTTAATAACTTGAAAAATTTCTTTCTTATTATATATTTTTTAGAATTCCAATTTGCATATCCACACATTCCTATAACTTTATTGTTTTCTTTTTCCAATACTACTTTTTCAGTTTCTTCAAGTACTTCAAATAGATATATCCATGCACATATTTTTCCCTTTGCTTTCGCTTCTTTTTTTCCTAAATTCCATTCATTATATAGCATATTAACTATTTGCTTCATTTCTGATGTTTTCATTTTCTCCTCCAATTATTTTATTGTGTGTTCCTTAATTTAATTTTTCATCTATCTCTTTTGCTATTTGACATTTTAATTCTTCATTTTCTATGTTTTCTATTATTTTATCAAATTTTGCTCTTACTATTAATTTGTTTGCTTCTTTTTGTGTGAAACCTCTACTCATTATATAAAATAGTTCTTTTTTGCCTATTTTTCCGTGTGCTTGTGCTATGGTTTCCTTCTACGTCTTCTTCAGAACATAGTAACATTGGTAGAGCTTTTGATTTTGCTGTGCTTGATAATAATGTGCAGGCTTCTACTTCGTTTCCGCACTGCTTTTTTTGCCCCTTTTTTGAAGTCTATTGTTCCTTTGAAGTTCTTTTTAGCTTTGTCTGTTAGTACCCCTTCTACTTGAATATTTACATTTGTTTTTTCACTTTGTAGATGGGTTATGTAGTTTAAGTCAAATTGTTGTTCCTCTTTTCCTAGATATATTGTGTTTATATTGTTTTTTGAATACTTTCCTATTAAGTTGGAATAGTAGTTTGTTATGCTGTTTTTTCCTCCGAAGTCTACTATCCAATATGTTACATTTGAGTTTTCTTCTAAAGTATTTTGTATAGCTATAAAATTGTTTGAGTTTGTGTTCATTAAATTTACTAGTATTATATTTAAGTTAGAGTTTGGTTTAGCTATTACATTTATTATTCCATTGTGGTAGGCCTCTATGTTTTCGGTTGATTCATATTTTATTGTTATTGTTCCGCTGTGAATTTTGTTCAGCTATTATTTCAATGTTTTCTACTAGCCCAGTGTTTTGTTTATCAAATTTGAAGTCTATTTGGGCATTTTCACTATTCTCTACTTGTATTTTTATTTTTTGATTTGAGCTTTCTTTTACTTGATTTTCTAATGTTTTTGATAAGCCATATGTTAAATTATTAATATTTATATTATTTGTGTATTCTATACCTGTTATTGAAACATTTTCGAATGCTTTAACTTTTTCTGATAAGTGTATATTTTCTATGGTTATATTGTTTATGTTGTAGTTCCTTGCAGTTCTTATTGGTGTTTCGTTTAATTTTATGTTTGACATTTTGGTTTTCCTTTCTAAACTTGACTTTTTATGTCAATTTTGCTATAATACTAATGTAACAATAAAAACTTTATTTTAAAAGAGAGGACTTGTTTATGAAAAAAATCCTTCTAATTTTTCTCATTATTATTGCACTTGTATTTTTGGTAGTAGGTATTTTTACTAATAATATGTTTTTTTTACGTCTTACAACTATATTATTTGCTATCGTCTCTGCTATTTTACTTATTATTAACAAAAAATGATTACTCTCTCACTACTGTCTCAGGAATTGAGACAGTAGTTTTTTGTTGCTATTATTTTTGTTTTGCACTTATTTTATTTTTTTATCTTGTTTCCGATTACTAACCGTCCCCAATGCTAGCGACAATCCTAATGCTAGTTTTAACCGATTGAGCCTTCTAGTTCTAGGTTTATTAGGTTGTTCATTTCTACGGCGTATTCTATTGGTAATTCTTTGGAAATTGGGTAGGCGAAGCCTCGTACTATCATTGCTTTGGCGTCTTCTTCGGATAGTCCTCTACTCATTAGGTAGAATATTGTTTTGTCACTTATTTTTCCTATTTTTGCTTCGTGTGAGAATTCTACGTCGTCTGTTCGTATATCACTTGTTGGTATTGTGTCTGATATTGATTTATCGTCTAGCATTAGTGATTCACATGATACTGATGATTTTGAGCCTTTAGCACTTTCGTTTATTCTTACTAGTGAACGATAGGTACATTTTCCTCCGTTTTTTGATATCGATTTTGCATTTACTACACTTGATGTGCTAGGTGCATTATGTACTACCTTAAAGCCATTGTCTAGGTCTTGACCTGCTCCTGCAAATGATATTCCTGTGAATTCTGTTTTGGCTCCTTCTCCGTTTAGTATACTCATTGGATATAGCATTGATATTTTTGATCCGAATGAGCCTGATACCCAATCTATTTGTGCATTTTTTCCACATATTGCTTTTTTTGTGTTTAGGTTAAGCATGTTTTTTGACCAGTTTTCTATCGTTGAGTATCTTAAATATGCATTGTCTTTTACATATAGTTCTACACAGCCTGCATGTAAATTTACTTTATTATATTTTGGGGCACTACAGCCTTCTATAAAGTGCAAGCTTGCTCCTTCTTCTACTATTATTAGAGTGTGCTCAAATTGACCTGATTCTGGTGAGTTTAGTCTGAAGTACGATTGAAGTGGTATATCTACATGTACATTTTTTGGTACATATACAAATGAACCTCCTGACCATACTGCTCCATGTAGTGCTACAAATTTGTGGTCATGTACTGGTACACATTTCATAAAGTGTGCTTTTACTAGCTCTGGGTATTCTTTTACTGCTGTTTCCATATCTGTGTATATTACACCTTGTTTTATCAAGTCTTCTTTCATGCTATGGTATACTACTTCTGAGTCGTATTGTGCTCCTACTCCTGCTAGTGATGTTTTTTCTGCTTCTGGAATTCCTAGTTTGTCAAAGGTGTTTTTTATGTCCTCTGGTACATCTTCCCAAGAGTTATTTAGTTTTGATTTTGGTCTTACATATGTTGCTATTTCATCCATATTAAGTTCTGATAAGTCTGGTCCCCAAGTTGGTAGCTCTAGTTTATTATACACTTCTAGCGCTTTTAATCTAAACTCTTTCATCCAGTTTGGGTCATTCTTTTGTTTTGATATTTCTTCTATTATTTCTGGTGTTAAACCTTTTTTTATTTTGAATTCATATTCGTCTTTGTTTTTTATGTCGTAGATGTTTCGGTTTATTTCTTCTATGTTTGTTTTTGACATTTTTGTTTTCCTTTCTGAATTTGCATATTTATGTTAAATTTGTTATAATATTTGTATACTTAATTTTAAGGAGGTACTATATATGATTAGAGAGTTTCTTATAGGTTTAGGTTCATTCATGGTTAGTTCCTCGGTGGTTCTTCTTATTTTGCTCCACCAACCTGCAATGATAGTTCCACTTTGTATTGGCATTGGCATTGTTGCTGGTTCTATAAAGAGCAAGGGTTAAATACCCTTGTTTTTTATTTTGCTTATTATTTAAGTTTTATTTTTAAACTTTATATTTTTAATTGTTAACCTAACTAATGTAGAGTAATTCAAAGTGTAGATATAATTATAAATTTATGTTTATTTATATTGAGAATATCCATTTTCTTCTATTTGCTTTGCTAACTCTTGTGAACCTGTTTTTACTATTTTGCCGTTTACTAGAATATGGACATAGTCTACTTTTAAGCTGTGCAGAATTTTGGTGTTGTGAGTTATTATTAATATTCCATTATTTTCATTTTTGAACATTTCTATTCCTTTTGAAACTGTTTTTATTGCATCTACGTCTAGACCTGAATCTGTTTCGTCTAGTATTGCTAGTTTTGGGTTTAGTACTAGCATTTGAAGAATTTCATTTTTCTTTTTTTCTCCGCCTGAGAATCCTACATTTAGACTTCTTTCCATGTTTTTTGAGTTCATATTTAGTTCGTCCATATATTTTGCAAGTTCTTCTTTAAATTCGAATATTTTTACTGGTTTTCCTGTTACTTTGTTTTTAGCATATTTTAGGAAGTTTGTAACAGTTACTCCTGGTATTTCTTCTGGTAATTGGAATGACATAAATATTCCTTTTCTTGCTATTTCATCTGTTTTTAAGTTTGTTATATCTTCTTCTTCAAATTTAATAGTTCCTTTTGTTTTTGTGTATTCTGGGTTATTTAATATTGCATTTGCTGTTGTACTTTTTCCGAGAACCGTTTGGTCCCATTATTACATGAATTTCTCCTTTATTTATTTTTAAATTTATTCCTTTTAAAATTTCCTTATTTTCTGCATTTACATATAAATCTTTTATTTCTAATAATGTACTGTCCATAATTTTTCCTTTCATTTTTTTATTATTACATATTTATTGTAGATAGACACAAAACCTACACCTACACCTTTTTTAAAACTTTTTTCTTACAGTTTCTACATTCTTCTTTATTAATATCGTAATTACAATTAAGTTCGTTTAATCCTAATGTTTTATATATGTATTTAGTTAATTTGTTTAATGTATTGTCATTTAATACAGATTTAATTTTTATTGCTTCTTCTTCTGCCTTTTGTTTTTCTACTTTTAATATTTCTGTTAAAAATATGTATGTTATATCATAAGCTTCTAATATTTTTTTTGCTAATTTTTCGCCTTCTTGCGTTAACTCTATATCTCCATAAACTTCATAATTTATAAGTTCCTTTGCTTGCAGACTTTTTACTGCTTTATTTACACTAGGCTTAGTACAATTCATTCTTTCAGCTATGTCTGTTACTCGTATTTCTTGTTTTTCATTTTTTAATATATATATCGTTTTTAAATATTCTTCTAATGAACCGCTAATCATTTATTTTACTCCTTTTGATTGATTTGTTAACTTTGGTTAACATTATATAATAATTTTATTTGTTTGTCAAGGTTAACAATTATTTTTTTAAAGAAAAAAGTCGCCTAAATCTAGGCGACCTTCTTTTTAAATTAATAACGGGTCGCCGATGGCGGCGACCCATACAATTTATTTTTATCTATGTTTATTAAAATACTCTTCAAACTCTTCTTTCATTAATATCTTTGAATAATAATATCCTTGAATAATATCACATTTTATCTTTTTTATAAATTCTACTTGTTCTTTAGTTTCAACACCTTCTACTATTGTTTTTACTCCAAGGCGGTTAGCTATAAGCATAATATAATTAATAATGTTTCTATCACTTTTTAAATCTGCTTTATCTACAAATACTTTATCTATTTTTATAATGTCTATTGGCATTGTTTGCAACATGCTAAGTGAAGAATATCCTGTTCCAAAGTCATCTATTGAAATTATAAAGCCTTTTTCTTTTATTTTTTTCATTACTTCTAATACGTCTATGTCTTCGTCAATTGTGGCACTTTCGGTTATTTCTAAGTCTATATTACTTCTTTGTATATTATATTTGTCTGTAATTTTTACGTATTCTTCTATAAAGTTTTCATTAACAAAATGTGTTTTAGAAACATTTATTGAAATAGTTGGAATGTAATTATATTTTTCTTTCCATTTCTTTAAATCCTTACATACTTGTTCAAAAATATATAAATCTAGTTTTACTAGAAATTTATTTTTTTCGAATAATGGAATAAATTCACTTGGAGGAATCATTTTTCCATCTTTACTCCATCTTACTAGTGCCTCTGCTCCAGCTAGTTTTTCATTATTTGTATAAATTTTAGGTTGATATACTATTTTGAATTCTTCATTTTTTAAAGCTTCTTCCATAGATGATTCTATTTTTTGTTCTTCTACTAATTGATTTTCAAGTATATTGTCAAATATGTAATAACTTTCATCATATAAACCTTTTATTTTTGCACGAGCCATATATGCTTTATCTAAAGCTGTGTTTATGTCTTTGTCTTCTGGTGTAATTTTATATATTCCAATTGATAAATTTATATTTATTTGCTTTCCATTTATTTTTAATTTTGAAACTTGATTAAATATTTTATCAAGTAAATTTTTGATGTTTTTATTGTAGCTAAATACTGCAGTAAAAACATCTGCTGAAATTCTACAAGTAATATTATCTGTTGGTAATGTATTTGCTAATTTCTCTCCAAGTTCTTTTAAGATGTTATTACAAAATTCATAACCATGAATTTTATTTAATGCTTTAAATTTATTTATATCTAATGAAATAATATATTTATTTTTTGTATTATTTCGTAAGTAACTATTTCCATTTTCTTTGAAGTATGCCTCATTTCCTAATTGAGTTATTGGGTCAATATACGCAATGTTATATATTTTTTTGTTCTTTTTTTGGTTTGAAACATTAATATAAATACAAATAACTACAATAGTAAGGGTAACTAGTAAACATACTGTTTGTAGTATAATAATTAGCATAATAAGTTCTTTTGCAATTGTACTGTTTGCTGCTGTTGTTATTACATACCAATCATTAATATTTACTTTTTCATAATGTATAAAGTATGGCTCATTTCCTAATTTTACATCAAAGGTTCCTACTTCATGTCTTTTTATACTGTCCCTCATATTATCAATTTTTCTTGCTTGTTCATTTTTTAATTGATATGTATTTTTTATATATTCATATATGTTTGCATTTTTTTCTTCTATTGTTCCAAATGAATCTATTAAAACTGTTCCATTATTATTAATTAAGTATGTACCACCTTTACCAAATAATTTTCTTAATAGAATACTTTTATAGTCTTCTGTATTAATAGTTGCCATTAATACCCTATCTTTTCCCTTCAATTTAAAAGTTTTTGAATAAATGTTCACTTGGTTATTTGATACAGTACTTGGTTTGTTTTCAGATACATATATTTCATCTTGTTTGAAAAACTCTTCTATATCAGAATAATTATTAACTATATGTCCATCACTAGTTGTTCCATTTCCTTGTCTATCTAATATAACAAGTCTTGTGAAATGATAGTCTCCTAAATCTTTTTTATACCTATCAAAAATTTCTTCTGTTGTTTTAAAGTAACCTCTATTAATAGAATCTATCATTATTTCTACAAATCTTTCTTGTTCTAGAATAGCAAGGTTTAATTGTGTGGCAGTTTGCTCACTAAGCTCTTTTACATTACTATATATATGTTGATATATTAATTTATTTACGTTCTTGATATAGATAAATGACATTATAATCATTAAAATAAATATAATAATTATCCACCAAATATTTAATTTTGAATTTTTCATATATGTGTATTTATTATTTTCTCTCTTTTTCATAAATTACCTCTAAACTTACTTTTTATATAAAAAATATATAACAAAAAAGCATTTTTTTCAATAAAAAAATGCTTTTTTCTTTTATTTTTTTGCTCTATATTTATTTCTCTTGTAATATTTTTTTCATTTCTTCTGGTCGTTTTATTTTCTTAGTTGTTGTTTTTATAAGTTCTTCATCTGTTAATATCATGTTTTGTATGTGTTTATATCTTGGGAAAGATTTATTTAATTCTTTTATTTGTTCCCAAATAATTTGATAAAGTTCATTTTCTGTTTTATCCTTATATTTTTCTTTTACAACTTCTTTATTATATACAATTTTTACTGAAACTTTTACGTCATTTTTATCTTCTTTACTTGGCATACCAAATACCATTGATTCTTCTACTAGTTCTAGTCTATTTACTAATAGTTCAAGTTCTTCTGGGAACACTTTTTTTCCATTTCTTAGTACTATCATGTTTTTATTTCTCCCTGTTATATATAAGTATCCATCTCTATCAAAATATCCTAAGTCTCCTGTATAAAACCATCCTTCTTTTAATACTTCATTTGTAAGTTCTGGCATTTCATAATATCCTAACATTATATTTGGACCTTTTACTCTTATTTCACCAATTCCATTTTCATCTTTATTTACTATTTCTATAACATCATTTACCATAGGTATTCCAACAGTTCCATTTTTTATCGCTTTACTATTTTCTGCTGCTATAACAGGTGAAGTTTCACTTAAACCATACCCTTGTGCAGTTTTTATTCCCATATCATTAAAACCTTTTGATATTTTAGGGTCTGCAGGAGCTCCTCCAGAAATAATAAACCTTAGCTCTCCTCCTAATGCCTCAATTATTGGTTTAAATATTTTTCTTCTAATATCAATATGTAATTTTAATAATATATTACTAATTATTGTTGCTATTTTTATTATTTTAGTTTTTCCTTGCTTTTCAATTTCCTTCATTATTGTTTTATAAATGGCTTCTACTAAAACAGGTACACCAACAAATAATGTTACTTTATATTCTTTTAAGTTTTGTTTAATATATCTTAAACCATCTGGAAATACAGTTTTTACACCACATGCAAGCATCATTATCATACATGTTGAACCAAATATATGGTGAAATGGTAAAAATGCAATATTTGTATCTGTACTTCTAATATCTTCTACACATTGCATTGCATATATGTTTGATGCAATGTTTTTTTGTGAAAGCATAACTGCTTTTGATTTTGATGTAGTCCCTGATGTAAATAATAGTATGTTCATTATATTTTCATCAATTTTGGCATCAATATATTGCGTGTTTCCTTCTTCTATTAAAACTTCACCTTGTTTTGTAAGTTCTTCTACTGATTCAAAGCCTTCTATTTTACTCATACATATGTAGCTTGTTAAATTAGTATTGTTCTCTTCTTTAATTTTTGTTATTTTATCTGTTAATTTTTCATCAAATATTATACAGTCTGCTTTACTTCTTATAATAGAGTTTTCTAATTCATCATATTGCAAGTCTTTATCTAGTGGAACGGAAACTATACCTCCTAACAAATTTGCAAGATGAGAAACTACCCATTCATATCTATTTTTTCCTATAATTGCTACTCTTTTTTGGTTAAGACCTTTATTATATAAGGCTGTTCCAAAACTATTAATATCTTTTAATAATTTTTCATATGTGATATTTTCATAAGTCACTTTTTTATTTTCTTGATGTTTTATTACAAATGCAATTTGCTCTGAAAATTTCTTAGCAGAATTATAAATAATTTCCTTTATATTATTAAATTCTGTTGCTTCATATAGCATATTTTTCGCTTTTTTCATAAATCTTTCCTCTCCTAAGGAATTTAATATTCCTAGTTTTTATATTTTTAAAGACAGTACATATTTTTACTTTGTACTGTCTTTTACTATTCATATTTTATCATATACATTTTATCAATTCAACTATACTGACTAATTATTCGGATTTTTCGGTATACTGCTTTACTTTTATAGTAAAATATGCTATATTTTATATGTTATATGTTGTATTTTAAAATTTTATAATTAAATTTTAAGGAGGATTTTATATGGAAAATAATGATCGGGATTTCTCTACTATTGAGAAAAAAAATCAAGAAGTTTTAGAACTATTATGGAATATTGAATTAATTAGGTGGTTTAATTTTATTGATGAAATCAAGAAAAATCCCACTATAGATAATTACAAAGGCTATACTATTATTAATAATCATTCTGATAAAAATTGCACTGAATGTACTATTGTTATAAGTAAAAATCTTAAAATAGAATTTGTTTGTAATTCTAGTGTAGAATATATATCATATAATAGTATGTATTCTACTATTGGAGCTATATTTAAATATCCAAATGGTTTCTATGGTGTTTCTGTTTGTGGCTACAATACACTTTATTTTAAAAAATTAATATGTGCTAATACATTATTAGAATATATAATTTCAAATGTATTTTCTTTGATAAATAGTGGGCATTCAAAATTTCAAGTAAATTCTATAAGAGACTTATTAAAAACATTCGAAGAGAATTTCGGTATAACTTTAACAAAATTTGAAAAAGAAGCATTAGTTACATTAGATTCACTATCTAAAGAATATGAAACTGAAAGAGATATGTTTCTATGTGAGTGTAGTAAAGAAGGATAATACTTTTCATTAAATATATGTAAATAAAAAATGAGATTTTTGAATAAATTATTCAAAAATCTCATTTTTTATATATCATAGAAATAAGTAGCTTCTAAGTCTGCTTCATGTGTTAATAATGCTATTGGGTATTTTTTGTAGGCTGCACCTATTGTTGTATACAGTTCCTTTGGTTCTGTAAATCCCATATGCCAACGTATTGCGTACCTTTCTTCTGGAGTTAATTTTATGAATTCTGATATCATCATTACAGATTTCTCGCCATGCCCATATGGTACCAAATCATCTACTGTATAGTATGGAACTTTTTCCCATACTCCTAGTTCATTTTTTGCATTTCTATAATCTACTTTATAAAAATTTGCTTTGCATATGTCATGTAATAATGCTATTATTCGCACGTGCTCACTATCTCCTGATTTTTGTTTTAATATTTCATATACTTTCATGCTATGTTCTAATAAACCACCTTCAAATGACCCATGAAACCTTGTGCTTGCAGGTGCTCTAAAAAAGTCTGAATGTTCTAAAAATTCTATTAGTTTTTCCATTCCTTCTCTATTTGTTTCTTTTAATAATTGTATAAATTCTTCTTTCATATTTGATTTTCCTTTCTTTCTATATTTGTATTTTTATTTGTAGGAGTCGCGCCACCATCGGCGACCTGCTCTTTCTACAAAATTACCCTAAATATATTTATTTAAGCAACTTCGCTGGAGCACAGGTCGCCGACGGTGGCGACCCCTACATTTATATTTCTCTATATAAAGTATATAAAATATATTATTATCTCTATAATTAATATAGCTGGCATCCCTATTGTAAATCTTTTTTTCTTAGTTTTATGCCTAAATGTGTACATTCCTATCATACTACCCATACTTCCACCAAGTACCCCAAGTAGAAGTAAAGTAGTTTCACTAATTCTCCACTTTCCTTTTTCGGCCTTTCTTTTATCTATCCACATTGCTAAAAATGCTATTACATTTATTATAAGTAAATATATAATTACATTTTGAATTGTAAATATTTTTATTCCTGTATCTGCCATATTTCTCTCCTTTCAATAACATAGTAATTATACCAATAAGATATAAAAAATGCAATAATTTGCATTTTTTTCTATTTTCTGTTATAATTAATATAGATATGTGTTTATGTTAATTTAAGGAGGTGTTATTTAAGTGTCAGAAATATATCAAACTTTTTCTTTGTCTGATTGTGAAGATTGGAATAAAAGATATGATAAAGCTACTCATGATAATAATAAAAAAGAAATCATGAGCTTACTTTCTGAGGCTAATCACCTTTATTTTGATGAATATTTTATTTATAGCACAATTACAAAATTGAATAATAATAAATTTTCGGAAGATGAAAAAAATCATTTAATTGATAGTTTTAATAAATCAAGAATTGTTAAATTTACAAGTAAACAAAATGATTATATTTCAATAAATACAAGAGCTAACTGTATAAAAGTTGCTAAACTTTCTGATATTATACCTGAAACATTAAATGATAAGAATGATAAAGGAAGTGTTGTTAGAAAAGATAAATTTAGCGCTGAATATATTTCTCAGTTGCTTACATTTCCTAACAGTATTGTTACTGGATATGTTTATGGTATTTCAGATAAATCTAAAAAAATGCATACTTGGGTTGAGTTTAAGAATAATAATAATCAAGAATTTGTAATAGATTATGATGATAACACTGTTTATAATAAAGAAGGTTTTTACTTTTTAAAGCATGTTGAACCTTTGAAAAAGGTAAGTTCTGATGAACTTAAAGGTAAAAGCTCAGTAAGTAAGTCTGGAGCTGCTTCTGAAGTTTCTAATGAGATTATTGATATTGAGATTGATATGGGGGATGAAAGATAAAATATATGTAAAAAGCCATTTGGGATTTTGCAAATGGCTTTTTATACTTATTAGTGTTTTGTTTTTCTATTCTCTTTTTGTATTCTTGCTTATATAGTCAGTCCATATAATCTCCAGCATCCCAATTGGGTAAATATGGCCACTTAAATGGTTTTGGTTTAATTTCAGTTTTTTTAGTAATATCATCAATAACATTCATTACTCTATCAATATGCTGTTTACAATTATCTATATCTATATCTAAATTATTACAACCTTTTTGATCTAAGTATTTTTTTAATTCTGCTATATACGTTGGTATTTTTGATATAAAATCAGTACATATTTTTATTGCAGTTTCTTTATCTTCTATTACTTTTTGTGCTACTATTCCTTTGGTAAGCATATTTTCTTTGTTGACTCCAAAATGACTGCTGTTATATTTCAAATCATTTATCATAAGTGTTATAGTTCCATATGCTAATAATGTATTATCAATTTTCCGTTCTTTAAGTATATCTTCAAGTTCCTTTTGAATAATAGACATTCCCATTCTAAGAATAGAATATTTTTTTATTAAATTTCTTCTAAATTCTTCAAAATCCTTTATTACCTTTACCTGTTCTTCATTTAATGGTTTCATGCTTTTTCCTCCATAAAAATAATTATTTTTATGGGTTTATAAGTTTTGATATGTGTATTTTATCATAAATAGTATTATTTTACAATAGCTTCCCTAACCTTTATGTAACCTTTTTAAAAACAAATTTAAATTAATTTTTCCAAAAATTTAACAGGCCGCTCTGCCTATTTCATCCTCAGAACTTTTCTTTTATTATTATATGATAAATTAATAATAACATACATTTGTATATTTTGCTAAATAGAGCTCTAGCAAACATTTTACCTTTGTTACTAGCTCTTATTGCTACAATTACAAATTCATTTTCTACTAAGTATTCTTTTATATATTCAATAGAATCTTAATTAGATTTTTTTGCTACTTATTATCTCCAATGTATCTTGAGTTTAAATTAAGTAATTTTATAACTTTATTGTTGACTTTTCCTATTATTTATCCATTATGTATCCTTTCATGATTTTCGATATTTTATAATATCGAAATTAATATTTCAATAGTTTTTGTAAATTATGTAACTTTTATTTTCAAACAATTGATTTATGTAATTTATTATGATAAAATATCCTAGAAACTATTTATATATTCACTTTGCAATTGCGAGGAGGAAAAAATATGTATACATTAGAAATTGAAACTAAGAATCATTTGAGAAAAATTGAAAAACCAAGAAAAGCAAGAAATATTGATTTAGGTGTATGGTCTCTTGTTCAGGTAATGGATGGATATGGTAAGTGGCATTTTGTAGGACATACTATGTTTTTTGAAGATGCTCAAATTGCTACCTATCTTATAAATGAAGCTATTGAGAAAAAAACTGATTCAGTATATGTTGATTGTATTTCATAAAATAAAAAACTCGGAATTTCCGAGTTTTTTATTGGTTTTTAAGCTTCAATTTTTATGCAGACTATTCTTTTGAAATTTCAAAAATAACATCCATTATTTTTTTAACATGCTGCTTACAGTCATCTATGTCACTATCAAAAATACTACGATCATATTGATTATCTAAATATTCATTTAATTTTGATATATGAATTGATATTTCTGATATAAAGTTAACACACTCTTTTATTACAACATCTTTATTTTTTACTGGCTCTTTCATTATTCCTATAATAAGCATATTATCTTTATCAACCTTCAAAGAAAGTCCACCATATAAATCTTGCTCTATAAGTGATGTCATTGAATATGCCGATGGTTTGCTATCAATTTCCTGCTCTTTAAGTGCATCATTAAATGCTTTTTCCATAATGACCATGCCTGTCCTAAGAACAACATATTTTTTTAACAAGTTCTTTTTGAATTCTTCAAAGTCTTTTATTACCTTTACCTGTTCCTCATTTAATGGTTTCATACTTTTTCCTCCTTAAAATAATTATTTTATAGGTATACAAGTTTCAATGTATGTATTTTATCACATTTATTAGATATTTACAATAGTTTTCATAAGTTTTATGTAATCTTTTAAAATAAATTTAAATTAATTTTTTCAAAAATTTAAAAGGGCGTAATTCGGTAAATTCTTTTAGGTATTCCTTACCGATTAAGCCCCTACATCAAATCGAAGATTTGTACTCTTCATTATTCATTTAAGCCTTTGCTTCGAAGAACGGGCGATTTCTAATCGCCCCTACATTCTTTATTATTTATATGCTATTTTTAAAAGAGCAGGTCGCCGATGGGGGCGACCCCTACAATTATTTTATTTATGGTATTACTTCCCAAAAGTGACAGATTTCCCATTTGGAAACGTCCCCAATGGGAACTTAGCCAAATAGGCTAAGTTGGTTGCTTTGGCTCATTCCTTCTAAACATCCCATTTTTTTAAGCAAATCTACTACTGAGTTTCCTATTTTTGAGCGGATTTTCATGTCGTCTATTGACATGAATTTGCCGTCTTTTTTTGCTTGTTCTATTCCTTCGGCTGCTACTGTTCCTAGTCCTGGTACGCTGTTTAGTGGTGGGCGTATTCCGTTCTTCTTCTATTTGGAATTTTGTTGCATGTGATTTATATAGGTCTATTGGTAAGAATTTTATTCCTCGTTCGTACATTTCTAGTACTAGTTCTAGTATTGCATACATATTCTTGTCTTTTGTTGTTGCACTATTTCCGGCTAGGTCTATTTCTTTCATTTTGTTTTTTACTTTTTCTTTTCCATAGCACATTATTTCACTGTCAAATTCGTCGGCACGTATTGTGAAGTATGCTGTGTAATATGCTTTTGGCTGATGTACTTTGAACCATGCTATTCTAAATGCGTTTGTTACATATGCTGCTGCGTGGGCTTTTGGGAACATGTATTTTATTTTTTCACATGATTTTATATACCAGTCTGGTACATCATGTTCTTTCATTAATTCGACATTTTGTGCCCATTTTTCTTTGTCTTTTAGTGCTTTTCCTTTACGTACTGTTTCCATTATTTTGAAGGCTGGGTTTGGTGGTACTCCTTTTTTTATTAGGTATATCATTATATCGTCACGACAACATATTGAGTTTTGAAGGGTTGTTGTTCCTTCTTCTATTAATGTTTGTGCATTTCCTAGCCATACGTCTGTACCATGTGATAAACCTGATATACGTATTAGTTCGTCAAAGGTTGTTGGCTTTGTATCTACTAACATTCCTCTTACGAATTTTGTTCCAAATTCTGGTATTCCATAGCTTCCTACTTTACTTCCTATTTGTTCTGGTGTTACCCCCAAGGCATCTGTTGAACTAAATATGCTCATTGTTTCTTTATCATCTAATGGTACTTTTGTTGGGTCTATTCCTGTTAGGTCGTAAAGCATACGTATTACGGTTGGGTCGTCGTGCCCTAGTATATCTAGTTTTAGTAAGTTTTGGTCTATTGAGTGGTAGTCAAAATGTGTTGTTACTATGTCTGAGTTTGGATCATCTGCTGGATGTTGTACTGGGGTGAATTCATATATTTCTCTTCCTTTTGGTACAACTATTATTCCTCCTGGATGTTGGCCTGTTGTTCTTTTTATTCCTGTACATCCTTGTGATATTCTTATTACTTCTGCATTATTTACTGGTACTCCTCTTTCTTCATAGTATTTTTTTACATATCCGAAAGCGGTTTTGTCTGCTACTGTTCCTACTGTTCCTGCTTTGAAGGTTGTTCCTTTTCCAAATATTACTTCTGTGTATTTATGGGCTTTTGCTTGGTATTCTCCTGAGAAGTTTAAGTCAATATCTGGTTCTTTATCTCCATTAAATCCTAAGAAGGTTTCAAATGGTATATCTATTCCGTCTTTTACCATTTGTGTTCCACATTTTGGGCATTCTTTATCTGGTAAGTCAAATCCACATTGATAACCATAGTCTGTAAAGTCTGAGTATTTACAGTTTGGGCATCTGTAATGTGGTGGTAGTGAGTTTACTTCTGTTATACCTGTCATGTTGGCTACAAATGATGAACCTACTGACCCCCTTGAACCTACTATATAGCCATCTTCATTAGATTTCCATACTAGTTTTTGTGCTATTATGTACATAACTGAGAATCCATTTTTTATAATTGAGTTTAACTCTTTATCTAGCCTTTCTTGTACTATTTCTGGGAGTGGGTCTCCATATAGTTCGTGTGCTTTATCAAAAGCTATATCTTTTATTGTTTGCTCACAACCTTCTATGTGTGGTGGGCATTTTTCTGGTGATATTGGACTTATCCTTTCACACATATCTGATACTTTATTTGTGTTTGTTACAACTACTTCATATGCTTTTTCTTCTCCTAAGTATTCAAATTCTTTTAGCATTTCTTCAGTTGTACGTAAGTATAGTGGTGCTTGCTCGTCTGCGTCATCATAGCCTTGACCTGCCATTAATATTCTTCTATATATTTCGTCTTGTGGGTCTATAAAGTGAACGTCACAGGTTGCTACTACTAGTTTTCCTAGTTTTTCTCCTAAGGCTACTATTTTTCTATTTATATCTTCTATTGCTCTTGCATCTGGCAAGGTTCCATTTCTTACCATATACATGTTATTTCCTGTTGGTTGTATTTCTAAGTAGTCATAGTCTTTTGCTATTTCTTCTACTTCGTCATCATCTTTTCCTTCTACTATTGCTCTATATAGCTCCCCTGCTTCACATGCACTTCCTAATATTAGGCCTTCTGAATATTTTTTGTATATTGATTTTAATATACGTGGCTTTTTATAAAAGTAGTGTAAGTGTGAAAGTGATACTAGTTTGTATAAGTTTTTTAGTCCTACATAGTTTTTAGCTAATATTATTGCGTGGTAACTTGGTAGTTTTTTAAAGTCTACTGTTGCCTTGTTATCAATATCATCTAATGTTTTTATACCATCTTCTTTTAGCATATTAAACATTACATTTAAAACTTTTACAGTAGTATCTACGTCATCTAAGGCTCTATGTGCTACTTCAACAACAATTCCTAGCTTGTCTGCTATTATTCCTAATTTGTATTTTTTAAAGTCTGGAAATAGCCTCTTTGCTAAACGTAAAGTGTCCATATATGTATTGTCTAATGTATAACCTAGTTCTTTCGCATTGTGTTTTAAAAATCCTATGTCAAAGTCTGCATTATGAGCAACTAGTACGCTATCTCCTACAAATTCTAATATTTTTGGAAATACCTTGTCTATTGTTTCTGCGTCTTTTACCATTTCATCTGTTATGTTTGTTACTTCTACTACTTTTGGTGGTATTGGTTTTTCTGGGTTTACAAAACAGCTGAATTTGTCTATTACTTCCCCATTTTTTACTTTCATTATTCCTACTTCTGTTATTTTTTCTGTTCTAAATGAAAGTCCTGTTGTTTCTAAGTCTAGCACGCAATAAGTTGTATCTTCTAGTGTTTGATTTCTTGAATTTGTTACTATATTTGATTTATCTGGTACTAAATATGCTTCTACACCATATATTACTTTCATGTCTGGGTTATCAAAGCCTAGCATTTTGTGGGCATCTGGGAAAGATTGTACTACTCCATGGTCTGTAATTGCAATTGATTTCATTCCCCATTTCATAGCTCTTTTTATTAACTCTGCTGCTGGTGTTACTGCATCCATTTGGCTCATTTGAGTATGCATATGAAGTTCTACCCTTTTTACTTCTGAATTATCCTGTCTTACTTCTTTTTTTATTCCTGTTGATACTACAATTGTATTTGCCATAATTGTGATTTCATTTGAGAAGGTGTCCATTCCTGCTTTTCCTGCAAGTTTTATTCCTTTTGCACCTTTTATTTTTCCTATTACTTTTTTACTATTATCCTTTGTTAGAAAAGCTTTACATGTCATTGTACTTGTACCATCATAGATAGATAAGCTTAAAAGTATTTTTCCTCCTTTTAGTTCTCTATCTTCAATAGCGATAACTTCGCCATCTATACATACATTTCCTGACTCTATTCCTACATCTTGTACTTTTATTAATGGCTCTTTTATTTCTGGGTTCATTCCTAATATTAATGGTGAATCTTCATCTTCTGTTGGTAGTTTTGGGAAGTTATCTCCATTTATTTCTATTATAATATTTGACATTACAGTAACATCGCCTGCAAATGCATCTAGCCCTGCTTTTCCTATTGTTTTAATTCCGCTTGCATTTCTAATTTTTTCTGCCACTTCATTTCCTTCTTTTGCGTCTGTTGTGAAGGATTTACATGTTATAATTCCTGTTCCATCATAAAGGTCAAATATTATCATTCCTTTACCTGTTTTTGTTTCTCTGCACTCACAAGTAACTACTCTACCTTCTATTGTTATACGTTTATTCTCTGCTGATATTTCTTTTATTTTTACCTTATTTTCTTTAGCTTTTGAAGGCTTTCCTAAAATATAATTTTTCTCTTCCTCCAGTTCTTCAAGCTCAAGCAAATAGTCTTCTTCTGTTGGTGGAGGTGGTGGAACTTCTCCAAAATAGCTATCATCAAAAGGTATATTCTCTGGTGGAGGTGGTGGTGGCATATTACTATATTCTTCTTGTTCTTCTGTACTTATATTACTTTGTATTTGTAAGTTTCGTATTGCCTCTTCTTGCATTTTTTTATTATATTCTTGATATTTCTTTATATCGTCTTCATTAATATTTTCTGTGCAAATTACTTTATATCTTGCTCCATATATATTAAATATTATACTTGATAATATTTCATCAAACTTTTTGACAGTTAAAAATTCCTTTCCTTTTTTAGAAAGAAGTACATTTATATTTTTATTGTCTACTCCAATATTGCTTTTTGCTAGAATTGCCTTAAACATAGGGTGTTTATATGCCATATATTCAATAATATCTTCCCACTCTTTTTCTACCTTGCTTCCTATTTTATCTATCTCAGTAGTTTCACATGCATTATCTGTTACACTTTGTTCTATATTTTCATTTTCAATTTTAATTTGTATATTAGCTATTCCAAAACGAACTTCTAAATACTTTTCAAAAGCATATACACCTTTAACTTCTATTAAAGTATTAGAAAGCAAAGTTATTTCTAAAGTATTTGTTTTCTTAAACAAATTTATAGCCTTTACTTTAGCTTCCATTATATGCTGATTACTTGAACTAAAATCTCTAAAAACTTCTCTTACGTGCTTGTACTCTTGCTTTTCATTCATGTTCAAATGCCCCCAAAAACTCTCTTACTTAACTGCAACTTATTATATTATATTAAACCAAAAATATCAACAAAAAACAAATAATTTTAGTGACAATGGGACGGGGTTTTTGTCACTACTATTTGAAGACTTTATGCTATTTTTAGATTATATCTTTTTGTTTATTATTCTATTAAGCTTATTTCTATTAATATTGAAAATTTTTTCCATTTCTCTTAAAGATTTACCCCCATAATGTCTTAATTCTATTAATAAATTTCCTAGCATTGCATTATCTTTTTTTACTTGTTCGATAGTGGTATTATTATTTTTTAAATATTCTGATATGATCTCATCTACATTCTTAATGCCATCAGTTACTTCAACAATATCTTCTATATGCTTATTTTGATGAATTATTTTAAATGTTTCTATATAGTTTTTATCACTGCCAAATACTAATTTTATACTTTCTTTTGTAATTAAATCTCTCTTACCTAAATATTCATTATAGCTAGAATAATTATATTCTTTTTTATAATTACACATGTTGGCTTTTATAGGATTATTATGTATATATACTATACAGTTATACAGTTGCGTTTCTGTTAATATTGCTTGAGTATAATATCTGTTTCTAAAAACATATCCTACTCTATTTTTTGTTTTATTATATAGTTTTGCAAAACTTGTATTTGTTTTTCTCATCAATTTTTCTATGCTTAATATTTGTTCATTATATACTAAAAAGTGTGCATGATTATCCATGAAACAGTATGCTAATACAGTTGTATTTGTCTCCTTTAAATTTTTCTTTAATATGTATTTGTAAGCATCCTTTAAAGAATCTTCTTGAAAAATATATTCTCTATCAATTCCCTGAATTATTATATGTGTGTAAGAACTTCCTAAATATTTTCTTGCTATGCGTGGCATATTAATTCTCCTTTGAATAAATTTTATATTGACTGAATGCATAGAAATTCTAATTATTTCTATTTTAGTTTAGATTATTAAATATTTAATGAATAAAATATAAGACTAAAAATATCTATGAATTAAATAATTTATTTCTACAGCATTAGAAATATAATATTTATACTATAGCATATTTTTAGCCTTTTTTAAATAAAAATCGTTCGTCAAATTATGACTTATTTTTTGATATATATATTTATTCCCTTGAAACCCTAGTGACAAAAACTCCGTCCCATTGTCACTAAAATATTCTTAATATATCATTATAGGTAACATATAATGCCAATACTATTAATAATGCAAAGCCTAGTAATTGTAAATTTATTTCTGTTTCTTGCTTTAGTTTTTTGCCCCTAATTAGTTCTAGTATTAGTAGCACGAATTTTCCTCCATCTAGTGCTGGGAATGGTAGTAGGTTTGTTACTCCTAGTGATAGGCTTATTAGCGCTAGTAAGTATACAAAGTCTTTTACTCCACTTGTGTTTGCTACTGCTTCTGATATTCCTACTGGTCCCATCATTTGATCTAATCCTACATTTCCTGTAAATAACATTTTTAAGTTGTCGGTTATTGTAAATATAAAATCTCTAGTTTCATATAGTGCATAGTGCATATTATTTAGTATATTATTCTCTGCTAACTTAAATTGTACTCCTATATAGTAGGTATATAATGTATCTGGTATAACTTCTATTTCTATACTTTCATTTCCTCTTTCTATTGTAAATATTAGTTTTTCATTATCTTCACTTGAACTAATTACATTTACTATGTCTTCTCTTGTTTTTACTTCTGCTCCATTTATTTTTTGTATTTTATCATTTGCTTTTAAACCTTGTTTTTCTGCACTACTTCCTTTTTCTACTGTTACTATTTTTGTAGAATTGTCTCCACTTTTTAAATATATTCCTGTACTTTTATTTTCTTTTCTTGTTGGTGTTAAAGTAATTTCTTTTTGTTCATTATTTCTTTTTATTGTAATTTTTAATTCTTCTCCATTTGATTTACTTAAAATTTTATCTATGTCTGATTTTACATTTATTTTCTTATTGTTTATTTTTATAATTTCATCCCCTGCTATTATTCCACTTTGCTCTGCTGCATATTGGGGCATTGTTTTATCTACAACAAGTGATGTATTATTTCCTATACTTGACATTAGTATGAAATAGACAAGTAAACCAAATATAATATTTACAATACCACCTGCTACTATTATCGCCATTCTTTTGGCAATAGAAGCTTCACTAAATGAGTTTTTGCTTTCTACTCGTTCATCTTCTCCTTCTAAACTTACAAAACCTCCAAGTGGTATTAAACGCAAAGCATATTTAGTTTCTTTCCCTTGCTTTTTCCATATTGTTGGTCCAAAACCTAGAGCAAATTCATTTACTCTTACTTTACATAGTTTTGCTACTAAAAAATGGCCTCCTTCATGTATGAATATGAGAAAGCCTAGTAGAAATATTACTTTTAGAACTATTATTATAAAATTAATCAAATTTGTTCTTCCTTTCGTATTTGAAGTTGGAAAATAAGGTGAATTCTTCGAAGAAATTACTTGAAATCCAACTTCTAACCTCCAACCTCTAAATTAACATTAATAAAGCATATGCAAATGGTGCTAAAAATATTAAACTATCTATTCTGTCTAACATTCCTCCATGTCCTGGTATCATATTGCTGAAGTCTTTTATTTCTACATCTCTTTTTATACTTGATGCTGCAAAGTCTCCTATTTGACCTATTAAACTTAGCAATATTGCTATTATACTTATTATATAATATGAAATTTCCATTCCCCAGAATTTATTTGCAACATATGTATATATAAGAATTAATAGTACTGCTCCTATTGTTCCTCCTATACATCCTTCAATAGATTTTTTAGGACTTATTTTACTAAATTTGTGCCTTCCAATAGCTTTTCCTGTAAAATATGCGAATATATCTGTTCCCCATGCTGCTATTATTGCATACCAAACTAGTATGCTTCCATTTTGCATTCCATTTATTAGTGCAATACATACTATTGAAAATACTATATATATGATTCCAAATAATGTATATACTAAATCATTAAATGTTGTTTTCATATTTGTTGCTATTATTTGTGAAAATAGTATTAAAAGTATTGTTGGAATTTCTAGTATAACTGTTATTTGTAAGAACTGTGATGGTATTATATGTATAAATGCTATATTTATACATGCTAAATAGCCTACCCATTTTATAGGATTGCATTTCTTGCTTACTGCACCTAGATATTCATGCATACTTAAAGCAGCGATTATTGTAAATGCTATATCTACTACATATTTATTTTTTATTAATAATATTAATAACACTATTGGAAAACCTAATAATGCTGAGGTATATCTTTTCCACTCCATATTTTTCATTCCTTTTACTATTATTTTTATTCACCATGTGTCTTGCATATTATATATACTTTTTTTGCAAACTTAAAACAAAAGATATTTAATGACACTGTGGCTACTCTATATAAAATATTTAGCATTTATTGTGCTCCAAATTTTCTATTTCTATTTTTATATACTTCTATTGTGTCATCTAAGTCTTGTTCGGTAAAATCTGGCCAATTTTTTTCTATGAATATGTATTCTGAGTACACTGCTTGCCATGTTAAAAATCCACTTGTTCTTATTTCTCCACTTGTTCTTATTACTAAGTCTGGGTCTGGTTGCCCTTCTGTATATAAAAAATTTGAAATAGTTTCTTCTGTAATATCTTCTATTTGTAATTTATTTTCTTTTACTTTTTCAACTATGTTTCTTGTAGCCTTTACAATTTCATCTCTTCCACCATAGTTTAAAGCAATATTAAAAGTTACTCCTGTATTATCTTTTGTTCTTTCCATACATTTTTTTATGCTTTTTTGCATTCCTTCTGATAAGGCTGTAATATCGCCTAATATTTTTACTCTTATATTTTCTGTGTCTGCTCTTTTACTGTAATCATCTAAATAGTTTTGAAGTAAAAGCATTAAAGCTCCTACTTCTTCCTTTGTTCTTTTCCAGTTTTCTGTTGAAAAAGCATATACAGTTATGTATTGTAGGCCTATTTTATTTGCATAACGCACAATTTTTTCTAAAGTTTTGGCCCCTTGCCTATGTCCTTGCTTTATATCTAAACCTTTTTCTCTTGCCCATCTACGATTGCCATCCATTATAATGGCAATGTGTTTTGGCATATTTAGTTCGTTCATTTTATCTTTCCTCTCTATTTGCTGAAGATGCATTTACTGCTTTATCTATGATTCCTGATTTTAATAATCTGTCAAAACTTTCAAGTTTTTCTTTTCTTCCTTCTGGTGTCAAAAAATCAGGTAATCCATTTTCTCCTTCTATTACTTGATCTTTTACTGGAATAGCTTTTAGTCTTTCTAAAAAATCTTTTCTTTTATCCATTTTAATTTTTTTCCTTTCAATTACACTGTCATTATTTCTTTTTCTTTGTTTTCTGTTATTTTATCTATTTGTTCTACATATTTATCTGTTAATTTTTGTATTTGATCTTCTGCTTGTTTTAAGTCGTCTTCTGTTATAATTGATTCTTTTTGCATCTTTTTGAATTCGTCTATTCCGTCTCTTCTTACACTTCTTACAGCCACTTTAGACTCTTCACTCATTTTTCTTATATCTTTTACTAATTCTTTTCTTCTTTCTTCATTTAATTCTGGGAAGTTTAAACGTATTACCTTTCCATCATTATTTGGTGTTATTCCTATATCTGACGCTAGTATTGCTCTTTCTATTTCTTTTAATACACTCATATCCCATGGTTGTATTACTATTAACCTTGCTTCTGGAACTGAAATTCCTGCCATTTGATTTATTGGTGTTGCTGTTCCATAATAATCTACTGTTATTTTGTTTAATATTGCAGGATTTGCTCTACCTGCTCTTATTTCTGACAAATTCTCCTCATAAATGTTTATTGTTTTTTTCATTCTTTCTTCAATATTTGTATAATCCATATTTCTTTTCTCCTTTTCTTAATCTTGTTTTAATTTCTGACGTGGATATATCTATACCTTAGATCATACCTCCCATGATAAGATATTTCCCGCGCTGGGTTTCTTATATTATTTAATATATGTTCCTATGTTTTCTCCTTTTATGATTTTTAACATGTTTTCTGGTTCATCTATTCCAAATACTATTAATGGTATTTGATTGTCTTTGCATAGTGATGTTGCTGTTGAATCCATTACTTTTAGGTCTTTGTTTAAAATATCTAAATATGTTATTTCATCATATTTTATAGCTGTGCTATCAATTTTAGGATCTGCTGAATATACTCCGTCTATTGTTTTTGCTAATAATATTACGTCTGCTTCTATTTCGGCTGACCTTAAGGCAGCTGCTGTATCTGTTGTGAAAAATGGATTTCCTGTTCCACATGCAAATATTACAACTCTTCCTTTTGATAAATGATTTGTTGCTCTTCTTCTTATATATGGTTCTGCTATTTGCCTCATTTCAATTGCTGTTTGAAGTCTTGTTGTTAGTCCTCTTGCTTCTAGCGAATCTTGAAGTGCTAAACCATTCATTGTTGTAGCTAGCATTCCCATATAGTCTGAAGTGGTTCTTTCCATTTGGTGTCCATATTTACCTCTCCAGAAGTTTCCTCCTCCTACTACTATTGCAACCTCAACACCTAAGTTTACAATATTTTTGATTTGATCGCATATTTTTCCAAGAGTACCAGCATTTACGCCTCTTCCTTCTGCTCCACCAAGTGCCTCTCCACTTAATTTTAGAAGTATACGTTTATACTTTATTTCAGGCATGTATACACTCTCCTTTATCAATTTAATTTTTGTTTATATTCTATCATATTATTATATAAAAAATAAACACTTTTTTAATTTTTTTTTAAATTTATAAGAAAGATTTGGGATAATAGAAAGTTTTGAACATGTTCCAGATCTTTCCCGCGTTCCAATTTTTTCAAAATCTTTTCAAATCTTTCCCATTATATATTTTTTCTATTTACAAATACTATTAAAAGAATGGAGGAAATATGAATCAGATACTATATAAATGCTCTTTTGAAAATAATAATTCTGATAATTTTATCATAAAAAAAAGAGCTAAAATTACATTATACATTTCAATTATTTTAATTATACTATCTATATTAGTATATTTTTCTATAAAATATACTTTATTTAAAAAACAAAAAATATCAGAAAATCTAATTTCAAATTTTAATATAAAAACATTATATTCTGATTTACCTAATAATTATTCTTCAGCTCAAATAAATACTCAAAATTCTGAAGCACCTTTTGTAATTGGTCTTATACAAATTGATAAAATAAATATTACTTATCCTATATTATCTACAACTTCTGAGGAATTATTAAAAATTTCTCCTTGTAGATTTTATGGTCCAATGCCAAATGAGACCCGGAAACCTTTGTATTGCTGGGCATAATTATGTTAATGATACACAATTTGGAAAACTTGACAATTTGAATATTACAGATATTGTTACAATTTCTGATTTATATGGAAATATTATTGAATATGAAGTTTATGAAAAAAAACAAATTAATGCTGACGACCTTTCTTGTACTAATCAAAATACTAATGGATTAAGAGAAATTACTTTAATTACTTGTAATAATATTAAAGGTAATAGAGTTTGTGTAAAGGCTAGAGAAAAAATTATGCAATAAAGTAGCAATTTGAAGATTAGTATTTAATTTTATTTATGTAAGGAGGACTCGTAGAGTAATTTTTGTTAGAAATTCTTAATAAATTTTATGGAAAGAGTTCATTTATAATGGAAGGGTGCCATAAAATTTCATTTAGAATTTCTACAAAAATTAGCTCAAGCGACGACTGGAATAAATAAAATTAAATACTAATCTTCAAATTGCAGACTCATATTTCTATCTAAAACCAAAAGTAGACCTTTGAAAAGTCTACTCTTGATTTATTATATATTATAATTTCTATATTTTCTGTAAGCAAATACTGCTACAACTGCACATACAGCTATAAATAAGAATATAGCATAATCGCTAGCATCTCCTGTTTGTGGAAGGTTGTTATTTTGATAAGTACTTCCTTGTGTATTTACTGGAGTTGTATTTGTTTTTTGTTGTGTATTTGTATTTGGTGTAACATTAACTGTTCCTGAACCATTTTGGTTTGTACCTGGAACTAATCCTTGAATATTTAGTGGATTACCTGTTGCTTTTACAGTATTTGTTAATAATGATACAGCTATAATTAAAGTAATTATTACTAATATTTTTTTAATACTTGTACTTTTCATATTTTTTCTCCTTTTTCTTTCGAAATTTATATTAGTATTTATTTTTAATGTTATAATTATTCATAATCTATTAATATTTTAATCCTAACATTTTTTTGTGTCAACATTTTTATTGTTTTTTTATATTACATTTATGTTACAAAATATTATTATAAAACAAATACTACTTATTCAGCTGTTTCTTCTTTTACTTCTTCTACAGTTTCTTCTGATACTGTATCAACTGTTTCTTCTATTATAGGAGCCTCTGTTTCAACTGCAGGTGCTTCTTCTGGTGCTACTTCTGCTGGAACTTCTTCTACTAAGTCTTCTTTAACTGTAATTTCTTTGTTTTCGATTCTTGCTCCTAAGTTTTCCTTAGTTTTAGCAGATTTTCCTACTCTGTCTCTTAAGTAGTATAATTTTGCTCTTCTTGCTTTACCAACTCTTACTACTTCTACTTTTTCTACCATTGGTGAGTGAATTAAGAATGTTTTTTCTACTCCTACACCATATGCTACTCTTCTTACTGTAAATGTAGCATTTACTCCGCCACCTTGTTTTTTAATTATTATTCCTTCGAATACTTGTATTCTTTCTCTATTTCCTTCTTTTATTCTTTGATGAACTTTTATTGTATCACCAACGTGAAGGTCTGGAATTCTATTCTTTAGTTGTTCGTGTTCTATTGATTTTATAATATCCATTATTCTTTATTTCTCCTTTCAATAAATCTGGTCTTTTTTGTTTTGTTATTTCTATTTGCTTTTCATATCTCCATTTGCGAATATTTTCATGATGCCCAGATAGCAACACTTCTGGAACTTTTATTCCCATAAATTCTTCTGGTCTTGTATATTGTGGATATTCTAAAAGATTGTTAGAGAAGCTTTCTTCTTCTATTGACTCTTTTGCTAATACTCCTTCTATATATCTTGACACTGAATCGATTAGTACCATTGCTGGAAGTTCCCCTCCTGTTAGCACATAATCTCCTATAGAAATTTCTTCTACTTCAAGTTTGTCTAAAACTCTTTGGTCTATTCCTTCATAATGTCCGCAAATTAGAATTAAATGTTGCTCTTTTGATAGTTCTTCTACTTTTTGTTGGTTTAATGTTTTACCTTGTGGAGATAAGTATATTATTTTTGCTTTATCATCTTTTATGGACTTACATGCATCATATACTATGTCTGGCCTTATGACCATTCCTGCTCCTCCACCATAAGGTGTATCATCTACTTTTTTGTGTTTATCTTTTGAAAAATCTCTAATATTTATTAAATTAATATCTATTAAGCCTTTTTCTTCTGCTTTTCCTAATATGCTTTGTTTTAATGGGCTAAACATTTCTGGAAAAAGTGTTAACACATCAAATTTCATTTTTTACTCCTTATACTAAACCTTTTAATAGGTGAACTATTATTTTTTCTTTTTCTAAATCAATTTCTTTTATTACTTCTGGTATACCAGGAAGTAAAAGTTGTTTGCCTTTTTCATCTTTTACAACATATACATCATTAGCACCTGTCCTAAAAATATCTTCTACTTTTCCTAAAAGTTCTTCTTTATCTGAATAAACTTCTAGCCCAAGTAAATCGGCAATGAAGTATGTATCTTTTGGAAGTTTTTTTGCATTCTTTCTGTCTATTTTTAAATATAAACCTTTTACTTTTTCTGCTTCATTCATATCGTCTATGCCTTTTACTTTTAGTAAAACCATATCTTTATGATATTTAACTTCTTCAATTTCTACTTCTTCTAGTTTTTCTTTTTTACATATATATACTTTTTTTAATTCCTCAAACCTGTTTGCATCATCAGTAAATGGCTTTACTTTTAGCATACCTTTTACTCCAAATGTATTAACTATTTGACCTACTTCAAAATATTTTTGCATATATACCTCTAATCTTCTAAAAACTCTATATTTACTTTTTTATGCTCTTTTCCTGCTACACTTTTCATAACAGTTCTAATTGATTTAGCAACTCTTCCTTGTTTTCCAATTACTTTGCCCATATCTTGATTTCCTACTTTTACTTCAAAATTAAGACCTTTTTCATCTTCTTTTTCTGTAATTGAAACCCCATTTTCATCTTCTACAAGGCTTTTTATTATTGTTTCTAAAATTTCTTTCATTTTTTAAAAACCTCCTAGTTTGCTTTTTCTATTAAAGCTTTAACTGTATCTGTTGGTTTTGCACCATTTTTTATCCATGTAGCTACTTTTTCTTTATCAAGAACTATTGTTGATGGTTCTGTCATTGGGTTATATGTTCCTATTTTTTCGATTATTTTACCATCTCTTGGGCTTCTTGAATCTGCAACTACTATGTGGTAGAATGGAGCTTTTTTAGCACCTACTCTTTGTAATCTGATTTTTACCATTTTTAAATTCACCTCCTGAAAAATTGTCGGCTTTTAAGGGTCACAGCCTTCGGCGACCTGTTAAACCTTTTTATATTTATAAATTATAAAATTAATAACTTAATTTGGATGTAGGGGCGATTTTATCCTACATGAATTTTTTTAAATCGTTTGGATTTATACCTTTCATTAATTTTTTCATATTCTTTCCATCTTGCATCTTTTTCATCATTTTTTGCGTCATTTCAAATGTCTTCATGAATTGATTTATTTTTTGTACTGTTGTTCCGGCTTCCTTTTGCTATTCTTATTCTACGACTTGCATTTAATATTTGTGGTTTTCTTCTTTCTTCTTTTGTCATAGAACATATTATAGCTTCAATTTTTACGAATTCTTTGTCATCTACTTTTAAATCTTTTATATTTGCCATTCCTGGCATCATTTTTAGTATTGATGAAAATGAACCCATCTTTTTTACTTGCCTTAATTGTGCTAAATAATCGTCTAAGTCAAATTCTTTTTTTCGTAATTGCTTTTCTAGCTTTTCTGCTTCTTCTATGTCAAAACTTTCTTCTGCTTTTTCTATTATTGAAAGTACATCACCCATTCCTAATATTCTTCCTGCCATTCTTTCTGGGTGGAATACTTCTATATCACTTAACTTTTCACCTGTTGCTGCATATTTTATTGGTCTTCCTGTTACTTTTTTTACTGATAGTGCAGCACCACCACGAGTATCACCATCTAGCTTTGTTAGTATTATTCCATCTATTCCTAAACTTTCATTAAATGATGTTGCTACATTTACTGCATCTTGACCTGTCATTGAGTCTACTACTAATAGTATTTCATGTGGTTTTACACCTAATTTTACATTTTTTAGTTCATTCATAAGTTCTTCGTCTATATGAAGTCGACCTGCTGTATCTAATATTATTACATCATTTAGTTTGCTAATTGCTACATTTATTGCTTGTTTTGCTATATGAACTACATCTTTTGATGTTTCATTTGCATATACTGGAATATTAAGTTGATTTCCTACTACTTGAAGTTGTTTTATAGCTGCTGGCCTGTATATATCACAAGCTACTAATAGTGGTTTTTTGCCTTGTTTTCTTAATATGTTTGCAAGTTTTCCTGCTGTTGTTGTTTTTCCGTGAACCTTGAAGTCCAACTAACATTATTATTGTTGGTGGATTTGGCGTAAAGTTTATTCTACTTTCTTCTCCACCTAATAATTCTACTAGTTCATCTTTTACTATTTTTATAACTTGCTGACCTGGAGTTAATGATTTTAGGACATCTTGACCAAGGGCTTTTTCTTGTACTTGATTTGTAAATTCTTTTACAATTTTATAGTTAACATCTGCTTCTAAAAGTGCAAGTTTTACTTCTCTTAGCATTTCTTTTAAATCAGATTCTGTAATTCTTGCTTTTCCTCTAAGCTTTTTTGTAATTGATTGTAACTTTTCAGAAAGTCCTTCAAATGCCATATCAATTTCCTCCTAAACTAAATAATTTAATTCTTTTCTTACGTGGTTTAATATCTTTTCTATTTTTTTGTCAGATGATACTTCTTGTATCTTGCCTAGTTCGCTTAGTACTTCTTGCAAAAGTTTTTCTTGCTTCATCATCTTTTCCATAATTTGTAGCTTTTCTTCTAATTCGAAAAGTTTATTTTCCCCCTTTTTTATTATGTCTCTAACAGCTTGCCTTGTTATATTATTATTTTCTGCTATTTCAGAAAGTGATAAATCTCTATTATAGTAATCTGTTAAAACCTCAAGCTGTTTTTCTGTTAATAATTTACCATATATTTGGCATAACATACTTACTCTAACATTTTTTTCCATATTACCACCTCTTAATTTGTAATGCTAATTAACTTTACACCATTTTTTTGTATTTGTCAAGTAGTTTTGCTTTATTTTTTTATTTTTCTATTGTATTTCTATATAATTTATAGTATTATAATTATAATAAACTTGAACTCGTTAACCTTTTTTATAATAAAGGAGGTATTTATATGGCAATTTGTATTTATCAAAAAATTATTGAGGAAAGAGATTGGATTAAATTAAAAGACCCTGTAGGTTTTGAACAAGAAGCTTTATCACAACTTATGATTCTTGCTTTTGAGAATCCGAATTCTCCTGACACTTTGCCTAAACATTTTCTTATTGAGAATGTCTTTATGACATTAAATTCTGTACGGTTAATGTTTCGTAGAATGAAAATTAATGTAGATGTAGTTCCTACTAGTTCTACAAATGGTAATTCTTTTAAGATAACATTAAAATAGTTATTTTTTTAATGTTAAAGTTTTATTATAATTCATAAATTTGAAATCTCAATATAAAAGCATACTAAAAAAGAACTTAAATAAAAACAATTATGTTTCTATTTAAGTTCTTTTTACATCATTTCATAACCTCACTAATAACCTTAGCTAGATATTTCATACTTGCTAAACACTGCTCCATTGTGTTTCCTGTTGCTCCTACTTCTATTATGCTTGCTGCTTTTGATAAATGTTGATTATATCTACTATTTCTTAATACTATTGGTTTGAATAAACCTGGGTATAATTCATTTGCTTTTTCTTGCACTTTTACTGCAAATTTTAAATTTTGTTGCCAATTTTGATGTTCTAGTCCTCCTCCATCTGTTCCTATAACAAACATTAATTGTGCTGCATATTCTTCTCCTATTTTTACAGTTGGCGCATAGCTATAGTCTGCTATTGCGTCTCTATGTATATCAAATATTACATCTGTATTTTCATTTGTTAATAATAAATTCTTTACTGTACTTAATGAACGTTCATATGAACCATTGTATGCTGGATAGTCATGATATGTTGTGTTATGTACTACATTATAATTATAACTTTTTAATTGGTTTGTAAGTTCAGTTCCTACTCTTGCAACATTATAGTTTAAGTCGGTAGTTCTATATGTACCAGTTTGTGTATAATTAAACTTTTCTGTTGCTGTATAACTTTCACAAGTGTGTGTGTGAAATATCATTACATTTTTATTGTTTATTTGTATATCTGGTTTTAATATTTCTTCTGTTAAATTATAATCTGTTCCATTTTTTATATTAACTCCATTATATGAATTTGTAAAATTCTCTGGTACATTATTTTCTATTTTTTCAGTTTGAAGCCCTGTTTGCGCTTGTTCTACTTTTATTTCATCATTTTCTTCTGTTACATTTTTCACATCTTTTTCTTTTATATTATGAATCATACTAAGTTCTAATTTTAACATTGTTTTTAGAGGATTATTATTTTTCATTTCTGTTTCTACTTCTTTATCATTTAATTGTTTCATTCCTGGTATGGTTTCATCTAAACATTCTAAAAATTTACTGTTATCTATACTTATTCCTAGATTTGTTTGTTTTATTTTAGTGGGCGAAAAAAACTTACTAAAACTCCATAATATTATAATTATTAATAAAAATTTTAGTAAGTATTTTATTATATCTTTCAGATTTAATACTGCTAAATTTATCATTATAATTCCTTTCGTACAAACTTCAATTATTATATAAATTATATGCTTGTACTTTGTTTTATATGACAATAAAAAGTGACAATGGGACGGAGTTTTTGTCACTAGGTATTCTAAAGATTATTATAATTTTCTTCTACAACCCTAGTGACAAAAACTCCGTCCCATTGTCACTTTTTATTTAGTTATTTCATTTATTGCTTCTTGTATACTTGTTGTTTTTTGCTCTCCTGTTTGCATGTTTTTTAGAGTTACTACATTATTAGTTATTTCGTCTTCCCCTATTACTATAACATAAGGAATTTGTAATTTATCTGCATATTTAAATTTTGCCTTTATTTTTTTATCTTCTAAATAGTTTTCTGTTTCTATTCCAGCATTTCTAAGTGCTTTTCCTATTTCTAATGCTGTTGTTTGATCTTCTACCATTGAAACTACTAGTACTTTTGATATGGATTTCTTTGAAGTTTCTATTGCTTGTAGTTCATTTAGTTTATAGAATAGTCTTGTAAGACCTATTGATACTCCTACTCCTGGAAGTTTTTTATCTGTATAGTATTCGGCTAAATTGTCGTATCTTCCTCCTGAACATACACTTCCTATTTCTCTGTATTCATTTAAAAATGTTTCATATACTGTTCCTGTGTAATAGTCTAGTCCTCTTGCTATACTTAAGTCTACTTTAAAGTTTGCGTCTGGTACTCCAAAACTTCTTATGTATTTTACTACTTGTTTTAGTTCTTCTAAACCTTGTTTGAATAATTCTTCTGAAACTTGTAGTTTTTCTAATTTTTCTAGTTTTTCATCTGATGTACCATCTATTTCTATAAATTCTATAATTCTATCAATAGATGTTTTTTCTATATTCATATCTTCTAGGCATTCAATTATATTTTCTTTTCCTATTTTTTCTATTTTATCAATTACTCTCATTATTTCTACCGAGTTTTCTTCTTGATTTAATTCTTTAAATAGCCCATTTAATATTTTTCTATTGTTTATACATATTGTAAAATCATTAAATCCTAGCTCTTTTATTGTATTATATATAACTGCTGGCATCCCCGCATCATTTATAATGTTTAATTCTCCATCTCCTATTATATCTATATCACATTGATAAAATTCTCTGAATCTTCCTTTTTGTGGTCTTTCGCCACGGTATACTTTACCTATTTGATATCTTCTAAAAGGAAATGCTAAATTATTATAATTTTGTGCTACATATTTTGCAAGTGGTACAGTTAGGTCAAACCTTAGCGATAAGTCATTATCTCCTTTATTAAAACGATATATTTGTTTTTCAGTTTCTCCTCCTGCTTTTGCTAAAAGCACTTCACTCATTTCTATTATTGGTGTATCTATTGGTAAAAAACCAAATTTTTCATATGATTTGGCTATTTTTTCTTTCATTTCATTAAATAGAATTTGCTCGTTTGGTAGCAATTCCATAAAACCTGGTAGTGTACGTGGTTCTATTTTATTCATCTCTTTTTCCTCCTTCATGCAAAGCGTGTACTATTTACTATTCACATTTAATCAATTTATTGTAGGGGTCGCATCCTTCGGCGCCCCGTTCTCCAACGTCTTGCTTTGATATCTTTATTATTTATTTCTAATATTATATTTTATTGTTTTTTAATTATTTAGGGGAATAGTTATTTATCTATTCCCCTTTTTCTTTGTTGCAAGTTTAATCTTTAAAAAATACTGCCGGAAGTTGATATCCAATAGTAATTTCACGAATTTTGGAAAATTCTATTATTTTGACTTTACCATCCATATTTCTTAATTTAACATTTTTTCCATTAAATGTCATCTCAATACATGTGTTTCCGTCTTTTTTAAGCATTACCCGATTGCCTTTTCCATCCATTGTACAACCTTCCTCATAAAATCTGTTGTCTACTTTTATCATGTCTTTCCTCCTTGCAATGAAACAAAATTTTTAGTTGCTGTAATATAATATCATATAGAATATACTTTTTCAAGTGTTTTACATAATTTTTTAATCTAGTCTTGGTCTTAGGCTTAGATATATTGGTTCTTCTTCTTTTATTCTAGTTGTTCTTCCATGTCCTGGGTATACTATTGTATCGTCTGGCAGAATTGCTAGTTTGTTTGTTATTGAATTTATTATGTCTGAAAAATTGCTGGTTGGAAGGTCTGTTCTTCCCCATGTTCCTCTAAATAGTGTATCTCCTGAAAATAATAATTTTTCTTTTTCACAGTATAAGCAAGTTCCACCCTTTGTATGTCCTGGAGTGTGTATTACTTTAAATTCTATGTTTCCTACATGTATTAAGTCTCCTTCATCTACTCTAGAATCCGCTTCTAGTGTGATATCTTCCATTCCTATATAATAGGTTAAACTTATTCCTATATTATATAAACCTTCACTGTCATATCTATGTATTAAAACTTTTCCACCTTTTTGTTCTTTTAATTTTAATATTCCTCCAAAATGGTCACCATGACAATGTGTTAAATATATATATTTTAAGTTATCTATTCCTAAAGCATCTAACATTTCTATTATTTTTTCTGACTCTCCACCTGGATCTACACACATTGCTTCTTTTGTTTGTTCATCTTCTACTATATAACAGTTTGTTGGCTCTCCAAGTGCCGTTTCTACTGGTATTTTCTTTAATATCATTTGTGTTTTTTCCTTTCTTTAATAAAGTTTTAAAATTTTCTATTAAATTTTATCTGCTTTAATAAAAATACTCAAAATTATTGACTTTATAAAATTTTTTGTTTGATAGTTAATAATTTCATATATATCTTCCCATATTCCCAAAAGGGACAGATACCCCATTTGGAAACGTCTCAAATGGGATTATTTCTTACGCTTAACTTCATATACGCTATCAACTTTCCTTATAACCTTAAGCACATTATTTAATTCTTCTAAATTTTCTACTTCTAATGTTATTTCTGTTATTGCTATTCTTTCTTTATTAGCTCTTGATGCTACTGCTATTAGTTTTGTTTTTGTTGTTCCTATTTGTGAAATTATATCGGCAAGTAATCCTGTTCTATCATTTGCAAATATTTCTATATCTACATTATATGCTGCTGCTTTTTCGCTTAGCCAGTATACATCTATCATTCTATTTTGTTCATCTAAGAATAGGTCTTTTAAGTTTTTACAGTCTGCTCTGTGTACTGATACTCCTCTTCCTCTTGTTATATAACCTACTATATTATCTCCTGGTACTGGATTACAGCATTTTGATAGTTTTACTAAGCAGTTGTCTATTCCTTCTACTACTATTCCTGTTTTTGATGTATTTGCTTTGTTTTGCTTTTTAGCTAATTCTTCTATTTTTTCTTCTACATTTTCTTCTTTATGAACTTTTCTGTATTCTTCTAATATTCTTGCTATTACTTTTCCTGATGATATTGCTCCAAATCCTACTGCTGCATACATATCTTCTGTTGTAGTAAATTTATATCTGTTTAATGCTCCTTGTACAAATTCTGTTTTGAATAGTTCACTATAATCCATTCCTATTCTTTTTATTTCTTTTTCTATTAGATCTTTTCCTTTTTCTATGTTTTCTTCTCTTTGATTTTTCTTAAACCATGCTTGTATCTTATTCTTTGCTGTTGAACTTTGTATAAATTTTAGCCAGTCTCTACTTGGTCCTTTTGCTTTATCTGATGTTACTATTTCTACTATATCACCATTTCTTAATTTTGTTATTATTGGCATCATTTTACTGTTTATTTTGCAACCTGTCATATGATGACCTATTTCTGCATGTATACTATATGCATAATCTATTGGTGTGCTTCCATTTGGAAGTACTTTTATATCTCCTTTTGGTGTAAATACATATACCTCATCTTCAAATAATTCTGTTTTTAATGTATTTAAGAATTCTTGTGGATCTGCTATATCCTTTTGCCACTCTAATGTTTCACGAAGCCATGCTAGTTTATCTTCTGTTACTTGTACATTTGCTTTTTTTCCTTTTGAAAAACTTGCTTCTTTATATGCCCAGTGTGCTGCTATACCATATTCTGCTATTCTATGCATGTCCCAAGTACGTATTTGAACTTCAAATGGTGTTCCTCTTTCTCCTATTAGCGTCGTATGTAATGATTGGTACATGTTTGGCTTTGGCACCGCTATATAGTCTTTAAACCTTCCTGGCATTGGGTTATATAGGTCGTGCACTACTCCTAATGCTGCATAACAGTCTTTTACTGAGTTTACTATTATTCTTAGAGCAAATAAGTCATATATTTGGTCTATAGTAATATTATCTCTTTTCATTTTTCTATATATACTATATAAGTGTTTTGCTCTACCTGTTATCTCTGCATCTATTTTTTGTGCTTTAAGTTCTTTTTTTATTTCCTCTTCTATTTTATCTATGAAATTTAATCTTTCTTCTCTTTTTCTATCTATTCCTTCTACTATTTCTCGGTAATCCTCTGGATATAAATATTTAAAAGCTAAATCTTCTAATTCCCATTTTAATGAATATATACCAAGCCTATTTGCAAGTGGTGCATATAAGTCCATTGTTTCTCTTGCATTTGCTATTTGTCTATCTCTTGATAAGAATTTTAGTGTTCTCATATTATGAAGTCTATCTGCTAATTTTATCATAATTACACGTATATCTTTTCCCATTGCTAGAAACATTTTTCTATAATTCTCAACTTGTTCTTCTTCTACTGATTCACAGTTTAATTTGCTAAGTTTTGTAACTCCATCTACCATTTCTGCAATTTCTAAACTAAACTCTCTTATTAAATCTTCATGTGTAACCTCTGTATCTTCTACCACATCATGAAGTAAAGCTGCACAAACTGTGCTATCGTCTAAACCTAATTCAGCTAAAATATTTGCTACTTGCATTGGATGAATTATATATGGTTCACCTGATTTTCTCAATTGCTCGCCATGTTTTTCTACAGCAAAATTATAGGCTTTTTGTATTATTTTGCTATCTGATTTCTTATTATTCTTTTTCATTTTATTTATTATTTCTTCTATTGTTATTGGTTTATTTGCTTCTTGCATTTTTTTCACTTCCTTGCTTGACTTTTATGTTAATTTATAGTATAATTCGTTTGTAACTAAAGTTTGTTTTTCTTTATGAAAGGAGATAATATATGAAAATTTTCATTATTATTGTTTTTGTAGCAATCACTGTAATTGCTGGCATTTTCCTGCGGATGGCTTGGAAACATTACAAAGAAGAAGGTATTATTTTAACCAGATATTGGTTTAACACAATTCCTGCCACAGTAACTGAGCCATTTTCCTATGGAGTTTTCTTAATCTTTATGGCAATTATGATTTTAAGTACAATTTTATAAAAATATTTCTAATCAGATATGCTTTTAACAGCATATCTGATTTTTTTAATATGATTTCCTTATATCCTTCATATTAATTTGTATACTCTCCCTACCATTATACTGATTTATTTCCAAAGTTCCAACTATATCTACTTTATCTCCTATTCTATATTCTTCTGATAAATGCCCTAAGTTAAAGCCTATTGCATCTATCCAGTAATTATCATCTTTTAAAGCTAGCTTTAGGTGCTTTCCTTCTGATAATGCTCTTATTGAATGTATTTTTAGGTTTCTTAATAAGAATAGTGGTGTTTTATTTGCTTCTCCAAATGGTTCTAATAATTTTAGCTCTGCTACATCTCTTACACTTATATCTTTTAAAGAAACTTCTTCATCTATATTTATAATTGGTATTATATCATTAATATTGCTACCCTGTACATATTTTATAAAATCTTTTTTAAAATCTTCAAACTTTTCTTTTTCAACTGTAATTCCTATTGCCATAGAATGACCACCAAATCTATTTATATTTGTGTCACATTCTCGTAATGCCTCATATAAATCAAAACCTGGTATGCTTCTGCCAGAGCCTTTTCCCATTTCTTCTTCAAAACATATTAATATACTTGGTTTAAAATATAAATCTGTTATTTTTGAAGAAACTATTCCTATTACGCCATGATGCCAATTTTCTTTTCCTAATACTATTACTTCATCATTATTATTTTGCTCAATTTGTTCTACTGCTTCGTCAAAAATTCTTTTTTCTATTTCTTGCCTCTTGGCATTATACTCATTTAATTTTAAAGCTATTTCTCGTGCTTCTTGTGGATTTTCAGTTAAAAATAATTTTAGAGCTTCTTTGGCATGTCCCATTCTTCCACATGCATTTATTCGTGGTGCTATTCCAAAGGATATTGTACTTGAATCTATTTTTTTATAGCCTGATAATTCTATTAAAGTTTTTAATCCTATATTTTTTGTAACTTCTACTAATTTTAAGCCTAATTTTGTAATAACTCTATTTTCGTCTACTAATGGTACAATGTCGGAAATTGTTCCAACACATACTATATCTAAATATTTAAGATATTCTTTTTCTTCTAAATTCATTTTTTGAGATATTGCTTGTATAAGTTTAAATACAACCCCAACACCTGCTAATTGATTGAAAGGATATTTGTTATCTTTTCTCTTGCAATCGACTACAGCAACTGCATTTGGCAGAACATCTCCTGTTTCATGGTGGTCTGTTACTATTGTTTCAATTCCTAAAGAATTTGCATAGTCAATTTCTTCTATTCCTGAAATCCCACAGTCAACAGTAATCATAAGTGTATATTTCTCATCTACTATGTGTTTTATGGCTTCCTTATTTAGTCCATATCCTTCATGTAATCTATTAGGAATATATTCAGAAACATATGCACCTCTATCTAATAAAAACTTTTTTAATACAGTTATACTAGTAATACCATCAACATCATAATCTCCAAAAATCATTATTTTTTCATGCGTCTCTATCGCTTCTATTATTCTAGCCACTGCCTTTTCCATGTCTGGCATTAAAAATGGATTATAAAAATCCCTTCTAGTTGGATTTAAGAATATATTTATTTTTTCATCTTCTACAATATTTCTATTAACTAGTATTCTAGCTAACAACTTACTCAAACTATATTTTCTAGCTAAATTTTCTACTTTGTTTTCATCTACTTCGTAACATTCCCACTTCTTATTCATATTTTCCCTTTCCTCTATCTAAACAATTTCCTCTATTTTATAACATTTCTTAGTAATTTGAAAGAGTTTTTTTAAATATATTTTAATTTATTGACTTTTATGTTGATTTATTATATAATTTGTGTAATGTAACTTATTAAACTATGTAAAAATTCACTATTTTTACATTCTTTTCATAAAGGAGGTTCCTTATGATTATTGATGATATTATTCATGACACTGTTTATTTGATTGTGGGTTTATCTTTAATTGGCTTTGTGTCATTAGTAGCTTGGCTTCTATCTCTTTTATTCAAAAAATTGATGCTAACTACAATATCATATTTATTTGCTATTATTTCAGGTAGTTTACTTTTTTTACTAATTTTTGTTGCTGTAATGATTTTTTTAGGTTTTATTGTTTGTGTTTTTTGTTGGCTGACTACTAAAATAGCTACTTTTTTATTAGGACTTTTAGGATTTTAATATAAAAGAACAAAAAAATTCAGTTTTCAAAACTGAATTTTTTTGTTTTATTATATTTTTAAAACTCCACCGATTGTTCTATTCATTGCTTCGTTACTTTCTGTATGAGTTGATAGTATTGAGGCTCCTCCTGCTATTACTACTATGTCTCCGGTTTGTACATATCCTTTTTGTTTTGCTTGCTGAATTCCTTCTTCTATTATGTCGTTTGGTTTTTTATCTCCTTTTATTAATAATGGTGTTACGTTCCATACTAAGGCTAATTGTTCGTATGTTTTTTTATTTGATGTTACTGCATATATTGGGCAACCTGGTAAAAAACTTGCTACCATTCTTGGTGTATCTCCTGTTTGTGTGTATGCAAATATTGCTTTTGACTTCATATCTCTTGCTGTATTTGATATGCTGTGACATAGGTTAAATTCATAGTTTATATTTGAACGATCTTCTTCTCTTCTTGTTACTCTTTTCCAATAGCTTATATTTGGCTCTACTGCTTTTGCTATTTTTGTCATTGTGTTTACACATTCTACTGGATATTTTCCCATTGCACTTTCACCAGATAACATTATTGCTCCTGTTACGTCAAATATTGCATTTGCAACATCGCTTACTTCTGCTCTTGTTGCTCGTGGGTTTGATACCATTGATTCTAGCATTTGTGTTGCTGTTATTACTGGTTTTCCTACTTCTGTACATCTTTTTATAAATTGTTTTTGTACTATTGGTACTTGTTCCATAGGTATTTCTACTCCCATGTCTCCTCTTGCTACCATTATTCCATCTGACAATTCTAATATTTCTTCAAAGTTGTCTACTCCTTCTTGACTTTCTATTTTTGAAATTATTTTTATATTTTCCCCACCATTTGCATTTAATAAATCTCTTATTTCTTTAACATCTGAAGCTCTTCTTATAAATGATGCTGCTATGTAATCAAATTCTGCTTTTATTCCATTTGTTATGTCTGTTATGTCTTTTTGTGATAATGCTGGCAAGTTTAGTTTTAAACCTGGTACATTTACTGTTTTTCTACTGCCTAGTTTTGCTGTATTTAAGGCCTTACATATAATATCTTTTCCTGCTATTTCTTTTATTTCAAATTCTATTGCTCCATCATCTACTAAAATTTTACTGCCTACTTTTACATCTTCATATAAGTTTTTGTAGCTTATAGATGTTTTTGTTTCGTTTCCTATTATATCATCATTTACAAATGTAAATATATCTCCTTCATGTATTGTTACTTTTTCGTTTCCTGTTTCCAATACTCCTGTTCTTATTTCTGGTCCTTTTGTGTCTAACATAAGTGCTACTGGTAAATTTAATTCATCTCTTACTTTTTTTATGTTTTCTATTTTCTCTTTATTTTCTTCATATCCTCCATGTGAAAAGTTAATTCTTGCTACATTCATTCCAGCCTTCATCATGTTTTTAAGCATTTCTACACTTTCTGTTGCTGGACCTATTGTACATACTATTTTTGTTTTTCTCATATATTTTCCTCCTATATTACTATATTCTCCTCTTTCTAACTTGGTTATTATATCATTACTTTTATTTGTTTTCAAGCATTTTTTTGCACATTTACTTGCACTTTTATGTAATTCATATTATAATTGTAAAAGTTTTAGTACCTATTAACCTTTTTATAATTATATGGAGGATATGTGTATGCATGAGGAAGATTATATTTGGAGAAATCAAGTATTAAAAATCAACACTGAAAATTTAACAATTCGAATTGAGAAAAATGGTACTCATTTTACTGCTTCTTGCTACTTTAATTTACCTTTTATGTATAATCCTGATGACAGAATTGAAATAGCTGAAGATTTTACATTAAAAGCTAGTACATTGGAATTTCCTTTATTTTCAATTCACTTTTCTAAGTGTAAAATTGATATTGATTATGATTTTGATTGTCTTGATTGTTTTCAATATGAAGCCTTTCTTGCAATACGCAATGTTCTTAAATGGGAAGAATATTGGCAATAAAATAAATAAATGAAGAACTAGAATTTCTAGTTCTTCATTTATTTTATTTTTCTATCCATTTTACTAAATTCAAGTTTTCTGAATCTAATATCATTTCGTGTTTTGGCATAACTCTAAATGTATAACCGTAATTTCCTCCTGTTGTTAGGTCAATTTGTGCTTCATAGTAATATTTTCTTTCTTCATCATTTGCTTTTACCATTTCGATTGGAATTACTGATATTTTTTCTACTATACCATTTTCTTTTATTCTTCCATAATATACTTGTACATCTATATTTTCTACTTGTATATTAGGTAATTTCACTTCACATGCTACTTTTATTGTATCTCCTGCATTTACTAAAATGTCATTTAAGTTTTCTTGCTCTTTTATTATAATATCTTTCCAGTTTCTAGCTATTTCTCTTTTCCATTCATTGAATTCTCCAACTAGACCTAGGTCTGTATAATAATTGTTATATAAGTTTACAAGTGGCATATATAGTTTTTGTGTATAGTCTACAAGCATTCTTGAAGTGCTATAATTTCCACCTGTGCTCTTTATAGAATTTTTCATTAGTTCTACCCATTTTTTAGATATTCCTTTAGAATTTTGTTCATAATATGCAGGTATTACTTTGTTTTCTAATATGTTATATATACTTTGGCTATCTTCGTTATCTTGAATTTCGTAATTGTCATATTCTTTGTTTGTTCCTATTGCCCATCCGTTTTTTTGGTTGTATCCTTCTGCCCACCAGCCATCTAATATACTAAAGTTTACAACACCATTTACAGATGCTTTTTCTCCACTTGTTCCTGAGGCTTCCATTGGTCTTCTTGGTGTATTTAGCCATACATCTACACCACTTATTAAATGTCTTGACATTTCCATATTATAATTTTCTAGTAAGAATACTTTTCCTTTAAATTGTGGCTTCATTGATATTTCATGTATATATTTTATTAGGTCTTGTCCTTCTTTATCTCTTGGGTGTGCCTTTCCTGCTATAAATATTTGAACTGGTTTATTTTCATCATTTAATATTTGTGTAATTCTTTCTAAATCTCTAAATAATAGTGTTGCCCTTTTGTATGTTGCAAACCTTCTTGCAAAACCTATTGTTAATGCATGTGGATTTAATTTTGAAGTTATTTCATTTATTTGTTCATATGGGTAACCACATCTACGTAACCTTGAAGTTATATTCTCTTTAGCAATTTCCATTAGTTTTTGTTTTCTAACTATGTGCTCTTTCCATAGTTTTTCTTCTGGTATAGAGTCTATTTTTTCCCAAGTTTCATTTTTGTGAATATTATCTTGCCAATATGGCATTAAATATTCATTATACAATTCTTTTAAATTTGGTGCAAGCCAACTACATGTATGTATTCCATTTGTTACATATGTTATTGGAGATTCATCTGGTGAAATTTCTGGCCATACTTCTGCAAATAGTTCTCTTGATACTGCACCATGTAATTTACTTACTCCATTTTTCTTCCCTGCTACTTTTAATGCCAATACTCCCATGTTAAAGCCAGAATTTTCTTCTGGGTTTGGTTTCATTCCCATTTGCATAAATTCTTCTTTTGATATTCCAAACCTATTCCAATAATCTTTAAAATATCTTTCTACTAAATCTATTGGAAATATGTCATTACCTGCTGGTACTGGTGTATGTGTTGTGAATACTGTTTTTGATGAAACTATATCTCTTGCCATTTCAAAAGATACTTCTTTTTCTTTTATTATATTTTTTATTAATTCTAATATTAAGAATGATGAATGCCCTTCGTTCATATGGTATATAGTTGGGTTTAAACCTAAAGTTTTTAATAAACGTACTCCACCCATTCCAAGAACTATTTCTTGAGCTATTCTCATTTCTTGGTCTCCACCATAAAGTGTGGTTGTTAATTTTTTATATTCTTCATTGTTTTCTTCAATATCAGAATCCATTAAATATAGCTTTACTCTTCCTACATTAATTTGCCATACTTTTAAGTATAATCTTCTCTTTGGTAGTTTAACATATATTACCAAATCTTTTCCTTCTTCATCTTTTACAGCTGTAATTGGCAAAGTATCGATATCTATACTTTTATATTCTGTTTCTTGGTCTCCATATCCATTTATTTTTTGGTGGAAGTATCCATTTTTATATAAAAGGCCTACTGCAACTAATGGCAAGCCTAAATCACTTGCTGACTTTAAGTGATCTCCTGATAATATTCCAAGACCTCCTGAATATATTGGAAGTATTTGGTCTAAACCATATTCTGCCGAAAAATATGCTATTAAATCTTGTTCATTGTTTGGATAACTTTTTGAAAACCATGTATTCTTACTATTTATATAATTTTCAAAGTTTTCTACTATTTGGTCATATTCTTTTAGAAAACTATTATCCTTTGTTATTTCTTCTAACTTTTCTTGTTCTACTAGTCTTAAAAATTTTACTGGATTCTTCCCTACAGTGTCCCATAAATCTATATCTATTTTTTTAAATAATCTTAAAAATTCCGTATTCCATGACCACCACAAGTTGCTCGCTATTTCTTCTAATTTTTCTATTCTTTTTGGTAATTGTGGTCTTACAGTTATTTTATTAAATATGTACATTTTTTTAATTTTTCCTCCTTCGTATTTTTAAAATCTTTTGTTCAAATTTATATATATTATCTATTAACTTTTTATATTTGTCAAACCTTTTTATAAAATTTCTTTTTTGCTATATTCATCTGGTTTTAAGCCTACTGTATACCTCATTTTATCTAATACTATTACAACTCCAATTGTACTTATACCGCCTATTATAATTAGTGCTATATCTATTGGTAAAACATTTAATATACTTGAAGCACCAAATATTAATATTGATACTACTAAGTTTTCTATAAGGTTATTTACTGTTGCAATTTTTACTCTCTTTTCTCCATTTGTAAAATTATTTAAATATCTTTTTATTAATACATAATATGGACCTTTAGTTGTATATTGAACTGTAAATAATATTAATACTATTGGAAGTATTATTCTTACATTAATATCAAACATTAAAAATATTCCTAATAACAAACATGATATTGCTGTTGGAAATGCCAAAAATGTAAGAGTTTTATTTCTATACCTTTTATGAATTCTATCTTGATTCTTTGTAGCAATTCCTGATATTATTCCTAATACTGCAAATATTAGTCCAAAGTACTTTTCTGGCATTCCTATTTCTAACAATACTGTATTTCTTAAATTTTGCATAATTTTTATCATAGATACCATTAAACAATTAAATACTAATAAGCTTATTAGCCTTTTAGAATGAAATATATTTCTAAATGAATATTTTAAGTTTTTAAATTGCTCTGACATTCTAACTTTTTGCTGTTTCACTTCTATTTCCTCAAATTTCGTAGAAATAATTGCAACCCACATTAATACTAAAAAACTTAATACTATTGGTATATATGAGTTTACTACAAATAAAAAACCTGCTATTACAGCTGATATTGCTTCTATATAATAATGTCTAGCAGTTGCTTTTCCATCTATTTTTGCAAATGTACTTCCTCTTTTTTCTCCATGCTCTATTGAATCATATAACATATCTGTTTCGCAGGTTGCTTTTATCGTATAACCCAAAGCACATAAAAATTGAGAAACTAATAATATATTAAAATTTGGAGCAAATATTATAAATAACATATGTATTGCTAATATTATACTTGCAAATACTATACTTTTTCTTTTGCCTATTTTTTGAATTATTATTGTTGAAGGTATTTGAACGCATGACTTAAATAATATATAAAAAGCATCAAATTGTAATATTTGAGCTGTTGTTAAACCTTTTTCTATGCTTAAGAACAAATAAATTATTGCATAATAAAATAGCAAGTCAAACGAAAAAACTCTATATGATTTATACAATTCTATATTTTTCTTCTTTTTATACTTAAGCATTTTATCTTCTACTACTTGACTTGCATTTTTTTCTAAAACTACATTTTCCATATATTTCTCCATTTATTTTTTTATTATTTGAATTGTACTATAACATTATAAAATTTACAAGCAATAAAAAAAACTTTACTCGAATTTTCGAATAAAGTTCTTTTTGTTTTTTACTGTTTTTTAGTTGGTTCTGCTATAGATTTCTGTAATCTTTTTAATTCTTCTTTCAAACTATCTAATTCAGCTTTAAGTATGCCATATGCTATAGATACAGGAGTTATTACAATAATAAGATAAATAAATACTAACAGAAATACTTGCATCATATCCATACTTTTCCTCCTTACTCGGAGGATTGCCCTCCGAGATTTTTATTTTTCTTCGTTGGGTTTCAACTCTTTATATATTTATATTTTATCATGTTTAACATAATTTATAAAGGTATTAATCAAAACTCTTCTAGTATATCTTCTGCATTTGTTACTAATTTTGCGCCTTGCTTTATTAATTCATTTGTTCCTTCTGAATTTTTACTTAGTATATTTCCGTGGAACTGCAAATACTTCTTTTCCTTGTTCTAGTGCAAAGTCTACCGTTATCATTGTTCCACTTTTCTTTTTTGCTTCTATTACAACTACTCCATTTGATAAACCACTAATTATTCTATTTCTTGCTGGAAAGTTCATTTTTTGTGCTTTTGTTCCTATAACATATTCTGATACAATTAGTCCTCCACTTTTTATTATTTCATTTGCAAGGTTAGTATTTTCTGTAGGATATATGTTGTCTATTCCGCTTCCTATTACAGCTATTGTTTTTCCATTTGCTTGTAGTGTTGCTGTGTGTGCTATACTATCTATTCCTTTTGCTAGCCCGCTTACTGTTACAATTCCATTCTTTGCTATTTCATATGATAATGTTTTTGCTACAATTTCTCCATATTTTGTATGTTCTCTACAACCTATTATTGCTAATTTAAATTGGTTTAGTAATTCTTTGTTACCTTTAATATATAGAATTATTGGCTTATCATATATTTTATTTAATTCTTGTGGATAGCATTTATCATATATATGTATTAATTCTATATTATTTTCCTTCATATATTTTTCATATTTTTCTAAATTAATTCTATATTCTTTATTTAATATTTGCTTTGCTATTTCTTTTCCTATCCCTTCTATTTTTAATAAATCTTCTTCTTTTGCATTCCAAATATTTTGTGGTGTTTTAAATTTTTCTAATAATCTTTGTAATTTTATGCTTCCTAATTTTTCTATTCTTGAAAGCCATATCCAATATATGATTTCATTCATAAATTCTTACCTCTTATTTCTTTTAATATTATTTATTTTACAAATTTAACAAAAAGGGCCTATCGTTTTTGATAGCCCCTTATTTAGTTTTGGTTTTTATTTTAATTTTTTATTTTTCTTCTAGCCCTTTTGCTGCTGTTACTACGTTTTGTAGTAACATTGCTATTGTCATTGGTCCAACTCCTCCTGGTACTGGTGTTATGTATGATGCTTTTTTTGATACTTCTTCGAAATCTACATCTCCTACTAAACCTGTTTCTAGCCTATTTATTCCTACATCTATTACTACTGCATTTTCTTTTACCATATTTACTGTTACAAATTTTGGTTTTCCTATTGCTGAAATTAGTATATCTGCATTTCGTGTTATTTCTTCTATGTTTTTTGTTTTTGAATGACATATTGTTACTGTTGCATCTTTGTTTAGTAAACATTGTACTAATGGTTTTCCTACTATATTACTTCTTCCTAAAACTACTACATTTGCCCCTTTTAAGTTTATATTATATTCTTCTAGCATTTTTATTACTCCATGTGGTGTACATGATATAAATGTTTCTCTATTTAATTCTAATTTTCCTATGTTTATTGGGTTAAATCCATCTACATCTTTTTTAGAATCTATTGTTTCAAATGCTTTATATATATCCAAGTGTTTTGGTATTGGACTTTGTAGTAAAATTCCATGTATGTCTTTTCTATTATTTAAAGTTTCTATTACACTTAATAGCTCGTCCATTTCTATATTTTCATTTAATATAAATTCTTCATATTCTATTCCTACTTCATTACATGCTTTACTTTTATTTCTAACATATACTTTTGAGGCTGGATCTTCCCCTACCATTATTACAGCAAGTTTTGGATGTATTCCTTTTTTGTTTAAATTTTCTACTTCTTCTTTAACTTGTCCTCTTATTTTTTTTGATAATTCTTTTCCATTTATTATTGTTGTCAATTGTAAAACCTCCTTTTTTCTTTAATATATTATTTTAATATTATTTTGTCAATTATATTATTATATTTTTTATATTATAGGGGTCGCAGCCTTCGGCGACCCCTACAATACATTTTTTTATTCTTTTGTACACTAATATTCTTAGCATTTTTTTCTACAGCAAATAAGCATTATTATTCTTATAGCTATTAATATAGCTAGTGTTATAGCTAGCACTATTATAGCTGGTAAACTTAAAAGTACTAATATACTTGTAAGTGCTCCTATAATTAACCCTAATACGAAAGCAAACAATACTATTAATATAACTAATATTAAATCAATACAACATTTTCTTTTTTTGCAACATTCCTCTTCAAACATAATCTTTTTCACCTCCTAATAGTATTTTATTTAAATACTATTAGTATATAATATGCTTGTATTCGACTTTTTTCTACTTTATTAGTCTTTAAATTTAATATTTTTATCTATGTTCATTTTTCCTGCTCTGGTTACTTTATCTTGCCCATATTTTTCTTTCAATTCATCTACAACTTTATCTATTTGTGTTTGCTTTTTTGATGTATTGTCAAATAGTGAAAGTTGTATTTGTTCTTTATCTGTTAGCTTATCTACCCTTACACCTATTAGCCTTATTGGTACTTTGTTATATAGTTCATGTAGTAACTTTTTAGCTTCTTGTAATATTATTTTTGTGTTATCTGTTGGTATTAACATTTTTCTTTGATGAGAATATACTTTAAATTCATTTGTTTTTATTTGCACATTTACTACTTCTGCTAGCATTTTATTGCATCTTAGGCGATAACTTACTTGTTCTACTAATGCTACTAATACTTCTTCTATTTTTTCTATGTCTGAATAATCATATGGTAAGGTTATAGAGTTTCCTATTCCTTTTGGTTTTTCTTCTTCATATATAACTTCTGAATTATCTATTCCATTTGCATATTCCCATATCATTTTACCATATTTTCCAAATGCTTTTATTATTTCTTCTTCATTTTTTATTGCTAAATCTTTTATAGTTTTTATTCCCATTTTATATAATTTAGGTAGACTTCTTTTTCCTACCATAAATAATTCTGAAATTGGAAGCTTCCACATTTTTGTTTCTATCTCATTTTCAAAAAGAGTGTGTACCTTGTTTGGTTTTTCAAAGTCTGATGCCATTTTTGCTAAAAGCTTATTATGAGCTACCCCTAGATTTACAGTAAAGCCTAATTCTTCTTTAACTCTTTTGTTTATTTCATATGCTATTTCTAACAATGTTCTTCCTTTTGGAATATAGTTTGTCATATCCATAAAACATTCGTCTATTGAGAAACGTTCTATTTTATCTGTATATTCTAATAGCATGTTATATAATGCATTTGAGTATTTTCTATATACTGTAAAATTGCCTTGATATATTTGTAGGTTTGGACATTTTTTTCTTGCAAAAAATATTGGCTCCCCTGTTTGTATTCCTACTTGTTTTGCTAAGTTACTTTTTGCTAGAACTACTCCTTTCCTTTGTGCTTCATCTCCTCCTATTATTGCTGGTATAGTTCTTATATCTATAGTTTCACCATTCTTTAGCATTTCTACTGCTGTCCATGATAAAAATGCATTGTTAACATCTACATGTAAAATTTGTTTTTCCATATTCAACACCTAAAGTTATTTTAAAACATTTGTTTTGTATTGTCAAGTAATTTTCAAAAATAAAAAGGGCATGAAATTATTATATTCATACCCCTTATTGTTTTGTTATACTGTTATATCATCTGCACAGTCACTTCCCAGATTTCTCTCATTTTCGTACTCGTCATAAAGCTCCTCAAGCTCCTTCTGGTGCTGTGGATCAGAGTAGAAATCGTCAAAGTCTTCATCTTCTTCCTCATTAGGAACAAGTGTTGGAGTTAATACTGCTAATATAGCCATTAAAGCTACAAAAGCCAAGGTTACTGTTGCTACCACTTTTACTGCTACTTTCAATACCTTTTTCATTTAGTACCCTCCTATAGGTGTTTGTTAGAAATAACTTTCATTTCTAATAGTTTAAAAGTTTACTTTTATAGTTTAACATAATTTTACTTATTTTGCAACTGTTACACGAAATAAATTGTATCTTTTATATTTTTTATACATAAATTAATTTAATATAGTTTATATTATTTTTTCAAAAATGTATTTTCAAAAAAATTCACAAGTTATAATTATAACCTGTGAATTTTTTGTATTTTATTATTTCGTTTTAAAAACACGAATTCCTATATATTTGTCAAATATCCGATACTCTTCAATTCCGTTTTCCTTGCAAAATTTTCCCCAAAATTGAGGCCATTTTGGTTTTCCCCAGAACTCTATGGGCTTTTGTCTTATTGTTTCTCCAAATTTATAATCCCGAAAGAGAAGATAATCTTCGTAAACTTCAATCTTATCTATATCATAATTTGATAGTTCTGCCAACATTTCCTTAAAAATAAACTTAGCAAACCTTTTTTCATCAGAAACATATATTGAATAATCATGATTTAGCCTTTTAATTTTTTCTTGCGCCCATGTTAGTTTTTCACCTTTTTTATGTGCAGGAATAGCAAGAGTAATTCCTTTTCCATTTAAGGAAGTATATTTTATAAATCCTAATTCTTCAATAACTTTAATCATAAAATATTCCGAAATACCTATCCATTTTATATCACATTCGTACTCATGAAAAGGTATCGGTCTAAGCTTTTTCTTTCTGCCTTCTACTGCTCTCCAAGGCTTTTTGCCATATCCAAATTTTTTGTTTAACCAATTTTCTAAAATCTTTTTTACTTTTTCTCTTTTTTCCAACTCTACATTTTTACAATATTCCCGTAAGTTCTGCATAAGTTCCTTTTCTTTTATTACTACCTTAGGATCAATTTCCATCATGTTTTCTTCCTCCTTAAAATAATTATTTTTTAAGAACTTTTTACTTTGTATATCACAAATAACACATATATATTATCACACTTTTATGTTGATTGCAATATATATTGTTAATTCTATGCTTTTTAATTTTATTTTTAAGCTTTTCATATAAAAATTGACCTAATAATAACTATTATTGTATAAACCATAACTTTTACTATGCAATTCAGAGCTAATATGAAATTATATGTAGGAATTCCAATTGAATTCATTTCATCATATTTGTTGCATATCTTTTCTACATCTTTTTCTGAACATACTCTTTCTTTTTTTATATATTCTTTCATATAATATTCTGCTATATATCTTGCTTTTATCATTGCATCTGTTTCTAAGTATGATCTTATTATATAATATATAAAACTCATCAATGTTAAAATAATGAGTTGAATATATGTATTTTTAATTACTCCAAATATTGTAAGTATTAGAGCAATGCCAAAGTATAGCATATATATGTTTGAGTATATAAAATTAAATAACAACAGCTTTCTACTTTGCACTGAATGTATACATTCATGTGCTATTGTTTGTATTCTTGTAAAGCTTTCTTTTATGTTTGCTATAAATATTGTGTCTGAAATTGCTACATATAGGCTTGTTTTATTATTTTTATCTTCGTTTTCTTTAATTTTTACTTTTTCATTTTTTAGTTTTTTTAATATTGCTTCACATATTTCTTTATTTTCTGGGAATTTATTTGTTATTTCATCTAAAGGTGTTTTTTTTGTATATTCTTTAATCTTTTTTATATTAATATTAAATATAATATATAGAACTCCTATTATTATACATCCTATTAAAATAAATACATATTCCATATTTTTATCTCCTCTTTTTAATTTTATATTTTTAAACAAGCTCCCTTCAGAGTATTGTATAAGTTTTAAAATTCCAATATAAAAAGTCGCATATATTTTGCGACTTTTTTCGACATTTACAGTACGTCTTGTACTGCTTCTGCTATTATTTTGTTTATATCTGCTATCATTACATTGAATTTTACTTCTAAATCAAAGTATTCTTTTATTTCTTTTTTTTCTATAAGTATAGTATACATTTCTTGTAATTTCTTATTTTTTTCTTCTCCTGCTTCTTTTCCTTGAAGAGCTAGCACTTGTACTTCATATCTTAATTTTTCAAATTCATCTATTTTTTGTTTTAGTTCTAAGTTATTATTTATATTTTCTTTTGCTTTTTTGTATTGTTTATATTCTTCTGATGTTTTTATTTCGCTTGCTAATTTATTGGCTGTATCGTATATGTTCATGATTTTAATCCTTTCTTTTAATATATGCTATTTGGGTAATTTCTTCGAAGAGCGGTCGATTGGCAATAGCCCCTACATCAAACCTCAGGTTTGCATTATTTACTATTCATTATTAACTATTCACTATGCATTTATGCGTATGCGTGTCTTGCTTTGAATTCTAGTAAATTGTTTATTTCTGCATTTGAATTTTTTGCTTTTTTTGTTTTTTTAGCTTTTTCTTGTGCTAACTCATTTGCTTGTTTTTCTGCCATTGTTTGACATATTGCCTTTTGATATATAAAATGTGTATCTTGCGCTATTTTATTCCAATTATATTCTTGTTTTACTTTTATTTTTGCATTTTTTGAAACTTTGCTTGCTAGTGCGTGGTCATATAATAGTGTTAAAATTGAATCTGCTATTGAATTTGAATTTCCTGCATAGCTTTTCATTCCGTCTAATTCATGCTGTATTATTTCATTTAGCCCTCCTACATCTGAAACTACTGTTGGAATTCCAGCTAGCATTGCTTCTAATGCTACTATTCCAAATGGTTCATATGTACTTGGAAATACTGCAATATCACTACACTTATACATTTTTTGTACTTGTTTTTGATTTAAATATCCTGTAAAATATACTTTATTTCCTATTCCTAATGCTTCTGCTTGGCTTTTTAATTCTTCCATCATGCCACCTTTTCCTGCTATAATAAGCTTTGTATCATGATATCCATTTAATATTTTAGGCATAGCTGAAATTAAATGTTGTATTCCTTTTTCATAAACTAATCTTCCTATATAAAGAATAATTTTTTCATTGTCTAAAGCATATTGTCTTCTAAATTCATAATCTCTATCCACATTATTAAAAGTTGTTATATTTATCCCATTTGGTATTACATTAATTTTATCAAATGGTAATCCAAATAATCCTTGTACGTGCCCTTTCATAAAATTACTATTTACAATTACTTCAGTAGATTCATATGTAAGCATCCATTCAGTATCATTTATATATCTTTGTGTTTCATCATGTATTCCACTATTTCTTCCACTTTCTGTTGCATGTATTGTGGAAACTAATGGTATATCAAAAGAATGTTTTATTGTTTTTGCTGCATTCGCAACTAGCCAATCATGTGCATGTATTACATCAAATTCTTGTCCATTTGCTATTAATTCTGATGCTTTTGCTACTAAATTAAAATTTAATTGCATAATCCATTCTATGAAATTATTAGGTTTTATCATGTAATTGTCTACTCTATATACTTGTACACCTTTATCATCTTCATAATATGGTGTCTCTCCATCTCTATATGTTATTACTGTTACTTCATGTCCGTCTTTTATTAATCTTTTTGATAAATCATGAACAACTCTTGCAATTCCACCTACTATTCTTGGTGGATATTCCCATGTAAGCATTAATATTTTCATATTATAAAATGCCCCTTTCACTCAAATTCTCTTTTGTATATTTTATGATTGTATTGTATACAAGATTTTGATAAAAGTAAACATTTTTTGACGAAATTTTTAAATTTATAAACAATAATTATTATAAAAAACGAATTCAAGAATTTTATGAATTATTATTACTTAAATTCGCTTTTATATTAGTATATTTAATTATTAAAGTTTTTTTATTTTTTGTTTATTTTATTAATTTCTTCTGTTGATAATTCTGTTATTTCTGAAATTTCTTCAATTGACATATTTCTACTTAATAATTTTTTTGCTATTGCTATTTTCCCTTGTTCTATACCTTGTTCTATACCTTGCTCTATACCTTGCTCTATACCTTGCTCTATACCTTGTTTAATTCCTTGTTCAATTCCTTGCTTTAATCCATCTTCTATAGCATGTTCCATTAAATTTCTTTCATCTCTTATTGCTTTTTCCTTTAATTCAGCTATCCATCTTAATTCTTCATCTTTACTTATTTCTTCTAATTCTTCCATTGCTTCTTTTATCTCTTCATTTTTATCCATAATTTCTAATACCTCCTTATTATTAGGATTGTCTAGAAATAGCATCCATTGAATCAATTTATCATTTGGTTGCTTCTCTATAATTCTCCTTACTTTTGGTATTTCTATTATAAATAACTCTAATTTGTCTGTCAAGTTAATAAATCTTGTTTCTTCTTTTATTTTCCAATTTGTACTTATTTCTTCTATATTCTTTGTTTTGTCAAGTTCATAGTCTAATATTATTATTCCTATTACTTTATTTAATTCTTTATATGGTTTTCCTTTTTCTAATTGACTACTGTATATTCTACTCCAATAATATAAAAATCTTTCTGTTGTATCTTTATTGTCTGCTAATTGTATTTCTATATCACATATTGTTCCATTATCTAATGTTGCCTTTAAATCTAATATTCCTAACTTCTCCTTTGGATATTTTCCTACAACATGTCTATCTTCTAATTTTATCTCTTTTATTTCTTCTTTTGTTATTGACGAAATTATTGCTTTTGTTATTTTTTCATTTCCTTTTTTAAATAAAGAATGAAATACTACATCTATCTTTGGTTTTAATAGTTCTATTTTTTTATTCATTTTATATTTTCTCCTATTTTACATATTTCTATTTATGCATTTTATGCATGATTAATAAACTGATTAATTATTTGTTTTTAACCTTTTTCTTTTCTATTTGTTTTGAGATTATTTTTAGAAATAATTTTTAAGATCTTAAAAATTTGATAAAAATTAGTAAAGCATAACTTATGCTAAATAGATATTTTATTTATATCATATTTTACAAATATTGTAAACATAACTATTTACTTTTTTATAAATTTTCATCACCTAATTATTTGTAATTTCGACAAATATTACAAATATTCTTTGTTTTTAAATATTTTTCTATTTACTATTGAATTTATTTTATTTTTAATATAATATTATTATTATATTAAATGGTTTATTTTTCTTAAGGAGGAAATTGCATGCCACAAAAAGCAAAAGATGAAGTTAATTTAATTAAAGAAAAAGTTATAAATAAAAAAGGTACTTATAAAAGTACCTCTACTGTTAATACTAAAACAACTAATAAGTCTAGTAAAAGTTTAAAGTCTAAAGAAACTACGACATATAAATTGTTATCTAATAACAAAGTAATTAATGATACTATTATAGAATATTATGATTTACCATTACATTACAATAAAACCTTTGTTAAAATTCTTTCTCAAAGTCCTACTACTCTTTTTGTATATTGGGATATTTCTGATCAAGATAAAGAAAATTACATTAAACAATATGGTGAATTTTTCTTTAATGATACCAAACCTATTTTGGTAGTTCATAACAATACTAAGAATTATTCTTTTGAAGTTGATATTAATGATTTTGCAAACTCTTGGTATATACATGTACTAGATAGTGATTGTGATTATAGTGTTGAACTTGGCCGTCGTCCTATAAATGAGTATGCTAAGTCTCCTGATTTTTTACAAATATCTACATCAAATGATATCAAGTCTCCTAATGACCATATTTTATTTGATACTTTAAATGATAATATTTATTTTAGGAATATTAAAACAAATACTACTAGCAAAAAAGATATTTCTTTATCTTCTTTAAGTAGAGTTAGTAAAATATATAATGTTAAGCATTTTTATGAAAATATGTATAAAGGTGAATGTATTGATTTTAATAGATTAGATTTTAATAGATTGCCATCGTCTTAAATAAGTGCTAAAAAAGTGATTTTACCCTAATGCTGAACAATACTAGGCCTTACAATTTAATTTAAAATAGCATACTTTTCTATTATAGAACAAAAGTAGGTTTTAACCCCATAATATAAAAAGGAGAAAAATTTATGAACACTATCGAACCAAAAGGATATGTTAGCTTTGTGCTTCATGCACATTTGCCTTTTATACATCACCCTGAAAGTGAAGATTATTTGGAGGAACAATGGTTATATGAAGCTATTTCTGAAACCTATATTCCTCTTATTTTAAATTTTCAAAAGCTAATAGAGGAAAAAGTAGATTTTCGTATTACTATGTCTATGACTCCCCCTCTTTTAAATATGCTTGATAATAAACTTTTACAAAGAAGATATATTAAATATTTAAAGAAGCATATTGAACTTGCAAAAAAAGAAATAGAAAGAACTAAGGATAATGATAATATAAATAAACTTTCTAAATATTATTTTGAACGTTATTCTAATGATTTACACATTTTTAAAGATGTATATAATTGTAACTTAATAAATGCTTTTAAGTATTTTCAAGATATTGGTGTTTTAGAAATTATTACTTGTGGTGCTACACATGGATATTTTCCTATTCTATACATTACAGAACAAACTATTAAAGCTCAAATTGCTGTTGGAGTACAAACTTATAAAAAATATTTTGGTAAAAACCCTCGTGGTATTTGGCTTCCCGAATGTGGTTATGTTCCAGAAGCTGATAAATATTTAAAGGAATTTGGTATAGAATATATTATTACTGAATCACATGGAATTTTATATGCTAATCCTACTCCTTTATATGGTACATATTCACCTATTGTTTCACCTAATGGTATTACATGCTTTGGTCGTGATATGGAGTCTTCTAGACAAGTATGGAGTTCTATAAATGGTTATCCTGGTGATTTTAATTATAGAGAATTTTATAAAGATATTGGATACGATGCTCCATATGATTATATAAAACCTTATATTGCTCACAATGGTGTTAGAGTTCATACTGGAATTAAATATCATCGAATTACTAGTAAGACTGAGGAAAAAGATATTTATAATTTACAATGGGCTGAAGATTCTGCTCAAAAACAAGCAAGTCATTTTATGAATTCTAGGATAAATCAAATTGATGCAGTAAGTACTTATATGGATAAACCTCCTATAATTTTATGTCCTTATGATGCTGAACTCTATGGTCATTGGTGGTATGAGGGACCTTATTGGTTATATATTTTATTTAAAAAAATATTTTTTGACCAAAATAACTTCAAACTTATTACTCCTAGTGAATATATTGACAAATACCCTGAAATGCAAATTTCTACACCTTGCCGTTCAAGTTGGGGCGCTAATGGATATAGTGAAGTGTGGCTAAATGAAACAAATGACTATGCCCACAAACATTTACATATTATTGGTGAAAAGATGGTAGAAATTGCTCATAATTTTTATAATGAAACTGATAATTTAAAAATAAGACTTCTTAACCAATGTGCTAGAGAAGTTTTGCTTGCACAAAGTAGTGATTGGCTATTTATTATAACAAATGGAACTATGGTTGATTATGCTAAAAAGAGAATTAAAGACCATGTTGGAAGATTTTATAAATTATATGAACAGTTAATTAATAACAAGATTGATGAATTATTCTTAAAAAGCGTTGAAGAAAAAGATTGTATCTTTCATGAAATTGATTTTAAAATTTATTTTTAATATTGCACAAGTTACCAAAATTACCCTTTCTGAATAAAATATGTATATCTAAAGGTTTTTTAGTAGATACTATTACATATAAATCGTGAAAGGGGATTTTTTTTGCTCATGAAATCTTTTTGTATAAAAACTAATAATGACAATATTATAAATTATCTACTAAATAATTTATCATGTATGGATCTTGAAGATATCTATTTTGTAAGCAAGAAATTTAAAATATATAAAAATGTGATTATTCATTATAAAGGTTCAAAGGAGAGCGAATTTCTAAGTTTAATTTCATCTTTAATAACAGATTGTACTCTATTATTTTTTGAACCAATATTAATTAGAAGATGTATAAATTTAAACTATTTCTATTTTGACGATTTTGAAAAAAAGCTAATTGAAAAAAATTGTTATAGTTATATACAAGTAGATGAAGACAAAACATTAAAGAATAGAAAGGATGAAATATGGATTAATGTATTAAATTATTTACTTGAAAATAAAAGTATGATTCTTGATGGTTTCGTTAATTTCAGGCTAGAAAATTACCTAGATACTGTTAATGATATTGTAGATTATTCTGTAAATAAATATATTGTAGAAAAAGAATATACCGAATTTATTAATTTACTAAAAATATACATTGATTCTAAACAATCTGAAGCTGATTTAGTACATCTAGTTTATACTAATGGGGAATCTATTTTATTGGATTCTAGCAGAAATATTATTTCTCTTAGTGATAACATTTTTAATGCAAAATATTTATCTGATATATCTTTTTCATCAAATGATTATGCTTTAAATTCACTGCTTACTTTATTACCAAAACGAATAGAGCTTCATGTTATCGGTTATGAAGATGAATTTATTAACACTTTAAAGCTTATATTTGGTAATAGAATTTTTATATGTAGAGATTGTAATATATGTAGAACTTATAAAATATTGACAAATACAAAAGGGGTTTAGATATTATCTAAACCACCTTTTATGTTATATAAGCTTTCATAACCTTGACTTGAAAGTATATCAATTGCTTTTTTACTTCTATTACCTGATTGACAATACACAACAATTGTACATTCTTTATTTTTTATAGTATTTTCTGACATCTTAGAAAGATCATATAAAGGTATATTTATACTCCATTCTAGATGCCCTTCTTTATATTCTTGTGGACTTCTTACATCAAGTAAAATTGCTTCTTTGTCATTTTTTAATATTACTTTCGCATTTTCGTAATCTATTTCATTTGTTTTGCAATCTCTATTTCTTTTTAATATTCCTTTTATAGCTTTATAAATTTTTGTATTCATTTTTTGTCTCTCCCTTTCATATTTATTATTTTTCTATTTAAGTTTAAGGGCAGACGCAAGGCCTGCCCCTACATTGAATTGTAGGTTTGTACTCTTCACTCTCTTTATTGTTTTGTAGGGGTCGCCGCCTTTGTCGACCCGCTCTTCGAAGAAATTCCCCATATTTTTATATTTTATTTAAGCAATTTCGTTGAAGTTTTGGTCTCCGAAGGCGGCGACCCCTACAATTTTAAATAGATTTTCCTACTCCATAATAAAAGGACATCTTAATATATAATATTAAATATGTCCTTTTTTGTTTACTTTATTCTTATTTTTTCTTTGCTTCTTGCATACTTCTTTGTGTTTTTTCTTCTAATTCATTAAATACTGCTAAGCTAACCACTACATATATTGCAAGACACATTGGAATTGTTAGTGCATTTACTGGTATTCTTACTATTGCTATTATGCTTACAAATAATGCTACACCCAATATATTCATTCCTATTATTTTTCCTAATACTTCTAATATATTTATTTTTCTAAAACGTATTCCTGCATATATTAAAATAATTGCTAGTGATATTGCTACTGGTATTATGAATGGCTTTGCAATATCTCTTATTCTTAGGTTTGAATTTTGTGTTACTTTTATATCTTCTTTAACTGTATTTTCTAACCCATATTTTTCATTTATTTTAACATTTAATTGTTCAATTTGTTCATCTGTTATGTCTTTTACTGTGATAGCTACAATTTCTTCATATAGTTCTACTTTTTGGACTATAACTTTGCTGTTTCCAATTACCCCTTTAACTATATTCTTAATGTCACTACTTTCAAATTCTTTTCCTATATAAACTGATACTTGTTTATTTGGTGAATATTTTAAACTAACGTTAAACCCTGCAAATGCTATTACAATTATTCCTATTATAATAATACAAGCTAAAACTATATATGCTATTTTTTTCTTTTCCATATTCTTTTCCTCCTTAGTTTTCTAGTAATAATGCTCTTGTAATTATTACATTATACAATAATGAAATTGCAATTCCCCAGAATATTACTGTTCCGAAACTAAATGTCCAAAGCCAACTATTAAATGCAAATACTACTGCTATTACTGCTATTGGTACTAATATAAACATTATCCTTAATATAGCTTTTTCAAATGCTCTTTCTATATTTTCCATTTTCTTATTGTTCTCTAATACTTTAACTATTGTTATATATGTTACAAATATTGATAAAATTATTGCTACTAAACCATATATTGTTATTACTATATTTGTATATCTTAATACTAGTAATAAAGCTGCAATATAACCTATTAAACTAATAGATGATAATATTCCTTTTTCTTTATATTTTATTATTAAGTATACCATTCCTATAGTTAATATAAGAATAGCTAAAGCACCGAATAATGCTATATTATCACTTTCTACTTCTGATGCAATATATTGATTATTTGCTATTTCATAAATTATTGGCATTTTTCCATTATTTAATAATGCTGATAAATTATTCGCATTTGTTAAACTAGCTTGCATTTCTTCTGCTGAACTTGAAGAACTTGAACCTACTGATAATTGTAATACTCCATTTGTAACTTCTTCTTCAAAATGTGTAGTAATGATTGCTCCACCATCTAGTTTTAATGTAATTTCTTTATTTTTTGTAGTTTCTTCTCCAGTTTCTTCATTGGTTGTTTTTGTTGCAACATAAGTATTTGTTATATTCCTAAATTTCTCTGTTCCTTCTTTGTTAAACTCTATATTCACAAATACAGTTGTAGTTCCATATGAGGTTGTTCCATATCCTGCTTTTACAGATTTTAAGTCGTCATTTGTCATTAATACTTCGCTTGTATCTTTATCTACTACTTCAAATTTTCCTTGAGAAGCTATTTGTGATACTATAACATCTGTATTTTCGTCTTCTGGAATATTTAATACTATGTCTCCATTTTCTTCATTTAACCTAATTTCATAAGCTGATAATCCCATTGTTTTTAATCTTTTTTCTATAATAGTTTTTGTTTGCTTATAATTTTCTTTTACTAATACACTCTCATCATTTTTTGCTTTTTCCTCAGATGATGCCACTTTAGTAGTATCTGTAGAAGCAATTACTTTTCCTTCTTCATCATAATTTATTTTTTCTTTAGAAGTATCTACATTTATATCTATTCTTCTATAACCTTCTAAATCCATTCCCAAATTGTAATCTTTAATTATATTTACCATTCTACCTTTATCTTTCACATAAATTCCTACAAAAGATATTATTGATAATAATATAACTACTAATGTAATTAAAGTTATTTTTAAAATTTTATTAATTTTCATTTTTTCTTCCTCCTATGTTTTAATATACAATTTATTATAATAATTTTGTTCCATTTATAATTAGTTCAAACCATATATTTAAATATTTTGCAGCATATTTGCTCATCATAGTTCTATCCATAAATATTTCAAAATAGTCTAATACTGGGCAAATTTCTGTATCTATTGTTAAATCTAATGTTGCAACTCTTGTTTTACTATCAATTTTAAATTCTGAATTTGTTACAGCATAATTTACTTTATCATGTTTATCAAATGTAGACATATTTGTATTTACTACTCTATCTCTATGTGCATCTGATTTATCTGCTAGTATTAATGCTGCTGATATATCATTTACTGCTGTTCCTGTTTGCTCATCATGATTTCCTATTGCCATCATTATTTCTGTTCTATCTTTAGTATTCATTCCCATATCTTTTAAAATTTGATAAGCAAGTACTGCACCTGTATGAGCATGGTCAACTCTGTTTACACAATTCCCTATATCGTGCAAATATCCCGCTATTTTTACAAGTTCAATCCTTTCTTTTGGATATCCTAAGGCTTCTAAAATTTTTCCTGCTCTATTTGAAACAATAGAAATGTGCCTAAATGAATGCTCTGTATAGCCTATTGCATTCATTTGCCTTTGAGCTCCTTCAATTAGCTCTTGTACCTCTTCATTTTTCTTAACTTGTTCTAAAGTTATCATATGTTCCTCCATTATTTTATAATTTTATATTAAAACAAATAAAAATTCAACCATTTTTTGTAAATTGGTTGAATTAATTTTATATATACGATAAAGGGACAATGGGACGGAGTTTTTGTCACTAGGGTTTAAATAGCTTTTTGACTAAAATAACCCTAAAACCCTAGTGACAAAAACTCCGTCCCATTGTCCCTATTTCATATTAACTCCTATAATTCCTCCTATCATTCCTGCTATTATAGATAGAATTATCATTATTATTGAATATAAATTAATACCAAATCCACTGCTTGTTATGCTAGAAAGTAAATAAATTGTTAGTATATATATTATACCCACTAATCCCCCATTTAATAATCCATTTTTACTTATTTTTAAAGTACTTATACTACTTCCTATTAAAATACTTATTACAGATATTACTATAATTACTGGATTTATTATATTTTCTCCAAGTGAAGTATTTGTTAAAATTATTGCAAATATAAGTAATAATAATAGTGTTAAAATTATTGATATGATACTTCCTTTTATTATTCTTATTATATTTTTCACAAATTCATTTTCATTAATACTATTCAATTTTATACTCTCCTTTATTTATATATATTACTATTATTATTCCTATTATTTTCATTTAGAACTATTTTTAATATTTAAATAAGAAAGTCAATTTGCTACATAGGTTATCCAATGTGAAACCCATATAATTTCAACTTATATAATAACAAAAAAAAGAACCTATAGGTCCTTTTTTATATATTATTATGCTGTTTCAATATTGTTTTTACTATTTGTTGTTCTTCTTTCTTTTTTTATTTGAATTTGTTCTTTTTTTCTATTTGTGTCTATTATTATTTTTGGTGCTTCTTTACTTACTACTGTTTCCTTTGTTACTATGCATTTTTCTATTAATGGGTTTGATGGGATTTCAAACATTATATCTCTCATTATTTCTTCTATTATAGAACGAAGACCTCTAGCACCTGTTTTTCTTTCTATTGCTTTTTCTACAATTGCTTCTAATGCTTCTTGTTCAAATTCTAATTCTACATTGTCTAATTTGAATAATTTCTTGTATTGTTTTACAATTGCATTTTTTGGTTTTGTTACAATATCTATCAAGGCTTCTTTGTCTAATTCTCTTAAAGTTGCTACTATTGGAAGTCTTCCTACAAATTCTGGAATTAAACCGAATCTTAATAAATCTTGTGGTAATAATTGCTCATATATTTTATATTTATCTATTTCTTTTGAACTTTTTACTTCTGCTGAAAAACCAATAGATTTTTTACCTGTACGTTCATCTATTATTTTGTCTAGTCCCTCAAATGCTCCTCCACAAATAAATAATATGTTTTCTGTATTTATTTGTAGCAATTCTTGATGCGGATGTTTTCTTCCCCCTTGTGGTGGTACTGATGCTGTTGTTCCTTCTACTATTTTAAGCAGAGCTTGTTGTACACCTTCTCCGCTTACATCTCTTGTAATTGATGGATTTTCAGATTTTCTTGTTATTTTATCTATTTCGTCTATATATATAATTCCTTTTTCTGCTTTTTCTATATCATATTCTGCATTTTGAATTAATTTAAGTAATATGTTTTCAACGTCTTCACCAACATAGCCTGCTTCTGTTAAAGTTGTTGCATCTGCAATTGCAAATGGTACTTTAAGTATTTTTGCAAGTGTTTGTGCAAGAAGTGTTTTTCCGTGAACCTGTTGGCCCTAATAATAAGACATTACTTTTTTGAATCTCTACATCGTCATCATTTACTTGAGGGTTATTTATTCTTTTATAATGATTGTATACAGCTACTGCCAAAGTTTTTTTAGCATCTTCTTGACCTATTACATAACTATCTAATATTTCTTTTATTTCTGCTGGACTAGGTAACTTTTCTTTTTCATTATTTAGTGTATATGCTATTTCTGTATCATCATATACTTCTCCTTCTAACATATCACCACATAATTTTATACATTCATTACAAATAAATACTCCTGGTCCTGCAATAATTCTTTGTACTCCTTTTTGTGATTTTCCACAAAATGAGCATCTAATATTATCTTCTTTTTTTGCCATTAAAACTTTTCTCCTTTTTTATTTCCTTATTAAGGTTTCTAATTCTTTATAGGGGTCGTAGCATTCCAGCGACCCCTTCTTCGAAGAAATTCCTTATAATTTTATATTTTATTTAAGCAATTTCGTTGGAGCTCGGATCTCCCATGGGTCCGACCCCTACAATGTTAATTTTAGATTTTACTTCTATTGTCTTTTTTCTAGTATTCCATCTATTAAACCATATTTTAATGCTTCTTCTGCTGTCATGTAATTATCTCTTTCTGTATCCTTTTCTATTACTTCTAATGGTTGACCTGTTCTGTCACTTAATAATTTGTTTAATTTTTCTCTTGTTTTTACCATATGATCTGCATGTATTTTTATTTCTGTTGTTTGACCAGAAATTCCATTTCCGCCTATTAATGGTTGATGTATTAATATTTCTGAATTTGGTGTTGCAAATCTTCTTCCTTTTTCTCCTGATGTTAATAGCACTGCTCCCATACTTGCTGCCATTCCTACACAGTATGTCGCTACTGGACATTTAATATAATTCATTGTATCTACTATTGCCATACCATCTGTAATAGATCCTCCTGGGCTATTTATATATAAAAATATTTCTTTATCTGGGTCTTCTGATTCTAAGAATAATAATTGTGCTATTACTAACCCAGCTGATGTTGGGTTTACATCTTCTCCTAAAAATATAATTCTATCTTTTAATAATCTTGAGAATATATCGTATGATCTTTCTCCTTTTGCTGTTTGTTCAATAACATATGGTACTAAACTGTTTTGTAACATTTTCTTTTCCTCCTTTTTATTTAACAATTTCTAAAATTTCCGAAATAATTTTGTCATAGAATTTACTTATTTCTTCATTATCAACTTTTCTAGAAATTGTGTAACTTTTATCTTTAATATCAAGTATAATCTGGTCTCTACTAAAATCTTTATCTTTATAATATTGAATCCCTTCTTCTTTTTCTGATAATTCTATAATAATTTCTAAATAAAGATTAATATGATTAAATACTTCTTTTGAAATTCTTTCATCTATGTAATATTCTACATTACCATTTATTCTCTTGTATATTAAGTCATCTGCAATAATAATATTTATTCCCTCATTTTCTTTTAATAAATTTCCTTTATAATAACTAAATACATATTTTGCATTTTTTACTTTTTCTTCTATATTTTCCATAAATTTATTCTTTATTTTCACATAAAAAGTTAGTGGTAAAATAAATATTAATAAAACTTTTACCCCTAACTTTCCCCCTTTTTTATTTAATTTTTGCATTATCTACTATGAATTTTATGGCATTTTCTGATTTTATTGTTTCTGTTATGTATGTTACTAATCCTTCATTTTTTTGTAAATCTTCTACTTTATTTCCATATGCATTTGCCATTTCTTCTAGTTTTGCATTTATTTCTTCTTCAGTTGCTTCTATTTTTTCTTTCTTTATTATTGCTTCTAGTACTAATCTTACTTTTACTTGTCTTGTTGCTTGTTCTTCTAGTTCTTTTCTTATATCTGCCTCAGTTTTATTCATCATTTGAAGATATTGCTCTAGGTTTAAGCCTTGGTACATTAACCTTTGTTCTATTTCTTTTATCATGTTGTCTGTTTCTGTTTCTACCATTCCTGATGGAATTTCTACTTTTACATCATCACAAACTGTTTTTATTGCTTCTTCTTCTGTTTCATATTTTGCTTTTGATGTATTTTCTTCTTCTAATTTTTCTTTTATGCTTGCTTTTAATTCTTCTAAAGTATCGAATTCACTTACGTCTTTTGCAAATTCATCATCTAGTTCAGGTAATTCTTTTTTCTTTATTTCATGTAATTTTACTTTAAATGTAGCTTCTTTTCCTGCTAATTCTTTAGAGAAGTATTCTTCTGGGAATGTTACATTTATGTCTTTTTCTTCTTCTATGTTCATTCCTATTATTTGGTCTTCAAAACCTGGTATGAATGTGTTACTTCCTATTACTAGTTCGTGTCCTTCTGCTTTTCCACCATCAAATGCTACTCCATCTACAAATCCTTCGAAGTCTATAACTGTTGTATCTCCACTTTCTACGCTTCTGTCTTCTACATTTACAAGTCTTGCATTGTGTTCTTGCATATGTCCTAATTCATGATTAATGTTTTCTTCTTCTACATTATACTCTATTTTTTTAAGTTCTATACCCTTATATTTTCCAAGTTCTACTTCTGGTTTTGTTTGAACTGTTGCTGTAAATATTAGGTCTTTCCCTTTTTCCATTTGAGTAATGTCAATATTTGGTCTACTAACTGCTATAATTCCTGCATCTGTTAATTCTTTTTCATATATTTCAGGTACTACTTCATTAAATGCATCTTCATAAAATATTTCTGCGCCATATTGTTTTTCAACTATTTTATATGGAGCTTTACCTTTTCTAAACCCTGGTATATTAAAATATTTTGCACTTTTTGCATATACTTTTTGAATTGCTTCTTCAAATTTTGCAGCTTCTACTTCAAAGCTTAATTTTACTTCATTTACATTTTCTGTTTTTTCTACTTTAACACTCATTTCTTAATCTTCCTTTCACGTTTTTTAATAAGCTTGTTTATTATATCACATTTTTTTTATATTTCAAGTACTAAACATAAAAAATATATACATTTTTTTCTTAATTATAATATTAATTTTTACATATTTTTTATGTTTCTGTACATACTAAAAAATAAAACTTAAAAAGGAAAATTGTGTTATGAAAAATTCAAAGGTTAAATATATTTTAATTATTGTTGCTCTTGCTATTATAATTGGAGCTATTATTTATTTTTTTACTAGAGATAATTCTATGAATATAAGTCAATCTAATAATGATTCTTCTGCTTCTAGAACTTCTACTGATACCAATACTAATGATAATACCAATACTGAAATTGAAGATAATAAAAATTCTACTCCAAAGCAAACTCCTATGGCTTCGTTTTCAACTGTAATTGGTGATAATTCTCCTGGTAGACTTACAAATATTAGAATTACATGTGGTATTATTAATGGAACTATTATTAACCCTAATGAAACTTTTTCTTTTAATGGAATAGTTGGAAAACCCACAGCTGAAAGAGGGTATCAAGAAGCTAAAATTATTATAGATCATAAAACTGAAACAGGTATTGGCGGTGGAAATTGTCAAGTAAGTAGTACTTTATATAATGCTGTTCTTGCCATTCCTTCTCTTACAGTTATTGAAAGAAGTGAACATGGTAAAGAAGTTAGTTATGTTCCTAAAGGTAAAGATGCAGCTGTTTCTTATGGCTCTTTAGATTTTAAATTTAAGAATACTACTGATCATAAAATAAAAATTAATATAAGTACTGATGATAAAAATATAACAGCAACTATTGTTCAAGTTGAAGAATAATCATAACCACGTGTAAAACGCGTGGTTTGAACTTGCCCTAAAAGGGCTTAT
>CANSJQ010000002.1 GCA_947647275.1 uncultured Clostridiaceae bacterium | reverse complement strand
TGGATTGTCTGGATTGTTTGGATTGTCTGGGTTATTTGGATTGTCTGGATTGTCTGGGTTGTCTGGGTTGTCTGGGTTGTCTGGGTTATTTGGATTATCTGAATTCTCTTTCTTATTATATATTATTCCATTTGTATCATCCTCAAATATTACTGTTCCATTTTTTAATACTGTAAAATTATATATTTCATTATTTAATATATATCCATTTGGTGCTACTATTTCTTTATATTGATATTTCCCAGGTACTACTCTAAATACTGCTTCTCCTTTTTCATCTGTAGTTACTTTTATAGAATCTCCTGTTTCATTATTTATTTCAATTACTGCTCCTTGTAGACCTATTGTTGTTCCTTCTTGATATTTTTTTAGTATTACATCTGTCATCATACTTTCATAATCTATTGTATTAGTTACTATTAATCCATTTTCTGTTTTTATATAATGATCAGGAACTTCTTTTTCTATTACTGTATATATTATTTCATTTCCATTTGAATCATATTTATTTAAATCATTTAATTCTAATGTCCAATTATTTTCTTCACTCACAATTATTTTTGTTTGTGTTTCTTCTCCATTCATTACTAAAGTTAATTCTACTTGATTTGGTCTTACCCCTGTTATATTATTATCATCATTCCATATCTTTTGTACTGTTATTTCTGTTTTCTCATTTAAATCAAAATTGCTAATTGTATATGCTGTTTCTTCTGTTTTTCCATCTCCTCCTGTTATTACAACGTTATTTTTCATAATAAAGCAAGGTCTTATAGCATAAAAAGGACGTGAGCAATATTTCACATTTCCATATATTGTTTCTGGCCCATATATACCACATTGTCCATTATTAGTATGAGTTCCTTCATTATAATAACTTCTAATGGATCCACCTTCTAAATTATCTCCTGTAAGAATTTCTCTAGAAGCCAACCAATAACTTTCTCCTATATAATTTATTCCTAATTTTATCATTTGATTTTTATCTTCTATATAATTGATATCCTGATCTTTTAACATTCCGTTTATAGATTTTGCCCAGGTTGCTTTTGTTTTATAATATGCTTTTGTTTCACTGTTTGGATTGTTTGGCATACTTCCTACACTTCTAGCACTTGTTACATATTTGGTATTTAAATATTTATCAGCTTCTTTATTTAGTATAGTAATTGCATTATTATATTCTTTTACTGCATTATTAAAATTGTTTTTATCTCCTATTCCTATTCTTCCACCTACTGTTTTTGTTGAAATAATTTGTACACCATAAGGAGATGTTGAATCATATAATACGACACAAGTAATTACTCCATTGTCCCCTACTGTTGTTACTCCTGTATCGTATTTTATATATTCTCCTTCTTTCAAATCTATTATTTTTTTATTAACAGATGTTTCTTGCTCCTCTATCGCTTTAACTCTATCTTTAGTTTGCATACTAATTTCTATAATTTTGTTATTTGATATATTTATTGTCAAAAGTAGTATCATTATTATTAATAATATACTTGATATTTTGAATACTAACTTTTTAACTTTATTTTTCATACTTTTTCTCCTTAAATACTTTTATATTAATTTTACTATATTATATTTATTAAAATATATCAATACCAATCTTTCTTAGGTTATTGAATTATTACAAAAACAGCTAAAACTTTACTTACGGAAGTAATTTTTAGCTGTTTCTGATTATTAAATATTACATTTATTTTATTTTTTTGTAATTTTTTTTTATCAAAAATATGTTATTATTATTATTTTTTTTACTTATAAATTAATAATTATTATATTTTATTATTCACTATAAATCTAATTTGTATAAAATACTAATAAAATTATTTTTTAATTTATTATATGAAAAATAATTTTATTAGTATATACTTTTATGTAGTTAAACAAAAAAAACACAATACTTATTATATTACTAAATATTGTGTTTTTGGCGGAAGCTGAGGGATTTGAACCCTCGCGGCCCTTGCGAACCCTAACAGTTTAGCAAACTGTCCCCTTCAACCACTTGGGTAAGCCTCCAAATAAAATATAAAAGCCAGTTCTATTTCTGGCTTTCTTTTTTCTTATTGGCGCAGAGGGTGGGATTCGAACCCACGGTAGGCTATTAACCTACGCCAATTTTCAAGACTGGTGCCATAAACCAACTCGACCACCTCTGCAAGTGTTAATGATTTTTGTCAGTAACAGTATATATATTAACACATTTAGACTAATGTTGTCAATAGAAATTTTTGGATTTTTATATATTTGATATCCTTTTTTATTTACTATTCACACTGTTCAAGTAATTTAACATTACTATAAGAGATTAATTAGTCACAAATATATATAATGTATACCAAATTACGAGCATATTTTTTATTATATTAAGGACGTAATTTGGTAAATTCTTATATGTATTCATTTTAAATAGAACTTTCTTATATTATATACTTACTTATTTATTTATCAATTCCAAAATTCTTTCTAAATCTTCATTAGTAGAATATTTTATAATTATTTTTCCACTTCTTATTCCAGCATCTAATTTTACTTTTGTTCCAAAAAAACCTTGAAATCTATTTTCGATATCTTTATATATTGCTTCATATTTTTTTCTGTCTTCTTTTGTGTTTTTCTTTACATTTTTCTTATTTTTTATACTTTGTTCTATATCTCTTACAGATTGACCTGTTTCTATTACTTTTAAAGCTATTTCATATTGTTCATCTGGTTCAAATGCTAAAAGTGATCTACAATGCCCTTCTGTTAGTTTACCCTCTAATGCTAATTCTATTACTCTTTTGTCTAAATTTAATATACGTAAACAGTTTGTTACTGTTGATCTATTCATTCCCATTATATCTGCAAGTTTTTGTTGAGTTATTCCATATTCATCTATTAATTGTTTAAAACCTCTTGCTTTTTCAATAGGGTTTAAATCTTCTCTTTGTATATTTTCTATTAATGCTATTTCCTTATTTATTCTTTCATTATTTTCTCTTACTATACATGGTACTTCTGTAAGTCCTGCTTTTTTTGCAGCTCTCCATCTTCTTTCTCCTGCAACTATCTCATAGAATCCATCTTTTTTTGTTACTATAATTGGTTGAATTATTCCATATACTTTTATAGATTCTGAAAGTTCTTCTATTGCTTCCATATCAAATGTTCTTCTTGGTTGATTCTTATTTGGCTCTATGTCTATTATTTTTAAATTTTCTACAATTTCTGCATCTTCCTTTTGCTCTTTTTTTTCTTCTTTAACTTCATCTATTATTTTAGTATCTGCAAATAATGCATCTAAACCTTTCCCTAAACCAGTATTTTTAGCCATATTTTTCTTCCCTTCTTAATTTATTATTTCTATTTTTCACAATTTTTCTTTAAAAATTCTCTTACAAATTTTTCATATGATTTAGCACCTTTAGATTTTGGATCATAAACAGATATTGGCATTCCATAACTTGGTGCTTCACTTAACTTAACATTTCTTGGTATTACTGTTTTATATACTTTATTTTCAAAATATTTATTTACTTCTTTTACAACTTGATTAGATAAATTTGTCCTAATGTCAAACATTGTAAGTAAAGCTCCTTCTACTATTAATTCTTTATTTAAGTGTTTTTTTACTAAATTAATAGTATTTATAAGTTGTCCCAAACCTTCTAATGCGTAATATTCACATTGTACAGGGATTAATACGCTATCTGATGCAGTAAATGCATTTAATGTTATTAATCCTAAAGATGGTGGACAATCTATTATTATATAATCGTATTTGTCTTTTTGACTATCTATTTTCTCTTTTAATCTATGTTCCCTTGATATCATAGAAACAAGTTCAACTTCTGCACCTGCTAAGTTTATATTAGATGGGCATACATCCAAATTTTTTACTATGGTTTGTTGAACTGTATTTTCTATTTCTACATCATTTACTATAACGTCATAAACTGAAAAATTTACATCTTTATTTATTCCAAGTCCACTTGTTGCATTACCTTGTGGGTCAGCATCTATCATTAACACTTTATTTCCTTTTTTAGCAAGAATTGTGCTTAAATTAACTGCTGTTGTAGTCTTTCCTACTCCACCTTTTTGATTTGCAATTGATACTACTTTTCCCACAAAAATTACCTCCATTTTTCTTTTTTTAACATATTAATCATATAAAAATATTCAAAAAAAGTCAATAAATTTTATAATATTTAATGACTTTCTTACCAATTATTTCAAATAATTATCCCCCAGTATAACTGGGGGATTTTCATATCAGCCTATAAGACCTTGATACAATCAAACGCTAAAGCGTCACTAGTTAAACGGCTTTTGCGTTTGATTACTCACTACCCTTTAAAAGGGTCTATATATTCTTTTATTGTTATTTGATCTGTTGTTATATCTTCTTGTAATTGATTTTTTACATACATTTCTACTGCTTTTTTATTATTTCCTACTGTACTTACATAATATCCTCGACACCAAAATACTCTATTTCCATATTTGTACTTTAAATTTCCATGTCTCTCAAATATTATAAGTGTACTCTTTCCCTTTAAATATCCCATAAAACTTGATACACTTATTTTTGCTGGTATGCTCACATACATATGTATATGATCTGGGCAAGCCTCCGCTTCTATTATTTCTACTCCTTTTCTTCTACACAGTTCTCTTAATATTGCACCTATTTCTTGTTTTAGTTTTCCGTATATCTCTTTTCTTCTAAATTTTGGAGCAAATACTATATGGTACTTGCATTCCCATGTAGTATGTGCTAAACTTTCTGTGTATGGACTTTTCATACGTCCCACTCATCTCATATTTAATATTTTTAGCCGTTCAACTTTAAATATTATACCATGTTGGGGTGGGAATTTTTGTTATTCTGTTCATAACTATAAGTTTTTTGTACCCCCAGCTATGCTGGGGGTTTCTTTTTAAACTAATAAAAAAAGCCAAAAGGCTTTTTTATTTTAATTAATATTTCATTCTAAATTATCTAAAGGTACTAATATACAAGATAAAATACCTAAAATAGTTATAAGCCCATATCCTCCAAACAGAAACGTAATAAGAAAATCTTTTATTGAATAATACTTATAAATAGGAACAAATATTACAATCCCTATATTTGTTAATGTTCCTCCTATTATCATAATAACTATAATATTTACTATACTTTTGAAAATATTATCCTTCATACTTTACCTCCTTAATTAAGAATGGTTTATTTGTTATTTACTTTTAAACTATTATATAATAAATTACATAATTTGTCAACTTATATTATTTTATAAATTTATATCGACAATTTTATACTATTGGATCCTTCGTTGCCATACCAGACTTTCTAGGGTACCTATTAGGCGTACTTTTTATTTTTCTTACTATTATAATATTTCTCACAATATTACTTTTTGGAAGAGTAATTTCTTCTACTTTCTCTATTTTACCACCTAATATTTCTAAAGCTTTACTTGCACTTTCTATTTCTTCTTTTGCATTTGAACCTTTCATACAAATACATATTCCACCTATTTTTACTAATGGAAGTAAGTATTCTAATAAAATATTTAAGCTAGCTACTGCTCTTGAAGTAGCTATATGAAATGTTTCTTTGTTATTTTTAGCAAAATCTTCTATTCTACTATGAACTGTATTTATATTTTTTAAATCTACTTTTTCTATTACTTCATTTAAAAAATTTATTCTTTTATTTAATGAATCAACTAATGTATAATTTACATTAGTATTAACTATATTTAAAGGTATTCCTGGAAAACCTGCTCCTGTGCCTACATCTACTACCTTCATATTATTTTCTATATATTTAAGTATTGTCGTTGAATCAATAAAATGCTTTAATATTATTTCATTTGGCTCTGTAATAGCTGTTAAATTAATTTTTTCATTCCATTCTAATAATAAGTTCATATAGTTATAGAATTTTTTTATTTGATTTTCTTCTAATTCTATATTAATTAATTTTGCTTTTTCTTTTAATTCTTTTGAAAATTCTTGTAATTGCATTTTTTTCTCCTTATTTTATATTTTTAGGGTAATTCCTTCGAAGATCGGGCGATTAGCAATCGCCCCTACATCAATATAAATTTTATAACATTGTCCCAAATTGTTCCTTTTTCCCAATTAGGGACTGTCCCTAATTGGGAAATTTTATTTTTTTAATGTCTCTAAATATATTAATAATACTGATATGTCAGCGGGCGAAACTCCTGATATTCTTGATGCTTGACCTACACTGTTTGGCCTTATTTTATTTAATTTTTGTCTTGCTTCTAATCTTAACCCTTTTATATCTTCATAATTAATATTTTGTGGTAATTTTTTTTCTTCTAATTTTTTAAATTTTTCTACTTGCTCTGCTTGAAGTTTTATATATCCTTCATATTTAAGTTCTATTCCTACTTCTTTTTGTACTTGTTCTTCTAATATAGGTCTATCTTCATCTATTTTACTTAATATTTCATATGTTAATTCACTTCTTTTTACTAAATCTGCAAGTTTAACCCCTGTACTTATTTCAGATGAATTATTTTCTACTAAAAATTGATTTACTTCTTTAGTAGGTTTAATTGTTTTATTCCTTACTCTTTTTATTTCTTCTTCAATTTTATTCCTTTTATATATAAATCTCTCATATCTTTCATCACTTACAAGTCCTACGCTATGTCCTATTTCTAAAAGTCTTATATCTGCATTATCTTGTCTTAATAGAAGCCTATATTCTGCTCTTGATGTCATCATTCTATATGGCTCATTAGTTCCTTTTGTTACTATATCATCTATTAAAACTCCTATATATGCTTGAGACCTATCTAAGATCAAAGGTTCTTTTCCTTTTAACTTTAAACTTGCATTTATTCCAGCAATTAAACCTTGACATGCTGCTTCTTCATAACCTGAAGTTCCATTTGTTTGACCTGCAAAAAATAGTCCATCTATTTTCTTATATTCTAATGAAAGTTTTAAATCTGAAGGATTAATACAATCATATTCTATAGCATATGCGGGCCTTGTAAATTCTGCATTTTCTAAACCTGGTATAGTTCTATACATTGCTATTTGTACATCTTCTGGAAGTGATGAACTCATACCTTGAATATACATTTCATTAGTATTCCTTCCTATTGGCTCAACAAAAATTTGATGTCTTTCTTTATCTGCAAATCTAACAACCTTATCTTCAATAGATGGGCAATATCTAGGGCCTGTTCCTGTTATTTCACCACCATATAAAGGTGACCTATGTAAATTTTTTCTAATTATATCATGTGTTTTTTCATTTGTATATGTTAAATAACAAGGTAGTTGTTCTACATTAGGGTCAATTTCATCATCAAAAGAAAATGCTTCAGGATTTTTATCTCCTTCTTGTATTTCCATTTTAGAAAAATCTATACTATTTTTATTAATTCTAGCAGGAGTACCTGTTTTAAATCTAATAAGTTCTACTCCTTCCCTTTTTAATGCTTCTGATAGTTTATTTGCTGGAAATACTCCATCTGGTCCACTCTCAAAAGAAGTTTCTCCTATAAATATTTTTCCTTTTAAATATGTACCTGTTGCAACTATTATACTATCTACTTCATATATTGCACCAATATTAGTTTCTAAACTTTTAATTTTTCCATTTTCAACTGTAAAATCTACAATTTCAGCTTGTTTCAAAAATAAATTTTCTTGTTTTTCCAAAGTATGTTTCATTTCCGATTGATATTGCTTTCTATCAGCTTGAGCTCTTAAAGAATAAACAGCTGGGCCTTTTGATGTATTTAACATTCTAAGCTGTGTATATGTTTTATCTATATTTTTTCCCATCTCTCCACCAAGGCAATCTATTTCTCTTACTAAATGTCCCTTAGAGCTACCACCTATATGTGGATTACAAGGCATATTTGCAACTGCTTCTAGTGATATAGAAAACAGTAATGTTTTCATTCCCATTCGAGCTGAAGCTAAAGCTGCTTCACACCCTGCATGTCCAGCTCCAATAACTGCTATATCATATTTTCCCGCATTATACTTCATATTTTTCTCCTTTCATGTCCCATTGGGGACGTTTCCCAATGAGACATCTGTCCCTTTTGGGAAATCTGTCCCTTTTGAGAATTATTATTTTTATTACCTTTTTTAATATTCTATTTTTATTCATACTTTATTTAATGTTTCACACAGTATTTTAAGTTTTTTGTGAAACAAATATCAAATGTTTGCTTAACCTTTTTGACAATTTTTATTTTATAATTATATTCATTTAAATATTTGTTTAATATATGTAATATTTTGTCGAATGCATTTTATCTACTTATTTAAACAAAACTTAGAAAAAATTTCACTTATTATATTAATATATATTATTTTTTATATAATATTTTAAAATAAATTATATTTTTCTTTCAATTTATAAATTATCTCTTCCATTTGTTGTAATCCCGCGTCTTTTATATAAATTAAATCATCATTATTTATAATATTATTTAATTCTTCTAATAAAGATTGCTTATCTTTAAATCTTTTTATGTTTTTTTGTAGAAAATATTTTGAAGCGGTTTTATATATATGTTTAGTATAATCTCCTATAAGATATAAGTAATCAAATTTTAAATCTTTAAATTTTTCTCCAACTTGTTCGTGAACTATTGAAGTATCATCTTTTCCATTAGCTCCAGAGCCAATTGTACCTAAAACTGCTATTTTTCTTTTGCTTGCCATATTATTTGAAATTTCAAGTCCATTTATTACAGATTCAAAACAAGAATTATAAGTATCATCAATAATAGTAATATTATTATTATTTCTTAATACTTTAAATCTACCATTTATTGGTTTAAAATCATTTACTGCTTTTACTATATTTTCATATTTTATATGATATATCTCTGCTATTTTTATTGCTAAAATTATATTTCTAATAAAATATGTACCATATAAATTTAATGAAAAATTAACTTCTCTATCATAAATTTTAGTTGTAAATTTTATACCTTGATTAGTTTCTTTTATATTCCATGCATCAGATAAACTATATTTTAGTAGTTCATAATTATTTGTTTTTTCTATTTTTTGTAAATATTCATCATCTGAATTTACATATAATATCCTTTTATCTTTAATATAATCAACAATATGCATTTTTTCTTCTAAAATATTTTCCTTTGTTTTAAATTTATTTATATGAGCTGTCCCTATAGAATTAATAATTGCTATAGATGGCTTAACTAATTTTGACATTTCTGCTATTCTTCCAAAATTACCTGTTCCAAGTTCTAAAACAGCTACATCATATTTTTCAAAATATTGCAAAATTCTTGATAAATGCCATCTAGTATTATTGTTATCATTATTAAAATCATGTAATACTTTTATTTCAGTTTCTAATACTTTAGAAATTAAAGCTGTTAGTGTAGATTTACCATAACTGCCTGTAATTGCAATAACTTCTTTTGAAATGTTTAATTCTCTTGCTTTTAATCCTAAATTATATAGTGCATAATTAACATCTTCTACAGCTATTATACATATTTCATAATTAATTTGTTTTGCTTCATTTATAATTTTTTCATAATTAATAGAATTTTTGTTAATAATAAATCCTAGTGCACCATTTTTAACTGCTTTAATTATATTTATTTCTTTATCATATCCTTTAAAAATAATTGGAAAATAGAATATACCTTTATCAAAATTAGTATTTGATGTTGAATATTTTTTAATTTGCTTATCGTAATTACCATTTATAATTGTTCCTTTTGTTATCTCTTCTATATCTTTTAAATAAAACATTACTAATTACCTCCTAATGTTTTTAAATATTCACCAAAATCAAAATTAAGCTTTTTTATTTTATAAATATAAAGTTAATCATTTTTTTATAAAAATCCTTATATTTTTATTTTCATGCTATATTTTTTTTTACTTTCCTAAACAGAATTTAGAAAAAATTTCACTTATTATATCTTCAGTTACATTTTCCCCTGTTATTTTTCCTAAATCTTCTAAAGTTTGTTTTATATATATAGAAATAATATCTATTGGTAAACTTAAATTAATAGCATTAATTGCTTCTATAATACTTTTTATTCCACACTCAATTTGATTTTTATGCCTTATATTCGTTATTAATTTTCCATTATCTATATCAATTTCTTTAATATTAAACATTTTTTCAATTTCTTTATATAACTCTTCTATTCCATCTCTATTTTTAGCAGATATTTTTACTATATCTTTACCTAAATTAGAAATTCTTACTTCTTTTTCTAATTTGCTATTTTCTAAATCTATTTTATTTAATAAAATTATTGAATTCTTATTTTTTATTAAATCTAATATTTTAATATCTTCCTCATTTAATTCTTTTGTATTATCAAAAATTGCTAATATTAAATCAGCATCATCTGCTACTTTTAATGCTTTTTCTACCCCTATTCCTTCTATTTTATCCTGTGTATTTCTTATTCCTGCTGTATCTACTAACTTTAAAGGAATTCCTTTTATTGTAACAAATTCTTCTATTGTATCTCTTGTTGTACCTTCAATATCACTTACTATTGCTCTTTCCTCTTTTAGTATTGTATTTAATAAAGATGATTTTCCTGCATTTGGCCTTCCTATAATTGCTGTTTTTATTCCGTCTTTTAATATCTTTCCTGTATTAAAACTTTCTCTTAATTGTTCTAATTCATTTTTTACATTTTCTAATAATGTCATTGCTTTTTTATTTGTTACTTCTTCAATATCATATTCTGGGTAATCTATTGAAGCTTCTATGTCTGCCATAATATCTAATAATTCATGCCTTATAGAACTTATATTTTCTGATAAGTAACCTTGCAATTGATTTATTGATGCTTTTGCTTCTTTTTCTGTTTTACTATTTATAATATCTATTATAGATTCTGCTTGTGATAAGTCTATCCTTCCATTTAAAAATGCTCTTTTTGTAAATTCTCCAGGCTCTGCAAGAATTGCCCCATTTTTTAAACATTGTTCTAATATTCTTTTTTCTACTACCATTCCACCATGTGAATTTATTTCACACATATTTTCTCTAGTATAACTTTTTGGATTTTTAAAAAATGATACTAATACTTCATCTATTATTTCATTTGTTTCATTATTTATAATATATCCATATTGAATGGTATAACCTTTTATTTTTTCTATATTTAATTTATTATTTTTACTTGTTCTAAATATCTTTTCTAATATTTCAAAACAATTTTTACCACTCATTCTAATTATTCCAATTCCGCCATTTCCTGTTGCAGTAGATATTGCTGCTATTGTTTCCATTTTTTTCTCCTATTTTTTTATTTATTTTTTCTTTTCTATTATAATATATTTATTATTATTTTTCAATATTTATGTTTACCTTTATTAAAGTTTATTCTATTCTTTTTATATTGTAGGGGTCGCAACCTTCGGCGACCCAATGGCATCATTTCACATTTTATTGTATTTTTTTAAACTTATTATATTTTTTATATTTAATATTTAAATTCTTAAATAATTTCTTCGAAGAGCTGTTCACCTAATGCTGTGACCCCTACATAAAATATCATTTTTCTAAAATAAAAAATCAAAGCAAAAATTAGTATTAAGGCATTTTTTAATGCCCTTTTTTACTAAAATCTTCACTTTGACTTCCGATTTTCTTATTTAATTATTTTTTTGATATTACAATTCTTCTATTATCGCCTTCTCCTATGCTGTATGTTTCTATTCTCATGTTATCTTGTAATGCACTATGTATTATTTTTCTTTCATATGGGCTCATTGGCTCTAATGTAATATTTTTTCCATTTCTTAATACTGTTTTTGATACTTTTTCTGCAAGTTCTATTAAGTTCTTTTCTCTTTTTTCTCTATAATTTTGAATATCTAATATAACTTTTATTCTTTCTCTTACTTTTTTATTTGCAATAGAAGATATTATTGTTTGCATAGCATTTAGTGTTTCTCCCCTATATCCTATTAAACTTCCACAATCTTCTCCATTAATATTTACTAATATTTCATTTTCTTCTAATTTAACAGTATATTCTAATTTGCTTCCTAATTTATTTATAAATAATTTTAAAAATTCTTCTACATCTTTTCTAGCTTCTTCTAATTCTTCTTTATTAGAATTATATTCTTTTACTAATCGAGTAGTATTTTCTTCTTTATTTACTTTCTCTTGTTTTTTAGTATTTTCTTTTATTGTTAATTCTACTTTTACAATTCTAGGTGTTAATATACTAAAAAAGCTTTTTTTATTTTCATTTTCTAATACTTTTATATCTACTTGATTTTTAGAAACTTTTAATATTTTTAATCCATTTTCTATTGCTTCATTAGTTGTTTTTCCTTCTGCAATTATACTATTAGACATTTTCTTTTTCCTCCTTAGAACTCATTATTTTGTTTATTATAATTCTTTCTAATATCATTAATATATTACTTACAAGCCAATATAAAGCAAGTCCTAATGGTGCAATAACAGCTATAGATATAGACATTATAGGCATCATATATGACATTGACTTATTCATTTGTTCCATACTTTGCATTTCTTCTGATTTTTCTTCATTTTCTTTCTTTGAAGTTTGTATTTTTGTCGTCATTCTTATTGATATAAATGATGTTATAACATATAATACAGGAATTATATATACTCGGAAGTCTTGCAGGCTTTGTGTTGGAACTTTACTTAAATCTATACCTAAAAATTCCATATTAAGTCTTAATTCTTCTAACTTAGCTTTTTTATGTTCTAATTCTTCTCTATTTTCTATATTTTCTTGTTTTAACTGTTCTTCTATTTGTTTATAATCAGATTCTACAGCATTAATTATAGCAATTTCTTTATAAGAAGATTTAGTGTTACTGCTTTCTTCTATTTTTGTTTTATATTCATTATAAATTTCAGAATTTTGTACTTTTTTCATATATGTAAGTGGTTGACTTACAAGCCAAAATACAGCTAATATTATTACTAATTGTAGAATAGCACTTAAACATCCACTAAACGGATTAAATTTTTCTCTTTTATATAAATCCATTGTTTCTTGATTCAATTTTTCTGGATTGTTTTTATATTTAAATTGTATTTGCTTCATTTCTTCTTGCATTTTATTAGATTTTTTCATTGTTTTTTGTTGTTTTATTGTTATTGGTATTAATATAATTCTTAATAAAACAGAAAATATAATAATTGCTATACCATAATTAGTAAATAAATTATATAAAGCATTTAACACATAACCGAATAATTCAGATATAAATCCCATTTTTTTCATTCCTTTCAATTATTTTAAAGGATCATATCCACCTTTACTAAATGGATTACACTTTAAAATTCTTTTTATTCCTAAGAAACATCCTTGTACACATCCATATTTTTCTATTGCTTGTTTTGTATATTCTGAGCAACTTGGATAATATTTACATCTAATACCTAAAGTCTCTAAAATAGGCGAAAACGTTTTTTTATATATTTTTATAAAAAAAATTAATATTTTTTTCATTATATTAATCCTGCTTTTTCAAAAAGTTTTAATATATCTTTACTTACATTTTTAAAATTATTATTTAATATATCTGCTTGTCTATTCCAAATAAACACTATGTTATGGCCTTTTTTTAATTCATCTTTTTTTAAATAATAACTTTCTCTTATAAGCCTTTTTAAACGATTTCTTTTATTTGCTTTTGCCAATTTTTTACTTATTGCAATACCTATTTTATTTTTTTCTTCTTTATTTTTAGTAATATAAATTGTAACATATTTGCCTCTATAAAATTTGCCTCTATTTATTACATTTTTAAATTCATAATTCTTTTTTAAAGTATCAATCTTTCTCATTAATCCTCCTATAACAAAAGGATAATTAAATAGATTTACTATTTAATAAAAAAGACCACATACTTAAATATACGTGGCCACATTATTATGCACTAATTTTATTTCTTCCTTTTGCACGTCTTGCTTTTAATACATTTCTTCCTGCTTTAGTTTTCATTCTTTTCATAAAACCATGTTCTTTTTGTGTTTGTCTCTTTTTTGGTTGATAAGTTCTTTTCATTTTTAGCACCTCCTGTATTTATTAATACCGTAATCGGATATATTTCTTTAATTTTTATATTTTTCTTAAATAAGCTTTCTTATTATATAGTAAAATTTTGCTTATGTCAATAGTAAGCTTTAAATTTAATAATTTTTTTTATTTTTCTTGACTATTTTAAATAATTTATATATTATAGTAAAAAATAGGGAAAAATGTATTTTTTTTAGCATTAAAGTCCTAAAGTTATTATTTGCGTAATTATTCACACTTGTGGATAGTTTTGTGGATAACTTTATTCTTAAAAAAATATTATTTTCTATAACCTAAAAATATGGAAGGACTGAATTAAATTTGGAGCAAGAATTAAATGAAATTCTTACAAAAGCTAAAGAGTTACTAAGAGAAGAAACTACTAGTATTTCTTTTGATACTTGGATAAAAGATTTAGAAATTGAAAGTATGAACTCACGGAAATATCGTTCTTATTACTCAAACTAATTTTAAGAAAGATTATTTAGATTCAAAATACCACGAGTTATTAGTTAATACTTTCAAATTTTTAACTAATAAAGAATGTAGTGTAACAATAGTTTCTGCTGAAGATAAAGGAAATGAAATTTTCCAAAGAAACTTAAATAATAATACTGGTATTACTTATTCAAATGAAACATTAAACCCAAAATATACTTTTGATTCATTTGTTGTAGGAAATAATAACCGTTTTGCACATGCTGCATCTTTGGCAGTTGCAGAAGCACCAGCAACATCTTATAATCCACTTTTTATATATGGTGGAGTTGGACTTGGTAAAACTCACTTAATGCATGCAATTGGTAACGAAATTTTAAGAAATAATAGAAATGCAAACATTTTATATGTTACTTCTGAAAAATTCACAAATCAATTAATTAATGGTATTAAAGATAACAAGATGGAACAATTTAGAAATAAATATAGGAATATTGATGTTTTATTAATTGATGATATTCAATTTATTGCTGGAAAGGAAAGAATTCAAGAAGAATTTTTCCATACTTTTAATACACTTCATGAAAGTGGAAAGCAAATTATATTATCTAGTGATAGACCACCAAAAGATATTCCTTTATTAGAAGATAGATTAAAATCTAGATTTGAATGGGGACTAATTGCTGATATTTCTAATGCAGATTATGAAACACGTCTTGCAATACTTAGAAAAAAAGCTCAAATAGATAATATTATTATAGATGATATGATTTTATCCAATATTGCAAATAGAATAGATACTAATATTAGAGAATTAGAAGGAGCCTTAAATAAATTAATAGCAAGAGCATCTTTAATAAATAGTCCTATTACTATGGAAATGGCAGAGTGGGCAATAAATGAAATTGTTTCTTCTAAAGATAAAGTTATTTCATCAGCTTATATACAAGAAACAGTTGCAAAATATTTTAATATTGACCCTAAGGATTTAGTTGGTATTAAACGTTCTAATGATGTAGTATTTCCTAGACAAATTGCTATGTATTTGTGTAGAAGTGTTCCTCAACTTTCACTTCCTCAAATAGGTAAAGATTTTGGAAATAGAGATCATACAACTGTACTTCATGCTTGTAATAAAATAGAGAAGGAAATAAAAGAAAATAAAAATACAAAGTTAATTGTGGATAGTGTTAAAAACATATTACTTGCAGATAAATAGTTTCTATATAAACAAATTTTAAACTTTTTTAAAATTCTTGTTTGCTGAAAATATTGTTTGTAAAATAAAAACGTAATTCTTCTTACGGAAGAGCCACGTTAGATATCCACAAGTAAGTGTTAATTTTGTGTATATAACGTGTTAATAAATCAATTTTACACAATTAAATTTTTTAGATGTTTATAATTTTAAAACTTATCCACGAAATTATAAACATGAAAAAAGTTAGGCATATAAGCTATTAACATAGTTATCCACATAATCCACAACACCTACTACTACTACTACTAAAATTATTTAATATATAAAAGGAGTTTGATTGAAAATGAAAATTGTTTGTGAGAAAGAAAAAATTATTAAAGCTATTAATTCCGTAACAAAAGCCGTAGCTTCAAAAACAACAATGCCTATATTAGAAGGTATACTAATTCAAACTAATGATAAAGAAGTAAAATTAACAACCTATGATTTAGAAATAGGAATAGAATATGTAATAGATGCAGATGTACAAGAACAAGGTGCAACAGTAGTAAATGCTATAATGTTTAGTGAAATTATAAGAAAACTTCCAGATACTGATATTAATATTTCATTAAATGGTCAAAACTTATTAGTAATAGAATGTGAAGGTTCTTTATATAAATTAGCAACAATGAATCCAGATGAATTTCCAGAACTTCCACAAATAAATATTGAAAATTCAATAGAAATAGAACAAAATTCATTAAAAGAAATGATAAGAAAAACAATATTTGCTGTAAGTACAGAAGAAAATAGACCAATATTTACTGGATGTTTATTTGAAATTAAAAATAATAAATTAAATGTAGTTGCAGTAGATGGTTTTAGATTAGCATGGAAATCTAAATTTTTACAAAATAATAGTAATGATTTTACAGCAGTTATTCCAGGAAGAACATTAAATGAAGTTAATAAAATTATATTAGATTCATTTGATACTATAAAAATAGGAGTAGCTAAAAACCAAGCATTATTTGAAATGGAAAACTGCAAATTAGTTACAAGGTTATTAGATGGAGAGTTTTTAAACTATTCAAGTGTAATACCAGAGAATTGGGAAACAAGAGTAAGAGTAAATAGAAGTAATATTCAAAATTGTTTTGAAAGAATTAGTTTAATATCATCATCAAGTATAGAAAAAGAAAAGAAATATCCTGTAAAAGTTTTAGTAGATATAGGAAAAGTAACAATTTCTTGTACAAACCAAACAGGAGATGCGAAAGAAGAAATGTATGTTTCAACAGAAGGACAAAATTTAGAAGCAGGTTTCAACCCAAAATATTTCTTAGATGCACTTCGTGCAATTGATGATGAAGAAATATATGTAGATTTTGGAACAAGTATTTCACCATGTATAATAAGACCAGTTGATGAAGGTGATTATATATATATGATTTTACCAATAAGACTTAAAGATTAATAAAAAGAGGGGAGGAAGAGAAGACAGAAGTCAGAAGTCAGAGGTCAGAAGTTAGAAAATAAGAAATAAAAATATTAATTATATGTGAATAAATATAATGTTTTTATTATAATTTTAAACTTCTAACTTCCAACTTCTAACCTCCAACCTCAAAAATATGTATATTAACAAAATAAAACTAAAAAATTTCAGAAACTATGAAGAAGAAGAAATAACATTAGGTCCAAATATAAATATTTTTTATGGAGATAATGCACAAGGTAAAACAAATATAATTGAAGCTATATTTTTATGTTCTATTGGAAAATCTTTTAGAACTAATAAAGAAAGTGAATTAATTAAATTTAATAAAGATATTGCTTCAGTATATATTGAATACGAAAAAAGCGATAGAGATGGTAAAATAAAAATTGATTTAAATAATAAAAAGTCAATTTATACAAATGGAATAAAAATAAAAAAATTAAGTGAATTATTAGGAAATATAAATACAGTTATTTTTACTCCAGATGATATAAATATATTAAGAGATGGACCTCAAAAAAGAAGACGTTTTTTAGATATTATGATAGGACAATTAAGACCAAATTATATTCATATATTAAATATGTATAATAAAACATTAGAACAAAGAAATAATTATTTAAAACAAATAAAAGAAAATAATAAATGTGAAGAATTGTTAGATATATGGGATGAAAAACTAGCAGAGTATGGAGAAAAAATATATATTTATAGAAATGAATTTATAGAAAAAATAAAAGACAAAATAAATAAGATACATAAAAATATAACTAATGAAAAAGAAGAAATAAAAGTAGAATATATTTCTAATTGTGCTAAAAAAGAAGAATATATAGAATTATTAAAATCAAGAAGAAAATTAGATATAATAAAAGGTTTTACTACAAAAGGTATACATAGAGATGATTTTTTTGTTTATATAAATAACCAATTAGTAAATGTGTATGGCTCACAAGGCCAAAATAGAACGGTAGTATTATCATTAAAAATATCAGAACTTCAAGTAATATATGATGAAATAGGGGAGTATCCAATTTTATTGTTAGATGACTTCATGTCTGAATTAGATGAAAAAAGAAGAAAGAATTTTTTAGAAAATATTGAGAATACACAGGTTATTATAACTTGTACAGATAAAATAGAAATTCCTAATTTAAATTATAATATTTATAATGTGAAGGATGGAAAAATAAATAAAAATTATTAATAATTAAAAATTACAGAATGGAGAAAAATATGAATAATTTAAAAATAGAATTAGATGATAAAAAAGATGTTGAAGGTTATGTGTGGCTCAATTTGCATAAATACAATCAAAAAAATTGTAAATATATAATGGAAAATTCTTCTTATGCTCATAATAATAAAATAAATGGAGATTTTATTATATATGATGATAATAAGATAATTGGTGGAGCTTTAGGAATTATTAGATGGGGATGGTATTATTTAACAGATTTTTATATAAGTGAAGAATATAGAGATAAAGGAATTGGAAAACAAGTAATAAAAAAGATAGAAGAATTTGCAATGGAAAATAAAGCTTTAGGTGTTAGAATAGATTCATGGAGTTTTCAAGCACCAGAATTTTATAAAAAATTGGGTTATATTGAGTGGGGAAGATTTGAAGATTGTCCACCAGGTACTATACATTATTATTTATATAAAAAGTTTTAAAATTAAATTATAAATAATAAATAATTAACAAAAATAGACTGAGTACTCTTGATTTAAATACAATTAATATATTAAAATAAAAAATATACTTGAAAAAACAAAATAAAAAGATATAATATAATTATACACAGATTATTCATAAATTGTGGATAATATATAAAAAGGATGGTAAAAAAATGGAAAAGTTTGAACACGAATATAATGCAGAGCAAATACAAGTTTTAGATGGTTTAGAGCATGTTAGAAAAAGACCAGGTATGTATATTGGAAGCGTTTCAATAAGAGGGTTACACCACTTAGTATATGAAATAGTAGATAACTGTATAGATGAAGCATTAGCTGGATATTGTACAGAAATTAATATAGATATAGAGCCAGGAAATGTTATATGCGTAGAAGATAATGGTAGAGGTATACCAATAGATATTCATAAGAAAACAAAAATATCAGCTGCAGAAACTGTATATACTCAATTAAATGCAGGTGGAAAATTTGGTGGAGATAGTGGATACAAAGTATCTGGAGGTCTTCATGGAGTTGGTGCATCTGTTGTAAATGCGTTATCTACTTGGTGTGAAGTAACTATTCAAAGAGATGGCGGAATTTATCAAATGAAATTTGAAAAAGGTAAAACAGTAGAGCCTCTAACAAAAATAGGAGATTCTAAAAAAACAGGTACAAAAGTTAGATTTTTAGCAGATGACACTATTTTTGAAACATTAAATTATGATTATGAAACATTAGAAAATAGATTTCGAGAAATGGCATTTTTAACAAAAGGTTTAAAAATTACAATAGAAGATAAAAGAGAAGAAAAACCCAAAAAAGCGGAATTTTTATTTGAAGGTGGACTAGTATCATTTGTTGAATATTTAGGAAGAAACAAAGAAAAATTACATAAAGAACCAATATATATAGAAAAAACAGATGGAGAAGTTCCAGTAGAAATTTCTTTCCAATATACAACAGCATATTCAGAAAATATTTATACTTTTGTTAATAATATTAATACAATAGAAGGTGGAACACACTTAGAAGGATTTAAAAGAGCATTAACTAAAACTTTTAACGATTATGCAAGAAGTCATAATTTATTAAAAGAGAAAGATTCTAATTTACAAGGTGAAGATATAAGAGAAGGAATAACAGCAGTTGTTTCAGTAAAAGTAAAAGAACCTCAATTTGAAGGACAAACTAAAACAAAATTAGGAAATAGTAATGTTACTGGTATTGTACAAAGTATGGTAAATGAAGCATTAGGAAACTTCTTAGAAGAAAACCCATCAGTTGCAAAAGCAATACTTGAAAAATGTATTAGTGCATCACGTGCAAGAGAAGCTGCAAGAAAAGCAAGAGAATTAGTAAGAAGAAAAAATGCATTAGAAACAACAACACTTCCTGGAAAATTAGCAGATTGTAGTAGCAAAAATCCAGCAGAATGTGAAGTATATATAGTCGAAGGAGATTCAGCAGGAGGAAGTGCAAAACAAGGAAGAGACAGACGTTTCCAAGCAATATTGCCATTATGGGGTAAAATGCTAAATGTTGAAAAAGCAAGAGCAGATAAAATATATGGAAATGATAAATTAAACCCAGTAATATTAGCAGTAGGTGCAGGAATAGGAGCAGATTTCGATGTTTCAAAAATACGTTATGGGAAAGTAATAATAATGGCTGATGCCGATGTTGACGGTGCACATATTAGAACATTATTATTAACATTCTTCTTTAGATATATGAGACCACTAATAGAAAATGGAAATGTATATTTAGCACAACCACCACTATATAAATTATCTAAAAAAGGAATGCAAGATGTATACGTATATACAGATGAAGACTTACCAAAAGCATATAAAGAACTAGAAGAAAAAGGAATAGCAAGAGAACAACTAGGACTTCAAAGATATAAAGGTTTAGGAGAAATGAACCCAGAACAATTATGGGAAACAACAATGGACCCAGCAAACAGAATATTAGTAAAAGTAACAATGGAAGATGCAATAAAAGCAGACGAAATATTTACAATACTAATGGGAGACGAAATAGAACCACGTAGAGAATTTATAGAGAAAAATGCTAAGTATGTTAAGAATTTAGATATTTAATAATTATAATTCACATTTATATATATAGGGGTAGGCGCTTTAAGTCTACCCTTTTTCGAAATAACAAATAATTTAAATATAGGGCGGACATAAGGCCCGCACCCTACAACATAAATATATGTTAAAAATATTAAAATATAATATTGATAATAAATATAAAATATGTTATATTTAATACATAATTTAAAGTAACTATTAACCATTAACAAACTTGTTAAGGAGGTAAATTTATGAGTAAAGACGTACAAGATAATTTTGACAGAAAGAATATTAAAAACATTGATAAATTAATTGAAGAAGATATGGCAGAAAGAGTAGGAATGTTTGTTGATGAATCTGGAAAAGGAAAAGTCGAAATAACAGAAGAAAGTAGAAAGAAATGTGCGAAAAATCTTTTAAGGTAACTTATTAATAAATTTCAGCTATGTATAGCAGAAAGGGAAAATATGGCTAATGTGAAATTAGGAAAAACCACTAAAAGTATAGTAGAATTCTTTGTTTATGACAACGAAGATAAACAATGTGGAAGTATTTATTTCTTTGAACAAAATGGGAATGGTGTTGTACCAGACTATAGGACTATTGGTAATATACCAGATGATATTAAAGATAATATATGCAAATTACAATGGGTAGCAGAAGCAAAATTTAGAAAAAATTATAAGTAAATTAAATGGATGTAAGAGAATATCTCTTACGTCCATTTATCAGATAAAGCTAATATTAACTTTCAGCTAAAACTAATATTCATAATTTTTTCACCTAATATACATTACTGCATAAATAAGCAATAAACCACAAATATTAATCAGTTGCTCGACTATAAATACATACGTAATAGCCATATTCATCCTTATAGGACTAATAACAACCATGTATTATATAAATATAATCTTAACTTCGAATATATTATATATTATTTAACCATACATATAAATACAAAATATAGTAAAGAATAAAATATAATGTAAAAAGTATAGCTTACAAACACATAATATACTCTTCATCGTCGACATAATATAACCTAAGGTTTACTTAAGCCACATTACATCTTTGCTCGAATAATATAAAACTCTATAAAAAACCTCATATTACTCTTAGTTAGGCTAATATTAACCTTATGATAGTATTATGTGTAAAAAAAATTTTTTTATTCTAAAATAATATAGATTTTATTTAAATATTCCATAATTATTTTTTAAAGTATCTTTAAAATAATTTATTTTTGGTGGAAAATAAGTAAAAACTATAAAACTAAAAAATAAAATTAATAAAGTAAAAATACAAATATATTTAGTTCTATTATTTATTTTTTTATTTTTAATTAATAATTTATAACAAATAAATTCACCAAAAATAATAGCAAATAAAAATGAAAGAATATCAATTATTAAATAATTAGTTCCAATTATTCCAGAATAAGTAAAAAAGAAAATAGTAATAAATAGAACAGCAAAAACAATTCCAATAGTTTTAGAAAATATATAATTATTTTTATTATTATAATTTTTTAATAAAAAATATTCAATAATAGCAAAAATAAACATTGGAAAAAATACTAATTTTAGATGTTCCCAAACACTTTCATTTACAGCACTAAAAAATGCAATAAATATATTTTTAGAAAATAGTTCAAAAGTAAAATGTAATAAAGTTCCTAAAATAATACTAAAAATAATAGAAATAATTTGCAATTTTTTAACTAATTTCAAATTCAAATAAATCACCCATTAAATAATATTATAAAAAAATAAAAATATTCTAAGTGTGTAATAAATAGAAAATTAAAAAATAGAATAAATAAAAAGGAGGAGCTTTTTATTGAATAATATTATTATAAAAACAGATAAAAATTATACTTATGATATATTAAAAAATGATTTACTATTTTTAAATTATGAATATCCATTATTTAAAATAAATTATATAGGGAAAAGTACATTAAATGAAAGTATAGCATATATAAAATTAGGAGAAGGAAATAAAAAATTATTTATAAATGCTTCACATCATGCAAATGAATGGATGACATCTTTAATAACAATGATGTTTATCGAAAAATATTTATATTTATATAAAAATAAAAAAAATTATAAGGGAAGAAATATTGAAGAATTATGGAATAGAACAAGTATATATATAGTGCCAATGGTAAATCCAGATGGAGTTGGATTATGTTTAAAAGATAAAAAAGTATTATCAAATCAATTATATAAAAATATATGGGAAAAATATATCAATAATTTAGAAGATTGGAAAGCAAATATAAGAGGGGTAGATTTAAACTTAAATTATCCAGCGGGCTGGGAGCAAGCAGTAAAAAATAAAGCCAAAAAAGGAATAATATCTCCAAACCCAAGAGATTATCCAGGACCAAATGCAATATCAGAAATAGAAACAAAAAATATAATAAATTTTACACAAATGTTTAATTTTGATATGACAATATCCTTACACTCACAAGGGCAAGAAATATATTGGAGTTATTTAAATAAGAAAATAGAAAGAGCATACGAAATAGGTAAAAAAATGGAAAAAGTAAGTGGATACATACTTACACAGCCAAATTATTATTCATCATTTGCAGGCTATAAAGACTGGTTTATAGATAAATATGAAAAACCCGGATATACAATAGAAATAGGAAAAGGAGAAGAAGGAAGGTCATTACCATTAGAAAAAGCAGAAGAAATATATAATGAATTAGAAGAAATATTTTTTGTAGCTATTGAGGAGTGTTAAAAAAGAATAATGACAGAATTAAATTTTTATGTTATAATAAACATAAATTTATTTATGGAGGTAATTTAATGAATTTATTTGAATATAACGATTTAATAAATGGAAAACCCATGCATATAGCTACAGTAAATAGTGAAAATAATCCTAACTTAGCAGTTGCATCAGACGTAAAAATAATAGATAAAAATAAGTTAATTATATCAGTAAATGAAATGATTAATACACAGAAAAATGTACAATATATAATGTAGTTTTGACAGTTTTTAATGAAAAATATGAAGGACTAAGAATGTTTGGAACAGCAGAATATTATATTAATGGGGAATATTATGATATTTGTAAAAATACTTTTTTCGGAAATGGAGAAGTTACTCCTTTTGGAGCAACTAAACCTAAAGGAGCTATTTTAATTACAGTTAATAAAATATCAAAATATGTATAAAAAACTTCTTTTTGAAGTTTTTTATTTTAAATAGAAGTATTAAAAATAAAAATACTGTCGTAATTTGACGAACGATTTTTGTTGACATTTACATAAATGCAAGTTAGAATAGAATTATAAAATAAAAAATAAAGAAAGGAATAAAAAATGAAACAGGAACAATTATATTCGGTACAAGATTGGCTTCCTTTTCAGAAGATTTTAGATAATGGAATTATTAAATTAGAAGATAATTTATATATAAAAATAATTCAAATAAATCCAATTAATTTCAATTTAAAATCTGAATTAGAAAAAGAAGCAATTTTAAATTCTTATAAATTATTTTTAAAAACATGTAATTTTGATATCCAAATTTTAATTCAAAGTAACAAAGAAGATTTATCAAAACATATTTCAAAAATAAATTCACAAAAAAATATTGAAAAAGAAAATATTAAAAAAATATCTGAAAATTATATTCAATATATAAAAAAATTAAATCAAAATAAAAAATCCTCAAATAAAAGATTTTATATAATAATAAAAAATTCAAAAACACACGAAAATATAAAAACAGAAGAAATGATAATTGAAGAATTAAATGATAATTTTTATAAAATAAAAGAATGTTTAGCCAGATGCGGAAACGTAGTTAAGGACATTTCTAAAAAACAAGAAATTATTTCAATACTATATTCATTCATTAATACAAGAATGCATAACAATGATAATACAATTATGTAAAATAAAATATTAAAATTTTTATTAAACGTAGAAAAGCCTAAAAGAAAGTAATCCGATAGTAAATATAGTATAAATATTGACTAAAAAATAGAAAATTGAAGAATATATGAAGATATTTTCAACACTGTATAATAAACTTTAAAAAACTAAGATGTTAAAAAGATAATTATAAAATAATATAGTAAATGATAAAAAAATTAAATTTAAAAATAAATAGTAATAATAAACATTAGAACGAAAAAGTATAAGACTAAAAAATAGAAATAAAAATAGAAATAGAAATGAAAATTAAAATTAAAAATGAAAATTAAAAATTAGAAATTAAAATTAAAAATTAAAAATGAAAATTAAAAATTAGAAATTAAAATTAAAAATTAAAAATGAAAATTAAAAATGAAAATTAAAAATTAAAATTAAAAATTAAAAATGAAAATTAAAAATTAAAAATGAAAATTAAAAATTAAAAATGAAAATTAAAAATGAAAATTAAAAATTAAAAATGAAAATTAAAAATGAAAATTAAAAATTAGAAATTAAAAATGAAATATAAAAATTAAAAATAAAAATATTAAATAATTATAAAAGGAGGTATTCAAAATTTTAGAAGAATTAATTAAAAATAAATTAATAAAAATAAAAGAAATAAAAAATCAAGAAAATAATTTAGAAGGTATTTTTTGTGAAAAGGATTTTATTAGTCCTAGTTATATAAATATAACAAATCCAAAATATATAGAAATAGATAATATGTATTTTTCTACATTATTAATAACAAATTATTATCATGAACAAACAGACTTATTATTAAAATCAATAATTGATTCAAATATTAATATGAATATTTCTATATTTTACGAAAAACAAAATCCATATAAAGTAGTAAAAGATTTAACTTATCATATAGGAAATGTAGGTGTAGATTTAAAAAATATAAATGAAAATAGAGAAGATATAGAAATTGCAGCATTTACATATAAAGATGCTAAATATATTAGAAAAGAAATTCAATTAAATAATGAAGATTTATATTTTTTATATATTTATATAACTGTATATTCAGAAGATAAAAAAGAATTAGAATATATACTAAATAAAATAGAAGGAATAATTCAAAGTAAAGGAATGCAATTAAGAAGAGGATATTTTAGACAAGAGCAAACTTTTAAAGCTTGTTTACCTTTTATGAAAAATAGTAATGATATAAAACAAGTAACAAAGAGAAATATATTAACTTCTGGACTAGTATGTACATATCCATTTATATCTTCTTCTATTTTTGATGAAGAAGGAATTTTTATAGGTACAAATATTTATAATAATTCTTTAATATTTATTGATAGATATAATCAAAATAAATATAAAAATGCAAATATGTGTATATTTGGAACAAGTGGAGCAGGTAAGTCTTTCTATATTAAATTATTAGCTTTGCGATTTAGGTTGTTAGGAATAGAACAATATATAATAGACCCAGATAGAGAATATACAAAATTATGTGAGAACTTAAATGGAACTTTATTAAAAATAGGCTCTAGCTCTACAACTTACGTCAATATTTTTGACATACGAAAAGAAAGTTTAGAAGAAGGAGAAGGAGGATATTTAGCAACTAAAATACCAAATTTAATAGGATTTTTTAATTTGATTTTTGGAAGTATAAATGAAGAAGAAAAAGCAATATTAGAAGAAAAAATAATAGAAGTATATAAACAAAAAGGAATAACATTTGATGATAAAAGTTTATATAAAACAGAAAAAAATAAAGTAACAATAAAACCAATATTTAAAGAGACTCATGATATGCCAATATTAGAAGATTTTTATAATTTATTAGATAAAGATGAAAAAACAAAAATATTTAAGACAAAATTAATACCTTTTGTAAAAGGTTCACTTAAATTTTTTAATCAGTATACAAATGTAGAATTAAATAATAAATTAATAGTTGCAGATGTATATGAATTAGGAGAAGAAAATTTAAAATATGGAATGTTTTTATTTACTACATTATTTTGGGATAAAATAAAAAAAGATAGAAATATAAAAAAGGCAATTTATTTAGATGAAATTTGGAGATTAATAGGAGTAACATCAAATAAAGAAGTAGCAAGTTTTATTTATAAAATATTTAAAACAATAAGAAAATATGGTGGAAGTGGTGTAGCAATTACACAAGATATTTCAGATTTATTTAGTTTAGAAAATGGTGCTTATGGAAAAAGTATTTTAAATAATTCAGAAATAAAAACATTTTTTTCATTAGAAGAAGAAAATATAAAATTACTTTCAGAATATACAAATTTATCAGAAAAAGAGAAAATAGAAATTAAGTCATTAAAAAGAGGAGAATGTTTAATGTTTGTTGGAGATGACCACATACTTACTAAAATAGAGAGCTCAGAAGAAGAAAGAAAAGTTATTGAATAGTAACGGATAAAAGTAAAAGAAAGAATTATTGAAACACTAAAATTTAATAAACATAAAGCATAAAAAGAAAAGAGGGATAGTTATGAAAAATATAATAACTGCATTATGTAATTCGGTTGTAAATGATAAATTAAAAGAAATAAATGAATTTAATATACTAGCAAATGACATTTTATATCAAGATGGTATATTCGAAATATTAGAAAATAGAAAAGAGATTGATTATTTAATATTAAGTGAATTTTTACCAGGTGAATATGAAATAAAAAAATTAATAGAAAAAATAAAAGAAAAAAATAATACATTAAAAATAATTTTAATATTAGAAACAGAAAAAGAAGAATTAGAAAATTATTTATATGCAAAAGGAATTTTTAAAATATTTTATAATAATAAAATACAAATAAATGATATTATTAATTTAATAAAAAATAATTACAATGAAAATGAAAAAATAATACAAGAATTAGAAAATTTAAAAAATATATTAATTAAAAATAATATTAATATTAATAATGGAGAAAATTTAATAAATAAAAAAGAAATAGAAAACAATAAAGAAATTAAAAATAAAATAATAAAAGAAATTAAATTAAAAGTAAAAAGAAAAAATAGAATAAATACAAAAATTAATTTAGATAAAAAAGTAATTAGTATATTAGGTACAGGCGGAGTTGGAAAAAGTATAGCTACTATTAATATTGCTAATTTGTTAAAAGAAAATAATTATAAAGTTTTAATCACAGATTTTGATATTCTAAATAACAGTCTACACACCCTTCTTGGTGTAAATAAATATCCAGAAAAAATAAAAAATAAAATTAAAAATAATACTTTAATAAATAACAAAATAAATATAAAAGAATTAATTATTAAAATAAATAAAAATATAGATTTAATATCAGGTATGAATTTATTATTTGATAGTAAATACAAAATAAGTAGTTCAAAAGTAAAAAATATATTAGAAGAATTAAAAGAAAATTATGATTATATTATAATAGATAATTCAGCAGAATGTTTTTTTGAATATACAAAAAATATAATAAATAATAGTGACTTAAATATTTATTTATTCGAAGCAAATTTAATAGAAATAAAAAAAGCAAAAAGTTTATTGGAAATTTATAATAAAGAATGGAATATAGAAAAAAATAAAATTAATTTATTAATTAATAAATATAATAAACATTCAGTAAAAGATAAAATCATTAAAAATATATTTAATGATTATAAAATATTAGGAAAAATAAATTTTAATGAAAAATATAATTTATTAATAAATAAAAATTATAAACAAAATAAATTAGTAAAAAAAGAAATAAAAAAAGAATATGAAAAAATACTTAATATATAAAAGGAGAACAAACATATGAATTTAATAGAAAATAATTTACAAGAAAATAATATTTCAAATAATATAGAAATAGGAAAAAAACAAAATAATTTTTTAGAATCAACATTAGGAAAAACAATAAATGTAGGAATGGATATAGGACTTAGAATGTTACTTCCAGATTTAATAGAAAATCAAGTAATAGAAATAAAAGATACATTATTAAATGAAGGACTATCAGAAGGAATAAAAAAAGTAGTTTCATCTGCAATAGATTTAGGAAAAAGTGCAATTCGGAATAATTACAGGAAACTTCGATAATATATCTCAAATGCAAGCAGCAGTTCAAAAAGGTGGAATAATAGATGGAATGTCAGACACGATAGATTATGTACTAGAAAAAACTGAAGAAAAAGGAATATTACCAACAACAATAGCAAGAACAATAAGAACAGGAAAAAACACACTATTAAATAATGTAGCAAATAATATAGAAAACGAATTTAACAAACAAATAAAAAGTGCAGAAAGACTGCAAAGATATTCAAACAATTGGAAAGAATGTTTTAACAACAAAGACTTCGAAGGAATGACAAACCAAATATATAAAATGAGAGCAGAACTAAAAGAACTAGTACCAATGGAAAACACAATAAAAGAAGCCAGAACAATAGAAAACCTACATAATTTAATAAAAAATAATGGAAAAGATTTTAATTTAAGTACAGAACAGCAGGAATTAGCCAAAATGCTAGTTTAAAGATTTTCCACGCACTGAGTGGAAAATCTTTAAATTAGTAAATAATAGTATATTTGAATTGTCGACTCACTGTGTCGACAATTCAAAATATAATTTATAAGATTAACAAAAAGTTAACTCAACAGTTGATTTAAATAAAAAATAATGATAGAATGAAGAAAGAAAAAGATGCCAGTAATTTCAAAATTTTATGGAATAGTAATAAAAATATATTTTATGCAAAAAGAGAATAATCCACAACATTTACATGCCATATATGGAGAATATATGTCTGCAATAAATATTGAAACATTAGAAGTTATAGAAGGTGATTTGCCAGAAAAAGCATTAAAATTAGTAAAAGAATGGATAATAAAAAATAAAGAAGATATAATGGATATATGGAAAACACAAAACTTTAAAAAAATATAACCATTAGAATAGGGGGAAATATAATGTTTCACAAAATAAAAAATATAATTCCAAAAGAAAATTTAATAATTATAGCAGAATTTGAAAATGGTATAAAGAAGGAATATGATATAAAAGAATTATTAAATAAAATTGAAGTATTTAGTATATTAAATAATAAAGATATATTTAACAATGTAGTAGTAGATATCAGTGGATATGGAATTAGTTGGAGTTAAAATATAGATTTATCTTCAGAAGAAATATGGGAAAATGGCGTAGAAATATAAGTAGTAAAAAGTATATAAAAAACAGCAAAAAACTTACGGAAAATTAAGTTTTTTTGCTGTTTTTTCTTGCTTTTTTTTTATATTTAAAATATAATACAAACATAGGAGAAACTAAGGTGTTTCTAAGCGAAAGGAAGGAAAAATAAAAATGGAAGAAATACAAGACAAAGATGGAAAAATTATTAACAGAGATATTGAGCAAGAGATGAAAACAGCATATATTGACTATGCAATGAGTGTTATAGTATCTCGTGCACTTCCAGATGTTAGAGATGGTTTAAAACCAGTACATAGAAGAATTTTATATACAATGCATGAAGATGGATTAACACCAGACAAGCCATATAGAAAATCTGCAACAACAGTTGGAGACGTTTTAGGTAGGTATCATCCACATGGAGATAGTTCAGTTTATGATGCAATGGTAAGACTTGCACAAGATTTCTCTATGAGATATCAATTAATTGATGGACATGGAAATTTTGGTTCTATTGATGGTGATGGAGCTGCTGCTTACCGTTATACAGAAGCTAGAATGTCAAAAATGGCAGAAGTTATGCTTACAGATATTGAGAAAAATACAGTAGATTTCATGCCAAACTTTGATGATAGACTTCAAGAGCCAACAGTGTTACCAGCAAAAATACCAGCACTTTTAGTAAATGGTTCTTCAGGTATAGCCGTAGGTATGGCAACAAATATACCTCCACATAACTTAACAGAAGTTATAAATGGAATTATAAAAATAATAGATGAAGATAATATAACAGACGAAGACTTAATGGGAGTAATAAAAGGTCCAGACTTCCCAACAGAAGGTTTAATTTTAGGAAGAGAAGGAATAAAAGAAGCATATACAACAGGAAGAGGAAAAATAACATTAAGAGCTGAAGCAGAAATAGAAGAGATGAGTGGAAATAAACAAAGAATAGTAGTTAACTCACTTCCATACCAAGTAAATAAAGCCAAATTAATAGAAAATATTGCTGCATTAGTTAGGGAAAAAAGAATTGAAGGAATAGGCGAAATAAGAGACGAATCTGACAGAGAGCACAAAGTTAGAGTAGTTGTTGAGCTAAAAAGAGATGCAAATGCTAATGTAATATTAAATCAATTATATAAATTTACACAAATGCAAATTACTTTTGGTATTATAATGCTTGCATTAGTCAATGGAGAACCAAAAATATTAACATTAAGACAATGTTTAGACCACTATATAAATCATAGAAAAGATGTAGTAGTTCGTAGAACAAAATTCGAACTTGACAAAGCATTAGCTAGAGCACACATTTTAGAAGGTTTAAGAATAGCTATCGACAATATTGATGAAGTAATTAATATTATCCGTAATTCTTATGATGATGCAAAAGAAAAATTAATGGATAGATTTGGTCTTTCAGACATACAAGCACAAGCTATACTAGATATGAGATTAAAAACACTATCAGGTTTACAACGTGAAAAAATAGAAGAAGAATACAAACAATTAATGGAATTAATAGCTCATTTAAGAGAAATATTAAATAGTGAAAGATTAGTTTGTGAAATAATAAAAGAAGAATTAATAGAAATAAGAGAAAAATTCGGAGATGAAAGAAAAACAAAAATAGTAGCAGCAGAAGGAGATTTCGAATTAGAAGACTTAATAAAAGAAGAACAATGTGTAATAACCTTAAGTCACTTTGGATATATAAAAAGAATGCCAATAGACACATATAAGAGTCAAAGAAGAGGTGGAAAAGGCATTACAGGAATGACAACCAAAGAAGATGACTTTGTAAAACAAATATTTACAGCATCAACACATGACACAATATTATTCTTCACAAATAAAGGTAAATTATATAAATTAAAAGGATACCAAATACCAGAATCAGGTAGAACAGCTAAAGGAACAGCAATAGTTAATTTATTGAAATTAGATAGTGGAGAAAAAGTATCAACAATAATACCAATTCAAAATTTTGCAGAAGGAAAATACTTACTAATGGGAACAAAGAGTGGTTTAATTAAAAAAACACCACTAAATGAATACGATTCTTCAAGAACAACAGGATTGTTAGCAATAGCACTAAAAGATGATGACGAATTAATAGATGTAAGACTTACAGATGGACAAGACAATATAGTAATGGTAACAAAAAAAGGTTTAGCAATAACATATAGCGAAAAAGATGTACGTTCAGTAGGAAGAACAGCACAAGGAGTTATAGGAATACGTTTAGACGACGGCGACGAAGTAATAGGAATGGAAAGTATAATAGTAGGAAGCAAAGCAACACTACTTTCAATAACAGAACACGGCTTTGGAAAAAGAACAGAATTAGACGAATACAGAGTACAAAACAGAGGCGGAAGAGGAGTATTAACCTATAAAATAACACCAAAAACAGGTGACATAGTAGGAATAAGAATAGCAACTGGAGAAGAAGACGTAATGCTTATAACAGACAAAGGAACAATAATAAGACTAAAAGTAGAAGATATAAGTGTACTAGGACGTTCAACACAAGGTGTTACATTAATGAGAACTAATGATGGTGGAAAAGTTGTAAGTATAGAATTAATAAATTCTGAAAATGAAACAGAAGAATAAAAATAACAAAAAAGAGTTTCAATTCTGAAACTCTTTTTTGTTTGCTTTACTGAAATCGGTTGGTTAGATAAAAGGTGCTGCGATAACAATTATATCAACACATATGACAAAAATAGTTATAAAGATACCTGTAATGCACCACCAAATATCTCCTGATGTCTTGTGTTTTTCCCGGAGCCCGTTAATGCATCCATGTGCAAAGTAGCAGGCTACAATAGAAAGGATAGCAATCAAAGCCAACCATGCAATAAAAAGAACTACTGTTAAAAAAGTATTCATGCAAACATCCTCCTTTTATTATATATAAATTAATAAGTATAAATCAATTATACTACGATTACATAAAAAAAGCAATAATATACATAAAACAATTATGTATATTATTGCTTTAAAATTTTTTATCTTTTCTTAAACCTAATATCATCTCCAAAAAAGTAACAAATATTATAATTTCCTACTATTCTAGACACAATACGTTCATCATATGTGGAAAACAAGTTTTGTAAGCTCAAATTTGTAGAGATAATTGTTTTTGTTATTTTATTGTTTGAGTTTAATAAACGTGTATTTATTATATTGAATAACTCAGAAAATTTCATTGAGTTCATACATTCTGTTCCTAAGTCATCTATTATTAATAAATCTACATTTAATAAATTATCATAAATATCTTTTGAAGAAGTTTGTTTTCCAAAGCGGTAGTCTATAATTGTATCTAACATTACAGGTGCTGTTTGGTAAAGAACTGTTTTTCCTTTTTTTAATACTTCATTTGCAATACAGCTTGATAAGAAAGACTTTCCTAAACCGGTATTTCCTGTAAATAAAAGATTTTTTTCTTCCTCGTTATCAAAATTTTCTATAAAATTAAAACATAATTTTTTAATTTTTTCTATATTCTCTTTTGGAGAAATTTTTGAATTATATTTTTTTTCATCAATTTCACTAGAATATAAATCTAATGAAAAATTATTAAAATTTTGTTTTTCTAAATTATATATATTTGATTTATTATATTCTATATTAAATAATTTTTGCTTTAAACAATGACACATAGTAGTATTATAATTTTTTGTAATATATCCAGTATCTTCGCAGGTCTCACACTCATAAATAGGTTTTAAATAATTAATATCTTTTCCAATTGAATTTAATATTTTTATTTTTTCATCTTTTAACTCAGATATTTTCTTATTTAGTTCTTCTAAAAGAGTAGCATCCTTTGAAACAATTAACAATTTAGAAACTCTAATTGCTTCTTTACTTAAAGCATCATCTAATTCTTCTAAACGAGGGTTTTCTTTATATACTTGCTCTTTTCTTTTTTCAGCATCATATATAGCATTTAACCTCTTTTTTTCATATTCACTTAATAAATTCTTTAAATTAGAATTATTCAAAGTTAATCCTCCTAAATTAACCTAAATTAGCATACAAGCTATTTAAATTATCATATTTTCTCTGTTCATAATTATTATATCCAGTATTTTTTTCTAATTTTTTAATATCTTTATTCTTTTGTTTAAATTCACTTAAAAAGTTTTCAATTTCTTCTACAGTTTTTAAGCCTCTATCGTGCCAGTCTGAAAGTAATTTATCTAAATAGTCAAAATTAGGGTTAGTTTTTGCTGTTGTTTTCTTTAAGGCAATTTCTATAATATTTAAGCCAAATGCATATTCTATCGTCCATTTTTCTATATATCCTTTTTCATATTCTGTTAAAGCTCTTGTGTAACCTAATTTTTTGCCAATAGATTTATATAATGTATTTAATTTTTCTTGTTTCTCAAATAAACTATCTAAATCTGAAAATGTTTTGACATTACTTTTAAACCATGCTTCTGCTACTGTTTGTATATAATTCCTATGAAGAGCACTTCTATTATAACAATATTGAAATAATGCAATCATAACTTCTTCATCAAAAGAATATTTTTTAAACCATAAATCAATATCACTATACCATGAAGGAGACATTATTCCTTGGAAGAATAAATTATTTATATTTTCAATAGCTTTTGCTCTATATTGATTTTGAGCAGTTTGTTTTATACTTTCAGCAGATAATGAAACTTTTGGTTTATATAGTTTATGTAGTTCAATTTCTTGTAAATTATTAATTATATAGCCAGTATTTTTCTTAGTAATAACACCATTATCTTCCCAATATTTAATTCCTTCTTGAATAGTTTTAAAATCTATATTTAATTTTTTAGACAAATCATTTATTTTTACATCTTTTCCATATTTAGATAGAAAAACAATATATAAATATATTTTTATATAATCACCACTAGCTTGAGATAAATATTCTGTAAAAAACACATCAGGTAACTCAGTAGATGAAAATAACATAGGTAAATCGTTCTGTTCTAATTTCATATAAATTCTCCTTTCATAATATAGATTAAGATTGAAGAAATTATATCATCTTTAGTCGAATTTTACAACAATTTATATAATGAAAATTTAAAACTGTATTATAATGCGATTATTTTAATTTTTTCTTTTTAAATTGAGAATTATAATCTGAAATTTTATACCTTTCTTTTTCAACTTGTTTAGCACTTTTATTTGGGGTTGGTAAATTTTCTGGCATTGTTCCACCAATCCTTTTAATAGTTTGCCTAACTGCTTGTTCAATTTTAGGGTGTGTTATACAAGCATCATTTTCATTATTAACATTTTTATTTTTTAATACTTCATCTGTTTGAGTTATTCTAAATAAATTAGCTACTAATTCAGTACTACTCATATAATCTAGAATGCCTTATTTTTCGGATATACCTTTTCTATATGCTATATCTTTTGAAATTTCGCTATTATATAAACCTTTATATCCATAATTATTAAATTTTCCATAGTTTTGTACGCCTGACATTTTAGCGGTATTAAATAAGTATTTATTCTTATTTCCTACATTTTCTCTTGTATATAATCGTTTTTCATCTTCTGATAATTTATCATATTCTTGTCTAGTTAGTTCTTGTTTTCTAGTTTGAATTGCAAAATATGTTTGTGTAAGAGCAATAGTTTTCTTCCTACTATCACCATTTTGAGCAATTAAATAACAAGCATATCTAGTTAGTCTATAATCAACAATGATTTTTTCAGCATTATTGGGCATTTGTAACGTTTTCCTGATGTCAGGAAAATGTTCAAACACGCTTATATTGCTGTTTTTACAAGATTGCTTAGCTTTATTAATCACCTTAATAAAATTTTCCCATTTGCTATATTCTAATGTTATCATTAACTCTCTTGCATACCAAAATCCAACTCCATTTTCATCAGTATATTTAATACTTTCAAAATCTTTTTCTGTTTTATATATAAAATTATTTTTCATATAAATACTCCTTTTAAATTTTAAATTTATTTTTTTATATATAAATAAACACGCCTATTTTTCATAAACTTAAAAATATAATAAAAAACATAAATAATATTTTCATGGTTGAAACCAATAATGCTTATTAAAAGAACAGGGAATGCAATTGAAATGAATATAATTATTTTTAGATATAAATCTTTGAAAATTAAATTAATAAAAAAATAAATAATGAGCCATAGAACAATATTAAAAATAGCAACGGGGTAATCTATAAAACCTAATAGTTTTATTTTAAAATTATAATTTTGTGGAAAAATAAATTTCATATAAAGTATCCTTTCTTAAAAATAAATTTATAACAACCTATTTTAGTAAGCCTTTTATACTACCAAATGCATTTGAAATATCGGTAGAAATTCCTCCTATTAATTCTCTAATGTATGTATTAGCTCTACTTAAAGCATATATTCCACCTATGTATAAGAATTTTGAAAATAAATCTGTAGAATTATAATCTATTGAAAAAACTATTAATAAAATAAACGCAATTAAAGATTGTAATAATAGTAGACCTATAAAGTTTCTAATCCAACTTTTGAAAAACCAAGAAGTAGAATAGTTGGTTAGGGTTAAAAATGCAAAAGGAGAAATTAATATGAAAACTTTAATCATAACATACCTTAAAGCATAAGAAAATACTAAATTAAATAGTCCAAAGGAAATAAAACCTTTTAATATTCCATCAACACTAAAAATATTAAATGAATCTGCTTCTATACTAATAATTGAATTTAAGTTTAAAATTAAATTATTAAAACAAATATCTGTATGAAAAATATTTTTTCCAATTTCTTTTATTGAACCAGATATTAAATAATTAATATTTATAATTTGTTCACAAATAAAATATGAAGAATTTATACATATTGCAAATATTAAAAGTTTAAAAACAAATTGATATGGCTTTTCTATTTGGGTATATGTAAAATGTGAGTATAATAATTTTATACAGTAATAAATACTAAAACCAAATAATAAGGCATTTGTAATTGCAAGTAGACTATTAGATAAATTAGAACCTAGTAATTTATCCATAATTGAGTTATTTATTATATCTATGTCTATAAATGTTAGTTTATCTAAAATTGAATATATATTATTATCTATTGAAGAAAATAATGTGCTAAATATTGTGTTAATGGTATTTATAATAGTTTCAGTAATATTTGATTGAGTATTAATAATAATTACCTCCTTTTGTATCATAGTGTTTTATTAGAATGTAGAATTATTGTTTATAAATTTAACTAGGTTAATAAGGACTGAATTGCTGATAATACTAAATTAATTACTAAAACGAAAGCATAAGAAAATAAACTCCCTTTAATTAATTTCTTTCCTACACGAATTCTTTCTTCATCTCCAAAGCTAAATTTTTTCATAAAAGCTCCTGTAATTACTGCAACTGCGGCAACGGGTGTTGCTAATTTTAGTAGCCAATCTTCTATTTTTTCGAAAGCGTTATTTAAAGTTGAAACTAATTTTGGCTCTCCAAAACAGTATGAAATACTATAACTAAAAAATATAAAAATTAAAGTATAAAATAATATTAAATAAATTGATTTTTTCATGTTTTTCCTCCTTTAAAATATGGAATTAATTTTAATTTTTGTGGCGTTAATATATTTGTGCCATCAGATAAAAAAGCTAGGCACGAAAAGGTTTCTAAATTTCTTGTAAAAAAATTAATATCATAAATATAATCTGTTTGAAAGTATGAATTAATTGATTCTGATATATTAGAATTTCTAGATAAAAAATTATTAAAAAAATAATTATAATTTGTTTCTTTGGCATTTTCAGAAATTGTTTTAGATATTTTCTTTTTTTCTTCTTTACCAATTTGCTTTTGAGCTTCTTCTATTGTAAAAATATCATCATTTCTAAACCATAATTTATTAACTAAATTTTGAATAATAACTTTTACAGAGGCTTCATTATTTAATGTATTTAATAATGAAGTATAGCTCTGAGTAGATACAATATTAATACATTTAGCTTCTCTACTTTGTGCAAAAAATGCACTGTCCGATAAAGTTACATATTCTTGGTATTCATCACTAATAAAGCAAACTGGCCTATTTGAAGTAGAATTAAATATATCTATAAAATTACTTTTTTTATTGAAATTAGGATTATTTAACCTAGAGATTACATCAGTTTGAAAATCTAATTTTAAATATGTTGCTATTAATTTAGATAAATTTTTATAATTTGCAATATTCATATTTAAAACTACTATTTTACCTTTATCTATAACTTCTGAAAATCCAAAAAAATTAATATCTTCTTTTCTAGGGCAAAAAGTGTTTTTTACTTTATAGTCAGAAATAAATAAATTTGTAATTCTACTTACTTCAGATTTTAAAATAGATATAGTTCTATCATCTAAGGAATAATATTCTTTTTCAAAGAAATTCAAACTAGAAAGTAAATTATATATTTGCTCATTAGAAAATGTATTTTTTATAAATAAATCTTTTAATAATTGTACTTTTTCTAAATAATAATCTTTGAAAAATATTAAATTATGTAATTCTTCAAAAGTAACATATCCATTGTTGTAAAGTCTACATAGCTTTATACTTTCAGTTAAAATTTGAGATACTTTATCTAACCAAAAATCCTCACTATTATTAGGTGAAAATAATAATAAAATAGTTTTTAACCTATCTGCTAAAACAGATGCATTTAAATGTGGTTTATCTAATGGATTATATTTTATATTACCACTTAAATCTATGATAATTAAATCATCTTCTCTTTTGTACTTTAAACATAGCTCATTTACTTTAGAATAATAGTTTCCTTTTACATCTAAAATAAGCATTCCTAATTTTTCCGCTAGTGTATTACTTTTATATTCAATTAATTGTTCAGTAAAAGGGTACATAGCACTTGAAGTTTTGCCAGTGCCAATAGTTCCAGTTATTAAAATATTTTGATATAAACTTTTTTCTGGTATTTTTATAAGAGTATTTGAAGAATTAAAACCAATGTTTATATTTAATTCACTACTAATATTTTTTTGTATATTTATTTTATTTTTTATTTTTTTAGAAAATGTTTTTGAAATAATTGAGTTGAAAATAATAAAATTAGAAAATAAATAATCAAAAACAAATAGAAATTTTATTATATTCCAAATAAAAGGTTGTTCCTCACAAATATTAAAGGGATGTATTGCAAATGTAAATATTATTGTATCAGAATAAAAAATTGGTTTAAAAATTATAAATGCAATTAAAAATGATACAATAGTGAATATTAAAGAAACTATGAAAATTTTTATTTTTTGCAAAACTGATAATCCTTTTCTTTTAATTAGTAATATTATTTTTTTTAATATTTAATTTGGAACCTTGTAAGTTATGGAAAATATAAATTTCAGAAAAAGTATATATTGAATAAAAAGTAATAAAAAAATTAATAATAAAGATAATTAAAAAAGTATTTAATAGCACATTTATAAGTATCACTCTCCTTTGTATGGTTACAATTTAAAATCCAATCCTAAGCAATTAATATATTTTATTTTTCCCATTTCGCCCTTCGAGTTCACGGGTATTCCCCCTCCTCAAAGGCTGTTGGGACTACATTACAAAAATAAAACATATTACTTACTTTGTGCTAGTGTAGAGATAAAATTTATAAATTGTAACTTTATAGGAAACATAATACAATATATTTTAAAAAATGTCTATACTTTTTTTGAAATTTATGTTAAAATGACAAAGGTTATAAAAATACGACAAAATGTGATATGTATGAAAAAGGAGGAAAATAAAAATGAAGTTTGAAAGAACAACAACAATAGGTGAAATATTAGAAGTAGCACCTGAAAAGGCAGACATATTATTAGAAATAGGAATGCATTGTTTAGGATGCCCAGCTTCACAAGCAGAAACAATAGAAGAAGCATGTGATGTACATGGAATAGATGTAGAAGAACTATTACAAAAATTAAATAAATAAGAAATAAAGGCAAGAATTAATTGATAATTACTTGCTTTTTATGATAATATTATAAAAAATATAGTAATAAGGGGAAAAATATGGGGAAATTTTCGAAAAAAATGAGAGAAAAGTATAATGAAACAAATAAAAAATCAATAATAGTTTATTTAATATTAAGATTATTAGTTATAATTAGTATGGTATTTCAAATAGTACTAGGAAATATAAGTAATGCTTTAATGTGTGTATTAGCATTAATACTTTTTACATTGCCAACGATAATATCAGAAAAGTTTAAAATAGGAATACCAAGTTTATTAGAAACAATAATATATTTGTTTATTTTTTCAAGTGCTATATTAGGGGAAATAAATAATTTTTATGGAATTATTCCTTTTTGGGATACAATGTTACATACATTAAATGGATTTATATGTGCAGGAATAGGATTTTCTTTAGTTGATATACTAAATGAAAGTGGCCAAAAAATAAATTTATCACCATTATATGTTGCAATAATAGCATTTTGCTTCTCAATGACAATAGGTGTATTATGGGAGTTTTACGAATTTACAGCAGATAATGTATTAAAATTAGATATGCAAAAAGATAGAATAGTACAAAGGATTTCCTCAGTAGAATTAAATACAAGTGGAGAAAATATTCCTATAAAAATAAATGATATAGAGAAAACTGAAATTTATTCAAAAGATGGGACTATTACAACAATAGAAAATGGATATTTAGATATTGGTATTATAGATACAATGAAAGATTTATTTGTAAATTTTATTGGTGCAATTGTGTATAGTTTTATAGGATACATATATATTAAAACTAGAGGAAAATATAAATTTGCTAAAAATTTCATTCCAGTTAAAGAGTGACAATGGGACGGAGTTTTTGTCACTATACTTTCAAAGATTTTAATATAATAATTCTATAAAATACTAGTGACAAAAACTCCGTCCCATTGTCACGAATAAAAAAATAGAAGAAAATTTGACAAATTTTAAAAAATACGTTGACAAATAGAAAAATATATAGTAATATATATAGGCAGTCGCACATAAGTGGCGACTTACTTGGGTCATTAGCTCAGGTGGTAGAGCACTTGACTTTTAATCAAGTTGTCCGCGGTTCGAATCCGCGATGGCTCACCAATGGATTTAGTTTATAAGCACTAAATCCTACATATAAGGCCCCTTGGTCAAGCGGTTAAGACATCGCCCTTTCACGGCGGAGACATGGGTTCGATTCCCGTAGGGGTCACCAAAACCTTATATGCCACTTTAGCTCAGATGGTAGAGCAACTGACTTGTGGAATAGATAGAAAGAAATTTCTATTTTGAACTATTTTGCACCTTTATCTGGAAACGGATAAAGTGGACACCGCTAATTCGGGGAAGACTAAGTATATTATATATATGTTAATCCCGAGCTAGGGAAGAAATTCCTAAGTGTAGAGACTTTATACGGTGTACCTAAAGCTAAAAAAGCTATGGTAAAGAGAAAGTCCAGACTACAAACATAAAAATATGGTAATGAAAATTATAGTAGTATGAATCAGTAGGTCGCCCGTTCGATTCGGGCAAGTGGCTCCATACTTAAAACCAGGCTTGTTATAAAACTTGCTTGGTTTTTTGTTTTTAAAAATAAATTGTGAAAATATGTACAGGACACTGTTTAAGAGGATACCTATTAGAAATGTTACTACTATACCTTAAATATATTAGTAATAAATAAGAGTAGAAGGTGATTATTATGAATTGCATAAATTGCAATAGAGAAATAAATAAACGTTCTAAATATTGTTCTAATAAATGTCAAAAAGAATACCAATATAAAAAATATATAGATAAATGGAAGAATAATCAAATTAATGGAATGAGAGGAGAATATCAAATTTCTTCTTATATAAAAACATATCTGTTTAATAAATATAATAATAAATATAATAATAAATGTGCTAGATGTGGTTGGGGAAAGATTAATAAATATACAAATAGAATACCATTAGAAATTGAACATATTGATGGCAATTATAAAAATAATAATGAAGAAAATTTAATATTATTGTGCCCAAATTGTCACTCATTAACTAGTACATATAAAGGAGCAAATTTAAATAAGGGTAGAAAAAGTAGAAATAAATATAATAAATGAGGTGGTATAAAAATGAATAAAACAGCAATAGTAACAGGTAGCTCAAGAGGGATTGGAGCTGCAATTGTAGATATATTAGTAAAAGAAGGTTATAATGTAGTTATAAATTACAATAAGTCTGAAGAAATGGCTAAAAAAATGAAAGAAGAATTCACAAGTAAAGGGTATAATGTGGAAACTTTCAAGGCAGATGTTTCAAAAAGAGAAGAAGTAAAAAAATTAGTAGAATTTACAATAGAAAAATTTAAAAATATAGATGTATTAGTAAACAATAGCGGAATATCTCAAACAAAGTTATTTACAGATATTACAGAAGAAGATTGGCAAAACATGATTAGTACAAATTTAAATTCAGCATTTTATATGTGTCAAGAAGTAGTACCAAATATGATACATAATAAAAAAGGATGTATTATAAATATTTCATCTATATGGGGAATAACAGGGGCTTCTTGTGAAGTACATTATAGTGTAGCTAAAGCTGGTGTAGATGCTTTAAGTAAGGCATTAGCAAAAGAACTAGGTCCATCAGGAATACGAGTAAATAGTATAGCACCAGGGATAATAGATACAGATATGAATAAACACTTAAGTGATAAAGAAATAAAAGAAATAGAAGAAGAAATACCGCTTTGTAAAATAGGAAAAACACAAGATATAGCAAGATGTGTAAAATGGATTATAGAAGATGAATATACAACAGGACAAGTAATATCTATAAATGGTGGATGGAATATCTAAATAGTGAAGAGTAATAGTAGAAAAAGTAGAAAGTAAAAGTGATTTCTACTTTTTCATATTATCTAAAGAAAATTCAATCATTTCTAAAATAACTCTATTAAAACTAATATTATTTTCATTAGCGACTTGTTCTACTTTTGTAATAATATTTTCTGGAAGACGAATTGTTTTATTATAAGATTCAATTCGTTTTTTTATATTAAATTCAGCCATAATATATCTCCTTATTATTTATTATAATATTATTTTAAAGAAAAAAATAAATAAAATAAACAAGTAAAAATATAATATAAAATACATTGAAAAAGTGAATATAATAATATATAATGACTAAAAATATAAAAACAGGAGAAGAGATCAATGGAAATAAAAGAAAATAAAGGGATAACATTAATTTCACTTGTAATAACAATAATAGTATTAATAATAATAGCAAGTGTAGGAATATATTTAAGTCTAGGAAATAATGGAATATTTATAAGAACAAAACAAGCAAAAGAGTTAACGAATAAACAAACTGCAACTGAAAAAATTAATTTAAAAATAACAACAGCACAAATTAATAAATATGTTGAAAAACAAGTAATGCCGACTTTAAAAGAATTATCTGAAATATTAAAAGATGATAGCGAAATTCAATATGTGACTGAAAAAAGTCAAATAGCAAGTACTAAATATGAGGTAGGAGAAAATCCAAGTTCTATATTTACAAAATTAAATGAATATCCTTATGAATTTGAAATAAATGGACAGTTACAATTAGCTAGTATTGATGGTACATCTGTATCTAATGAAAACTTGCCATCATTAGATTCTAAATATTCTACTTCTGAACAAGTTATTGGTACGTGGATAAATGGAAAGCCACTTTATAGAAAAGTAGTAGTTTTTGAAAATTTAACGTATAATGATGACATATTCCATGGGCCATTAGATATTCAAGATATGGATGCAATTTGTAGAGCGGAAGTATATCATTCTTATAATAATAATAAATCAATAGAAACAGCTAGAAGTGATAGTGCATCTTATTACTTTTCTTGGTATATATCTGGAGGATCAGTAAATATAGTAAATAAAATAAGTAATATAAAAAATTTTGACTATATCGTAATAGTTGAGTATACAAAAAATTAAATAAAGATTATAAAAAATATTGAAAGGTGAAATATTACACTTTTCAATATTTTAATCTATTCACTAACTCTTCTCTTATAATTTCCAGAAATTATTTTAGGGAAGAATTTTATTATTTTATATACTGCAAGTTTTACTTTTTTGCTCCATATATATGATTTTCTTAAACCTTTGTGAATCTGCATTTCACTATCTTCAGCTACTATCAAGGCTAGATTTTCATCTTCTTTACTTATTTTTTCAATATTGAAAATATAATTTTCTCCATTATTATTATCCCATTCATTATTAGAATTTCTAAAGCAAAGGTTTAAAGATTCGTATTCTTTTATATCTATTTCACATTGAAAACCAAGTTCTGTTTTTTCCATTTTTACATCTGTAACATCATCCCATTGAAGACCAAACCCATAATGTAAAAATACTTGTTCAGAGTTATTTTGATATAAATCTCCAACGTAAGAAATTTTTAATTTTGAATTTTCAACAATTTTATCTGTATTAAAAAATATATTTTTAACTAATTCCATTTTTAGTAATTCTCCTTAATTTTATCTTTTGCAAAAGTATTATATTATTAAAAAATATAATATTCAAGTACTTTTTATTAAAAAAAGTAAAAAAATGTAATTTTTTGTATACAAATATTTATACATGATCTGTTATAACCTTACCAATAATAGTAAAATCATCATTTTCAGATAAATCAATTTCTGGATAATCTTTATTTTCGGCTCTTAAAATAAGTTTATCTTGCCTAATAATAAACCTTCTAACAAGGTATTGACCATTATATATAAATAATCCAAAATTTCTATTATCTAAAGGAGTATTTAACTCTAAAAAAACATAGGAATCCTTTGGGAGTTTTGGCTCCATTGAATCATCAATCATTTTAAAGGCAATAGAAGCATTAGAAATATTTGCGGGACATTCAATAAAATCACTTATAGAATTTACAGCAATTATTTTATTATAAGGGATATGATTAAGAACTTTGTATCTTTCATGTTCTTTAGTAATTTCTTTATCATACATATACATCATTGTTTGATAAGGAATGGCAAGTGCTTTACATATAGTTTTTAAAGCTTTATGACTTGGGTTTCTTTCACCTTTTTCTATGTGGGTCAAATGACCAATATTTATTTTTGTTTTTTTAGCTAGTTCAACCTTTGTCATTTGTTTATTAGTACGTATTTTTGAAATCATACCACCTAACATATTTATTTACCTCTTTCATCATAATTTACGAAAATTATACAGCAAAAAACAAAAATTGTCTATAAGTAAAATGATAAAATTAAAAAATAGTAATATTGTAAAAATATTAAGTATATGTTAATATTAAGATAGATAAAAGTAAAAATTACAAATTTAAAATTTAATGTATGTTATAATTAGAAAATTATGTTTAAGATAATGTAATAAAGAGTAAATAATACAAATTAATGGAATTTGGGGAGGAAAGATGAGGAATAGAAGAAACAAAAGAAAATTTTCGTCAACAAATAATAAAATAATAATATTAACTTGTAGTATAATATTTGCAATAATTATTTTTATTTCTGTTATATTTTCATTAGTAAATATGGGAAATGATAAAATAATTCATGGTATAAAAATAGAAGGAATAGATGTATCTAATTTAAGTAAAGAGCAAGTAAACGAAAAATTAAATGAATGGTATAATGAAATAGTACTTAAAAGTATTAATTTGTATTATCAAGATTTAGAAGAAACAATTAATGTAGAAGAAATAGAAATAAATAAAAATATAGATAAAGTGGTAGAACAAGCTTTAAAAATAGGAAGAAGCGGAAATATTGTAAAAGATAACTATGATATACTATTTACTTTATTATTTCAAAAAAAATTAGAAGTAAATATAAATTATAATGAAGAAAAATTAAATAAAAAAATAGAAGAAATAAGTAAAAAGCTTCCAGGAACATTAATAGAAAATAATTATTATATTGAGAAAGAAGAGTTAATAATTAAAAGAGGGAAAGACGGCATAATAGCTGAAAAAGAAAAGACAAATAAGCTAATAAAAGAAGCAGTAAAATCTACAGAAAAAAATATAACAATACCTATAAAACAAGCAAAAATAGAAGAAATAGACATTAATAAAATACATAATGAAATATTTAAAGAACCTAAAGATGCATATATAACTACAAATCCAACGAAAGTATATGCACATATAAATGGAATTGATTTTGCAATATCGGCTGATGAAATAAATAAAATATTACAAGATGAAAAGGAAGAATATATAATACCTTTAAAAATAACAATTCCAGAAGTAACTTTAGAATCAATAGCAGGGCAAGCATTCCCAAATAAACTAGCAGAATTTACTACTAGGTATGATGTGACAAATAAAAATAGGAGTACAAATTTAGAGCTTTCTTCAGAAAAAGTTAATGGAACAATAGTATTGCCAGGAGAACTATTTTCATATAACAAAATAGTTGGAGAAAGAACTATTTCGGCAGGATATAAAGAAGCAGCAATATATTCAGGAGGAAAAGTAGTTCAAGGAATAGGTGGAGGAATTTGCCAATTATCTTCAACTTTATATAATGCAGTATTATATGCAAACTTAGAAATAACAAGTAGAACAAATCATAGATTTTTAACTTCATATGTTCAAGCAGGAAGAGATGCAACAGTTTCTTGGGGGACAATAGACTTTTGTTTTAAAAATACAAGAAATTACCCAATAAAAATAGTAAGTAATGTGTCAAATGGAATTGTAAGAGTAAGTATACATGGAATGCAAGAAGAAAAAGAATATGAAGTAGAATTACAAACAAAAACATTAGAAACTATTCCTTATAAAACAAACTATATAAATGATAATACTTTAGAAGAAGGAGTAGAAATAATAGAACAAAATGGTTCAAATGGAGTAAAAAGCGAAACTTATAAAATAATAAAACAAAATGGAGCAGTAATAAGTAAAAGTTTATTATCTTCAGACACATATAGTAGTTTAGAAAAAGTAATAAGAAGAGGTACCAAAAAAGTTAAAAGTCAAGCAAGCACACAAATAAAAAGCCAAGAAGAAAATATAATAGAAACTGATTGACAAATACATTCAATGGTATTATAATAATACCATTGAAATATTTATGCACCACTAGCTCAGTTGGTAGAGCAGCTGACTCTTAATCAGAAGGTCCGGGGTTCGACCCCCCGGTGGTGCACCAATAATCGTTGCTAATGCTTCTCAGTAAATAATTAATATTCAACAACGAAAAATATTTAATTTATAGAGAAATACATTTAAAATTATTCGCTATTAATAAAAAAAGAAGGCTAACAATTTAAATATTGTTAGCTTTTTTAAAATTTATGGCATAATTTTTCATATATTAGTTTAATTTTGTTTTTAAATCTTCCAATGTTCTTCCAAATTTATAATTAAACATATCATTTTCTCCCATTTTTATTCCAATATATACTAGTCCGTTATCTTCTCTATCTAACATTGTACTACCTGCTTTATTTAAAGGATTATAACTGTAAGTACATTTAAATAAATACCATTCTCCTGACTTACTATCTAAAATAGCATTTTTACTTGTTATTTTTCCTATTGAATAAGAAGCATTTAGGTAATATTTATTTTCAACCTTAATAACTTGTAGAGCAGCGGCTCTAGCGTCTGTTTCTATGGAAGTACTAGAATTACTATTACTACTATTATTATTCCCAAATATTCCTATATTTTTTAAAACTAAAAAACCTGCTATGACACAAATAATTATGAATATAACAACAGCTAAATTTGTGTTTTTTTGTGATGTATTATTTTGTGCTTGAATATTATTTTCATTATTTACATTTGTCTCTTCATTATTTATAGTTATTTCTTCTATTTTATTGCCACAGCTAGAGCAAAAAGTACTTCCTTTTTTTATTTTTGTTCCACAATTGCTACAAAATATATAATTTTCATTATTAGTTTTAGTTTCATTAGTTTCTGACATATTATTTGTAATATTATTACTCTCTTCACCAACAACGTGGAAATTACTTATAGTTCCATCCCATATACATTCAACTATTATATCTGTATCTGCAACATTAATATCTAAAATTTTAGTTTTTTGCAATCCTACTTTATATTGTACTTTGTGTACACCTTTAGATAACTTTTTTGTTAAATTATTTTTAAAATCAATTTTGCCAATATATTCATTATCAACAAATACACTCCATTTGCTATTTACAGCTATACCTACTTTGGTTACTTCAAATATAACATTTCTTTCTTCCATATTTTATCCCCCTAAAATTTATTTACTATTTAAATTATTATAGTATAAAACTTAAAGGGTGTCAAAATATTTCCTACTAATTTTCTAAAAACATATATATTAATAATTTATTAAAATTGACTGAAATATTGACAACAAATAAAAATAGTAATAAACTTTAACTATAAAATAAACAAAGGAAGTGAAAAAATATGCAATATTTAAAAGATTTATTAAAAAAATCAGGCTGGATGTCAATTGCTGAATCACTAGTATTTGCTATTCTTGGAATAATATTAATATGGCAGAAAGATGCAATTATGTCTATGATAGCATATATTTTAGGAGCAGTATTTATTCTTTTAGGAATAATAAAAGTAATAAACTATGTACAAACAAAAAGTAAAAGTGACTTATATAATTATGAACTAGTTTATGGAATAATGGCAGTAATAATAGGAATAGTAATAATGGTATATAGTAGTACAATAAGCAAGATATTTGGAATAATAATTGGTATGTGGATTGTATATAGTAGTGTTGTAAGAGCAAGCTCAGCACTAAAATTAAAACAAATAAAATCTAATATATGGATATATAGTTTAGTAATAGCAATTATTATGCTTATATGTGGACTAGTTGTAATATTTAATACAGGAGCTATTCCAGCCACAATAGGAGCAATAATGATAACATATGCTGTGCTAGATATAATTGAAAATGTTATATTTATAAATAATGTAAAAAAATTAGGATAAAATACATAATAAAAAATCACTTTTATAGTGATTTTTTATTATGTAAAACTATACAAATTTTGAAAAATATGTTATAATACTAATATTGGAAAAAATAAAGGGGTGATAACTATGTTAAAAATGTATAAAACAGATGTAGAAACAAATAAAACAGAAGAAACAAAAAAATTCGAAAAGGGAAATTGGATAAACATGGTTGCCCCGACTGAAGAAGAAATAAAAAAAGTATGCAAAAAATTAAAAATAGATGAAGCCTTTATACGTTATTCACTTGACTACGAAGAAAAAGCCAGAATTGACTATGAAGAAGATGATGGCACAACATTATTCATAATAGATGTACCAGTTATAGAAAAAGAAGACAAAGAAGAAGTATATTCAACAATGCCTTTAGGAATGATAGTAGTAAGAGATGACTATTTTATAACAGTTTCATTAAAACAAAATAGAGTAATAACAGAACTTGAAAAAAGTAAAACAAAAAATACAACAATAACATATAAAAAAAGTAGAATGATATTACAAGTATTTTATAAAAATGCAGAATTATATTTAAAATATCTAAAAAAGATTAATAAAGAAACAGAAATTGCAGAAAGTGTACTAAAAAATTCACAAAAAAATAAAGAACTATTAAAAATGCTTTCATTAGAAAAAAGTTTAGTGTATTTTACAACATCACTAAAGTCGAATGAAGTAGTAATGGAAAAAACATTAAGAGGAAAAATAATAAAATTATATGAAGAAGATGAAGACATACTAGAAGATGCAATTATAGAAAACAAACAAGCTATAGAAATGGCAAAAATATATAATGACATTTTAAGTGGAACAATGGATGCATATGCTTCTATAATTTCAAACAACCTAAATGGAGTTATGAAATTCCTAACATCAATAACAATAATTCTTGCAATACCAACAATGATAGCAAGTTATTGGGGAATGAATGTAAAAGTACCAATGCAAAACATGGATAGTCCATGGCCATTTTTCTCTGTTGTAATTCTATCTATCATTTTAGGAGTAATTGCAATGATATGGCTTAAAAAGAAAGATATGTTAGACTAAAAAGGACCACACGAAAGAGATGGTCCTTTTCGTTGCAAATTTTGAACGCATCGAAAACAGCTTAAAAAGTAATGAAATATCAAAAATTAAAATTTCAAATAATTTACTAATTATCCAATAAAAACAAAATAAATTATTAATAGAATAGCAAAAAATGTGTATACTAAGATTAAAAATAATTTAAATGGAAGGAGAGAAAAACATGAAAATTATAGATACAATAGCTCTTATATTAATAATTATAGGTGCAATAAACTGGGGACTAGTAGGAATATTTAATTTTAATTTAGTAGAAGCAATATTCGGAGGACTATCTATTATAACTAGAATTATTTATATTTTAGTAGGAATTTCTGGATTATGGGGAATAAAGTTAATATTTGATAGACATTAAAATAAAAAGATTTAGGATTTTAAAATCCTAAATCTTTTTATATACTTATAATAAACATAAGGCAATAAAACCCTTGAAAAAAATAGTAATATCATATATAATAAGTAAGAAAAATTCCCAAAAGTGACAGATTTCCCATTTGGAAACGTCCCCAATGGGAAAAATGGGAAAAACGAGGAGGAAGAAAGATGTTAAATGCAGTTGGAGTTACAGTGCGTTTTGGTAAAAGAACACTATTTGAAGATGTAAATATAAAATTTAATAAAGGTTGTTGCTATGGAATAATTGGAGCAAATGGAGCTGGAAAATCTACTTTTTTAAAAATATTATCAGGTGAATTAGAGCCAAGTAAAGGTGAAGTTACAAAGGAAAAAGGTGAAAGACTTTCTGTTTTAAAACAAGACCACTTTGCTTTTGAAGAATATACAGTAATGGATACTGTTATAATGGGAAATGAAGAACTATATAAAATAATGAAAGAAAAAGATGCTATATATGCAAAACCAGATTTTAATGAAGAAGATGGAATGAAAGCAGCAAAATTAGAAGAACGTTTTGCAGAACTAGATGGATGGAATGCAGAAAGTGACGCAGCTCAACTTTTAAACGATTTGGGAATAGAAACTCAGAATCATTATAAATTAATGAGTGAAATGGAAGCAAAAGAAAAAGTAAAAGTACTTCTAGCACAAGCATTATTTGGAAATCCAGATATATTATTACTAGATGAGCCTACAAACGACTTAGACTTAAAAAGTATAAACTGGTTAGAAGAATTCTTAATAAACTTTGAAAATACTGTAATAGTAGTATCACACGATAGATATTTTCTAAACAAAGTATGTACACACATAGCAGATGTAGACTTTGGGCAAATAAAAGTATTCCCAGGAAACTATGATTTCTGGTATGAATCAAGCCAACTTTTATTAAAGCAAATGAAAGAACAAAATAAGAAGAAAGAAGAAAAAATAAAAGAATTACAAGCTTTCATAGCAAGATTTAGTGCAAATGCATCAAAGTCAAAACAAGCAACATCAAGAAAAAAATCATTAGAAAAAATAGAGTTAGATGAAATAAAACCATCAAATAGGAGATATCCATACATAGACTTCAAACCAGATAGAGAGCCAGGAAAAGAAATATTAAAAGTAAAAAATATATCAAAAACAATAAATGGAGAAAAATTATTAGATAATGTATCGTTTGTAGTAAAAGAAGGCGACAAAATAGCATTTATGGCAGATAACGAAAATGCAAAAACAGTATTATTTCAAATAATAGCAGGGGAACTAGAGCCAGATGAAGGTGTAATCGAGTGGGGAACAACAATAACAAATACATATTTTCCTAAGGATAATAACTATTTATTTGAAGAAGACATGTCAATAACAGATTGGTTACGTCAGTATTCAAAAGATCCAGACGAAACATATGTAAGAAGCTTTTTAGGAAGAATGTTATTCTCAGGTGAAGAAGCATTAAAATATGTAAAAGTACTATCAGGAGGAGAAAAAGTAAGATGTGTACTTTCAAAAATGATGCTATCAGGTGCAAATTTATTAATAATGGATGAACCAACAAACCACTTAGATATGGAAAGTATAACAGCATTAAACGAAGGAATGAAAAAATTCATTGGTAATATCATATTTACATCACACGACCACCAACTAACACAAACAGTAGCAAATAGAATAATAGATATTAAGTTAGATAAAGTAGTAGATAGAGAAGTAACTTATAATGAATATTTAGGAATAGAGTAATTTAGTAAAGAAAAAAATCAGTATAGATGAAATAATTATTGAAGGATGAGAATTTCCATTTTTTATACACAAATAAAAAGAAGAGAAACAGTAGAAATGAAACTACTGTTTTTCTTGACTTTTATAATTTATTTGTGATAGTATGAAGTAAGTAAAAAAATAGGAGGACAAATATATGTCATTTAAAGAAGATATTAAAGTAAAAAATTATTTTATGGGAAATTATTCTAAACAAGAGGTACTAAATACTTTTAATTTTATACTAAAAAGAATTGAAAGAATGGAAGAAATAGAAGGAAATGTGCAAAATACTAAAATAACACGGAATTGATGGAGATGTTATTACAGTAGAAGTTAAAACAAAAAATAGTAATAATGTACATATATACAGATTAAGCTTACGATTCGATAAAATGGAAAATAATGAGCTTACAAGAGAAGCAAAAATAAAATCAGTACAAAGAGTTGGAAAAGCTATTGAACTTAAAGAAAACACGACAGATGAAGAAAAAGAAGAATACTATGAAGGTGTAACTGACTACTGGGTAGAAAGAGAAGAAGGACAAAAAAAGATAAGAGATATACAAGAATCAAATAAATTAATGAGTAATTATACAAAAGAAGACTTATTACAAATAGCAGATACAATGATAAGAACAAGTATCAAAACAGAAGAGTTAATAGGTCAAGTACAAGATAGAAAAATAACAAAAATAGAAGGAAATCAAGTAACAGTTACTATAAAAACAAAGGATAATAAAGAAATAATAAGAATATACAATATGGATTTAGATTTTGATAAAATGACAAATTTAACATATGGTAAAGGAGCAAGAATAGCATCACCAATAAGAGTAGGTTCAGCAGTAGAAGTAAAAAATATAGAAGGAAATGACCAAAGAGAAGAATACTTTGATAAAATTGCAGACTTCTGGGATAAAAGTGAAAAACAAAAAAATCAAGAAAAATAAAATAAAGATAAAGGGTGTCCCATCTATGTTGTTTTAACTTAGGAAAGGGGCATTCATACTATATATGGGGGAAATAAAATGAATATTACAAAAATAATAGCAGAAGAATTACAAGTAAAAGAAAGTCAAGTAGAGGCTACTGTTAAACTTATTGACGATGGAAATACTATTCCATTTATAGCACGTTATAGAAAAGAGGCTACTGGAGGTCTTTCTGATGAACAACTTCGTGATTTAGGAGATAGACTAAATTATTTGAGAAACTTAGAATCAAGAAAAGGAGAGGTAGTAAATTCTATTGAAGGGCAAGGAAAACTTACAGATGAAATAGTAGTGGCTTTAGAACTAGCTAAAACTTTAGCAGAAGTTGAAGATATATATAGACCATATAAACAAAAGAAAAGAACAAGAGCAACAATGGCTAAGGAAAAAGGTTTAGAGCCTTTAGCTGAAATTATAATAAAACAAGAAGATAAGAGAAATATAGAAGAAATAGCAAAAGAATTCACAAATAGTGAAAAAGGTGTGGAAAATATAGAAGATGCAATAGCTGGTGCAAAAGATATTATTGCCGAAAATATTTCAGATAATGCAGAATATAGAAAACAAATAAAAAGATTAATTTATAGAGAAGGATTAATAGAGACTAAAGCATCTAAAGAAGATGAAAAATCTAATTATGAAATGTATTATGAATTTAGTGAAAAGGTAAATAGAATTCCAAGTCATAGAATTTTAGCTATAAATAGAGGAGAAAAAGAAGAATTTCTTAAAGTTAAAATAGAAAAACAAGAAGAAAAAATTCTTGAAATAATAGAAAAAGATATTATAAAAAATAAACAATATGAAGAAGTATTAAAAGACACAATTTTAGATAGTTGGAAACGTTTAATAGAGCCTTCAATAGATAGAGAAATTAGAAGTGATTTAACTGAAAAAGCAGAAGAACAGGCAATAAAAGTATTTGGACAAAATGCTAAACAGTTATTATTAGGTGCACCTCTTAAAGGTTTAACAGTAATAGGTTTTGACCCTGCATATAGAACAGGTTGCAAAATAGCTGTAATTGATGAAACAGGAAAACTCTTAGATACAACAACAATATATCCAACAGAGCCACAAAATGACGTAGAAGGAGCTAAAAAAGTTTTAATAGGCTTAATTGCAAAATATGATGTGGATATGTTTGCAATAGGAAATGGAACAGCATCACGTGAATCAGAGATATTTGTTGCAGATATTATTAAAGAAGTAAAAGAAAAATATGGTAAAGAAGTACATTATGCAATAGTATCAGAAGCGGGAGCTAGTGTATATTCAGCATCAAAGCTTGCAACAGAAGAATATCCAGACATAAATGTTTCATTAAGGGGAGCAATATCAATAGCAAGAAGACTTCAAGACCCACTTGCAGAACTTGTAAAAATAGAACCAAAAGCAATAGGAGTAGGGCAATACCAACATGATGTAGACCAAAAGAAGCTAGGGGAAAGTTTAACTGGAGTAGTAGAAGATGCAGTAAACAAAGTAGGTGTAGATGTAAACACAGCAACACCATCATTACTTTCATATGTTGCGGGTGTAAATAAAACAATAGCAAATAATATAGTAAAATATAGAGATGAAAACGGAAAAATAAAAGAAAGAAAAGAACTATTAAAAGTTCCAAAACTAGGAAAAGTAGCATTTGAACAATGTGCAGGTTTCATAAGAGTACCAGAAGGTAAAAATCCATTAGAAATAACTGGAGTACACCCAGAAAGTTATGAAACAGCAGAAAAACTTTTAGAGTTAATAGGATATAGCAAAAAGGATTTAAACGATAAAGAAAAATTAAAAGAAATAAAAGAAAAGCTAGCATATATAAAAATAGATAAAACAGCAAAAGAACTAGAAGTAGGAGAAATGACATTAAAAGATATAATAGAAGAACTTTCAAAACCAGGAAGAGACCCACGTGAAGAAATGCCAAAACCTGTATTACGTAGTGATGTACTAAAATTTGAAGATCTAAGAGAAGGTCAAATACTAACAGGAACAGTAAGAAATGTAATAGACTTTGGAGCATTTGTAGATATAGGCGTAAAACATGATGGACTAGTACATATTTCTGAAATGAGTGAAAAGTTTGTAAAAAATCCTTCAGAAATAGTGTCAGTAGGAGATATAGTAAAAGTAAAAGTAATTGCAATAGATATAGAGAGGCAAAAAGTAAAACTTAGTATGAAAATATAGGAAAAAAATAGATTAGGTAAAATGAAGTGAACTTTTTTGGATTTACTTCAATATATCTAATCTATTTTTAATTTACTCATGCCAACCTTTTATATTATTTCTTTTAATAACGCCCATCAAATTAGCCCTAACCATAGGAATGTCTAAATTAAGTTTATATAACAAATCTTTCATATACTCTCTTTTAGAAACCCCATCCATAGGACAATTTTTTTTCATTACTTCAATATTATTACGTTTAACAAACTTTTTAATTTCCTTTTCAGGAGTCATAATTAAAGGTCTAATAACTGTAATATTTGATCTATCCATATATGTACTTGGACCAAAAGTAGAAAAAGCGCCAGTTAAAAACAAATTCATTAGAAATGTTTCTAAAACATCATCTTCATTATGGCCTAAAGCTATTTTATTACAACCTTCTCTAATAGCAATTGAATTTAAAATACCCCTACGAATATTAGCACATAATGAACAAGGTCTTTTTTCCTGTCTTATATCAAAAACAATTTCCTTAATATGGCTTTCTTCAATGATTAAAGGAACACCAATTTCATCACAAGTTTTTTGTAAAAAACCTACATTAAAAAATTCAAAACCAGGATCAACACTAAGTGCAACAATTTCAAAATCTTTATCAAAATAAGTTTGAAGTTGTTTTAATCCCATAAGCATAGTAATAGAATCCTTACCACCAGATAAGCACACAGCTATTTTATCACCATTTTCTATCATATTATAACTTCTAATAGTTTTCCTCATAGAACTAAGTATTTTTTGCATAAATAAAACTCCTTTCAAACCATAGGAAAAGTCCTTACTTAGATTTTTAGAATTTTCATCATATAGACCAAAAGCTCTTAGAAGCTAAGTATGTGAATTTATATAAAAGTTTTATAATTTTTATTATTTAAATTCACTTTCGTTCCAAATTGGAATACAAGGGACACTCCTTGAGTCATATATTTTAATTTATATTAACTACGAAATATTATAACATAAAAATAACCAAAATGAAATATTGATTTTTTGTAGTAAGTATAGTAAAATAAGAAAGTAAAATGTTCTGGTAGCTCAGTAGGATAGAGCGACAGCCTCCTAAGCTGTAGGTCGCAGGTTCGATTCCTGTCCAGAACACCATTTTTATATTGGAGGAAAAATGGTAATATGGAAGAAAAATTTATGAAAGAAGCTCTAAAGGAAGCTAAAAAAGCATATAATAAATTAGAAGTACCTGTAGGGGCTGTAATTGTAAAAGATGGACAAATTATATCAAGAGCACACAATTTAAAGGAAAGTAAAAAGGATACAACAAAACATGCAGAAATATTAGCGATACAAAAAGCTAGTAAAAAATTAGATTCATGGAGATTATTAGACTGTGAGATGTACGTAACATTAGAGCCATGTACTATGTGTGCAGGAGCAATAATACAGGCAAGGGTAGGAAAACTTTATATAGGAACAATGGACTATAAAACAGGAGCATGTGGAAGTGTACTTAATGTTTTAAAAGATTATCCATTTAATCATAAAGTAGAATATGAAACAGGAATTTTAAAAGATGAATGTGAGAATATATTACAAAGATTTTTTAAAGAGTTAAGAAAAAATAAAAAATTGTAAAGGCGACTATTAGTCGTCTGACTTTCGAGGAAAAGGTTTAAATGAAGAATGAATAGTAAATGCTGAGTGTGATTTGGAGTGGTATCGAAGCGGTCATAACGAAGCTGTCTCGAAAACAGTTAACCATGAAAAGTGGTACGTGGGTTAGAATCCCACTCACTCCGCCAAAAAGAAAACAAAGGAGAAATTTAAATGCAAACTCAAATAAAAGAAAAAATAAAAACAGCAATTGCCTTTATAATATTAGTAATAATAATATTTATATCCATAATAATTACATACAAATATAGTATAGAAGGTGAAACAAACATGCCATTCAAACTTTCAAAAATAGTAATAGGAAGCATGGTAGTGAGTTCAGATAATCCAATACAAAATGGTGGTATAGAGAACGAAATAGTACAAAATAATGGAATATATTTTGAAATAAAAAAGAACGAAAAATATAGAAAAGATGCAGTAATAGATAGTGTTACCATAGACAATATAAATATAACTAAAACACCACAAAAAGGATATATAAAAACATTTATGCCAAATACAACTGAAAATAAAAAATTTACATACTCAAATGACTTTATATTAGAAGGAAATAGATTAACATATAAGGGAGCATCAAAAAGTGATACAACTACACTTGAAATAAATAATCAAGGAGGAATAGTTGCAATTGCCTTTGGAAATACAGAACTTGGAAAATATACTTTAACAGCGGAAGATTTAGTAATTGATGGTACAATGTTAAAAACTATGAATATAACAGATGAAGATATAAAATTTTCAGTTAATTTTGATATAATAATAGATACAGAAGGTAAAAAATATAAAAGCAATATGACTCTTAATTTACCTATTTCAGAAATTACAACAGAAGGTAAAGCAAGTTTAGAAATAACAGATACTAGTAAATATATATTCAAAAGAATGAAAGAATAATTTTTAAATTAGGAAGCTTACAATTAAAATCTGCTCTTAGTAAATAATAAATTTTATATTTGGCCCTCCAAGACAAAGGGTCTTCAATTACCTAAGATGAGTTGCCTAATACTTGATTACAAAAATAAAATATATTATTTACTTTACACTAGTGTAGAATTAAAGGTTATGCACTTCAACTTTAAGACAATTGCTTGAAATTATTTTTCTAAAATACTTGATAAAACTAAAAAAAGTATATATAATAAAAAAGGTATAAGAAATTTGGTTTCTGTATGGAGGACATTCAATGTAAGCCTATGAATCTTGTCAGGTCCGGAAGGAAGCAGCAATAAGTAGTCACTTATATGTGAATGTTTTCCATAGAGGAACGAAGTACTTATACCTTTTTTGAAAGTGTAATTAAGTAATAATTGTTTAAAGCAGATAGGGGTGAAAATATTGAACTACACAGCACTATACAGAAGGTTTAGGCCAACTAATTTTGAAGAAATGGTAGGTCAAGAACATATTACAAGAACTCTTAAAAACCAAATTATAGCAGGAAGAGTAGGGCATGCGTATCTTTTTAATGGTGGTCGTGGAACAGGAAAAACATCTTCAGCAAAAATTTTAGCAAGAGCAATAAACTGTTTAAACACTAAAAATGGAGAACCATGTAATGAATGTGAAATATGTAAGTCAGCAATAAGTGGAAGCCTTACAGACATAGTAGAAATGGATGCAGCTTCAAATAACAGTGTAGAAGATATTAGACAAATAAGAGAAGAAGTAAATTTCTTACCAACAAAAGCAAAATATAGAATATATATAATAGATGAGGTGCATATGTTATCAACAGGAGCATTTAATGCACTATTAAAAACACTTGAAGAGCCACCAGAGCATGTTAAATTTATACTAGCTACAACAGAGCCACAAAAACTACCAGCAACAATACTTTCAAGATGTCAAAGATTTGACTTTAAACAAATATCAAATGAAGACATTATAAAAAGATTAAAAATTGTTTGTGAAGAAATGAAAATAGAAATTTCAGAAGGAGCTTTGAAAACTATATCAATACTTGCAGAAGGTGGTATGAGAGATGCTTTATCAATTTTAGAAAGATGTTTGCAAGATGGTGAAACTAAAATAGATGAAGATAAAGTAAAAGACTTAGTTGGAATTCCTAAAATTACTTATATAAATAAAATAGTGAATAGTATAGCAAATAAAGATGTTAATGAAGCATTAAATACAATAGAAGAAGTAACAAATGATGGAAAAGATATACAAAATTTTTTGTGGGAAATAATAAAATATATTAAAGATATATTAGTATATAAATCAAGTAAAAAATTGAATTTGTATTCAGAATTAGAACTAAAAAATATTGAAGAACTTTCTAACAAATTTTCAAAAGAAGAGTTACTCAAAATGATATATACATTATCTAATTTAGAAAATGAAATAAAATATTCTTCACAAAGATTAATATTATTTCAAGTAGGAATAATAAAATTATGTAGTGGAGAAATAGAAAAACAAACTAATATTAATTTTGACAATAATGAATTAAGAAGCCTGCAAAATAAAATTGCTAGTTTAGAAATGAAAATTGCAGGGTTAGGAAGTACAAATATAAACACATCTTCAAATTATGTGGGAAATTTAAGTCAAAAACCACAAAAAATAGAAACAAAAAAAGAAGAAGTAAAACCACAAATGCAAGCAAGACCAGTGCAAAATGTTAATGTAGGAGAAAAATTAGAAACATGGCCAAAAATAGTTAACGAATTAAAAGATGCCGGAAAGATAATGTTATACACAAATTTAATGAATTCAATAGCTAGGAAGGAAAATGATTTAGTAATAGCAATAGAATTTCCAAAAGGTTTAACACCATTTGGAAAAACAGTACTAGAAAAAAGTGAAAATATATCGGAAATAGAAAGACGTATTTCTATAGAATGTGGTAAACCAATGAAAATAAAATATATAGATGCAAAAGCTAATGATAAAGCACAAGTAGCTAAGCAAAATCCAATAGAAAGTTTTGCAGAAGATAATGGAATACCATTCAATTTAGTGGAGTAATAAACTTTACTAAATTATATATTGTGTTAATTAAAAGTAATGTAAAAAGAAGTTGAATTTAAAGTAATTACTTCGAAGAAATTACTCAGTATTCCAACTTCCAATTACTAATAAGAAAGGATGAAATGATATGTCAAGAAAAGGTGGATTCCCAGGAGGAATGGGAGGATTTGGCGGAATGAACTTAGGCCAATTAATGAAAGAAGCAAAAAAAATGCAAGCAGATATGGAAAAGAGCCAAGAAGAATTAGTTTCAAAAGAATTTGAGGCGACAGCAGGTGGAGGAGCAATAGAAGTAAAAGTATCTGGAGCAAAAGAAATAAAACAAATAAAAATAAAGAAAGATGTAGTTGACCCAGATGATGTAGAAATGCTAGAAGATTTAATACTAACATGTGTGAACGAAGCTTTAAGAAAAGTAGACTCAGCTCAAGCTCAAAGTTTAGGAAAATATAATATTCCTGGAATAATGTAGGTGATGAAAATGTCATATTATTCACCATCAATAGAAAAACTAATAGAAGCATTTGAAAAATTACCAAGCATAGGAAACAAGACAGCTGCAAGACTTGCATTTTATATGCTTGATAGGTCAGAAGAAGAAGTAAATGAATTTGTATATTCAATAATAAATGCTAAAAAGAACTTGAAATATTGTTCAAAATGCTACAATATATCAGATACAGATCCATGCATTATCTGCTCAAACCCAAAAAGGGATGAAAGCATAATATGTGTAGTAGAAGATGTAAAAGATGTAGTGGCAATGGAAAGAACACATGAATTTAAAGGAATGTACCATGTATTACATGGATCAATATCTCCAATGAATGGAATAGGTCCAGATGAAATAAAAATAAAAGAGCTACTTTCAAGGCTAATGGATGGAAAAGTAAAAGAAGTAATACTTGCAACAAACCCACGTGTAGAAGGAGAAGCTACAGCAATGTATATTTCAAAACTAATAAAACCACTAGGAATAAAAGCTAGCAGAATAGCCCACGGAATACCAGTAGGAGGAGACTTAGAATATACAGATGAAGTAACTTTAAGTAAGGCATTAGAGGGAAGAAGAGAACTATAATAATATTATATTCATTGGGCGATATATTAAGGGTTGTGTCATTAAATGAGTTAAAAGATAATAATTAATAACAAAGTTATCAAGAAGATTTTTTATCACAGTTATTAGGAGAAACTGAAAGAACAGCTAAACTATCTCCAAGTATAGTAAAAAATCCAGAAAGAGCTATTAATTCATCAGAATTTAAATTTTGAGCAAGTGAAACAGAAATAATATTAGCAAGTGTAACCAATTCACAAGGATTTAAATTATTCAAACAATCCATAAAATCACCTATAATAATATATGATATAAATAAAAATATGTGAAAAGAAAAAGAGAAGAAATTTATTATATTCTTCTCTTTAAATTAATTAAAAAATTAATTTACTTTTTTGACCTAGGATAAGGTTTTATTTCATCTGTAACTCCTAATAAATAATCAATAGATGTATTGTAATATTTCGAGAGTTCTATCAATATTTTAGTTGGAATATCATTCTTGCCTATCTCATATTGAGAGTAACCAGTCTGAGACATATTGAGTATTTTACCTATTTGAGTTTGAGTTAAATCATGATCTTCTCGCAGATCTCTAATTCTGTGGTACATAAAATTTCACTCCTTTTAATAAGTATAAAGTAACTCAAAATAAGTTATTGATATTTAACTTGATTCAGGTTAAAACACAGCGAATAACGTATTTTAAGTTAAAAACAACTAAATGAAAAAATAAAGAATGTAATATAATAAAAGTAGTATATGCATTTAGTTAATACTTTATAGAAGTTAAAATATAAAATTAATAAACCCAATAACACCAAAAACAATAAATAATAAACCAGAAAGCTTTTGCATTAAAGATTCTGGTATTTTTTTAGTTAAAAGTTTACCGAAAATTATAGCAAGAAGATCAGAAATAACCATTCCAAGTATTGCACCAACTATTAAAAATAGTTTTTGATTTGGATAACTTATACCAAGTCCAATAGATGCTAAAAATGTTTTATCACCAAGTTCACCAACAGCAATAGAAAAAGCAATTATTAAAATATAACCTATACCTAATTTAGAAAGTTTCATTATAAAGTTATCTTTTTTTGAATTTTCTCGTTCTTCTTTTTGAGGAAGAAAAGAAAAAATACCAAAAACAATAAAAGAAATAAATGTTATTATTTCTAATAAATCATGTATAAAATTATTATTTAAAAGTCCAATAGAACTTCCAAATAAAATAGCAACTCCATGACTAAAAAATGAACCTAATGCTACACCTATAAGAATAGTAGAAGCTTTTATTTTTGAAGAAAAAGATAAAACTAAGAGTTGTGTTTTATCTCCAAGTTCAGATATAAATACTAATAAAAATGCAATTAAAATAGGGTATAAAAAGCTCATAATAATTCTCCTTTGGTTAAATATATTAAGCTAGGAAATATTTTATTCTATATATTAAATAAAATTAGGGTAGTTTCTTCGAGGGTCGGATCGCCGAAGACAGCCACTCCTACAATCTAACTTCTAACTTCCAACCTAAAATTTGTAAATTCTATGTGAACACTATTGCAACATTATATTTTAAATGATAATATAAACAAATAATTAATGTGTTCCTACGGAAATGCATATTTTAAATTATATAAGAGGAGGAATTACTTTGATAGAAGTTAAGAATGTCACTAAAAAGTATGGAAATTTTACAGCAGTAGATAATATTAGCTTTGATGTAAAAGATGGAGAAATTGTAGGGTTATTAGGTCCAAATGGTGCAGGTAAAAGTACAACAATGAATATGATAACAGGTTTTATAGAAATGACAGATGGTGAAATAATAGTTAATGGATATAACATTTCTAAAAAACCAAGCAAAGCAAAAAAGCAAATAGGTTATATGCCAGAAGGAGTACCTTCTTACCAAGAACTTACTGCTAAAGAATTTATAAAATATATGTCAGAATTAAAATTAGTTGATAGAAAAATAAGAAAAGAACAAGTACAAGAAGTAATTAAACAAATAGGATTAGAAGAAGTTCAAAATAAGCTTATCAAAAACTTATCAAGAGGATATAAACAAAGAGTTAGTATGGCTGGGGCTTTGGTTGGAAACCCTGATGTACTAATATTAGATGAGCCAACAGTAGGGTTAGACCCAAAACAAATATTAGAAATAAGAACACTTATAAAAGAATTAGGAAAAAAACATACTGTAATATTAAGTTCACACATTCTATCAGAAGTAAGTCAAATTTGCGATAGAGTTGTTATAATAAATAATGGTAAAATAGTAGCAATAGACACACCAGAGAACTTAGAAGAAAAATCAAAAAATAAAAATATACTATACGTTACTGTAGAAGACAAAGCAGAAAAAATGTCAAGCTTAAAAGATAAAGTAAAAGATATACAAGAATTAGAACTTGTAAAAGATAACGAAGATGGAACAAAACAATATAAAGTGGTTTCAGAAGAAAATATAGACTTGAGAAAGAAAATGTTCGAAGTATTACCAAAAGAAGATATAACAATATTCGAATTAAAAAAAGCAGAAGTAAGTTTAGAAGATGCATTTATGAAACTAATAGGGGATAAGAATGAAAGAAATGAGGAAAAGGAAGTAGAACAACAGGGAAATAGCAAAGATGAAGAAGAGAATAAAGAAACTAAATTAGTAGAAAATAGCATAGAGCAAGATCAAAATTTACGTAAAGAAAATATAGATAAAAACACAGAAAACCAAACAAAGAGTGAAAAACAAGAAAAAGGAGGAGAAGAATAATGTGGGCAATTATAAAAAAAGAAGTTAAAACATACTTTTTATCTCCAATTGGTTATGTATTTATAGGGATATTTTTAATAGCATTTAGTATATCATTTTATTTAGAGTTAATGTATACAGGTGGAAGAGTTCAATTTAATTATATATTTACATATCTTCCAACGATATTATCATTTGCTATACTAATACCATTACTTACAATGAGAACTTTTTCAGAAGAAAGAAAAAGTGGAACAGAGCAATTACTTTTAACATCACCAATTAGCATAACAAAAATAGTTATTGCTAAATTTATTTCTGCAGTAATAATAACATTAATTGCGATTGCATGTACATCAATGTTTTTAATAATAATAAGATGTTTTGGAACATTAGATATTACAGCAGCACTAGTTACAATATTTGGTTTTATACTATTAAGCATGGCATATATATCAATAGGAATATTAGCATCTAGTATAACTGAAAATCAAATTATAGCTGCATTAATTACAATAATAACTTTTGTAGCAACATGGGTATTGCCAGAATTTTTACAAACAGGAGCAAGCTTTTCATTAATAAATATGTTTTCTAAATTTACAACAGGTCAAATAAATATAGCATATACAGTAACATATTTAGCATTTACAGTTCTTTGCTTAATATTAACTATAACTGTAATGCAAAGAAGAAAGAGTGCAAAGTAGGAGGAATTGTAAATGAAAAAATTAATAGAGAAAATAAAGAAAAGCGTACTTATAAAAAGAACATCGACTATATTATTTGTAATAATTTTAGTAGCTTTATTTATTGCTTTAACTTTATGGATTAACAAATTAAATTTAAACCCAATAGATTTTACAAAGGAAAAGTTATATACACTAACAGATGCAACTAAAGAAAGAATTGCAAATATAACTGAAGAAGTTAATATATATTTTGCACAATATTCTGAGCAAGATTCAATTATGGATTTAGCAAAACAGTATCATAATGTAAATAATAAAATAAATATAGAAATAGTAACATCAACTTCAAGACCAGACATTGTACAAAAATATGGGATAGAAGAAAACACAAATTGCATAATAGTAGAAAATGGTCAAAAAAGTAAAATATTATTAGTAGAAGATTTATATACAACAGACCCTACAACATATGAACAAATAGATATAACAGAAGAAAAATTAACAAATAGTATATTATATGTAGTAGCCGAAAAAATACCAACAGTATATTTCTTAGAGGGATACTCAGAATTTTCAATAAATGGGAACATGAGCTATTTAGCAATATATTTGGCGAATGAAATAACAGGGTTTAAAACTTTAAATACAGTAGCACAAGGTAAAATTCCAGAAGATTGTGATACATTAGTAATAAATACACCAAATGCAGACTTTGATGATATTACAACAAATGCAATTTTAGAATATATAAATAATGGTGGGAAAATATTATGGTTTAATTCTGTAAGCACAAAGGAGCAAAATATGCCAAATGTTAATAAAATACTAGCAACATATGGAATAGAGCCATTTACAAAAGGATATATAAGTGAAACAGATCCATTAAAAAGATCATCAACAGCTGCAAGTATAATTTTACCAGAAGTAAAATATAGCACAATAACTAAAAATATATCCTCACCAGTATTTATAAATTCAAGTAAAATAAATTTTGTAAGCAATGAAGAATTGGAAAATTTAAAAGTAACAAAAAATGTATTATTAGAAGCAAGTGAAACTTCATTTATGAGAACAAACTTTGCCACAAACTATAATGGAAAGTTAGATAGTGAAGAAGGCGGACCATTTATAATAGGAGCAGAATTACAAAAACAAATAAAAGAAGGAAATACAGAAACAGGAGAAAAAGAAAAAGTTTCAAAACTAGTAATATATGGAGAAAACTATTTTGTATCAAACTATACAATAGATTCTACTTCACAAACACCATTTATAGCATACCCAGGTAATCGTCAATTAGTAACAGATACTATTGCGTACTTGGTAGATAGAGAAGAAGATATAGTTATAAGGAAAGATACAAACACAGTAACATATACAGCAACAGTAGCTCAAAATAATATAATACAATGGGTAATATTTGGAGTTCCAGTTATTATAATATTAATAGGAATTCTAGTATGGCAACATAGAAGAAGAAAAAAATAGAAATAAAAATAAAAAACCTCTCATACATTTAAATGAGAGGTTTTTTGTGAAAGTTGGAATTAGGATTGTAGGGGTCGCCGCCTTCGGCGACCCAACCTTCGAAGAAACTACCAAAACAAAAAAGGAGAATTAAATTTTGAAAAATACATTAAAAGTTATTTTTGTAATTATAGGAACTTTAATAGGTGCAGGTTTTGCTTCTGGAAGAGAAATATATTTGTTTTTTGGAAAATATGGTGAAAATGGTAAAATAGGAATAGTTTTAACTGGAATTATTACAGGAGTTATAATTTATAAAGCATTAAAAATAACAAAAACATACGAAATAAATAATTATAATAAACTATTAGAAAGAGTAAATTGGAAACATAGCAAATTAAATAGATATATAAATTTAATAGTAAATAGTTTTCTATTAATATCTTTTTATATAATGATAGCAGGATTTAGCGCATATATAATGCAAACTTATAATACACCTATATACATATCTAGCATTATTTTTGTAATTATTTGTTATATTATATTTAAAAAAAGCATACAAGGTGTAATAAAGGCAAATGAAATATTAGTTCCAATATTAATAATTCTAATTACATATTTAGGAATAAAAAATATTCCTTATAGTTTTAATGCAAATAGTATCTCAACATTAGGAGAAAATACAAGTGCTTGGGTAATAGGAAGTATATTATATGCAAGTTATAATAGTATTTTATTAATACCAGTTTTAACTGGGTTAAGAAATTATTTAAATAGTAATAAACAAATAATAAAAATATCGATAATAAGTAGTAGTATAATTATAGTATTGGCTTTATTTATATACTCACTTCTATTAAGGGGAGAATTTTTTATTTCTGAATTAGAAATGCCACTAATAGAAATAACAATGCAGTTTGGAAAAATATTTAAGTATATATATGGATTTGTAATAATAGCCTCAATATTTACTTCAGCCATCTCAGCTGGATATAGCTTTTTAAAAAATGCAAGTAAAACAAAGAAAAGTTATGAAATAATTCTATTAATTATATGCATAACAGGAATTGTTGTATCCAATATAGGTTTCTCAAAATTAGTAGAAATATTGTATCCATTATTTGGAATATTAGGTCTATTACAAATATGGATGTTAGTTAAATTTAAAAATTAAAAAAATTGATATTAAATGTTTTCATTTTAATATCAATTTTTTATTTGATTTTTAGTATATCATGTTTACTTTGTATATTGTACAATAAGTTCCACAATATACCATAAATTTTGAGCCCTTTTTTATTGGAAAAATTGAATTTGTAGGGTGAGGATAATCAATACCTGAATATTGTTGATAAAAATTATAAGTAACTCCATCTATAGTTATAGTTAGAGAGGAATGAATTTTACCAGCAGTTGATGAATCTATAATTATATACATATTTTGTTCAGCTGTATATTCTTGACTTGAGTTTATAACTTCTCTATTAGTATAATCAGGAAAACCTAAGTATTTTTCTGAATCAACTTGATTATTATTAGCAATTTTTATTCCATCTATACTTGCTAATTGTAATTGGCCATTTATTTCAAATTCATAAGGAAACTCATTCAATTTTGTAAATATAGAACTTGGATTTTCGCCTACTTCATATTTTGTGCTTGCAATTTGACTTTTTTCTGTTACATATTGAATTTCAGTATCGTCTCTTAATACTTCTGATAATTCTTTTAAAGTTGGCATCGTTTGATCATCTGCATATTTGTTCATTTGAGCAGTTGTTATTTTTAAATTTATTTTTTCAGTTGCTGTTTGTTTATTTGTTTCTTCACTTGCATGTTTTGCTCTTGAAAATAACCCATTATTATTTAAATTTAAAAATATTGTTACACCTGCTAAGATAATTAAAACTACTATTGTTATAATAAGAGATATTAAAGTTATACCTTTATTATTTTTTTTCTTCATCTTTATTTTCCCCTTTGCTAAATATAAACTAAAACAATTATTAATATTTATTGTTACCATTAAGGTTTTAATTTATTATTAATTATTTTATTATTAATATTATAAAATAAAAATAAGATATTTGTAAATACCTTATTTTTATTTTTATTAATTATTAAATAAGATTTTAGAATCACTAATTAAAATTTATAATTTTTGTTTACAAAATTTAATATTTACTATAAAATAAATTTGAATAAAATTGTTAGGAGTTTTTGATGAAAATAATTGGAATAGAAGATGAAAATATTAAAACAAAGTTAAATAAAAAAAGAGTAATGATAGCTTCTATAATAGGAATAGTAGTATTTATTATAGTAATATTATTTATTATATATTGTACAAATAGAACATTTAGAGATATGGTTGATAAGTATATATTAATGAAAAATGTAATAGAGGATAGCACATCTTCAATTGATATTAATGAAGATGAAACAAATAACATTTTTGCGTATGATAAATATATTTCAGTGTTAAGTAAAAATACATTAAAAAATTATAATTCCTCAGGTAAGTTAGATGGAGAATTAACAGTAGAAATAAGTACTCCAATTACAGCAACTAATGGCGGATTTTTATTAATAGCTGAAAAGGAAAAAAATAAAATTTATTTGGTATCAGGGAATGAACTTATTTGGCAAAAAGACTTAGAAGGAGAAATAAGCAAAATATGTGTAAATAAAAATGGATATGTAGCCGTTATTTTATCTGGAACAACATACAAATCTGTAATTCAAATATTTGATTCAGAAGGCAAAGAGCTGTTTAAGCAGTTTTTATCAACAACAATTGCAGTTGATGTAGACATATCTTTTGATAACCAATATTTAGCATTTTTAGAGTTAAATACTAGTGGTACAGCTTTACAATCTATAATAAAGGTAATATCTATACCAAAAGCCAAAACAACTCCTTCAGAATCAGAAGTATACAAATATTTAGATGAAAAAGGTGTATTAATAACAAATATAAAATATCAACAAGGAAATAAATTGGTATATATGAGTGATGATGGAATAAATATAATAAAAGGAGAAACAAACGAAAAAGTTCTTAATTTTGTAGAAGAGGGAAAAAGAATAAGCTTTGCAGATATAGAGCTTACTAACTATATGTATAGAGTTATAGAAAAATCATCGTTATTAAGTAATGAAACAAGTATAGAAATGTTAAATACAGGAAATAGAAAGACAAGAATATATACATTAGATAGTGTGCCAAGAAAAATGTATAGTTATAATGATAAAATAGCAATAAATTTAGGATCAGAAGTAAATTTCATAAGCACAAATGGATGGCTAATTAAAAGATACATTTCCAGTCAAGAAATAAGAAAAATAGTAATGGCTAACAATTTTGCAGGAATAGTATATAGAAATAAAATAGAAATAGTAAATATTTAAAAGGAGGAAATAAATATGTCTATAATAATTGATTTGATAATTTTAGCAATAGTTTTACTTTGTGTTATATTAGGATATAAGAAAGGATTAACAAAATGTATAATAAAAATATTATCTTTTGTAATAGCATTAGCAATAGCATTTGTATTATTCAAACCAATAAGCACTCTAATTGTAAAAAATACTACAATAGATGATAATATTAAAAATTCAATAATAAATTTAGTTAAAGATGATGTAGAAGAAAATGGAAGAATAAGTGAAGAATCAAATTTACCACAATCTATGATAGAACACATAAATGAAAGTATAGAAAACACTGTAAATGAAACAAAAATAACAGTAGTAAATACTGTGGCAACTGAAATTTCAATAGGAATTGTAAATGTATGTGTAGCAATTGGTCTATTTATAATTGCAAGAATAGCATTAATATTTGTAAGTGCACTATCTTCTATAATAACAGATTTACCACTAATAAAACAATTTGACAAAGCAGGTCGGACTTATATATGGTTTAGTAAAATCATTATTAATAATATTTATTATATTAGGAATAATTTCATTTATAAGTCCTATAATTGAAAGTTCAGGAATAATAACAGCAATTAATAAATCAATAGTAGGAAGTGTGTTATATAATAATAATTTATTATTAAAAATAGTATTATAAAATAAAAGGATCAAAATGTAATAAACGTTTTGATCTTTTTGTTAACAATATATATTTTTTACAATTTCTTAATTTGTGAATTTAAAGTGAAAAATAATATAAAAATATTGAAATATAGTTGCTTTTTTGTTATACTTTTTCTATGCAAATAAAATAGGAGTGAAATAAATTGAAAAAGGATATAAATTCAAAAGATAAGAAAAAAAAGAAGAAAAAAAGTAAATTAAAGGTATTTTTAAGAATTCTTCTATTAATTATAATATTAATAGTTATAGGTTATGGAATATGGTTTGGAATAAACTATTTTAAACATGTTTTTAAACATGGAGAAAGTTATTATGATCCACTTTCAGCTACTGCATTAGGTATAGACCCAGAAAAGCTAAAAACAGTAGGTAGAATAAATATATTATTATTAGGAGAAAGCGGTTATGAAGATGATTATAAGCTAACAGATAGTATCATGATTGTATCTTATAATCCGCAAACTCAACAAGCTTCAATGCTATCAGTTCCAAGAGATACATATGTGGGTAAAAAAAATAAAGATACAGCAACTTCAAACTATTTAGCAAGTTACAAAGTAAATTCAGTATATCGTAATGGAACAAATATACCAGAAGCAATAGAAAGAATAGAAGAAGTAGTCGGAATAGATATTGATAATTATGTTTTAATAGACACAGAAGCAATAGTTCAAATAGTAGATGCAATAGGTGGAGTAAGGTTTAATGTTCCAATAGATATGAATTATGATGACACAAACCAAAATTTACACATACATCTACAAGCAGGAGAACAATTAATAGATGGTGCAAAAGCAGAACAATTATTACGTTTTAGACATAACCAAGATTGGACAAGTTATCCAGAAGAATATGGAGATAATGACTTGGGAAGAATGAGAACACAAAGAGAATTTATACAAGCTACATTAAAACAATTAATCAAATTTGAAAATATTACTAAAGTATTGGATTTATTAAACATTGTATTTGATAATATAAAAACAGATTTAACCATGGAAACAATAAAATATTATATACCATATGCATTTAAATTTGATATGAATAACATTAAATCTGGAATGGTTCCAGGTACTAATGAAAAATGTAATGGAATTTGGATATATATACCAAACAAAAAAGAGACCAAACAATTAGTAAACGAATTATTCACTGATGAGGTAATAGCAGATGAAAACGTGAACACAATTAATAATAATACTTCTAACCAAGATGAAGAAAAAAGTAAAGAAATTAAAGTAGAATTATTAAATGGAACTACATCAGAAACAGCACTAGAAGAAGTAAAGCAAAAGTTAAAAAACGCGGGATATAATGTAACAAAGACAGGAAATACATCTTTGACTGAAAAAAGTGTTATAATAAATAGAACAATGCAATCTACAATAGTAGAAGAAGACTTAGAAGAACAGTTACAAATAAAAAACGTAAAAAGTAGTTCAAGTAATAACAAAGTTGACTTTACTATAATAATAGGAAAAGATTATAAAAAATAAAGGGGCAATTTTATTAATATTGCCTCTTTTTTTACCAATATAAATAATTACTTTTACTAGAGTAATTTCTACTTTTCTTCCTCTTTTTTTTCTTCTTTTTATTATTATTAGATTTTAACAATTTAAATAATAAAAACAATACTAAAATTATTGAAGTAATTGTTAAAAATGTATTAAAAGCATTTGATTCTATTACATTTGAGCCAGCTAGCAGATTAGACGTATAAGTATTTCCATCTATTTCATAAGTAATTTTACCAATAACCGTATTTTCAGCAATAGGTGCTTCCAAATTTGAGTTAAGTTCTACATTAGGCGTAATAGAGTTAATATTTGTATCCTTTTTTAATAATAAAGATATTTCATCTTCTACTACAACATTTAAATGTTTAGTAGCTCCATTTGCTTTTGCAATTTTAGTTTTCTTTAAAATAGAAGCTTTTTCATTAATAGTTTTAACAGTATAATTTTCGAAAGCATAATTAAATAAAGTTTTACAGTCTAAATATCTTGCAGAAAGGCCATTTTCTGTAGTGCTAGCTCCTAAAATTACTACAATATATTCTATATCATCTTTTTTAGCAGTTGCAACTATACAATTTTTAGCAGCATTAGTATATCCAGTTTTAGCCCCAGTAGTGTATTCATAATAATAATTATCAACCTTATCAGAAGTATCTTTTTTAATAAGTTCATTTGTAGTACCAAATACTCTATCATTTGAGGGATATTTGTTAGTAGCAGGAAGTGTATAAAATGTAGTACCTACAATTTCTCTAAAAGTTTCATTTTTCATTGCATATTGTCCCATAATTGCTAAATCATAAGCAGTAGAATAATGTTTTTCATCATGAACACCATTAGCATTAACAAAATGTGTATTTAAACAACCAATTTCTTCTGCTTTGGTATTCATCATAGTAGCGAAGCTTTCTATACTACCAGCAATATGTTCAGCTAAAATATTTGCAGCTTCATTTGCAGAATTAATTAGAAGTACATGTAGTAATTGATTTATTGTAAGTTCTTCACCAACTTGAATATTAGCATTAGTATATCCGAACAGGTACTGTGAAAACAGCTTCATAACTTGCTGTTGCTACATCTGTAAGCTCACAATGTTCTAAAGTAAGAATTGCTGTCATTATTTTTGTTGTGCTAGCAGGGTACATTTTTTCATAACCCTTCTTATCATAAATAACCTTACCAGTTTTACTTTCCATTAGAAGACAACAAGGTGAATATGTTGTAATACTAGAAGCATCAGTATATGTAACTGCACCAGTAGAAAAAACAGTGGTGGTACAGAAAATAATTAATAATATAAAAATAATTGCAATATTTTTTAAATATTTCATAGTTTCTCCTTTATATAATAATGTGTTTATATAATATATTATATATGGAGAAAATTCAATACCAAAAAGGAGGTTTTAATATAAAAAGTTATAAACAAATTTTAATAATATGTGGATTAATAGGAGTAATTATCATAGGTGTGTGTATATATATGTATTTTAATAACAATAAAGATTATTCTTATTTAGAAGTTTTAAATGAAGAAATGCAAATTACAAATGATATAGAGGAACAAAAGGAAGAAATTATTGTACATATCACAGGGGAAATTGTAAATGAAGGAATAGTAAAACTAATACAAGGGACAAGGGTAATTGATGCAATAGAAGCAGCTGGAGGAGCAACTAAAGAGGCAAATTTATCTAAGGTTAATTTAGCGTATTTATTAGAAGACGGAATGAAATTATATATTCCAAGTATAAAAGATGAAGAAGATAAGGAATATGTTATGAGTAGTATAAATGGACAAACTGAGAATAGTAAGCAAACACTAAAAGTTAATATAAATACAGCTACAAGTGAAGAATTACAAAAATTACCAGGAATTGGAGTTGCAATGGCAAGTAGAATAATTACATATAGAAAAGAAAATGGTAAGTTTAGTAAATTAGAAGATTTAAAAAATGTTAGTGGGATAGGAGATGCTAAGTTTAATAATATTAAAAGTTATATATATATAAAATAGCGAATACTTTAGTATTGTAAAGTTATAAAAAATATGCTAATATAAAATTAGGGGGAATAAATATGGAATTAAAAAAATTAGCTGAATCATGGGTAGTAGTAATATTAGCATTAATAATTTTCTGGCCAGTAGGTTTAATTCTACTATATTTAAAACTAAGAAATAATTCAAAAAACAAATTCACATTTAGCGGAGTAACAAAAATAGTAATAGGTGTATGCTCAGTATTCTTTGGATTAATAGGGGCAGCAACAGAAATAGATGAGCCAACAGGTGAAGTAGGTTTAACTATTGTGATGGTCTCAATATTCTTAGCCATAGGAGCTGTTTTAATATATTTTGGAACAAAGAATATAAAAGAAGGAAAAATATATGAAAAGATTGCAAATTTAATAAACTTTCAAGAAGTTGAAAGTTTAGAAGAAATAGCAAGAAAACTAAAAATAACTGAAGAGAAAGCAACCGAATACATATCAAAAGCAATATTACTTGGACTTTGTAACAGTGAAATAGAATATAAAAATAAAAAGATAATATACAAAAGGAAAGTAGAGAAAGAAGTAGAAAAGAAAAAACATGAACGCATAGTAAAATGTGAATGCTGCGGAGGAATAAACCACATAAACGATACAGAAGTAAAGGCATGTGAATATTGTGGAATGGAGTTAATGATAAATAAATAATTTATATATCACATTTATTTGATAAAATAGGTAAATGTGGTATATTTTTCTTTATTTTTTCATATAATATATGAGGTAGCAAAACCAAAAACGAAAAAAATCACATAAAGGGTTGACAAATCAGATATTTGAGGTTATACTAATAAAGCAGTACAAAAAACACAATTTAATATATCGCGGGGTGGAGCAGTTGGCAGCTCGTCGGGCTCATAACCCGAAGGTCGTAAGTTCGAGTCTTACCCCCGCAACCAAAGAATTAACTAGAGTCGCAAGAGATTGTGGACTCTTATTTTTTTGACTAAAAATCTATTTTTACAAAAGTGGGGACAATTTGGGGACAGTCCCTACATTTTTATGCAATAAATAGCATATTTTAGCCTTACTAATTTATATTAAACTTAGAAAATCTAAAAAAAGTAATTTTCGAGAAATTTTGAAAAGAGTTTCTATACGAGCATTTTCTCTAACACTTGACCTGCTTCTTTATTATGAGCTTCAACTGGATGCACATAGAAGTTTAAGGTAGTTGTTATTTGAGCATGCCCTAATCTTGCTGCTACAACTGCTACATCTACATTTTTAGATATAAGCAAAGTAGCATTTGTGTGTCGCAAACCATGAAAAGTAATTTTTGGTAAGTTGTTCTTTACAATAAAAGAACGAAACCAATCTGTAACTGTATCAGAATGCATTGGATTACCATTCCAAGTAACAAATAGTCTGTTTGAGTCCTCCCATAAATCGCCACATCTTTCTTTTTCAGCATCATACCAAGTTTTGTATTTATTAAGCATATTTATAACGATATCTGGAATTCCAACTTTTCTAATGGAACTATGTGTCTTCGGATCTTTTACGAAAATGCCTTTTTCAGAAGTGTATTGACTTGCCTTAGTAATATTAACAAAACCTTCTTTAAAATCGATATCTGACCATTCTAAGCCTAATACTTCGCCTCTACGCATACCAGTAAACAATGTTAAAATAACAATAGCTTGAAATTTGATTTCTTCATTTTCTAATGCTTCTAATAATTGTTTACATTGGATATCATCATAGTATTTAATTTGAGGTCTTTGGTGTTTAGGTGGCTTAACTCTGTCAGCTGGATTAAAGGGAAGTATTTGCCAATATACTGCATTTTGTAACATTGCATGTAGTAAACGATGATGCTCTAGTATTGTTTTAGAAGATAGACTTTTCATTACAGTTTTTCCATTATGATTTTTACATCTTTTTAGTTGATAATCTTTTGAAAGATAATCGTAAAAATTCATAATGTGAGTTGGTTTGATATTGCATAACTTATAATGACCAAAGTAGGGAATAATTCGTGATTTTAACATTCCTTTATATCTTTCATAAGTCTTTGGTGATAATTCTTTTTTGCCATAATTCTTAGCCCATAAGTCTGTAAATTCCTTAAATGTCATTGAAGAGTTTTGCAAAACGATACCATTTTCAACTTCATAAACAAAGTTCACAAGCTCTTTATCTGCTTCACGCCTACTATTTGCTTTGATGCTCTTAGTATATTTGATTCTGTTACCATAGCTGTCAAAACCATGTGATACAATTAATCTCCATGAGCGTTTGCCTCTCTTTTCAAGATACCCTGCCATTACTTTTTTCACCTCCTTTCAGCATACCAATGGCAAGGATTTATATATATAATTTATTTTTTTCTAACTTTTGTACTATCAATCCAGTTCTGAAATTCTTCATCTGTAATTTCATTATTTATGTATTTCTTCCTGACTTCTGGACCTACTTTTTTAAAGTATTCATACATTTCATGATGATCTCTTTCTGCCGCTTGTTTTGAAAGAGTTTGATATCTAGTTCTATAAGTTTTTAATAATGGATTTTTATCTAATTTTTCTTTAAAAGCTAATTCCCTTCCAATTTCTTTACAAGTTTTATTATATTTAAATATTTCATCACAATATTTAGTGTCATGCATTGTTTTTGGAATAAAATATTTGCCACAATTAGCACATTTTCTTATTGATAAATTATTATTCATATATAGTAATTGTTTTAGTGAAATATATAAAATATTAAGGTAATTATTACTTTTAAAAGAATATGGTATATTGTCACTTAATGTACCATCTACACTGTAAGGAAAGAATTCATCCATAACAAAATCTAATCTCAAATTATCTATTTCTGGAGCTAAGAAATCTAGTCTAAAATCCTCATTTTTAATAGTATATTTTTTTAAGTATTCTTCTTCATTATGAACTGCTTTATATAGTTCTTCTTCTGATAGAGTATCTATGTCTATCCTTTCATCAGTATCTATTATTATATCATCTAAAATGTCTTTTATAGAATTCATATCATTAGAATATTCTTTATATAAATTTTTTAATATATCCTCTAAATCTCTTCTTTTTATCAATAAAGAATTATTTTTATCATGATATTTATTTGAATCAATTTTGACTTTATTTGTGTATTTATAAAATAAATCTTCAAAGCAATATTTAAATACAAAGTTATAAAAACTTTCTTCCTGTTCAAAGTCTGTATTCATAAAATCTAATACAAAATATCCTATATTTCTATCAAAACATGCATTAGTTAATTTAAAATTTTTATTCGAATCATCTCCACTTATTAAAGGATGAAACGATAAACATTCTATATTTTTATTTAAATCAAAAATGATATTGTAATAAGCCATAATACCTCCAATACCTACAAACAACCTTTGAAAAATATTTTTTATAATTGTCAGGTTACTTTTAAGAAAAATATATTATACAAAAGAGCCATACAATCAAAATATTAAACAACAATTGTATGATGAAATAATATCATAATAATTTTTGCATGTCAACTACAATTGTTAAAAAATTTAAAGGAGGTGAAAACATAGCGACAGAAAGAATACAAAGGACAACTTTAACAGCAAAAGAAGCAGCAGAATATTTAGGAATTTCATATTGGTTAATTACACAATTAGTAAAAAGAAAACAAATTTCATGTTCCAGAGTTGGAAAAAGAATTCTATTTAGAAAAGAAATTTTAGATATTTATTTAAGTGAAAAAGAAAAAGATTCACTAGAAAAAGTTTGTTAAAATTTTAATGAAAAATAGATAAGGGGACATCTATTTTAAATACAATTTACAAACAAAAAGAATAAAAATTAGAAAATCAAATTGAAGTTTTGAAGAGAATTTTGGAAAAGTAAAGAAAAAAATTAGGACAAGAAAATAAAAAATGTTTGCAAACTTGTCCTGATTTTTGAAATTAAATCACAAAAATGTGTAAGCAAAAAATATCCCTCGGAGAGTCCAAAAGGGTATTAGGGATTTTTCCCTAACAAGCAAAAAGGGTGTCAAGACACCATGCTTGCGAATAAAGGGCACTAAAAAATCCACTTTATTCGGAGCAAATAAATTTGCTCAAACTTTTCTGAAATGCGCTTTCGCTATTTCAGAAAATACAAAATTAGAAATGGAGAGAAAATATGAGAGTAGTTATGGATGAATTTGATAATTTCTTTTTACCTTATTGGAAAATACTCAACAAATTTAAAATACTAAATATTAAAACCAAAAATGGAAAAGAGATAAGTCATAAAGATTTAAGAAAGGCAATATCTGTTATGATAAAGAAACATCCTACATGTAGATGGAGAAGCGAAAAAATTAGAAGTAAAAGATACTATATCTTGTTTGAAGGATATTTATGGTTAGTATATGTATATTTTCAATCAGAAAAGAAACAAATAGATGCTGATATAGATTTCTTCAAAATGAGAATAGAAGTATATGAAGAATTCTTAAAAGTAAATTCTAAACCATTATGGAATGAAGATGTATGCTTTTCAGATTTAGAAAATTATTTTCATAGAAAGAAAGATACAATACATAGAGCAATGGCGAAAATGTCTAAAGAGAATTCAGGAAATACGTTTATTTATTATGATAATGATAAATTACTTGTTTCAAAAGAAGCTATAGAGTGGTTATGTAAAAATTGTTTCAAGCAAAAGTATTTGGAATTATTAGAAGAATACAAAATGGAATTAACAGAAAAATACATTGAAGCAGGATATGCTTATGATGAGTTTTGTGGAATGAATTAAAGGAGGTGATTGATTATGAGACAATATTTAAATCCAAGTCAGAGAAGAAAAAGTATAAAAGTATGGGTTTCTGATGAAGAAAGAAGTTTAATTGAAGCTAAAGCACACAATTATTGTTATAGAAGACTTGCACCATATATCAGAGATGCAGCTATTTATGAAAGAGTAACTAATTACAAAATAAAAGGAGAAGAAGAGATTCTTAATGCATATTGTGAAAGTAATAAAGAAATTCAAAGTATGCTTAAAGATGTAAAACATATTTGTAAATTTGCTACACAAATTTCAGAAAGCAAACGACAAGAACTTTTAGACTTAACAAAAGCTATATATAAAATACAAATTAAGATACGAGATTTAATTACTAAAAAACTTGATTTGGAAATGTGGCAAGAGATAAATCGTGATAAAAAAGTATAATAGTAATGAAAAGAACTATACTTCAGATAAGTGTATAGTTCTTTTCCATCTATTCAAAAAAATTTCATCTTTTTGTCTTCTATTTTAGGAAATGAAGTGTAAATACAAAATAAATGTGAATTTGTTGTGAAATAAGGAACTATATGCTATAATAATGATATTATTATTGTTGATGGAGGCTTATAAATGAAAATAAAAAAATATAAAGAGAAAATTATTGCAGTTGTAATTTTTATTCTTGCTAATATAATATGTCCTATTATTGTATCAAAAATTGAAAATGTTGATTTTAAAAATGCCTTTACTACTATATGGAAAAAAATATTTGAATTTATAGGTAATGTACTAACTTTTCCTATACCAATATGGGGAATTATTATTGCAATATTTGTTTTATATATAATTCTTAGAATCTATTTAAAAATAACTGAAGTGGATAATAAAGATGAAAGTTGGTATAAAAATTACTCGAGTGATATGTATAATGGATTATTGTATGAATGGAGATATAATAGAATAGGGAATCAAATAGAAATTAAAGATGTTACGCCAATATGTGCAGAATGTAAAGGAAATATATTACCTAAAGATGCTGGTTATAAAACTGTACTATATTGTCCTAACTGTGATAGAACATATAAACAGCCTGATGAAGAAGAATATGATAGTGCGAGAGTTTATTTTAATAATAAACTTAGAAAAATAATAAAAGAGTATAACGAAAAGCAAAATTAGATTGTCAGAAATGACAGTCTATTTTTTATATAATTTAAGAAAGAACTTACTTGCTAAACTCTTTAATGAAGGAATTTATAATATTGTAAATGCTGATAATTATTATAGATATAGGGACGTAGATTTTGTATTAATATGTATTTTACTTTTTACTAATACAAAATCCCTGTTCCCTTGTCTATAAAAAACAATTAAGAAAATGTGTGATAATGGATTTGGAAATTATAAATTATTGCAAAGATGTTGAGTGGATTTATAACAATATTTTAAATAGAAGTATTTAAAGCTATTGGAGAACTACAAAATGAAACTGACAGATTTGTATATTAAATATGGTTATCCTTATGATAATTTTTTTTGATGAATTAATATAAAATATATATAAATATTAGGGATTTTATTGAGAAAAGACGAATTTTATGATAAGATATAAAAAATTAATAAGAAGGAGATAATAATTTGGATAGTAATATTTTAAAAGCAATAATGAATTTAGTAGATACACCACATTATAAACTAAGAGAAACTTATCAAGAAAATCATAATAGAGCCAATAGTATGGGAGATGCATTAGAGGAATATATAAAAGACATTTTCTCCGGAACGTATGATATTCAAAATCAAAAAGATAGATTAGAAAGAATTAGCGAAGTTTTTAGTTATCTGGGGAATAATTCTAATCCACCAGATGCAATGCTAAAAAATGGTGATGCAATAGAAGTGAAGAAAATTGAAAGTAATAATTCTGTACTTGCATTAAATTCATCATATCCAAAACATAAATTATATGTAAATAGTAATATGATTAGTTCTGCATGTAAAAATGCTGAAAATTGGAAAGAGAAAGATATAATTTATGCAGTTGGTGTTGTTGATAATACTAAATTGTTGAATTTGAGTTTTGTTTATGGATTAGATTATTGTGCAAGCGAAGAAACTTATAGAAAAATTAAAACGAAAATAAAAGATGGAGTTGAATGTATTCCAGGAGTTGAATTTGCAGAAACTAAAGAACTAGGAAGAGTAAATAAAGTAGATCCATTAGGAATAACTTATTTAAGAGTTCGTGGAATGTGGGGAATTGAAAATCCTTGGACTGTATTTAATTACATATATAAAAAGGATAGTAAAAAAGAATTTAATTTCTTTGCATTGATTAATAAAGAAAAATATCTAGAATTTAGCAATGAGGATAGGGAAGAGTTTGAAGTATTTGTAAAAAATAGAGATTTACTGCATATAACTGAAGTAAAAGTAAAAAATCCTGATAATCCAGCTAAATTAAATGATGCATACTTAATAACATATAGTAAATAGGAGGAAGTAAATGAACGTTATTAGTCTTTTTTCAGGAGCAGGGGGCTTAGATTTAGGATTTGAAAAAGCAGGATTCAAAATAGAGTGGGCTAATGAATTCGATAAAAATATATGGGAAACATATGAAAAAAATCATAATAATTATTTAGATAAGAGAGATATAAGAAAGATTCCGTTAAATGAAATACCAGATTGCGATGGTATTATTGGTGGACCTCCTTGTCAAAGTTGGAGTGAAGCTGGAGCTTGTAAAGGAATAAATGATGAAAGAGGAAAATTATTTTTTGAATTTATAAAAATATTAAAAAACAAACAGCCAAAGTTTTTTGTAGCAGAAAATGTTTCTGGAATGCTAGCCGAAAAGCATAAAGAAGCAGTACAAAATTTTATAAAAATGTTTAAAGAAGCAGGATATAATGTAAAATTATATAGTGCAAATGCAGCAGATTATGGAGTACCACAAGATAGAAATAGGATTTTTTATATTGGTTTTAGAGAAGATTTAGATATTAATTTTAAATTCCCTGAGCCATTAAAGAAGAAAATAAATTTAAAAGAAGCAATAGGAGATTTAAAAGATACAGCAATACCAGCATTAGAAAAGAATAAAACAAATGGTGTTTATTGTAAATTTCCTAATCACGAATATATGATAGGTAGTTTTTCGACAATTTATATGTCTAGAAATCGTGTGAGAGCATGGGATGAACAATCGTTTACAATTCAAGCTGGAGGAAGACATGCACCAATACATCCGCAGGCTCCTAAAATGGCATTTGTAGAAAAAAATAAGAGAGAGTTTGTAAAGGGAAAAGAAGATTTATATAGAAGGTTAACTGTAAGAGAATGTGCGAGAATACAAACATTTCCAGATAGCTTTAAATTCTACTATACGGATATTGCTAATGGATATAAAATGGTTGGAAATGCTGTGCCTGTTAGATTGGCCAATGCTATAGCAGAGGCAATAAAAAATAGTTTAGAATAATATAAAAAATGAAGTGTTTCTAATTGTTTAGTAGAGACACTTTTTACTTTTTTTAACTAGTTATACTAAAATCTTGAGAAAAATAGGATTTTATGGTATATTGTAGAAAAAATATTTTAGGAGAATAATTTATGAAAGAAATAATAAAAGAAATAGATAAATTTAATGAGGAAAGAGATTGGGATAAATTTCACTCACCAGAAAATTTAGCAAAATCAATATCAATTGAAGCTGGAGAACTTTTAGAATGCTTTCAATGGGATAGTCAGAATTATAACAAAGAGGAAGTTTGTGAAGAACTTGCAGATGTATTTATATATTGTATTCAAATGGCTATGAAACTAGATATAGATCCTAAAGAAATAATATTAAAGAAATTAGAAAAGACAAAGAAAAAATACCCAGTGGAAAAAGCAAAGGGAGTAAGTACTAAATACAATAAATTATAAGAGAGTTTAAGAGGTAATAATAATGAGTTCGGATTTTGAAGTTAAAGAATATGAATTTAATACAGAAACATTAAATAATATTAATCCAAAATATATTAATTGGCCAGTAGTTTATTTAATAAATAATAATAATAAAATTTATATTGGTGAAACATCCAATATAAAAAGTAGAATGAAACAACATTTAGAAAATCCAGATAGAAAATTTTTAAAATTGATTAATATAATATTTGATAAAAAATTTAATAAATCTGCGATATTAGATATAGAACAAAATTTAATTCGTATGTTCTATGCTGATACTAGATTTGATTCAGATAGTGGCATATTAAATAAAAATAATGGTCAATCTTCCAAACATAATTATTACCAAAGAGAAATGTACTTAAATAAATTGGTAGATATATGGAAAAAACTTCAGCAGAAAAAGTTAGTCAATAATTCTTATAATAGCATTGTAAATTCTGATATATACAAATATTCTCCATTTATTTCATTAACCAATGAGCAAGAGGATATAATGTGTAAAATTATTAATAATATATTGGATTGTTTAGAGGGAAAAAGTACAAATGAAACTTCAATTATTACTGGACTAGCAGGAACAGGTAAAACAATTTTGGCAATAAATTTAATATATAATATAGTTAATGCAGATTTTAGCAATATTGACACTTTTGAAGATGATGAAATAGAAATTTTATCAGAATTTGACAAAACGATGCATAGACTAAGAAAATATATACTATGTAATGGAAAAATGAAAATAGGATTCGTTGTTCCCATGACATCATTAAGAGAAACATTAAATGTTGTGTTTAAAGCGATAAATAAGAAAAATCTAAAAAATATTGTAATTGCTCCAGGTGATGTTACTAAGGATAATTATGATATAATTATATGTGATGAAGCTCATAGATTAGCACAATATAAAAATATTGCAAATATGGGACATTTCAAGAAAAAATGTGAAGAACTTGGAATTAATGAAAACACATCTACACAACTTGATTGGATAAATATGAAGTCAAAATATAAAGTACTATTTTACGATGGAAATCAAACTATTAAAGGATCAGATATACAAGCAGACAAAATGGATGATTTAATACAAAAGAACAGTGATAATTGTTATTCTTTAACAACACAATTAAGATGTAAATCGGGAGAACTATTTTTAGAAAATATAGATAAATTATTCAAATGCACATTAAAAAATAGAATAGAATCATCTAAAGATTTTGAAATAAAAGTATTCGACAATCCTAATGAAATGATTGAAAGAATAAAGCAGTTAGATAAAGAAATGGGATTATGTAGAAATGTTGCAGGATATGATTGGGAGTGGAAATCAAAAGGAAAATCATATGAAGAAATAAGAAAAAAAGATTTATACGATTTTAATTTTGAAGGAAAAAAATATATATGGAATCATACCAATAAAGCTTGGATTCTTTCAAATAATGCAGTAAATGAAATTGGATGTGTACATACAGTACAAGGTTATGATTTAAACTATGTTGGAGTAATTATTGGACCAGATTTAAGTTATAATAAAGAAAAAAATAAGATTGAAGTTAATATAAATAAATTAAAAGATTCAAATGTCAAAAGAGGAACAGATGAAAAAACTGTACAAAAATATATAATTAATACATATAAGGTGTTATTAGAACGAGGAATCAAAGGTTGTTATATCTATGCATGTGATGAAGGCATGCAAGAATATTTGAGTGAACATATAGAAAATTATAATTCTAATAGAGAATAGGTAAAAGCTTGATCAAATGTTAAGATATAGAAATTCATAGGAATAAATTAAAAAATAAATAATAGGTGAATAAATATGAAAATTAAATGTTTGATTTGTGGAGATATAATTGAATCAAAAAGTGTGCATGATTTAGTATCTTGTAAATGTGAATCGTGTTATATTGATGGTGGAAGCTATTATGCACATATAGGTGCAAAAGATTTTAGCAAAATAGTTAAAATTTTAGATGATGGAACAGAAGTTAAAGGCGATTACTAATATATATGAATAACAAAAGAAAAGCAAAATAATATGTAATAAAACAAAATTACAGAATTATTTTGCTTTTTTGATAATAAATTACAAGTTTCGACAAATTTTTTATAGCAAATATGATATATATGAGAAAAATTGGAGGAAGTAAATGAATGAAAGATTAGGAATTGACTTGAAAGTACAGAGAATGCTAAAAGGGGTATCGCAAGAAAAAATGGCTGAAGATTTAAACATAAGTCGATCTAAGGTGTCAAGTTGGGAAACAGGTAGGAGAGAAATGAGTCTATATGATGCTGTAATAGTTAGTGATTATTTTGAAGTTAGTATGGACAATTTATTTAATAAAAAAGCATTAAATTCAGAGCAAATTTTACAAATAGCAAAACGATACTTTGAGAACGATAAAATATCATTAGAGGAAAAGAAAGAAACTTTAAAAAAGATACTTTATTTTAAAAGTGAAAGGGAAGCGAAAGAAATTATATAATGATACAATATGACTCAAAAATTTAAAAAAATTATATTTTTCTGGTCAGATTTTATATAGAATTATTAATTAAAAAAAATTATAATAATGATAACAAGTACTTGGGTGCAAAGATAAATGAGATTATGGGAAAGAGGTGATAAGAGATGGAAACACATATTTTTTCGATTATAACTGCATTATTAAGTGGAATTATAACATATCTAGTGGCTAGAAGTGGAAACAAAAAAGACATTGAAGTATTAAAAATACAAAATACAGCTGATATGGAAAAGTTGATGAACCAACATAAAATAGATATTGAAGCAATGAAGGAAAAACATAAGTTAGAACTTGAATTAAAAGAAATTGAACAAAAATATAAGTTAGAAATATTAAAATTAGAAAACGAAAATGAAAAAACTACAGAAATTGCTAATAATGAGTCAATAAATAGTGCAACAAGTCAAATATTTGGAAGTATTTTTAATAAAGACAGTGTACAAGAACAACTAGATAAGGCAATAAAAGAAGCATTTAATAAACAAAAAGGAGAAAAATAATGGAAGCAATATATGTTGATTTACATATTCATACATCTGAGAATGCAGATAATTTGAATAAAAATTATAATATAGATGAACTAATAAGAAATATAAATAAAAAATCAAATGGAAGACAAGCTCTAATATCATTAACTGATCATAACACTATAAACAAAGATGCGTATTTAAAATTTATCAATAAAAAGGAAGAAAACATAAAGATTATTTTAGGTACAGAATTACATATAAAAAATCATGAAACAAAGCCAGCTTATCACTGTCATATTTATTTTGATATTAAAAATATTAACGATAAAGAGATAGATAACCTGAATTTAATATTAGATGAACTTTATCCAAAGAAATTAGTAGAAAAAATGGATAATAGTATTCCTAAAATAGATAAAATAATAAATTCGTTTGAAAATTATGATTTTATATTGATTCCACATGGAGGACAAAATCATGCTACTTTTGAAACATCAATAGACCCTAATTCTACATGTGATGAGACAATAGAAAGAACTATATATTATAATCAAATTGAGGGCTTTTCAGCGAGAAGTAATAAAGGATTAGAAGGCACTAAGGAATATTTGAGAAAACTAGGGATAGGAAGTTTTGTAAATTTAATTACAGGTTCGGATAATTATAATCCAACAAAATATCCATCAGCTAAATCAGATGAGGCTAGTGAATTTGTTCCTACTTGGATGTATGCTAGTCCGGATTTTAGAGGATTAAAGTTAGCTTTATCTGAAGATAGTAGATTAGAGTATGAAATTAATCCAACCTTGGATGATTATAATATAATAAAATCCATAAAATTAAAAAATGAAAAAATAGATATAGATGTTGAATTGACACAAGGTCTAAATGTAATAATAGGAGAATCATCATCAGGTAAGTCATTATTTGTTGATTCTGTGTATAATAAGATTATTAATCAAATAGAAGATTGTGAATATGAAGAAGATTTTGAAATATCAAATATGAAAATAGAAGATGAATTAGGTGCAGAGCCATATTACATAGAACAAAATTTTATAGCTAAAGCTATAAGAAATAAAAATGAATTGAATACAATTCCTATAATAAAAGATTTATTTCCAGAGGATGAATACAATCAAAATGCTATAGATGTACAATTATCAGAAATAAAGAGAATTTTGAATAATTTTGTTAAATCTATAAAAAAAGTAGAAACATCTTATGAAAAAATAAAGAAAATACCAAATATTAATAATCTATTAACTAAAGGAGAAGTAACGGAAAATCATATTCAATTATTAGAAGTCCATGATGACTTGATAGAGAAAATAAAATATACAAAAGATGATATGACAAATGATATAAAGCAAATAAAGGAGATTAAAAAAGCTGTAAAAAGAAACCCATTATATGAAGGAAATGAAGAAAATTTTGATATTATAATAGATGATTTAACAGAACTGAATAAAAAATATAAATTTGAAGAAAAGATAAGAAAAATTATAAATAAATATATAAAGAAATATGATGATCAAATAAATACGAGAAATTCAAACAATTCAAGTATTATAAAAAATAAAAAATCATTAATTAAAAATATTGCTTCTTATATTTCTGGAACAAATGAATTTTATGAATCTCTAAAAGCAATGTTAGGTATAAATTATGAGATAAAAAGTATTGAAAAAGAATTTGAAGGTAATAAACTATATATAATTAACAATCTAAAAATATCTGAAGAGATTCTTTTAGATACAATCAAAAGTTATATTAATACAAAAAAAATTAAAATATTATCATTATCTGATTTGAAGCCTAAGGATCTGTTTAAAGGAAATTTCGTAAAATCTAAAATATCAAATTATGAGGATTTTGCAAACAATATATATAATGACATATCAAGCAAAAATAGGAAAGTGTATAAGGTTATTGATTTTAAAGGAAATGACTTTGAAAAGTTAAGTCCAGGGTGGAAGACGGCAATAATATTAGATATAATGTTAAAATATGATGAAGATAATGCTCCATTAATAATTGATCAGCCAGAAGATAACTTAGCGAATAGTTACATTAATGACGGATTGATAAAAAGTTTAAAAAGAGCCAAACTAAATAAACAGGTTCTAATAGTATCACATAATGCAACGATTCCTATGTTAGGTGATGCTCAAAATATAATACTATGTAGAAATTCAGATAATAAAATAAAAATTGTTTCAGAAAAGTTAGAAGGGGAAATAGATGAAAAACCAGTGATAGATTATATTGCTGAAATAACAGATGGAGGAAAGAAAGCAATTAAGAAGAGATTTAAAAAATATAATTTCAAGAAATATAGGGAGGAAGATTAATGAAAATAGATATCAAAAAAAGAAGTAAAAGTTGGAATATTACTATAAAATTTAATAATAAAAGCATTAAATTTGATTATATACAATTTATAAATATGTTATATAGTGGAGAAGAATTAGAAGAAATAATATTTGAGCCAGAAATTGTTGAAGAAGAGAAAAATCAAATTACTGATATGATTAACGAAATTAATAATACAGTAAAGTTAGAGTTGAAAGATGAAAATTAATAAGTAAGTAAAGGCGAGAATTAATCTCGCCTTTCTGCTACTTTAAAGTGCAAATTTTGCACTTTAAAATGAAACATTATTATTACGGCAACCCATAATCAGTTGCACTCCATCACAAAACCCATTCCTATAATATTTCTCATTCCAATAATCAATATAATCCGTAAAATTCTTATCAAGCTGATCAAGTTGTTTTTGAACATACTTCTGATTTTGTTTAGGAACATTTTTAAGTATTCTTTCAGAAATCCCTTCAAAATAAATATGATGTTTTCTATCCTCATCACAAGTCAAAGAACATAAATCTTCCTCTCTAAAATTAAACCAATCTCTTAAAATATCCTCATTAACCTCTCTAAAATTATTCATTGTTAAAACCTCCATTTTTATAAATTTCAAATTAAGCACATCAAAACACAATAAAACCTGCAAAAACAAATTTAAGAATTCATTGAAATTTCATATATTTGATGCCTTAAAAAACTGGGGACAAATTGGGGACAATCGTTGCAAAAAAGTACAAAATTTAACCTAATTCATAATCACATCAATTCGATATAACCCTATTAAAACCAATAAAAACTCAAGTTAACAAAATTTCTCAAAAACACTTATTAAATCCTCATAACCCGAAGGTCGTAAGTTCGAGTCTTACCCCCGCAACCAGATTTATCAAGGAATTTAAAGTTCCTTGATTTTTTATTGCCACAAAAAAATGGCAAAAAAATAGCAGAAGTGTCAGTATACTCTATGAAAATCGTAGATGGCATGATATAATAAGAAAAAAATAATAATGGATATAGAAGAAATAGCAGTACAAAGAGTAAAAAGAGAAATTCATGATAAAGAATTAAAAGATAATAGGAGGTTATATGATAGATATTAAAAAAGCAAAAATAGCATTTAAAGATTTTTTAGAAGGATATGACGACAAAGAACATGTAAGCTTTAAAATAAAAGTAGTACATACATATCATGTGGCAGAAAATGCAAAAAAAATTGCAGAAGAACTAAAACTAAATGAAGAAGAAATAGAACTTGCAGAGTTAATCGGTATATTACATGACATAGGAAGATTTGAAGAATTAAAAGTTCTAAATGAACTAAATAGTGTTAAATTTAATCATGCAATGCATGGTTCAAAAATGTTATTTGAACAGGGACTAATAAAAAACTTTATAGAAGATAGACAATATGATGAAATAATAAAAAAAGCAATAGAAAATCATAGTAAACTAGAAATAGAAAAGGGCTTAGATGAAAGAACCCTTCTACATTCAAAAATAATAAGAGATGCTGATAAATTAGACAATTATAGAGTAAAAAAAGAAGAAAGTATAGAAACTATATTTCCTACACGAGTAAATAAAAAAGAAGATATGGAAGAAAGTTTATTAAGCAGTAAAGTATATGATGCAGTATTAAACAAAAGATGTGTAGACATTCATGATAGAATAACGCCATTAGATTTCTGGGTTTGTACATTGGCATTTACATTTGATTTAAATTTTGATGTAACATATAAAATAGTAAAAGAAAATGATTATATAAATGTGCTAATAGGTAGATTTGACTACAAAGATAAAGAAAGAATGGAAAATATAAGAGAAATTATAAATAAATTTGTAGAAGAAAAGATAATAAAATAGAGGGAAATAAAATGAAATATAAATGTATAAGTGAACAAAATGAAAAATTTATATCAATAATAAAACAAAATAAAGATTTAATGCTAATATTAGATTATATTCAATCATTAAATCTACCAAATTTTTATATTGCAGCAGGAGCAGTTTTCCAAACTATTTGGAATTATTATGATAATAATCCCCTAAATTATAATATAAAAGATATAGACATTATTTATTATGATTCTAACAATCTTTCTAAAGAAGATGAAAAAAAGTTAGAATATAATATAAGCCAATATTTTAAAGATATGAATTACGAATTTGATGTTCATAATGAAGCAAGAATGCATTTATGGAAAAAAAATGAAAACAAAAATATAGATCAATATAAAAATTCAGAAGATGCCATAGACCAGTGGATTGCTACTGTTCATGCAATTGGAATAACTAAAAAGAATAACAAGATTGAAATATATGCACCTTATGGATTAAGTGATATATTTAGTAGAACAGTTAGACCAATAAAGCACAAAGCAAATTCAGAAGAATTGTATAATAAAAAGGTTGCAGCTTGGAAAAATAGATTTAATAACCTAAATATAATTGAATGGTAGTTAATATATATAAGATTGGAAGAAAGATATATGAAAAAAGTTAGAAAAGCAGTAAGAGCATTTTTAATTGAAGATAGAAAAGTTGTAGCTACAAAATATAAAAATAATGTCAAAAATATTGAGAAAAAAGGAAAAATGTGGTAAAGTTATTAATAAATAATCTAAAAACCTTAACGTCAAAGAAAGAGAGATGTAGTAATGGAAAAAATAATTAATGAAATAAGGGAATTTAATAAAGAAAGAGATTGGGATCAATTTCATTCACCAGAGAATTTAGCAAAATCAATATCAATTGAAGCGGGAGAACTTTTAGAATGCTTTCAATGGAATACAGATGAATATAATAAAGATGAAGTATGCGAAGAATTAGCAGATGTATTTACATATTGTATTCAAATGGCTATGAAGTTAGAAGTTAATCCAGAAGAAATTATATTAAAAAAATTAGAAAAAACAAGAAAAAAATATCCAGTAGAAAAAGCAAAAGGGGTAAGTACAAAATATAATAAATTATAGGTAATAATATATCTAATAAAGAAAGGTAAAAATATGTCAATACCAGAGCCAATTGTAAAAAAGATTCCAAACAATATTAATGCATTAAAGTTATTTGAAGAAGATATTGCTAATTTAAAAAATAAAAAAACAAAAGATATTATTATGAATTTTCCAACAGTTTATATTCATGAATGGAAAAAAGGAAAAAAACATGAAGTATATATAGGAGAGTCAAATAATATTTTTAAAAGAACAAGACAACATTATAGTAAAATGTCTGATAAAAATAAATGGCAACACAATTTATTAAATAAAAATGCTGAATTATATGTAATAGCACATGAACATTTTAATAAATCAATGACTCTTGATATAGAAAATAAATTAATTCATTATTTAATGAGTGCAGAAAATATAAAAAAAGTCCATAATGGAAGAGGTAATGCGCAAAATCATTATTATACATCTAATGAGGTAGATGATATTTTTGAAAAAATATGGAAAAAACTTAGAAAAGATAATAAGGAAATATTTCCATTACAAATTTATATTAAAGATTCTGCTGTTTTTAAAGCTTCTCCATTACACAAACTTAAAGAAGAACAACAAAAAGCTAAAGAAATGATTATAGATAAAGTACATAGTGCATTAAAAAATAATAAAAGGGGTCAATTAATTTTTATTGAAGGAGAAGCAGGTACAGGAAAAACAGTATTAAATAGTAGTACATTTTACGAATTATTTTGTAGATATGAAGAAGAAAAAAATAATGATGAATATGATTTAGGATATGAATGTTCAAATTGTTTTTTATTAGTAAATCATAATGAACAAATTACAGTATACAGACAAATATTTGATAAATTAGGTATTATAGATAAATATGGACAAGTAGTATATAAGCCAACACCTTTTATTAATAAACATTCAATTGATAATCCAGTAGATGTTGTTTTTATTGATGAAGCACATCTGCTATTAACACAAGGAAAACAAGCTTATACAGGTAAAAATCAATTAAAAGATATAATAGATAGAGCCAAAGTAGTAGTTGTAATGTTTGATGAAGATCAAATATTAACAACAGAACAATATTGGGAATACGAATTATTACAAGAATATAGAAATAAAGCTATAAAAAATAAAAATTATATTAAACTTGAAAATCAACTTAGAATGAATGCTAATAAAGAGGTAATAGATTGGATAAATTCATTTACTAAACAAAGAATAATAAAGAATATGCCAAAGAACTTAGGTAATTATGATATAAAAATTTTTAATGATCCAGAAACATTATATAAAGAAATTAAAGCCAAAGCTTTAAAAAATAAAACAAAATTATCAAGATTGGTTGCAACTTATGATTGGCCATATAGTGAAAAAGATCACAAAAACTGTCAAAGTAAATATTGGGAAGTAAAAATAGGGCAATGGCATAAACCATGGAATAGAGAATTACAAAAAAAATTAGATAGAATGGGAAAAAGAAACATAAAAGAACTTTCTTGGGCAGAACAACCTCAAACAATTAACGAAGTAGGCTCAACATATACAATTCAAGGATTTGATTTAAATTATGTAGGAGTGATTTTAGGACCATCTGTAAAATATAGGAATGGACATATTGTTTTTGACCCAAGTAAAAGTTGTAATGAAAAAGCAACTAGAAATAGAACATTATCTGATGGAACCTCAAAAAAATTTGGAGAAGAATTACTTAGGCATGAAGTTAGAGTTTTAATGACTCGAGGAATTAATGGATTATACATATATGCTTGCGATGATGAATTAAGGGCACAACTCAATAAATGTACTGGCATTATTAAAAATAATTAAAGATAATTATTAATACTAGCATAAGATGGGATAAATAATATACGAAATTATACGATGAAATTGTAAAAGAATATAATAATTTAAACTATATATAGTATTTTTAATGTATATATGATATCTCTTAGTATATGTTAATTTAAATATAATAAAAAAGTAAAGCATAAAATAAAACAGGTATAAGGGAGAAAAATAAGATGGAAAATATATTTATACAATACCCAAAATGTTCAACCTGCAAGAAAGCGAAAAAATGGTTAGAAGAAAACAATATTCAATTTAAAGAAAGAAATATTGTTATAGAAACTCCAACAGCAAAAGAACTAACGCAGTGGATACAAAAAAGTGGATACGATATAAAGAAATGGTTTAATACAAGTGGATTAAAATACAAAGAATTAAACTTAAAAGATAAATTATTAAATATGACTGATAAAGAAAAGATAGAATTATTAGCAAGTGATGGAATGTTAATAAAAAGACCAATATTAATAACTGATAAAGAAATATTAATTGGTTTTAAAGAAGAAAAGTGGAACATTATAAATAGTTAATGTGAAATATTGGATGGAAAAGTATTGGAATTTTCATCCAGTTTTTTAATTTTATAGTTAAATTCTAATTATAAAATTAAAAAAATATATTGACAAAATATAAATAGTAAATTATAATACAATTAATCCAGAGGATTAAAAATTATTTAATAATAAATAAAGTGGAATGTAAAGGAGGAGGAAAAATTATTTAATAACTTAATTTAAATAAAGTAGAACGAAAAGGAAAAATCGCCCAATGCTAAGCAATGAACGATTATAATAAAGTTTGGTATCCTTATTATAATTTCATTATAGCATATTTCCTTATAAAAATACAAGATATATAGGGCAGAAAGGTAAGAAAATATCTTGTAGGAAAGGAGAATATTTATGTTCGCAATAAAAATAAAAATGAAAAACAATTGTCAAATGTCAAGAAATTTACTTGAAATAGACTCTATATATTTAACTGGTTTGCAAAATGAAGGCTATTATAAAAAAGAAGTAATACATGACTATTTAAAAAATGGTGGAGAAAATATATTTGTTAACATTACGCCACATCCAAGATTACAGCCAGCAGTAAGCATTAATGGAGAAAAATACGTAAGAAGTATAGCAAATGAATATGGATTTGATAATTTATTAAATTTACCAAGAGATTAAATTATAAAAAAGTTTATAAAGCTACAAATTTCGACAAATTTTGTAGCTTTTATACTATATAATAATGAAAAATGTAGAAAGGAGCAAAAAATGAGACTAAAATTAATATTCCAATTAGAAAATAATACACTAGATATACAATATAGAAAATCAATAATTAGCTGGATAAAACATGCATTGCAATCATATGACGAAAATTTATTTCAAGAAATATATAACAATAACAACAAAAAAACATTCACATTCGCACCTATCTTATCAAATCCAAAATTTAATAAAGAAGAAATAACAATGCAAGATAATCAATTTTCAATTGTATTTTCAGCATACAATTATATTTATGGTTTACATTTATACAATTCATTTGTAAAACAAAAATTTCAGAAATTCTCACTAAACAAAAATTCCATGAAACTAACATCAATAATAATGCTAAAAGAAAGAGAAATAAATGAAGACACAATAGTAATAAAAATGTCAAGCCCTATCATATGTAGAAATCATGACAAAACAACATTAAAAGATATGTACTATGCATATGACAGAGAAGAATTTCAAAAGTATATAAGAATTAACATCGAAGAACAACTAATTGCAGAAAACTTAAATATACAATTATTAAATGACTTTGAAATAATACCAATTAATGCAAAAAAATTAATAATTCCTGTTTATGAAAAAATGATCGAATGTTCATTAGGAATATTTGAATTACATGGAAGTATAGAGTTACTAAAATATTTATATAAAGCAGGTATGGGAAGTAAAAAAGCAATGGGATTTGGATTATTCGAAATAATACAATAGGAGGTGAAAAATTTGAAAATAAAAATTTACTTACAAGATTGGTTTTTCAATGCAGGCCTAATTGGATTTTATAGAATATTTAAAGATAAAAGTAAGCTAATAATAAATGATAACTATATAGAATTAGAGAGTGATAGCTTATTAAACTTTGCAGATGACTATTTTGAATATTTCTTTAACCAATATAATGTTGCAGAAAAAACATTGCAAAGAATAGAAAATAACTTAAAAATAATAAAACAAAACTTAGAAAAAGAAACAATTACTAAAGAAGAAAAAAGTAAAATAAATGAAATAATAAAAACTCAAAAAAAGTATTTCAAAGATACAATAAAAAATCAATTAAATAAAATTAAAAAGTTCGATGAAGAGACCTACGAAAATATATTACAAGCAATGAACTCTATAGATGAAATAAAAGAAAAAGAAGACATATATAAGCTTGAACAAATAAGAGATATTATAAAAATAAATTTAGAAAAACAAAGTATAAATCAAAAATTAACAATGAATTTATTTAAAAGTGTATTAAGTAATTCCTATTACGGTCAGCCATCATTTCTAAACGTAGTAAAATCTGCACTTAGTTATGAAGAACAAAAACAAATAATGTATAAAGATTATATAAGTAACATTATAGAAACAGGATTTTTAAAAGTAATAACAGAGGACAAATATACAGTAAAGCAGATAGAAAACAGCCTAAAAGAAAAAGACCAAAACTTATTAACAAAAGAAATAATAAAAGCATATAACAATATACAAAAACAAATAGAAAAAAATAAAACAATAGAAGAGATAAAAGAACACATAGAAAATAAAGTATTTTCAAATTGCTCAATGTGTGAAAATGATAAAGTTATAACTAATCAATATTCAGAAAGTAACTTTATACCATTAGCAGTAAGTAGTGATAATATGGCAAATTTCTTCTGGAACCAAAATGCAAAATTACCTATTTGCGATATATGTAAATTAATACTATTTTGTATACCAGCAGGAATAACTTCTATTATAAAAACAGTAAAAGAAAATGGAGCATATAATGAAAAACAAATATATAGTTTTGTAAATTATGATACAAATGTGCAAAATTTATTAGAAACAAATAATTATTTTAAAAAAATATCAAAAAAAGATATGGCAAATTATAATCCATATTCAGAAATGATAGTAAATATAGTAGGGCAAAGCCAAAAAATAAGTAATTGGCAACTGCAAAATATATTTGTTGTAGAATTTGAAGCAGAATATTTATCTTATAGTAGAATGGAATATTTTAATATAACAAGGCCAGTAGCAACATTTTTTACTAAGTGTGCTGAAGAAAGTTTAAACAAAATATATGACTATAAATATCGTATACAAATAGTAGACCATATATTAAAAAATAAAGATATATTAATAGATATAAATAATAAAATTAGAGATAACTTCAAACAAAAAATACAAAATAATGTAGATTCTTATTATGCAACTAAAACAAGAATGAATTTGAATATGTTAAAGAAAGGAGAAAATGACATGAATGAAACAATACAAGCAAATAATAAAAAACTAGCAGCACTATATAATATAGGAATATCAACTAGAGAAGAATTTAGAAATAAAAAAATAGAAAGTAAATTAGATGGATATATATATAGAATGCTAAATTGCATAAAACAAGGAGATAGAAATGAATTTATGGATATTGTTATAAGGTTACACATTTCAATAGAAAAAAGCATATCACCAATATTCATAGAAAGCATGAAAGAAGAAGGACTAGCATTTGAAGATATAGGACATAGCTATTTATCAGGACTAGCATCAGAAAGATACAAAAAAGAAGAGGAGGAAAATAAAGATGAATAAAAAAGGATTATCAATAACAATGATATTCAAAGCACAAAGCTTAAACTATGGAGAAGGAATAGGAAATATATCAGAACTTAAAAAATTATCAAGAGGAGATGGAAGTGTATACACATTTGCATCAAGACAAGCATTAAGATATGATATAGCAAGACTTGGAAATAAACTATACAATTGGAATTTAGAAGTAGTAGATAAATCAAAAGGAACTGTACAATTTAAAGAAAACTTAAGCATAGAAGACTCACAAGAAATGGATCTTTTTGGATATATGAAAACTTCAAAAAAGACAGATGAAGAACTAGGGGGCTCTAATATAAGAAGTGCAGCAGTTAGGTTAAGCAATGCAATTTCATTAGAGAACTATAAAGCAGATATGGACTTTTTAAATAACAAAGGCTTAGCAGATAGAATAGGAGAATTTCCAAACTTAGCAAATATAGAGCAACATTTTAGTTACTATACATATACAGTAACAATTGATTTAGAAAAAATAGGAATAGATGGACAAGTAGAAATTTCAAATGAAGAAAAAGCAAGTAGAGTAATTCAATTACTAGAAATACTAAAAATATTAAATCGTGAAATTAGAGGAAGAGAAGAAAACCTAAGTCCATTATTTATAATAGGAGGAATGTATTCTATTAACTCACCATTCTTCTTAGGAAGAGTAAATATAACAGGAAAAAATGGTAAGTTTGCTATAAATACAAAATTAATAGAAGATACAATGAGCCTAAAACTAGGAGAGCAAGAAATAAAAGAAGATACAAACTTAGGAATAGTAAATGGAGAATTTGAAAACGAAGAAGAAATAAAAGAATTATTCACAGGAAAAGTAAAAAATGTGCAAAACTTCTTTGAAAATTTAGAAAATCAAGTAAAAGAATATTATAAATAATTCCTAAAGAAAGGAATAAAAAAATGAAAATATTAAAATTAAAACTATATCAAGAAACAGCCTGTTATAAAAAGCCATTTGCATTTAAAGTAGCAGAAACATATCCACTACCGCCATATTCTACTGTTATAGGAATGTTGCACAAAGCTTTACAAGCAAAAAATGGAGAATATTTTGATATGAATATATCTATACAAGGAGAATATGAAAGTATATTTTCTAATTATCAAAGTTTAAGAATGTATAAAGGAAATGGACAAGTAACAGCAATGCCAAGAAACGTACATCAATTATTAGATATAAACTTAATAATACATGTACAAGCAGAAGATAATATAATTGAAAAATTATATGAAAATTTATCTCAAGGAAAAGAAACAATTACATTAGGAAGAAATGAAGACTTACTAAGAATAGACCATATAAAAATAATACCAGAGCCAAAAGAAGTGTATAGAGTTATAGCAAATCATAGTGCATATGTACCAAATAAAGAAGTACAAGGTATAAAATATAGGCTAAACACTGTATATAAAATAGAAAATGACTTAAGAAAATGGGAAAAAGTAAATGTAACTTATATAGAAAAAAATAACAATGTACAGCTTAGAAGTGCAATGCAAGATGAAGAAGGAGACTTTATTTATTTTTATAAATAGAACATTAAAGAGGTTTGCAAAATTAAATATGCAAACCTCTTTATATATAAGGAGGATAACTATGTTATATGCAAAATCAAAACCAGAAGAAACAATAAAAGAGCATACAAATGAATTATTAGAAAGATTAAAAATTCTAAAAGAAAATTATGGAGAAGAAATATTAAACAATAAAAATATAGAAAAAGAAAAATTTTGGAAAATGTTAGAATTAGAATGTACATATCATGACATAGGAAAAGCATATACACCATTTCAAAATATAATATTAGAAAAGTTAGGAAAAACTACTATAAAAACTAACTTTAATAATGAAATAAAACATGAACAATTATCACCATTATTTATACCTTTGGAAGAACTTACAAAACTATCAGAAAAAGAAGAAAAAATACTAACACAAGTAATTTTATTTCATCATGAGAGAGGATATGTTTCTTTAAGTAAAGACTTAATAGAAAAAATAATAGAAGAAGATATAAAACCTAGAATAAATGAAATAGAGGAAGAATTACAAATACCGTTAAATAAAAATCCAGATAGCTACTATATTGGATACTTAGAAGGAAGAGAAAGAATAACACACAAGGATGCAGATTATATAGAATATTGTATACAAAAAGGAATATTACATAGATTAGACCATAGTGCTTCTGCACATGTTAGTATAGAAGACATTACAAATGAAAAAGTAAATGAAAATGTAGAAAAAATAATGGAAGAAAAAGGATTCAAAGAAAATGAATTACAAAAGTATTGTAAAGAAAATCAATCAGAAAATTTAATTATAATAGGTTCAACAGGAATGGGAAAAACAGAAGGTGGGTTATTATGGTCTAGTGGAAATAAAACATTTTTTACACTACCTATATGCATTAGTATAAATGCTATTTATGACAGAATAGTAGAAGAATATAAATATAAAAATACAGGGCTTTTACACTCTTCTGCATTAGACTATTTAGAAAGTAAAGAAACTGAGAGTTATGAGAGCAATTACTTTCAAAATGAAGAAGCAAAAAATTTATCTAAAAAAATTACTACATGTACAATAGACCAAATTTTTCCATTTGTTTTTAAATATAAGGGATATGAAAAAGTATATGCAACTCTTGCATACTCAAAAGTTATTATAGACGAAATACAAGCATATTCACCAGAAATAGTAGCAGTAATATTAAAAGGTTTAGAAATGATAAATAAAATAGGTGGTAAATTCTTAGTAATGACAGCTACATTACCTAGAATTTATAAAGAAAAATTAATAGAAATGGGAGTACCTTTTAAAAGTGAGGAATTTTTAAGTGAAACAAAAAGACATAAGATAAAACTAGAAAAAAAAGAAATTACAGAAGATATAGAAAATATAATACAAAAATCAAAAAATAGTAAGGTATTAATTATTGTAAATACAGTAGATAAAGCAATTGAATTATATAATAAAATAAAAGAACAGATAGACAATGTATATACATTGCATTCTAGATTTATAGCAATAGATAGGGAAGCAAAAGAAAGAAACATAAAAGAGTTTGCAAAAGGAAGTGATAATGGAATATGGATAACCACACAAATAGTAGAAGCTTCAATAGATATTGACTTTGACTATTTGTATACAGAGATGAGTACATTAGATAGTTTATTTCAAAGGCTTGGAAGATGTTATAGAAAAAGAGAATGGAAAAAAGAAGAATGTAATGTATATGTTTATACAAAAGAAGTAACAGGTGTAGGTTATATATATGATAAAGAAATTTACGAAAAAAGTATAGAATTATTAGAAAACTACAATGAACAAATACTATCAGAGGAAGACAAAGTAAAAATGGTAGATATACTATATTCAAAAGAAAACTTAGAGGGTACAAAGTTTATAGAAGCATTTAAAGAAGGGATAGAAATATTAAATAATATTGTAGATTATGAAACAAGCAAAAAAGATGCACAAAAAATATTAAGGAATATAGAAAATATAAAAGTTATTCCTAAAAGCATATATGATGATAATAAAGAATTATTTGATGAATATAGCTTAGCACAAACATATCAAGAAAAAAGAAAATTAAGAAAGAAAATAGAAAAATTATCTACTAGTATAACTTCTAATCAGGCTAGATTACTGCAAGGTAGAATGTTTAATATAGGATTAGAAGATATAAAAGGTATTGACACTAAATATTCAAATGAAGTGGGACTAGTATTAAAACAGAGTTTAGAAGATGATGTTGAATCAAGAAGTTTGTAGGAGGTAAACAAATTTGAATATAACAGGAGTTATGATATATTACTATTTCATATGTCAAAGAAAGCTATGGTATTTTGCCAATGAAATAAATATGGAGCAAAATAGTGAATTAGTGTCAATTGGCAAAACTATAGATGAAACAAGCTATAAAAGAGAGAAAAAGTCAATATTAATAGATAATACAATAAATATAGACTTTATAAAAGATGGAGCTGTACTACATGAAGTAAAAAAGACAAAAGCAATAGAAGAAGCGGGAATTTGGCAATTAAAATATTATATGTATTATTTAAAACAAAAAGGAGTAGAAACGTTAGAGGCAAAAATAGATTATCCATTATTAAGGCAGACAAAAGAAATAGTATTAGAAAAAGAGGACGTAGAAATAATTGAGAATGTAATAAAAAATATACAGGAAATAGTAACAAAAGAAAAACCACCAGAAGTAATTAAAGAGAAGATTTGTAAAAAATGTTCATACTATGACTTGTGCTATGTATAGGAGGCGAGAAAATGAAACAATCTTATTATTTATATAAAAGTGGAAGAATACAGAGAAAAGATAATTCTTTAGAAATTGTATATAAAGATAATACTAAAAAATCTATACCTATAGAAAGGGTAGATGATATTTATATTATGACAGAATTTGACTTTAATACAAGCCTATTAAACTTTTTAGGAAAGTATGGAATTTCAGTTCACTTTTTTAACTATTATGGTTTTTACACAGGTACATATTATCCGAAAGAGCAACTAGTATCAGGAAAGTTATTAGTTAAACAAGTAGAAAGCTATACAAATAAAAAGAAAAGGTTAGAGTTAGCAAAAGCATTTATTGAAGCGGCAGCTTACAATATTTATAGAAATTTAGTATATTATAACAATAGAGGAAAAGATTTAAGTGTATATATGCAAGAAATAGAATATTTAAGAAAACAAATATCTCAATGTAAAAATGTACAAGAGTTAATGGGAATAGAGGGCAATATTAGAAAAAGTTATTATGCATCATGGAATACAATAATAAATCAAGATATAGAGTTTGAAAAAAGGGTAAAAAATCCACCAGATAATGCAATAAATTCACTTATATCATATGTTAATACAATTATATATACTAGAGTGCTAAGTGAAATATATAAAACTCAATTAAACCCAACAATCAGTTATTTACACGAGCCATCAGAAAGAAGATTCTCACTTTGTTTAGATGTATCAGAAATATTTAAACCAATTTTAGCAGATAGGTTAATATTTTCAATGTTAAACAAAAAGCAAATAACAGAGAAAGATTTTGAAAAAGGATTAAACTTTTTATACATTAAAGAAAATGCAAGGAAAGAAATAACAAAAGAAATAGATAAAAGACTTCAAACCACAATAAAACATAAAAAGTTAGGAAGAGAAGTAACATATGAATATTTAATGAGACTAGAGTTATATAAATTAATAAAATATTTTACAGAAGATATACCATATGAAGGGTTTAAAATATGGTGGTAATATGTATGTAATTTTAGTATATGATATTAATTTAGAAGAAAAAGAAGGACAAAAGGTATTAAGAAAAGTATTCAAAACATGTAAAAAATATTTAGTACATATTCAAAATTCTGTATTTGAAGGTGAATTATTAGAATCACAAGCAATAAAGTTAAAGTCAGAATTAGACGAATATATAAGAGAAGAGAAAGATAGTGTAATTCTATTTAAAAGTAGAAGTCAAAAATGGTTAGAAAAGGAATTTTTAGGGAAAATAGAAGAAGATAAAACATCTAACTTTTTATAAAATATCTGTCGATGTGTATTAATGTAAAAAGTATAGGGGTACGACAGAATAGGAAAGTGCTCAAATAAAAGGACTTTATCAAAAATGTTGAATTTTTATGTTTAATATGATAGCATATATGATAAGATAGACAGAAATCAAGGATGAAAAGCTTGATATAAGCAGGCTTATTTGAGTCCTGTATTAATTTAAATATAGTAGAATGTAAATAATTTAAAGTTATCTACAAATGTACGCCAAAAGTTGTGTATTAATTTAAATATAGTAGAATGTAAATACATAATAATATAAATTATAATGTAAATAAGAAGCGTATTAATTTAAATATAGTAGAATGTAAATACGGCTGGAACAATGGAACTTTTTGCATGGCGTTTATGTATTAATTTAAATATAGTAGAATGTAAATTATTATAACCTCTTAACATTTATTCTTACTTCGTCTCGTATTAATTTAAATATAGTAGAATGTAAATAATGAAGTAATAAATCAAGAAGGAAATGGTATAGATAGTATTAATTTAAATATAGTAGAATGTAAATATATTTTACAAGATAATGTGTTGTCGAGTATGGGGTATTAATTTAAATATAGTAGAATGTAAATTTTTTTTAATAGTATTTAAGTTTTGCAAAGCAAGTTGTATTAATTTAAATATAGTAGAATGTAAATGCACTAACTGGGGGAAGTGCAGTAGCAGGAAGAAGCGTATTAATTTAAATATAGTAGAATGTAAATATTATAGAATTTATGATAATATCTTTAATGTTTATGTATTAATTTAAATATAGTAGAATGTAAATGTTAGTTGATTTACTATAATAATTGTTATAACAATAGTATTAATTTAAATATAGTAGAATGTAAATCAAGGAGCAGGGAAAACTCTTAGTGCTGTTCAATATGGTATTAATTTAAATATAGTAGAATGTAAATCAAGTTAGACTAGAAAGAATTATAAATGTTTATGGTATTAATTTAAATATAGTAGAATGTAAATCTCCTGTGCAGTTGTTACAAAAATTATTTTTCTTGTATTAATTTAAATATAGTAGAATGTAAATCGGAGTTAAATATCCATTCGATGAAATAACAAATGCAAGTATTAATTTAAATATAGTAGAATGTAAATGAACAAATAGAAAAGGAGAACACAAATGAAAGAAGTAGTATTAATTTAAATATAGTAGAATGTAAATATTTTTTCCTCTTGAATATCTATAAAATAATATGTTCTGTATTAATTTAAATATAGTAGAATGTAAATATTACATTAGATAGAGAGCAACTAGAACAAGTAAATTAGTATTAATTTAAATATAGTAGAATGTAAATTAAGTTTTTACAAAAGATCCATCAATTAAATAAGTAGGTATTAATTTAAATATAGTAGAATGTAAATGTATTTGCAGTTCTTTCTTGAACAAAACCTTCTCTATGTATTAATTTAAATATAGTAGAATGTAAATGTAGCAGTAGTTCTCGATACTTTTCTTACGTTAAGTATTAATTTAAATATAGTAGAATGTAAATGTATTTGCAGTTCTTTCTTGAACAAAACCTTCTCTATGTATTAATTTAAATATAGTAGAATGTAAATGTAGCAGTAGTTCTCGATACTTTTCTTACGTTAAGTATTAATTTAAATATAGTAGAATGTAAATTCTTCTTTTACTTCTTTATAAATTCCTGATTCATCAAGTATTAATTTAAATATAGTAGAATGTAGATGAAAAACGACACGAAGGAAATCTTAAAGTTTATAAGTATTAATTTAAATATAGTAGAATGTAAATATACCTGGTTATACTGCAATAACTTCTCCATTTGGGTATTAATTTAAATATAGTAGAGCAAATTATAAAAAACAATTAAATATGAAGTAAGAAAAAACGAAAGAATATAATAATTATTTTGAATTTGTAATAGAAATAGCAAAAGGAGAAAAATGAATAGTTAAAAAACTATTTGAAATGGACAAAGAAATGATAAGAGTATAAATGGAGCTGTTGTTAGTAATAAAAAAGTACATAACTAAGTAATAAAAACAACAAAAAGTTATTTAGAAAATAAAAATTATAATAAATGAATTAAAAGCTAAGAGAAAAGATGAAAAGTATATTTATACAATACCAAAAATGTTCTACATACAAGAAATCAAAAAATGGCTAGAACAAAATAACATTGAATTTATAGAAAGAAATATTGTTACTGAAACACCAAATTAATATCAGAAAAAAACATATTTATAGGTTTTAAAGAAGAAAAGTGGAACAATTTAAAATAATAAATACTTGATGGAAAACTTAGAAATTTACATCAAGTATTTATATATATAATTGAAATTAAAATTTTAATAAAAATATAAGAGAAAAAATTGATCCAATTATTTGACAATTTAATAATTAATAATTAAGTTTTTTATTAATTTTAATCAAATAATACTTAATATCAAAATAACTAACCTCATTAGGAAGCATATCTTTAATTTCTCGTAATCTACCAGAATTACACTTATTAATAGCCTTATAAATTTCATTTTCAAACCTAATATTAACCTCTTTTTCTAAATCAATAACAATACCATTTTCATAACAATCTAACAAATGTTGCTCAATTGTTCTTTCAGTAAGACCTCTAACCTCAGCAATTTCTTTAATATTTTTACAATCTTTAGTATAAAGCTCATAACTAACCAATTTAGTATCGACTTTAGAAGTAAAATTACTTTTGTTTTTATGTTCTTCTAAAATATCAAGTTTCTTAATATTATGCTTTTGAACATAATTTCTAATAGTAGCTATAAAAACATCACCATATTTTTCTAACTTGAAGGCTCCAACTCCACTTATTTTAAGCATGCTATCCACATCTGTTGGGTAATATGTGCACATCTGTTTTAGAGAAACATCTGAAAATATAATGAAAGGTGGAACATTATTTTGCTTTGCAACTTCCATTCTAAGTTCTCGTAATATTTCAAGTAAGATGTTATCAAAAGCTAAGCTTTCGGCATCATTTTTACTATTCTTTTTAGGTTTCAAAGTTCTTTCAATTTTCTTATTAATAGTAACTTTACTATCATAAAATAAAACCTCATTTGCTTTAGAATTTAAAGTTAAAATAGGATATTTATCACCAATACTCTTAATATATCCTTCTGCAACTAAAAATGAAATTAAATCTCTAATAGTATCTCTACTATATTCGCTCATAATTCCATAAGTAGAAAGTGAATCAAAACCAAAATCTTTAACCTTTGCAGATTTAGACCCCTTAAGAACATCAGCCACCAAACCAGCACCAAAACGCTCATTCATTCTTTTAATACAAGAAAGAATTTTTTTGCTGTCAATAGTAATATCAGTTATTTCTATTTCAGAATTACAGTTAGAGCAAAATTTACAATTATTAAAAGTAGGTATTTCTCCAAAATATTCTAAAATATAACTTCTAAGACATTTACTACTATTACAGTAATCCACAATATCATTTAACTTTTTATACTCGTTAGAATGATTACCTTCAGAAGAATGTTCTATTAAAAATTTATTAGTAACAACATCTGCTCTACTAAAAAGTAATACACATTCAGCCTTATCGCCATCACGTCCAGCACGTCCAGCTTCTTGATAATAGCTCTCTAAGTCAGAAGGCATATTATAATGAATAACATACCTAACATTAGACTTATCAATACCCATTCCAAAAGCATTAGTAGCAACCATAATTTCAGTTCTATCATATACAAAATCATCTTGAGAAATAGTTCTATTTTTTTCACTCATTCCTGCATGATATTTAGAAACTTTATACCCATAATTACAAAGCCTTTCATAAACTTCATCTACAGTTTTTCTAGTAGAACAATAAATAATACCAGACATATTTTTATGTTCTTCTAAAAAGTTAAGCAAAAATTTCTTTTTACTTTCAGGCATTTGAACACTAAAATAAAGGTTATCTCTATTAAAGCCAGTAGTTAAAACAAAAGGTTTACGCAAGTCTAACAATTTAATAATATCATCTTTAACAACCTGAGTAGCAGTAGCTGTAAAAGAAACAACAACAGGCCTTTTAGCTAAATTATTAATAACCTTCGAAATTTCACAATAACTAGGCCTAAAATCGTGCCCCCATTGAGAAACACAATGAGCCTCATCAATTGCAACCATTGAAATATTAAGAAAGTTAAGCATACTAATAAAAGTATCTGAAAAAAACCTTTCAGGTGCAACATAAATAATTTTATACATTCCATGGTAAATATTTTGAATAGTTTGTAAATAATTGTCTTCAGTTAAAGAACTATTAATATATGTAGCAGGAATGCCAATCTGATTTAAGCTATCAACTTGGTCCTTCATAAGTGAAATAAGGGGAGAAATAACAACAGTAACTCCCTCAAAAATCATAGCAGGAATTTGATAACAAATAGACTTACCAGCCCCAGTAGGCATAATTCCCAAACAATCTTCTTTATCTAAAATATGGCTAATAATTTCCGACTGTCCAATCCTAAAATTATCATAACCAAAATATTTTTTTAAAACTTCATTAGGTGTCAATAAAAAAACCTCTTTTCTTTTTTATATTTAATAATTATACTATGGAAAATGTAAAGATGCAAAACATTGAATTAAATTATGTACACTAATTTATCATATTATTTTATAATTGTAAAGTGAAAAATAAAAAAAATAGTTCATTTTAGGAATATAACTCTAAAATGAACTAAAAACTATAATATAAAACTTTAAAAAATGTTACTAGAGTATTTAGAATACTTTTCAACTATATCTTTAATATGATTTATAAAAGATTCAGTAGTTTTTGAATTAGGCATATTTTTCATTAATTTAAATGCTTTCTCTAAATCAATTAAAATTTCATCTCTATATGTTTCAATAATATGTGAATCTAAATCACGTAAAATTAACCAAGCAATATAGAAATCTTTTTTATTGCCTTTTCTTGGTTTTTCTATATTTGGATTAAAAATTTTTAGTAAAATATCATCATTACCATTTGAAAGAATTTTTAATTTTTGAGCAAATGTACTTACATTATCAACACACTTTTGAAATTCAATCTCTTCATTACTATTTGATTCTAAGTCTTCTAATAAATCACTAAGTGCATTTTTGTTTTTTACAGACATTTTAACTTCTGTATGCTCAAACTGCTTATTACTATTTTCTGTATATAAATAAACTAAAAAGAAATCATTTATACTATTAATATTTATATCTAAATAATCCATATAAGCTAAAGTCGTTACTAATTCTTCTTCTTTCATTTTATTTCCATTTTGATTAAATAAACTATATTTTGCAATAGATTTAATTTTATTTAAAGTATTAATAATATCAAAAGAATTCCACATTTCAAATGAGTTTGCATTAATAGGACATGGGTTTTGGTTTAATCTCAAAAACATGTCAACAGAGTTAAAATCAGGGTTTGCTCGCATATCTATTTTCACTACATCAAATTTATAATTTTCAATATACTGTTTTTTAAATGGATTAAGGTTATCCTTTCCTTCACCATAAACATAACCATTTAAACCATATAAATCTTTAAGTCCACAAAGAGCATATTTATTTTTATAAGTATGAATCCAACCATAATTATCATCTGTAATATTTTCACCCATAAACTTTAATATACTTATTAATCTTTGTTGACCATCTATAACTGTATATTTATTAACTCTATCTTCTTCTCTAGTCACATACAAATATATTGGTGGTAATTTTACTCCAAGAATAATACTTTCAATAATTCTTGAAGCTTTTTTCCTACTTTTAACTTCTGATCTTTGATAAGCTGAGCGAACAATAAATCTATTTTCTTTAATTAATCTTAATATTTCTCTAATTTCTAAAGTATCATTAATAGCCATAACTTGTTTAGTGGAATCTATACCGGTCCATACCTCAAGATTCTTTTCAATAGGTATAGGTTTATAAGAAACAAGTTTTCTGTTTTTCTTTGTTTTACTTAAATAATTTGAAATATCTAGTTTTAATATTTCAGTTATATAATTTTTTACATATGAATATCTAGCCTCAATATCAATGGCATTAATATTTTTATAATTATCAAAATAATTTCTTCCGTTACTTTCAACATAGTGGCATAATTGATCAATGTTAAAATCATAAAAACTATTAGGATATTCTTTATAAAGAATAGTAAACATCCAGTATAAACATTTGAAAAATAATGTATTATCTTGTAAATCATTATTAGACTCAGTTAATTTTTGTTTTACTAAATGTAATTTTTTTAATATTTTAATAATTTCATCCATTTTTTCTAGTTTTTGTTTTTCTGTTAGGTTTGTAATAAATGTAAAATAGTATTTATCAAAAACTGAAGAGCCAACTTTTATAGTTTTTTCACCTATAAGTGGTATGTAAGTCATTATTAATGATTCTCTTATAGCAACTAATAATAAATTAATTCTTTCCCTATTATCAATTGACCTTTTAGTTTTTGGTAATAACATATCTACACAGTTATCATAAAAGTTTTTATCTTTTTCAAATAAGTCTATCAATTTATTAGTTATAAAATCGTATAGATATTTTGCTCTTGCAATTTCACTAGTAGTTAAAGCAGTCATACCAAAATTAGACCTTTTAAATAAGTCACGTTTAATAAGTTCAATATCTTTTTCTGATGTGAAATTATTTGGGATATAGTGTATTAGTTTCATTTGATATTCTAAAAAAAGAGTTTTTAAGTTCTTAGGAAGATCTTTATAATATAAACCATCTAACTCTTTTAATATATCTAATCCAAAATGTCTCAAAGGAAATTTATTATTATAAAAATTTAATAAAGTCTCATATCTTTGTCTTCCATCTATTATTTCTAATCCTTCTTTTGTATCTATAACTGTAATAGGTGGAATTACACCATATATTAAAACCGTTTCAATCAAGTTTATAGCTTTTGCACTGTTCCATATATAATTTCTTTGGTAGCTTGCGTCATATTTTATAATCTTTTTATCTTTTGGAAGTAGTATGTTGTTAATTGGAATATCAATTAGTTCTCTTTTAATATCGTTATATATTTCTTCTATTTTTTTCGTTCTTTGTTTCATTTTATACTCCTTTCTAATATCTATTAGATTATAGCACATATATGTAAACTGTCAATCCTTTTCGGCATATTTTTATAACTAAACTGTTCTTGTTTTACTTAAAAGTAAACTATAAAATCTTAGATATCTACAAAATAAAGAAAAACAAAGATTAACTTAATAGTAAACATTACTTAAAAATATTTGTGAAATTTTAATAAAAAATTTACAAATTATTATATAAAAGTTATAATATAAATATAAAAGGTTATATTATAGAATTAAAAATTAAATAATAAAGGAGGAAATTCGTGTTTTATCACGAAGAAAGATATGAAAATAATACTAGCATCAAAATCACCAAGAAGAAAAGAAATAATGGACATGTTAAACTTAAAATATGAAGTAATAGTAAGTGACGCAGAAGAAATATTAGAAGAAGGGCTTACAATAGAAGAACAAGCAAAAAGGCTATCATACATAAAGGCAAAAATAGTATTTGATGAAACCATAGGAGATAGAATAGTAATTGGCTCAGACACAATGGTTATAAAAGATGGAAAAATATATGGAAAACCAAAAAATGAAGAAGATGCATTTAGAATACTAAAAGAATTAAATGGAAGCAAACACCAAGTAATAACAGGCTTAGCAATATTAGTAGAAAGAAACGGAAAATACCAAGAATACTTAGATTACGATATAACAGAAGTATACTTTAAAAACATGACAGATGAAGAAATAAAAAACTGGATAGCAACTGGAGAAGCAATGGATAAAGCAGGAGCATATGCAGTACAAGGAAAGTTCTCAGTATTTATTGAGAAAATAAATGGAAATTACTGGTCGGTAATGGGGCTTCCAATTCATAAGGTTTATGATATACTAAAAGTTGTTAATAAATAATAAAATAGCGATAAAATTTACAAAATGTAATTTTATCGCTATTTTAAATAAATATATTTTTCAAATTTAATTTAATTTTAAATAATTATCCAAATATTCAGTCCATTCTGGAGCATTTTCTTCTTCAAATAAATGATATAAGAAATCAACAATAATTTGGTGTCTAGACTCAGCTTCTTTTTTACCAGAAACAGTTAACATTAAATTTTTAAGCTTCAATATCTTCTCAAATAAATGACAAACACTGCTATCAGCACATTTACTTGTATACTTATCAGCAGTCATGTTTTCTATTGGAAAAATATTTTTATCAAAAAACGGTTCTTTGTTTTTCATACTATATGTATATACTCGTATAATGCCATTAGCACCTAAGGCATCACACATATCAGCATCTGATACTATTTTACCTTCAAGTGTTTGAGGTCTAAGACCTTTTAACAATTTACTGTAGCCAATACATTTTAAAGAAGATAAGACTAAGTTTTGTATTTCAAAATCGATATTACAATTATTCATAATTCTTTTGGCATTAGTCAAGTTTTCAGCATTTTCTATACCAAATAGTTTATAATCATCTACATCATGTAATAAAGCAATTAAAGAAACTACTTCTTTATTTGCACATTCTTGCTCTGCAAATTTTAATGATAGAGTCAAAACTCTATCTATATGATCCATATTATGTCCAGAGTTATCATTATTTAGCAATTCAAAAACTTGTCTTCTAATTTCTTGTATCATAATTTGCCCTCCTTATAAATAAATTTACTTAAGTATTATATCAAAGATAAAAAGGAAAAGCTATAATATATTACATAAAATGTAAAAAATTCAAAAAAACTATTTACAAATTATGTAAATGATGCTATTATAATAAAAAACAAGAATAAAATTTTCTAAGCTCATTCTTCGCTAAGAAAATCTAATTCTTTCATAACTATCTTCTAAGGGAACTCACCACTATCGTGGATAATTTCCCTTAGAAGATAGAAATTAATTCAAAAAAATTAAAAATCAAAACCTAATTCAAGGTTAAAAAAACCTAAAAATGAAAGGAAAAAATAATATGTTATCAATAGTAAAAAGTATGTCTCTACTTGGTTTAGAAGGCTATCTTATTTCTGTGCAAGTAGATGTTTCAGGTGGTATGCCACGGCTTTGAAATTGTTGGGCTTCCTGATACTAGTATAAGGGAGGCAAAAGAAAGAGTAAAAACAGCAATAAAAAATTCTGGTTATGAACTGCAAAGTAGAAAAATAGTAGTAAATTTAGCACCAGCAGATATAAAAAAAGAAGGGTCATTTTTTGACTTGCCAATTGCAATAGGAGTATTAAATTGTACAGAATATTTAGAAAGTAAGCAATTAGAAGACATCGCATTTATAGGAGAACTTTCACTTGATGGAAAAATAAACAAGGTAGATGGAGTTCTGCCAATGTGTATTGAAGCAAAAAGGCTAGGTATTGAAACAATAGTAGTACCAAAAGAAAATGCAAAAGAGGCCTCTGTAGTAGAAGGAATAGAAGTACTAGGTGCAGAAAGTTTAAATCAAGTAGTAAATTATTTAAGTTCAAAAGTTATAATTCCAACATATAAAACTGATATAAAAAATTTATTTTCAAAACAGAATAAATATCTATTAAATTTTTCAGAAGTAAAAGGACAACAGAATATAAAAAGAGCTTTAGAAATAGCAGCCGCAGGTCGGGCACAATTGTATCCTTATTCGGTGCACCCCGGCTCTCGGGAAAACCATGATGGCAAGGAGAATACCATCAATTTTGCCAGACCTAAGTTTTGAAGAAGCTTTAGAAACAACAAAAATACACAGTATAGCTGGAGTATTAACAAAACAAACACCACTAATAACAGCGAGACCTTTTAGAGCGCCACATCACACAATATCGCCAAGCTCATTAGTAGGAGGAGGCAGAATACCAAAACCAGGAGAAATAAGCCTAGCACATAATGGGGTATTATTTTTAGATGAACTACCAGAATTTAATAAAAGTACATTAGAAGTAATGAGAGCACCAATAGAAGATGGAATAGTAAGCATAAGTAGAGTAAATGCAAGCCTAACATATCCATGTAACTTTATGCTAGTAGCCTCAATGAATCCATGCCCTTGTGGTTTTTATGGTTCGCCAGATAAAGAATGTAATTGTTCACCGCAAAGTATACAAAAATATATGGGAAGAATAAGTGGTCCTTTACTAGATAGAATAGACATTCAAGTAGAAGTAACTCCAGTAAAATATGAAAAATTGCAAAATACAAATGAATCAGAAACATCTGAACAAATAAAACAAAGAGTAAATAAAGCAAGGCAAATACAACTAGAAAGATACAAAAATTTAGAAATATATTCAAATTCACAACTTACCCCCAAATTAATAGAAGAGTATTGCAAGCTAGATAGTAAAAGCAAAAAAATACTACAAAAAGCGTTTGAAAATTTAGGTTTAAGTGCAAGAGCACATGGAAGAATACTAAAAGTAGCAAGGACAATAGCAGACCTAGAAGGCAAAGAAAATATAGGTATGGAGCATATTTCAGAAGCAATACAATATAGAAACTTAGACAAAAAATACTGGAAGTAGCATGCACGAAAAGGAGGTAATATGAACAAAATTTATGAAATTGATAAAAATGATAAAAACTTCCCACAAAACTTATTTAAAATACAAAAATGCCCGCAAAAATTATATGTAATGGGAAATGTAAAGTTATTAAATAATAAATGCATAGCAATGGTAGGGTCACGAGATAGTACACCATATGGAGAATATTATGCTTCAAATTTTGCAAAGGCGTTATCCCAGTCAGGTATTACAATAGTAAGCCGGTTTAGCAAAGGGAATAGATACAGTATGCCATAAAAATTCTATGTTAGAAGAAGGAAAAACAATAGCTGTTTTAGGTTCTGGGTTTAAACATATATATCCAGAAGAAAATATAAATTTATTAAATGAAATAATTAAAAATGGTGGAGCTATTATTAGCGAATATCCTCCAAATACAGAAGTAAATTTATCAAATTTCCCAATAAGAAATAGAATAATTGCAGGGTTGGCAGATAGCACAATAGTAATAGAAGCAAAGAGTAGAAGCGGTAGCTCAGTTACAGCAAGGCATTCTACTATACAAGGTAAAAAAGTATATTGTGTGCCAGGTAGAATAGATGACAAAACAGGAAAAGGAACAAATAAATTAATAAAAAAAGGTGCACATATATTAACAGATGTAAATGAAATATTAATTGAGTTAGGAGTAGAAAAAGTACAAGTAAAAGAAAATAAAAAACAAATACAAAATAAAAAAGAAAGAAAAAATAATAAAAAAATAAAAGTGAAAAATGAATATAGGAAAATTTATGAATTACTTTCAGAAACACCAATGAATATTGACGAAATAACAAGAACACTAAATATAAATATTTCAGAAGTAAATATGAAACTTACAATGATGGAAATAGAAGGACTTATAGAAATACTTCCAGGAAATATAATAAAAATTAAGGAGAACTAAAATGTATTATAAGCAAGAAACTGGAAAAGAAGGCGAAGATATAGCAACAAAGTACTTAGAAAGTATAGGATATAATGTAATAGAAAGAAACTTTGAGTGTAGGCAAGGGGAAATAGATATAATTGCCTTAGATAAAGATGAAATAGTATTTATAGAAGTAAAGACAAGAAGAAATAAAAAATACGGATTAGCATCAGAAGCAGTAAATGATACAAAGAAAAAGCACTTTTTAAAAGCAGTAGAATATTATTTATATTCAAGAAATTTACAAGATAATTTTATAAGATTAGATGTTATAGAAATATATTTAAGTAAAAACAGGTCATATATAAATTATATAAAAAAGGCAATTGAATAAAAATCCGCTAAATAATCTTATAGAAAGAAGAACTTCCACAAAGTAGAAGTTCTTCAGTGAAAAAGGCTATATAACCTGAACGACATAAACAGTATTATTGGTTGTTACTTTGTAAATATTATTACCAATATTCTGTACTTCTTTTACCTGACTGGTAAGACATTCATTTAAATTAATCTGATTGTCAATCAACTCTAACCTAGCACATGCACATCTTTTTCCAACAACTGGAACTGACTTGGAGATAGCCATAAATGTGGATGTGATTTCATTAAACCAGCAGGAGTTAAAAGTACCAGTTACTCCTTTGAGAATGTAGTCGGTCTGAAAAGCCCGCTTTCTTTCATGTACTACTTCATAATCTTTACCCCAAACCAAATTAGCAGGGTCAGAGCAACTATAGTAACTTTCCTTTCCACCATTATAACGTACAATCTTTGCCATTAATTTTACCTCCAAAAATTTTTTTCTTAAAATGATTAATAGTTACTGTAAACACGAGTATTGCACAGATAATGCATTTAGCATATAATCTATTACTATTATAAAATATTTTACATAAAATGTCAAATTAAATATTTAAATAATCAGATATATTAATTTCATATTACATTATAAAAAAATAAAAAATCGGTTTAACACCGATTTTTTATTTTTTTAATTTATTCAAATATAAGTCTTTTGCAACCTCTGGGTTATGTGGTCCATTAAAATCTTTAATAGGTGCAAATTCATCTTTTTTATTTACTCTTAAAAGCACCATATCATCAAAATATGAAAAAGCGTCAAATATAAATGTTTCAAATTTAAAAGTATTAGGTTTTTCAGGTATTTGTTTCATTCCTTCATCATTTACAAAAGTATTTTTCTTAAATGCCCTATGATAAGGCAAGCTTTTGTTAGTAATAAGTTCAAGAGAGTCAATACTAAATAGATGAGCAAGCATATTAATTTCTCTATATAAATCATATCCATTTTGATTTTTAGCTATTTTCATATCATTACTTAAATGTGAGCTATTAATTATAGCAGGCTTACCATTTCTTTTAGCAAAAATCCAATCTGGAGAATTTGCATCTTCTTTAAATAAAGTCTTAGAAGAGATGTGAGCATTATTTTTAACAGTTAAACCTATTAAAATAGGATCAACAATATCTAAAATAACATTATCTACACCACTAAAAAATACCCACTTAATATTTCTATTTTTCATATCTTGAAGCATTCCATGTTTTTTTAAAGCTTCAAAAACATCACCATTACCATTAGAGGCCTCTTTAATTTTATAAGTTTCCTCTAATATTAAATTTTCAGTTGTATCTATTAAAGGCAACTGTGATTGAGTAAAAAATTTAATAGAATCTTTCGGATATCCAAAAAAGTTTTTATCCTCAAAAAATTTTTTAGTAGCTTCATCATTATAAATACTAGTCATAATGTACCAAGGAATAGTAACACTATACTTTGCATTTGCTTTTTTTAAATTATCACATAATATTTCAAATAAGGATTTTTTAGGAACTATATCAAGTTCAAAAGTACCTTTAGGACCTTTATAACCAAGTCTTGTACCTTGCCCACCAGCCATTGTAACAACTGCAAATGAACTTTCCTTTATGCAAGTTTCACCTAAAGCCATGTATAAATTTTTTTCATCATGATTTAGCCTAGCTTTATCAAAATAAGGCAAAGGTTCTATCAAATTACAGGGAATTACCTCATCAGTTTTAGAAGCTTCATATAAATCAAAAATTTGCTTAAAATTAATACGTAAAATTTGATTTACTAAAAACTCCTTTTGCTCATCATCTAATTCATCATAAAAAGATAATAAATGTTCTTGATTATATTTTTTTAAAATCTCTTTCGCTTTCAGAAAATTATCCATAAAATAATTAACACCCTTTATTAATAATAATACAAGAGATTAATTAATATCTTGTTTGTTTTATAGGAATAAACGTATTTTGTAGGCAATTTAATAAACAATAATATCTATATATTTTTTTATAAATTAATATGTATGGTACAACATGTAGTGAAGTACATTTTTATTACATAGCTAAAATTGATTTGCAGGTTGTTTTATAATGTAATAATTCCCTACATACATTTTCCTACTTTATAATATACATAAAAGTATATTTTAGTGAATAGCCGTCCTCAAACTTTTAATAATCATTTCCTTATTAGGCATATTAGAAGCCTCTAAAGCCTTGATTTCAGTATCAATTGAGTAAGGAACTCTAACCAAAGTAATATTAAAAGTCTCCAATTTTTTAGAATCAAAATTTCCCTCTAAATATGCGTATGAAGCCATAGTAGAAAATTTATTAGTTTCATCATCTTCCTTATCATTCATCATTTCAATAGGAACTCCAACACTTCCAACATTGAAAATAGTTTTATTCTTAAAACGGAATAAATTAGGAGTATGTAAATGCCCATAACCCACAACATCAGGAATAGGATCATTTGTAGTTTTACCTAAAAAATCAGTATTTTTAAATAGATCTTCAGGGTTATTAATAACTAAGTTATTATACCTTGTATCACTATTTCCATACATAGGGTTAAAAACATGTTCTAAACTAAAAGGAGAAGCATGAAAAAGCCTAATTAAATGGCCACTCATATAAAATTCAAAGCTAATAGGGCAATTATATATAAAGTTTGCTCTTTCCTCGCCAATAATATCTCTACTCCAAAACCTTCCATATTGTACATTAGGTTTGCAAATAGCTTCATCACAATTGCCTTTTAAGATAACTTCACATCTACTTCTTAATACATCAATTACTTTATCTGGATTTGCACACTTAATAACACTATCGCCTAAACAATAGATTTTACTAATACCTTTTGAATCAATATCTTTAAGAACAGCATTTAAAGCTGTCAAATTACCATGTACATCAGAAATAATTGCAATTCTATCCATTCTATAATCTCCTTTACAATTTAATAAAATTATACAATAAAAGAAATAGTTTTACAATACAATTGACGTAAATTTTGAACGGAAGTTGAAAGTTAGAAGTTGGAAGTTAGAATTTTTAAAATTAAGTATAATTATTTAACAAATATAATGCAATAAAAATAACTTGTGAAAAATAATATATTATGATATTATAAAGGTATAAATATAGGAGAAATTATTATGAACTTTGAATATTTAAATAATATGATTAAATATATAGAAGAAAATTTAACTGAAAATATAGAATATAAAAAATTAGCTCAAATAGTAGGAGTTTCAGAATATGCACTGCAAAGAATATTTATATTTCTAACAAATATATCGTTATCAGAATATATTAGGAAAAGAAGGCTAAGTAAAGCTTTTGAAGAATTAAAAACAACAGATGTAAAAATTATAGATTTAGCAATTAAATACAAATATGATTCGCAAATTTCATTTGCTAGAGCATTTAAAGCAATGTTTGGTATGACTCCAAGTGAATGTAAAACAACAATAATGGAATACAAACAATTTCCAATAATTACTTTTAATAGTAATAATAATGTATGTGAAGAATTAAAATATGAAATAAAAGAAATTAATCAAATAAAATTATATTGTATACAAACATGTGCTAAAACTCATGATGATTTACTATATAATATAAGAAAATTATACTCAGATGCTGAGGATAATGGATTATACAAAAAATTTAATGAAAATGGAATGTATGGAATATCTATTTGTAAAGAAAATGAATACTTATATTATGTTGGAAGTGAAGAAGAATATGAAAATACAATAGAGTTAATAATTCCATCAGGAAAATATGCAATATTTAGTGTCAATTCAAGAGAGCAAAAGGATATAGTTAAAAAAGAAAAAATGATATATTCACAATGGTTACAATCCACCAATTATGATATAGACTATGAATTTAATTTTGAATTATATACTAAAGATAATTGTTATTTATATATAAAATTAAAAAGATAAACAAAACTGATACAGAATTTGTTTATCTTTTATTTCATTTATTGATAAAATAAATGAAATATAGTAATTTAATATAGGGAGATAGAGATAATATGAAAAAAACTATTATAGGAATAGTATCAAAACATCATGAAACATATGAGAAACAAAGCACATATACATTTATAAGTGATGATTTAAAACAAGCAGTATTTGACAATGGAGGAATAGCTATTGGAATACTACCAACAGAAGAGAAAATAAATTATGCTGGTGATGGATGGAAAAATAACTTATTAAAGGAAGAAAGAGAGAATTTAATAACTCAAATAGAATTGTGTGATGGGATAATATTACAAGGAGGCCTTGAAACAGAGAATTATGAAAGTATAGTTGCAAAGTACTGTTATGACAATGACATACCAATATTAGGGATATGTGCAGGTCAAAATAATGTTGCTAGAGCGTTAGGGGGAACTACTTATAAAATTAGTAATCCAGAAAAGCACAACAAATCATTTTATGAATATGTTCATAGTATAAAAATAAATGAAGAATCAAAATTTTACAAAATAGTAAATAAGAATAAAATAATGGTAAATTCAATACATAGAAGAACGATAGAAAATTGCCCAATGCTAGATAAAGTAGCATTTTGTGAAGATGGATATCCAGATGTTATTGAAGCAAAGAATAAAAAATTTTATATGGGGGTAAGATTTCATCCAGAGAGTTTATATAAAAGTGATAAAAATATGAGAAATATATTTATTAAGTTTATAGAATGCTGTAAGGAAAAATAGGAGTATAAAATGGAATTAAAAGAAGTAATAAAAAATAGAAGAAGTATTAGAAAATATAAATGTGAAGAAGTACAAAATGAAGTAATACAAGATTTAATAGAATGTGCAAGGCTAGCGCCATCTGCTAAAAATAGGCAACCGTGGGAATTCTTAATAGTAAAAGATATTACAAAAAATGAAATTGCAAATATAATGCTAGAAAAGCAAAAAGGACAAAATGTTATTTTAGAGAAAAAATTACTTGGAGCAAATAGTAGTGTAAAAGAAACTGCAAAAACAATAAAAGAGGCACCTATACTCATATTAGTTTTTAAACAATACAATGAAAACTGGACTGTAGGGGATGCACTTGGGGTAGGGGCAGCAATAGAACATATATGTTTAAGAGCAACAGACTTAGGATTAGGTTCACTTTGGATAAGAGATACAACATATAGTCAAAAAGAAATAGCTAAATTAGTAGGTTATGAAAATATGGAACTAATTTCAGCAATTGCAGTAGGGTATGCAGATGAACATCCTAAACAAAGACCAAGAAAGAAATTAGAGGAGATATTAAAATGGTATTAGTATCAGGAGGCGAATAAAAAATGAATAAGGTATTATCCAATAAGAATGAAGAAGAAATATTAGAATTTTATAAAAAAACAAGTTCATATACTGATTTAGGGTATTATAAAGAATTTGCGAAGAATTTACCAAATAACATTGAAGAGTTATGCTTACTACAAAGAATGCAAATAATACATCCAGTAGCATTTAAAGATAAACAAATTAGAAATAAACAAAAATGCTTTTGGGGAGATATGACAAAAGTAGAAATTACTAGGTTAGAATATGAAGATGATATATTCCCAACAGCACAAAGTGTAATTGCAGAACTATTAAGAAAAAATCCAAATTATACTATAAAAAGAGAAGCAAAAGATAAAGTACATGTTACATGTAGAAGTCAAGCCATAATATTAGCAAGTATATTAAAAGCAAAAGGAATACCAGCAAGAGCAAGAAGCGGATTTGCTGAATACATACTATATGATGGAATATATTATGATCATTGGATTACAGAATATTACGATAAAAAAGAAAAAAGATGGAAACTAGTAGATGCAGACGAACATTGCCCTGACCATGAAATGGGATTTGACCTAAACAATATTCCATATGATAAATTCTTATTTGGGGCTGAAGCATACTTAGGGGTCAGAAAAAATAAATATGAAGAAGCTTCAATTTTATATTCTTCTGACCCACCAACTCTAGGCTTAAAAGCAGCAATTAGAGGACTATTTTTCGATTTTCATTCATTAATGAATGATGAAATTATATTCTTACATATGCCAAAATACATACAAGATAAAAAATTTGAATTAAGTGAAGAGGAATATAAAGAACTAGATGATTTAGCAGAGCTTATGTTAGAGCCAAATAAAAATTTTGAAAAACTGCAAAAAATATGGGAAGAAAATCCAAAGTTTAGAATTATGTCAGGAGCATTAAATTAAGAGACTACTTTTTTAGGATTTTATAAGTAAAAAACAAGAATAAAATTTTCTAATAAAACATAAGAGCTATCGCGGATGACTTTCCTTAGAATATAAAAATACTTGTACAACTTCAAGTAAAATAAAAGCTAAAGTATAAAAATAAATACTTTAGCTTTTATTATTAAAAAAATGTAATAAAAAACCTAATAAAATATAAAAATAATAGTAGGAGGTATAAAAAATGTTAAAAATGATAGATTTACCATATCCATTAAATGCACTAGAGCCATATTATACAAAAGAAATGTTAGATTTGCACTATAATGTTTTATATAAAGGTTATATAGATAACACAAATAAAACAGAAGAGCAGTTAGCAAAAGCAAGAGAAACAAATGACTTTTCAAATATAAAATGTTTAGAAAAGAATTTAAGTTTCTTTGGTTCAGGAGCAATATTGCACGAGCTATTTTTTGAAAATATGGGGCCAGCAATACCAACTTCTCCAAGTGTAGAGTTAATGGAGCAAATAATAAAAGACTTTGAAAGTTTCGAAAAATTTAAGGAACAATTTACAGCAGCATCTACTCAAGTAGAAGCCTCAGGCTGGTGCTTATTAGTATGGGTTCAAAAATGGAATAAACTAGAAATACTTCAATGCGAAAAACACCAAAACCTAACACTATGGGGTTGCAAACCACTACTAGTATTAGATATGTGGGAACACTCATATTACTTGCAATACAAAACAAAAAGACCAGAATATATAAATGCATTTTGGAATATTTTAAATTGGAATGTAGTAAATAAGAGATTTTTAGAAAAATAAATACAATAAAAAGTAAATGAAGCCCCTAGCTAGGGGCTTCATACAATGTTTTTACCTTGGATAAGTTGTTTCAAAATCAACCCATTCAGGAATTTGTTTTTCCGATACTGGGTACTTTTCAGAAGTTCCATCATTCAAATTAAGAATAATTAAACCATAGTCATTACCATTAGAAAAATATAAGTTTTCTCGATACTCGAAAATTTCATATGGATTTCCATCGTCGTCAATATCAAACTTATGATTGCCTATAACTTCAGTTTTATACTTTCTCCTTATAGTTCTTAAAGCATCTTTACGATTAACAAATGAAGTATCAAAATATATTCTACATGGAACTATTTCAGGAAGTTTACCTTTTTCCTGAATGGCATACCCCGGAATATATTCAGCATTTGAACTTCCATTATGAGCTTGTGCATCTACAATATGGTATACAGCAATATATTTACCATTAACTAACCTCATTTCTGGACTTTTTACACTATATCGGTTTCGGTTATATACTGAATTATCAATTTTTAAATCAATTTTTGCAAGTATTTCATCAGAAGTGACTGCATAGGATATGTCAACGTTTTTCATATCATGTGCAAATATCAAATTCTGCACAGGTGCAAAATTAACAGAAAAGCAGATTACACCTGAAAGTAATGCTAATGCACATGTAGATTTAATTTCATATTCATTATTGCCTAATATTAGCAGTATGAAAATATCTACTAACAAAATTGGCCACATCCATCTTAAAACCACAAGAATTGTTAGTTCTAAGCAAGATACATATAAAAACAACATCATATATACAAAATCTATTATAAATGATGCTATCATATATTTTACCCGTTCGTTAAAATCCATGTGGTTAGCCCTATGTATAATTAAGCCTATTCCAGAAGTTACAATTGTAAAAATAAATGCACCTATAAAACTTAAAATCAAAATATTTAACATACTTATCATCCTCCTATAAAAAATATTTTTTACCAGTTGCATATCTATATTAACCTAAAAATAGGATTGAAAAATTTACATTTCAAATTATAACATTATTTATGTGAAATTGCAAGCAACTTTTAATGTTAAGGAAAGAAATGGAAAGTTTTGTACACGTCCCATTTTTTTCCTTTTCTAAATAAAACATAATAAAAATACAAATAAATGGGAATAATTCTAAAAAGAGTTTTATATAAGGAGAGCATAAATGCAAGAAAAAGAAGAGAAAAATGACATTATAAAAATGTATGAAAAGGAAAGCTTAAAAAATATAGATGATTTTATAAAAGAAAATAATATAGATACAAAAAATGGTCTAAATGAAAAACAAATAGAAGAAAATATAAATAAATATGGTTTAAATGAAATAAGGCAGAATAAACCAAAACAATGGTATAACTATTTCTTTGAAAGTTTACTAAGCCCATTTAACTTAATACTATTAGGAATAGCAGTGGTTTTAATATATACAGACGTAATTTTGCCAGAAACAAAAAACTATTCAAACATAATAGTAATACTTATATTAACAGCAGTAAGTACTTTATTAGAATTTTTTGAAGTATTTAAATCAAATAAAGCAGCAGAAAAACTAAAAAGCTTAATAGAAACAAAGGCATTAGTATTAAGAAATGGAAGAGAAGAAAAAATTGCCTTAAATCAAATAACAGTAGGAGATATTATAATACTTTCAGCAGGAGATATAATACCAGCAGATCTAAAAATAATAGAAGCAAAGGACTTATATGTATCACAATCAACACTAACAGGAGAAAGTGAAGCATCAAGAAAAGTAGTCAACTTAGAAAATAGTAAAATAGAAACAATAACCGATTTAAACAATATATGTTTTATGGGAACAAATGTAACAAGTGGTTATGCAAAAGCAGTAGTAATAAAAACAGGTGACAACACCTATTTTGGAAAAATAGCCCATACTGTAACAAATGGAAAACCTCAAACAGCCTTCCAAAAAGGAATAAAAAGTGTAAGTAAACTATTAATAAAATTTATGCTAGTAATGATACCAATAATATTTATACTAAATGCTAATACCCACGGAACACTAGTAGCATTTACGTTTGCAGTAGCAATAGCAATAGGAATAACCCCACTTTTACTGCCAGTAATACTATCATCAAGTCTTGCAAAAGGTGCAGTAAAAATGTCAAAGAAAAAAACAATAATAAAAAAACTAGACTCGATTCAAAGTTTTGGCGCAATGAATATTCTATGTACAGATAAAACAGGAACACTAACAGAAGATAAAATAGTACTAGAAAAATATTTAGATATAAAAGGTCAAGAAGATATGAATGTACTAAAACATGTATATTTAAACTCATATTTTCAAACAGGTTTAAAAGGAAATATAGATGAAGCAATAATAGCAAGAGGGGAAAAAGAAGGAATAAAAGAAATTGCGAAAGAATATAAAAAAATAGATGAAATACCCTTCGACTTTTCAAGAAGAAGACTATCAATAGTAGTTACAGACGGACAAAAAGAAAAACTAATAACAAAAGGTGCTATTGAAGAAATATTAAATATATGTACAAAAGTAGAATATAAAGGAGAAATAACAAACCTTACAGAAGAAATAAAAACAAATATAAAAAATATAGCAAAAAACTTAAATGAACAAGGTCTAAGAGTACTTGGAATATGTGAAAAAACAGATATAAAGGAAATAAAACATTTTGAAGTAAAACACGAAAAAGATATGATATTAATGGGATTTATAGGTTTCCTAGACCCACCAAAAGAAAGCGCAAAAGAAGCAATAAACATGTTAAACAATAATGGAATAAGAGTAATAGTACTAACAGGAGATAACGAATATGTAACAAAAGCAGTATGTGAAAAAGTAAATATAAACACAAAAAGAATAGTATTAGGAAGTAAAATAGATAAACTATCAGACAAAGCCTTAGAGCGAATACTAAAAGATACAAACATATTTGCAAAACTATCACCAATACAAAAAGCAAGAATAGTAAGAGTATTAGGAGAAATGGGAAATATAGTAGGATACATGGGAGATGGAATAAACGATAGCCCTCCACTAGTAAACTCTGAAGTAGGAATATCAGTAGATACAGCAGTAGACATAGCAAAAGAAACAGCAGATATAATACTACTAGAAAAAGACCTAAAAGTATTGAATGATGGAGTAATAGAAGGAAGAAAAACATTTGGAAACCTAATGAAATATATAAAATTAGCAGCAAGCTTTAACTTTGGGGAAGTAAGTTCAATATTAATAGCAAGTGTACTTTTGCCATTCTTTCCAATAACACCAATACAATTATTAGTACAAAGCTTAATATATGATATAGGTCAACTATCGCTTCCAATGGACAATGTAGATGATGAATATGTAAGAAAGCCAAGGAAATGGAGTATAAAAAGTATAAAAAACTTTATGATAGTAATGGGACCAACAAGTGCAATATTCGACCTAATAATATTTGCGACACTATGGTTTATATTTGGAATAAGAGAAGCTGCAGTATTTCAAACAATATGGTTTTCATATGGAATAATATCAAACCTAATAGGCTTGCACATAATAAGAACAGCTAAAAAGCCATTCATAGAAAGCAATAGCTCAAAAATTGTATATATATTTACAGCAGTAATATGTGTTGTAGCAATACTAGTGCCATTCACATTTGTAGGTAAGTTTTTAGGTTTAGTACCACTTACTTTAAAATATATATTATTCATATTTGCAGTTCCAATTGTGTATTGCTTATTGGCTTTAGAGGTTAAGAAGTTGTATATTAAAAAGTATGATGATTGGATTTAGTGTCCCATTGGGTGTCCCATCGGGGACGTTTCCTAATAGGTAATCTGTCCCTTTTGGACACTTTAATTTAATATAATAAAACAGAAGTAATAAAAATATAAAAATAACTTGTATTATGTATAGTAATATGTTATACTTCAAGCAGTAACCTTGTAGAAATTAAATAACTTATAAGGAGGAAGACTATATGCAAAAAGTATTACAAACTCAATTTTTAAACATTTCACGGTCTCATAATATAACAATTAAGGAAATTAAAAGACTTAAAAGAGAATTAGAAAAACAAATAAGTGATGAAGAAAAAATAGAGTTGGAAAATCAATTATTATTTTGGGAAAGAATGCGTTATGTTCAAAGAGACCAAATAAGCGAAATAATACATGAAGCAGTAAGAACAAAAATAAACATTGAGATAAATGGGAAAGAGGAAGAAATAGTAGCGTTAATAGATTTTTATTCACAAAGAAATATTGCAGGTCATAAAATTATTTCAGCACAGCAAGACCTTCCAAATACACCACTGATAAACAAATTCTTATCAGCATATGGTAGTGAAAATAATTATATAATGAAACATATAATGTCTGATATATTAAGTTAAACTAAAAAATGCTTAGAAATTTAAATAAATTTCTAGGCATTTTTTATAAAAACAAATTAAAACATATTGACAAAATAAATAATAAAAAATATAATGGCAATAATATGTTATCAAGAGTGGACGAGAGAATCGGCTCAATGACTCCACAGCAACCTATAAAATAAGGTGCTAATACCGACAAAGCAAACGCTTTGGCTGATAATTTTCATAAAACGAAAATATTAACCTTTGGCGTTGTAAGCCAGAGGTTTTCTATATTATTAGGAAAGCTATCCACCATAGTTAAGTTAGCTATTTGAATGTTAGTGAGCTACAGATAACTTATATGTAGTAAAACGAAAAAGGTTAGTTTCCTAAGAATATGATTATGAAATAATTAGATTCTCTTATATGGTTTTGCCATTTAGAAAATTTGAATATTAAATATTCTTGAATAACATACAAATAATAAGAATAGAGGGGTAATATAAGAGAAGAAATGTATAAAATTAAGAGCAAATCAAAAATAAACATACATAATATGACTACAAATATATAACCTTAAAATTCTGAAAAAAGAAAGAAGGAATAAAATATGAAGAAATTTTTTACATCAGAAAGCGTAACAGAAGGTCACCCAGACAAACTATGTGACCTAATTTCAGATAGCATTTTAGATAGCTATTTAGAAAAAGATGAGAATTCGAGAGTAGCAGTAGAAACATTTGCATCAAAAAACCTAATAGTAGTAGCAGGGCAAATAACATCAAAAGGAGAAGTTGATATAGAAAACTTAGTAAGAAAAATAATTAAAGATATAGGTTATTACAATAGTGAGTTAGACATAGATTATAAAACTTGCAAAATAATAACAAATATAACAAAGCAAAGTACAGACATAGCAATGGGAGTAGACATAGGAGGGGCAGGAGACCAAGGGATAATGTTTGGCTATGCATGTGACGAAACCGAAAACTATATGCCATATGCAATATATATGGCACATAAACTATCAAAAGAACTAACAAATGCACGAAAAGAAGGAAAAATAGAAGGTCTAAGACCAGATGGAAAAGTACAAGTTACAGTAGAATATGAAAACATGCAAGTAAAAAGAATAGACACAATACTAATATCCACACAACATGAAGAAGATGTGGATATCGCAAACTTAAAACAAGAAATAATAGAAAAAATAATAAACAAAATAGTACCAACAAGTATGATAGATGAGAACACAAAAATATATATAAATCCAACAGGAAGGTTTGTAATAGGAGGACCATTAGGAGATACAGGTCTAACAGGAAGAAAAATAATAGTAGACACATATGGAGGATATAGTAGGCACGGAGGAGGAGCATTTTCAGGAAAAGATGCAAGCAAAGTAGATAGGTCAGCAGCATATATGTTAAGGCATATAGCTAAAAACATAGTAGCAAATGGATATGCAAAAAAATGCGAAATACAAATATCATATGCAATAGGAGTTGAGAAACCAACTTCAATATTAGTAGAAACTTTTGGAACAAACACAATACCAGAAGAACAAATAGTAGAAAAAATAAAAACTAAGTTTGACTTGAGCCCAAAACGGAATAATAAAATATTTAAACTTAAATAAACCAATTTATGCAAAAACAACAAACTATGGACATTTTGGAAAAGAAGAATTAGAGTGGGAAAGAATTATTGAATTATAAATAAACATAATGCTTGATTTTTATATATAATTATGTTAAAATACGAACGAAATCGTTTAAATATTCATTTTGCAATTGCAAAAGGAGGAGAAAAATATGAAATCTAAAAAATTAATGTTATATTTACGGTCAAAAATAGGTACAGGAAATTTTTATGAAGACATTATCTTTAAAGTTGATAGTACTGAACTAAAAATGCGTATGCTAAAATGGTGTGATAACTTACAAAAATATAAAGGACTTAAGATTAATCAATTTAAAGACTTATTATTGCCTTTGAATGAAATTGTTTTACCAATTAAGATAAACAATGTTTTTTGTAGTAAATCAGGTAGAAGATTCGATATTGATTTTACAGATAATGAAGGAAAAGAATACTATATGATACAAGATACTCTATATGCCTATAATAAGGTGAATACCTATATAATAGGAAGAAGAAACAGTAAGCTAGAACCACTACTTGACAGAGAGTTTACTTTTGAAATTTCAGAAGATAATATTCAATTAATTGAATCAGCTGTACTTAAGCTAAGGGAAGATGGTAAAAATGATGAAATAGCAGTTGTTTTTATATATAACTTGAAAGAAGACATTACACAGGCTACATTAAAGTCATATGTAACTAACAGAATCATAAAAATCCAATATCCAACAATTGATATGGAATTTGACAAAGATGTTTTAGAATTTCTTTTCAAAATTAATGAAAAACATTGGTATTACTATGATGTATTCCCAATATTACGATGGATATCAACTATCTTAGAAAAACCTATTTGTGTTTCTATAATAGCTGAAGTCGAAAAAGAAGTAACCTCAGAAATAGATGTAGTAAAAGGAAAAGTCCAAAAATATACATTAACAGAAATAATAAATGAAGGAGAAGTACATATAACAAAGAAAATCTTTAGTAAGGACTTAGAAGAGTTTTTGTACACAAAAGAATAATTGTAAAAGGCGAATGGAATTTCCATTCGCCTTTTACAATATTTTCTGACAGTTTGATATATTGACATAAATAGGAGATGTGTGATAAAATACTAAAAACTTATACAAATAATAAACCTAATTAAATAATTTTAAAGGAGGTATAACCTATGAAAATAATTGGAGTAACAGGAAAATCTGGAAGTGGAAAAACAACATTTGCTAAAGAATTAGCAAAAAACTTGAACTGTGAGTATGTAGATATAGATAAAGTAAGCCGAATGCCTTTAGAAAAACCAGAAATCATACATATATTATGTAAGAAATTTGGGAATGGAATATTAGACGAAGATGGTAATATAAATAGAAAAAAATTAGGAAATATAGTTTTTTCAAAAGAAGAATGGCTAAATGAACTAATGCAAATAACACAAAAAGATGCAGAGCAAGAAATAGATACTATATTAGCTAGAACAGATAATAACATAGTTGTACTAGAATGGATAAAGTTACCAATTAGTAAATATTGGCAAGAATGTGATACAAAAATATTAGTAAAAGCAGATGATATAAAAAGAAGAAATAAAGTATTAGAAAGAGATAATATCTCAGAAGAATATTTTAAAAAGAGAGATTTGGCTGCTATTGACTATGAAGAAAACGAATTTGACTATATTTTTGAAAATAACTACAATGAGCAAGAAATGAAAGAAACTATTGATATTATAAGTCTAAAAATTATGGAGGATTAAAACTATGAAATTAAAAGTATTAGGAACACAATCACCATACAACACAAAAAGACACAATTGCCCAGGATTTTTAATACAAGAAGGCGAAAACTTGTTGATGCTAGATTGCGGAAGTGGAACTCACAAAATGTTAAGGTATCCTAATGATTTGCAAAAATTATCAGTAATTATAAGCCATTTGCACAGAGACCATTATAATGATATTTATAACTTACAATATGCATCTTTTGTATTTCATAATCAAAAAAGATGTAATAATGCAATTAATATATATGTTCCAAAAACACCAATCAGTATAAATGAAGATATAAAATTAGAAAGTAACTCGTTTGCAGAATATCATGATATTTTCGAAAATGCGAAAATAAATATTGGAAATATGGAAGTAACATTTTGCAAAACAGACCACCCAGTAGAAACTTATGCAATAAAAGTTACTAGTAAAGGGAAAAATATAGTATATACTTCAGACACATCATTTTCAGCAAAAGAAAAAATAATAGAGTTTGCAAAAGGAGCAGATTTACTAATATGTGAGGCAAGTTTATTAGAAGAATATGGTTTTCCTGAAATTAATTCACACTTAACAGCAAGGCAGGCAGGAATAATTGCAAAAGAAGCAAAAGTAAAGGAATTAATGCTAACTCACCTTTGGCCAGAAGAGAATGCAAGAAAGTATGTAAAAGAAGCAAAGAAAGAATTCAAAAAAGTAGTTTTAGCAAAAGAAGGAAAAAACAAAAAAATCCATTGAAATAAATGGATTTTTTTGTTTTTTGTAATTTTAGCCTTATGGTAGCTTTCTACTACAAAAAAATTTATATTTTACTTTTCATTACTACTTCCAAAACATCTTTAGGAAGATATTTAGAAACATCTACATCATTCTTAAGAAACTCCATAACCAAACTAGAGCTAACATTTCCATATTCACAAGCTCTAATGTAAATAGTATCCAATCCAGAAGCCTCTTTGTTTGTGGCAGCCAAGCTTTCTTCATAATTATAGTCTGTACCATTATTTCTAATACCTCTTAAAAGAAGTGTTGCATTATTATCAAGAGCAGCCTTAAAAGTTAAGCCTTCATAAATTATAACACTGACATTAGAAATATTTTCACGAACTAAAACTTTTTCAATAGCTTCTTTTATTAGGTCTTTATCAAACCTACGCTTTTTATCAGAATTAGTACCAATTCCAATAATAACCTTATCACAAATTCTAAGAGCTTGCTTAAGTACATGTAAATGTCCAATCGTGAAAGGGTCAAATCTACCAGAGTAAAAACCAATTTCCATATAAATACCTCCTTTTAGGAAATAGAAAAGATATACCCACTAAAAATTTTACTATGGGTAATCAAACTTCAAGTATCTTTGTAAGTATAGCATAATATACATAAAATAACAATAGAAAATAAAAAAATTAAGTAAACCTACAAATTTCTACAATAAACGCAAATTAAATATAGTATAGTACCAAGAAAGGAGGAAAAGTATGGATTTAAACATATTAAAAAACATAAAAGAAGATATAAAAAACAATATTGATGTAAAAGGTTTTATACAAGAATTAACAAATTTTCTTAAAAATGTGGAACAATCAAAAACAAAAGAAGATTTATCAGAAATAAATATAGATGAGGAACTACAATATTATAGAAAAGAAGGACATTTATATTTAGTAACAGAAGATAGAATGAATGAAATATATTTAAGTGATTTTACAGAAAAGTCAAAAATAGAATTTAAAGAAAAAATAACTGATAAAGAATTATTAAATATAGCAAAAGAAGGAGCAATGCTTCAATATAAAAATGGAAAATATGAGTTATACTCACAAAATGGATATGATATGTTATTTGAGGAAGAGAAAAATTAAAATTATACTTTCATATTTTATTATACTATGCTATACTAATAAACATACAAAATCAAGTAAAAGCGAGGTATAACGAAATGAAAAGTAGGAAAAAAACAAGAAGTTTAAGTAAGCAGATAATTCTTATCATTTTAGTTACAATAATAGGTACCACAAGTTACTTTTTAAATTATAAGAGTAACGAACAGAACGTTGAAAATGTAAATACTATAACATTTGATATTTCTGAAATTCCAGAATATTCACAATTACCATATTGTACAATAAACAATAATATCCCCTCATTTACCGAAGAAGATTACAATTTAGGCGTATTCGAAAATTATAGTGAACTTGATAATTTAGGAAGATGTTCCATAGCATATGCAAATATATGCAAAGAAATAATGCCAAAAGAAGGTCAAGAAAGAGAAGCGATAGGAATGATAAAACCATCAGGTTGGCAAACAATAAAATATGAAGGAATAGTAGAAGGAAACTACCTATACAACCGTTGTCACCTAATAGGATACCAACTAGCAGCAGAAAATGCAAACGAAAAAAACTTAATAACTGGAACCCGCTATATGAACGTACAAGGAATGCTACCTTTCGAAAACCAAGTAGCAGACTATATTCAAGAAAACCCACAAAATCATGTGCTATATAGGGTTACACCAATATTTCAAGAAAACAATTTAGTAGCAAATGGTGTACAAATAGAAAGCTATTCTATTGAAGATAATGGAAAAGGAATATGTTTTAATGTATACATATACAATGTTCAACCAGGAATAAAAATAGATTATGCTACTGGTAAAAGTGAATTAGAGTAATATAGCAAAATATAGTTAAAATAAAAAATAATTCTACATAAAATATATTCAGATAGAAAATATCATAAAATAAAATAAAATAATTTCATTGCATTATGTTAAACCTTATGATATAATTTGGTGCAGTAACTATAGTAGAAAGCAAATAACTTTATAAGGAGGAAAACAATATGAGCGACTACAAAATGAACCAGTATGATTTGCAAAGTTATTTTAAAAGTTTATGCAATAGCTTTTATATTGCATATGAACAGGTAAAACGGTTAGAAAAAGAAGCGGATAACTTAAGAGAAAGTTATAATGAAGAAGATTTAGAAATGGTAAATAATCTTCTCAAAATATCAGTAGCTGATAGTACACAAAATAAGTATATTACTTATAAATATTCACGTGAAGAATTAGAAAAGGAGAAAGAACGGCTAGAAGCGGAAGTGCAAGAGTTTGATATAAAATTTGAAGAGCTGGGAGAAATAGGTAGTTATTGGTTTAATCATATGTGGCAAGACTTTGAAGCTATTAAAAGTGTTATATATACAATAAAAGATAATGGCTTCTCAATCATTGTAACTACGAAAGCAGAAATATATGCACTTATCAGATTTTATTATTGTTGTGACGTAAAAAATTATCCTATTATTAATATGGAAGAGGAATACAGAGAAGTATTCCCTAATGGAGAAGAACTATATGATGACTTTATTTTTGCATATAAAGAAGCTATCAAAGAAAATGGAATACCAGATACTATGAGTTCACTATATGAAAAATATTTCTAACTAAAATAACACCCAGCAACTGTACTTAAATAAGTATAAGTTGTTGGGTGTTCCTACTATTCCTAAAATTTCAAATCACTCTTAACTAATCCCCTAAACAAAACAATACTAGCAAAATAGCAAATACAAAACAACAAAATTTGAACTATTAATTCTAAAATTCCACTAGGGATATAATTCTTAAAAATTAAATTAAGTACAAAAACAGCAAAACAAGGTTTTAAAATCCAATTTGCAAAATCTAATTTAATATTAGTTTCTTTAATTAATAAAAGTAAGCTAACTAAACCATTTAAAATTTCACTAATAAAAAGTACAACAATATAACCCTTTATACCCTGAATAGGCAGTAAAAAATAAATAAAAGTTATACTCGTAAATAAATCTAAAATATTAATTCCCATAACAGCCACTTGTTTATCTAATCCTTTTAAAATACCATCAACTACATTATCAATATACATTAAAACAATAAGCGGAGAAAGCACTTTTATAAAAATAGAAACATCAGCCTCACTATAAATACTACTAGAAAGCTCCTCAGAAAAGCACCAAAAAACTCCCATAATTAAAAAAGAAAAAATAAAGCAAAATTTAAGTATCTTATTAATGGCAAAATTAATTTTATCATAACTTTTTTTAGCATTTAGGTACGAAAATTCAGGAATGAGTAACATACTAAAAGAAGAAATAAATGTGCATGGAAACATAATTAAAGGCATAGCCATACCATTAATCATACCATACTGCGAAAGAGCCCTTTCACATGATATTCCAGACTTTTCTAAACGTATAGGAATAAGAATTTGCTTTAAAGTAGAAAGCCCAGAGCGAACATATGAAGTAAAAGCAATAGGAAGAGTAATTCTTAGAATTTGTTTTGTATAATTATCGCCTCTATTGATAACACATTTCTTTTTTCTAATATCTCTTTTATAAGAAAATAAAAGAAGTAAAAAAGAACAGATTTCAGAAATAGTACCGCCTAAAACCAATGAAATGCAAGCATACTCAATTCCAGAAGGTAAAAAGTAATTAATAAAAAATGTAACAAAATAAATTCTAATAATTTGTTCTAAAACTTGAGCAATTGCTGTTTTCTTAACATTTCTAATAGCAGAAAAATACCCATTAATACTACTACTTATCGATAAAAAAGGAAGACTAAGAGCAATAATTCTAAGAGGCATACTACTAACTTTAGAATGTAACCAATAAGTAGAAATAAAAGGAGAAAACAGAAATAGTAAAACAGCTGAAGTCACTCCCATAAATAAGCTATAATTAATACACTTCTTAACAGCAAGTCTCATGCCATCTTCCTTGCCATAAGCCATCTGCTCAGAAACAATTCTTGAAGTAGCAAGGTTCACCCCAGAACTTGCAAAACACACAAAAAGCATATACACTGACATAATAAGCTGATAAACTCCGAGCCGCCTCAGCCCCTATTTTATTAGAAATATACACACCAAAAAACATACCAATACTTCTAAGTAAAAGAGAAGTACAAGTAAGTAAAATACCATTAAGCAAAAAAACTTTAACTTTCCTCAAAAAAATCACCTAATTTACTATATTAGCTAACGTAGTAGATTATGCAAATACAAAAGATGAACATACATCATTTTTTGATGACCTTAAAATTATATGTAAATAAAAGTAAAAAGACCGCTTTTTAAAAGTGGTCTTTTTACTTCTGCTTAGTATTTTAAATTAGTTACTCAAATTATAATTTTTCAATTTCTTCTTTTGTTAAATTAGTTATTTTTTGAATTTCCTCTATGGAATAATTTTGTTTTTTCATTTTTTTGGCTATCTCTATTTCACGTTGTTTAAAACCTTGCTGAATACCTTGCTCAATGCCTTTTTCAACACCATCTTTTATACCTTGTTCAAAACCACGTTCATATCCTGTATCTAATAAATTATTTTGATCTAATATGTATTTTTCCCTTAAATGTGCTAAATATTGTTCATGTTCATCATTACTTATTTCTTCTAATATTTTTTTTGCCCTTTTTACTTGTTCGTTTGCTTTACTCATATCAAAATCACCTACTTCATTAATAAAATTAACCCAAGTATCAAGTTCTTTATTTTCTGAGTACTCTTTTACTTTGGACAATTCTATTATATGAATTTCCATAGCATCTGTCAAGATTATATTGGAATAATCTTCTTCTCTAAAGTTCCATTTTGTTTTGTATTTTTTAATTGATTTAAGTTGTTCAATATTAAAGTTTGTAAATAATATGGCTATACACTTATTTGTTTCTCTATATTTTTGACCTTTTTTAACATTTTGACCATACATTTTGCTTAAATAGAAAAGTAATCTCTTTTCTATATTTTTTTGATCTACAACCTGCATTTCAATATCACAATCAATATTATAATTTAATTTTGCTCTAATATCCAATATGCCTAGTTTATCATCAAAAACTTCTCTTTCAAGTATTTCTTTGCAATTAAGTTCTACATTATTTATTTGTTCTTTTAATATAGCACTTAATAAATCTTTAGTAATATCTTCATTTCCAGAAAAGCCAAAAACACGCTTAAAAGTATAGTCGTTTTTTAATTTTAGTAGTTCTATACAATCAACTCCTTTTATATTTAATTTTATAATAAATTTGGAAAATATTTTAGGAAAGAATATCCTAAAAGTTTAATAAGATTAAAATTAAAATACTAAACAAAACAATATTAACATAAAATCAACAAAGTCGCAATAGCGAAATAATAGAAGTTTTGTCGAATAGAACAAATAAGAGATATTCACTATATTTTACTATTTTCATACAATATAAAAAAGGCAGGTGGAAAAATGAAAAAAAGTATATTTAAAATATTGGTAAGTTTTCTAATAATACTAACAGCTCCAATGTACATATTAATAGCACCAGTATACGCATTTTCTCCTTCAAGTGACACCATATATGAAGGAATAGATGTAAGTGGTTGGCAAGGAAATATAAATTATGCAGAAGTAAGAAATAGTGGAATACAAATTGTATATATGAAAGCAAGTGAAGGAAGCTCATTTGTAGACCCATATTTTAATGAAAACTATGAAAATGCAAAAGCAAACAATTTAAAAGTAGGCTTTTATCATTACTTAACAGCCAGAAGTGTAGAAGAAGCAATTAATCAGGCTAAGTTCTTTGTATCCACTATTTCAGGAAAAGTACCAGATTGTAGGTTAGCAATGGACTTTGAAAGTTTTGGAAACTTAAATGTAGAAGAAATTAATGAAATAGGTCTAACATTCATGCAAACAGTACAAAATTTAAGCGGAAAAGAAATGGTAATTTATAGTGATACAAGTAATGCATCAAATAGGTTTAGAGGAGAACTAACAAATTACCCACTATGGGTAGCACAATATGAAGTATATGAGCCAACACCAAACGGAAATTGGAGTACATGGGTAGGTTGGCAATACACAAGTACAGGAGAAGTATCAGGAATAAGTGGATATGTAGATAGAGATAAATTTACAGACGGAATACTATTAAATGGTTCATCAGAAATTCCACTTCCAGACAACAACAATAAACCAGTAGCAGGAGGAACAACAACAATAATAGTACAAAGAGGAGACACTTTAAGTAGATTAGCACTAGAATATAATACAACAGTAGCAAGACTAGTAGAATTAAACAACATAGCAAACCCAAACCTAATCTATACAGGTCAAACATTAATAGTACCAAGTGGAGAAACACCAAATGATACTGATGGAAATTCGACCTCAGGGCAAACAGTATACATTGTAAAAGCAGGAGATACTCTAAACCAAATAGCAGCAAGTTACGGAACAACAGCAAGAGCAATAGCAGTAGAAAATGGAATAAGAAATATAAACCTAATATATGTAGGTCAAAGACTAATAATACCAACAAACAGATACGACCTAAACCACACACTATACAAAATAAAATGGGGAGACACACTATATGGAATATCAAGAAGATATGGTGTACCAATAGCAACAATAGTAAGACTAAACCGAATACAAAATCCAAACCTAATCTACGCCGGCCAAACAATAAGAATTTAATATCAATAGGGACGGGGCTTTTTTGCAACTTTTTGTCATTAGGGACACACCTTTAAAAATTTAAAATTAACAAGGTCTGTCCCTTTTTGACACAATAATTGCTAAAAAGCTCCGTCGTTATTGACAATTAGTAATAAAAAAGATATAATATTAACATAAAATTAATATTGCAAAAGCAAGTTTTATAAAAAATGTAACTGTAAACAATAATTTGTTAGGAGGTACAATATGTCATTTAAAGATTATGAGAATTTGGATGCAACCAAAGAAACAGCAACAAAGTGGGAACTTAGAAGGTTAAAGAGAAAGTATGGAGTAGACTGTAAATATGGTACGAATATATGGGAAATTGTAATATGTTTAGTAATAACACTTATACTTAATGTTGCTATTATACTACTATATAGCAATGTTATAAAATTGAGTATTGACTTTATTGAAAGTATGTTTATTGCATATTTCGGTATATTATCAATAGTAGTTATTTCTATTTCTCGCATTATTCAAAAAATAAATACAAAATGGTATGTTTGCGTAGCACTGCTTGGAATAGATGCATCAATATTTATGACATCTTTGCTAATTGCAAATATGGTTCCAATTAGCAGTACATTACAAACTATAATGCCTATTGTAGGAATAACTGCACTTGCACTATTTTTCCCTTTAATTTATATGGTGGCTAAATTTGAGCCAAAAAAATGAAATTTATAAAAAGTCAACACAATTGTGTTGGCTTTTTTTCTTCATAAAAATTTCTACAAAAAACAATAAAATTTACACCAAACAAACAGAGTTACCATAAAATATAATATGAGATAAATTTTAAGAAATATATTTCATAAAGAGGCAAATGTCCCAAAAGTGGCAGATACCCCAAAAGGATAAGTTAGTTGTTTGAGTGTTAGCGAATTACAGATAGCTTAAGCAGAGATAACGTTCCCAATGGGACAATGGGACAAAAAAGTAAGGTAGGTGCAAAATGAAAGAAGTTTTAAAAGTGCAAAATGTATCAAAAAAGTATCAAGCAGTAAATGGAGAAGTAACAGCAATAAAAGATATTAGTTTTTCCATAAATGAAGGCGAATTTGTAAGCTTGATTGGACCAAGTGGTTGTGGAAAATCTACAATGTTATCTATTATTGCAGGCTTAGAAGAAAAAACTAGTGGAGAAATACAAATAGATGGTGAAATAGGATATATGCTCCAAAAGGATAGCCTTTTAGAATGGCTTACTATTTATAAAAATGTAATGTTTGGATTAGAAATAAGAAATTTAAAAACCACAGAAAACGTACAATATGTGGATAACCTACTAAAAAAATATGGTTTATATGAATTTAAAGATAAATATCCAAACCAATTATCAGGAGGTATGAGGCAAAGAGCAGCTTTAATTAGAACATTAGCTATAAAACCTAAAATATTACTACTAGATGAAGCTTTCTCAGCCCTAGACTATCAAACAAGAATAATGGTAACAAAAGATATTTATGATATTTTAAGAAATGAAGGCATTACAGCGTTAATAGTAACACACGATATTTCAGAAGCTATAAGCATGTCAGATAGAGTTATAGTACTAACTAATAGACCAGCAACAGTAAAAGAAATTCATAAAATAGATTTTGAAATGGAAAATAGAACACCATTAAACTGCAGAGAAAGTCCAAAGTTTAGTAAGTATTTTGATACAATTTGGAAAGGACTAGATGTACATGGATAAAGGAAAAAATATATCAAAAGATAGAAAAAAATATTTAAAAAAAATAAGAAATGAAAAAATATTAGTAAAAGTAGTTCAATTTAGTATAATTATTGGACTTATTGCATTATGGGAAGTGCTTGCCAATAAAGGCATTATAGACAGTTTTATTATGAGCCAGCCCTCACGTATACTAAAGACATTTTTAAACTTATCACAAAATAACTTATTAGAACATATTAAAGTAACTTGTATAGAAACCTTAATAGGTTTTTTACTTGGAACGTTTTTAGGAGCAGTAATTGCAATAATGTTATGGTGGTCTAAATTTTTATCAAAGGTATCAGAGCCATTTTTAGTAGTACTAAATAGTTTGCCAAAAGTAGCTCTTCGGACCAGTGATAATAATTTGGGTAGGTGCAGGAATGCCAGCAATTATAGTAATGGCACTTGCAATTTCCTTAATAGTAACAATATTAGAAATACTAAATGGTTTCTTAAATACAGATAAGGAACTAATAAAAATGGCACAAACATTTCATGCAAACAAACTTCAAATACTAACAAGAATAATAATACCAGCTAACAAGCATACATTTTTTAACTCCTTAAAGGTAAATATAGGCCTATCATTAGTAGGTGTAATAACAGGAGAATTCCTAGTTTCAAAAGCAGGGCTTGGCTATTTAATAGTATATGGAGGTCAAGTATTCCAATTAGACTTAGTAATGACAGGAGTTATAATACTAGCAATAGTAGCAGCAGTAATGTATGGATCAGTTGTATTGTTACAAAAAGTTTTTGATAGAAGATAAAAATAAATTTAGTAAAAATATATAAAGACAGCAATATATCAGCTGTCTTTTGTTTAATTAAAATAAGATTACGCTATATTTTACATTAAAAATATTTCATATCGTAGGGGCTTAATCAGTTAGGAATCCTAAGAGAATTTACCAAATTATGTCCTAAATGTATTTTAAAATTTATTAATATGTGAAAATTATAAAAAGTTGTATAAAAATATTGCAATTATTAACATAATGTGATAAAATATAACCCGTATATACCGAAAGGAGGATATATTAAAGGGAATATAAAATAATATTCCTTAAAAAAGCAACTATAAACCATGCATCATAAGAAAAGGAGAAAAAACTATGACAGTAATATTTGTACTATTAATCATTGCTTTATTAGTTTCAAGAACTGTATTTTCAGTTCTGATAAGCGAAGCCCGGAAGAAAAAATTAGATTACGATGATAGAAAGAATAACTATAGTATGTATGAATGCGGAAGATATGAAGAAAAAAGTAGTGAAATGGAAAAAATAGAAAAGAAAGCTCATGGAGCAAAAAGAATAGTTTCTATTATAATATGTGTTCTTATCATTATAACTACCATTCTATCTTCAATATATGTAATTGGAGAGCAAAACCTTGCTATTATTACCACCTTTGGTAAGGCAGAGGCAGTTTCTGGAACAGGAATGCATTTCAAAATTCCATTTATCCAGAAGGTAAAGAAATTTGACAGCACTATTCAGGGGTTTGCCATTGGTTATCAGGAAGAAGATAATGAAACGCAAGAAAATGACAGCCTAATGATAACAACTGACTTCAACTTCGTTAATGTTGATTTCTATATAGAATATAGAATCAATGATGCCATAATGTATGAATATGGATCTTCTGATCCAGTAGGAACATTAAGGAACATTGCACAGGCATCTATTAGAAATACAATAGGATCGTACAATGTAGATGATGTTCTTACAACTGGAAAGAGCGAAATTCAGGCAGTTATAAAAGAAGACATTATGAAGGAATTAGAAAAACGGCAGACAGGCTTAATGTTAGTAAATGTTACTATACAGGATGCAGAACCGCCTACAACCGAAGTTTCGCAGGCATTTAAGAGTGTTGAAAACGCTAAGCAGCAGGCAGATACAAATCGAAACAATGCGGAACAGTATCAAAACGAACAGATACCAAAAGCGACAGCAGAAGCAGATGCAATTATTCAAGAGGCAAATGCTACTAAGCAGGAGCGAATTAATGAAGCAAATGGCGAAGTAGCACTGTTTAATGCCATGTATGAAGAATATAAAAAAGACCCAGATACTTCTAAAATAAGAATGTACTATGAAGCAATGGAAGAATTAATGCCCAATTTACAGGTTATAGTAAATGGCACAGACTCTGAAATTAAACCTATTATCGTTCAACAGGAAACAACAAAACAGGAGGAAAACTAATATGAAGATAAAAGGAAAAATAGTAGCAGTTGTATTAACAGCACTTTTTGCTATATTGCTTTTTAGTAGCACATATACCTTAAGGGAAAATGAATTTGGACTTATAAAAGAATTTGGAAAGGTAGTTGAAACTAAATCGGAGGCTGGATTGTACTTTAAAAAGCCTTTTATACAAAGCGTAATGAAACTACAAAAAGAAGAGCAATTGTATGACTTGGCGTCATCTGATGTAATAACATCAGATAAGAAGTCTATGATTGCAGATTGCTATGTTATATGGCAAATTAAAGATCCGCTAAAGTATTACCAGACACTCAAATCTACATCTAATGCAGAAAGTAGAATAGATGTTTTGGTATATAATTCTATGAAAAATGTCATTTCCTCTACAAAACAGGATGAAGTTATTCAGGGTAAGGATGGCACACTTTCTATCAAGATAATGGATAATTTAAGTGGAAAAAATTCTGCAGAGCAGTATGGAATTTCAATAAATTTAGTAGAAATGAAACTTTTAGATTTGCCATCAGATAATAAAGATGCTGTATACAGCCGTATGATATCTGAAAGAAACAAGATAGCTGCACAGTATACTGCAGAAGGCGAGTCACAAGCACAGCAAATCCGCAATGATGTGGATTATCAGGTAAGAGTAATACTGTCAAATGCAGAAAAAGACGCAAAGTCTATAATTGCAGAAGGTGAAGCAGAGTATATGAGAATTATACAGGATGCATATAATTCACCTGAGAGAAAAGATTTTTATCAATTCCTACGAGGCTTAGATGCTACTAAAGCATCATTATCAGAAGGAACAATGGTAATAATTGATGATGAGTATAAGATTATAGATAACTTAAAGTTATCAGATAAGGAAATAGTTACTCCAATTATTTCAACAGAAGATGTAGAAGAATAAAGTTTATAACAAAAGGAACTCACAAAATTGTGGGTTCCTTTTTCTCATTACATTCCTTCAATATTTAATTCTGCTGTTCCTTCAAGAACAAACTTACCATCTCTAATAATGGCAACTTCACTATCACCAATAGCTACAATATCACCTAATTCGTAGTATGGAATAGTAACATCTGTATGACATCCAAAATATGAATCTTCAGCTCTTTTAATAGAAACTTCATTATCCTTAGCCACAACTTCTTTGCCATCAGGGTTAAATACCTTTGTTTCTTCATCCATAGAATAGCAAGTATCACCAAATGCAAAATGTGGACCAGTTTTTTCAGCTATAAGAATATCAAGCTTATCATTAATTTGGTACTTATTACCCATTACATAAGCAGTAGTATTTGTACCAATTGCAAATTCGCCCATAGGTAAAGTCTTATGGTCATAAAGTAAATGCTCATTAATATATTCAGCATTTTCCTTTTCGGTAGGATAATTTTTACAACTATACTCTTTAATAAAGCCATCTTCAATTACTAAGCATAAGTCGATAAACTTCCAACCATTAAGATAAATTTCAGAAACATGAAGAGTTCCATTAGTTCCTTTAAGAATAGGAGAAGTAAAAACTTCACCAACAGGAACATTTACATCTGCCGTACAATTCTCAAACTTAGTTTGAGAATTTGAATCTTCAAGTGTTGCAAGTGAGACCCATAAATCAGTTTTATTACCATTTCTACCTGTTACATGAACATTATTAGAGTTATCAAGAACATCAATAATTTTTTGCTGTATACTTTCATACTTCTTATTATCAAGGGTATTAATCCTTATTGTATCATCAAATATGCTTTCAAAGTCTTTGCCAATTTCAGGGCAAGGGTAAGAAATAATTGTAAAAGAAGTATCTTTTCTAATATGGTTCATATACAAAACAGAATACTTTGTATCAAATGAACTATTTAACTGTGCAAGAGCATTATCTTTTTCAAAAATTTCAAAACCATTTTTAGGAACGAATCTATCTTCACCAAATGTTTCAATAAAAATAGGCCCAGCATATCTTTCAAAGATATCGCTATTTTCTTTTAAAGCAGTTTCAAAATAAGAAATATAACTATTAATGTATTCATCTGAAAGGTAAAAATTGTAATCATACCTATGGTTATAATTCAATTGCTTATCAAATTCAGAATTGTCATATAATCTAAGTATAACATCCAATTTTCCTTCTAATAATTCACAAAGCTTCTTCGCAACCTTCTCAAATCCCATAGGGTAGAATAAACAAACATAGGTCTTCTTAGAAATATCTACTCCACCTTTACCAAGTTTTTCTAAACCTCTTAAGAAAGAATCGGCTGTACATTTAGCAATAGAAGTAATTTTATCTTCACTTACTCTATTAAAATAATCAACAATTTGCATATGATTTTTAGTTACTTTTTCTCCATAATAGTATAAATAACGGTAAGAATCTAAATCAGAAGTCATAACTATATTTCTAGTTGGGTTATCTATAATAGTACTTTTTTCAATTATACCATTAATATTAATAGAAACGTCTTTACATCTTTCCAAAGTAATAACTCTTAACTCATTAACACTTTTAGCATCTAATAAATGTTTCAAAAATTCTAATATTTTAGTACATTTGTTATCTTTTAAACAAAAGTGTGAATAAGAACTTAAAATATAATAAGCTAAGAAAGCAAAAAATTTAGTATCTTCAGAATCTTTTAAACTAATAAGTGAGTTAGAATAAAAACTTTCCATTTTAGTTTGATTAGCCTGCAAGTCTTCTAAAGATAAACTTGAAAGGTTTGTGTAGTAAATTCTTTCATAAAAACTTTTTACTTCCTTAATAAAGTCAGTAATCATAAACATATCCTCCTATAATGAAATTATATTGTTGATAAACAATATAACATAAAATTAAGAATAAAGCAACTAATTTATGTAAAATTTAGTATTTTATAAATAAAAATAAATTACAACATTAAGTGACCTTTACAAGCCAAAATGAATACAATATATAAGAATGCAAAAAGCATCAAAACCAAAAGGAAAGGGGAATACAAAAGTGAAAAAAACTTTAAGTATAGCAATTATTATTGTACTTATAATAATAGTAGCAGGAGCTATTATCTATTTTACAACAAAAGATAATGGAGAAAATGTAGCTACATTAAAGAAAATTAATGTAAACGAAGTTACAAGATCAGTATTCTATGCACCACAATATGTAGCAATAGCAAATGGATACATGGCAGAAGAAGGCTTAGAAATAGAACTTACAACAGGTCAAGGTGCAGATAAAGTAATGACTGCGGTTTTATCAGGTCAAAGTGACATAGGTTTTGCAGGACCAGAAGCATCAATATACGTATATAATGAAGGAAAAGAAGATTATTGCCAAGTTTTTGCACAATTAACACAAAAAGATGGTTCATTCCTAGTAGCAAGGGAAAACACAGATAACTTTAGTTGGCAAGACTTAAAAGGTAAAACAGTAATACCAGGAAGAAAAGGTGGAGTTCCATATATGACATTTGAATATGTATTAAAACTAAATGGAATAGACCCACAAAAAGACTTAATACTAGACGACAGTATAAAATTCGACTTAATGGCAGGAGCATTTTCAGGTGGAACAGCAGACTATGTAACACTATTTGAGCCAACAGCAACAATGACAGCAAATGCAGGAAAAGGCTATGTAGTGGCCTCAGTAGGAGAAGCCTCAGGAGAAATACCATACACAGCATACTTCGCTAAAAAAAGTTATATGGAAGCAAACAGTGATACAATACAAAAATTCACAAATGCTATATATAAAGGTCAAAAATTCGTAGAAGAACACACAATGAGAGAAGTAGCCGAAGTAATAAAAGGCTTCTTCCCAGACACAGATGTAGACTTACTAGCTACAGTATTACAAAGCTATAAAGACATAGACGCATGGAAAACAGTTCCAACAATGAAAGAAGAATCATTTGAATTACTACAAAAAGTAATGCAAGAAGCAGGAGAATTAAGCCAAAAAGCACCATTTGATAAAATAGTAAACAATTCTTATGCAGAAAAAGTAAGTAAATAAAAAAGATGTAAAATTTGCGAGAGCAAATTTTACATCTTTTTTATATTATATGGAATAATGTTGCTTTAAACTAAAATATAAGGTGAATTGATAATCGCCAGCGTGGCAAAGCCACTTTCTTGTATTCTAAGAAAAAATATCAACAATAGTGTTAATTATCCTTAGAAAATTTTATTCTTGTTTTTTCATTGTTTGTATTGACAAATAATACCAATATAATATATAATACAAAACGTGTACAAGAGTTAAATAGTACACAAAAAATAAATCCCACACAAATAAAAGTGTTAATACTGGAAGGAGGGGAATATTAATGTCAGAAGTAAGAGTAAATAATGGAAATATAGAAGAAGCCTTAAAAAGGTTTAAAAGACAATGCGCTAGAAATGGTGTTATTCAAGAAGTTCGTAAAAGAGAACATTATGAAAAACCTAGTGTAAGAAGAAAGAAAAAATCAGAGGCAGCAAGAAAAAGAAAATTTTAATAAAAAGTAGAGGTTGGAAGTTATAGGTTAGAAAAAACAATAATTTTCAACCTTTTATTGTAGGGGTCGCAGTCATCGGAGACCCGCACTTCGAAGAAAAGGCTTAAATTAAAAGTGAATAACGAAGAATGAACAGTAAATAGTACACGCTTCACGTGAAGGAGGAAAAGAGAAATGTTAAAAGAAAAATTATTAGAAGATATGAAAGTATCAATGAGAGATAAAAACGTAGTTAGAAAAAATGTAATTCAAATGGTAAGAGCAGCTATTCTACAAGTAGAAAAGGATAAACAAATAGAGCTTACAGATGAACAAATAATAGATGTAATAGCAAAAGAATCTAAAAAAAGAAAAGATTCATTAGCAGATTATGAAAAAAGTGGAAGGGAAGAACTAATAGCACAAGTAAATGAAGAAATAGAAATATTAGCTGAGTACTTACCAAAGCCACTTTCAAAAGAAGAACTAGAAAAAGTAATAGAAGAAGTAATAGTTGCAGTAGGTGCTACAACAATGAAAGAAATGGGAGCAGTTATGAAAGCAGTAAAAGAAAAAGTAGGAGCATCAGCAGACGGAAAAACAATAAATGAAATTGTTAAAAGCAAATTAAATTAGAGGTTGTTAAAGGAGTCTTAATTAGACATACTTATCACTATTCTGTATAATAAGAAACTACTATTTTATGTGAGAAATATTAATATTATTAAGTATAAAAAATAAAAAATGTACAAGAATGCCTTGTATATTTTTTGTTTTTTGTACTATAATATAAATGTTAGAATAAAGAGAAAAATAATAAAATAATGAAAGAATAAAAGTTAGAAATAAGGCATTAAAGTTAAATAATAGAGTAAATACTTCGAATAAAGTACTAAAAGCCCCAATCTAACATCTAATGCTAACTTCTAATGTCCCAAAAGGGACAGATTACCCAAAAGGAAACGTCCCCAATGGACAAAAAAGGAGAAAAAACAATGAAAAATAAAACAATAGAATTAAAAAAAGGAATTAAATTTCATAAAATAGAAACAAACAAGTTTAAAACAAATTTATTTGCAATATTTTTTAGTTTGCCACTAACAAGACAAACTGTAACAAAAAATGCACTACTTGCAGCAGTTTTAAGAAGAGGAACTGCAAATATGAAAACTCAAGAAGAAATAAGTAAAAACCTAGAAGAAATGTATGGATCAAGTTTTGACTGTGGAATAGAAAAAACAGGAGATATCAATACAATAAAATTTTATTTAGAATCTATAAATGATGAATTTTTACCAGAAAAAGAAGAATTGTTAAAAAAGAGTTTAGACATATTATTAGACATAGCATTTAACCCATTAATAGAAAACGGAGAATTTAAAGAAGAGTATGTAGAACAAGAAAAAGAAAACTTAAAGCAAATAATTGAAGGGAAAATAGACAATAAAGGTGCATATGCATTAGAAAGATGTATAGAAGAAATGTATAAAGATAAGGCATATGGACTTTATAAATATGGATATATAGAAGACTTAAGTAAAATAACACCAAAAGATTTATATAATTACTATAAACAAGCAATAAATGAATGTAAAATAGATATTTTTGCTTCAGGAATATTACCACAAAATACTGAAAACATAGTAAAAGAGAATGAAAATATTATTAAATTACAAGAAAGAAATATACAAATAAAAGATGAAGAAAAACAAATTCCAGAAAAAGAGAATGTAGTACAAGAAAGTATGGATATTACACAAGGAAAGTTAGTTATAGGTTTAGATGTAACTTCAAATATAGAAAATTTAAGTTATATAACCATGTGCTACAACACTATTTTAGGTGGAGGAGCAAACTCAAAAATGTTCCAAAATGTAAGAGAAAAAGCAAGCTTAGCATACACAGTAGGCTCTAACTTCCTAAAAAGAAAACAAAACATAATGATAAGGGCAGGAATAGAAATAGAAAATTATGAAAAAGCACTAGAAATAATAAAAGAACAATTAAAAGATATGGAAGAAGGAAATTTTACTGAAGAAGACATAGAAAATGCTAAAAATTTAATAATAGCAACAATAGAAAATATACCAGAAGAGCAAGACACAGAAATAAGCTACTACTTAGGTCAAGAATTAGCAGGTACAAATATTTCAGTAGAAGAATATAAAGAAAAAATACAAAATGTTACCAAAGAGCAAATTGTAGAAGTAGCAAAATCAGTAAAAATGAATACAGTCTATTTTTTGAAAAACTGAATATAAAAAATAACCATTGTAGGGGTCGCTGAAGGCGGCGACCCCTACAAAGAAGAGGAGAAATTTAGCCATGAAATTAATAGAAAGCACAAAAATAAAAGAAAAAGCCTATATAGAAAAGTTAGAAAATGGCTTAACAGTTATAATAATTCCAAAAGAAAATACAGAAAAAAAGTATGTAATATGGGGAACACATTTTGGCTCAATAGATAATAGATTTATAGAGCCAAAAAATAAACAAGAAGTATTTGTACCAGATGGAGTGGCACATTTTCTAGAACACAAAATGTTTGAACAAGAAAACGGAAGAAACAGTCTAGATGTATTAATGTCATTAGGTGTAGATGCAAATGCATATACAACAAACAATCATACAGCATATTTATTTGCAACTACTAATAATTTTTATGAAGCCTTAGATGAACTAATGGATTATGTACAACACCCATATTTTACAGATGAAAATGTAGAAAAAGAAAAAGGAATAATAGGTCAAGAAATAGGAATGTATGATGATGACCCAGGTTGGCAATTATATATGAATGCATTAGATTGCATGTATAAAGAAAATGCTGTAAAAATAGATATAGCAGGAACAGTAGAATCAATTAGTAAAATAGATAAAGACGTTTTATATAAATGTTATAATACTTTCTATAACCCATCAAATATGGTATTAGTAGTGTGTGGAAACTTTAAACCAGAAGAAATATTGCAAGAAATAAAAAATAGAATAGTAGAAAAAGCAAATCAAGGGGAAATACAAAGAATATATCCTCAAAGTGAAAAAGGATTAAATAAAAAATATAAAGAAAGCAGTATGCAAGTAAGCAAACCAATATTTTTAATAGGTTTTAAAGATGAAAACTTAGAAGGAAAAAAAGTAAAACGTCATATAGCAATAGAAATATTAATGAATATGCTAGTAGGAAAGAGTTCAGAATTATATAAAAAGATGTATAAAGAAGGCCTACTTTTATCACCTATGGATATGGATTATGAATTTACAGATAATTATGCACATGTAATGCTAACAGGTCAATCAAAAGATCCACAAAAGGTAAAACAAGAACTATTAGAACAAATTCAAAACTTAAAAGAAAATATGAATGAAGAATACCTTAACAGAATGAAGAAAAAAGTTTATGGAGATTATGTAGTAGAATATAATGATGTATCAGATATAGCAAGAATGTTTTTATCAGATTATTTTAAAGGAATAAATTCATTTGATTATATAGAAGAATATAATACAGTAACATCTGAATATATAAAACAAATATTAAATGAATTATTTGACGAAAAAAAATTAGTAATGTCAGTTATAAAATCAAAATAAAAAATAGTGTCGAAAAAACAAAAAAAATGACAAAGTTTGTCATACGAAAGTTGCCTTAAAACGCCTAAAATTGGCGTTTTTTTGTTGACTAAAATGTAAAAATATGTTATTTTTAAGATATACAAAAGAAAAAATTCACGAAAAAAGGAGAGTGGTTATATGTTAAATGATGAAATATGTAAATTAAGGGAAAAATTAAACGAAAGCATAATTCAAGGTCAAGACTATACTATAACCTACAAGCTTAGCGTTGAGTTAGATGAATTGATAGCAAAGTACTACAGAAAAGATATAACAAGTAACAAAAGAAAAGGCAAAAATGAATTGGTAAATAAATGAAACAATAAAATGTAGTAATAAAGTAAAAGGAACATGGAAACATGTTCTTTAATTTTTATATAGGAAAAATCAAATTTTATGTCATAGGGGCACGTGGCACCGTGCCTCTTCTATATTGTAAGAAAGCACACTGTTTTAAATAAAAATTGTAGAGGCTTAAGTCAGTTAGGAATACCTATGAGAATTTACCAAATTACGCCCTAAACGGATTTATTAAATTTGCACAAAATATTGAAATTCTGCTAAGCGCGAAATTCGGTATTTCTCTTTGGTATTGCTAACCGATTTAGCATATACAGCATAAAAATATATTCGAATGTGAATTATAACGAATCAATTGCGATATTATGCAAAAAATCAAAAAAATGTTGAAAAAACAAAAATAATAAGTTATAATAAAACTATAGAAATAAAACGGAGGTAACAAATGAAAATAAAAAACATAACAAAAGTAATAACAATAATAATGATAGTGTTTACAATGTTATTAAGTTATACAACTATAGTTCACGCAAGACCAGCCCCAGAAGATACTATGAAACCTTCAGCATCAGCAGGAACAATAAACCCAGATGATTTTAAACCAGGAAATTTAACAGACTCAGACACAGCTACAGCTTTTCGTTCAGCAGGAGTAATAGTTAATGCAATTATAAATGTAGGCTTAGTAATTTCAATAGTAATGTTTATGGTATTAGGTATGAAATACATGATTGGAAGTATAGAAGAACGAGCAGAATACAAAAAAACATTAATGCCTATGATTATTGGAACATTAATGATTTTTGTTTCAGGGAAAATAGTAAGTGTTATATGGAATATAATGTCACAAGTGAATGTATAAAGAAGGTGAGAATATGAAAAAACTAGTATATATAATATTAATAATAACTACTCTTGCGGTATTACTTAGTATGCAAAGTTACACATATGCAACAAGCCATACAGCAGGAGAAGTAATAAAAGAAGCAGATGGATTTATACAAAAAGGACAAGCAGGAGCTAATGGACTAATTACACAAGAAAAATTAAAAGAATTATCAGATACAATATATAACATTCTTTTAGTAGTAGGAATAATAGCAGCAGTATTAATTGGTGTATTGTTAGGAATAAAATTTATGACAGCAGGAGTAGAAGGAAAAGCAGAAGTTCAAAAAGCATTAATAATATACGTAATAGGTTGTGTTGTAGTATTTGGAGCATTTACAATATGGAAAATTGTTGTTACAGTATTACAAGGAATCTAATAAAAATAGAAAAAATAAGCAAAAAATAGAAAAAATAGTTGAAAAATAGAAAAATATATATTATAATTAAAATAGTAATGAAAATTAAGGAGGAAAAATTATGAAAAAACAAGTAAAAATATTATCTATAATATTAATTGTACTTATGGTTGTGTTATCAATTTCAAATGTAGTGTTAGCAACAGATATAGAAAAACAAATAGACACAATATCAAAGGGAAATGCAAATGCAAACGCAGACAAAGTTGTATCATTAGGTGCTACAATAGTAACAATTATGCAAACAGTTGGTGTAGTAGTTGCAGTAGTTGTATTATTAATACTTGGTATTAAATATATGATGGGTAGTGCAGAAGAAAAAGCAGAATACAAAAAGACAATGATACCATACTTAGTAGGTGCAATATTAATATTTGCTTCAACAACAATAGTAAATGTTGTATATAACATGGCAAATGCATTTAATAAATAATAATATAAAGATAAAAAAGGTAGATTTTCAAAATTCTACCTTTTATTTTTTACAAAACCATAACAAACATATTACAATTACATTAAAAATGCATTTTTATGCATTTTTTTTGCTTTTTTTGTTACATTTTAGCAAGATATCTGTTATAATATAATCAAGTGTAATTATACGCTAAAAAAGAATTAAACAAAAGCAAAATAGGAGGAAACATACATGGGTACATATAACATACCTAGAAATGTAAAAGGTGAAGGAAGAATACTATTTATATTCTCAGGAAAAAGTTTAATATATACAGTAATAGGAGTAGGGTTAGGCTTACCACTTTATGGTCTATTCTCACTAATGAATTTACATATTGCAGGAATAATAGCAATTGTTATTACTGCATTAATTGGTTTTGTTATAGGTACTTTTAAAATGCCATCAATAGGAATACTTAAATTTACAAAAGCAGTAAGTGGTGAAAACATTGATGACATCATAAAAAGAGCAGTGCTTTTTAAGAAAAAAGGAAATAAAATCTATTTATATACTAAGGAGGAAGAAAAATAATGGATACTATAAATTTGTTAACTATGGTACTAATGATAGTACTTGTAATAATGGTTATTTTGCTAATAGCACTAGGAATAGTCTTTGCATATTCAAAAATTAATAAAAAAGAAGAAAACGAAAATAAACCAAAAGAAGAAGTTAAAAATTCTAAAACTAAAAAATTTAAAGACTATAGAACTGGCTCAGTATTAGACTTTATGGAATTTGACACAGTAGTAGATAACATGATTTCACAAAAAGACGGAAAAAGATATGTAATGGTAGTTGAATGCCAAGGTATAAATTATGACCTAATGTCAGAAGCTGAAAAAAATGGTGTTGAAGACGGATTTGTTCAATTCCTAAATACACTACGCCACCCAGTACAAATATATACACAAACAAGAACAGTAAACTTAGATAATAGTATCCAAACATATAAAGAAAAAATAAAAGAAATAGAAATGGCAGTAGAAAAGCAAGAAATGCAATATAAACAAATGCAAAGAGCTGAAACATACACTAAAGAACAATTAGACAAAGCATATTTCGAACTTACAAAACAAAAAAACTTATATGAATATGGAAAAGATATTATATACTCAACAGAGAAAATGAGCTTAAACAAAAATGTTCTTAATAAAAAATATTATGTTGTAATACCATATTATGTAGAAGAACTTGGAGAAAATCAATTTGATAAACAAGAACAAAGAAACTTAGCATTTTCAGAATTATACACAAGAGCACAATCAATTGTAAGAACTTTAGCAGTATGTGGAATAAATTCAAGCGTAATGGACTCTAACGAGCTTATAGAATTACTATATATGGCATACAACCGTGACGAAGCAGAAAGCTATGGATTAGAAAAAGCATTAAAAGCAGGATATGACGAGTTATATTCAACAGCACCAGATGTAGTAGATAAACAAATGAGATTATTAAATGAACAAATAGAACAAGAAGCTTTAGAACTTGCAACAAATAAAGTAAATGAAGCAAGGTCAGAAAAACAAAAAGCACTTGAAGAAAAGAAAGCAAACAAAAGAGATTTAATTGCAGAACTTGCACAACTAATTATTGAGGAAAATACACAAATAATTGGTAAAGATATAGCAGAAGAAGCAATTAATAAAATAGACACAAATGAAGAAGGAGGAACTGAGAATGTCAAAGAAAAAGCAAAGAGAACTAGAAAGAGAAAGACAGCTTAATAATGACTATACAAACCCAGATGAATATCAAATTCTAAAAAGAAAAACAATTAAAGAATTAATAGCACCATCTGGAATAGATGCAAGTAATATTGACCACTTAGAAATAATTTCAAATATTACAAGGTATGCACGTAGTTTCTTCGTATCAAATCTTCCAAGAATGGCAACATTCCCAGAACTATTTAGGGATATGTACATGTTTGGAGATATAAATACATCAATATATATAAACCCAATACCAGAGTCAAGGTCACAAAATGAATTAAACAGAGTTATTAACGAACTTGAAACAGAAAGAATTGTTGCAGCAGATAGAGGAAATATAAACAGAGAAAGCACAATAGGGCAAAAAAGATGGGAAGCAGAACAATTAAGAGACGAAATTGCAGCAGGGTATAACAAATTATTTGAAGCATCAATAGTATCTACATTATTTGCATATAGCTTAGAAGATTTAAACAGATATACAAAAATGCTAGCATCAGAAATGTCAAAAAGTTTAGTAGATATAAAAAGCGCCTGGGGAATGCAAGAAGAAGCCTTCAAAAGCAATATACCATTAATGGAAAACAAAATAAATAAAACACATACATTTGATAGGCGTTCAATGTCAACAGTATTCCCATTCACAACATCAGAAGTAGGGCACCCAACAGGTATACCCCTAGGGTTTAACAAACAAACAGGAGTACCAATATTATTTGATAACTTCCATAGTTCATTAACAAACTATAACATGGTTATATTTGCTAAATCAGGTGCTGGTAAATCTGTTACAATGAAAACATTAATTTCACGTAGTGCAGTTTTAATGGGAATACAAAGTTTAGCACTAGATGCTGAAGGTGAGTATTCAATAGTTGCTGAAAGTTTAGGTGGAATAAATGTTGTAATAAGCCCAACATCACAAACAGTAATTAACTTATTTGATATAGAGCCAGAAATTATAAAAGACGAAATAACAGGAAAATCAAGGTCAGTAGTTAATGTTGAAAACAAAGTAGAAGACGTAACAAATGCATTGGTTACAATGGCAAGGGGAAGTACAAGGTCAAAAGAAGTAAATGAGCTTACAAAACAAATAATATCAGAGTCAGTAGCAGAAGAATATGTAGAAGCAGGAATAAATAGTGACCCTAATAGCTTATTTGTTACAAATTCAATGGCAACAGGAAATTTACTTGGAAGGCAAAAGAAAGAAATGCCAACAATTGGTTCATGGTATAGAAGAATTCTTCGTAAAGCAGAAGAAAACAAAAACCCAGACTACCAATTCCATTATAGTTATTTAATAAAGGTTATGAAACAATACATAAGGGAATATAACGGACAAATGGCATATTTTGATGGACAATCTACATTTGACTTATTAGATGGAACATTGTTCATAAACTTAGATATTTCTCAACTAGAAGAAAGATTCGCAAGACCACTAGCACAACAAATATTACTTTCATGGATTTGGGAAAAATACGTTAAGAAAAATAGTGAAGATAGAACAAAAGCTTCTAAGAAAAGAGTTTTAGTAGACGAGGCATGGATGTTACTTCCATACCCAGAAGCCGTAGACTTTTTAAACACAATGGCACGTCGTGCAAGAAAAAGAAATGTTTCACTAGCAATCATTTCACAAAGGTTCCAAGACTTCTACGAAAAACCAGAAGCACAAGCAGTTTTAACTTCATCAGATACAAAACTATTTTTAGCACAAGATAAATCAGAAATACAATACTTAAAAGAAGTATTTAAACTAAGCTCTGGAGAGTCAGGTTTCCTAGTTACATGTGAAAAAGGAGAGGGACTTCTAAAAGTAGGAGCAGACACAGCAATAATACAAATAAGGCCAACTGCAAAAGAATTTGAATTCGTAGAAACAAATATTAACAAGTTGGTACAAATGAATAGAAGAAGAGAAGAATATTAAAAAGAAAGGTGTAAGTAATGAAAATATTTACTAAGAAAGGAATACTACAAAAGACAATTTTAGTAATACTTACAGTATTATGTATTAATTTCATAGTTCCAACTTATTCACATGCAGGTTTTATATCTAATGTAGGTGGAGTTCTAGCAAATGCCATGATAGACTTATGTGCAATGATAGGAGATGCATTTTCATCAGGAATGCAATGGTTTATGACAGGTCAATTTGCAGCAGGTGAAAAGTTTAGAGATTCTGCAATAATGGTAGAGCAAGGAGACAATAGAATTAAGCCAAGCAATGGCAAAACAACAATGGAAGTTAATGTAGATGATTTAGATTTAGGAAAAAATACAGATGGAGATACATATCAAGTACCAGTAATAAAATATACACCAGAAGAGATATTTAGTAACAAAGTACCATATTTAGATATTAATTTTATTAATCCTAAGCTAACCAAACAGACATCTGAATATAAGGTGGACGGAACAGCAGCAATTTTACAAGGGACAATTTCTGGTTGGTATATAGCACTTAGAAATTTAGCTATAGTAGGACTTTTATGTGTATTAGTATATGTAGGTATTAGAATAATAATATCTAGTACAGCAGCAGATAAAGCAAAACATAAGCAAATGTTTATGGATTGGTTAATTGCACTTTGCTTGTTATTCTTTTTACATTATATAATGTCATTTACACTTGTATTAATAGATTCAGTAAATGATGCAATAGCAGGAAATAACTATGCTTCAGAAAGTGTAGTAGTTAGTGTAAGTGATGGAACAAGCTTTACAACAAATGTAATGGGTGCAGCAAGGTTTATGGTACAAAGTAAAGATAATATGGAAAGCTTTGCATATTTATTGGTATACTTAGCATTAATATTCTATACAGGAATTTTTACATACCATTATTTAAAAAGGGTACTTACAATGGCATTTTTAACAATAATAGCGCCACTTGTAGCACTTACATACCCAATAGATAAAATAGGAGATGGAAAAGCACAAGCCTTCAACATGTGGCTTAAAGAATACATATATACAGCATTAATACAACCATTCCATTTAATAATATATATGATTTTTATAGGTTCTGCTATGGAACTTGTAAAGACAAACTTCATATTTGCAATAGCAGCAGCAGGATTTATATTACCAGCAGAAAAGTTATTAAAGAAAATGTTTGGATTTGATAAAGCTCCACTAGGAATGATGGGACCTCTTGCAACATTTACAGCAGGGTCACTTGCAAGCAAGTTTGGTGGAAAAGGAGGATCAAGAGTTGGTTCATCAGTACCATCTAACAAAGGTGGAAGTGTTAATAAAGAAGGAGAAAACGATAAACCAAAATTCCAAAAAACACATGGAACAGATGGAATAGACTATAGATCAAATGGACCAGGAGAAAAAATAGATCCAAAAACAGGTCTGAGAATAGAATCACCTTCAGAAATGAAATCTGGAAAATCTGAGGCAAAGGACGAAGAAAATGAATCTGCTAAAAAAGCAGCAGAAGCATTTGCTGAGCAACAGAGAAGAAAAGAAGAGCAAGAAAGACAAAGACAATTAGAAGAACAACAAAAACAGTTAGAAGAACAGCAAGGAGCTATTAGACAGCAACAATTAGAACAAGAAGAAGCAGATAGAAGAGCAGAACAACAAAGAAAAATATCAGAACAAAATTCTAATAAGGAAAGTAAAGAGCCAGGTAAATTTAGACAAGGAATGAGAAATATAGCAAACGCAAATGGCGGTAAAAAAGGAATGGCATTAAAAGGTGCACGTACATTAGGAAGAGCAGCTAAATTTACAGCTAAGGCAGGATTTGGAGTATCAAGAGTTGCTTTAGGAGCAGCAGGAACAGTAATTGGAGCAGCAGGAGGTTTAGCATCTGGCAAAGGTATAACAGGTGTAATTGCAGGTGCAACAGCTGGTAGAAGAATTGGAACAGGTGTAGTAAATATGACAGAAAATACAGCTACAGGAATAGGAAGAACAGCTGTCGGAGTAGGAAGAACTGTAGGAAATGCTAGACATAGTATAGCAGATAAATATAGAAATACAAAAGATACATTTAATGGAAATACAGTAGCACAAGATGCACATAAAGCAAAAATGTTCATGAAGGATGCAAATACAGATCAATACATTAGAGATAAATTGGCTAAAGCAAACAATGGACAAGCAGTATCAGCACAAAGGTTAAGACAAGAAAAACAAGCAATTAAGCAATATGCAGACGAAGGTATGACAGATATAGCACAAATCTACAGAGCTAGAAAGGCTGAAGAATTTGGAGTAGAAGCATCACAAGCAGCTAAAATTGCATTACTTGCACAAGATAGAAAAATTGATTCAAGCGTTCTTGGAGATGATAAGAAATATAAACAAAGAAAAGAAGACTTTACACAAGAATTTATGGATAAAGGATTTAGTGAAGTTGAAGCAGAAAAACAAGCTGATTATGTATTAAATGTAATGAAAGCACAAGTAGGACAAAGACATAATTTAACAAAATCAGGTAAAGTAAAAGGTAATACTAACCAAACAAAACCAGTTGGGCCAACAAAAGAACAAACGGACAATTCAAGCGAAAATACTAAAAAAATAAGAACCACACAAACAAATACACAAACAGTAACGCCAGAAACAAAAAGCTCAAGCACAGTAACTCCAAGAACAAATAGTACATCAGAAGCAGCAAGAAGGGGATCAAGAGCGCCAAAATCAACTAATCCAGCAAGAAAAGGACCAAGTAGTACAACAAATACATCAACAAGAGGACCAAGTAGTACAACAAATACATCAACAAGAGGATCAAAGGCACCACGATCAACAAACCCAAACTTAAAGAATCCAAGAAATAGAAAATAATTGAATAAAATAGGAGGCTACTTACAATGAATAGATTAATTAGGATATGGAATCAAAACAGAGGAAAAATTATTATAACAGCATTGGTAGTAGTCTTCTTTTTCATTATAATAAGAGCATTAAATGGGGTAGCAAAAAGATCTTTACAACAAAGAAATAACAATACAAACACAGCATGGGTAGAAGAGGAGCAAATACCAAATAAATCAATATTAACAGGTGAAAAAGTAAATACTGAAACGACCAAAACAAATGTAAGTGTAATTGAAGAATTTGTTAATAGTTGTAATGAAAATAATATAGAAAAGGCTTATAATTTATTAACAGATGACTGTAAAGAGACATTATTTAAAACAAAAGAGAAATTTATACAAAATTATTATAATTTAATATTTACAGAGCCTAGAACAACTAAAATAGAAAACTACAAAAATTCTAGTAAAACAAATACATATAAAGTAACATTTTTGGGTGATATATTAGGAACTGGTGATGTCTCAGATAAAACCTCAAAAAAAGACTATATTACAGTAGAAAAAGATAGTGGTAAGTTAAATATAAATAGTTTAATTACAACTAATGATATAAATAAAAAATTAGATCAGAATGGAATAGTAGTAACAGTAGCAAAACAAGAAATATACATAGATTATGAAATATATAAAATAAAAGTGCAAAATAATACGAATAAAGAAATTTGTATGGATACGAGAAAAAGTACAAAGAGCGTATATGCAGTTGGAACAGATAATGTAAAATACACAGCATTTACAAACGAAATATCAAGTAGCTTATATGAAATAATAGCATATGGCTCTAGAACTTATAATTTGAAAATAAATAAAAAATATAATGCAAGCATTAGAACTAAAAAAATTGCATTCACAGATATTGTAGAAGACTATGAAAAATATAAAAATGAAAATATAGATGAAAGATTAAAATTAGAGGTAGAATGGTAAATCATAAGATGGGTGGTGAAATATGGGAATAAAAGACAAGCTAAGAGAAAAAGCAGATAAAGAAAAAAATAAAATAAAAAATAAACTCAAAAGAAAAATATTAATACCAATATTTGCAGGAAGTTTAGCAGTAATATTAATAGCTATGTCATTTTATGCAATAATTATGACAGTAGAAAGCAAATTAATAGAGTTATCATCAAACTTAACAACATCCGTTACAAGTTTTTGGAAAAACATGACTGATGATTACTGGATAAAGCTAGATAAAGAAATAGAATTCATATATACCAACGAAGAAACTCGGTGAAGAAGAAAAAACTAAAGCCACCTTAGTAGATGAATATATCAGACAACTAGAAAACTTAGGAATTACACTAAAAAATTTAAAATTATTAGGAAATATAAAATATAAAGATAAAGATGCAAAATTAACTGAAAGAGAGCTAGTAGAAAAAATATTAACAGATTCTACATATAAAGAAGATAAAGAACAAATAGAAAAATATATTGGAGAATTTATAAAAGCAGATTTAATAACACAAAGTATACATAGAAGAAGAGGAACTGAACTTGTAAATCCACATAATGATAATTGGATTGATGGAGGAGTATATTTATATAGAACAAAACCAACAGCAGATACAAGTGGAGCTTTGCAAGTAGGCAATGATGAATATATAAAAGAAATAAGTGGTAAAGATTATGTACAAATGCAATATGTAACACCAGAACAATGGGAAGAACTAAAAAGTTCAAACAATAAGAAGATAAGATATAGATATACTTTAGACGAAGAAGGAAATATAGTTATTGCAAAAGTTAAAACTATTGAAAAAATAGAAGGAGATATATCAAATTCGATAAATAAATGGTTTTCAGACGTACAAGACTGGTTAAATCAAAAGTTAGGAGTGGGAGCAGATTCAACTGAAGTAATAGTTGAAGGAGAAGAACATATAGATTATAAAGAATATATTTCAAAATATACAATGCCATACGAGTTTTTATTAAGTTTATGTGAAATAACGGGAAGTCCCGAGTTTGTATACCATGTAGCAATGCTTGCAAGGCAAACAGAAATAGACCTAGTAGTACAAGATGATAGTACAGTAATAAGAGATGTAACAGAAGTAGAAGAAAAGTATGAAAGTTATGAAAATGAAAGTAGTAGTTCAACATCAGGTGCAACAAAAACAGGTGAAAAAACTAAAAAGAAAAGATCAATAGTAATTACAACAACTTCAGATCCACACTTAGAAATAACATATGCAAATACATGGAGTTGGTATGAAGAATTTGAGTATACTACAAATGTTGAAGTTACAACAGAAGAAAATGGACCAATCAAAGAAACTTTTCCATTGCCACCAACTCTTGGAAATCACCGCGAAGCAGGAGAGCAACAAGTAGAAAGTCCAGCAGGAGGAGTAGAGACTATAACTATACCAGAGAAATGGTATGATACATTTTTAGTACAGAAAATATCATATACTCAAACTACAACAACAGTTACAACATATAATCCACCAATATTAGCAAAATCAGTAGAAAAATCTAAACAGTTTTTAGGATTATTGCGTAATGAAGAAGGAAAATGTTACTATGACGATTGTTATAGAAATCCACACCGTTCAGAGATTTGTGCAGAAAGAGCAGAATTTGTAAGAGAGGGAACAAATGTAGGATATAAAAAACCTAATAGTTCAAAAGCTGAAGACAAACCATTAAATGAACTATTAAATAAAGCAGATATGCTATATGGTGTGCTTGGAGAAAATATTGAAGGAAATGATTCTGTAGAGGCAGAAGAAGATTACACTAGCCAATATAAAGTAAGAATGCAAGGTTTAATAGACCATATGAAATTTCTAATGACCCTTCCAGATAATGAAGATTTAGATTTACCATATGGTAGAGATGATTATAATCCATATGAAGATGATGATATAGAATATGAAGAAGTAGATGAAGAAGATTTAGAATTATTATATAAACTATGTGAAGCAGAAGCTGGTGGAAGTAGTGAGCCAGAAATTGGACATGTAGCATGCGTAGTTTTAAATAGAGTAAAATCACCTAAATTTCCAAACACAATACCAGCAGTTATATATCAAGCAAATCAATTTACTTGTGTAGCAAATGGACATTTGGCAAGAGCTGTACCCTCAGAGAAAACTAAAAGAGCAGTAGATAGTGTAATTGCAGGTGGAGATACTACTAGAGGCGCATTTTGGTTTAGAACAAGAAGATCTGCAATAAGTGCAGGAATGCCAACTTCTCCAGAAGAAAGTCACCCATTCTATGTATATATATTTGAAGATCCAAATACTCACATTTTCTACACAAATTACGATTATCTAGGAGAAACAATTTCAGGAGAATTAGAAGGATCAGCTAATATGATCCAAGCAGCAGAGGCAGTACATAAATATGTTAGAGAAAATGGATATAGGTATGCACAAGCAGGAGTAAATGTACCTAATTATAGAACAAAAACTATAGATTGTAGTTCATATGTTACATGGGTAATTTTAAACTCAGGATATAGAAGTTCAAGGTTTAGAGAAGGAATGAGTCAATGGAGCTCTTCAACATTTATACGTAATCCAGAAGGATGGCAAGAAATAAGAGGCATTGAAAATGCAAGAGCAGGAGATATATTATGCTACAATGGACACGTAGAAATATATGCAGGTTCAATGAATGGAAATAGACCAATAGTTTATAACTGTGGAGGAAATGCAAGTATTGCAGCTAGAGAAACAAGTACATCAGGTCATACAACAAATAGAATAGTAAAAATATTAAGAGTTCCATAAAAAAATAGGAGATAAAATATGAATAATAATAAAATTTTAGTATTAAGTATAATAGTTATTATAATCATAATAATATGTTTAATAATGCTAGTTGTTATAAATAAATATTTTAATACAGATAACCATAAATATGAAACAGATTTTGAGCAACAAGTATTATATGAAAATGATGAAGAAATTAAGCTATTAGATAATAAAAATAAATACTTTGTAATAGAAAAAATAGTTTCAGAAATAACCTCTTATATAAAAGAAACAAATGGAGATATGGAATATGACACAACACTTATAGATGAAGAAACTGCAAAAAAGGCATTTCAAAAAGAAGGTTTACAAATAATTAATTATATGTTAGATAATGAATATAAAAATTCAAATAAAAATGTTGATGATACTATAATTAATATGGCAAGAAAATATAAAGATTATCAAAATACTATAGATAAAGTATATATATATGATAAATCAGCCAATATAGATATTTATATAGTATATGCATTTATAGGAAATGAAGAGTTTAATATAGTTATAAAAACAGACTCAGAAAATAATACATTTTCAATATTTTTAAGCGATTATTTGGAAAAATATAATTATAGTAAAATTATGCAAACGAGAGATATAAAAATATCAGAAAATAGTATAGAGAAAAATGACTATAATCAATTTAAATATACAAATATATCAGAAAATCAAATGCCTAAATATTATTTAAATAATTATATTAAATTAATGAAAAGTAATACTAAGCTAGCATATAGTCTATTAGAAGAAGAATACAAAAAAAATAGATTTTCAACATTTGACGAATTTAATAGTTATGCACAAGAGAAGAAAGATATACAAGTGTCTATAAGTAAATATAAAATAGTAAAAAAAGATAATTACACAATATATGTGTGTGAAGATACACATGGATTTGTATATATTTTTAAAGAAATAGCATTAATGAATTACACTGTACAATTAGATAATTATACAATTGAAAATGAAGAACTAGTAGAAGAATATGCAAAATTAAAAACAGTAGATAAAGGAGCAGAAAATGTAAGAAAATTCTTCGAAATGCTTAATATGAAAGACTATAAATCAGCATATAATAAATTAGATAATACATTTAGAAACAACAATTTTAGTACATTACAAATATTTGAAAATTATATAAAACAACGTGTATATAATAATAACATTATAAATATAGAATCATATACAATGGTAGATACAGACATATATACATATAAAGTAAATATACAAAATGCATTAAATACTAAAGAAGAATATAACTATAATATAATAATAAAACTACTAGAAGGAACTAACTTTATAATGTCATTTGAAATATAATTTCCATTTTGGAAAGTTAATAGGCAGGACTTGTTTCTGCCTATTTTTTAGATTATAATATTTATAGGTGATAATATGGATTTAAAAGAGCTAATAGGAAAGAAGAGAAAAGTAAGAATAATTGGAATAACAAATAGTAAAAAATACTTTGTATCAGAAGATATAGAATCTAAACAAAAAATATATATAGAAGATACAAAAGACTTTACACAAGAAGAATTAATAGGTTTAAAAGAAGAATGTCTTATTATTGATATAATTAATAATAAACTAATAGGTTTTTTAATAAGCGATAGAAAATTTGAAAATGATATGAAGAAAATACAGCAAAAACTAATAGAGAATGAAGAAATGCAAAACGTAAAAGATATTTACTTAATGGAAAGACTAAAAATAAAAGGAAAAGTTTTAGGATTATATATGGTAGACTTAGGAGAAAAAGGAAAATACTATTTAGGAACAACAGAAATAGGTACATATATAAAGAAAATAAGAGAAAATAATATCATTTTTAAAAGTAAAAAATTAGAAGATGAAATAGGAAAACAAATAAGAGATGTAGTAATGTCAATAGATTTAAGCAAAAAAGAAATATCGATAAAAGAAGAACAACAAAAAGAAATTAATAGATTAGTAGGAATATTACAATTAGAAGATAATTATGAAATTACAAAAGTAGCAACTATACATTTAAGCCAAAAAATAGAAGAAAGAGAAGAAAAGGAAAACGCAGATAATCAGGAAAGAATAAGAAACATTTTAAATATTCCAAAAATAAAAAAACAAAGTACATTAAAAGATGTAAATATAAAGCAAGAACTAGAAATGAAGGATAAAGTAACAGACATGAAAACATTAGGACAACTATTAAAGCAAAATGGAAAAATGCCAGAAATAGAAGGTAAAGAATTTATTCAAATGGGAGTAATAGAATCAGATCATAGAGATAATTTATTGAATAGTGATGGCAAAAAAGCCAAAGTAAATACGACCAGATATTCATTTGTAGCAATTGCAAAGGATGGAACAGTAGTACCACTAGAACTTTCACAAGACCATCAAGAAGGAAACAATCCAAGAGAATCAAACTATCAAGTGGATCACGATGGAAAAGTTTCCAAAGATGATGTACTATCAAGGTTTAATATAGGAAAAGGAACATTCTCTATAAAAAATGGCTCATATGGAGAAATAAAAGTATATCATTCTCCACGAAAGACAATAGGAGGGGAAGGAGTGGAAGGAAACCATAGCCTAGATAGAGAGTTAGAAACAAATAATGTTTGGAGCATGAAGAAAGAAGAAAGAGATTTAGCAGGGGAATATAAAACAGGATATAGAAGTGTAGAAAAAGGCTATCAAGAAGCAAAACAGCATGAAGATGAAAGTGGTGATATATTACCAAATGATGAAATAAGAACAAAAGATATAGATGGAAATAAAAATACAAAAACACATACACATGATAATGTAAACTATGAAGAACTAGCAAGCAAATGGGGATATTACAGACAAGGAAAACCAAATGTAGAAAAAGCACAAGAATTGTTTGAAGAAAAAAGAAAACAATACCCTGAAAAAGAACAAAAAGAAATAGTAGAAATTATAACAGAAGAATTAGAAGAAGAAATAGCACATAATAGACAAGAGAGGTAAATATAAAATAAATTGAATATGAAATGTAGGGGATTAATAGGCAATACTTCATAGGAAATAGCAAGTTAAAATATATACTTAGGCCGTAATTTGATGAATTTTCTTATAAATTCATATTAGAGATAAGTACCTACACTAATATTTATAATATGTTATATTTAAAAATTAGTAATAAAAATCATTTTATATAATAAAATATATAAGGTGATTTCATTGTTACATAGAAAAAATAAATTTAAAACCGTGGAGGCAAATTCAATTGCCTATAATATAAAAAATTTATTAAAAATCATATTAATATTATTAATGCTAATTAATATGTGTACTCCAACAATATATGCAGATGATGGAGATGAAGAAGAACTAAATGAAATTGAAATGCAAGAAATAGTAGAATCAGCCACAAAGCCAAGTGTAGAACCTATTTTAAATTCTAAGTCAGCAATAATATATGATAGAACTACAAAAAAAGTGATATGGGGTAAAAACGAACATAAAAAAAAGGCAATGGCATCAACAACTAAAATAATGACAGCAATAGTGGTATTAGAAAACGCTAAATTAACAGATACCATAACAGTATCTAAAAAAGCAGCTAATACAGGAGGCTCAAGTCTTAAATTAAAAGAAAATGATAAAGTAACAGTAAATGACTTGTTATATGGCCTAATGTTACGCTCTCGGAAACGATAGCGCAGTAGCACTTGCAGAATATATAGGGGGAAGTGTAGAAGGTTTTGCATGCATTATGAATAAAAAAGCAGAAGAATTAGGTTTAAAAAATACTAATTTTGTAACACCACATGGATTAGATAATGAAGAACATTATACTACAGCATATGAATTAGCAGTGTTGACAGATTATGCACTACAAAATTCTAAATTTGCCAATATAGTAAATACAAAAAGTACTACAATAAATATAAATGGAGCTAATAGAAATATAACTAATACAAATGAATTATTAGGAAATTTAAATGGAGTAAATGGAGTAAAAACAGGTTTCACAGGTAATGCAATGAGATGTTTAGTTACTTCATGTACAAGGGAAGGAAACCAAATAATAACAGTAGTGCTAGGAGCAGATACAAAAAAACAAAGGACATCAGATAGTATAAAATTAATAGAATATGCATTTAAAGAATATGAAAGAATAAATCTAGAAGAAATTATAAAAAAAGAATTCGAAAATTGGAAACAAATTAATGAGAGTCGCATATATATAAATAAGGCACAAAGAAAAAATATAGAATTAGAATTAGAAAATATAGAAAATAGAATAATTCCAATAAAAAAAGGAACTCAGAAAGATATAAAAGTAGAGATAAATTGTATATATGAATATGAAGCACCACTAGAAAAAGGGAAAAAGGTAGGAAATTTAGTAGTAAAAAATAAAGAAGAAATAATTGAAACAATAGATATAGTAGTAAAAAATGAAATTAAAAAGAAAAATATAATAAGTTATATGATCCAATTTTTTGAAAATTTGCCAACATGTCTTGACTTTTAAATATAATTTTGTTATTATAAATATGCTTTTATAAGCATATGCAGGTATAGTTTAGTGGTAAAATAAATCCTTGCCAAGGATTAGTTACGGGTCCGATTCCCGTTACCTGCTCCAAATAATAATATTCGGCGCTATAGCCAAGCGGTAAGGCACGAGTCTGCAAAACTCTGATCCCCGGTTCAAATCCGGGTGGCGCCTCCATCAAAAAGTGAGTAAACATTAGTATATCAACGTTTACTCGCTTTTTGTATTATTTTGAGTGAAAATAAAAATATAATATTTTCAATACTTACAAGGGATAAAATTTTCTAATTTCTCTAAAATGAACTTAACACAAACTTAACATTTATATATTTTATACTTAATACTTTTAATAAAAAAATAGTATATTTTAAAATTATATTATCTAATATTAGCTATAATAAGATATTAATTAACAATCGGACTAAAATTCATTTGACAGCTCCAAAAAAATATGTTATTATATATGTAGCTTAAGCAAATGTGTCGTTGGTCGTAACGAAACATATATGTAACTGGTATGTGTACCGTAAATGCACATACTATTTTTTTGTTAAAAAAACAAGGTAGCTCCGTAAAAACTACCCTGCTTTCGACTATGTATGCAACCTAGTCTTTGTCATTCTTTTTATCTTCTCTTAATTGAAAGTTCTTTTCTTTTTCAGCAAGTAACATCTCAATCAATTGTAAGATAAGGTCGTAACTAGACATACAAGTAACCCCCTTTCCATCCTTAAGTAAGGATTACCTTTCTGTCAATGAAAAGGTTGCTACTATTCTACAATATTTTTTTATATTAATCAATTAATACAAAAAATTTTTTAATAAATATTATAATTTTACTTTTTCAGGAGTTTCTATGAATGGCAATTCGGCAAATTCCATTTTATTTTGTAAATTTATATCACTAGTTACTAACCTGACATCACTATTAGGAAAATTTCTTATAACTTCTAAAAAAGACGCTACTATTCTATCATCTTGATTGTTTGTATCTAACCACGACAATGTATTTTTAAAATCAGGCTCTACAGCGATAGATTTTAAATATATCTTATTAGTAATGACAGTTACTCCTTCTGTTAATTTTCCTCTTCTTCTAAATTCTTTTATCTGTCTTATTATACTATTAGCATTATCACTTCTATTTTGTTTACTTCTGTCATTTTTTAATTTATCTAGTTCAGCTAATACAGTTGGAATTAGCAATAATTCAAATTTATTAAATTCTTTAAATTCCCATTCAGATAAAATATTATTATTCAATAATGCATTTGTATCTGGAACTAATATAGTTTTAGTATTAGATTTTCCATAGAGGCTATTTATGATGTTAATCATATGTTCTATATTTTGCTTTACTTCTTTATTTATTGAAATTGTTGTATTGTCCCCCCTTAAATCTTTACTATACTCTATATATCCTAAAACTATTTCATTAGATTTTTGAAATAATTGTTTTGTTTTTGGTACTTGTTTTTGTAACAAATATGCTATAATCTCTTGAAATTTATTATATTTATCATATAATTTTGATTGTAATTGTTTTCCCTTATCATTTAATTCTTTCCATCTATAAGATTTGTAAGAGAAATCAAAAAATCCAGTAGATGGATGTGGAAAATATAATATTTCAGAATGATTAATAAATAAATCCTCTGATAACATTATAATTTCTTTACTACTATTTTCTAATTGTTCTAAAATACTCATATTATCACCCTATATTATTTTATCATTTTTTATAATATTTTCAAATTCTTTTCTATTTTTATAAATAGAAAATTGTAAGAGGTAACATAGAAAAAAATAATTTATTAAAAACAAACTTAAAATGAACTTAACACATTAAAATCTTTGACGGAAAAGCCAATAATATCAATACTTTTGAGATGTAACTTGAATGATTGACGCCTCCAAAGAAAAATCGAGAAAACGTTGAAATATCAATGTTTTCTTGTTTTTTTGCTATTTTTGATTTAAAAATAAGAATGCAGTATTTTCAGTACTTTCAAGGTTTGAAAATTGAATTAATTATTCCTTTTGTATTAAAATTGTATTAAAAAATAAAATTTATTGTGTTAAAAATGTATTAAAATAAAAAACAGCAATAAATATAATATCTATTACTGTTTTGGCGTGGGGTAATGGATTCGAACCATTTCGACCTTTATCATATATAAATTTGCCTATAATAATCAAACATATTTATTTCACAACCCACATATACAAAGGTCTTTTCCATTCTTGTTATTTATTTTTTTCATTTTCTTATTATTCTCCTTTATAAAAACTTTATCTATTACACTAATTATTAAATTAATAACTGTTGGTACTGTGTCTATTGTTAAAAGGATTATAAATAAAACTAGTTTGATTATTATAGGGAACATTATATGTAATTTTATAAAAAATATTTGCAAAATTTTATTTTGTTCGCTTGTATTTTATAATTAAATAATGTATAGTACTAAACATAGGAAATGAGAATAAGCAGATGTGGTTTGCCACCATACATAGCAGAGTTCATCTCTGGGAAAGTGAGGTGGTGTTTATGGAATTTGTATTATTTTTAATATATACTTTAGGAATATCCCTAACCGTAAACGTAGCCTTATTGACAGTTATATTTATAATGTGGACAAATAAGGAATAAAATAAACAAACACATCTGTTAACTTTGACGAGTCAGATGTGTTACACACTCGGCAAGCCACGTTTGTGGTTTCCGTTTCCTATATTTATATTATACACAGATTATCTATTTTTGTCAAATGTAATATTGATAAAATAATTAATAAAAGCTATTGTATTAAAATTGTATTAAAATGAGATTTTAAAATTATATAAATATAGGCTATAGGCTAATTACAGATGACACTCAACTTGGTAATAGCCTCTAGAGGAAAATCGAGAAAACGTTGAAGTATCAATGTTTTCTCGTCTTTTTGTTATTTTTGATTTAAAAATAAGAATGCAATGTTTTTAGTACTTTCAAGGTTTGAAGATTGAATTAATTATTCCTTTTCTATTAAAAATGTATAAAAAAATAATTCCTCAAACTCCCACACCCCTAAATAAATTCACATAAAACCTTGAAATTGTAAGCAAAATGTAATATAATTAAAATATATGGCTTATATAAGATATACCTTTTAAGAAATAAGCTTCCCTAAAGCGTCTTTAGGGGTATAAAAAAAGCATAAAAAAACCGGAAAATATTGCTATTGACATATATTTTAAAACTTATTAAAATATATTATATATAAATACGCCAAAATAAAATTAAAGGATGGTAGGATAATGAAAATAAGAAAAGGAATTTTAAGTGTTTTAATTACTATTTTAGTAATTATAATTTTAAACATAACTTCAACAACAGTTAGAGCATTAACTGTTGCTCCAATGTACTTAGGTATAGAAGAGTATCGTGCATCAGGATATGCATATCAAGCGATAGAAAAGAAGATGTGGAAAATAGCAACATATGAAGATAATACTAGTGAAGCTATGAAAAATCCAGATATGAGTAAAACAATATATTGTATTAAAGCAGGACCAGGTTTTGGGTCAACAGACATGGGAGGTTCATATGTAGGTCAAGTAAAAGTACAACCATATACTCAAAAGTTTGACCTTAAAGATATAAACTCTAAAACAAACCCTATAACAGGTAATTACTTAAATTCTATTCCTAGTGGAGAAGATTATAATTCTCTTATATGGGTATTAGAACACTGTTACGTACCAGGTCTTGAGACAAGTGAAAAATATAAAAAAGAATTAATTGCAGAAGCATTAAAAGGTACAGATCTTCCAACAAATATAAATATAAGTGATGATGAAATAGATATAGCACAACAATTAGCAATTTGGTTCTTTACAAATAGTGAAGAAGATGATGAATATCATGTTACAGAGAGAACTTTTGCGCTTAATGTAAAAGACAAAAGAGATGCTAGCTATATGTATATTGGTGACAAATTTAATGATGGTAGTGATAGAAATGATGTTGCAATAGCAATATTTGACTATTTAGTAGAAGGTGGTTTAGCAAATAAAAATACAGTTCCAACTAAAACAAATACTGAAAACCCAATAACTCTAAATTCATCAAATGCAAACATAGAATTAAAAGATGGTAATTACATATTAGGTCCATATACTATAACAGAAAAATCGACTAATATTGAATATAAACTTTCAGCAACACTAAAAAATGGAGAGTCAGATGTTAATTATAAAATTGTAAATGGTAGTGGAACACAAATTACATTAGAAGAAGCAGTAGGTGGAGAATTTTATATATCTATTGCAAAAGATTTATATGTTTCAGGTTTGAAATTTAAAGTAATAGCAACTACATATGAAACAACACTAACATATTGGTCAGTAGCAAATGCACCAACAACAGATCAACCAGTTGTTGAAATAACAAGACAAAAGAAAGAATATCCAGTAGAAGTAGTAACCCCAAATATACCAGAAGAAAAACTATTTGATTTAGCATTAAGAAAATTCATAACAAAAATAGGAACAACAGCCATAACAGATAGAGTACCAGATGTAACAAGCACAAACCTACAAACTTTAAATAATGGAAAATGGACAGTAGAAAAACCACATAAGAAGAACCCATTAACAGTAAATAAAGGAGACATAGTAGAATATACAATAAGAATATACAATGAAGGTGAATTAGATGGGTATGCGCTTCAAATAACAGACCACTTACCAGAAGGACTAGAATATATAGAAGATAGTACATTAAATCAAGAAAATGGATGGATACCATCAAATGATAAAAAGACAATAACAACTAGAAAATTAAGTACAACTCTATTAAAAGCATTTGAAGGAGGAGAAATCTCCTTTGCAGATGTAAAAATAGAATGTAAAGTAGTAGCAGATGTAACAACTTCTGACCAAATTCTAAAAAACGTAGCACAAATAACAGATCATATAGATATAAATGGAAATAAAACAGATAGAGATTCACAGCCAAACAACTTAACAGAAAATGAAATAAAAAATTATAACCCAGGAACATCAACTTTAGGTTGGGGTTACCAAGATGATGATGACTATGAAGACTTATTATTACCAGGAAAGTATTTTGACCTATCTTTAAGAAAATTCATAAAATCTGTAAAAGGTAATGAATTAGTAGATGCAAAGGGAAAATACATAAAAGAACCAATAGTAGATGTTACAAACTTAAAATCAGGAACTTCAACAACAGCAACTTATAAACATCAAAAAGCACCAGTAGGAGTTTCAGTAGGAGATGAAGTAATATATACAATTAGAGTATATAACGAAGGTGAAATAGACGGATACGTAACAGAAATTACAGACTATTTACCACCAGAATTAGAATATGTAAATGATGAATTTAATGCACAATATGGTTGGAAAGCTGATGGTAGAGTTATAAAAACAGATATTACATCACCAAATAGTACTAGTTCAGCCAATAGAGATATAATATATGCAAATAGAGCAGGAGGAGTTTTACTAAAAGCATATGAAGGTGGAAACGAACTAAATTACATAGATGTACAAATAAAATGTAAAGTAAAATCAGTACAAAACTTAAACACAGTAATAACAAATATAGCAGAAATAACAGGTTTTACAGATAATAATGGAAACGCTGTTATAGACAGAGACTCAACAGCAGATAGTTTAACAAAAGATAATTCAAAACCAGAAGACGACATACAATTAGATAACTTACCAGCTGATAGTGATTTACCAGACTATAAAGGAAATAGTTCAAATAAATCAGTATTAACAGATAGTGATTATCATTATAAAGGTCAACAAGATGATGACGATTTTGATAAATTAATATTAAAAGAATTTGATTTAGCATTAAGAAAATTTATAACAGGCGTAAATGAAACACCAGTTACAAATAGATATCCTCTATTTACTACTAATAAAGATGCAAATGGAAACTATGTATATGAACATACAAAAGATCCAGTGCAAGTAGAAACAACAGATGTAGTAGAATATACAATAAGAATATTTAATGAAGGAAATATAGCAGGATATGCAAAAGAAATAATAGATGATATTCCAAATGGGCTAGAATTTATACCAGAAGAAGAAACAAACAAAGAATATAGATGGATAATGTATCGTGAAGTTAAAGAAAATGAACAAGTAGAGCCACAAGATATAAAAGTATTTAATGGCAAAAACTATACTATAACAGAAGATGAAAAACAAGCAAAAATTATAGGAACAGATTATCTATCAAAAGAGCAAGAAATAGAAACAGGAAGAGATAACTTGTTAGGAGAATTTGATACAAACACAATGTCATCACCAGAATATAAAGATGTAAAAGCAATATTTAAAGTTATAGCTCCAAATTCATATGAAGGAATAATAACTAATACAGCAGAAATAGCAGATGACTCAGATGAAAATGGAAATCCAATAATAGATAGAGATTCTACACCAAACAACAACAATGAAAAAGAAGATGATATAGATGTTGAGCATATCAAATTAATATATTTTGACTTAGCACTAAGAAAATTTATAACAGCAGTAGATGATCAAGAAATAACAAACAGATATCCAGTATTTAGTATAGATGAAGAAGGAAATTATATTTATACACATACAAAAGAGCCAGTAAATGTAGAAAATAAAAATATAGTAACATATACACTTCGTATATATAATGAAGGAACAAAAGCAGGATATGCAAAACAAGTAAAAGATGATTTACCAGAAGGTTTAGAGTTCTTGCCAGAAAATGATTTAAATAAAGAATATAGATGGGTAATGTTAGATGAAGAAGGAAACGTAACTGAAAATATTGAAAAAGCAGTTTCAATTTCAACAGATTACTTATCAAAAGAACAAGAAACTAAAACAGGAAGAAACAACTTATTAAAACCATTTGATAGTAAAACAATGGAAGAACCAGACTACAGAGATATTAAAATAGCATTTAAAGTAACAGAACCTAATACATCTGATAGAATACTAATAAACAAAGCACAAATAGCAGATGATGAAGACGAAAAGGGAAATCCAGTAATAGATAAAGACTCAACCCCAGACAAATGGATAGAAGGGGACGATGACCAAGACATAGAAAAAGTAAAAGTAAAATATTTTGACTTAGCTTTAAGAAAATGGGTAACCCAAGCTATAGTAATAGAAAATGGTAAAGAGACAGTAACAAACACAGGTCACAAAGCAGAAGATGATCCAGAAGAAGTAGTAAAAGTAGAAATAGCTAAAAACAAAGTAAATAAAGTAGTAGTTAAATTTAGATATAGCATAAGAATTACAAACGAAGGTGAAATACCAGGATATGCAACAGAAATTTCAGACTACATACCAGAAGGACTAAAATTTGTAGCAACAGACAATAAAGATTGGCGAGAAGTAGACGGAAAAATAGTAACAAATGCATTAGCAAATACATTATTAAAGCCAGGTGAAAGTGCTGAAGTAGAAGTATTACTTACATGGATAAATGGAAACAACAACATGGGATTAAAAGTAAATGTAGCAGAAATAAGTGAAGACAAAAATGATAGTGATACACCAGATATAGATTCTACTCCAAATAATAAAAAACCAGGAGAAGACGATATAGATGATGCACCAGTAATACTAGCTACAAAAACAGGAGAACTAATAAACTTAAATTACATATTATTAGCAACAGGTTCATTAGCAATTATATCTACAGGGATAATATTTATCAAGAAATATGTATTATAATAGAAGTTAGAAGTTAGAAACTAAGATCTAGCTTCTAATTTTTTTATCTAATAGGAAAGTACATTATTCTAAATTAAAAATGTAATTGAAAAATCAGTTTTATTTCAATAAACAATAATAAACTTACATAAAACATATTGCAAATGAAATATGCTACATATAAAATAAATTATATACTTAATATTTACAAATGAGGTGCTTTTATAAACTATATAAATACTTTATACTAAATTAGTAAATATAGATTAAAATAATAAGAAGTGGGGATATTAAGTAGAATTAAAAGAATAAAAAAGGGGATGAAACAAGTGAAAAAGGAAAAAGCAATAACATTAATTTCGCTAGTAATAACAATAATAGTATTAATAATATTAGCAGGTGTAGCAATATATCTAGGGGTAAGTAATAATGGAATATTTAATCGTGCAAATGAAGCAAAGGAATTAACAAATAAACAAACTGCAACAGACATAATAAATTTAAAAATAACAACAGCCCAAATGAATAAATATGCAGAAAAACAAGAAATGCCGACACTAAAGGAACTATCAGAAATATTGAGAGATGATAGTGAAATACAATATGTAACTGAAACAAGTAAGGTAGCAAATACTGAATATGATGTACCAAGTGATAATCCAAGTTCAATATATACAAAGTTAAATAAATACCCATACGAATTTGAAATAAACGAAGCATTGCAATTAGCAAGTATAGATGGAGTGAAATTAGCAACAACTCAAGATAATCAGCACAATAAAATTTCATTAATTTATGATACACAAGTTAGTGACGTTGGAGAATATAAACTAAAAGAGTCTGTAGAAAATTATGATATAATTGTAGTAGTAGGTGCTTCTGAGTATAACAGTTCAAGAGAAGCTTGGTCATCAGGCCACTCATTTATACTTACAAAAGGTATAAATGAAAAAGAAGAGATAAGAGTTGGAATGGATGATTCAGAAGACAAATGTATGCAAATTCAACTAAAAAACGATAATTTAATAATTATAGCTACTTGGCATTATAGAATACAAAGAATTTATGGAATTAATTTATAAATATAAATGAAAAATACCCAATAAATGGGTATTTTTTGCATATCCCTTGTAATTTCCACCATTTTGCGATAAAATAAATAAAACTTTTGAAAAATAATAAACAATAAAATATATAAATAGAAAAATATATCACAAATTGTAAAAAACTTTTTTAATTTCATACTTAATTACGACAAAAAATTAGAAAAGACTGTATTAAAATAACAAAAGATAAAATCAAAAGATTAAAAGTATGAGGTGATAAGGATGTTTCAAAACATAGAAAAAAATTTTGAAGAAAATCAAAATACCTATGAACAAGTAAATAGAAGTGAAACGATAAAAGAAATAATAAAAAAATCTTTTACAAAGCAAAAGGTTTTACTATATATAATATCATTTATGGTATCACTAGTATCATTTTGGGTAAATGAAGATATAGCACCATTTGGTATAGCAATGCTTTCTGCAATACTAAGTAATAGTTTGCCAATAGGTATACCATTTTTGGTAATAGGAACAGCAAATTTAATATCATTTGGTTGGACGAGTACTTTAAATTATATATTAATATCTTTAATTTTATTATTTAGTGTGTTAATAAAATCACCTAAATATAGTCAAGAAAGTAATGAACAAAGAAGATTAGGTTTAAGAGTATTGATATTTAGCTTAATTGTAGGTGGAGCAAAACTGATATTTAAAAATGAAATAGTAGTATATGATATTTTAGTAGAAGTAATGAATAGCATATGCATATTTATTTTCTACAAAATATTTTCAAATGCTATTCCAGTAATTAATAAATTAGGAAAAGGAAATGTTTATTCTATTGAGGAAGTAATGGGAGCAAGCCTACTTTTAGCAATAGCAGTATCATGTATAGGGAATTTTGCTATATTTGGATATTCAGTAAAAAATATATTATGCATATTAATAGTTTTAATAATGGGTTGGAAAAATGGAATACTTGTGGGAGCAACCGCAGGAATAACAGTAGGAACAGTATTAGGAGTAATAGGTGCAGGTGAAATAGATATGGTAGCCTCATATGCACTTTCAGGAATGATAGCAGGAATATTTAGTAAGTTTGGAAAAATAGGAGTAATAATAGGTTTTATACTAGGGAACATAGCTCTTGCATATGTAGCAAATGGAAATACAGTGGAGATAATAAAAATTCAAGAAATATTAATAGCAGCTCTTGGTCTACTTGCAGTTCCAAAAAGAGTAAAAATAAATATAGAAGATGTAATTGCAACACCTATGTTACTTCCAGAAAGCACAGGTAGAAATTTAGAAGAAAATAAAGAAGCAGTATATAAATTAGAAGCAATGTCTGAAACATTGTCAGAAATAGCCAAAAGCTATAAGGAAGCGGCAGCAACAATAGTAGATGAAGAAGAATTAAAACAGCAAGAAAAAGATAACTTTAAGATATTTGAAAAAGAACTTCAAAACAATATAGAAAGTATAGAAGATAATATTTTATTTGAAGATATATATTCACCACAAGAAGGCCTAATAGAAGAAATATTTGATCTACTTCTTGAGAAAGAAATGATAGTAGAAAAAGATTTAATAGAAATATTAGCAAAGCATAATAATTATATAATTTTAACAGAACAAACAAAAGAAGACATATTAAAAATAGTAAAAGCCATCAATTATTCATATAGAGTAAGTAAACTAAACTTTATATGGAAGAAAAAATTAGATGAAAATAAAAAAGCAGTATCAAATCAGTTAGAACAAGTTTCAAAGGCAATAGGAGCACTTGCTGAAAATATAGAAAACAAAGAAGAGGATGAATATTTAGAAAAGAAAGAAGAAATAAAAGAACTTTTAGAAGAAATTGATTTGAATTTAGTACAAATAAATATAGTAAAAGAAGATTCAGGAAGAGTAAAATTAGACTTATACACAAACAAATGTGAAAATGTGGAAAAACCAACCTGCAACATTAAAAAAATAACAAAAATAATATCAAAAATTTTAGACCAAAACATGGTTTTAGAAAAACAAGAATGTGGCTTACGATTAAATAAAGATAAGTGTGTATATACATTTGTATCAGAAGATAGACAACAAATGCAAATAGGAATAGCAAAAGCTACAAAAGCAGATTCAATATTTTCAGGAGATAGTAGTATTCAAACAAGGCTAGAGGATGGGAAATATTTAGTAGCAATAAGTGATGGAATGGGATCTGGAAAAGAAGCAAGAAAAAGTAGTAATATGGCAATAGCAATGCTTAATAAACTACTATCATCAGGCTTTGATAAAGACACATCCTTACGCTTAATAAACTCAACTTTAGGAGCAATAAATGAAGAAGACATGTATGCAACTTTAGATATAGCAATATTTGACTTATATGCTAAAAACCTAGAATTTATAAAAAATGGAGCATGTCCAACATTTGTTAAAAATAAGAGAAATGTGCAAGTATTAAAATCACTATCGTTACCAACAGGAATATTAAACGATATAGACTTAGTTGTATATGATAAAGACTTAAATGATGGAGATATATTAGTAATGTGTAGTGATGGAATATTAGAGTCATCAGATGAATATACCAATAAAGAATTATGGCTTAAATTTTTACTAGAAGAATTAGAGACTGAAGACCCACAAAAAATAGCAGATATTATTTTGCAAGAAGCCATAGATAATAATTATGGAATACCAAAAGACGACATGACAGTAATAGTAGCAAATATTAACAAAAAATAATGAATTTATAATATTTTAGAGCAGACATTGTGTCTGCTCATTATTTGTCATTTAGAAAATACATGTATAACAAAAATAAAATATTTCAAAGTTATAAAAGGTAACTTTAGGATACATAGCTTAATAAATTAAGCTATAACACTTGTCTTTTATATATAATTTATGATATAGTATAAACACAAAACCATAGTAAGGAGAAAATTTATGAGTCGTGGTAGAAGATATGAAGCTGAATCAAAGTTAAATATGAAAAAGGTTATGGCAGTAGTAATTGCAATATTAGTAATTATTATGTTTGTAGTAGGAATAAAAAAATTATTAAGTAGTGATAGTTCTGTAAATGACAAGCTATTTGCAGTAGGGTATTATACAATATATGAAAATGGAAAATGGGGAGTTATAGATACAAACCAAAAGGTGATATTAGAGCCTACATACGAAGAAATGATAATTATACCAGATAATACAAAACCTATATTTATATGTACTTCAAATGTAAACTATGAAACCAATACTTTTGAAACAAAAGTATTTAATGAAAAAAAACAAGAATTATATAAAGACTATAATAAAGTAGAAGTAATATACAATAACGATAAATCAAATAATTTATGGTATGAAGCAAATATATTAAAAGTTCAAAAAGATGGAAAATATGGTTTAATAAATTTAGAAGGAAAACAAATATTAGATTGTACATATGATGATATAAAACCAATTCTTGGAACAAAGAACGTAGTAATAACAGTTAAACAAGGAAAACAAGGACTAGCAGATAATATAGGAAATGTTATTATAGAAAACTCATACAATGAAATTACTTCAATAACAAACAAATATGAAGATGGATTTATAGTAAAAGCAGAAAATGGAAAATATGGAGTAATATCTGCAAGTAAAGAAACAATTTTAGAAACCAAATATGATGAAATAAAAAATGTATATGGAAATAATTGTTATGTAGTAAAAGAAAATGGAAAACAAAAAGTAGTTGATTCAAAAGGTAATACATATTTAGAAGAAGGTTTTGAACAAGTAAAACAAATAAATTCTAATAATGTAGTTATTAAAAAAGCTAGTAAATATGGAGTTTCAACACTTTCAGGAGAAACAAAAATAGAAGCTATATATGATGATTTGACATTTGCATTTACAGACACATATATTGCTAAAAAAGGTAACAAATATGGAATTATAACAATACGAAATGAAGAAAAAATACCATTTAACTATGAATATATAGAGTATGTTTCACAAGCAGATTTTATAAGAGCGCAAAAAGAAAATGCTGAAACGGATTTATATAGTAGAGATTTTAATTTAAAAGCATCAGGGATAATATCAGAAATTAATACACAAAAGAATTATATACGTATAAGAGTAGGAGAAGATTATAAATATTATAACTTTAAGTTAGAACAAAAAGAGAGCTCAGAAATATTAACAGGAACATTATTCTTAAGCAAAAAAGATGGAAAATATGGATATATAAATAATAAGGGAATAGTAGTAGTAGACTATATTTATGATGATGCAACAGAGCAAAATAAATATGGATATGCAGCAGTAAAAAAAGATGGAAAATGGGGAGCAATAGACCAAAAAGGAAAAATGATAGTAGAGCCAAAATATGAATTAGAAAATAATTTGGTTATAGATTTTATAGGAGAATATCATTTATCAGAAGATATAAATGCCAATTATTATACAAAATAAAAGTGTAGAAGAACATAGCTCGTCCATTCTTTTAAGAAATTACTAGACTAAATAGAAAATAATGCAAATTAAAAGAATTTAATGTAGGGGTAGGCCTTGTGTCTGCCCTTTATATATAAGGAGAAAAACATGAATATTACTTGTGGAACAGATATAATAGAAGTAGAAAGAATAAAAAAAGCAATAGAAAAATTAGGAGATAAATTTTTAAATGAAGTGTATACTAAAAATGAAATAGAATATTGTGAAAGCAAAAATATAAAGAAATATGAACACTATGCAGCAAGATTTGCAGCAAAGGAAGCAATATTTAAAGCTATATCTCCAACACTAAATAATAAATATGATTTAACATGGTTAGATATGGAAATATTTAATAATGAACAAGGAAGACCATATGTAACATTAAATAAAGAAAAAATAAATATGACAGTAGAAATTGATATTAGTCTATCACATATAAAAGATTATGCAATTGCTAATTGCATAGTAAAAATATAAAATATAGTATAGAGTGTAAAATAAGTAAAACCTTCTGGGAGCTACTCTTGCTATTCTATGTAAATAAGAAATAAGGAAGGAAAAGAAGAGAAAATATGGAATTTTTTGATTCACATTCACATTATAATGATGAGAAATTTGATGATAATAGAGAAGAAATAATACAAGAAACATATAATTCAGGGGTTACCAAATTTATATGTGCAGGTTATAATATAGAATCTTCGAAAGCAAGTTTAAAAATAGCAAATGAGCATAACTTTATATATTCAATAGTGGGAATATCACCAAATGATGTTCCTGAAAGTTTAAATGAAATTGATTTGATGATAGAAGAAATAGAAAATATAATAAAAAGAGATAAAAATAATAAAATAGTAGCAATAGGGGAAATTGGCTTAGATTATTATTGGAATAAAGAAAATAAAGATATACAAAAGCAAGTTTTTATAAAACAAATACAGCTTGCTAATAAATATAATATGCCGATAGTGATTCATACTAGAGAAGCAATAGATGACACCTTGAAAATTCTAAGAGAAAATAATGTGAATAATAAGGGGGTTTTTCATTGTTGCCCATTAAATAGAGAACTTGTAAAACAAGGGTTAGATTTAATGTTTTACATATCATTTGCAGGACCAGTAACTTTCAAAAACTCTAAAAATGCAGAAGAAATAGTAAATATGGTTCCACTAGATAGAATGCTTATAGAAACAGATAGCCCATATTTGGCACCAGAACCTAAAAGAGGAAGTAGGAATGATAGTAGGAATGTTAAATATATAGCAGAAAAAATAGCAGAATTTAAAGGAATAACACTAGAAGAAATAGCAAAACATACATATGAAAATACCATTAAGATATTTAAAATAAAAAATTGTATATAATAAAAATACGAAATTTAATCATTTTTTGGTACAAGCCGAATATAATATACTAAAGGCTTGTTTTTTATGCGTTCTAGCCATTAAACATTATGTTTAATAGGATGAAAGCCTTATTTCTGAAGGGACTCAAAAATTTGACAAGCTTATATTTTAATGGTATAATTTCTTTGTTACATAAAAGGAGGTTAATTTTATGAACAAAACGGACAAAGCATCTGTATCCGTAAGAAAAATATTAGCAATATGTTTAATATTTATATTTGTAATGGGTATAGGCGTAATGGCTACAAATGCTAAATTTGTAAATGTAAAAATAATACTTTCAAGCAATTATGAAATGACAGTTTTAACAGCTAAAACGAAAATAGCAGATATATTAGAAGAAAATCATATAACAGTTTTGGAAGATGAAGTAGTTACACCAGATTTAGAAGCAGAAATTTCAGATAACAAAACAATTAAAATAACAAAGGCTTCAGAAGTGAAACAACAAGTAGCAGAAACTGAAGAAAGTGTTACTACAGAAGAAATATTGCAAAACTATAATAGTGTTAAAGAAAAAATAATAGTAGAAAAGGTAGTAATACCATATGAAACAATAACAAAAGAAGCAACAGGAGAAGGAACAAAACAAAATAAAGTAATACAAAATGGTATTAATGGTTTAAAAGAAATAACTTATAAAGTAAGATATCAAAATGACATTGAAATAGAAAGAATAGAGATGTCTGTAAAAGTTATAAAAGAGCCAGTAAATAAAATTATTGAAGTACGAACTATACAAGTAACATCAAGGGGTAGCGAAAGAGTAGCAACTACAAATCCAGCGCTTACAGCGTCAACTGTACTTGCAAAATCAGTAGAAGGAATAACACCAATAGTAAAGAATTTTAATACATCAGCATATTGTTCATGTTCAAAATGTTGCGGAAAATCAACAGGAATTACAGCATCAGGAGCAAGAGCTTCTGCATGGTATACAGTAGCAGCAGGAAAAGGTTACAAAATGGGAACAGTAATATATATACCAGCTTTAGCAAACAAACCAAACGGAGGATGGTTTAAAGTACAAGATAGAGGTGGAGCAATATCAAATAGTAAATTAGATATATATATGGATTCACATAGTAGTGCATTACAATATGGTAGAAAAACAGTAGAATGCTATGTATATGAACCTTAAAAAAAGAAGCACACAATTTTATGTGTGCTTCTCTTAAATAGGAATATGTTAATAGTCAAATTTTAATAAATTTGGGTAGTTTTTAGTATATACTAATCCATTATTGCTCATGCATGCATAAGTAATAAAGTAATTGTATCCATCACTATGTTCTATTTTATCAACAACAGGTGAAATAATAATTACGTCACTTACTTCAAATTCAGATGTGCAAGAAATATCTGAGTACCAAGTAATATCAGCAGAATAGTTAGAGCCATCAAACCAGAATTTTTGCGATAAATATGAACTGGAATCACCAGGGTTAACACAGTAAATTATGACAGTAGGAGAAGTATTCTCAAGTTCATCTTTTAAAGCATTTATTTCCTCATCTTTCTTAGAAATTTCAGATTTCAAGGAATTAATTTCTTGCTCTTTCATAGAGAGGTCTTCTTTTAAAGAAGAAATCTCCTGATTTTTGTATAAAATATTAGACTTCAAAGAAGATATTTCTTTCTTCTTTCCAGAAAGTTCTGATTTTAAGGAGGAAATTTCATTATTTTTCTTAGAGATATCAGATTCTAATGAATCGATTTTTTTATCCTTTTTGGATATGTCATCTTTTAATGAACGAATTTCTTTATCTCTATTGTAATCACTAGGCTTTAATGAATCAATCTTTTCATCTTTTTGAGAAATTTCATCCTTTAAATCAGCAATCTGCTGATCTTTATTAGAATTATCGGATTTTAATGAAGCAATCTTTTGATCTTTTTCAGCAATTTGGGACTGTAATGAAGCTATTTCAGAATTCTTCTTATAAATATCAGATTGAGAAGAAGAATTTTGTTCATTCTTCGTAGAAATCTCAGATTTCAAAGAATCATTTTCCTTTTTCACCATATCAAGATCTGATTTTAAAGAAGATATAGTAGAATCTTTATGTGCAAGCTGAGTATTCAACTGACTGATAACTTCAGCCTGTTTATTCTGAATTGTTTGAAAGTTTGAGATATTCTCAGTGCATTCTTTTAATTTTATATTGGCTTCAGAAAGATCTTCAGTAAGCTGTATAATTTCTGCATTACGATCGCTTAATACATCCTCATAGTGTTTGGTACTTTTCCGTTCTCCACAACTGTAAGATAAAATAGCTACTAAAATGATTAATGAGATTACTACAAAAATTTTGCCAATTTTCATACTTTTTTCTCCTTTCACTTTGATGTTTTCCTATTTAATGTACCATATTTATAATGAGATTATAGCACATTTAACATAAAAGAGCAAACTATTTTAAAAAGTTTTATAAAATTAATTAAATATAGATAATTTTATATATTAATTATATAAAAAAGTATTAAAACATAATATGAAAGAAGCGCACAATTTTTATGTGCGCTTCTTTTGAACAGGAATGTGGTTAATCGTTGGTTTTAAATAAATATGGGCAATTACTTGAATAAACAAGCCCATTACTACTCATACATACATAAACTGTATATCCATTATACTGCTCCATTTCATCAACAATAGGAGAGATAATAGTAACACTACAGTTCAGCTTAGACTCAGTTTTACAGGAAATATCTGAATACCAAATGGTATCAGCAGAATAATTAAATCCATCAAACCAAAACTTCTGAGCTAAGTATGAGCTTGAATCGCCGGGGTCAACCGAGTAGATCTTTGGATCAGAGGTGTCCGCCGAAGATGACGAAGAGGAATTTTCCAGCTGAGATTCTAAAGAAGATATAGTTGAATCTTTTTCAGCAAGTTCAGCCTCTAAATGAGTAATGGTAGCAAGCTGAGTTGCATTTTCAGCTTCAGCTTTATCTAAATCTTCTCTATACTCCTCTGTTCTTTCAATTTCTCTGTTTAAATCACCGATAAGCCGTTCCTTATCAGCCTTTAGTTCTTTCTCTGAATTGTTACCACAGCCAGTAAGCATAATGGATACTAAAAGAATGGATACTACTAATAAAAATGTTTTCTTCATAATGATTTCTCCTTTTCATTTTGGTTATCCTGTTCAATGTGTATTAATATACTATTATTTTACCATATTTAACATAAAAAAGCAAATTTCATATAAAAAAATATTTACAATAAACTAATAAGATGTTATAATAGCACTATGTTGAATTTGATAATAGAAAGTGAGGAAAACATACATGAGGAAAAAGGACTTTTTATTTAACTTTCTAATGTTTTCTATGTTAATATTAATTATTTTAATTGTGGCTTTAATTTTTAAAGAATATGAGATTTCTAAAACACAATATAATAAAAGAACTAACGTAGAAAATAGTTTAGTACTAAATGAGAGCAAAAATACAAACGAGCAAGAAGTATATAATGAATTAAGTAGCAAAACTATACAAAAAAAAGAAGAACGGAAAGAAACAAGAGAACAAATAGAGGAGGAATTTGTTGAAGTAAATTCTAAAGAGCTAATTGTAAATTCTGCGGACTATGATAAAAACTTTGTTAATGCATTAGTTATGCAATTAAGCTATATACCGTGTGAAATCTTAGGTGATTTTAAGGATAAAGGATGGAAAATATATATAGGTAGTGAAGAAGAGGTATATAGCAAATTAGGGAAAAATGAAGCTAGGCTATATTCTAAAGATGAAGGGCAATTTTTAAAGGGGTATACAAGTATAAAGGATAAAACTATATATTTAACATATCATAGTATAACCCTAAGAGAAAATACAATAATTCACGAAATTGGCCACTATTACGATATAGAAAATGCTTGGACGAGCTGCACAGAAGAATATAGAAATATATATGAAAAGGAAAAAAGTAGTCTAAATAGAAATACACAGATAAGCTCAAATCTAGAGCTTTTTGCCGAGACATTTGAATGTGTAATACTTGAAGAAACAGGGGACGAAAACCTTGAAACATATCAATATGTCAAAGATATTATATATCACAATTAGTAAAAACAATAACTTAAATAAGTTTTAAAGAAAAGTCTAGTACAGAAATGTTACTAGGTTTTTCTTTTTTATCTTCTAAGGAAAGTCATTCGCGATAGCAGTGAGTTTCCTTAGAAGATAGTTATGGAAGAATTAAATTTTCTTATGTGGCATTGTTAATTACAAAATTTTATTCTTGTTTTTGCTTTAAATTAAAAAGAAAAACATTCCCCAAAATTATAAAACCTACACTATACAAAATAAATAAAATATGCTATAATAGCAATATTCAAAAAACAAGGAGAAAATATATGAAATGTATATCATGGAATGTAAATCGGTTTAAGAGCTGCTGTAAACAAGGGCTTTATGGAGTTTTTTAATGAAATAGATGCAGACATATTTGCACTTCAAGAAACAAAAATGCAAGAAGGGCAATTAGAACTTATATTAGAAGGATACTATCAATATTGGAATAGTGCAGAGAAAAAAGGCTATTCAGGAACAGCAATATTCACAAAGAAAAAGCCAATAAACGTAAGTTATGGAATAGGAATAGAACAGCATGATAAAGAAGGTAGGATAATAACACTAGAATTTGAAAATTTCTATTTTGTAGATTGTTATACACCAAATTCAAAAAGAGAATTAGAACGTTTAGAATATAGAATGATTTGGGAAGATGAAATAAGAAAATATTTAAAAAAATTAGATGATAAAAAGCCAGTAATATATTGTGGAGACTTAAATGTAGCACACAAAGAAATAGACCTAAAAAATCCAAAGACAAACAGAAGAAATGCAGGTTTTACAGATGAAGAAAGAAACAAAATGACTAATCTACTAGAAGCAGGCTTTACAGATTCTTTTAGATACTTATATCCAGAAAAAGAAGATTGCTATTCATGGTGGTCATATATGGGAAGAGCAAGAGAAAAAAACGTAGGATGGAGAATAGACTACTTTATAGTCTCAAATTCAATAGAAAACAAAATAAAAGAAAGCACAATCCACCCTGAAATATTGGGAAGCGACCACTGCCCAGTAGAACTACAAATAGAAATATAAATAATATAAAAAAGGAGAGAAAACAATGGAAAACAAAAATAGAAACTGGGCAAAATGGCTATTCTGGTTTTCACTAGCAATAGCAGTAGTAGCTGTATATAAAGTATTAGACAAATTTGAAGCAATAGCTGGAGGAATAAAAAGCTTTTTGGGAGTAATATCTCCATTTTTAGTAGGAATATTAATAGCATATATTTTATATGTGCCATGCCAAAAAATAGAAAAATTTTATAAAAAAGTAAAAAAACCTAAATTCATAAATAAAAAAGCAAGGGGATTAAGTGTATTAACAGTATATTTAATAGCACTAATTTTAATAATTATACTAATAAACGTAATTTTACCACCAGTAATACAAAGTGTAGTAGACTTAGCAAATAACTTTGGTACTTATTATAATATAGCAGTTGAAAAAATAAATACACTTCCAGAAGATTCAATATTTAAATCAGAAATAGCACAAAAAGTAATAAAAGAAATACAAAATATAGATTTAACAAAAATAATTAATACAGAGGTACTTACAGGATATGTACAAAGCATAGTAGGAATGCTTGGCGGAATATTTGATATATTTGTATCAATAGTAGTGTCAGTATATATGTTAAATAGTAGAAAAGGAATAATAAACTTCTTTAGAAAACTATTAGGAGCAATATTCAAGAAAAAGACTTACGAAAATATTGATAAATACTTTAATAGAACAAATCAAATATTCTTCAAATTTTTAGCAAGTCAAATATTAGATGCGATAATAGTAGGAATATTAACCTCAATAGGAATGTCAATATTAGGTGTAAAATATGCAGTACTATTAGGATTTATGATAGGGCTAGCAAATATAATACCATACTTTGGAGCAATAATAGCAGTAATAATAGCGGTAATTATAACCTTCTTTACAGGAGGACTTAGTCAAGCTATTTGGATGTTAGTAGTAGTAACAATACTTCAACAAATAGATGCAAACATAATAAACCCAAAAATAGTAGGAGACTCACTAAAAATAAGTCCATTACTAGTAATATTTGCAGTAACAGTAGGAGGGGCATACTTTGGGGTACTAGGAATGTTTTTAGCAGTACCAGTAGTAGCAGTATTAATGCTAATAATAGAAGATTTTATAGAGTGGAAAAATGTACAAAGTAAAATAAACACCAATACTTCCAAATAGATTACTGAAATATTAAAATTAGGGTAGATTATTAATAAAAAATTAATAATCTATCTATTTTTTATTAATAAATATGTGTTATACTTATAGAAGTAAAAGGGAGATGAAAATAAAATGTATAATATTTTAGTATGTGATGATGATAAAGAAATAGTTAATGCAATTGCAATTTATTTAAGCAAAGAAGGATATAACATTATAAAAGCTTATAATGGAAAAGAAGCCTTAAAGTTAATTGCAAATAATGAAATTCATTTAATTATATTAGATATAATGATGCCAGAAATGGATGGTATGGAAGTAGCAAATGAAGTTAGAAAAACAAAAACCATACCAATACTTATGCTTTCTGCAAAATCTGAGGACTACGACAAAGTCGCAGGGTTAAATAATGGAGCAGATGACTATGTTACAAAACCATTCAACCCAATAGAATTAATAGCGAGGGTAAATTCACAAATAAGAAGATATACAAGACTTGGAACAATAGCAGATAAAGAAGAGGAAAATAGTAGTATATTTAAAACTGGCGAATTAATTATAAAAGATGATATAAAACAAGTAACAGTAGAGGGCAAAGAAATAAAACTTACACCAACAGAATACAACATATTAAAATTTTTAACTAAAAATAAAGGAAAAGTATACTCAATAGAGCAAATATATGAAAATGTGTGGGAAGATGAGGCATATGGTGCAGATAATATAATAGCAGTACATATTAGACATATAAGAGAAAAAATAGAAATAAATCCAAAAGAACCAAAATATTTAAAAGTTATTTGGGGGATAGGATACAAAATAGAAAACATAGACTAATAACAAAAATATTAGTAATTAAGATAAAAATAATAAGGGACGTTATTACCCAAACAGAAACGTCCCCAATGGACAAAATAGGAGGAAAAATGGAAAGATTAAGAAACTCAGAAACACTAAAGATAATATCATATATACTAATTCCATTCCTAGTATTAGCAATAATATTAGGAGCAATATATATAGAATATAATTCCTATAATAAAGAAGATTTATCAAGAGGAGATTACTTTAAAACAAATAGCTTTATATATAATGAATATTACCCAAATTTACAAAGGATTTTTAGAATATGTTCAAATATAGAGGAAGGAATTAGAATAGAAGGAGAATATTACAATTCCTTTGTAGATAATTATACATTAGTACAAGAAACACCAACGAAAATATACTACTCTCAAACTTATAGAGGGTATTATAACGGTTTTAATTATATTATAGTAAATGAAAATGGAACAATATATACAAACATAAAAGTAGAAAACTATAATGAAAAAATACAAGAAATAAAAAATAGCGAATATTACTGGTATAAAGAAACTTCAAAAATAAATACAAATTTAGAGCAATTAGATGATACAGGATTTGCATATAACTTTGGATTAGAAAATTTAAAGGAAATAAAGAATAATAAATTTTCTATATATACAAACTTTAATAAAGAGCAATCATCAATATTAGAGTATAAAGTAAATGTATCAATTTACAACTTTATTGCAAATGTAGGAAGTATGCCAGTATATGCGATGTCATATTCAATACTAATTTTATTTATAATAGGGGTATACTTAATATGGTCAATAGGACATAAAAATAATAAAGAAGGTATATATTTAAGTAATTTTGACAGATTTTCTTATGAGATAATATTTGTAGTAGGATGTATAGTTATTGCAACATTCACTTTAATTGGAAAAGAATGCTTAGTAAATGCAAATATATATACATTAGTTATAGGACTTATAGCATATTTAATATGTTATATATCATGTGCAGTTATAGGAATAACAACAATAAAAAGAATAAAAGCAAGAAGCTTTATAAAAACAACCTTAACATATAAAATATGCAAATGGATAAAGGAAAAAATAAAAGAAGTATCTAACTTAATATTGTGGAACAAAGAAATTACAACCAAATTAATAATATACTATATAGCCTTTTTATTAATATCTTTATTCTTAATAATAACATCATCAGCAACAGCTTTTTGTGTAATTTTACTATTAATATTTTGGTCTTTAGTATTATATGCAATATTAAATTATACAAAACAATTAAATAGTATAAAACAACAATTAAAGTGTATATATGAAGGAAAAGAAGATATAAGAATAGATACTGAAAACTTAGAAAAAAATTTAAAGCAAATGGCAGAATATATAAATAGTTTATCAACAGGACTTACAAAAGCAGTAGAAGAAAGCTTAAAAAGTGAAAGAATGAAAACACAGCTTATAACAAATGTATCACATGATATAAAAACACCACTTACCTCAATAATAAACTATGTAGATCTACTAAAAAAAGAAAAGATGCCTAATGAAAAAGCAAAAGAATATTTAGAAATATTAGATAGTAAATCACAAAGACTGAAAAGGTTAACAGAAGACCTAGTAGAAGCATCAAAGGCAACTTCAGGTAATATAAAGCTAAATATAGAAAGTATAAACTTAAAAGAGCTAATAAAACAAATATCAGGAGAATTTGAAGATAAATTTAATGAGAAAAACTTAGAATTAATATTACAAATTCCTAAAGAAAAAGTAAATATAAAAGCAGATAGTAGATACCTTTATAGAGTAATAGAAAATATGTACACAAATATAATAAAATATGCTTTAGAAGGTTCAAGAGTATATATAGATATAATAAAAAATAAAGACAAAGTAGAAATACAATTAAAAAATATATCAAAAGCAAAACTAAATATATCAACAGAAGAACTAATGCAAAGGTTTGTAAGAGGAGATACTTCAAGAAATACAGAAGGAAGTGGGCTAGGATTATCAATAGCAGAAAGCCTAACAAAATTACAAGGAGGAAACTTTAATATATACCTAGATGGAGACTTATTTAAAGTAGTAATAGAATTTATGTTATAGTATATTAAAGATATATATAAGTGTGTCAAAAGGGATGGGAAAATTGACACACTTTATTTTTTAATATGTGTCAATCTTCTTTGTTCTTCTTGATCGATCATTATAAAAAGATTACATAAAAATTGACATTTTGGAAGAAATAATATATAATAATTAAAATTAAATATATTGCTAAAGGCAAGTATTATAGTAACTCGCAAATAATAATTTATTAGGGAGGGAAAGATATGAATATCTATATTCTTATAATTATATTTATTATATTATTTTTATTCGGAATAGTGTGTTTATGTACAGACAAATGGTTTTTTGCATTAGTTTTATTAGTTATAGCGTTTATATTATTAAAGTTTATATGTAAAATACTGGTATAAACTTAAATTAATAGATGGATATAATAATTATGTTGGAAGGTTAGAGGATGATATTTATAAAGAAAATCCACACATTGACGTTTTTGAAGTAATAGAAAAATATTCGAATGGTTATGGAACAGAATACGAAAACCTAAAAAACTATGAATATTACATTTATAAAAGGTGGAACATATTTTACTAATAAAGAATAATAAAATAAAGAAGCTGAGAGAATTCTCAGCTTCTTATTTTATGCAAATATTGCTCCAATTGCACCAAATACGCCTGCAGAGGCTAATCCCATTATAATACCTGCTAGTATTACTCCTGCCATTATTGCAATTACACTCTTTTTAAAATCCATATCTAATAAGCTTGCAGCAAGTGTTCCTGTCCATGCTCCCGTTCCAGGTAATGGAATACCTACAAAAAGAAATAGGGCTACATATAAACCACGTCCAGCTTTTTGTTCTAATTTTTTTCCACCGTTTTCGCCTTTTTCTAAACAAAATTTGAAAAATTTACCTATATATTTTTTATCAGCTCCCCATACTAATACTTTTCTTGCAAAGAAAAATATAATTGGTACAGGTAGCATATTTCCTATAATAGAAGTTATATAAAGAGGAAGTATTGGAAGGGCCTCGCCTAAAAGTGGACTTAGGCCAATTGGAACAGAACCTCTAAGTTCAATAAGTGGTACCATTGATACTAAAAAAACTACTAAATATTTTAAAAACATATTAATTCTCCTTTATTTTATTATTGATTTTTGCTTTTGTTATTGTACTATAACTTAATTTTTTTGTCTAGTAGAGAATATAAAAAATTAGTAAAACTCAGTATTCCCTAGTAAAATTTATTAAAACTTAAAAAAATGTAATAAAAATATAATAAAACAAAAATAAAAGGTAAAAATATAAAAAGATGGCTTATTTCCGTATATTTTGTAGTTTCTCTAAAATTATAAAATTTAAAGTATAGGTAAAAAACACCATTGATTTTTAGAGAAAAATTTTCTATATTAGTATTAATATATTTTGATTATACTTTGCCCAAAAGCAATGTTATAGGCAAAATTAAAAAAGAAATTAATTTTATTATATAAAGAAAGGAGAAAAAAATGAGAAAGGTAAAGAGAATAAGTTTAACAATACTTTTAATGCTAGCTATTTTATTATCAAGTGTAAATATTGTAAATGCAGAAAGCAGTGCAACTTTTAATTTAACAACACAAAATACTAATGTTAAAGTAGGAGATGAAGTTACAGTAACATTTTCAATAGGTACACTTACTGGATTAACTAATGTAAAAGAAATTACAACTACTAAAGTCTATGATTCTAATATATTTGAATATTTAGGAGTAGAGCCACAAAATGGATGGGAAGTAGTAAAAGATGAGACAAATCTTGTAATGAAAAAGCAAGGTGGTATATCATCAGGTGATATTGCAAAAATAAAATTTAAAGTATTAAAAGAAGTTGAAAATACAAGAATTCAACTAGCAGAAATCGATGCCGTAGGAAGTGACGGAGAGGTTTATTTCGAAGATGAAAATGTAAATGCGCCATATGTAGAATTTAAAAATATCTCAAAACCAGATGAAAAACCAGATGAAAAACCAGATGAAAAGCCAGATGAAAAGCCAGATGAAAAGCCAGATGAAAAGCCAGATGAAAAACCAGGTCAGAATCCAGGTGGAAACCAAAATGAAGGTAATAATTCAGGAAATGACCAAAAACCATCTGACCAAAATACAACAGTAAAAAATGATAAAACAACAGCAACAACAGGAAAAATACCTCAAGCAGGAGAGCCATATATGTTAATACTATTAGTTGTAGTAGCTGGTTTAATTACAGTAATATTATTTATAAAATATAAAAATACAAAAGTAAAATAAAGTAAATGCACAAGAGTATGTAAAATAACGACTCTTGTGTGAGTACCATTAAAAAATGGTTTTGACACAAGAATCGTTATTATATAAATAAAGGAGAAAAAAATATGAAAAGAATAACAAAAAAAGTGAATGCAATATTTTTAATTGTATTAATGTTAATGAATTACCTATCTATAATAGTTAATGCAGTAGAAGAAACAAGTGATTTTATTTTAGAATTAGTATCTGATGCAACTGAGTATAATGTAGATGATGAAATTACAGTTCAATTAAGAGCTTTAGATGTAGGAGGACGTGGTGAAATAACTAGGTATGGTGGACACATAGAATATGATAAAAGTAAACTTAAATTATTAGACATAATAGAGCCAGAAAAATATACCAACATGTCTGGAATAGATGGAGATCAAATACTAGTATCAGCTACAGACTCTTCTAATCTTTTAGGATCTAAAGATACTATATGTACGATAAAATTTAAAGCATTAACAGCATCAACTACATCTACAACCATAAGAATAAATGAGTCAGACATAGCATGCACTAATGGAAGTGCATATTATGACGACGAAAATGTAAATATACCAGAGATAACATTACCAGTTGAAAAAACTATTGTAGCTCATAACTTAAAAATAACGAAGACAGATGAAAACGGAAATGCAATAACTAATAATAGTGCATTATTTAAAATTACGAAATTAGATGGACAAGTAGTATATCAAGAGACTGACGAAAATGGGGTTATAAGTATACCAGAATTACAAATGCCTAATACAGGAGCTCCATATATGTATACTATTGAAGAAATATTATCTCCAACAGGATATATAAAAAACGAAGAGCCTATACAAGTAACAGTAACATTTGATTCTACAGGAAATGTTCTTACAGCACTTTCGAATTCAAATGGAATAGCAAATGTAATAAGCGAAAGTAATATGCTAGAAGTAAAAGTACTAAATACAGCCAAGGAAGCAGAAGTAGAAAAAGAAGTATTTAACTTAGTATTAAATAAAGTAGATGAAGAAAACAATAGCATTACAACAGATACAGCAGAATTTACAATAACAATGCCAGATGGTACAAAACAAAACTATTCAACAAATGCCAACGGAAAAACACAGAATATAGCTATTTTAGCACCAGAAGAAGCTGGAACATATACGTATTTAATAAAAGAAACAAAAGCACCAAATGGATATACAGTAGAGGAAAGTAATATAATATTAGAATTCACATATGAAAAACAAAATAATAAAATAATATTATCAAATGGAAAAATAGTTTCTTATAATGATGAAGCTATAACAATTAGTAGTGAAGAGGTAAGAACGGCAACAGTAAATATCAAAAATGAGAAACAATTATATACATATAATTATACAATTAATATAGATAAAACAGATGAAGAAAGTAATAATATAACAAGTAGTAATGCAGTATTTGAAATATCAGAAAATGGCAAATCACAGTATATAATAACAAATGAAGAGGGAAAAGTAAGTTATAATTTTACCAAAACAAATAAAGAAATTATAGCAGGACAAGAATGTATATATACATTAAAAGAGATAAAAGCACCAGATGGATATATATTAGATGAAACATTAAAAACAATAAAAGTAATATTTAATAGTGATGGCACAATTAGTTCAGCAAAAATAAATGAAAATAATATAGAATACACGACAAATGAATTAAATATTAAAATAGTAAATGAAAAAAAACCAGAAATAGTACCACCAGAACCACAAGACTTTAAACTAATGATAAATAAAGTAAATGAAGAAGGACAAACTATAACTGCTGAAACTAAATATACAGTAACATTACCAAATGGAACACAAGTAGAATATTCTACAACAGAAAATAATGAAAATATTCCAGCACCAGAAAAAGCAGGAACATATGTATATGTACTAACAGAAAAAACGACACCAACAGGATATGTAAAAGGTGATGATATAGTATTAAAATTAACATTTGAAGAAGTTGATGGAAAAATAGTACTAGTGAGTGGGAATAACAGTGTAGAAGTAACTCAACAAGATAATATAAAAGTAGGAACACTAAATGTACCAACTCAAAAAGAAACAATAACATATAATTATTCAATAAATATTAATAAAGTAAAAGATGATAACTTTAAAACAAATATAACAGAAGATAGTGCTATATTTGAATTAATAACAGTTAATGAAACACAATATATAAGAACAAATTCATTAGGAAAGGCAACATATGAATTTTCTATAACAAATAAAGAAATAGTAGAAGGACAGGAATATTTATATAGAATAAAAGAAATAAAGGCACCAGATGGATATGTATTAGACGAAACAGAAAAAACAATAACAATAACATTTAATAGTGATGGAACAATTAATACAGCAACTGTAAATGGAACAAAAATAGAAAAAATAAATAGTACGGCCAATGCAGTAAACGTAAGGATAATAAATGAACAAGAAGAACCAGAAATAGTAGCTCCAGAATCACAAGACTTTAAATTAGTAATAAATAAAGTAGATGAAGAGGGACAAACTATAACTGCTGAAACTAAATATACATTAACATTGCCAGATGGAACACAAGTAGAGTATTCTACAACAGGAAATAATGGAAATATTCCAGCACCAGAAAAAGCAGGAACATATGTATATGTAGTAACAGAGAAAACCACACCAGCAGGATATGTAAAAGGTGATGATATAGTATTAAAATTAACATTTGAAGAAATAGACGGAAAAATAGTATTAACAAGTGGAAATAATGAAATAAATGTAAGTGAAGAAGAAGATATAAAGGTAGGAACATTAAATGTACCAACCGAAAGAGAAACAATAATATATAATTATTCAATAAATATTGATAAAGTTAATACACAAAACCAAAATATAGAATCAACAGATACTATGTTTGAACTAACAATAAATGGAAAGTTATATTATTTAAGAACAAATGAACAAGGTAGAATTACATACGAATTTGAATTAACAAATAAAGAAATTGTAGAAGGGCAAGAATATTTATATACACTAAAAGAAATAAAAGCACCAAACGGATATGTATTAGATGAAACAGAAAAAACAATAATAATAACATTTAATGGTGACGGAACAATTAATACAGCAACTGTAAATGGAACAAAAATAGAAAAAATAAATAACACACAAAATACAGTAAATTTAAAAATAATAAACGAACAAAAGCCACAAGTAGTAGAACCAGTTCCACAAGATTTTGACTTAGTAATAAATAAAGTAGATGAGAACAATAAACTAATAACAAATGATACTGCAAATTTTATGCTAACTACTGCAAGTGGTATAAGAAATACAGTAAGTACTGTAAATGGAGTATCACCTAAAATAACACTTAAAGCACCAAGTATAGCAGGAAAGCAAGTATACTTTTTACAAGAAACAAAGTCACCTCAAGGGTATGACATATTACAAGAAAGCTTAGTAATAGAAGCGGACTTTGTAGAAAGTGAAGGAAAGATTATAATTTCTAGTGCAAAAGTTAAAGAATATAATAAAGAAATTGTACCTTCAAATAATACATTAGTAGTAAATGTAATAAATACAAAACATATAGAAGAGGAAACGCCAGAAAAATATTTGATAAAAATATCATGTGTAGATAGAGAAGGAAATTCAATTGAAGAAGGTACAACAGTAGTAAAATTAACTAATAAGAATACAGGCAATTATGAATATAAAGAAGTCCAAATAAAAGGTGGAATTATAGAGCTGGATATTCCAAAAATAGAAGGAATTGTTAATTATGAAATAGAGCAAATAAAATCAGTAGAAGGATATGAGCTAAATTCAAATCCTGCACAGATAACTATTAATTTTGCAAAAGATGAAAATCAAAAAATACAAATTGAGAATTATACAGTTACAGGAGAAGATGTAAGTAAGGAAGAAAGTACTGAAAAAAATACAGTAAGCCTTGTAATAACAAATGATAAAATAAAAGAAGAAGCACAAAAACAAAATTACTCTATAGAAATAAATAAATTAGATTCAGTTACAAATGAACTAATAACACAAGGAGCAGCAATATTTACAATAGTAAATCCGAATGGAACTACTAAAGAATATGCAACAACAAATGGGAAACTTTTAATAAATGGAATTGTGCCAGGAAATGTAGGAGAAAATCATACATTTATAATAAAAGAAAAAGTAGCACCAGAAGGTTATAAGGCAACTTCAGAAGTAATTATTGCTAAAGTAAGCTTTGAAGAAGTAGAAGGAAAAATAGTAGTTGCAAATTCAGAACTAATAATGGGAGATTCTGTAGCTAAAATATTAAAAACACAAGCAGGTAATATAAGAATAGATATTACAAATCAAAAAGAATATGAAGACTTATATGTAATTTCTAGAAAAAATTCAATAGGAACAGATATATATGATGTATTAAATTCATATACAGGAGGACATTATTCAATAGATAACCCATTTATTGATACAAAAGTAGCAAGATATAAATCTTATGTATTAGCAGAAGAGTTTATAGGAAATTTAGAGTCAAACGGACATATGGAAGTATTAGGATATGATGGAAATCCAATAGGGCCAAATGATCACGTTGGAACTGGAATGACTCTAAGGTCAACATTAAGAGATCAAGAGTTAACATTTACAATTGTAGTTAAGGGAGATGCAGATTATAAGGATGGAAAGAAGACTAAGACTCAAATAGGAAGGGTATCAACACCAGACTTAGACAAATTGATTAATCATATAGCAGGAATAAAAGTAACAGATCCAATAGCATTAAGAGCATTAGACTTAGATCTAGATGGAAGAGTAAGAAATACAGATCTAGACAAATTCTATGATGTATTATCAAGATAATAGAGGTGACAGACTAAATGAAAAAAACAAAAATATTTATAATTATAATGATTTTTTTAATAATACTTACAGGAAATATTTTAGCAACTGAGAGTCAAAGTATGAAGGTTTCTCTTAAAACAAATAAAAATAATTATAATATAGGTGAAGAAATTTTAGTAAATGTTTCAATAGATGAAATAAATGGTTTTTCTGGATTAAACACTTTTACAACTAGAAAAGTATATGATAAAGAAAAATTAGAGTATATAGGTGTAGAAGTAATAAATGAAAACTGGAAAGTGCTAGGAGATGCGGAAAATATATTAATAAGGAAAATGGAAGGTGAAGACTTAAAAAAAGGTAGAATATGTACATTAAAATTCAAAGCTGTACAAGAAGGAAAAAGCAAAATACAAATAGATAACATAGATGCTTGCAACAATGAAGGGGATGTATACTACGAAGACGGAAATGTAAATTCACCATCAATAGAAATAAACATAGAAAAATCAAAAACAAGTCAAAAGTCTTATATAGGAATTATATTAATAACAGTTGGAATACTAGGAATAGTAATAGTAGGAATACATTATATAATAAATAAGAAAAAAGTATAAAACAAAAAATAATCATTACACATATGTAATGATTATTTTTTTTGTTAATATAATTTACAAATAGAATTATTAGCGATATAATGTACATACAAAATATATTATGGAGGAAGTTTATGAAGTTAAATGAAATATTAGTAGGCTTAGAGGGTCTAAAAGTAAGAGGAGATTTAGAAATAGAAATTAACAATTTAGATAAAGACTCTAGAAATATAAAAGAAGGAGATTTATTTATAGCAGTAAAAGGTTTTACAGCAGATGGACACGAATATGTAGAAACAGCGATTAAACAAGGTGCTAAAGCTGTTATGCTAGAAGAAGGTGTTTCAGTAGAAATAATTAAAAAACTTCCAAAGGAAGTAACTGTAATAGTTGCAAAAGATACAAGATATGCCTTAGCAATCTGCTCATGTAACTTCTATGGAAATCCATCAAGGAAATTTAAATTAATAGGTGTTACAGGAACAAAAGGAAAAACAACCACAACATTTATGATAAAGAAAATATTAGAAAAAACAGGTAAAAAAGTAGGCTTAATAGGAACAATTGCAACATATATAGGAGAAGAGAAACTAGAAGATAGTGATAGAACAACACCTGAAAGCAATAAATTACAAGAAATTTTTGCAAAAATGGCAGAAGCAGGCTGTGAAGCAGTAGTTATGGAGGTTTCTTCTCAAAGTTTGAAATTACATAGAGTTGCAGGTTCAGAGTTTGACATAGGGGTGTTTACTAATTTCTCAAAAGATCATATAAGTGAAAAAGAACACCCAGATATGGAAGATTACTTTAACTCAAAAGTAGAACTATTTAAAATGTGTAAAACAGCATTTATAAATGCAGATGATTACCATGTAGCAAAATTACCAAAATTACTTCCAAACTGTACAATAACAACATATGGAATAGACAACTACTGTAATATGCTTGCAAAAGATATAACAATAACAAACTCATATGTAGACTTCAAAGTAAAACTAGGAATGAGAAATGAAAGAATAAAAACAGGAATACCAGGTAGATTTAGTGTTTATAACTCATTAGCAGCAATATGTATAGCAGAGAAATTAGGAGCAACAGTAGACCAAATAAAAGAAGCATTAGAAGAAGTAAGAGTACCTGGAAGAAGCGAACTTGTAAACAATAGCAAAGAATTAACAATAATGATAGACTATGCACATTCACCAGAAAGCCTAGAGAACATATTAAATGCTGTAAAGAGCTATACAAGAGGAAGAGTAATATCAGTATTTGGTTGTGGAGGAGATAGAGACACAAGTAAGAGAGCAATAATGGGAGAAATATCAGGAAGAATAGCAGACTTTACAATAATAACATCAGATAACCCACGTACAGAAGAACCACAAAAAATAGTAGACCAAATAGAAGAAGGAATAAAGAAAACAAAAGGAAAATATACTGTAATAGTAGACAGAGTAGAAGCAATAAGAGAAGCAATAAAAATGGCAGACAAAAAAGATATTATACTTCTAGCAGGAAAAGGACACGAGCCATACCAAGAAATAAAAGGAGTTAAACATCCATTTGACGAAAGAATAATAGTAAATGACATTATTGAAGGGAAAATGTAATTTTAAAATAGACCACCTTATGCATTTATATATTTAAAATAAAAATCGAAACCTCCAAGACAAAGGGTATTCCTCCACAATCTGCGGATTGTCGAGCTTCAATTTTGATTTTAATATATATATAAACATAAGGTTATCTAAAAGAAAAAATGAACGAAAAACAGAAGATGGAAGTCAGAAGACGGAAGTTGGAAGTCGGAAAGTAATATTGTAAGGGTGGCAACCATCGGCGACCCGTTCTCCAGAAAAATTACTCTAAAATCCGACCTCTGATTTCTGACCTCTAACATCCAACAGGAGGTTAAAAATGGAATTTCAAGTAAAAGTATTGATATTATCATTCATAATAACATTATTATTATCATTAATAATAATACCAATACTAAGAAAATTAAAAGTAGGTCAGATTGAAAGAGATGATGGACCAAAATCACACTTAAAAAAACAAGGTACTCCAACAATGGGAGGAATAATAATTGCAATTAGTATAGTAATAATATGTATAGGCTTATATTATTACTATACACATAAAACAATAGAGCCACAAATTGCTAAAAATATGATAGTTTTAATGCTAGCAAGTGTAGGTTTTGGATTAATAGGTTTTATAGATGACTTTAAAAAATTAGTATTAAAAAATACAAAAGGTTTAAGACCAATGGCAAAAATGATAGGACTTTTAATAATAGCAGTTGCATATACTATATTTTTAACCAAAGTATTAGGTAATGGAACAGACATATATATTCCATTTATTAAAACCACAGTAACAATGCCAATTTGGTTATACATACCATTTGCAATATTTGTAATGCTTGCAACAACAAATGCAATTAATTTAACAGATGGAATAGATGGGTTATCAAGCAGTGTTACAACAATAATACTTACATGTTTAACAGTAATTGGAATAATATTTAATTTAAAAGAAATAACTTTATTTGGAAGTGCATTATCAGGAGCTTGTTTAGGATTTTTATTATTCAATTTATATCCATCAAAAATAATGATGGGAGATACAGGTTCACTACTTTTAGGAGGAGCCGTATCGGCAATGGCACTTTACTTAAAAATGCCATTAATACTATTAATAATAGCAATAATACCAGTACTAGAAACATTATCAGTAATGTTACAAGTAACTCATTATAAAAGAACAGGAAATAGAATATTTAAAATGGCACCATTACATCACCATTTTGAATTATCTGGATGGAGAGAAAACAAGGTAGTTTCAGTATTTAGTATTGTAACATTGATAGCGTGTATAATAGGAATATTTTCAATATAGTTTGTTTTATAGAAAAAATTAATTTGTAAATGTCGCAATGATTGGCGACCCATTCTTCAAAGAAATGACTTAAATGAATAATGAATAGTGAAGAGTACAAAACTCTTTGAACTTTGGAAGGAGAGATAGGATGCCTAATACAAAGGTAGAAAATAAGAGAAGAACAAATCAAAAACAATTTGATTTTATATTATGCATAACTATATTTTTATTATTAGCATTAGGTATTGTTATGGTACTATCAGCAAGTGCGCCTTCATCACTTTCAGAATGGCGGAAATAGCTATCATTACGTAATAAACCAAGCGTTTTTTGCAGTATTAGGCTTATTTTTAATGCTTATAATATCTAAAATAGATTATAGGATTTATAAGAAATTATATAAAGTAGCATATATACTTTCAATAATATTTCTTGCATTAGTTGTTGTGCCTAAAATAGGTGTAGAAGTTAAAGGTGCAAAAAGGTGGATAAATTTAGGATTTGGACGATTCCAACCTTCAGAACTTGCAAAAATAGGGTTAATTGTATTTTATGCGTCATATCTTGCAGATCATAGAACAGAATTAAACTCATTTTTGCTAGGTTTTGTAAAGCCACTTATATATTTAGTTCCACCAATAGCAATACTATTCTTTATACAAGACCATTTAAGTGCGTCAATTATTATTATAGCAATAGTAAGTATAATGATGGTAATGGCAGGAAGCAAAACAAAATATTTCTTAACAGCAGGTGTAGCAGGGGGCTCGGCACTTATATTTGGAATGTTAATGCTTGCACAAATAACAGGAAAAGGAGACTTCCGTTTAGCAAGAGTAACTACCTTCTTAGACCCATGGGCAGATGCAACAGACACAGGATGGCAAGTTATACAAGGGCTATATGCAATAGGGTCTGGCGGATTATTTGGAGTAGGTTTAGGAAACAGTAAACAAAAGTATTTATATATACCAGAGCCACATAATGATTTTATATTTGCAGTGTTAGCAGAAGAGCTAGGGTTTATTGGTTGTTTAGCAGTAATTGTATTATTTGCTATATTTGTGTGGAGAGGAATAATAATTTCAATGAAAGCAAAAGATTGCTTTGGAAGCTTACTAGCAGTAGGTATAACATCATTAATAGGACTTCAAGCAATAATGAATATAGCAGTTGTTACGTCTTCAATGCCAGCAACTGGTATATCACTTCCTTTCTTTAGTTATGGCGGAACTGCACTAGTAATACTACTATGTAGCTGTGGAATATTATTAAATATATCACGTTCTAGTTCTAAGGTTTAAAATAAGTAACCTTATACAAACACATAAGGTTAGTCTATAAAATTAAAATACAATTTTCTAAAACATTAGAAATATATAATTTAAAACTGTATGGGTTAAATAGGTAAGAAATACTGCTTGAGGAATACCGAATTTTGCCCACTTTTCAAAGAAATTACTTAAATTAATAGTGAAGAGTATAAAACTCTTCAAGTTTTGAGGAGGAAAAGCATGAAGGTAATTATTGCAGCAGCTGGAACTGGAGGACATATTAATCCAGGGATAGCAATTGCTAATAAAATAAAACTAGAAGAGCCCAATTCTAAAATAATGTTTATAGGTACATCAAGAGGGTTAGAAAACGACTTAGTTCCAAGGGCAGGATATGAACTAAAAACAATACAAGCTTATGGATTAAGTAAAAAAATTTCAATTGAAAATTTTAAAAAATTATATAAAACATTAAAGGGTTATGGAGAAGCAAAAAAGATTATACAAGAATTTAAACCAGATATTGTAATAGGAACAGGTGGTTACATTTGTGGAGCAACAATTACAGCTGCGCACAAATTACATATTCCAACATTATTGCATGAAAGTAACGCCTTTCCAGGAAAAGCAGTAACAATGCTTGCTAAAAAAACAGACTGTATTTTAGTATCATTTAAAGATGCAATATGCAGAATTAAAAATGCTAAAAAAGTAGTACATACAGGGACTCCTGTAAAAATTAGAAAATTAGAATATGAGAAAGAAGAAAAAGAGAGAATAAAAGCTAAATTAGGACTTATTTTAAACAAACCAACAGTATTAGTTTTTGGAGGAAGCCAAGGAGCACAAGCAATAAATGAAGCAATAATTCAAATTGCAAATAAAAAATTAAATAAAGATTATCAAATAATGTGGGCAACAGGTCCAGAACAATATGAAGTAATAAAGGGACAATTTGAAAATATAAATTTAAATATTAATAATATACAAAACATGAAAATAGTACCATACATATATAATATGGAAGAAGTTATGAATATTTCAGATATTATAGTTGCAAGAAGTGGAGCAATGACAATAACAGAAATTTCAAATTTAGGTAAACCATCTATATTAGTTCCACTTCCAAACGTAAGTAATGATCATCAATTATACAATGCAAAAGTATTAGAAAAAATAGGTGCGGCAAAAATAATATTGAATAAAGATCTAAATGAAAAAGTAATTAATAAAGAAATAGAAGGCATAGTAAATAGTTCACAATATATGAAAGAAATGGGGATAAACGCAAATAAAAATTCAGTAAGTAATGTAGAAGATAAAATATATCACGAAATTAAAATATTAACAAAATAAAACAAGGCGATGGTCTTGTTTTATTTTGTTAATTTTAATAATTATTTTACTTTTATAAAATTCACTTCTTGTCCGTTTCATGCCAATAAGTGTACGTATTTTTTCAATAATAATTTCAAAAATACTTCTGGTATATGGAACAAGTGAAAGTTCAGGATTAGAAGTTTGTTCATATTTTTCATCTAACTTAATCATCATATTAATATAATAATCATTAAAAAAATTATAGTTCTCTGTAACACCTAATAAATCTTTATAAGAATATAATTTTTTTCTATAATCTTCAATTTCTTGTATAGAGTATACATTATTTAATGCTCTATCAAAGTAAGTTTTAATAATAAGGTTTTGTGTTTCAAAAAATATATTTTTAATAGCATTTTTATATATACCTATTTTTGTGGAAGATTTAGCAATAAAAGTTTCACTTAAGAATTCCTCTTGTAATTTATTAGATAAAGAAATCATCTTTTCCTCAATTTTTAATATTTTATCTAAATTTGATTCTATTTTATAAAAGTTCTTTTCTCCTAGTAAAGAAATCAAAGATTTTACGAATTTAGAATTACTATTTAAAGTACTGTCAAATAATACACTTTCGCCAGTAATATAGGCTAATTGGTTAACTAAATTACAGATAATAGGGTAATAACTAGGTGTATTTGTATTAAATTCTATATCATAATATTTAACATTTTCTACATCATTATTTAAAGCCTTTGCGGAAATTAATTGAACAGCACCTTCATTTAAAGCTAAACCATGAATTTTAATACCAGTAAAATCACAAAGCCCAAGTCTATATAATATATTATTCTTATCTTTTATTTCTTGATAAGCATGTATAAATTCATGAACAGCATATCTTTTCATTTCATGAATGGATAATCCATCTTTGAAGTATATAGATGAATTTTTATAAAAATAACTTGCTTCTCCCATATTACTTGGAATATTAGCAATAAACATAGGAATATTGCATATTTTTATAAATAAATTACTATAATTTAAACCATAAAAAGGAAGAGCAGATATAAGCTTTTCTGCAACATATTTTGAAATTAAAGTAACACTTAATGTATCTAACTGTTTAATAATAGTAATACCGTCCTTTTTTAAGTCTTTTTCTATATTCATTATATTTCTCCTTTGTAAAGGCGAGCATAGCTCGTCCAAATAATGAAATTAATTTATTTCTTATACATTATACAATATAATAATAAAAGTAGGGTTACAAAGGTGTTAAAGTTTTATTACATTTTGGTTACTATACAGCTATAAAATATTTCACTGCCAAAACATTTAATTTATTTTTAAAAAATTTAATTTCTAGCCTCCCGCTAAGAGTCTGTAAAATATTTATAATTCGCATTTTATCTTTCAACCTTCAACTTCTAACTTCCAATTTCCTTAGCAATTTTAAAATTTAAAGTGTTATAAATAAAGAAAAAGTGGTATAATATAAAAGAGAGAAAAAAGAAAAGAGGAGATTGCACATGAAAGATGGAAAAATTGTTTTAGTAGGAACAGGTTTTGTTGGAATGAGCATGGCATATTCAATGCTAAATAGAGGTGGAATAGGTGAACTTATTTTAATAGATATTGATAAAGAAAAAACTGTAGGAGAAGAAATGGATTTATCTCATGGACTTCCTTTTGCACCACAAAAAATGGTAATAAAAGCAGGTGATTACAGTGATTGTAAAGATGCTGAAATAGTAGTTATTACTGCAGGAGTTGCACAAAAGCCAGGTCAAACAAGGCTTGAACTTGCAGAAGTTAATACAAAAATTATAAAAGATATAACAAAAAATGTAATGGCAAGTGGGTTTAATGGAATAATAATAGTAGCAAGTAATCCAGTTGATTTAATGACATACGTAGTTTATAAAGTATCAGGGCTTCCAAAAAATAAAATAATAGGTTCAGGTACAGTATTAGATACAGCAAGACTAAGATATATGATAGCAGACTATATGGATGTTTCAAGTAAAAATGTGCATGCATATATAATGGGAGAACATGGAGATTCGTCATTTGTACCTTGGTCACATTGTTATGTAGGTTGTAAGAAACTAACTGATATAATAAAAGATAAAGGTAGACCAATAGAAGACTTAGAGAAAATACATCAAAATGTTATAAATGCAGCATATGAAATAATTAATAGAAAAAAAGCTACTTATTATGGAATAGGAATGAGCTTAAACAGATTAGTAAGAGCGATATTAGATGATGAAAATTCAATATTAACAGTGTCAACATATTTGGAAAATGGAGAATATGGGCAACACGATATATATATAGGAGTTCCAGCAGTAATCAATCAAAATGGTGTAAGGGAATTAATGGAATTAGAATTAAATAAGGAAGAACAAGAAAAACTAAATAATAGTTGCAATTTAATAAAAAAAATGAGAGAAGACTCTATTGAAAAAATAATAAAAGAATAATAGAAAACAAGAATAAAATTTTTTAAGTAGCAAAGCCATATAAAAAATGTAATTCTTCATAATCATTTTTTAGGAAACGTAAGTACTATGGCGAGTGAATTTTATAAGAATATAAAAAGTACAGAAATTAAATAAATCTCTGTACTTTTTAAAAATTATAATGGTATATTATTTAAAGTTAAAATGTATGTGCGGGCATTACTCGTTTGTATAGCGAACAGCTAAATTCTATCTATGATTATAAAAAATATAACAAAAAAAGCAGAAAAAATTGAGTATATTCCATACAAATTATAAAAATAAAAAATTACGAAAAACTCAAAAATAAATAATATGGAAGAAATAATACTATTAGCACAACGACTTGAATTTGGATATATTATTATATATCCAACTACTGCAGTTATAGCTCCAACTGAGATATTGATCCATAAATATTTCAAGAAAACTGGAATAGCAAATAATACCATATTTTTGAGAGTTTCTAAATAGCTATAAATATAATACCGCGCCATAAATTACCTCCTTAATAAGAATGAAATATAGTTTACAGTTAATAATAATTCTATTATATATTAAAATTTACATAAAATCAAGAAAAAACAATAAAATTGACAAAGTTCCATAAATAGTTTGCGGTGAAAGTGTAAGCATATTAAGAAGTATATGATAACCCTGTGGTAGCATTAAGAGTTATATCTTAAAGCCCAAAAGAAAAAACTGGCAGAATTATGCCAGTTTTTTGTTTCTTTCTATTTTATAACTATATTATAAATTTTATTTTTAACATAAATCTCTTTAATAATAGTTTTTCCATCTAATAATCCACAGATTGTTTCATTTTTGTGAACAACTTGTTTTACAGTTTCTTCCTCTGAATTTAAAGGAACTGTAACTGTAGTTTTAAGTTTTCCATTAAATTGAACAGGAATTTCTACTTCACTATCTATTGTTTTAGCTTCATCATATATAGGCCAGCTTGAAACGCATATTGGTTTAAATCCTAATTCTTCATTAAGTTCTTCTGTAATGTGTGGAGCAATTGGGTTTAATAATGTTAAAAGTAATTTATAATCTTCCTTAGTTATTTCCTTTTGATTCTCATAATTATTTGCTAAAATCATTAAGCTTGAAACTGCTGTATTATAAGACATAGTAGTTAAATCAGTTTGTACTTTTTTAATAGTTTTATGAATTATACTTTCTAGTTTTGGAGAATAGTCTTCTCCATCTATTACTTTCTCTTTTAAACGAATAACCTTATCAATAAAACGTTTACATCCTTTTAAAGAATCTGTGCTCCAAGGAGCATCACTAGTGTAATCACCCATAAACATTTCATAAACTCTTAAAGTATCTGCACCATATTCATTAACAATATCATCTGGGTTAATAACATTCCCCTTAGACTTACTCATTTTTTCGTTATTTGAGCCAAGTACCATACCATGACTTACACGAGTCCAAATCATTTCTTTATTAGGTACTAATCCAATATTATATAAGAATTGCACCCAGAATCTTGCATAAAGTAAATGTCTTGCAGTATGTTCCATACCACCATTATACCAATCAACTCTGCTCCAATATTTCATAGCATCCATAGAGGCAAATTCTTTATCATTATTAGCATCCATAAACCTTAAAAAATACCAGCTAGAACCTGCCCAGTTAGGCATTGTATCAGTTTCTCTTTTTGCATTTCCTCCACAACATGGGCAAGTAGTATTTACCCAGTCAGTTATATTTGCAAGTGGACTTTCACCATTTTCAGTAGGTTCATATTCTGCAACATCAGGTAATAATAAAGGTAAATCCTCTTCCTTCATAGGTTGCCATCCACATTTTTCACAATGAATCATAGGAATAGGCTCACCCCAGAAACGTTGACGAGAGAAAATCCAATCTCTCATTTTATAATTATTAACTTTTCTTGCAATACCCATATTTACTAATTTTTCAGTAATAGCTTCTTTTGCCTCTTCAACTGTTAAACCAGTAAATTCTTCTGAATTAATTAACTTGCAACCTTTACCTAAATAATCTTGTTTTTCAAAAGCCTCTACTGAGGTATCTTTTCCATCAATAACTTGTATCATATCTAGTTTGTGCTCTAAAGCATATTCAAAATCTCTTTGGTCATGAGAAGGAACAGCCATAACGCTACCAGTACCATAATCACCTAAAACAAAATCACCTAAGAAAATAGGAACTTCTTTTCCATTAATAGGGTTAATAGCACTAACACCTTCTAACTTGCAACCAGTTTTACCTTTATTAAGTTCAGTTCTTTCCATACTACTTTTTTTAGCAGTTTCTTTAATATATTCATTAACATCATCTTTATTAGTAACCATTGGCATAAGTTCTTTAATAAGTTTACCATCTGGAGCAATAACAAAAAATGTTATACCATAAACTGTTTCAATACAAGTTGTAAAAATTGAAAAACTTCCACCTTGTTTAATTTTAACATCAAGTTCAACACCAGTAGACTTACCAATCCAGTTAATTTGCCCAAGTTTAACTCTATCAGCAAAGTTAGTATCATTTAAACCTTCAAGCAGATCTTCAGAATAGTCACTCATTCTAAGCATCCATTGAGATTTTTCTTTTTGTTCAACAGAGCTTCCACATCTTTCACAAACACCACCAGCGGCATCCTCATTAGATAAAACACTTTTACAAGTAGGGCACCAGTTAACGCCTATAGTATCTTTATAAGCCATACCATGTTTATAAAATTGTAAAAATTGCCATTGAGTCCATTTATAATATTCAGGGTCAGTAGTAGAAAATTCTCTAGACCAATCAAAAGAAAAACCTAAATCTTTCATTTGTGCCTTAAAAGTTGCAATATTTTCCTTAACAGCATCCTTTGGGTGAATATGATTTTTAATAGCATATTGTTCAGCAGGAGCACCAAAAGCATCCCAACCCATAGGATATAAAACATTATATCCTTGCATTCTCTTCATTCTAGCAAGAGCATCTTGAGCTGTATAACTTCTAACATGTCCAACATGTAATCCTGCTCCAGAAGGGTAAGGAAATTCTACTAAAATATAATAAGGGTCTTTTTTAGTATCGCCAGTAATAGCCTTAAAAGACTCATTTTTATCCCAATAATTTTGCCATTTTTTTTCAATCTGATTAAAATTATAAGCCACCTAAAATCATCCTCTCTTTTTTTGTCCATTGGGGACGTTTCCCAATGGGTAATCTGTCCCTTTTGCGACATTTTATTAATACTGCTATTATACTACATTATTTTGTGAATTGGAAGGGAAAAATTAAAATTAGTTGCAAATTATGGTAAACTATAGTAAAATATTGATAGTGATTTTTTAGTAACTATAAATAATAATTTATTTTTTGTAAAGGAGAAAGCGAATATGGCATTAGTATGGGCAAGTCAATCATTAGTACTTGAAGGATACGCATATTTTAAAGAAAGAGCACATTTATTTGCTAAAACTAATTACGTAAAAAAGCCTATATATGCGCTCACAGGAGTATCAATTATATGTGATGAATCAGAAGTAAAATCAGTTATTGAAGAAAAAATAAAAGAAAAAGTGGCACAATCAGAAGGCTGGGGAGAAAAATTTGAAGGTTGGAGTTCCTATCGCAAATATTGCAAACCAGATGAAATGTATGAATATCCAGAAGGAAAAGAGTTTGAACTGAAAATTGAATACATTAGAGATTGGAAGATGCAAAAGGTAATTGATAGACTTGAAGCAAAGCAATTTGCTATTTTGTGTAAAGAACTTGGAATTAGTGGCGGAGAAGCAGTAGCAAGAATTTAAAATGTAAAAAAGTTGTATAATCTACTAAATTTATAAGATTATACAACTTTTTTATTTGTTAAAATTGTAGTGAAAAAATTAAATATATATGATAAAATATATATAAATAAAAAATGGGGGAAAAATGAAATGAATATAAAAGTAGGAGATTTATGCAAGCATTTTAAAGGAAATAGTTTATTAGAAAAGAATATATATGAAATCATCGCAGTAGGTGTTACATATGCAGGAGAGTCAGCAAATAAGCCATTAGATAATTTAGTAGTATATAAAAATTTATTTCAGGAAGGTAAACTTTTTACAAGAGAATATGATGATTTAATTGGAGAACTACCAGAAGAAAAACAAAAACAATATGGGCAGAAACATCGTATAGAGAAGCTTACAGAAGATGAAATAAAAGTAATAAGAAGTAATGAATTTAAAAAAGAAAAATCAGATTATATGGAAAAATGTAGGTAGTAAATGAAAATGGTTACAGACGTGTATTTGAAAATCAATTTAATGATGATGAATTGTATTTTTATGTGAAAGAAAGTTTATAAATGAATATAAAATAAATTAAAAAGACGTACTACTACTATATGCATTTATATAAATTTAAAGAAAAGGAAAAGGAGAACGATATGAAAAGAAAAATAGTAATGGCAACAAACAACCAAGGAAAATTAAAAGAAGTAAGGGAAATATTAAAAGATTATGAAATATTATCATTAAAAGATTTAGGGTGTGACATTGAAGTAGAGGAAGACCAAGATACTTTTGAAGGAAATAGTTTAAAAAAAGCAAGAGAAATTTCTAAACTACTAAAAATGCCATGTATATCAGATGATAGTGGACTATGTATAGAAGAATTAAATGGTTTTCCAGGAGTGCTAACAGCAAGATTTCTAGGAGAAGAAGCAAGTCAAGAAGAAAGAAATAATTACCTAATAAATAAATTAGAAGGAAAAGACAATAGAAAAGCAACAGTAGTTACAGTTATGACATATGTAGATGAAGAAAAAGGCAAAAAATTAGTAGCAAGAGGAGAAGTAAATGGCAACATAGCAAAAGAAAGAAAAGGAGACAATGGTTTTGGCTTTGATGAAATAGTAGAACTAGAAAATGGAAAAACTTTAGCTGAGCTAACAGGTGAAGAAAAAAATGAAATAAGTAGCAGAAAAATAGCTTTAGAAAATTTAAAACAACAGTTAAATTTAGAAAAAGTGTAATATACAAAAACAACATAAAATAAAGAAAAACGTCGACAAAAAAGTGTTGACTTTTTTTCATGTTAATATATAATATTAATAAAAAAAAGTTCCCAATTAGGGACAGTCCCCAATTGGGAAAAATGGGTCAGTTTGGGACAGCCCTTAGTTGACAAAAACAAAAGAAGGAGAGATTAAATATGGCAGAGTATACAGAAGAAGAACAAGCTAGAGTAAAAGCTATGATTGATGACTTAGTTGAGAAGGCTAAGAAGGCATCAGAAGAATACATGAAATTAGACCAAGAGCAAGTTAATAATATTGTAAAGGCAATGTCTATGGCAGGTTTAGAACACCATATGGAACTTGCTAAAATGGCAGTAGAGGAAACTGGCCGTGGTATTTATGAAGATAAAATTACTAAGAATATGTTTTCAACAGAATATATTTACCATAGTATAAAATATGCTAAAACAGTTGGAGTTGTTGAAGATAACGAAGAAGAAGGCTATGAAGAAATTGCAGAGCCTATTGGTATTATTGCAGGGGTTACTCCTGTTACTAACCCAACTTCTACAACAATGTTTAAATCTATAATTTCAGCTAAAACTAGAAATGTTATTATTTTTGGTTTTCACCCATCAGCTCAAAAATGTAGCACAAGGGCAGCAGAAATTTTAAGAGAGGCAGCAGTTAAAGCAGGAGCACCTGAAAATTGTATTTTATGGATTGAAGAGCCTTCAATTTTAGCTACTTCAACACTTATGAATCACCCAGGGGTTGATTTAATACTAGCTACAGGTGGTACAGGAATGGTTAGAGCTGCATACTCATCAGGTAAGCCAGCTTTAGGTGTTGGACCTGGTAATGTGCCTTGTTATATAGATAAAACAGCTAAATTAAAGACTTCTGTTAATGACTTAGTTCTTTCAAAATCTTTCGACAATGGTATGATTTGTGCTTCAGAACAATCTGTAATTGTTGATAATGATATTCATGAAGAATTTGAAAGATTAATGAAAGAAGCGGGATGTTATTTTTTAAGTGATGAACAAACTAATAAACTAAGAAATAGTATGTTTATAGAAGAAAAGGGTTGTGCCTTAAATGCTGATATAGTTGGAAAAAGCCCATATAATATAGCAAAAGGTGCAGGCATAGAAGTGCCAGTGGATACAAAAGTATTAGTATTACACGAAAATGGAGTAGGAATAGAATTCCCATTCTCAAAAGAAAAATTAAGCCCAGTTCTTGCATATTATATTGTTGAAAATGAAGATGAAGGAATTGATTTAGCAGAAAAATTAATTGAATTTGGAGGTTTAGGACATAGTGCAGTTATACATTCAGAAAATGAAGAAACAATTAGAAGATTTTCTCAAAGGGTAAAAGTAGGAAGAATTATTGTAAATTCTCCATCAACACATGGTGCAATTGGTGATATATATAATACAAATATGCCATCACTAACTTTAGGTTGTGGTTCATTTGGTGGAAATTCAACAACATCGAATGTATCAAGTGTAAACTTAATTAATATTAAAAAAGTGGCTAAAAGGAGAGTTAATATGCAATGGTTTAAAGTTCCAGATAAAATATATTTTGAAGCAGGTTCAATATCATACTTAGAAAAAATGCCAGATATAACAAGAGCATTTATAGTAACAGATAAATCTATGGTAGAATTTGGCTATGTAGATAAAATATTATATCACTTAAGAAAAAGGAATGAATATGTTCATTCAGAAATATTCTCAGATGTAGAGCCAGACCCTTCTTTTGATACGATTAAAAGGGGAGTAGCAATGATGAATGAATTTAAACCTGATGTTATAATAGCATTAGGTGGAGGTAGCCCAATAGATGCCGCAAAAGGTATGTGGCTATTCTATGAACACCCAGATGCAGATGTCGAAGGTTTAAAACTGAAATTTATGGACATTAGAAAACGTACTTACAAATTCCCAAGACTTGGAGAAAAATCAAAAATGGTAGCAATACCAACAACATCAGGAACAGGTTCAGAAGTTACATCATTTGCAGTAATTACAGATAAAAAAATCAATAAAAAATACCCATTAGCAGACTACGAATTAACACCAGATGTAGCAATTGTAGATCCAGACTTAGTAATGAGCCTTCCACAAAGAATAACAGCAGACACAGGTATGGATGTACTAACACATGCAATAGAAGCATATGTTTCAAATATGGCATCAGACTACACAGATGGCTTAGCAGAAAAAGCAGTAGAATTAGTATTTAAAAACTTAAGAACAGCATATAACAATGGAAGCGACAAACATGCACGTGAAAAAATGCATAATGCAAGTACAATAGCAGGAATGGCATTCACAAATGCATTTTTAGGAGTAAATCACTCAATAGCACACAAAATAGGCGGAGAGTTCCATTTGCCACATGGAAGAATAAACGCAATACTTTTACCATATGTAATAAGATACAACGCTACTAAGCCAACAAAATTTGTATCATTCCCTAAATATGAGTACTTCATAGCAGACCAAAAATATGCAGACCTTTCAAGAAGAATGGGATTTCCAGCATATACAAATGAAGAAGGAGTAAACTCATTAATAGAAGAAATTAAAAAATTAAACAAAGATTTAGGAATACCAGCATCATTCAAAGAACAAGGAATAGATGAAAAAGAATGGTTAGAAAAAGTAGATATGCTAGCAGATAGAGCTTTCGAAGACCAATGCACAACAGCAAATCCACGACTTCCATTAGTAGAAGAGATAAAACAAATTTTAATAGATAGCTATTATGGAAATATGTAAGAAATACCTCAAAAGGACATGGTCCTTTTGAGGTTAAATTTTTATTGTGATAGTCGTTGCCTTGACAAACGACTATCTTGGAATGTTAACTTTTTATAATAAATCTTTAACATCAATATTTAAAGTTTCGGCAATATCAAATAAAACTTCTAAAGACATCTTTTTAATGACATTTGGAGCTTCTATTTGAGTTAAATAGCTATAGCTTATTCCAACTTTATTTGCTAACTCTTCTTGAGTTAAGCCTCTTTTTAATCTGTATTTAGCTATTTTTATACCAATAATTCTATATCTTTCACTATATTTAAAACCCATATATATCACCCTATGAAATTTTATAATACTTTTTATAATTTTTACTTTCATAAATAGTGAAACTATGTTATAGTAATACTATATAACATAAGTAGAAAATGAAAGGATGATAAAAATGAAAAAAGAAAAAGCAATAACACTAATATCGCTAGTAATTACAATTATAATTCTTTTAATACTAGCTGGAGTAACAATTGCAACTTTAATGGGAGATAATGGCTTAATAAAAAGAGCACAAGATGCAAAGATTGCAACAGAAATAGCAAGTATAAAAGAAGAAATACAAACTGATATATTAAGTGAACAAGCAGAAAACAATGGGGATATATCAGATGATACTTTAAAGGGGATATTAGAAAAATATGGTGTATTATCAGAAGAAGGTGAAAAATTAATAGATAAAACATTAACAACAACAAAAGGAAATTATGAAATAAAAGTATCAGATATATTTAATGGAACAACTGTAAAAGATGAGACTAAAAAACCAGTTATAGCAGATAATAGTGGAGCAAATGCACCAAATGTAAGCAAAATAGCACAAAAAACATATGTGACATGGGATTTAAATGAAGCAGGAACAGAATATGTTCCAAATGATTCACAAACAACACAGCCAGATAATTGGTATGATTATGAAAATGGAAAATGGGCAAATATAAAAACAACAAATGCAACAGAAGGATTAGAAGCATATTGGGTATGGATACCAAGATATGAATACATTGTACCTACTAGCACAACAGCAACTGAAATACAAGTAAGATTTATAGGAACAGATAAAAAAGACGGTGCAATAGGATATACAATGCAAAGCGATGGAACAGTAAAATCAAGTGATGGATATACCATACATCCAGCTTTTACAAATGCAGGAAACGGAGGATTTGGAGAACTAGATGGAATATGGGTAGCAAAATTTGAAGCAGTAAGCAATACTCCTACCGCATTAAATGCTGGGGGGAATGATTCGAATTTGAAAGTTCAGTCAATACCAAATCAGCCAAGTTGGAGAGGTATCGAAACAACAAATATATTTACAGTATGTAGAAAAATGACTAATCGAGGAGAAGTATTAGAAGGTTCAACTGTAGATAGTCATATGATGAAAAATACAGAATGGGGAGCAGTAGCAATCTTAAGTCAAAGTAAATATGGAGTATTTAATTCAGAAAGTAGTACAGGAGCAAATGGAGATGCAACATACCAAGTTTGGAATAATCCAAGTAGTTCATATATTACAGGTTCAGTAGGAAATTCAAAAGATGCTAGTAGTCAATCAAGTGTAAATGCATATAATTTAGCAAATGGACCAAAAGCAAGTACAACAGGAACCGTATATGGAGTATATGATATGGCAGGAGGAAGTTGGGAATATGTAGCAGGATGTTTAAATGGACAAGAAAATGCTAAATTTGGAGTAACAGTAGGAGATGCCAAGTATGTAGATTTATACACAAATACAAGCGATTCTAAATCAAATTATGATGGAGCAAAAATAGGAGATGCAACAAAAGAAACAAAAGGATGGAATAGCGACTATTCTTACTTTGTGCACTCGCCTAACCCAGTTTTCATACGTGGTCGGTTTTTACTACAATGACGCGGGTGCAGGTAGTTTTGCTTTCAGTATCTACGCAGGAGGTGATTACAACTACGGCAGTTTCCGTGTGGTGTTAATCCCATAAGTGACTTTATTTCTTGATACTTGATAAGAAAATTGTAAAAAATATAGAGGCATGGGCAAACTAGACTAGGACATATGTGTTATTAGAATGCCCATGCAAAAGCATCATACAATACATGCGTGAGTGTATGAAATGTAGCTATATCTTTCATAATTAATTTGCGAAAATGATATATATTGAGGATTAAACTGTTACTACTCTAACTTTGTAAACTCATCTAACCCAGTTTTCAAACGAGGTCGATAATTACAACAATGGCACGAATACAAGTAGTTTTGCTTTCAACAACAACACAGGATATGTTAACAGCAACAATAGTTTCCGTGTGGTGTTAGTCTCACTTCGATACTTCATTTTAGATATATTTTATATAGTCTAAAAAATCCAGAGGAGTGTATCTTTAAGGAGAACACTGAGTGATTTAGTATCAAAGAAGTCAAATAATATATGTCAAAAAAGGGAGTGTAATAAAAACAAGAGAGAATTATGGGACGTATAACTTACAAGTATATGGATTAAAGCAATATATTTTATGTAAAACATTGCTTTTGATTTAATAAAGTGGTATAATAAAGAAGTAACAAAAAATATTTGATATTAAAAAGGAGGATATTCAAATGAATACTCGGAAAAGAAATCACAATGGTACAAAAGTTTTAGCACTGCTTCTTTGCCTTTGCATACTTCCGGTTTTAACACGGATGGATGTAAAAGCATCAGAGGTAGACAATGTTCCTCAAAAGGGATATGCCAAGGTTAACACTTACTTAAATGTAAGGGGAGATGCATACGATGAAAGCATCGTCCTTGAAAAACTTGCACCTGGCGAGATCGTAACAATTGTTGAGTTTGGAGAAGACGGTTGGACAAAAGTAGAAACTGATGAAGGAACAGTAGGCTTTGTAAGCAGTGAATATTTAGGTATAGCATTTTCAGAAGGAGACAGGTACGAAATACTCTCAGCGGCAGTGATAACCAAGACAGATGGAAGCTCAGAAAACAGAAATTTCAATATGAGGCGAGCTGCAAATTTTGTTAATGGAGTTACACTACAGCCAAGCGATGAATTTGCATGGTATTCTACTGAAAACTCCAAAGGTGTAGTAGGATGCGCAAGTAAGGCAAATGGCTACAAAAAAGCACCAGTTATTGCTAACAAGAAATCTACAACTGGTTACGGAGGAGGTGTTTGTCAGGTAAGTACAGCATTATATAACTGTATTTACAAAATAGGTATAGAGCCAACAGAACATCATCATCACTCTTTAACATCTTCATATGTAGAAGAGGGGATGGATGCAACCGTAAGCTATCCTAGCAAGAATTTTGTGTTTACAAACACTAAAGACTATACAATTATGCTTGAGGCTTATACCGAAGACTCTCGTGTTGTAGTAGTAGCATACAAAGTATTATATTAAATCGAAAACAAAGATCCGCAAACTTGCGGATCTTTGTTTTTTCTATTTAATATCTAATCTAACATGAACATCTCTTAATTGTTCTTTACTAACATTTCCAGGGGCTCCCATCATTAAGTCTTGAGCCTTACTATTCATAGGGAATGCTATAACGTCACGTATTGTTTCACTTTCAGTTAAAAGCATAATCATTCTATCAACACCAGGTGCAATACCTGCATGTGGTGGTGCTCCAAATTGGAATGCATTAAATAATGCAGGGAATTTTTCTTCAATATGTTCTTTACTGTATCCTGCAAGTTCAAATGCTTTAATCATAATTTCTGGGTCATGATTTCTTACAGCGCCAGAAGAAAGTTCAATTCCATTACATACTATATCATATTGATAGGCAAGAATATCTAATGGATTTTTTGTGGTTAACGCTTCCATCCCTCCTTGTGGCATAGAAAATGGGTTATGGTTAAATGCAATTTTATTTCTTTCATCTAATTCGTACATTGGAAAATCTACTATCCAACAAAATTTAAACATACTTGTATCAATTAAATTTAAACGCTTTCCAAGTTCTGTCCTAATTTGACCAGAAAGTTCGACAGCACGTTTTTCATTATCAGCTATAAAGAAAATAGTATCATCTTTTTGTAAATCTGCTAAACTTAATAACTTACCTTTTAATTCATTTGGTATAAACTTATCAATAGGACCTTTAAAAGTCAAATCTTCTTGCACTTCCAAATATCCAAGGCCACCCATACCAATTGAAGTAGCAAACTCAAGCATTTTTTCATGGAAACCTTTACTCATATGACCAGAAACTTTAATTGCTCTTACAGTTCTTCCTATAAATGGCTTAAAAGTACATTTATTAAAGAATTCTGATAAATCTATAATAATTAGTGGGTTTCTTAAATCAGGTTTATCACTACCATATTTAAGAATTGCTTCTTTATATGGAATACAAGGGAATGGATATTGGGCTACTTGTTTACTAGAAAATTTAGTAAAAGTATTATAAATTACAGGCTCTATAGCTTTAAATACATCTTCTTGATTAGCAAAGCTCATTTCCATATCTAATTGATAAAATTCACCAGGAGCTCTATCTGCTCTTGCGTCTTCATCCCTAAAACATGGTGCAATTTGAAAATATTTGTCAATTCCAGAAACCATAAGTAATTGTTTGAATTGTTGTGGTGCTTGGGGAAGAGCATAAAATTTACCAGGGTGTAATCTGCTTGGCACTAAATAATCTCTAGCTCCTTCTGGTGAAGAACTAGTAAGTATAGGAGTTTGTACTTCTAAAAATCCTTGTTCAATCATTTGGCTTCTTAAATACTGAAGAATTTTAGCTCTTAAAATAATATTATTTTTTAATTTATCATTTCTTAAATCTAAAAATCTATATTGAAGTCTTAAATCTTCTCTTACATCTACATTTGAATTGATCTCGAAAGGTAAATTTTTAGTTCTTTTCCCTAAAACTTCAATATTTTCGATTGCAATTTCAACTAAACCAGTTTTAATTTTTTCGTTTACTGTTTCAGGGGCTCTTTTTCTAACAATACCTTCTACACTAATAGTAGATTCTACTGGAATATGTGAGGCAAAATCCACATCCGATTTATCAGCTGAAGTTACAACTTGTGTAATTCCATACATATCTCTAATGTCTAAAAAAACCAAACCTCCAAAATCCCTAATGGTTTGAACAAAGCCAGATATTTTAACCTTTTTGCCAACATCGTCCAAACTAATTTCATCACATGTATGAGTTCTATAAATACTCATAAAAAACACTCCTTTCCTATTAGAAATCTAAAAGTTAGAAGTTGTGAGGTTGGAAGATTTAATAATATATAATAAAAAATTAAGTGTGCACAACCTTGGATTTCTAAGTTTTAGACTTCAAACAAAATTAGACTTTTTCTAATTTTGCAAATAGCAGAATAAGACGAACTTTTTGATGTAGAAAAAATACAATTTAAGTACTACTAGGTAACAAGCTAGTTTACCTATATAATAAAAGTATTTTCTCATTACAATCAAAAAATCGTCCAACTGCATAAATGCAGGGACGAAATAATTTCCGCGGTGCCACCCTAACTTGAAAGATAAATGTTAAAAAACATTACTTTCCACTTTAAAAAATTGCTCCAATGTGTTTCATTTATTACATTCTTCTAAAAAGGCTCTCAGCGCATTCACCTTTATTCTCTGTTTAGGAACTTATAATAAACTTTCATCTTCATAGCATAAAAATTACTTTATATTATATATATTATATATATTATATACAAATATGTCAATATTTATGAAGAAAAAAGTCAATAAAGACAGAGCTTTTTGACGATAAAATTATCACTTGGTACAATCACTATATATTTTTGTATTTCTAAAGAGTATTCTTATAAATAATAAAATTATCAAAAAAACAGTTCTATTGTAACCTTTTATATAATAATAATAAATGTTATCTAAATATGAGAAAATATGCAATAATTTTGTATACGATTTATTTCATAAAATATTATATATAGGAATATATATTTAATGAGAATAAATTTTTAGGGGGATTTTTTTATGGAATACACAAAAGATATTGTTTTAAATGTACAATATGGAAAGAAAATAGGTTTTAAAGGAAAGAAAGCAATAAAAAAACTGTTGCAAATATACAAAGGTAATAAATTCATTATAAATGTTTTAGCACTAACAACAATATTAATCGTTGTTGATTTATGTATGGTATCTAATTTTATAAATTTATTAATAACTTTATAAAATTAAATTTATAACTAAATAAATTTTAATTAAAATTGTAGAGTATATGAGAATTTAACTTATACACTCTACAATTTTTTATTGATTAACATACAAAGTTGAAATATAGAAAATAATTTGTTATAATAATGTACAGAAAATAAAAGGAGAAAGATATGATAATAGCGAATAATTGGAAAGATTATGAAATAATAGATATGGCAAATGGGGAAAAACTAGAAAGGTGGAAAGATATCATTTTAGTAAGGCCAGACCCACAAATAATATGGAAAAGTAAAAGTTTCCCTAAAAAATGGAATGATATTAATGCAAAATATAACAGAAGTAGTACAGGTGGAGGAAGTTGGGAATACAAAAAGAAAGTACCACATAACTGGCAAGTAAATTATAAAAGCTTAATATTTAATATAAAGCCGATGGGATTTAAACATACAGGTTTATTTCCAGAGCAAGCTGCAAACTGGGATTGGATGATAGAAAAAATAAAAAATTCAAAAAGAGAAATAAAAGTATTAAATTTATTTGCATATACAGGAGGAGCAACAGTAGCTTGTAGCTCAGCAGGAGCAAGTGTATGCCATGTAGATAGCTCAAAAGGAATGGTAGCTTGGGCAAAAGAGAATATAACCTCTTCAGGTTTACAAGACAGACCAGTAAGATACATAGTAGATGATGTAGTAAAATTTGTAAATAGAGAAATAAGAAGAGGAAACAAATATGATGCCATAATAATGGATCCACCTTCATATGGAAGAGGAACAAATGGAGAAGTTTGGAAATTTGAAGATAATATATGTGATTTAGTAGAACTTTGTTCTAAAGTATTATCAGATAATCCATTGTTTTTTTTAATAAATTCATACACAACAGGAATATCTAGTACAGTACTAGAAAACATACTAAACCTAAATATAACAAAAAGATATAATGGAAAAGTAACAAGTGGAGAAATAGGTTTGCCAATGACGAACTCAAAATTAATTTTACCATGCGGAATATTTGGACGTTGGGAAAACAACTAAAAGGTATGCCTTAAAAAATTACAAAAAGGTACACTCCTTTTGAAGTTCACAACATATTAATTATAAATATTTTCAATATAGGCGTAAATACTATTCTTTTTGATAGAAAATGGAGAATAAAATGGAAAAGTTTAATATAATTTATGAAGATAATCATATTATTGTAGTAGAAAAGCCTGTAAATATTCCATCTCAGGGAGATAAAACAGGTGATATTGATATGCTTACATTAATAAAGCAATATATAAAAGAAAAATATAATAAACCTGGAGATGTATACCTAGGATTAGTTCACAGGTTAGATAGGCCAGTTGGAGGAGTGATGGTATTTGCCAAAACTTCTAAAGCAGCATCCAGACTTAGTGAGCAAGTAAGAACTAAAGAGTTTAAAAAGAAATATATAGTAGTTATAAATGGAAGAATGGAAGAACAAAGAGGAACATTACAAGATTATCTTTTAAAAAATGAAAAAGTTAATATGAGCAGAGTTGTAAAAGAAGGCACTAAAAATTCAAAATTAGCTAATTTAGAGTATGAAGTATTAAAATATAATAGTGAAATAGATTTATCTGTATTAAAAATATATTTGCATACAGGAAGGCATCACCAAATAAGAGTACAATTATCTAGTAGAAAACATAGTATATATGGAGATCAAAAATATGGAGGAAGAGGGCATGGAAAACAAATAGCTTTATGGGCATATGAACTTAAGTTTATACATCCAACTACAAAAGAAAGAATGACATTTAAAGTACTTCCTAAAATTAACGGAACATGGAAGATATTAGAAGGAATACAAGAAATTTAATTATGTATATTTTATAAAACTATAAAAAACATATATGAAAATATATTTTTATATTTTCATATATGTTTTTAGGTTTATCATAAATAAAAATATAAATATTAATAAAAACAAGATATTATTATAGCAGAAAGTTAATAGAAATGAGATGTGAATACATGATAGATAAATTTTGTGAGTATTTAACAAATAAGATAAGAAAAAGCATGCCAGAAATAGATGATGAAAGAGCAGAAGTGATAATGTATGGAATGCAGCTGATAATAGGTGAAGTACCTAAAATATTTTTAATGTTTTCTATTGGACTTATACTAGGTTTATGGTGGCAAACAATATTTGCATTTTTTCTAATACTACCATACAAAGTGTGTAGTGGAGGCTTTCATTTAAAAACACATTTGGGATGTTTTATTTGTACAAATATTGTTTATTGTGGAAATGCGATATTAAGTACAATGTACACATTCCAAAATGACTTGGTGAAGATAATTACTATTATATCTATTTGGATAATTGGAATAATATTAGTAAGTATATATGCACCAGCAGATACAGAAAATTTACCAATATTAACAAAAAAGGAAAGAAGAGTAAAAAAGATATTATCATATGTTTTTTTAAGTATAAATATGTTAGGAGCAATATTTATACCAAATAAAATAATTGCAAATTTATTAATATTTGGGACAGCAATACAAAGTATTTCTATTACAAGCGTAGCATACAAATTAACAAAAAATAAATATGGATATCAAGAATATTTAAAAGCTCAAGAAAGTAGCTCAATATAAAAATTAAAGTATTGGCCGGCGATACTTTGATATATATTAAACTAAGGAGGAAATTGTTATGATAAAATTATTAGCAAAAATAGCAGAGAAATATGCTAAATCTACAAACACAGCTTGTTGGATATTTGGTGTAATGCATCAACCAAAAATGCCTGCATCTTTAATAAAAAAAGATTAATAGTAAAGTAAAAATAAAAACAAGATAGCATAGTCTATCTTGTTTAATTTTTTAATAATATATTTCTAATTGTTGAGAAAAATATGTTTCATCTTTAGAAGTATACAAATTTAAATTGTTATTTTTCTTTAAAATTTGCCTTACCTCCCATAATCCAAGTCCAGTATTTCCTTTCTTTGTAGAATAACCTTTTTCGTAGATCTTTTCAGTATCAATTTCTTTATCCTTATATGTATTTTCTATTTGCAATAATTGCATATGTTTTCTGTTATTTTTTCTAATAGATACATTAATTATTTTATCTTCACACTCAGAGGTTGCTTCAATAGCATTATCCATAAGTATACCTAATATTCTAGTAAATTCATAAATTTTCATATGTAAATCATTTAAATCTAAAAATACTTCTAAATTAATTTTAATACCTAAATTATCAGCTTTATGATATTTTGAAGCAAGTATATTATATATTGCTGGATTATTAACTAATGTAGGGCTAAGAGTTGTTAAGTTATTAACTTGTTTAATATCATCAAGTAATTGACTATGATATTTCTTTAAACCTTCCATGTCATTATTATCCATATATCCAGTCATGCCTAACAATATATTAGTAAAGTCGTGTCTAAATGCTCTTGTATTATCTTGTAGTATTTCTAAAGTTTTATTATATAACTGAGCTTCTTCTAAGCTAATATAAGTAGTTTCTAATTTTGAAGAAGTAAACGTTGTATATAAGCTTATAGAAAAATATAAAAATAGACTAATAATGCTTAATATTGCGATAAAAAATGGCAAATTAGAAACATAAAAAGTAATTATATATAATTGCATACATATTAGTATGATTCCAAATATAATATTTAAAATTAATAATATTTTCCTTTTTCTATCTAAAATTTGAAGTTTAGATATATTCAACTTTAAGTATTTTACTAATAAATATATCAAAAACATAATAAAATATACTGTGCTTGTTGCAAAAATTCTATGAAAAGGAATATTAAAAGCAGAACAGTAATTAATTCCAAATATTAAAGGATATAAATTACCTATAACTGTTTCAACAAGAGCAGCAATAATAGTTGGAAAAAATAAACATATAAATGCTTTTAAAATATTAGTTTTAAAGATTAGAAGTATTGATAAAAATACTACAACCATATTAGCAAAAGTATTAAATGGATTAGAAAGTATCATGCTACTAAAAATACTAAATATAGAAGCAATAACAACATATAATATTTTTTGATTTTTATTTGCTTTAACATTTAGTAATGTCGTAAATAAAAGCATAGAGATAAAACCTTCCAAAAATACAAAAGGAATTCCTATGAGTGTAGTTAACACCTCATTCTCCGTTGTTAAATCTGCCCAAATTGTCTGAAAAATTTCCATTTTTTAAAACCTCCATTAAATTATTTTTATATTTTGGTCCAATATTACATTTAATTTCATTATAATTATTCTTTGTATTAAAAATAATTAAATTGTTATTGGAGTTTATATTACTAATTTTATTAACATTAGCAATGTATGATTTATGACATCTGACAAAGTTTTTTGGTAATTCATTAGAAATTTTATTAAAAGAATTATAAGCTTCATAGATTCTTGTGTCTGTGTAAAAGACTAATTTCATACCATCCTTTTTGATAAAGTTAATACTATCTTGATTAATTATTGTGTTTTTACTGTCAATTCGTATAAAAGATGTAGTATTACCATCACTATTTATGTCATCCATAAGTCTAAGTATTGTTTCTTCCACACGTTCTTTTGAAATGGGTTTGGGAATAAAATCAAAAGTTTTACATTTATAGGCAATTAAGATATATTCTAAATGAGCACTTGTAAAAATTATATAAACATCTTTATTAAATTCTCTTATTTTAGTAGCTAAGTCAATTCCAGAAATATTTGATTTTAAATCAATATCTAAAAATAAAACATCTACATTATTTGACTTAATATAATTTAATAGCTCTTCTGGTTTATTAGCAGTAAATACTATTTCTGCGTAAATATTATTTTCTAAAAAAATAGAATCCAAAATTTTAGATAACCTATCCAAAATAGATTGATTATCATCACATAATACAAAACTTAACATATCTTTATCCTCCGTGTGAATTGAAAAAATAAATGCCAAGCAAAACAATAACATAAGGCATTATTTCCAATTAATTCCAATAATAAACTAAAAATTGTATAATGTCAATAGAAAAATAGGTTAAAAAAAATAAAAATGTCGAAATGTGCAGATATGTACAAAAAGCAAGAAAAAATTAAATAGAAAAAGCAAAAAAAATTAACACATAAGTTAAAATATAGTATTATGCTACTAACAGAAAAAACAAAAAATATTCAAATGTAAATTAATACAAATAATAACTTATATAAAAAATTATAATTAAGAAAAGGGATTAAATATAATAGATATAGAAATATGCATAATACAAAAAACATATACATATTATTAAACAATAAACAAATATAAATATTAGGAGGTAATAATAGTGGAAAAAACAAAGAAAATATTTATAGTAGTTATTATATTTGTAATTGGAATTATCATAACGGGACTAAAAAATAATGAAAGTATAGTACAAACAAGTGCAAATACAGCTAATTTAAGTAATAAAAAAATAGAATGGGGAATAAAAAGAAACAATAATCATGAACAGCCAGATTTAGGTTATTTAAATAAAAAAATAATAGATGAAGCCAAAGGAATAGCAATAGGAAATAAAGAACTAAAAAAAGTATATTTAACATTTGATGAGGGATATGAAGCAGGCTATACTGAAAAAATATTAGAAGCACTAAAACAAAATGAAGTTAAAGCATGTTTTTTTATAACAGCTCATTATGTGAATACAAATCCTGATTTAGTGCAAAAAATGATTAATGACGGTCATACAATAGGAAATCATACAGTAAACCATAAAAGTATGCCAAGTTTAAATAGTGAACAAATAAAAGACGAAGTTATGAATTTACATACAGCTATTTATAATAAATTTGGTTATGAAATGAAATACATAAGACCACCAAAAGGAGAATATAGTGAATCAAGCGTAAATTATTGTAATACACTAGGATATACAACAGTAATGTGGTCATTTGCATATGATGATTGGGATGAAAATAAACAAGGAAGAGAAGAATATGCGAAAAAGAAAATATTAGATAACATACATAATGGAGCAGTAATACTACTACATGGAAACTCAAAAGATAATACCAATGTATTAGATTATTGCATAAAAGAAATAAAAAATATGGGATACGAGTTTCACACATTAGATAATTTTGCAAGATAACTTGATCAAAGTCTGCCAAAAGGGACGGCCTTTTTTAGCAAAAATCTGCCAAAAGGGACACCCTTTTAATAATATGAAGATATTATTAATAGAAGGGAAAATATTATATATGAAAAGAAATAAAAAGCAGAAATACCAAAATAAATTTGAGAGATTACTAGAAATTCCAAAAGAATTATCATCAACAGAACCTAAAATAACAATAGTAAGCTTTAACGAAATGTTAGTAGAAAACTATAAAGGTATTTTAGAATATCAAGAATTTTTTATACGAATAAGTACATACTCAGGAATTATAAATATAAATGGTTTCAACTTAAAATTAAATGAAATGACATCTGATGATCTAATGATTACAGGAAAAATAGAAACAATAGATTTTGAAATTATCGAGGAATAATCTACCAAAAGGTAGGCACTTTTTGGTAAAAAATATAACCAATATTAAATTATTTTTTTGAAAAACACTTAAATTATTCAAAAAATATTTACAGCCAACTTGATTTTATGAGGGCGTCCCTCTTGGCAAATTTTTGCAAAAAAAGGCCGTCCCTTTTGAATTTTGATAGAAAAATTTAATAGGAGGAGATAAGTTTGTACGTAAAAATATTTTTAAACTATATATTAGGGTATTTAAATATTGAAATAGAGGGTTATTTTGTTGAGAAATTTATAAATACATGTATAGCTAAAAATATATTTTTATGGAATATTAAAAGAACAAAATCTACATTAGTATATTGTAATATAGGAATTAACAATTTTAGAAAAGTAAGAAAAATAGCTAAAAACTCTAAATGTAAAATAAAAATAAAGAACAAAAAGGGACTTCCTTTTATCTTTAATAAGTATAAAAAAAGAAAAATCTTCTTTATTTTTCTTTTTGTTCTTACTGTAAGTATTATTTCTTTATCAAACTTTGTTTGGAATATAGATGTTACTGGAAATGTAAATATTTCAAAAGAGGAGATAGTTAAAAGTTTAGAGCAAGAAGGTTTGAAAGTTGGAAAATTGAAAGGAAAAATTAATACAAAACAAATTATAAGTAAAATGCGTTTAGAAAGAAATGATTTAGCATGGATTGGAATAGAACTAAAAGGTACAAATGCTATTGTTAAAATAGTAGAAGCAGATAAAAAGCCAGATATTATAAATGAAGAAGAATATTGTAATATAGTTGCAACTAAACCAGGAATTATTGTAAAAGTGAATGCCTTAAATGGTACTCCCCTAGTAAAAGAAGGTGATACAATAAAAGAAGGTACTATATTAGTTGGGGGATGGCTTGAAGGTAAATATACAGGAATAAGATATGTGCATGCAAATGGCGATGTAAAGGCAAAAGTATGGTATAGTCAAAAAGAAAAAATAGAATTAAAACAAGTAAAAAATAAGCAAACAGGAAATAAAGAAAATAGATATTCCGTAAAGATAAATAATTTTCAAATAAATTTTTATAAAACTCTTTCAAAATTTAAAAAGTATGATACAATAGAAGAAAATAAAAAAATAAAACTATTCTCTGATTTCTATTTGCCTATTGAAGTATTAAAGAAAACAAATTGCGAATATAGTGAGGAAAACTTAGAATATAGTATAGAAGAGGCAAAAGAAATAGGAGCTAAAAAAGCCCAAGAAGTTTTAGAAAAACAAATACCAAATAAAAATGATGTTGTAAATACATATATAAACTATAATGAGCAAGAAGAGTTTGTAGAAGTAGAAGTAACATATGAAGTATTAGAAGAAATTGGGACAAAAGAAAAAATAGTATTTTGAAAGGACTGATATTATGGAAGAAAGAAGCCTAAGAGTCTATGCAGATAAAACATTTTTTACAAGATTAACAAATACTTTAACAAAAATGATGATTCCTACAAAAATTGGAATAAATAGTATGATTATCACTATGAAAAGAAATAACATACTAAAATGTTATGAAGCATTTGAACAAATGGAAAAGGAAGAAAATACAAATAAAAAAGAAATTTTAGAAAAAAAATATGAAGAAATATATAGTTTATATTTAGAGGCAATTGATAAAAATATAATGGATTCAATATATAAAAAAGTAAAAAGTGGTGATGCATCAGAGTTTGAAAAAGATGCTTTATCAAAATATTATAATGTAATAAAAATAAAAGATACAGAATATTTAGAATATAAATATAGAAAACAAAAATACTTATTAGAATTAGATTATCAAACTTTATTAGAATCAAATAAAACAAAATTAATAGAAAAATATAAAAAATTCTATGTTACAAAAATGGATAGTTTATATAAAGGTTTATTAAAACATTTTTCTATAAAACTTGCTGATAGTGTATCTTTTCAAAATAAAGATATAATATATGAAAAGATATTTTCACTGTTAGAAGAATATATCATAAGTATTTTACCAATAAAATTAGAGATTAGTGGAGATAAAAATTATAAACAAATAATAGAAGAATATAGTAGATATGAAAATTATACTGTTGGAAAGTTAGATCAAAATGAAATAATAGAAAAGAGAATGATTTTAATAGCATTAAGCAGAAAACTATTCACACATAGCTTGCCACTAGTTGTGGCAGAGCAATGCTATGTAAAACTATTAAAGGATGTAAGGACATTAATAATTGATACTAAAATATCAAAGAAAAGGGAAAAAGCATATACATTATTAATAAAATTAATAGAAGAATATAATTTGAAATTACTTTCTACAAAAGTATATTGGGACAAGCCAGAGAAAAGAGAACAATATAAGGCGTTTTGGGATAAATATAAGATAATAAAGAACATTGAAAATAAAGAAGAAAAAATGAAAGAAAAAGAAATATTATTTATAAAAAGTGATTTAAAAGAAGTATACAACAATGAAACAAGATATTATAGGATAATAGAATTTTACAAAAATAAATTAGTTTCTTTAGGAGCTATGAAACAGTTAAAAAATAAATGTGCATCAAAGGGTAGTTATATAGGAAGGAATATTTTATGCAAGAGTTAGTAGAAATTAATTGGGAATGCATACAAGAAAATGAAGAATATGAAAATAAAATAGTACAAGTATTAAACAAATGCTTTGAAAAAGAAAATTTAAAGAGTTTAAATTTATACATAAGTATAACATTAACTTCTCCAACTATAATAAGAAAACTAAATAATGAATATAGAAGCATAGATAAAGAAACAGATGTACTTTCTTTTCCAATGTTTGAAAAAAATGAGATAGATAAAATTGTTAAAAATAAGGAAAAGCAAATAGTAAAGGAAACTATAGGAGATATTATAATTTCAGTAGAAAGAGTTAAAGAGCAAGCAAAAGAGTATGGACATAGTTTTGAAAGAGAATTATCTTATATGTTAGTTCATGGTTTCTACCACTTAATGGGGTATGATCATATAGAGGAAGAAGATAAAAAGGAAATGCGATCAAAAGAAGAAAAAATATTAAGTGAATTAAAAATAGAAAGGATATAAAAATGAAATCAAAAGGTGTAAAATTTTTAGTAGCGATATTAGTAATAGTAGTAATAATAGCAGCCGTATTATTTGCAATTAAAGTTGTAAATAATAAAGATGTAGTAGAAACAGGAAAAGAAGAAAAACAAGGAAAAACAGTTGTAGAAATAAAAGAGCCACAAACATTTAAAGGTACAGATAGACCAATAGCAGTAATGATAGACAATCACAAAGATGCAATGCCACAAGCTAATATAAGTAAGGCATATGCAGTATATGAAATAATAGTTGAAGGTGGAGAAACAAGGCTAATGGCGTTATATAAAGGGCAAGACTTAGAAAAAGTAGGTCCAATAAGAAGTTCAAGACATTATTTCTTAGATTATGCATTAGAAAATGATGCAATATATGTGCATTTTGGGTTTAGCCCACAAGCTAAAAATGATATAGCAAAATTAGGTGTAAATAATATAAATGGAATATATGAAAGTGAAAAAGATTTCTGGAGAGTAAAAGATAAATATGCACCACATAATGCAGTAACAAATACAAAGAAAATATTAGAAATAGCAAACAGAAAAGATTATAGAGTAACTTCAGATAAAGAAAGTGTACTAAATTATGTTGGAGAAGAATTTGATTTGGATAGCAATATAATTGCAAATACAGTTACAATACCATACTCAACAAGTAACACAGTAAAATATGAATATGATGAAGATACAAAAACATATGTAAGATATTCAAGAGGAGAAAAACAAGTTGATTGGGATACAAATAAAACTGTAACAACAAAAAATATAATAATAACTTTTGCTAAAAATACTAGACTAAATGATGGAGAAAATAAAGATAGACAAACATTAGATAATGTAAAAACATTAGATGGTTATTATATAACAAATGGAAAAGCAATAAAAATAATATGTGAAAAGACATCAAGAGCAGGACAAACAGTATATAAAGACTTAAATGGAAAAGAGATAGAAGTAAATGATGGAAATACATTCTTCCAAATATGCCCAATCGACTCAAAAGTAAAATTTGAACCAGGCGAAGCAGTAGCAGAAACAACAACAAATGTAATAGAATAAAATTAAACAAAGGCGACCTAAAAAGTCGTCTTTATTTTAATTTGTATTCTATGAAAATAATTTAATTTATAAATAAACTATAATTATCCACTCTTCGAAGAAATTAGTGCAAAAATAGCATTAGCAATATATTAAACTAAGAAGAGAATACTAAAACTAAGCTAAAGATTAAAGGAACATATAAAAATTAGTTCCTTTTTTTGTTTGCATATGCTATAATATAAAAAAATAAAATATAACACTAAATTCTACAAATTTAGCTACTTATATATAATATAATGTGTTCCATTAGGGACAGATTACCCATTTAAAAACGTCCCCAATGGGACAATAGAAACTAGGAGGAAAAAATGAGTGAAATATTCAAATCAGGGTTTGTTTCAATTATAGGAAGAACAAATGTAGGAAAATCGACAATAGTAAATGCATTAGTTGGCGAAAAAGTAGCAGCAGTTGCAAACAAAACACAAACCACAAGAACTGCAATAAGAGGGGTAGTAAATAGAGAAAATTCACAAATAGTAATAATAGATACACCAGGAATTCATAAGCCAAAAACAAAACTAAATGAAACAATGTTAGATACAGCTTTTAATTTTATAGGAGATGTAGATGTTATTTTATTTGTAATAGATGGAACATCAAAAGAGATAGGACGCGGAGATTCGAAAATTTTAGAAAAAATAAAAGAGGCAAAAAGAAAAACAATACTAATAATAAACAAAATAGATATGGTAAAAAATAAAGAAGAACTATTACACTTAATTGAATTGTATAGAAAAGAATATAATTATGCAGCAGTAATACCAGTATCAGCAACCAAAAAAGAAAATACAGAATTGATTATAAAAGAAATAGAAAAAAACTTAAAAGAAGGGCCTGCATATTATGATATAGAAGAATATACTGACCAGACTTCAAGGCAACTAGTAGAAGAAGTAATTAGAGAAAAAGCATTAAAATTTTTAGATGATGAAGTACCACACGGATTATATATAGAAACTGAAAAAATGAAATTTAGAAGAACTAAAGAGAAAGAAGAAATATATGATGTAGAAGCTATCATTTATTGTTTAAGAAATTCTCATAAAGGAATAATAATAGGAAAAAATGGGAGTATGTTAAAAAAAATAGGAACATATGCCAGAAAAGATTTAGAAAATATGTTAGGAACAAAAGTTAATTTGAAAATTTGGGTAAAAGTAAAAGAAGATTGGATTAATAATGATTCAATTATTAAAAAATTTAAATTAAATTAATGAATAAAATATTTAAAAAGGATAAAAATAACATTAAGAAATGACAAAAGAGAGGGTGAATTCTTATGATAAAACAAATGGCATGGAATACATTTAAAAATACAGGAAGTATAGATTCATACTTAGAATTAACAAAAGTAGAAAACATAGAAAAAGATATACAAAAAAAAAGATTAACAGAAAATGAATTAATAACAGAAATAAAAGAAAATTTACAATAAAAGGTGAAAAATGGGAACAGTAAAAACAAAAGGGATAATAATTGCAGAAAATAATATGGGCGATTTTGATAAAATGCTAACAATACTAACTCCAAACGGAAAAATATCGTGTTCTGCCAAAGGTGCAAGAAGGCCCAAAAGCCAACTAATGGCAGGCACGCAATTTCTATGTTTTGCAGAATATATGATGTTTAAAGGTTCACATACATATACATTAAATTCATGTGACACAATAGAGTTATTTTATAATTTAAGAGTTGACCTAGATAAGTTAAATTATGCAGCACAAATTACAAAAATTATACAAGATGTAACATATGAAAATCAAAATACATATAAAATTTTGCAATTATACTTAAATACATTATATGTAATTGCAGAAACTGATATAGACTTAAAATTTGTAGTATCAATATTCAAAATGAGGCTTATGTGCTTATTAGGTTTTAAACCAAGGTTAGATAAATGTTGCATATGTGAAAAAGAAGAAGTAAATTATTTTAGTTTTAAAGATAATGGATTAAAATGTGAAAATTGTAGCAAACAAGACACAGGGACAATTGTAATATCAGAATCTACAAAAAATGCACTAAAATACATATGTATGATACCTGCAAAAAAACTATATTCATTTAATATATCAGAAGAAAACAAAAAACAGTTAGAAATAATCGCAAAAATATATACAAATAGTAAGCTAGAAAAGGATTATAAATAATTAATAATTTCTTCATTAGGAATATCTAAAACATTAATAATCTTTTTTTAGGCTTTTGCTGTTGTACTTTATTAATTATATTCTAAATTTTGTAAGTGAGTCCAACTAATGTCAAGCCTTTCAGAAAGTTCTTTTTGAGTTAATTTATTTTTTAATCTATATTCTCTAATCATAAAACCATCTTAAATTATTACACAATTATGTCATACAAAAAACAAAAGAAAGAATGACGAAAGTATCATGAGCAATATTGACTTTAAAAATAATAGGAGATATAATTCTTTTATAATAAAAGTATCATAAAGGAGGATACAAATGAAAAAAGAAAAAGCAATAACTCTAATATCATTAGTAATAACAATAGTAGTATTAATAATATTAGTAAGTTTAGCAATATATTTAAGTTTAGGAAATAATGGAATATTAACAAGAGCAAATGATGCAAAAGAAGCAACTAATAAACAAACAGCAACAGAAATAATTAACTTAAAAATAACAACAGCGCAAATGAATAACTATGCTGAAAAGCAAAAAATGCCAACATTAAAAGAATTATCAGAAATATTAAAAAATGATAGTGAAATAACATATGTAACTGAAAAAAGCCAAATGGCAAGTATAAAATATGAAGTAGGAGAAAATCCAAATTCTATATTTACAAAATTGAATAAATATCCATATGAATTTGAAATAAATTCATCACTACAATTGGCAAGTATAAATGGAGTAAAAGTTGCAGATGTTAAAGATAAAAAAGAAATACTATGGTCAAGTAATGAATCTGGAACTCAAGATATTAAATTAGAAAAAAATATAAAAGATTATGATTTTTTACTAGTATATTATACTGCAGCAAATAATATTGGAAATGTAGTTTTTGATACAAGTGAGTCTTATGAAATGATTGCTGATTATACACATGGAACAAATTATTTAATGGCTACTATCAAAATGGATATAGATACTAACTCTATTTTGATGACTACAAATAGTAATGAGAGTGGATGGGGGAATAGTTCTTATTCATATATTAGAAAAGTAGTTGGCGTAAAATTATAATTACCAAGTATAAAAAATGTAAAATATTAAGTACAATATAGTAATAAAAATAGTTAAAACCAATATTTAACATTTATAGATGATTATGATTGGGGCATATTAAAAAAGAAAGTTTTTTAATATGTCCCAATTATTTCCTCAATTCGTATAAAATTTCCACAAATAGCAAATAATATGTGCATAACATTTGCTAAGGAGTGGGATTTTTTTATATTGTAGGAATTTACAACCGAAGGGAAGGAATGCTCTGTACAAGATAAATATGCGAATTCTACATTTTCTTAGCTAAGAAAAAGGAGTTTAGAAAATGTCAAATTCGTTTTTTATGAAAAATTATAGAAATTTAGATATAAAAGGAACTGTATTAGATAGAAATCAACTTGAAAATTATTTAGAAAAAATGGCATCAGACCATGTACTTCAAAATAAAAGTAGTAAAGATACGTATCCAATACCAAAATTAAAAGAAAACTTTGAAACTATTTTAGAAGTATATAATCTTCTTAATGAACATATCAAACTAGGCCTTCCTATACACCCAGCAGGAGAATGGCTTTTAGATAATTTTTATATGATAGAAGAAACATATAAAATGATTATAAAAGAACTCACTTTAAACAAATATACAAAATTTTTAGGTTTGTCAAATGGAGTAAATAAAGGATTTGCAAGAATATATGTGCTTGCATTTGAAATTGTGGCATATACAGATAGTAAAATAGATACAAAAACGCTAATAAGCCTGTTATATAGTTATCAAAAAAAGAAAACACTTAGCATGGACGAGATATGGAATATAGGGATATTTATTCAAATAGCACTAATTCAAAATATAAAAGATATTTGTGAAAAAATATATTATAGTCAAATGCAAAAGTATAGAGTAGAAAATATACTAGAAAGATTAGTTGAAAATAAGGAAGATTTAAAATATAAAAATTTAAGTGTGTATAAACAAAGAGTAAAAGGATATGGAGAGATGAAATATCCTTTTATAGAGTACATGTCATATAGATTAAAAAAATACGGAAAATCTGCATATAGCTATATAAATGCTTTAGAAGAACAAGTAAACAAAATGGGAACTACAATTGATGAAGTTATAAGAAAAGAACATTTTGATATGGCTCTAAAAAAGGTAACTATGGCAAATGCAATAACTAGTATAAAAGAATTATTGAGAATGGATTTTATGCAAGTCTTCCAAAATATAAATGGAGTAGAAGAAGTTCTAAAAAAAGATCCCGCAAAAGTATATGTAAAAATGGATTATAAAACAAAAGAATATTATAGAAATAGAATTAAAGAAATTTCAAGGAAAACTAAAATATCTGAAATATATATTGCTAGAAAATGTTTAGAACTATGTAGTAGAGAAGGATTATCAGAAAAAGAGACACATGTAGGATATTATTTAATAGATAATGGAGAATATGAATTATTAAATAATATAACTGAAAGTAATCACAAAAAAATTTCTAAAAATAAAAAAGCAAAAATATATGTAAGCACAATATGGGGAATAAGTATAATAATAGATTTAGCACTATCAATTCTATTTGACAATATTTGTAGGGGTGTAGCCTTTGGTGACTCAGTAGCGTCAAATAACCTAATTACCCCAATAATATTAACTACACTATTTTTCATAACAGCCCTAATTCCTTTACAAGAGATAGTAGTAAAAATTATACAATATATATTAGGAAGAGTAGTAAAACCTAAATTAATACCAAAATTAGATTTTGAAATAAATGGCGTACCTAAAGAAAGCTCTACATTTGTAGTTATTCCAACCATACTTAAAAGTAGAGAAAAAGTTAAAGAACTAATAGAAAAATTAGAAGTGTATTATTTAGCAAATAAAAGTGAAAATATATATTTTGCACTACTTGGAGACTGTTCAGCAGGAAGTAATAAAGAGGAAAAATTTGATAAAGAAGTAGAAGAAGAGGGAATAAGACTAATAGATAAATTAAATAGGAAATATACTTCAAAAGAAGGAGAAATACCTAAATTCACATTTATATATAGAAAAAGGTTTTGGAATGGAAAAGAAGAATGTTATTTAGGCTGGGAAAGAAAAAGGGGGTTACTTGGTCAATTTAATGAATATATATTAGGAAATGAAGAAAGCCCATTTAAAGTTAATTCATTAGAAGAATGGAAAAAAGAAAATAATATAAAAGAATTACCAGTAAAAATTAAGTATATTATAACCTTAGATGCAGACACAGAACTTACATTAAATACTGGTTTAGAGTTAATTGGTGCAATGGCACATATTTTAAATAAACCAAAAATTTCACAAAATGAAGATGTAGTAATAGAGGGTCATGGTATTATGCAACCGCGAGTAGGAATAAACATTACAGCAAGTAGAGAAAGCTTATTTACAAAAATATTTGCAGGAAGTGGAGGAGTTGACCCATATACTAATGCTATTTCAGACACTTATCAAGATAATTTTGGAGAAGGAATATTTACAGGAAAGGGAATTTACGATTTAGAAGTATTCTCAAAAGTATTAAAAAATGAGATACCAGAAAATATGGTATTAAGTCATGATTTATTAGAAGGAAGTTACTTGAGGTGCGCACTAGCAACAGACATTATGCTAATGGATGGATACCCTACTTCTTATAATAGTTTTAAGTCAAGAATGCATAGATGGATTAGAGGAGATTTCCAAATATATTCTTGGATAAAAAATAACATTATAAATAAAAAAGAAATACAAAAGAAAAACCCACTAAATTTTCTTTCAAAATACAAAATATTTGACAACCTAATAAGAGCAATACTACCAATTTCGAGCATACTACTAATAATTATAACATTGATAACAGATATAATATGTAGGGGTCTCCGCCATCGGCGACCCGCATACCCAAACTGGCATCCTAGCACTAGGCTTAAGCATAGCAATAATATCAACCATGATACCTACAATAATAGATATAATAAATAAAATTATATTCAGAAAAGAACATAACAAATACCAAAAAAAATTTGAACCCAATATTTCAAGCTTTGCAGCAACTATACTAAGAGCGATAACTAATATTTTAGTACTGCCAGATAAAGCATATAATTCACTAGATGCAATGATAAGAAGTATATATAGAATGAAAGTAAGTAAAAAATACTTATTAGAGTGGACAACTTCAGAAGAGGCTGAAAGCTTGAGTAAAAATACAATAAGTTCATATTATAAAAATATGATTTCAAATACTATAATTGGTATGTTAAGCATTATATATAGTTTAATGTTTGAAAACTTATTTATTTTAATACTTGGAACTGCATGGGTATTGGCACCATTTATTATGTGGTATATTAGCAAAAAAATAAAAACAAAACAAAAATTAGAAGAGTTAACTAATGAAGAAAAAGAATATTTATTAGAAATAGGAAAGAAAACATGGCAATTTTTTAAAGATACTATTAATGAGGAAAACAATTATTTACCACCAGATAATTATCAAGAAGGAAGAAATCCTATTATTGTTTCAAGAACTTCATCAACAAATATAGGTTTAGGTCTTTTAGCAGTTGTAGCAAGTTATGACTTGGCTTACGAAAGTTTATATGATACTCTTGAGTTATTAAACAAAATGTTACAAACAATAGAAAAACTAGCTAAATGGAATGGACACCTATACAATTGGTATAATACAAAAACATTAGAACCACTACTTCCAAGGTATATATCAACAGTAGATAGTGGTAACTTTATAGCATATATATATGTCTTAAAGCAATTTTTTGTAGAAGTAAAAAATGAAATATTACAAGATAATGATATTTCTAAGCAAGAAAAAGAAAAAATGTTATCATTAATACCAAGTTGGGTAGAAGAACAAATAGAAAATATACCAATAGCAAATGCAGATTTTAGCGTGCTTTATGACAAAGAAAAAAGATTATTTTCAATTGGATTCAATGTAGAAGAAAATAAACTTACAGATTCATATTATGATTTATTAGCTTCAGAAGCAAGAACTGCAAGTTTTGTAGCAATAGCTAGAAAAGATATACCAGCTAAACATTGGTATAATTTAAATAGAACATTAACAGTATTAAATGGATATAAAGGTCTAATTTCTTGGTCAGGAACAGCATTTGAATATTTAATGCCAAATATAAACATGAAAAAATATAAAGGCAGTTTAGTAGATGAATCTATTAAATTTATGATAAATAATCAAAAAGAATATGCAAAAAGGCTGGGAGTACCTTGGGGACTTTCAGAAACAGCTTTCAACTTAAAAGATTTAAATGGAAACTATCAATATAAAGCAATAGGAATACCATGGCTAGGTCTAAAAAGAGGTTTAGAAGATGATATAGTAGTTGCAAGTTATGCTTCTATGTTAGCGTTAACAGAAGAACCAAAAGAAGTTATAGAAAATTTAAAAGAGTTAGAAAAATATGAAATGCTATCAAAATATGGATTTTATGAGGCGCTAGATTTTACACCAGTAAGGCTAAAGAAAGGTAAAAAATATGAGCCTGTGAAAACATATATGGCACATCATGAGGCTTTATCGTTATTAGCAGTGAACAATTTATTTAAAAATAATATACTTCAAGAAAGATTTCATAAAAACCCTGAACTTGAAGCACTTGATATTTTACTTCAAGAAAGAATGCCAGAAAATATGCTAATAACAAAAGAAGAAAAGAAAAAACCAGAAAAAATAAAATATGTAGATTATGAAAGTTATGCTACCCGAACATATAAGAAAATAGATGAAAGATTAAATATTATAAATGCAATAGCTAATAACCAATATTTAGTAGTAACAGACCAAAAAGGAAATGGTTATAGTAAGTATAAAGATATATTAGTAAATAGGTTTAAACCATTATCAGACGAGGTACAAGGAATAAACTTCTATATAAAAAATATAAAAAATAAAAGAATTTGGACATCAAATTATATGAATTATTTGCAGGCTGCAGATAAATACGAAATAAGTATGTCAGAAGATATAACTAAAATAAGTAGAATAGATGGCTCTATAAAGACTGTATCAAAAGTTACAATAGCTCAAGAAGAACCAGTAGAAATAAGAAATATATCACTTAAAAATAATGGAACCCAAGAAGAAACCTTAGAAGTTACATCATATATAGAGCCAATACTTTCAAATGCAATGCAAGACTATTCACATCCTGCATTTAATAATCTATTTTTGACTTTTGAATATTTAGAAGATGGAATAATATTAGTAAAAAGAAGAAAAAGAGCACAAACAGATAAAGAATACTATATGGCAGTTTCATTTTACACTAAATTTGATACAATAGGGGAATTAGAATATGAAATAGATAAAGAAAAATTCTTAGGAAGAGGAAATTTGGGTCTTCCAATAATGGTAAAAAATTCAAAACCATTTTCTAAAAATACAAATTTAGTAACAGACCCAATTATAGCAATGAAACATACTATAAAAATAAAACCCGAAGAAAGTGTAAGTTTAAGTTTTATAATAGCAGTATCAGAGAAAAAAGATGAAGTAACCCAATTAGTAAGGAATTATTCAAATGAAGAAAAAATAAGTAAATGTTTTGAACTTTCTCGTGCTAAAGTAGAAGCAGAAGCCAGATATTTAGGAATAAATCATAAAGATATAGAGACCTACCAAAAAATGTTAGGATATATATTAGGTCAAAATCCATTTAAGAAAAATAAATTTGAAATAACAGATAATAAGAATTACCCACAAAGTGAACTTTGGAAATATGGTGTATCAGGAGACTTACCAATTGTAATAGTAAAAATTACAAATGTAAATGATATCGATGTATTAAATGAGCTTCTAAGTGCTTATGAATTTTACAGATCAAAAAATATAATGATAGATTTAGTAATATTTGATGAAGAGGAAAATACTTATGAGAAGTATGTAAAAGAAGAGATTATAAGTAGTATATTAAATAAAAACTTATCATATATGCAAAATATAAATGGCGGAATATTTATCATAGAAGATATTGAAGGCATCGAATTACTGGAATTTAAAGCAAACCTTATAATAGATGCAAGTAAAGGTAATATAGGAAGAATAATAAAAGATTTAGAAGATGAATATATAGATAATATTAAAGAAATTGGTTATGAGCCACACAAAGATATAATATTAGAAGATGAGAAAATGTTTGAAATTAAGGATATGAAAAATCTTAAATATTATAATGAATATGGTGGGTTTTCAGAAAATGGAAAAGAATATCTAATAAAAGTTAATAAGGAAAAAAGACTTCCGACTGTATGGAGTAATGTAATTGCTAACAAGAACTTTGGAACATTAGTTACAGAAAGTATGGGAGGTTATACTTGGAGCAAAAATAGTAGGTTAAATAGGCTATCAGCTTGGTCAAATAATCAAGTAGTAGATGTTCCATCTGAAATAATATATGTAGAGGAAGAAAAAACAGGAAAAACATGGTCTTTAGGCTTAAATCCTATGCCAGATAATAATGATTACTATATAACTTATGGCTTTGGTTATGCAAATTACCAACATATAAGTATGGAAATTAGTCAAGAATTAACAGTATTTGTAGCAAAAGATGAAAATATAAAAATAAATCTATTAAATTTAAAAAATTTAGCGCCCAAAAAACAAAAATTAAAATTAGCATATTATGTAAAGCCAGTAATTGGAGAAGATGAAGTAAAATCTAATGGATATATACAATTAGAAAATAAAGAAAATGCAAACACAATATTAGCAAAAAATAAAGCATCAGAGATAAATGAATATGTATATGTTTCATGTAGTGAAAAAATAACATCATATACAGGAAATAAAAGGGAGTTTATAGGAAATGGAAGCTTAGCAAACCCAGAAGCTTTAAAAAAAGTAAGTCTTAATAATGAGAATTCCTTTGGAAAAGATTCTATAATTGCAATTCAAATAGAAGTAGAGTTAGAAGCTTTTGAAACTAAAGATATATCTTTTATATTAGGAACAAGTGAAAATGAGATAAGTGCATTAGATGATAGTTATAAATATAATAAAATTAATAATTGTATAAATGAATTAGAAATCGTAAAAAGGTATTGGGAAGAGCTAACAGGAAGACTTCAAATAAAAACACCAGTAGAATCTTTCAATATTTTATTAAATGGATGGTTAGTATATCAAACTATCAGTTGTAGATTATGGGGAAGAACAGGCTTTTATCAGTCAGGAGGAGCATTTGGTTTTAGAGATCAGCTACAAGACACAATAGGTATAAAATACTATGATTCATCATTTATGAAAAATCAAATAATAAAACATGCTAGTCATCAATTTATAGAAGGAGATGTAGAACATTGGTGGCATGATGAAAATAAAAGGGGAATACGAACCAGGTTTACAGATGACTTATTATGGCTAGTATATATAACAATAGAATATATAAACTTAACACGGAGACTATTCTATTTTAGATATAGAAATTCCATATAAAAAAGGAGAAATATTAGAAGAAGAAACAGACGAAAGATATGATTTATATGAACAAAGTGAAATAAAAGAAAGCCTTTATAAACATTGCGTAAGAGCAATAGAAAAATCATTAAACTTCGGAGAACACGACCTACCAAAAATGGGCTCTGGAGACTGGAATGACGGAATGAGCACCGTAGGAAATAAAGGAAAAGGAGAAAGCGTATGGCTAGGTTTCTTCTTATATGATATATTAAATAAATTTATACCAATAATGGAAGAATACCAAAAAAAATTGCAAAACGATGAAACAAATGTAGGGGTAGCCGCCTTCGGCGACCCGCACTCCGAAGAAACTACCCAAGAAAAATTATCAAAGATACCAAAATACAAACAAATATTAGAAAAATTAAAAAAATCACTAAATACAGAGGGTTGGGATGGACGATGGTACAAAAGAGCATTTATGGATGATGGAAATATATTAGGAAGCCTTCAAAATGAAGAATGTAGAATAGATGGAATATCACAAAGCTGGGCAATAATTTCAAATGCAGGAGATAATGATAAAAAATATATATCAATAGAAAGTTTAGAAAATCATTTAGTTGACAAAGAAAATGGACTAATAAAACTATTAGATCCCCCATTTGAGAAAAGTAAATTAGAGCCAGGCTATATAAAATCATATTTACCAGGAACTAGAGAAAATGGCGGACAATACACACATGGAGCAATATGGGCAATAATTGCTGAAACTATGCTAGGTTTTGGAGATAAAGCAGTAGAACTATTTAGAATGATAAACCCAATAGAACATTCAAAAACAAGAGAATCAGCACAAAAATATAAAGTAGAGCCATATGTTATTGTTGCTGACATATATAGCCATGAAAACTTAAGTGGAAGAGGAGGCTGGAGTTGGTATACAGGCTCAAGTAGCTGGATGATAAAGTTAGGTATAGAATATATATTAGGTTTAAAAATAGAAAAAGGAATACTAAGCATAAAGCCATGTATATCAAGTGAATGGAAAGAATATAGTATTTCATATAAATATGGAAACAGTATTTACAATATAAAAGTAGAAAATCCAAACAATAAAAACACAGGAGTAGAAAGTTTTATTCTAAATGGGCAAGAAATAGAAGAAAAGCAAGTAAAATTAATAGATGACGGAAGAGTATATGATATTAAGATAATAATGTAAAATTTTGACAATATTTTCTAATTGTAGTATAATAAAAGTAGAGATTTCGCACATAGGAGGAGATTTTTATGAGTAAATTAAAAAGTATAGATAAACAATTAGAAGAAATGTCAATGAAATGGTATATTAAAGAATACTATGGAGACCAAATAAGAGCAAATAACACAAGAGAATTTAGAAGCAAAGTAATAAAACACATTAATAATTCTGTAAATAAAAATGACATTGTTAAAGAATATTTAGATGAGCATCCAAAAGTAAAGAAACAATATATACAAAAAAAGAAAAGAGCTCAAAATATAAAAATAGGTTTAGCTTTAGGTGGTTTAGCTACAGCGGTTACTATAGGTGGTGTATGCATGTACTTAAATAAAAAACAAGTAGCAGAACCTGAAAAGCAAGCAATAGAATATACTTTATATGAAGAACCAGAAATAGAAGAAAATGAATATCAAAATTTCTTTGAAGAAGTAAGAAATATAGAAAATACAAGTAGACGAGATGACGAAATAGTAAAATATACAAAACAAAAAATAGTAGAAGCATATAATATGCAAAATAAAGATAATCCAATAACAGTAGATAGTTTGCAATATTTAGAACTAAATGAATATGTAGTAGCACATATTGATGCAAGAGGATATGATGTATCTTATGATAGAATATCACAAAGAATACAATATGAACAAAAAGAGAATGAAATATTAAAACAAATGACAATTTATGAGTTTAAAATAGATGGAAAAACAGTTGCTGTATATAATAGACAAGGTGATGAAGTAATAGATAATAATATAGAAAATAAAGAAGCTTTTTTCAGAGAAACAATAGACTTATTAGATAAAACAGAAAAATTACAAGGAGCATATAAATATAGAAATAGTGAATATAGCATTTTAAATTTACAAGATAATTACCAAAAATCAGCGAAAAAACTAATAGAAAAGCAAAAAGAGAATCAAGTAGACATAGAAAACGTAAAATAAAATTAAGAAGTGAATTAAAAAAATTCACTTCTTAATTTTATTTAAAATATTTTTTATGATTATAAAAAAAATACTTGTACAAAATAATATTATGTGATATAAATAAATAAAGTTAAAAAATTCCTAGGGAGGAACACATTTATGGACGAAAATAAAAAAACTATTTTAATAGTTGATGATGAAAAAACAATAGTAGATATGCTAGTATATAATTTACAAAAAGAAGGATATAATACATTAGAAGCGGGAGATGGAGAAGAAGGAGTGCGTATAGCTTTAGAAAATAAACCAAATCTAGTATTATTAGATATAATGTTACCTAAAATGGATGGTTTAGCAGTATGTAAAAGAATAAGACAATCATTAAATATACCAATTTTAATGATTTCTGCAAAAGATGAAGAAATAGATAAAATTTTAGGACTAGAGTTAGGAGCAGATGATTATATAACAAAACCTTTTAGTGTTAGGGAATTAATGGCTAGAGTAAAGGCAAATTTAAGAAAAGCCGAAATAACAGCAAAAGCTATGGAAAATGAAGCTAATAACAAGAATTCAGAATCAAATAGTAATGTTCTAATAGTAGGAGACCTAAGTTTAGATTTAAGCAAATTTGAAGTTAAAGTTAGAGGAGAAGTAATAGATTTAACTTTAAGAGAATTTGAGGTTATAAAATATTTAGCAAACCAACCAGGACAAGTAGTAACGAGAGAAACACTACTTGAAAAAGTATGGGGATATGAATACTATGGAGATATAAGAACAGTTGACGTTACAGTAAGAAGAATTAGAGAAAAAATAGAAAAAGATACTTCAAACCCAAAGATACTAATAACAAAAAGAGGAGTGGGATACTATATTGCTTCTCGGGAGATAGCCATATAGAATTAGTGAATAATGAAGAATGAATAATTAATAATGAATAATTATTGTGTAGGGGTCGCTACCTTCGGCGACCCGTTCTTCGAAGAAATTACCTAAGAAGAATGAAGAGTGAAGGGTAAATAGTACAAATCCTTCGGATTTGATGTAGGGGCTTAATCGGTAAGGAATCCCCAAGAGGAATACCGAATTACGCCCTTTTTATATAGTGAAAGGACAGTAAAATGTTAAGAAATGTACAATTAAAAATTATATTAATATTTGGAATAATAGGTATTATATTAATAAGTGCAATAGGGGCTTTTTATGGATTAAGTTTAGAACAAGTGGCAAATGCTGAAGGCTACACTGAAGTCATAAGTTCACAAGTAAAGAATGTTAGATATATTACTATTGTTGCAGAAGCTTTATACGGAGTAATTACGATATTAATAGGAATGTTTATAGCAAAAACTGTATTAAAACCTATTACAAAATTGATAAAAGATGCACCTAGAATTGCAGCGGGAGAAAATATAGATATAACATCTAATGAAGAAAATAAAAAGAAAACAAGTGTAGATGAGTTAACAAATGCTTTTGATATAATGACAAAGGAATTAAGAGAAAATTTAAATGAAGTAAATAGAAAAAGAAAACAAATAGAAACAATTCTTTTGCATATGACAGATGGAATTATTGCATTTGATATGGAAGGAAATATAACTCATATAAATCCAGCAGCTACAGAGTTATTTGATTTGTCAGAAGAAGATAATTCCTTTGATAAAATATTTAGAAAAATAAATATAGATATAAACTTAGAAAAAACAGTATACTTGGAAGATTGGACATCTTTAGAACAAAGGGCAACAGTAGGAGAAAAATATTTAAAAATATTTTTTGCATCATTTAAAGATGAAAAAGAAATTCCATCAGGAATAATGGTAGTAATACAAGATATAACAGAACATGTAAAACTAGATAATATGAGAAAAGAATTTGTGGCAGATGTATCTCATGAATTAAAAACACCTATTACATCTATAATGGGATATGCAGATACACTATTAGAAAGCGAATATGAAAAAGATATGCAAGATAAATTTCTAAATGTTATATCTTCAGAAGCAAGAAGAATGGCAAAATTAGTTACAGATCTATTAACACTATCTAAATATGATACAAATAAAGTCAAAAAAGAAACCACAGAATTTGATTTAGGAGAGCTTGTAAAAGCATGCCAAGAAAAGTTACAAGTTGAAATAAACAAAAAGAGACATTCAGTAGAATGCTTTGTTACAGCAAATGTTCCACCAGTACAGGCAGACTATGATGGAATAGAAAGAGTTGTATTAAATATACTTAGTAATAGTATTAAATATACGCCAGAAAGTGGAACAATAAAAATATATGTAGGTTTTGTATATAATGACGCATATATAAAAGTGATAGACAATGGAATTGGTATTCCAGAAGAAGACTTAAATAGAATATTTGAAAGATTTTATAGAGTTGATAAAGCACGTACTAGAGAGATGGGTGGAACAGGTTTAGGACTTTCAATAGCAAAAGAAATATTAGACCAAAATAATTCTAGTATAGACATAAAAAGCAAAAAAGGCGAAGGAACAGAAGTTGTAATAAGAATTCCAACAAAATAGAAGTTGAAAGTTAAAAGTTAGGAAAATAGGATAAATACTTCGAAGAGATTACCTAAGAATCTAACATCCAACATCTAACTTATAACCTCAATTTCAAAAAAAATAGTTGAAAAAAAACTAAATAAGAATTATAATTTATATGTCATAATAATACAAGAGAGGAAATTAGAAAATGATGATTCAAATAAATAGTAAAGTTAAAGAAGCTTTAGAATGGGTATATTGCATAGTAATAGCATTAGTACTTGCATTATTAATTAGATATTTTATAGGAACACCAACAGTTGTAAAACAAGTATCTATGAAACCAACATTAATACAAAACCAAAGACTTATATTAAATAAAACGGTCAGAACTTTTCATGGAGAATATAAAAGGGGAGATATAATAACATTTGAAGCACCAAGCCAACTAGATGCAAAATCTGAAAAAGCAGAGTATAATTATAAACCAAAAAATTGGTTTGAAAGTTTTACTTATTATGTGTTAGAAATAAATAAAATGAGCTATATAAAAAGAGTAATTGCACTTCCTGGTGAACATGTAGAAATAAAAGCTGGGGAAGTTTATATAAATGGGGAGAAACTACAAGAAGACTATTTACAAAATACGGTAATAACAGAAGCGCAAAATTCACATCTAATAGATTTTACTGTTCCAGAAGGACATATATTTGCGATGGGAGATAATAGACCAGAAAGTATGGATTGTAGAAAATTTGGATGTATTCCAATAGAAAAAATAGAAAGCAAAGTATGGATTAGATTTTGGCCATTAAATCTTTTTGGAAAAGTAGATTAAACAAGAAAAAACGATAATAATTGGGGGATAACTTTGAGCTTTGAGAATATCATAGGAAACGAAAAAACAAAAGAACTATTAAGAAAGTGTATAGAACAAAATAATATTTTACACAGTTATTTATTTTTAGGAATAGAAGGAATAGGAAAAAGCCTTTTTGCAAAAGAATTTTCAAAAATGATTTTATGCGAAAATAAATCAGAGAAATGCAACAACTGTAAATCTTGTTTAGAATTTGGAAATGATAACCATCCTGACTTTATAATAATAGAAAATGAAGAAAAAACTATAAAAATTGAACAAATAAGAAACATGCGGACAAAAAATTTGTGAAAAGCCAATAACGTCAAGTAGAAAAGTATATATTATAAATAATAGTGATACTATGACAAAGGAAGCTCAAAATAGTTTGTTAAAAGTATTAGAAGAACCACCAGAATATGCTACAATTATATTAATTGCATCAAATGAAAATAAATTGTTAAATACCATAAGATCTAGATGTATAAAAATAAATTTTAATAAACTAAAAGATGAAGAAATTATAGAATATATTAAAAAGAATACAATTGATAATAGTATAATTAATATGGTTACATATGCAGGAGGAAGTATTGGAAAAATATTAAAAATACAAAAAAACAAACAAGAATACGAAGAAATAGAAAATATATTAGAACAAATAGATAAAAAAGATTTAGTATATATATTAAATAATTCACCATTATTATACAAAAGTAAAGAAAATATATATGATTTATTAGATTATATAAATATACTATTATTAAAGACAAATCAAATACAAAAGATAAATTGTATAAAATACGTAGAAGAAGCGAAAAAGAGAATAAATAGTAACAGTAATTATGATATGACTATTGATTGGCTTTTAATGAAAATTTTTAAAGAATGTAATTAAAAAAGAGGAGAAAATAAAATGAAAGATATAGTAGGCGTTAGATTTAAAAAGCCAGGAAAGGTATATTTTTTTGATCCAGGAGATTTGACTATAACAAATAAAGATTTTGTTATAGTTGAAACTTCACAAGGTGAAGAATATGGAGAAGTTGTAATAGCAAATAGAAGTGTTGTAGATAAAAAAATAGTAGCGCCTCTAAAAAAAGTTATTAGAATAGCGACCAAAAAAGATAAAAATCATTATGAAGAAAATAAGAAAAAAGAAAAAGAAGCATTTGAAATTTGCCAAAAGAAAATAAGAGAACACAAATTAGAAATGACACTAACAGATGTAGAATTCAAATTTGATAATAGCAAAGTATTATTCTATTTTACAGCAGATGGAAGAATAGACTTTAGAGATTTAGTAAAAGATTTAGCCACAATTTTTAAAACAAGAATAGAATTAAGGCAAATAGGTGTGAGAGATGAAGTAAAAAGAATTGGTGGAAATGGAATTTGTGGGAGAGAACTTTGCTGTTGTTCTTTCTTAGGTAATTTTGAAACAGTATCAATAAAAATGGCAAAAGAACAAAACATGTCATTAAATCCATCAAAAATATCAGGAAACTGTGGTAGATTAATGTGTTGCTTAAAGTATGAACAAGACGTATATGAAGAAAAACTAAAAAAACTTCCAAAAATAGGAGCAATAGTAAAAACAGAAGATGGGGAAGGAATAGTAGATAGTGTAGAAACACTTAAAGAAAGAGTAAGAGTAAAATTAAAAGATTCAGAAGGAGAATATTACTATAAACGCTTTGAAGGAGATGACATAAAAATAATAAAGAATACTTCAGAACAAAAAGTAGACCCAGAAGAGAAAAAACACATGAAAGAATTAGAAGAATTAGAAAAATTAGAGAAAAGTGATAAAAATAGCGTAGGAGAAGATGAAATATAAGTTAGCTGTTCAAACGAAGGGAGTTACAGACAACTTAGAAAGAAGCTAGGAGGTGAAGTAAATGGCATATAAAATAACAGATAAATGCATACAATGTGGAGCTTGTAGCGCCGAATGCCCAGTAGGATGTATAGCACCAGGAGAAGATAAATACATAATAGATGCTGAGCAATGTATAGGATGTGGAACATGCGCAGGAGTTTGCCCAGTAGAAGCACCAGAAGAAGATAATGACTAACATAAATTTTAAAATTAAGAAATATTTGTATAATATAGGGGCTTAATTGGTAGGGAAATCATATAGGAATACCAAGTTATGCCCCTAGTTATAAATAAAAAGTAACATTTGTTACTATAAATTGTAATAAAAAAACGAATTTTAAAAAAAATGATGCAAAGATATTGACTTTTTAATATAAATAGAGTAAAATTATAAATGCTTGTAACATGGTGGATTTAGCGTAGTTGGTTAACGCGCCAGTTTGTGGCACTGGAGACCATGGGTTCGAGTCCCATATTCCACCCCATTTATTTTAAAAAGAATAATATGATTATTTTTGATCATAATAATAAAACATTGGGCTGTAGCCAAGCGGTAAGGCACCAGACTTTGACTCTGGCATGCGCTAGTTCGAATCTAGCCAGCCCAGCCAAAAAGGGAGATTTTTACAATCTCTCTTTATTTTTTATTGCTTCACATTAATTTCATGAAAATTAATAATTATATCAAAAATACTAGTATAAAAAACATATAGGTAGAAGTTAATCTTCTACCTATATATTTTTTTATTTATTTTATAGGAAAGTAAGCTATTTTAACTTGAAACCGCAGAAGTTTAATTTGTAAGAAATATTAGTATTATTTATTAAATTTCACCTTATTTATTAATACTTAAGAAATACATAAATTCTACCAATAGTATTTTGCAACGACTTTAAGAAAAAATATTGCACGTTAATTAAAAATCTAATATAATAACAATATGAATGATATGGAAAGATATAGACACTTAAATGAATATTATAAAGAAAAGTTTGGAGAGCGTACTCTAAAAATATGTGTAGATGGAGGATTTACATGCCCTAATAGAGATGGAAGCAAAGGATATGGAGGTTGTATTTATTGTAGTGAAAAAGGCTCTGGTGAATTAATAAACAATTGTGGTGATATTGAAAAACAAGTAAAACACTATTTCACAACATATAGAGCTGAAAGGGCTAATAAATTTATAGTATATTTTCAGAACTTTACAAATACATATGATACAATTGAAAACTTAAAGAAAAAGTATGACTCTGCCTTAGTAGATGATAGAATAGTAGGAATTTCAATAGGAACAAGGCCAGATTGTATTACTGAAGAAATCGCAGAATTATTAAAAACATATACAAACAAATATTATGTATGTGTAGAATTAGGACTTCAAACAAGTAATGACAAAATAGGAAACTTAATTAATCGTGGATACACAAGCAAACAATTTACTGAAGCAGTCAATATTCTAAATAAATATGATATTGATGTAGTAGCACACATAATGGTAGGTTTACCAACTGAAACAAAACAAGATATTGAAGACACAGTAAATTTTATAAATGGTCATAAACTAGAGGGAGTTAAAATTCACTCAACATATGTAGTAGAAAACACAAAACTTGCTGATATGTATAAAAATGGAGAATATAAAGCTTTAGATTTAGATGATTATATAGAAACATTAATTGATATAATGACACATTTAAGACCTGAATTTATAATTCATAGAATATCAGGAGACGCACCAAAAGACATTCTACTAGCACCATATTGGAACAAGCATAAAATGTGGATATTACACGGCTTTGAAAAAAGATTTAGAGCACGTGATTTATGGCAAGGAAAATATTATACTGAATAGTAAAAAAAGTTAAAAATAATTGTATAGGAGACTAGTTGTCGTCCAGTATTCAAAGAAATGACTTAAATAAATATGTAATGAAAGGAAAAAGAGCATGAAGAAAAATATAAAGAAAATAGTATCACTAATTTTAACGTTAATAATAATATCAATATATAACTACTCTTTTGCAGATGTAGGAAGTTTTGATAGATATGATAGTCCAAGTTGGGACTCAGGCTCAAGCTGGAGTTCAAGTGATTGGGGAAGTTCATCTAGCAGTTGGGACTGGGATGATGATTATTCTTCAGACGGAGATTTAGGCTTTTTAATAGGTCTCTTATTTGGAAGTAGTGGTGGAAGAGTAATTCTAATAATTTTAGTAATATTTATAGTAGTATATTCTAGAAAATATAAAGGAAAAGGAATACAAAACATACCAAGAAATATACCAAATGCAAACAATGCAGTAAACACAAATAATATAAATGTAAACAGGTCAATGCAAGTAGCAGTAGAAATAATGAATAATGATAAAAACTTCTCAGAAGAAAAATTTATAAGCTTTACAAAAGAGCTATTTGTAAAATTACAAAATTCATGGACAGCAAGAGATTGGGAATCAATGAGACTATTTGAAACACCAGAACTATTTGAACAACATAAAAACCAAGTACAAGGGTATATAGATACAAACAGAATAAATGTAATGGATAGAATAGCAGTAAACTATGCATACTTATATAGCTTTAAAATACAAGGAGAAAAAGAAATATTAGAAGTAGCACTAAAATCAACAATGAAAGATTATATTATAGATGCTACAACGAAACAACTACTAGAAGGAAGTAAAACACAAGATAGACATACAATTTATAAATTAACATTTGAAAGAACAAAAGGGGCACAAACACCAGAAGAAACAGACGAAATAAAAACAACAAACTGTCCAAACTGTGGAGCACCAACAAAAATAACATCAGCAGGAAAATGTGAATATTGTGACAGTGTAATAGTAACAGGTGACCATGGATGGGTATTATCAAATTTAGAACCATTTAGAGGATAAAAGATATGACGCTATTTAGGGAGTTTTTTCTAATAGCGTCATTTATTCATTTTTACTCATCTTTTGCAGTTAATTAATTTTTTTACTGTGAACATTTGTCGAAAACTTTTTATTGAGATTTATTGCTATAAGCTGAGAAAAGAGCGGATGTGTTTGAAGATAAGTTAATAAAAAAATTAATATTACTAAGAAACAGCCCTTATATGTATCAAAATATAGAGTATAATAATATATTAAGAAGATTTTTATTGATAAATATGTTATTATTTATAGGGTAGAACAAAATAACATTTTTATTCTAAGAGTATTACCTCAAAAATCAAATTATAAAAAAGAAAATTCAGATATCTTAAAATTCAAATTTTAAAATTAAATTCAATTATCAAAAATCCAATAAAAAGAAATTAAATAAGAAACAAATAAGCTAATTTATATCAAAAAAAGTAGCTTTAATTTTTTTGTATTAAAAAAACGTCAAATCCCCAAAAAAATCCCCAAAAACCCTTGACAAGCTTATACTTTTTAAAGTATACTAAAATAGTATAGGGCTATTTGCCCATTTTAATGTTTACGTAATTTGAAAAGAAGAGGAATTGTATTAATTCTATATGTAAAAATCAATCTTTTTATGAGCAGGAAGGGGAGGTTTTTATAATATAAAATTAATTACGAGAAGGACTTCTTTTTATAATAAATTCAATTCACTAAAGTATAAGTTAGGAGAATACTATAACTATTTGAACACTTATTCACAAGGGTAGGGGACATTCCTTATCCCAAGTGGGAGTGACAAAAGGGTAAGGGGTGTCCCCTGACAAATTTTTTTTCTGCTTAAATTTTATTTAGGAGTGATTGTTTTGATAAAAGATATCAAAAACGAAAAAAGCACACGTAAAACGTTTGCAAAAATTGGCGATTTTGTTGAGATGCCAAATCTTATTAAAGTCCAAAAAGATTCATACGACTGGTTCGTAGAAGAAGGGTTAGGAGAAGTATTAAAAGATATTTCACCAATAGTGGACTACTCAGGTAATTTAGTTCTTGAATTTTTCGATTACTACATGGAAGAAAAAACTAAATATACAGTAGAAGAAGCAAAAGAAAGAGATGCTACATATTCTACAAGATTACACGTAAAGGTACGTTTAATTAACCGTGAAACAGGAGAAATAAAAGAACAAGAAATTTATCTTGGAGATTTCCCATTAATGACTGAAAGCGGAACATTTATTATAAATGGAGCTGAAAGAGTTGTAGTTAGTCAGTTAGTACGTTCACCAGGATGTTACTATGCATATGAATTTGACAAAACAGGTAAGAAAGTATTTACATCAACAGTTATGCCAATTCGTGGAGCATGGATAGAATATGAAACAGATGGAAACGACGTATTCTGGGCAAGGGTAGATAGAACAAGAAAAATACCAGTAACATGTTTATTAAGAGCAATAGGTTTAACAACAGACGAGCAAATTGTGTCTCTATTTGGAGAAGAAGCTAAAATAGTAGCTACAATAGCAAAAGACACTATTAAAACTCAAGATGAAGCATTAATAGAAATTTACAAAAAATTAAGACCAGGTGAACTTCCAACAGTAGACGCTGCAAGAAACTTATTTAATGGTCTATTCTTTGATGAAAGAAGATATGACCTAGCAAAAGTTGGTAGATTCAAATTCAACCAAAAATTAAGTTTAGCAACAAGAATAGCTGGAAAAGTAGCATTTGAAGATATTATAGATCCATCTACAGGAGAAGTATTAGTAGAAAAAGATTCTGCAATATCAAAAGAAGTAGCAGAAGAAATACAAAATACAGGTTTAAATATAGTAGATGTAAAAGTAAATGATAAAAAAGTAAGAATTATAGGAAATGGAACAGTAAATATTTATAAAGTTGTAACAGATGTTGATATAAGTGACTTACACTTCAAAGAAGAAGTAAATTACGAAGTATTAAAATCTATATTAGATACAACTGACAAAAAAGATTTACACAAAGTAATATCTGAAAGAAAAGAAGAATTAGTACCTAAACACATTACTAATGAAGATATTATAGCTTCAATAAACTATGTATTAAACTTAGACAATGGAATAGGAACAATAGATGATATAGATCATTTAGGAAATAGACGTATAAGATGTGTTGGAGAATTACTACAAAATCAATTTAGAATTGGTTTAACAAGATTAGAGAGAGTTGTTCGTGAAAGAATGACAATACAAGACTTAGACGTAGTAACACCACAAACATTAATAAACACAAAACCAATAACATCATCAATTAGAGAATTCTTTGGAAGCTCACAATTATCACAATTTATGGATCAAACAAACCCATTATCAGAGCTTACACATAAAAGAAGAATTTCAGCCTTAGGACCTGGTGGTTTATCAAGAGAAAGAGCAGGCTTCGAAGTTCGTGATATTCACTATACACACTATGGAAGACTTTGCCCAGTTGAATCTCCTGAAGGACCAAATATCGGTTTAATTTCAGCACTTTCATCATTTGCTATAATAAATGAATATGGATTTGTTGAAACACCATATAGAAAAGTAGATAAAGAAACAGGAAAAGTAACAGATATTGTTGAATACATGTCAGCAGACCAAGAAGATAATTACATCATAGCTCAAGCATCTGAGCCATTAGATAAAGATGGAAAATTTGTAAACAAGAGAATTAAAGTACGTAACAAAACAGAAATAACAGAGGTAGATAGAGAACAAGTAGACTATGTTGATGTATCTCCAAAACAATTAGTTTCTGTTGCAGCAGCCATGATACCATTCTTAGAGCATGATGACGTTAAACGTTCACTTATGGGATCTAACATGCAACGTCAAGCAGTTCCACTATTAATGCCAGAATCTCCAATAGTAGGTACAGGTATAGAATATAGAGCAGCAAAAGACTCAGGAATTACAGTAACAGCTATAAATGACGGTGTAGTAGAAAAAGTAAGCAGTGACGAAGTTAAAGTTAAAAATAAAAAAGGAGAAATAGACACATATAAACTTCGTAAATTTAAAAGAACAAATGGTGGTACATGTATAAACCAAAGACCAGTAGTTGTAAGAGGAGAAAAAGTAACAGCAGGAAGCATATTAGCAGATGGACCAGCTACAAAGAACGGTGAAATGTCATTAGGTAGAAACGTACTTATTGCCTTTACAACATGGCAAGGTTACAACTATGAGGATGCTATATTAATTAGTGAAAGATTAGTTAAAGAAGATGTATACACATCAATACATATAGAAGAATATGATTGTGAATGTCGTGATACAAAATTAGGTCCAGAAGAAATAACACGTGATATACCAAATGTTGGTGATGATGGACTAAAAGACCTAGACGAAAACGGAATTATAAGAATAGGTGCAGAAGTAAGACCAGGAGATATTCTAGTAGGTAAAGTTACTCCAAAAGGAGAGACAGAACTTACAGCAGAAGAAAGATTACTTCGTGCAATATTTGGAGAAAAAGCAAGAGAAGTAAGAGATACATCTTTAAGAGTACCACATGGAGAAGCAGGAACAATAGTAGATGTTAAAATATTCACTAGAGATAATTCAGATGAATTAGGACCTGGTGTAAATCAAGTAATACGTTGTTATATAGCAACAAAGAGAAAAATATCAGTTGGAGACAAAATGGCTGGACGTCATGGTAACAAAGGTGTTATTTCAAGAATACTTCCAGTAGAAGACATGCCATTCTTAGAAGATGGAACACCAGTAGATATAGTATTAAATCCACAAGGTATACCATCACGTATGAACTTAGGTCAAGTTTTAGAAGTTCACTTAGGTATGGCAGCAAAAGCACTAGGATGGAAAGTTGCAACACCAGTATTTGATGGTGCATCAGACGAAGAAATAAAAGAATTACTACGTGAAGCAGGCCTAAGAGAAGACGGAAAATCAATATTAATAGATGGACGTACAGGTGAAAAATTTGATAACCCAGTAACAGTTGGTGTAATGTACATGTTAAAACTACATCACTTAGTAGATGACAAAATACATGCTCGTTCAACTGGACCATACTCACTAGTAACACAACAACCACTAGGAGGTAAAGCACAATTCGGTGGACAACGTTTCGGAGAGATGGAAGTTTGGGCATTAGAGGCATATGGAGCAGCATATACACTTCAAGAAATGTTAACAGTTAAATCAGATGACGTTGTTGGACGTGTTAAAACATATGAAGCAATTGTTAAAGGAGAAAATGTACCAGAACCAGGCGTACCAGAAAGTTTCAAAGTATTAATAAAAGAACTTCAATCATTAGGCTTAGACGTACGTTTATATTCAGAAGAAAACGAAGAATTAGAACTACAAGAACATATAGATGAAGGAATAGACTACGAAGAAGCAAAAATAGGAGAAGATGTATTACAACAAAATGAATTAGACGAAAACTATATAGAGATAGATGAAGACACAGAGGAAATACTTTTAGATGTTGACGAAGAAGCTATGGACGACGACGAATTATTCACAGAGTTAGATGACGACGACGATGCAGAAATTTTCGACACAGACTTAGCAGAAGACAATTTAGAAAATGACGGACTAGAATAAGACTTAGGTTAAAGGGTATGCGGGTCACCGAAGGTGGCGACCTGGATATACGAAACTATAATTAATGCAAATATTTAAAATAACAGAAAATTTTAAAAATATGTAGGGGCTTGATTGGTAAGGAATACCTAGTAGAATTTACCAAATTATGCCCTAACCAATCAAATTAATTAAATATTTTCAAAATAAATAAAAAAATAGACAAAAAGGAATTGCTCAGCAGTGGATTATTTTTGAATTTTAATGAAAGCCAAAACAGAAGTTAGAAGTTAGAAGTTAGAATATAAGGTAAATACTTCGAAGAATTTACCAGATTTTCCAACCTCTAAAATAAAAGCCGTTGTAGCACGGGCGATTAATAATCGCCCCTACAATATAAAATTAAGGGGAGGCTAAAAATAGTGGATGAATTAGAGATGTTTGATAAAATAAAAATTGGATTAGCATCAGACGAAAAAATTAGAGAATGGTCAAAAGGTGAAGTTAAAAAACCAGAAACTATTAATTATAGAACTCTAAAGCCAGAAAAAGATGGACTATTTTGTGAAAGAATATTTGGACCAACAAAAGACTGGGAATGCCATTGTGGTAAATATAAAAGAGTTCGTTATAAAGGTATTGTCTGCGATAGATGTGGTGTTGAAGTAACTAAATCTAAAGTAAGACGTGAAAGAATGGGACACATAGAGCTTGCAGCGCCAGTTGCACATATTTGGTACTTCAAAGGTATACCAAGTAGAATAGCTTTAATGTTAGATATTTCACCAAGAAACCTAGAAAAAATAGTTTATTTTGCTTCATATATAGTAACAGATAAAGGTACTTCAGGATTAATGAAATATCAAGTATTAACAGAAAAAGAATACACAGAGGCTGTTCAAAAATATGGTTATGACAGTTTCAAAGCTGAAATGGGAGCAGAAGCATTAGAAAAACTATTAAGAGAAATAGACTTAGAAGCATTATCAGCAAGCTTAAAGAAAGAACTAGAAAAAGCTAGTGAGCAAAAGAAAGCAAAATTAATAAAAAGATTAGATACAGTAGAATCATTCAGATTATCAGGAAATAGACCTGAATGGATGATAATGAATGTAGTACCAGTAATTCCACCAGAGTTAAGACCAATGGTACAATTAGATGGTGGTAGATTCGCTACATCAGACCTAAACGACTTATACAGAAGAGTTATAAACAGAAATAACAGATTAAAAAGATTAATAGAACTTGGGGCACCAGAAATCATAAAAAGAAATGAAAAAAGAATGCTACAAGAATCTGTAGACGCTTTAATAGATAACTCAAGAAGAGGAAGACCAGTAACAGGTGCTGGAAATAGAGCATTAAAATCTCTATCAGACCTACTAAAAGGTAAACAAGGACGTTTCCGTCAAAACTTACTAGGAAAACGTGTTGACTACTCAGGACGTTCAGTTATAGTTGTAGGACCAGAACTTCAAATATATCAATGTGGTGTTCCAAAAGAAATGGCAGTAGAACTTTTCAAACCTTTCGTTATGAAAGAATTAGTAGAAAGAGGATTAGCACACAACATTAAAAATGCAAAAAGAATGGTAGAAAGATTACGCCCAGAAGTATGGGATATATTAGAAGAAGTAATTAAAGACCATCCAGTAATGTTAAACCGTGCTCCAACATTACATAGACTTGGTATACAAGCATTTGAGCCAGTATTAGTAGAAGGTAGAGCAATAAAATTACACCCATTAGTATGTACAGCCTTCAACGCTGACTTCGACGGTGATCAAATGGCTATACATTTACCACTATCACCAGAAGCACAAGCAGAAGCAAGATACCTAATGTTATCAGTAAACAACCTATTAAAACCACAAGATGGTAAACCAGTAACAGTACCATCACAAGATATGATATTAGGAAACTACTACCTAACAATGGAAGTAGAAGGAGAAACAGGAGAAGGAAATTACTTCTCATCTCCAGAAGAAGCAATAATGGCTTACGAAAATAAAGAAGTAGGAATGCATGCTAAAATATTTGTAAGAATGAGTAAAGTAGACGAAGAAGGAAATGAAAGACATAAGAAAGTTGAAACAACAGTTGGTAGAATAATATTTAATAAAGAAATACCACAAGACCTAGGTTTTGTAGATAGAACAAATCCAGAAAATGAATTTGAACCAGAAATCAACTTTGTAACAAATAAGAAAATGTTAGGAAAAATAGTTGGAAAATGTATAGAAAAACATGGTTTATCTAGATCAGCAGAACTATTAGACTACATCAAAGCATCAGGTTTCAAACATTCAACAACAAGTGGTATAACAGTTTCAATAGAAGACGCAAAAGTTCCAGAAGAAAAGAAAACAATATTAGAAGATGCAGCTAGTCAAGTAGAGAATGTATTAAAACAATATAAACGTGGTTTAATTACAGAAGAGGAAAGATACCAATCAGTAATTAAAATATGGGAAAGAGCTACAAGTGATGTCAGTGTTGCCATGAAAAACAACTTTGATGCATTAAACCCATTATATATAATGTCAGATTCAGGTGCCCGTGGTAACTTAGACCAATTAAAACAAATAGCAGGTATGCGTGGACTTATGGCAAGTACAACAGGTAGAACAGTAGAAATACCAATCAAGTCATCATTCAGGGAAGGTCTAGATGCTCTAGAATACTTTATATCTGCCCATGGTGCTCGTAAAGGTCTTTCAGATACAGCGTTAAGAACAGCCGATTCAGGATACTTAACAAGAAGATTAGTAGACGTTTCACAAGATATTATCGTAAGAGAACATGACTGTGGAACACACGACGGAATAGAACTTACAGCAATAAAAGATGGAAACCAAGTAATAGAAAGCTTAGAAGAAAGAATAACAGGAAGATACCCATTAGAAGATATAATAAACCCAGAAACAAAAGAAGTAATAGCAACTCCAGACACAATGATTACAGCAAGTATGGCAGACCAAATAGTAAGTGCTGGAATAGAAAAAGTAAGAGTGCGCTCAGTATTTGGATGTAGAACAAAAAACGGAGTATGCTCAAGATGTTATGGTATGGGTCTATCTAGCCAAAAAGAAGCCGACATTGGTGAAGCAGTTGGTATTATAGCTGCACAATCAATAGGTGAGCCAGGTACACAGCTTACAATGAGAACAATTCACTCTGGTGGTGTTGCTGGTGTTGCCGACATTACACAAGGTCTTCCAAGGGTTGAAGAGTTATTTGAAGCAAGAAAACCTAAGGGTGTTGCTATAATAACAGAAATAGATGGTAAAGTTAAACTACAAGAAAACAAGAAAAAGAAAGAACTTGTAGTAACATCAAAAGACGACAGCAAAACATATGTAATACCATTTGGTTCAAAACTAAAAGTAAAAGAAGGAGACGAAGTAGTTGCAGGTCAACCACTTACAGAAGGTTCAATAAATCCAAACGAATTACTTTTAATAAAAGGACCAGAAGGAGTATACAACTACTTAGTACAAGAAGTACAAAGAGTTTATAGAAACCAAGGTGTTGATATAAACGACAAACATATAGAAGTAATAGGTAGACAAATGCTTAAGAAAGTAAGAGTAGAAGACAACGGAGATACACACCTATTTGCAGGTTCACTAGTAGACATGTACGAATTCCAAGACATAAACGAAAAAGCTATAGAAGAAGGAAAACGCCCAGCAACAGGAAAACGAGTACTTTTAGGAATCACAAAAGCATCACTAGCAACAGACAGCTTCCTATCAGCCGCATCATTCCAAGAAACAACAAGAGTATTAACAGAAGCCGCAATAAAAGGAAAAGTAGATGAACTAATAGGACTAAAAGAAAACGTAATAATAGGAAAACTAATACCAGCAGGAACAGGTCTAGCAAAATACAAAAACACAAAAATAAGCACAGAAAACGAAGAACAAGAAACAACTGAAGCAGAAGAAACTTCTGAAGAAGTAGTAGCAGAATAAAAAAACAATGAGATTTTTGGGACGCACCCAAAAATCTCATTTTTATAATAGAGTATTGCTGAAATTATGTAAATGTGATATGATAGCATAAAATTTATAAAACTCCTATTTTAGCACCAAAATGGAGAGTTATGAAAGTAACTAGAAAACTAAGCAAAATTAATATTTTAAGGAGGACATTTAAATGAAGAAAGAAAAGAAGCGGGAGCTCACTACTAAACAGTTAGAAAATAGGGCAAAAGTAACAAAAAAATATAGCAAAACTCACTTGTAATTCAAGTGAGTTTTGCTAACATTATAATAATATAATTTACAAAAATTTGATAAAACTAAAGAAAATGTTTACAAAAATGTGATAAAATAATATAATTCCTAATGAAAAAGGTAAATAATAAAAAGTAAGGAGAAAATATATGAAAATAGTCATTAAAAATGCAACACTTATATCAATGAGTGAAAAAAGAAAAAAGATTGAAGAAAATATAGATATAGAAATAATAGATAGCAAAATAACAAAAATAGCAAACAACATAGAAGCTATAGATGCAGATAAAGTATTAGATGCAAAAGGAAAAATAGTAATGCCAGGTTTAATAAATACCCATGCACATGTTCCAATGAGCATATTTAGGGAAACAGTAGATGGATACAGTCTGCAAGACTGGCTTACAAAAAAGATATGGCCAATGGAAGATAAATTAACAAATGAAGATATATATTATGCATCATACCTATCATTTTTAGAAATGATTAAAACAGGAACAACTACAATAAATGATATGTATTTCATGACAGAAGATATAATAAAAGCAGCTATTGAATGCGGAATACGACTTCAAACAACAAGAACACTAATGGATGCAGGAAATGAAAAATTAGGAGAAGAAAGACTCGAAGAATTAAGAAAATTAGTAGAGAAATATAAAAACTATAATGATTGTATAAGTTTAAATGTAGGAATACATGGATTATACACATCAAGTAGAGAATATGTGCAAAAATGTATTAAATTTGCAAAAGAAAATGAATTACCAATACACATGCATTTTTGTGAAAATACAAAAGAAGTTGAAGATATTGAAAATGCATATAATGAAAAGCCAATAGATGTATTAAACAAAGAATTTAAGGATACAAAAATAACATTGGCACATGCAGTTAAATTAAATGAAGAAGAAATAGCAAAACTTTCTCAAAACAAAAACGTAAGTGTATCACACTGCCCAGTAAGTAACTTAAAACTAGGTTGTGGAATAGCAAATATATCAAAAATGATAAAAGAAGGAATAAATGTAAGCATAGGAACAGATGGACAAGGAAGCGGAAGTAACTTAGATTTATTTGAAAGTATGAAATATACAGCACTTCTTCAAAAAGGAATAACTGAAGAGCCAACACAAATGCCAGCATACGAAGTATTAAAGCTAGCAACAATAAATGGAGCAAAAGCATTAGGATTAGAAGAAAAAATAGGAAATATAGAAGAAGGAAAACAAGCAGACCTAATAATACTAAACTTAGACACAGTTGTAACAAAACCAGTAAATGACATAGTATCAGACATAGTATATAATGTAAAAGGAAATAATATAGAAACAACAATAGTAAATGGAAAAATCTTAATGGAGAACAAGAAGTTAAAAATAGAAGAAAATGATATATATGATAAATGTAAAAAGATAATAGAAAGAATAAAAAATAAACAATAAATATGCTAAAATTACTGTAATTTATTACAGAAGAGTGAAAGAATAAATAAAATCTTACCATAAATAGTTTTATTAAAAATATTATATAAACTATAGATTAATTTAAATAATTAAAGCATTGACTAAAAAATATGATATTGGTAAAATATATAATATAATTAACAAATATAAAACTAAGGAGAAAAATAAAATTATGCAAAATAAAAAGAAAATAATTTTAATAATCATAATAGCATTATTATTTGTAATGTCAATAACATTAGTAGTTTTGAAACGAACAGGAGTAATAGATAGGATTATAGACAATAACAATAAAGAAGAAATAGTAAAACAGATAAGCTATGAAGTATATAAACATGTAAATGGAAAAACAGCAATGCTAGTAATAGCAGAAGATACAGAAAATGGAATAGAAAAAATAATATATCCCAATAATGAAATGGAGTTATATTGTAATGGAAAAACAAAAGTAGCATTTGACTATAACACAGATATAACAGGAAAAGAAAGTTTAACATTTAAGGCAATAAATACAAAAGGAGAAGAAATAGAAAGAACAATACAAATAAATAACCAATTTTATTTAGATATGATAGATTATAATTTAACAAGAGAAACAGAAACACAACAAGCATTAACAGTAAATTACAAAGCAGGAAGTGCAGTAAAGCAATATATGATAGGAGATAGCTCAGCATGGGTTAATTATACAAATATAATAAGATTAGATGATTACCAAATATTAGAAGCATTAGGAAATAGAGATGTAAAGGTAGCTTTAAGGCAAGTAGATAGTATAGGAAATGAGATTATAATTAATGTAGAACACACAATACTTGATACTGTAACATATAAACAAGAGAATACAGTAATAGAAGGAGAGAGTATATTAGCATGTGTAGAAAATAATAATTTAGAATCAGGAAATTATATATTTAGAATAACATATAATGGTGAAGGAAACACAATTGATTATCCAGTAGAATTATATAATTATAATGAAGATGCAAATTATGAAGCTTCAAATGAGATAGTAATAGGTAACACAAAATATACAGGAACAGGAAAAACTAATTCAGAAAAAAGAATGTTAATACTAAAATATAATGGAGATTTAACAATAAATAGTGGAGTAACAATAAGTCCAACAGGAACAAGCGCAACAATAAATGGAGTAGCATATTTATGCACTAAAAAAGGAATGTTTATATATTGTGCAGGAACATTAACAAATAATGGAAATATAACAATGACAGCAAAAGGAACAGTAAACCAAACAGGTGAGAATGTATACCTACACAAAAACGAAGATAACACTTATGAATATGTACCAGCAATAGGAGGAGCAGGAGGAGCAGGTGTAGTAAATAAAACTGCGAACAATGGAGTAGCAGGAACTGCTAGAAGAACTGGTGGTGGTGGCGCAGGTGCAGGAATAAATAGGGCTTCAAAGGCAGGAGGAAGTGGAACATCATACTCTGGTGGAGTTGGAAGTGGAGGTGCTGACGATATAGCAGGAGTAAATGTAAGTTCAAATGGAGGAGCAGGAGGAGACGGAAAAGGAAGCAGTAAAAACTATGATTCAGCAGGAGGAGGCGCTGGTAATCCAGGAGGAACAGGATTTGGCGGAAGGTATTATGGAAATAATGGCGCGACAGGAACAGGAGGACTACTTACAATAATTGCAAACTCAATTAAGAACAATGGAACAATAACTTCAAATGGTAGTAATGGAGGAAGCGCAAAGAGTGCAGGCGGAGGAGCGTCTGGCGGAGGAAGCATAAATATATTCTATAAATCTAATATAACTAGAGGCTATATAAATGTTAATGGTGGAAGTGGAGGACCTGGTGGAATTAGTGGAAATATTAAGTTTAATGGAGGCAACGGAGGTACAGGATGTATAACCATAGGAAACATTTCAACAGGAACATTTGTAAAAGATAATTAATGAAAAACGAATGAGCAGTGAATAATTGCTCATTTTTTATTATTTGACAAAAATACTAAAAAATAGTACAATTATAATGTATGAAAGAGTAAAAGGAGAAATTTATGCCAAAGAATAATAATATAAAAGTTTTTGATAAATTAGTTTCAAAAACAAAAATATATTTATTAATAATTGCAATTTTATTAGTAACCATATGCTTTTATGAACCACGTTTTATCATGCCAGCAATATTGTCATTTATATTAATAGTAATGTATGCATATTGGACTAATAATAAAAGGAAAGCAGAGTTATCAAGTCATATAAAAGATTTAACAGGTGTAGTAGATAATGTAGCTAAAAATACTTTAATAAATTCACCATTTCCATTAATAGTAATAGAAACAGATGGAAATATTATATGGAAAAGTTCAAAATTTATTAAAGAATTTGCTAATATTGATATAAATACATACTTAAATAATATAGTAAAAGAATTAAAATTAGAAATAGAAAATAGTAGTGAAGAAAATAAAAAAGAATTAAAAGAATTAATAAAGAAACAAGTTATTATAGGAGAAAAAACTTATAATGTATTAGGAGAATATACTAAGTCTAAAGATGATAAAAAAGAAAATGAGTATATGACTAGTTTATATTTCATAGATGAAACAGAAAATATAGAATTACAAAACAAATATAATAATTCCCAAATATGTGTAGGAATAATTATGATAGACAACTATGAAGAGATAATGCAAAGAGTAAGTGCAGAAGATAGAGCTATAATTACAGCAACAATAGAAAAAAGCTTATATGACTGGGCAACCGAATTTAAATGTTTAATAGTAAAAGCTGAAAGAGATACATTTATAATAATATTAGAACAAGAATATTTAAGAAAATTAGAAGAAGAAAAATTTACGATACTAGATAAAATAAAAGAAATATCAATACCAGGAAAAATACAATCAACACTTAGTATTGCTATATCAAATGAAGGAGAAACAAATTATAAAAAATATAAATTAGCACAAGGAGGAATAGATATAGCATTAGGTAGAGGCGGAGACCAAGCAATTATCAGAAAAGAAGGAAAATATACATTCTTTGGTGGAAGAACTCAAGAAATAGAAAAAAGAACAAAAGTAAAAGCAAGAATAGTAGCACATGCTTTAGAAGAATTAATGCTTGAAGCTAAAAATATAGTAATTATGGGACATTCAAATTCAGACATAGATGCTATGGGAGCTGCATTTGGAATATATCGTATGTCTAAAACTATAGGAAAAGAAACATATATAGTAAATGAAACTTCTGGAATTGGGTTAGATAATTTTATAGAAACTGCAAAAGAAAATGAAGAATATAAAGAGATTATAATTAGTAAAGATAAAGCCTTAGACATAATGGATGAAAATACATTGCTAGTTGTAGTAGATACTCACAAAACAAGTTATGTTCAAGCACCAGAATTATTAGAAAAAACAAATAAAATAGTAATAATAGACCATCATAGGAGAAGTACAGACTTTATTGAAAATGCAATACTTACTTTCCATGAAGTATATGCATCATCTGCATGTGAATTAGTAACAGAACTTATAGAATATTCAGAAAAAGATATAAATTTAAGCCAAATAGAAACAGAAGGACTATATGCAGGAATAATGGTGGATACAAAAAACTTTACATTTAAAACAGGTGTAAGAACCTTTGAAGCAGCAGCTTTCTTAAGAAAATGCGGAATAGATATTATAAAAATAAAAAAATGGTTCCAAAGCGATTTACAAACATATAACAAAATAGCAGAAATAGTAAATAAAACGCAAATAATAAAAGGAACAATAGGAATAGCATGCTACGAAGAAAATGACAAAAATGCCAACATAGTATGTGCAAAAGCAGCAGATGAGCTATTAACAATAAGTGATATAACAGCATCATTTGTAATAGGAAACTTAGGAGATAAAATTTGCATAAGTGGACGTTCAATAGGCGATATAAATGTTCAAATAATTTTAGAAAAAATGGGCGGTGGTGGACACATAACACTAGCAGGAGCCCAAGTAGAAGGCATGAACATGGAAGAGGTAAAACAAGAGTTAATAGCAAAAATAGATGAATATTTTGAAGAAATTCTAAATTAGAAAATACAAGAGATGCTCATTATTGTGTTAAATAGACACAATAAGAACATCTCTTTTCAATTAAATAAAAAGATTAATTGTAGGGGTCGTTGCCATCGGCGACCCGCCCTTCGAAGAAACTACCTAATTAGAATTAAATGACAGTTAAAAAACAAAAATACATTTTAAAAATAAACAGATAAAGTAAATAAAGGAATAGGTATTACTCATTCCTTTATTTTATAAGAAATATTAATCTAAATTAATTATAATGAAACTCTTGAAAAATTAAGGTTTTTAAGGTAAAATATAGGAACATACAGTACAGTTTAGAACAATATAGAATAATGGAGGTAGATAATATGAAAGTTATTTTATTACAAGATATAAAAGGGGTAGGAAAAAAAGATCAAATAATAAATGCAAATGATGGATATGCACGAAATTATTTATTTCCAAAAAAGTTAGCGTTAGAGGCAACAACAGGAAATTTAGGAAATTTAAAAGCAAAACAAGAATCAAATCAATATAGAAAAGATATGCAAAAAGAAGAAGCAATAAAACTAGCAGATAAAATAAAAGATATAACATTAACAATAAAAGTAAAAGCAGGAGAAAATGGAAAAATATTTGGCGGAGTAACAGCCAAAGAAATAGCAGAAAACTTAAAAACACAATATGCCATAGATGTAGACAAAAAGAAAATAAATTTAAGCGAAACAATAAAAGTTATAGGAACAAGAACAGTAGATATTAAATTGTATGAGGGTGTAATAGGAAAATTGAAAATAAATACTATATGTTAAAATAATCCACCTTATGTATTTTAATATATACAAACACATAAGGTTACTCTACAAATTTTAATTACGACTATTTTAAAAATTACATTGTAGGGGTCGCAGTATTATTAAGCGACCTGCACTTTAAAGGAACTACTAAAATAGAAAAGGAGCAGTCAAATGGAACTAGGAAAAGTACCACCACATGACACAGAAGCTGAGCAAGCAGTTATAGGTAGTATGCTTACAGACAAAGAAGCTATTATAGCTGCGTTAGAAGTACTAAAAGAAGATGATTTTTATAGAGAAGATAATAAAACAATATATGAAGCTATTATGAATTTATATAATAGGGCTGAGCCTGTTGATATTATAACTTTAAAAGCTGAGCTTTCTTCAATGGGAAAATTGGATAGCGTTGGTGGACTAGAATATTTAGCAGAGCTTCCAGATAAAGTTCCAACAACCTCTAATGTAGAGAAATATATAAAAATAGTAGAAGAAAAATCATTACTTAGAAATTTAATAAAAACAGCTAATGATATTATTAAACTTGGATATGATGAAACACAAGAAGTAGAAGTTTTAATGGATCAAGCGGAACAAAGAATATTTAATACTATTCAAGCTAAAAACCAAAAAGGATATTCATCAATAAAAGATATATTAGTAGATACATTTACTCAGTTAGAACAATTATATAATAAAAAACAACATGTTACAGGAGTACCTACAGGTTTTGCAGATTTAGATTACAAAACAGCAGGATTACACGGTTCAGAATTAATACTTGTTGCGGCAAGGCCTGCAATGGGAAAATCAGCTTTTGCATTAAACATAGCAACATATGCTGCTACAAGAGGAAATACACCAGTTGCAATATTTAGCTTAGAAATGTCAAAAGAGCAAATGGTAAACAGAATTCTATGTAGTGAAGCAATGGTAGACAGTAACAAAGTAAGGACAGGTACAATAGATGAAGAAGATTGGGCAAAACTTGCTGATGCCTCAGGAATACTTTCAGAATCTAAAATATTTATTGATGACACACCAGGTATATCAATAATGGAAATAAGAGCAAAATGCAGAAAACTAAAATTAGAGCAAAACATAGGGCTAGTAGTAATAGATTACTTACAATTAATTCAAGGCTCAGGAAAAAGAGGAGCTTCACGTGAACAAGAAATTTCAGAAATAAGTCGTTCATTAAAAATACTAGCAAAAGAAATTAACGTTCCAGTAATCGCGTTATCTCAGTTATCAAGAGCTGTTGAACAACGTCCAGACCATAGGCCAATGCTATCAGATCTTCGTGAATCAGGAGCAATAGAGCAAGATGCAGATATAGTTACATTTTTATATAGAGATGACTATTATAATGAAGATAGTGAAAAGAAAAATATAGCTGAAGTAATACTAGCAAAACACCGTGCGGGCTCAACAGGAACAGTAGAACTACTATGGCTAGGAAGCTACACAAAATTTGCAAACATAGAGAGATATAGGGAATAAAAAGATATTTGTAGGGGTCGCCGCCTTCGAAGAAATGGTTAAAATAAGCCACCTTATGCATTTGTATATATTAAAATAAAAATCAAACCCTCAAATACAAGGGGTATTCCCCCGCGATCTGTAGCTGTCGGGCTTCAAATTTGATTTTAATATATACAAACGCATAAGGTTACTCTACAGATTTTAATTACTACTATTTTAAATATATAAAGGACAATTCTTACTCTTATTAAAAATATAATAAAAGGAAACAGAAAATGTTAGAACAAAAAATTTTAAAAACGATAAAAAAGTATGATTTAATTAAAAATGGAGATAATATAGTCGTTGGTGTATCTGGTGGACCAGACTCAATGGCTTTATTAAATATACTTTTAAAATTGAAAGAAGAAATAAATTTTAATATATCAGTTGCACATATAAACCATATGATAAGACCTGAAGCTGATGAAGAAACAAAGTATGTTCAAAACTTTTGCGAAGCACATAACATTAATTGTTTTGTAAAAAAAGAAAAAGTAGAGCAAATAGCAAAAAATGAAAAAATAGGAACAGAAGAAGCAGGAAGAAAATTAAGATATGACTTTTTTGAAGAGGTAGTAAAAAGTGTCAAAGCAAATAAAATAGCAACTGCACATACAGCAAACGATAATGCTGAAACAGTACTTATGAATATAATGAGAGGCTCAGGAACAACAGGTTTAAAGGGAATAGAGCCTAAAAGGGAAGAAAAATATATTAGACCTTTAATAGAATGCACAAGGTCTGAAATCGAAGAATATTGCGAAAATGAAAAGTTAGAGCCTAGAATAGACAAAACAAACAGTGAAAACATATATACAAGAAATAAAGTAAGAAATATGCTTATTCCTTTTATAGAAGAAAACTTTAACCCTAATATAGTAGCTTCATTAAATAGATTATCAAACCTTGCAAAATTAGAAAATGAATATATAGAAAAAGAAACTAAAAAAAGTTATGATAAAGTATTAATAGAGCAAAACTTAGGGAATAATATAAAAGAAAGAAAAAATAGTATTATATTAGACTTAAAAAAGTTTAATTCATTAGATTTAGTAATAAAAAACAGACTAATGTTATATACTATTGGTAAGGTGCTTGGAAATAGCCAAAACATAGAAAGAGTGCATATTGAAGATTTAGTAAAATTATGTGGTAAAAATATAGGAAATAAATATTTAACACCAAATAAAAATATAAAAGTAATGGTAAATAACGGGAAAATTTATTTTACAGAACAATAATATTAAAAAATAAAATGAAAAATACAAATTTTAACAAAAACTAGCATCCGTAAGTACTTACAAAACACGCATTTTTGTAAAGAAAAAGACATATAAAAAACTATTGAATTAAAGAAAAATATATGTTATATAAAATAGTGTTAAATAATAAAAGGTAGGAAAAGAAGAAAATAGAAGAAAAATTAGAATATCTAACTTCTATTACAACAAAGGAGGAAGGAAATTGAAAAATAGTATAAAAACATTAGCAATGTGGTTAATTATAACAATAATATTTATTGTATTAATTACATCAATTATGGACAATAGCAGTAACAAACTTGCCTATTCAGAATTAGTATCAAAAATAGAAACTGGTGATGTCAAAGAAATTGAAATTTCATCAGATGGTACAAAGGCAGAAGTTACTTTAAAAAATGAGAATAACCCAAAAGAAGTTAATATACCAAGTATAGATAGCTTAATGGATACACTACAGGATTCTATGAAAACAGAAAGTGTAAAGGTAACAGAAAAATCTGAACCAATATTTATGATAATATTAAGCTTACTTACACCATTTGGAATATTAATAATCTTCTTATTGTTCTGGTTCTTTTTAATGAGTTCAAACCAAAATGGCGGAAATAAAACTATGACATTTGGAAAAAGTAAAGCCAGAATTTTAAACCCACAAGATAAAGCAAGAATTACATTTAAAGATGTAGCAGGTGTTGATGAAGAAAAAGAAGAATTAGAAGAAATAGTAGAATTCTTAAAAAATCCAAAGAAATTTACAGACATGGGAGCTAGAATACCAAAAGGAGTCCTACTTGTAGGACCTCCAGGAACAGGTAAAACACTTTTAGCAAAAGCAGTAGCAGGAGAAGCAGGAGTGCCATTCTTCATTATAAGTGGTTCAGACTTTGTTGAAATGTTCGTAGGGGTTGGTGCCTCAAGAGTAAGAGATTTATTTGAAGAAGCTAAGAAAAAAGCCCCATGTATTATATTTATAGATGAAATAGATGCAGTTGGTCGCCAAAGAGGTGCAGGACTAGGTGGAGGACATGATGAAAGAGAGCAAACCCTAAACCAATTACTAGTAGAGATGGATGGATTTGCAGAAAATGAAGGTGTAATAGTATTAGCTGCAACAAATAGACCAGACGTATTAGATAAAGCACTATTAAGAGCAGGAAGATTTGATAGACAAATAATGGTAGGTTCACCAGATGTAAAAGCAAGAGAACAAATATTAGAAGTACATTCAAGAAAGAAAAGATTAGCACCAGATGTAGACTTAAAAATAATAGCAAAAAATACATCAGGCTTTGCAGGAGCAGACTTAGAAAACGTGCTAAACGAAGCAGCATTACTTGCAGCAAGAAGAAATATACCAGAAATAGGTATGAAAGAAATAGAAGATGCAATGGTAAAAGTAACAATGGGACCTGAAAAGAGAACAAGAGTAAGAAGTGAAAAAGAAAATAAACTTGTTGCTTATCATGAAGCAGGGCATGCAGTTGTAAGTAGATATTTACCAACACAAGACCCAGTTCACCAAATTTCAATAGTACCAAGAGGTATGGCAGGTGGATATACAATGTATCGTCCAACAGAAGACAAAAACTTTATGTCTAAAACAGAAATGGAAGAAAATATTGTTTCATTACTAGGAGGTAGAGTTGCTGAAAGCTTAATATTAAATGATGTGTCAACAGGAGCAAGTAATGACATAGAAAGAGCAACTAAAATAGCAAGAAGCATGGTAACTAAGTATGGAATGAGTGAAAAATTAGGAACAATAATGTTAGGTTCAGGTGGAGAAGAAGTCTTTTTAGGAAGAGATTTCGCTCAATCAAAAGAATACTCAGAAGAAACAGCTGCTATTGTCGATTCAGAAGTTAAGAAAATAGTTGACAAAGGTTATAAAACAGCAGAAGAAATATTAAGAGCAAATATAGATAAATTACATGCAGTAGCTGGGGTATTACTAGAAAAAGAAAAAATTGACGGAGATGAATTTGACCAAATATTTAATGGATAAAAATTATATAATTACTACTAATTTTAGTTTGAATAATTATAATTAAGCCTATTTTATTTACATTTAGCGTTATACATGTTATAATAAATTCATAAATACTAAATAACTATAGTTTAATATCTTATATTAATATATAAGAAAGGAGAAACTATGCCTAAACAACAAAAAAAGTATGTTGTACGGAAAGTAGTAAAAGATAATAAAGGGCAACACAAGGTATATCTAGAAGGAAAATTTTTAAAATTTTACTTAACAAAAGATTCAAGCATCAAAAAATATTCTATTGTTGTAATAAGGAATAATAAAGTTTATAAAGATACAAACTAATAAAGAAGTAAGAGTTTATCTCTTACTTCTTTATTTATAAAAAGTATGGTATATTAATTTTAAATATATTGTAATAATTCACATAATATGGTATAATATATGTATTGCTATATAGGAACTATTAACTTTAATTAAACTAATAGGAGGAAACCAATATGAAGCGGAATGCTCAGAGTTTAAGTATTTGTGTACCAGGTAAGAGATGTATTAATCAGTGTAAGTTTTGTGTATCATGTATGCATGCAGATGCTTACAAAAACCAGATGGATGAAAACCTTCCTTTTTATGACCTCTACTTTGAGGACTATGTAAAAAGAATGATTTTCGCCAAAGAAAATGATGCGAACATAATGATGATTACAGGAGACATTGAGCCACTACAGAATCGTCACTTTTTGCAAACACTTGCAATGATTAACAAGTATGTACTGCCACAAAGAGGCTGTAGTGCATTTAACTGGATTGAAATCCAAACATCAGCAGTAGGATTCGACGAAGGCTATGCAAGGTTTTTACGAAACACAGTTGGTGTAAGCGTACTTTCACTTTCATTATCAAGTTTTGATGATGAAGTAAATGCACAAATTGTGGGAATGCCGAAGAATATGAAAGTAAATATTCATGAAGTATGTAAAACTGCGAAGAAATATGATTTTACACTTCGGCTTAGTCTTAACATGAGTCAAGAAATGTTAAAAAGCTCAGGAGAAATGCATACAAATTGTTATGATACAATGATTCATGGAATATTTTTACAATCAAAAAGATTAGGTGCGGATCAAATAACATTCAGAAAGTTTTATGCTGATGGAGATAATGAGCAGAGTAGATGGATAAAAGAGAATGCTGCACCAGATGGATTCTTTAAGGTTTTACATCAGTATGTAAAAGCAGAGGGAAGATTAATAGGGACACTTCCGTATGGTTATAACCAGTATTCCGTAAATGGAATATCAACTGTCATTGATGAAGACTGTATGAATGAATCAAAGACAGAAAAAGAAGCATCAAAGTATTTTGTAATACGGCCAGACTGCAAGTTATATGATGGCTGGAACAAGGAAGATATTATCTTCTAAACCAACTTCAAAAAAATTCCAGAATTAAGAGAGTAGAAATATCTACTCTCTTAATTTTAAATTACGCTTTAGCCTTGTGAAACGAAGTGGAACAAAAACCACGTGCTATGCACG
>CANSJQ010000001.1 GCA_947647275.1 uncultured Clostridiaceae bacterium | reverse complement strand
AATCTAACAACAATAGATGTAACAAACTTCGATACAAGTAATGTAACAAATATGGAAAGTATGTTTAGTGATTGTTCAAATCTAACAACATTAAATGTAAGTAAATTTAATACAAATAAAGTAACAGATATGAGCAGTATGTTTGATGGTTGTTCAAATCTAACAACAATAGATGTAACAAACTTCGATACAAGTAATGTAATAAATATGGCAAGTATGTTTAGTGATTGCTCAAATCTAACAACAATAGATGTAACAAACTTCAATACAAGTAATGTAACAAATATGGCAAGTATGTTTAATAATTGTGAAAACCTAACAATGTTAAATGTAAGTAAATGGGATACAAGTAACGTAACAAGTATGAGTAATATGTTTAAAAATTGTACAAATTTAACAACAGTTTATGCTAGTGATAGTTATGTAACAAATCAAGTAAAAACTTCAGAAGATATGTTTACAGGATGCTTAAATATAAAAGGTGGAAATGGAACAACATATGATACATCTCATATAGATAAAGAATATGCAAGAATAGACACACCAAGAACACCAGGATATTTTACTCCAATAACACCATATGTTATGTTTGAGACTGGTTCAACTTTTAATACTAAAATAAAGAAATTATATAACGATAATATAGCAACAATAGAAAGACCAGATACAGAAGAGCCACTACCAGAAAACAACATAGTAACAATAGAAAGAGCAAGTGTAGAGCCAACAACAGAAAAATATATAGAATTACAAACAGTAGATTCAACTAATTTTATAAAAATGTGGGTAGACAAAAATGATTATACAAAAATACTTTGGTATACAAAAGTTGAAAGACCACAATTAAATAGCGACTCAAGCGGAATGTTTAGTGATTTAACTAAATTAGAGTCACAAGATATAACAAATATATGTGATACAAGTAATGTAACAAATATGAGTGGTATGTTTTGGCACTGTAATAATCTGACAACGCTAGATGTAAGTGGATTTGATACAAGTAATGTAACAGATATGAATAGGATGTTTAGTAGATGTGGCAGTCTAACAACACTAGATGTAAGTGGGTTTGATACAAGTAATGTAACAAGTATATATGAAATATTTTACCGGATGTAGCAGTCTAACAAAACTAGATGTAAGTGGATTTGATACAAGTAATGTAACAAATATGAATCAAATGTTTTTCCGGATGTAGCAGTCTAACAAAACTAGATGTAAGTGGATTTGATACAAGTAATGTAACAAATATGAATCAAATGTTTTACCGGATGTAGTAGTCTAACAGAATTAGATGTAAGTAATTTCGATACAAGTAATGTAACCAATATGGGTGCTATGTTTAATGGATGTAAAAACTTAACAAAACTAAATGTAAGTGGACTTGATACAAGAAATGTAATATATATGACTCAAATGTTTTACCGGATGTAGCAGTCTAACAACATTAGATGTAAGTGAATTTGATACAAAAAATGTAACAAGTATGGGTAATATGTTTAGTGGATGTAGCAAATTAGCAACACTAATTGTAAGTAAATTTGATACAAAAAATGTAACAAGTATGAATGAAATGTTTTACCGGATGTAGCAGTCTAACAGAATTAGATGTAAGTAATTTCGATACAAGTAATGTAACTAATATGGGTTATATGTTTTACAATTGTAGTAAATTAACAAAACTAGATGTAAGTAAATTTAATACAAATAAAGTAACAAACACGAGTGGTATGTTTGAAGCATGTAGTAAATTAACAAAACTAGAAGTAAGTGACTGGGTTACAAGTAAAGTAACTAATATGGCTAGTATGTTTAATGGATGTAGTGACTTAACAACACTAGAAGTAAATAATTTTGATACAAGTAAAGTAACTAATATGGCTAGTATGTTTAGTGGATGTATTAACTTAACAAAACTAGATGTAAGTAGATTTAATACAAGTAATGTTAAACATATGAGTTATATGTTTAACAGATGTAGTAACTTAACGGAACTAGAGGTAAGTGGATTTAATACAAGTAATGTAATAAGTATGAATAATATGTTTAATGGATGTGGTAACTTAACAACACTAGGTGTAAATGACTGGGATACAAGTAATGTAACAAGTATGAGTAGTATGTTTAGTGAATGTAAAAGTCTAACAGAATTAAATGTAAGTAATTTCAATACGAGAAATGTAACAAAAATGAATAATATGTTTTTGGGTTGTAGTGGGCTAACAATATTAAATGTAAGTAATTTTGATACAAGCAATGTAACAGATATGGGTTTTATGTTTAATGGATGTAGCAGTCTAACAACGCTAAATGTAAGCAAATGGGTTACAAGTAATGTAACTAGTATGAATAGGATGTTTGGTGGATGTAGCAATCTAACAACACTAGATGTAAGTGACTGGGTTACAAATAATGTGACAAATATGAGTTATATGTTTAATGGATGTAGCAGTCTAACAACACTAGATGTAAGTGACTGGGTTACAAGTAATGTGACAAGTATGATTGAAATGTTTAATGGATGTAGCAGTCTAACAACGCTAAATGTAAGCGAATGGGTTACAAGTAATGTAACAAATATGCAAGCGATGTTTAACAGATGTACAAAATTAACAACACTAGATGTAAGGGGATTTGATACAAGCAATGTAACAAGTATGAGTAATATGTTTCAGCGGATGTAGCAGTCTAACAACACTAGAAGTAAGTGGAATTGATACAAGAAATGTAACAAGTATGAATAGTATGTTTGATGGATGTAGCAGTCTAACAACACTAGAAGTAAGTGACTGGGTTACAAGTAATGTGACAAATATGAGTTATATGTTTAATGGATGTAGCAACTTAACAACACTAGATGTAAGTGACTGGGCTACAAGTAATGTGATAAATATGAGTTATATGTTTAGTGGATGTAGTAACTTAACAACACTAGATGTAAGTGGATTTGACACAAGCAATGTAACTAATATGAGTAAGATGTTTGGTGGATGTAGCAGTCTAACAGAACTAGAATTAAGTAATTTTGATACAAGTAATCTAACAAGTATGTTTAGTATGTTTTATGGATGTAGCAGTCTAACAACACTAGATATAAGTGACTGGATTACAAGTAATGTGACAAATATGAGTTATATGTTTAATGGATGTAGCAACTTAACAACACTAGATGTAAGTGGAATTGATACAAGAAATGTAACAAATATGAATTATATGCTTTATGATTGTAGTAACTTAACAACAATTTATGCTAGTGACAATTTTGTAACAAATCAAGTAGAAGAATCAACAAATATGTTTGGTAGATGTTCAAAGTTAATAGGCTGTAATGGTACAACTTATAATTCTTCTCATACAAATAAAGAATATGCAAGAATAGATACAGAAGAAACACCAGGATACTTTACTAGCAAAGAAGATATAACAACTGCTGAAGAACAAGACATAGCTATGGATTTAAGCACAAATGAACAAGAAGAAATTAAACTAAACGATGTAGAAGAAAATGATCCAAATAACAAAAATGATAAAGCTACTAATGTTAGTGCAGAAAATGAATCTGCAAAATTGACAGAAATTGAAACTTTACCAGTAAAACAAAATAGCGATTCTACTGAATCTAAAACAGAAACTAAAAAAGAAGAAATAAAAGAGATAGAATCAGAAGACTCTACAACTAAAACAGAAGTAGAAGAAGTAAAAGATGAAGTAGAAGATGATATGAATTAAAATATAGAAGCTAAATTTAATTAAAAGCAAAACTCAAAAACAACAAAGTGTAAAATAATTCACTTTGTTGTTTTTTTCTATTGTACTTTTTAAAATTAACAGTTATAATAACAAAAGAGAAAAGTGAAGAGTGAAAAATCAATAATACACGCTTCGTATAAAGGAGGAAGTAAAATGAAAGTATTAGTTATCAACTGTGGAAGTTCATCATTAAAATACCAATTAATTGATATGGCAAATGAAGAAGTATTAGCAAAAGGAAATTATGAAAGAATAGGACAAGAAAATAGCTTTTTAACACATAAAGTAAATGGAGAAAAATATGTATTAGAAAACCCAGTACCAAGTCATAAAGAAGCTTTAGAATTTATGCTAAAACAATTATTAAGTTCAGAATATGGTGTTATAACATCACTAGATGAAATAAGTGCAATAGGACATAGAGTGCCACATGGAACAGACATATTTGATAAATCTGTATTAATTACAGATGAAGTAATAAAAGAAATAGCAAGTTGTGAAGAACTTGCACCAATACATACACCACCAATTTTAAATGGTATAGAAGCATGTAAAAAAGTAATATCAGGAAAGCCAATGGTAGCAGTATTTGATACGGCATTTCATCAAACAATACCTGAAGAAAGGTATATATACCCAGTTCCATATAAATACTACCAAAAATATAAAATGCGTAAATATGGTTTTCATGGAACAAGCCATAGGTATGTATCACAAAGACTAGCAGATTTAGTAAATGATAGAATAGAAAACTTAAAAACAGTAGTATGCCACTTAGGCCAAGGTGCAAGTCTATGTGCAGTAGATGGAGGTAAATCAGTAGAAACATCTATGGGAATGACCCCAGTATCAGGAATAATGATGTGTGCAAGGTCAGGAGATTTAGACCCATCAATAGTAACATTCCTAATGAAGAAAGAAGGACTAACACCAGAAGAAATGGAACACATATTAAACCAAGAATCAGGAACATATGGAATATCTGGAGTAAGTAAAGATAATAGAGATATATGTAAAGCAGAAAAAGAAGGAAATAAAAGAGCAGCCTTAGCAAACAGAGCATATGCATATAATGTAGCTCAGTATATAGCAAAATATGCAGTTTCAATGAATGGAATAGATGCAATAGTATTTACAGCAGGAATAGGAGAAAACCAAGGAAGTATACGTGAAGAAATATGTAGCTATTTAAACTGGATGGGAGTAGAAATAGACAAAGAAGCAAACAAAGTACAAAGTGAAGAAAAAGAAATATCTACAAAAAATTCTAAAATAAAAGTATGGGTAATCCCAACAAATGAAGAATTAGTAATTGCTAGAGATACTAAGGCAATTGTAGAAAAATTATAATAATAGAAAACCACATAGAACATTTTATTACTATGTGGTTTTTATTATCTATTCTTAATACTATCTATTTTTATTAAATATAAAATATACTTATAAATTATTATATTTTTCTTAAATGGCTTTCAAAAGTTCACAAAAAATGATATAATAAATTTTAATGAATAAGTTAAGAGGTAAAGGAGTATATTATGGAAGATAAGCTAATAAGTATAATAATACCTGTTTATAATGTAGAAAGATATTTAAGAGAATGTATTGATAGCATTATTGCACAAACTTATAAGAATTTAGAAATTATATTAGTAGACGATGGTTCGTCAGATAAAAGCGGAGAAATTTGTGACGAGTATAGTAAAAAAGATAGTAGGATAAAAGTAATTCACAAAAAAAATGGAGGTTTATCAGATGCCAGAAATGTTGCACTAGATATTACTAAAGGTGACTATATTGGATTTATAGATAGTGATGACTATATTGAAAAAGATATGTTTCAAATTTTATATAACTTAGCAGAGGAATATAATGCTGAAATATCTTCAATTTCCTTTTATAAAATGCTAGAAAATAAAGTAATTAGTGTTAGAAATTCACGGTAAGTTAGAAGTTTTTAATAAGACAGAAGCTATAGAACAATTGTTAGAGGATGAAAAAATACAAAATTATGTATGGAATAAACTATATAAAAAAGAAATATTTGAAGGCATAAGATTTCCAGTTGGAAGAAATTATGAAGATATAACAGTTAGCATACAATTATTTGAAAGAATTAAAACTATGGCATTAAAAGAAGTTCCGAAGTATTATTACAGAGTAAGAAAAGATAGTATTACAAAAAACAAAACTACTAAAACATGTAGTGATTATATGAATGCTATATTAGAAAGATATCTATATATTAATAAAAATATTCCACAAGTTACTAAATACAACTCATATAATTTTGTAACATGTGCTATTTGGCTATATTCTGCAATAGTTACTTATGACTTTAATGAATTGTATTCTAAATATGAAGAGATATTTGAAATTTTAAAAAATATAATGACAAGTAATCAAAGTGATTTTATTTGGAGTAAATTAAACTATTATAGAAGAGCAATATTAGATATGATGTTATTAGATAAACATATGTCAAAAGAAGCTATAAAACAATTATATTTAGCACATGATGCAAATATTAGAAAAAAGTTAATTTAAACATTTTAGGAGGCAAAAAAATGGATAAAATAACCGTTATTGTACCAGTATATAATGTAGAAAACTATTTAGAAGAAGCAATTAATTCTGTGATATCACAAACATATAAAAATTTAGAAATATTAATAATAGATGATGGTTCAACAGATAATTCATCCCAAATTTGTGATAAATATGCTAAGAAAGATATTAGAATAAAAGTATTTCATCAAACTAATAAAGGATTATCAGGAGCTAGAAATACAGGGCTAAAAAATGCTACTGGAAAATATATTATGTTTTTAGACTCAGATGACAAGTTTGAGCCACAAGCATGTGAGACAATGTATAAATTTATAGAAAGAACAAAAGCAGATTATGCAATTGGAAACTATATTAATATAGATGAAGATGGAAGCAAATGGGAAACCCCAATATTTAAAAAGGATACATATAAAGAATTTACGCTATCTATAAAAGACTATGAAAAATCCTTTTATATTATGAACTCTGCTGTTTGGAATAAAATATTTAGAAAATCTTTTTTAGATTCTTTAAATATAACATTTGTTGAAAGATTACCAGCAGAAGATGCAATATTTACTACAACTTGCTTTATAAAATCTAAAAAAGTATGTTATATTCCTGAAATTATATATCAATATAGACAACGTTATAGTAATTCTATATCTAATAGTTGTTCTAAAAAATACTTTGATGGAATTAATAAAGCATATAATATTATCTATCAAAACTTTAAAGACAATAATGAAATTGGTTTTTATAGATATTTTTATGCTAAAAGTATGAACTATATTTTATATAAATTCATTGATTCAACAAAATTAGAAAGACAAGAAAGAATAGAGATTTTACAAAATATGAAATGGTTTTATGAATTAAGTATAGAAATAAAAGTTCCAACTATACTAAAATCTGTAAAATATATATTAGAATCTATTATTCAAAATGACTATGAACAGACCTTAAAATATTGTGAAATGTTAGCACAAATAAGGAAAATGCTTCCTAAAGAAATAAAGGAAAAAATGTCAAAACCAAATGCTAATACATATAAAGAAATGTCAAGTGATGATATATAACATAATATTATATTATTCAAAAAGAATAACAATGCATATTGTTATTCTTTTTGAATAATTGGTCAGAAACCCAAATTAATATTGAAAAATAAAAGTAATTGTTGTATAAAGTATGGAAGGAGGATAAAATATGTACTTAGAAAAAATAAAAACAGCACAAACAATTTATTTAGGAAAAGAAATAATATATAAAGAAGAAATGGAATCTACACAAGAATTAGCAAAAGAATTAGCAAAAAATAACGTGAAAAATGGAAGCTTAATTATTACAGACAATCAAACAAAAGGGAAAGGAACAAAAGGTAGAACATGGCAAGCAAGTAAAGGAAAAAATATAACAATGACAATAATATTAAATTCAAACTTAAAAATAGAAAAATTAGAAGGAATAACATTAAAAATAGCACAAGCCATAAAAGAAGGGCTAAAAGAATTATATGGATACAATCTAACCATAAAAATTCCAAATGACTTATTACTAAACGGCAAAAAGATATGTGGAATATTAACACAAACATCTAGTATTGGAAATAAGGTAAACTATATATTAATAGGTATAGGATTTGATGTAAATGAAGAAAGTTTTAGCAAAGAATTAGAAAGTATAGCAACTTCATTAAAAAAAGAATATAAAAAAGAATTTGAAAGAGAAGAAATTATAGTAAAGATAATTGAAAAAATAGAAAAAATTATATAAAAAAGTAACCTTTACACTAATAAAAGTGAAGGCTACTTTTTTATTTTTACCTAAATATTTGTTTTATAAACTGACCGCCCAGACTAATTGTAAAATTTAAAGTTTAAAGTTATTATTTAGAAAAATAAATATTAAGAATAGGGTGAGAAAATTGAAAACAGCATTTATGTTTCCAGGTCAAGGAGCACAATATCCTAGAATGGGAAAAGACATTTATGAAAAATATGAAGAAGCAAGAGAAATTTATGATAAAGCAAGTGAAATTTTAAATATTGACATTAAAAAGTTATGTTTTGAAATTTCACAAGAGGAGCTTTCAAAAACAGAAAACACACAAATAGCAATTGCAGTAACAAGTTTAGCTATTTTAGAAATTTTAAAGAAAAATGGAATTGAACCTGATATGTGCGTAGGACTTAGCTTAGGAGAATATGTAGCTTTAATATATGCAGGTATACTAAGTTTAGAAGATGGACTTAAACTATTAAAAAAACGTGGAGAATATATGGGAAATTTAGTACCAAACGAACAATTTTCTATGGCAGCAGTTATAGGTTTAGACAGTACTAAAATTGAAGAAATATGTGAAAAGTTACAAAATAACGGTTTATTTGTAAGTATAGCAAATTACAATTACTCTATGCAAACAGTTATATCTGGAAATAAAGAAGCATTAGAACAAGCAACAATAAATCTTAAAAATTTAGGGGCAAAAAAAGTAATACCATTAAATACAAGTGGACCTTTTCATACAAAAAAATTAGAAAAAGCAAAAGAATATTATGAAAAAGAGTTAGAAAAAGTTGAATTAAAAAAAGGAAATAAAGTAGTAATAAAAAACATAGATGGAATGCCTTATGAAGAAAGTGACAATATAAAAGAAATTTTAGCAAAACATATAATAAGTCCAGTAAGGTTTGATAAAAGTATAAAATTTATGAAAGATAAAGGAATTAGTACATTTATAGAAATAGGACCAGGAAAGACTTTAACAGGATTTGTAAAAAAAGAGTTAAAAGATTGCAATATAGAATGCTTTAGCACAGATAATTTAGGAGAATTAGAAGAAATATTAAATAAATTATAATTTAAAAAATTGAAGTAAGATATTATTTTATATTGAGAGTTAGAAGTTAGATATAATCATCCAAAGAAGTAGCTAAAAATCCAACCTCAAATTTTCAAAAAGAAAGGAAAAGTAAAAATGGAAGAAACAAAAAAAGTAGCCCTAATAACAGGAGGCTCAAGAGGAATAGGAAAAGAAATTGCAAAAAAATTTGCCATAAAAGGATATAACATAGTAATCAACTATGTTTCAGAAAATACAGACTTAAATAAACTAAAAGAAGAATTCAAAGAAACAGAAGTACTATTTGTAAAAACAGATGTAACAAACTATGAATCATGTGAAAACATGGTAAAAAAAGCAATAGAAAAATTTGGAAAAATAGATGTTTTAGTAAACAATGCAGGAATAACAAAAGATGGTTTACTTATGAGAATGAAAGAAGAAGACTTTGACAAAGTAATAAAAGTAAACTTAAAAGGAACCTTCAACATGACAAAAAACGTAATACCATATATGATGAAACAAAGAAATGGAAGAATAGTAAACATAGCATCAGTAGTAGGAGTAACAGGAAATGCAGGTCAAGCAAACTATGCAGCATCAAAAGCAGGAATAATAGGTTTTACAAAAACAGTAGCACGAGAGTTAGCAAGTAGAAACATTTTGGCAAACTGCATAGCACCAGGATTTATAAAAACAGATATGACAGAAATATTATCAGATACTGTAAAGCAAAACATACATTCACAAATTCCACTAAATAAAATGGGAGAAGCAAAAGAAGTAGCAAATGCAGTATACTTCCTAGCATCAGAAGAAAACACATATATAACAGGTCAAGTTTTAAATGTAGACGGAGGAATGGTAATGTAATAATATAAATGTCTCAATTAGGGACAGTCCCTAATTGAGACATTGGGGCAATTTGTACCACCCTTTTAAACAATAGAGAGGAGATTATAAATGAAAAGAAGAGTTGTTGTAACAGGTTTAGGAGCTATTACTCCTATTGGAAATAATGTAGAAGATTTTTGGAATGGTATCAAGCAAGGTAAATGTGGTATTGATGAAATAACATTGTTTGATACAACTAATTTTAAAGCAAAACTTGCAGGTGAAGTTAAAAATTATAATCCTGAAGATTTTCTAGATAAGAAATCTGCTAAGCGTTTAGATAAATTTTCTCAATTTGCAGTTATAGCTTCTAAAGAGGCTATGAAAGATAGTGGAATTTCAGAAGAAAATACAGATATGACAAGAGTAGGTGCTATTATTAGCTCTGGAATAGGTGGACTTAATACAATAGAGGAACAAAATAGAAATCTTTTAGAAAAAGGACCAGATAGAATTTCACCTATGTTTATACCAACTGCAATTGTTAATATGGCAACTGGCAATGTTGCTATCGAGCTAGGTATAAAAGGAGAATCTTATTCAATGGTGACAGCATGTGCCAGTGCTACTCATTCAATAGGGGAGGCTTTTCGTGCAATTCGCCATGGTTATCAAGATGCTATGGTAGTAGGAGGAACTGAAGCTTCTATTACACCAACAGGTGTTGCAGGCTTTAGTAATATAAAGGCTTTAAGCACTACAACTGACAAACTAAGAGCTAGTATCCCATTTGATAAAGAAAGAAGTGGCTTTGTAATGGGAGAAGGCGCAGGTGTTATTATTTTAGAAGAGTTAGAGCATGCTAAAAAAAGAAATGCTAAAATATATGCAGAAATGATAGGATATGGTGCGAGCTCTGATGCATACCATATAACTTCGCCACTACCAGATGGAGAAGGTGGAGCTCGTGCAATGATAAATGCAATGAAGGATGCTGAAGTTATGCCAAAAGATATTACATACATAAATGCTCATGGAACATCAACACCTTTAAATGATAAATGCGAGACTTCTGCTGTAAAAACAGCTTTGGGAGAATATGCTACTACTGTGATGGTAAGTTCTACAAAAGGACATACAGGTCATTTGTTAGGTGCAGCAGGTGGCATTGAAGCTATTGCATGTGTTAAAGCAATAGAAGATAATTTTGTACCAGCAACAATAGGTTATAAAGAAAAAGATGAAGAATGTGATTTAGATATAGTTCCAAATGTAGGTAGAAATACAGAAGTTAAAGTTGCAATGTCAAATTCTTTAGGGTTTGGTGGCCATAATAGCACAATAATTTTTAAAAAATATAAAGATTAAAACTGTAGGGGTCGCCCAAAGTGCGACCCAAGAAATAGCCGAACTATGAATAGTAAAAAAGAAAGGATAAATTTCAAAATGGATTACAACGAAATTAAAAATTTAATAAATGATATTGGACATTCAAATGTAGATGAAGTAAACTTAGAATTTCCAGATGGAATAAAAATAAGTGTAAAAAAGAACAATCAAGTTATTAAAGAAGTTGTAAAAGAAAATACAACTGAAACACTAGAAAATATAAAACAAACTATTACAACAAAAGAAATTAAAGAAGAAAATGAAGATTTCAAAGTAATAAAGTCTCCAATGGTTGGAACATTTTATTCAAAATCTGCACCAACAGCTAACCCTTTTGTAAAAGTAGGAGACAAAGTAAAAAAAGGGCAAGTGCTATGTATATTAGAAGCTATGAAGCTTATGAATGAAATAGAGTCAGAATATGATGGAGAAATAGTGGAAGTTTGTGTTAAAGACGATGAAATGGTAGAGTTTGGGCAAGTTTTATTTAAAATAAAAAATTAGAAATTTGTATTTTTGTAATGTTTTTATATAAAAATAACAAATGCAAAAATGCATTTGTTATTAAAAAATTATAAAGTGTTTCTTAATGTAACCATTGTTTTATTAACTTCTTCAAAACGTTGAATACTATAATTACAATAACCAACAGCATCTAATACAAATGAAATATCAACAAATGAATAAAAAGCACTATCGATTTCAAGTATTCGTTTTGAGTAACCATCATATCCTGCAATACAACCAAAATAATGGTCCATTACAGCTTGAAGAATATTAAAATGTAATGGTAATATAGTTTCATTATCTTGCCATTTTCTAGCTAAATTAAAAAACCGGCTTCCATTAAACATAACTTAATCTCCTTTCTACTGTATTACACAGCTGAAAACAAGTTAAAATAGCACTTGACTATTAAAGTTACTTTGGTAATTATAACATAATACAAATAAAAAATCAAATATAAAGAATGGAGAGTTTTCAACCTCCATTAAGAAAGGAAAACAAAAAATGTTAAATATAAACGAAATAATGAAAATAATTCCACAAAGAGCGCCATTTCTAATGATAGATAGGGTAGAAGAATATGTGCCAGGTCAAAGCTGTATAGCATATAAAAATGTATGCATAAATGAACCACATTTTGCTGGTCATTTTCCAGGTCAGCCAATTATGCCAGGAGTTTTAATAGTAGAGGCATTAGCACAAACAGGTGCAGTTGCTATTCTTTCTATGGAAGAAAATAAAGGTAAAAATGCTTTATTTGGTGGTATAGATAAATTACGTTTTAAAAAACAAGTTTTACCAGGAGATGTATTAAAACTAGAAGTAAAAATAATAAAACAAAAAGGACCAATAGGAATAGGAGAAGCTATAGCAACAGTCGATGGGAAAGTAGCAGTAAAAGGTGAATTAACATTTGCTATTGTTTAGTAAATTAAGGAGTTAGAGAATATGTTAAAGAAAGTATTGATAGCAAACCGTGGAGAAATTGCTGTAAGAATTATTAGAGCATGTAGAGAACTTGGTATTTCTACAGTTAGTGTTTATTCTGAAGTTGATAAGGACTCACTCCATGTTAAATTGGCTGATGAAGCTGTTTGTATAGGTCCAGCAAGTCCTAGTAAAAGTTATTTAAACGTTAAAAATATATTAGAAGCAGCTTGCTTAACTGGTGCAGATAGCATTCATCCAGGCTTTGGGTTTTTATCTGAAAATAGTCACTTTGCAAAAATGTGTGAAGAAATTGGCATTAAGTTTATAGGACCTTCTTATAAAATGATAGAGTTAATGGGAAATAAATCTAAAGCCAAGGAAACAATGAAAAATAGTGGTGTTCCAGTTGTTTTAGGTTCAGATGGAGTTGTAGAAAGCTTAGAGGAAACTAAAAAGATTGCAAAAAATATTGGTTACCCAGTTATATTAAAGGCATCAAGTGGAGGAGGAGGTAAAGGAATTAGAATTGCCTACTCGGAAGAAGAATTAATAAAAGAATATAACATAGTAAAAAATGAAGCAAAGATTTCTTTTAATGATGATAGTTTATACATAGAAAAGTATATTGAAAATCCACGCCATATAGAAATTCAAATAATGGCAGATGAACATGGAAATGTAGTGCATTTAGGTGAAAGAGATTGCACAGTTCAAAGGAAAAATCAAAAGATATTAGAAGAAACACCATCAAGCTTTATTGATGATAAATTAAGAAAGAAAATGGGTAAAGTAGCTGTAAACGCAATAAAAGAAATAGGATATACAAATTTAGGTACAATAGAATTTTTAGTAGATAAAAATAAAGATTTCTATTTCATGGAAACAAATACAAGAGTTCAAGTAGAACACCCAGTAACTGAAATGTATACAGGGATAGATATAATAAAAGAACAAATAAGAATAGCAAGTGGAGAAACTTTAAGCTTTACACAAAAGGACATTAAATTTAGTGGTCATAGTATGGAATGTAGAATAAATGCAGAAAATCCAAGTAAAAACTTTATGCCATGTCCTCGGGAAAATAACAGGACTACATTTGCCAGGTGGAAACAATATAAGAGTAGATACATGCGTATATACAGACTATATAATTCCTCAAAACTATGATTCTATGATAGCTAAAGTAATTGTACATGGTCAAAATAGAGAAGAATCTATTGCAAAAATGAAAAGTGCATTAAGAGAGTTTGTAATTGAGGGAATTGACACAAATATAGAATTTCTAGATAAAATTTTGAGTAATGAGAATTTTATAAGTAATAATTATGATACATCTTTTATTCAGAAAGAATTTAATATGTAATACAATTTTTCCATTTACAAGTTTAACTATTACAAATAAATTAAAAAGGAGAAAACTATGGAATTAAGAGGTATAAAAATAGGAGATAAAATTTCTAAATTTCCTATTATACAAGGTGGTATGGGTGTTGGTGTTTCACTACACAAACTAGCAGGCAATGTATCTAAAGAAGGTGGAATTGGTATTATTTCTACAGCAGATATTGGATATAAAGATGAAGAATTTTCAAAAAATCCGTTAAATGCTAATTTGAAGGCTATTGGTATAGAAATAGAAAAAGCAAGAAAGATTGCACCAAATGGAATATTAGGTGTTAATATGATGGTTGCTATGAATAACTATGCAGAAACAGCAATTGAATGTGTAAAAAAAGGTATTGACTTAATAATTTCAGGTGCAGGTCTTCCAAAAGATTTACCAAAGTTTGTTAAAGGTACAAAAACTAAAATAGCACCAATTATTTCTTCATTAAGAGCATGCAAATTAATTACAAAACATTGGAGAGATAAATATGAGTATATTCCAGATATGATAGTAATAGAAGGTCCAGAGGCAGGTGGTCATTTGGGATTTAAATTACCTGAATTAGAAGAAAATAAACCTAATTTGGAAACTATTACAAAAGAAGTTGTAGAGTACATAAATGAAGTTGAAAAAGAGACAAATAGGGAAATTCCAGTGGTAGTAGCAGGTGGAATATTTGATGGAAATGATATAGCAAAATATTTAAAAATAGGGGCTTCTGGTGTTCAAATGGCTACTAGGTTTGTAGCAACAAATGAATGTGATGCGAGTATAGAATTTAAAAAAGCATATATAAATGCAAAAAAAGATGATATTAAAATTATTAAAAGTCCTGTAGGAATGCCAGGAAGAGCAATTAGAAATAAATTTATAGATACAGTTTCAAAAGAAAAAGAAAAAATCACAAAATGTTATCGTTGTATTCGTACTTGCGATGCAGTAAATACTCCATATTGTATTACAAAAGCTTTAATAAATGCAGTAAAAGGAAATATTGATGAAGCACTAGTATTTTGTGGTAGTAATGCCTATAGAATTAATAATATTGTATCAGTTCACGACTTAATTGAAGAACTAGTAAAAGAAACAAAACTAGCAATGTCAGAAATATAGGAACATAATAGTTTATTTTTGTAGGCGACATGTTCTTCGAAGAAATAACATAAAATGGCTAAACTAGCTACAAAAACAGAAAGGAGAAAATCTATGGTAGTTGATAAAATTAGAAAAATATCAAATTCAGAAAGTAAAATAAATAAGAATACTGAAGCCTCTGATAAATTAGTAGGTAAATGGGTTAAATGTGATTCTTGTAAAGAAATTTTATATAAGGAAGATGTTAAAAATAATTTTAGTGTATGTCCAAATTGTGGCAAGCATTTTAGGCTATCAGCTAGAAGGAGAATTGCACAAGTTATAGATGAAGGTACTTTTTGCGAGATAAATGAGAATATGCAAACTTTAGACCCATTAAATTTTAGTGGCTATATAGATAAAATAAAACTACTACAAGAAAAAACAAATATACAAGAAGCAATAAAAACAGGAACTGGGAAAATAGATGGAATGGAAGTTGCAATAGGAGTAATGGACGGCAATTTCATGATGGGGAGTATGGGAAGTGTTGTAGGAGAAAAAATATCATGTTTGATAGATAAGGCAATAGAAAAAAAGCTTCCACTTATACTATTTTGCGTATCAGGTGGAGCCAGAATGCAAGAAGGAATTGTATCATTAATGCAAATGGCAAAAACTTCAAATAGTTTAGCGAAATTAGATGATGCAGGGCTTTTATACATATCTGTTCTTACAGACCCAACAACAGGAGGAGTAACAGCAAGCTTTGCAATGTTAGGAGATATAATATTAGCAGAGCCAGATGCATTAATAGGTTTTGCAGGTCCTAGAGTAATTGAACAAACAATGAAACAAAGCTTACCAGAAGGCTTTCAAAAGTCAGAATTTTTATTAGAGCATGGATTTGTAGATAAGATTGTAGAAAGAAAAGATATGAAAAATACATTGGCACAAATTTTAAAGTTACATATATAAATAAAGTGCCAAGGGTTATTAAGCCTCAGCACTTTTAAAAGAAATATTGGTATATTTTCCATAATTCATACCATACATCTCGTTTATTGTAGAATGTGAAAAAGAGATGAGTTCGTAACCTAAGTCGTTACAAACAGCTTCTACAGTTCGTTTCCGATAATATCCCACAATTGGAATTACCTTTCCAACTATAAGATTTTTATACAAATCTACAGTATTATAATACATTATAAGTTGTGATATTAAATTTTCTTTGGCATACTGCCGTTGCTTTCTGTAAATAAGGCGTAATTCGTATGCTTTACCCATATGGAAAATTTCAGTACTCATAAACTACCTCCTATTAATGGATTAGATTTTAAACAACAGTTTCAATAATAAAATTATAATATAAATTTACATAAAAGTAAAGGAGAAAATAAATGAAAACAAAAAGAATATCTGCTTGGGATAGGGTTTTAATAGCTAGAGAAGCTACTAGACCTAAAGCATTAGATTATATAGAAAATATATTTGAACAATTTATAGAACTTCATGGAGATAGATTATATAGTGATGATAAAGCCATAATAGGTGGAATTGCTAAAATAGATGATTTTACTGTAACTGTTATAGGTGAACAAAAAGGTAAAACTACAAGTGAAAATATGGAAAGAAATTTTGGAATGCCTAGTCCAGAAGGATACAGAAAAGCTCTAAGACTAATGAAACAAGCTGAAAAATTTGGTAGACCAATTATTACCTTTATAGATACTCCAGGAGCATACCCAGGAATAGGTGCAGAGGAAAGAGGGCAACGGAGAAGCTATTGCAAGAAATTTATTAGAAATGTCTAAATTAGAAGTTCCTACTATATGTATTGTAATAGGAGAAGGCTCTAGTGGAGGAGCACTAGCTATGGGAGTAGGAGATAAAATATTAATGTTGGAAAATGCAGTATATTCAGTATTATCCCCAGAAGGATTTGCTAGTATTTTATATAAAGATTCAAGCAAAAGTAGTGAAGCAGCAGAACAAATGAAAATAACAGCCAAAGATTTAAAAGAACTAGGAATAATAGATGAAATAATAAATGAAGCACAAGGTGGAGCTCAAAATAATGAAGAACAAACTTATAGTAATGTAAAGAAAAGTATAATAAAGCATCTAAAAGCATTAAAAAAGCTAAATACTGATACTTTACTAGAACAAAGATATCAAAAATTTAGAACAATTGGTCAGAAGTATGTTAAATTTGAAAAAGATGATATATAATTTAAATAATAACGTAATTATATGATAGATGATAAAATTAAAAGGGAGTGTTCCTACTGTGTTATTTTGACACGAAAAGGGGTGTCCCTAATGTGCAAGGAGGAAATAGTAAAATGTTATTAAGTGGAAAAAAAGTAGTTATAATGGGAATAAGAAATAAATGGAGCATAGCGTGGGGAGCTGCAATGTCTGCTTATGAAAATGGTGCAGATGTAATATTTACATATAATAATTTAGAAAATAAAGAAAAAATAGAAGCTTTAATTTCAGAAATTCCTAATTCAAAAGCATATTCTTGTGATGCATCAAGTGATGAAAGCATAGAAAAATGTTTAGAAGAAATTAAAAACAACCATGGTAAGGTTGATGGAATATTACATAGCATAGCACATGCAAATACAGAGGATTTAAGAAATGATTTCATTTTAACAAGTAGAGAAGGGTTTGCACATGCTTCAGATGTAAGTGCCTATTCACTAGTTGCAATTTCAAGAATAGCAAAACAAAAAGAATTGCTAAATGAAAATGCAAGTATAGTAGCATTAACATATTATGGTTCTGAAAAATCTATTGAAGGATATAATGTAATGGGAGTAGCAAAAGCTGCATTAGAAACAAGTATAAAATATCTAGCAAAAGATTTAGGGAAAGATGGAGTAAGAATTAATGCAATATCAGCAGGCCCTATAAAAACATTATCTGCTAAGGGAATAAAGGATTTTAGTACTATATTAAACATAGTAGAGGAAAAAGCACCATTACATAGAAATGTAACTACAAAAGATGTTGGAGATACTGTAAGCTTTTTATTTAGCAATATGTCAAATGCAATTACAGGAGAAGTTATACATGTAGATAATGGATTCTCTACAGTTGGTGTATAACCATTATCAATAAATAATAGTAAATAATTAAAAAGATATGTGTAAAAGGCTAATTGGTTAATAATACATATAAGTAATACCAAATTTCGCCTTTGTACAATTAAATATTAAAATATATAATTTGAAGGAGGTGAAAAAGGTGGAAGAAATATTTGAAGAAGTAAAAGGTATTATTGTAGAACAATTAGGTATAGAGGTAGAAAAAGTAACAATGGAAGCCTCTTTTATAGATGACCTAGGAGCAGATTCATTAGATATAGTTGAATTAGTAATGGCACTAGAAGAAAAGTATGATACTGAAATAGCAGATGAAGTAGCAGAAAAAATGGTTACTGTTAAAGATGTAGTAGAATACATAGCTAATAATAAATAATAAAGAAGTCGTCAATATGGCGATTTTTTTATTATTTATTAAGTTGTAGAAACAAGTATTGTCAATATATATAATCCTATTTATAATAATATATTAATAAAAAAGCAAACATTTTTTTGAAAAAACTATTGACAAAGAATATATGTTCGTATATAATGCTCTTACAAAACAAAATATTGTTCGTACAAATAGGAGGTATATAATAATGATAATAATAAATAAAAAGAAATTCACAAGGTCAATGCTTACACTAATAATAGGTTTGGTAATAATACTATTATATTTTACAAATATTTCATTCTCAAAAACAGAATTAGAAACTAAAACAATATTCGTTTCAACTGGAGATACATTATGGGAAATAGCAGAAAATGAACAAATAAATAATAGATATTATGAAGGAAAAAAAGTCCAAGAAATAATATATGATATAAGAAACACAAATAATTTAGCAGACAGTTATTTATATGAAGGTCAAAAATTAGAAATTTTAAGTTATAAAAAATAGTGTTATTGATATAATTTATAATCAAGTGTATTTTTCATTGAACGTTTTTGGTCGCCAAAATGACGACCATTATAATTAAATATATAAAATTTCAATCTAAAAGTTTAATGGATTACTTTCAACTGCATTTCTAACTTGTTCATTTGCAACATGAGTATAAATTTCTGTTGTAGAAATACTAGCATGTCCTAAAAGCTCTTGAAGAGCTCTAATATCAACTTGTCCATATTGATACATCAAAGTTGCTGCAGTATGTCTCAATTTATGTGTAGAATATTTAGAAGTATCTAAACCAGCTTGTCTAAGCTCTTTTTCAACTATATGTTGAACCGTTCTTTTAGAAATTCTTTCTCTGCGTTCACTTAAAAATAAAGCATTTTTAGATTTATAATCAATTCCTTCTTTAGGTCTAATTTCTAAATAGCCTTTAATAGCTTGCATGCAAGCATTATTAAGGTATATAGTTCTTTCTTTATTACCTTTACCAATAACTGTCATTTTGGCATCATCAAACTTAATATCACTAATATTAATACTAACTAGTTCAGAAAGACGCATACCACAATTTAAAAATAAAGTAATAATAGCAAAATCTCTTTCAGCATTTCTATTATCTTCATTTGATGCTATTTCTAGCAATCTTTTGCTATCTTCCAAGCTTAAATACTTAGGCATACGTTTATCTTGTTTAGGTGTTTCTAAATTTTGGGCAGGGTTAACATTAATTAATTTTTCTTTTACGGTTAAGTACTTAAAAAATATACGAATAGTAGAGATTTTCCTTGCACGAGTAGAAGCCTTACTATGGTTATTTACAGCTATATATGATATAAAAGAATGAATATCATCTAATGATATTTTCTTTAAAGTATCAACATCAAAATCAGTTATATTAATTTTATCAAAATCAGTTTCATCAGTCATTTTAAAATGAATCTTCATATATTTAAAAAACATAGCAAGGTCATAATTATATTCTTTTATAGAATTAGGGGACTTATTTAAAATTGTAATAGAATAATCTAAAAAAGAATTTATAAATTCAGGGTTATCCTCACGATTTATCATAACATTACACACTCCTTATTTTGTAATTATTATATATTATAAAAATAAAAAAAGAAAGACATTTCTTAAAAATTTTGTGCAATGTTTATATTAATTAAAAATATTAGAAAATAGAAATTACTTTTCTAAATGTACTTTACTCTTTAAATTTACCTTAATTGTTTACAAATCTATATTAATATAGTAAAATTGTCTTATAAAATAACAAAGGAGGAAAGTAAATGAAAAAGACAATAATAACAGTAATTATAGTAATAGCTATTATAGCTATCATTGTAGGAGGAATTTTTGCTATTAAATCCAAAAATGGTATGCAAAAAGAATTAAAATTACAAACAGCTGAAGAAATGAAAACCATGTTAGATACAATATATTCTAGTGAAAAAGTAGAATTACCACAATTAGAAAATGCAGTAATAGATGTATCTGATTTAATGCAAGTTACTACTTATACAGGGTTACAGTCAAATGAAAATGTAGAAGAATTAGTTATATCAGTACCATTTATTAACTCTCAAGCATATTCGCTTGCAGTAGTAAAAGTAAAGGAAAATGCTGACATAGAAAAAATGAAACAAGAAATGTTAGATAATATTGATATGAGAAGATGGATTTGTGTTTCAGCAGAAAAACTTTACATTACAAACTACGAAAATATTATATTTTTAGTAATGTCTAGTGAAGAATGGGCAAAACCAGTATACGATGAATTTAAAAATTTTGTTAAAAATGATACGGGAAAGGAACTAGAGAAATCTGAAACATCAGACTTTGACCTTCCACAAGAACTTTAATAGAAAAAAATCTTAAATAATAAAGCTTCCCACTAAGTTTAGATTGGAAGCTTTATTATTAATTAGAAAGTAGGGAAAAAATGTTATTTACAAGTATTAGCTTTTTATATTATTTTTTACCAATTGTTATAGCTATATATTTTATTACACCAAAGAAAATGCGAAATTTCATATTACTTATAGCATCAATGATATTTTACTTTTATGGAGAACCAAAGTACATATTTTTAATGTTGGCAGAAATTTTGATAGCTTATATAGGAGCAATATTAATAGATAAGTATAAGAAAAAAAGTCTATTAGTAGTTACTATTTCAATACATATTGGCTTACTCTGTGTCTTTAAATACACAGATTTTATTATATCAAACATAAACAGTGTATTTGGAGCAAATATATCGCTTTTAAGAATATCTTTACCAATAGGAATATCATTTTATACATTTCAAATTCTTAGCTATATAATAGATGTTTATAAAGGAAAAGTAGGTGTTCAAAAAAGCTTTTTGAAATTAGCAACATATGTATCATTATTTCCACAGTTAATTGCAGGACCAATAGTAAGATATGAAGCAATTGAAAAAGAACTAGATGCTAGAAAACATAGTTTTGAAAACTTTTCTTATGGTGTAAGAAGATTTACAATAGGACTTGCAAAGAAAGTTCTAATTGCAAATATGCTAGGAGAATTATGTAATAAATTTATTATTACAGATGAAAAAAGTATATTGTTTTATTGGATATTTGCAATAAGTTATATGCTACAAATCTACTTTGATTTTTCAGCATATTCCGATATGGCAATAGGACTTGGAAGAATATTTGGTTTTCACTTCTTAGAAAACTTCAATTATCCATATATTTCAAAAAGTATTACAGAATTTTGGAGAAGATGGCATATATCTTTAAGTTCTTGGTTTAAAGATTATGTGTATATACCTCTTGGAGGAAATAGGGAAGGGTTAAAAAAACAGATAAGAAATATACTAGCTGTGTGGCTACTTACTGGTTTATGGCATGGTGCAAGTTGGAATTTTGTAATATGGGGGTTATTATTTGGATTTATATTAATTATAGAAAAAGTATTTTTAGGAAAGCATTTAGAAAAATGGCCGAATTTTGTAAAAAGAATATATTTATTACTTATAATTATGATAAGTTTTATAATATTTAATGCAGAGAGTATGAAAGATGCTCTACAAAATATAATAGGACTAATTGGTTTAAATGGAGAAAGTTTTGTAACCCAATATACATTATATTGTTTAAGAAGTTATATCGTAATACTTGTTGTTGCAATAATTGGTGCAACTCCACTTATTAAGGATATTACCTTAAAATTAAAGAAAAATGAAAAAGCAAATAAAATTATTAATGTATTAGAACCAATATGTATTGTATTAATACTTTTAATAGTAACAGCATATTTAGTAGACAATTCATATAATCCATTTTTGTATTTTAGGTTTTAAAAGGAGGTATATATGAGCGATAAAGTAAAAAATATAATGGTTACAATATCTTTCATGTTTGCTATTATTATAATGTTTGTTATAAATATTACAAAAGAAACTACAAAAATCTCATTATCAGAAAGAAGAAAACTGCAACAATTTCCTGATTTTTCAGTTGAAAATTTACTAGATGGTACTTTTTTTGAAAATTTTGAAAAATATACAATGGATCAATTTATACAAAGAGAAGCCTTTAGAAGCCTAAAAACTAACATGGAGATACATGTATTAAAAAAGAAAGATAGTAATAATATTTACAAATATGATAATAAATTAATTGAACAAATATATCCATTAAATGAGAAATCAGTAGTAAATATAGCAAATAAAATGAATAATATTAATACAAGATATCTAAATGAAACAAACAGAGTTTATTATACAATAGTTCCAGACAAAAACTATTTTGTAAACAATGGTAACTTAAAATTAGATTATAACAAATTACAAGATATACTGTCTAGTAATCTAAAATGGGCAACATATATCAATATATTTGATTGTTTAGATTTGTCTTGCTATTATGCTACAGATTCACACTGGAAGCAAGAAAAATTGCAAAATGTTGTAAAAAGAATTTCAAATAGTATTAATTTAAAGATAGAAGAAACATATGAAGAAAATAAAGTAACAGACTTTAATGGAGTATATGCAGGTCAATTTCCAATAAAGTCTGAAAGTGATGAGATAATAGTACTAACAAATGATATAATAGAAAACTGTATAGTATATAACCAAGAAACAAACCAAAAGACAAAAATATACAATATGGAAAAAATAAATTCTCCTGACAAATATGATATCTATTTATCAGGAGCAACACCATTATTAACAATAGAAAATCCAAATGGAACATCGAATAAGGAATTAGTTGTTTTTAGAGATTCATATGGAAGTAGCTTAATTCCTTTGTTAGTAGAAGCATATAATAAAATAACGATAATTGATACTAGGTATATATCTCCAAAGATATTAGGCGAATATGTAGAGTTTAAAGATAAAGATATACTATTTGTTTATAGTACATTGTTAATTAATAATAGTACATCTTTAAAATAATAGAAATTCTAAAATCAGTATACGATTTATGTATAGTTTAAAATTGCAATATAAATTTTTCTTAATTCTTAAATAATTTAAAATAGGGAAGAGAAGAGTTATGAATATAACAGAGAAAACTAAAATTTTTATTAATCAATATGATATTTTTTACGAAGGTCAAATACTAGATAATTACGACAGAAATGGTGAATATATTGAACAAATACAGTTAAAAAAGTTTTTTTATTCATTACAAGAAAATTAACAAATCAATTAAGATTCCAAAGTTATATTTTAGTATGTCAAAAATTAATAAAACTTTAAATTTTACTTTATCAGCAGAACTTCTAGGAATATATTATAAAGTACCTCAAACCCGCAGAAACAAGCCAAAATAACGACGCATGAGAATCAATTTTAAGGAATTTTAATTTTAAAGTAATATAAACTCTAATTTATATATTGAAATTATTATATTAGAAAAATGATGAAAAAGTGCCAAAATAATGACGCACGAGAATCGATTTTAAGGCATTTTTAAAAATTAGGCATATAGTTTGTCGATTTAAAATATGTGTTATTTTAGAGTTTCAAGCATTTTAACGATTTTAGAAAAATTATCATATATAAATTAAAAAATAAGACCACAAAAATTTTAATTGAAAGTTATAAGGATAAATTATAAAAATAGCTAGAAATTGATTTTAAAAGGTCGTGATATATAAGTAATACAAAAGACTATATGTAATAATATAAATTCAAAAGAATTAAAGTGATATAAGTGAATATCAGTAGTTGTAAAACAGCTAGATACTAGATATATGTAAAAGTATAGGTATTTGGCTGTTTTATATATTAGTCCTATTCCTTTTTGAACAAAACTTTGATTTTGTGCAATGTAATATTTCTATTTTTAATAGAGTATCTTATATACTCCCTTACAACTATTTATACCTTAAAATATATAACTTAATTATTAAACTAATAATATAATAAATATTTACACGTGTCAATACTTTTTTTAAAATTACGCAATTTTTTTTCTAGCAAAATATATTCTTTTTCTTTTGCGTTCTCTTTCAAGTTCATATTCTCCTATTACGTCATAAGCAATTTTATATTCCCCATTCTTTGCTGAAAGCAAACCTTCATATGTATGAAATATTAAAGCATTTCTTAATTCTTCTTTATTATCGTCTACTTTAACATTCCAAGTATTATGAAGATTAAAAGCATATAATTCTAATGCACGTAATATAATATCTATTTGACCATCTAGTAATTTAATTTCTTTAGGTATTATATTATCAGTATCAAACATATTGCTCCCCCTTTCTATTTTACTAAAACATATTATAACACAATTATGTAAACATTGCAAGGAATTGTAAAAATTAACTAATAAGTTACAAGTTTCGACATTTTTTTTATTAATATTGTGTTATATTGTAAAAAAAGGAGGTATAAAAATGTTCAACAAAAGAAGTTACTACTATTATATTAACTGTTTAAAGTATATAGTATATATATCATATATTTTAATACCTATTATTAATATTTTTAACAATATAAGTATTTTAGACCTAGCAATAAGCAATATGTTTTTAAAAATAATAAAAAACTTAATAATATCTATAATAGAATGTTTTTTACTAACTATAATTATAGGAATAATAATAGAAAATATGAAAATGAAATTAGAAATATATACTAAAATAGAAAAAATGAAATTTTAGGAAATTTAATAACGAGGTGAAAAAGTGAAATATTTAAAAATAATAATAATAGTAATAGTAATTATATGCTTATTAATATGTATAAATTTTTACATTAATACAAAACCTATGAGAGATTTAGAAAAAAGTAAACATATATTAAATGAATATATAGATAATTTTAAATTTGATATAAATATCTAATATAAACAAAAAAGATAGAGTAATTCTCTATCTTTTAATTATTGTAAATAATTTATAGCACGTATATCTTTTTCTTTAATTATAAATATATACATTCTTTGTAATGTTTCAAATATTTTATTTTAAATTGTTTTACAATTATACGATTTTCAAAAACTTCATATAATAATAATATTAATTGATTAAAACTCATAATATATACCAACTTAAAAAATTATTTGTTTACTTTCTTTTGTAACAAAATAATAAAATATGCATTGTAACAAAGCTTTATTTGCAATATTTTTATTAAATTGTATTTTTGAGCCACTAAGCACCATATTCTCTATTTTATCTTTATACTTTCTTGACAAATCATTTATAGGAAAACCATGTTGGATTGCATACAATAATGCTAACAATGTTTTATCTTTATCTTTAGAAATTTCTTCAGTAAAACTAAAAATATATTGATTTAAAAATATATCAGGTAAAAACTTTTCTCCATAATCATAATTATTTATTCCTACTATATCAAAATCATCATATTTTCTACTAATCTCTATACGTGTTAAATTACCTACTATACTTAAATTACTTTCTATTTTCTTATTATACATTTTAATATGACCATCTGTATCTTTAGTACCTATATAATATGTAACATTATCACCACCAGAAGAAAATATCTTATAACTTCTTTTATTTTTCTTATCAAATAGAATATCTAATATATTAATAGGAATATCTATTGCCAAATCAAATGACCTTATATACCATCTTGAAAAGCTATTCAAAATATGCATTATTAGAAAGTTATTTTTTAATTTGTTAGGGTTAAACTCAATAGTAAAATTATATTTCTTTTCTATTTCATTATAATTAATGCTTTCCGTATTATGCATATATTGAAATATAAAACGTTTCCCTTCTTCTATTTCAATATTATAATTATAATGAAAACAACTTTTTTTATCACTAAGCCAAAAATTTTTTATATTATTACTATAATAAATTCTAAAAAAACTTTCTAAATCTTTAAAGTCTTGATATGTTATATAAGTTTTTAACCTTATTTTATCAATAGAATAAACCATATTATTATCTTCTATTTTTGTATTATAAATATCTATATTATACATTTTTAAAACCCCCCATTATAGTATTAAAAATGTATTTTTCCATAATCCTAATGTAAACTAGGCTTAAAGTTTACAGTTTGTAAGGAAAAATAGTATAAAAGCCTATTTCTAAATGTACTATAGTACAAGTTAGCCCGCTGGTTAGTATCTGCGGGCATATTATAATTATTCTTTAAGGGGAATTAAATTCCCCTTCGAAACCCCTTTTATTATACTTATGTTATTTATTTGCAAATTGCCCTACTCTACTATCTTAAGTTGATTGTGGGGACATGCTTTCCCCACACCCCTAAGCAGACTTAATCTAATTAAAAATTTTTCTTCACTACGTTACGAAAAATGTTAAATTAGCTTAAGTTCATTTTAATTAGTATTTGAAATAAATAATAAATTTAAATTATATATAATAAATATAAATAATATAAACGTGTTAAATAAATTACGATACTAAGAGGAATGGGCAATTTGCTAATAAATATAAAAATATAAATTAAATTCCAAAAAATTTAAGTATACCACCTAAAACTAAACCTTTTAATGAAACCATATAATCATATAAAAATCTACCAATCTTAATAGTAACAATATAAAATTTAAAGTTAAGTTTTAATAAATAATAAACTACAAACATTTCAACAACTAATTTTATAGTTGTAGGTCTAATAAAAAAGCCTAAGAAATTTAAACTATTAAATATTAAATTAAAACACCAATTAATAGTTGTAATAATAGTATTAGGAATAATACCAAAATCAAAAATGCCATAAAAAGTATATAATGCACAAGAACCAACTAATGAAAAGGCACTTAAAATATACATATAAAAGCTAACCTTGGTAATACCATCAAGTGATCTCATATAATACCACCCCCGAAATTAATAAATTCCTTTAATACTTTATATAAATGGTATGAAATAGCAATAAACAAAATAAAATCAACAAAATTCAAGTATATATCATATACCTGTGCAAAAGTTTCATTTTGTAATACACTATTCAAATCATATGTAAAACCATTTATAATAACAGTATTTGTAAAATATTCTCTAACAGTTGGAACAACTATAGTAGGCTGTACAGTATCAATTCTATCAAGTCTAGTTAAAAAATCAAATAATAAATCTATTGGATAAAATAAAGCACCTAAATTAATTTTAAGAAACTTATATATACTATTATTCTTTAACCTATATTCAACATCAGTATCATCTGAACGATAATCATTAACACCTATAGAACGAATTTTTACTTGTATCGTTTTTGTACATACAAGAGATTCTTCATTATTACTATTATAAATACATAATCTAATATAATAAGTACCATTCTGATATACATTTATTGAATATCTAAAGTAATCTACTACGTCAGTATATTCTTCTATCATAACCTCATCATTAAAATGAACATTATCCATAGAATAATCAACAACATAGCTATATTCACTATCGCTTAAAAACCAATTTGTATATATATTGGCACTTTCATAATCTTCACTATAAAATACTTTAAAATAATCATAAGAATTTTGTTTATTAATATTATCTTTTAAGTCTTTATCAATATTAGCATCAATATTAGTTTTATTTATCCAATTAACCATACTATTATCTTCTAAAGTTTCAAAATAACTATTGCCATTTTCATTAATAACAAATCTAACAATTTCACAATCTCCTTTTTTATCAGCAGTATTATAATTATAACAACAAAAATAATATGTTCCATAATCTACAATTTGTAAACCATTACGCCATTTAACACCTTGCAATTCTTCCTTAGTAGTAATATTATTAATATATTCGTCAGTATAATTATATTCAAGGCCAGGACCAATTTCATTTTCGCCTTCCATACTAATCCAACCTTCAATATCTCTAGTTTCTAAAATGAAATAAGAAGGAACTGTTAAAGGGTTACTTTGAAAATAGTTTAAATGCATATTATTACTATTTTGCTCTATAACGTCATACCAATTAGAATAAACAACATAACTTTCTAAAGTAGAATTATATTCTAAATAAAAAGGAACAGAATGCGTTTTATCAGTATTATGAATAATATTATTAGAACTATTATAAACGTCAATATCAGAAGAAATAATATAGTGTTCTTTTTTTGTAGAAGAAGAAAAATAACCATCATAACCACTTTGTCTATAAGATAAAGTAAAGGTTTTATTAGAACTATCCAAATTAATAGTATATCTTCTTTCACTTAAACACGTTTTTTCTGTAATATCATTATTATTAATATTACCTTTATCTTTAAAAACTAAATATAAACCATAAGTACGTTCTAATAATTTAGCACCTACACACTCAGAACTTGTTGTAATATGCAAAGTTAAATAATTATAATCTAAATAAGAAATAACATAATTAACTGTTTCAGGTGGAAGCTCACCAGTATATAGATTATCTTTATATGTAAAAGATATACTTTTAGCACTTACATTATTATTAATACATATAAAAAACAATAATACTAAAACAAATAATATTATAAACCTATATTTTTTTAATATATCTAGCATAATCTACCCCCTAACTCTTAAAATACTTTTAATAAATAAATAAACAAATAAAACTGTAACAATAAATATCAAAATATTTAAACTATTATAAATATCTTTTATTGTAATTTCTTTTTCAATTTCGACTGGTTTATATGTATAACCTTCTGTAGTAATTTCTGTTTGTTTATATATAAAATCTAATGTAACACTACCATTGCCAGATATATCATATACAGAACTATCAATATCAATTCCATCAGATTTAAATATAAATACTTTATTTCCTAAAGTAGAAGGGAAATCATAACGTGTTTTCATAGATGAATATACCCAAGAATTATTAGATAAATTATAAATATATGGCAAATAAGTACAAGAATGATTACTACTATCAAATGTTATTCTTTCTTCCAAACGAGTTATATAAATAATCTCATTAACAAAACATAATAAATCAAAACTATCTAACTCACAATTATATACTAATAAATAATTTAAAAAATTATCACCATTATTATATGAAATTGGAAATTTTGGTATATCACGATTAATACTATATGTATTACTATTAAATTCAAAATCAAAAGCATAACAATTACAGTTTAAAACTAAGAACGTAAATATAATTATCATTAATATATTTATTATTTTTTTCATATTAACACCTTTCATAATAATTGAAATTGGTCGCCAAAGTTCCTTTTGGCGACACAATTTCAAAATATTTCATTTATTTTATATCGCTTTTTTCATTTTCTATATCATTAATTTTATTGTTTTTAATAGCATTTAATTTCTTTTTATCTACTATTTTTTCTAAAATACTAGCAAATATATTAACTGATATAGAAACAATAAAAAATATAACACTTGTTATTATTAAAGTTTTTGACATATTAAACACCCCTTTATAACTCAATTTTTCTATTAAATATAAAACTAAAACATAAATTTGCTAATTTAGCAGTTAACCCAAATATTAAAGAAATAGGAAAAGCATAACTTACTATTTGAGCAACAGAACTAATAATACTTGAATAATCCATTTGTTCTATTCCTTCCTTTCATTTTCATATATATCTATCCTATCAACACCCTTCCACTCTTTACGATATCTTTTCATTTTTGCATAAGTATCATAACTATTATATAATTCGGGTGTATGAAACCACCAAGATTTTTTGCGAATTTCCATAACTGTTTTACCGTCTTTTTCTTGTATTGTTTCTCCGTCAATTAATTTGTTATATTGAATACAACCAAATAATTTTTTACATATAACTAAATTTTTTATTTGCTCTCTTAAAGGTTTTGCCATACGTAGAAATACTTGAGAAGTACCAACAATATGTTTACGTTGTTTTCTTTGCTGACTTACTTCTATCATTACTTCAATTGGAATATTCTTACTTTCTAATGAATTAAATTCTAAGTGTATTTCGTCAATTAAATAAACAACGCCATAATAACCATTTTCATATTTTGTTAAACATTCTATTCCATCATACTCATATACTTTTACTGAAGGACATAAACCTTCTATATTAACGTTAGTTACTAAAATCATTTTAGGATATTCCCAAGAAAGCTCACGAACATATTGAACTGCTGATAATGTCTTCCCTTCTCCTTGAGCCCCACAAAAAACTAGTAAACCTTCTGGAGCAAAATAGTCTGGGTGATTTTGATTAAATTCCTTTTTATATTTGTTTAGTAAAAATATATTCCTTATATTTTTACTTCCTTCAAATGCAATTTTTGAAATCATATACTAACACCAAATTTCTTTAATGATTTTTCATAACAATCGCTAATAAACTCTAATTGAAATTTTATAAACTTTTGTATTTTTAAATTTTGCTGAACTTCTATATCTTCTGGCTTATAACCTAAAATATTTTCACTTATAGTTATCTGATTTTTAATATAATCAATAGCATCATCATTATATAAAATGCTTTCATATAATGAATTAACTACGTCTTTGTTTGAAACATTTTTAATTTTTTTCATTACTATCAATCCTTTCTAAATCAGAATAAATACTATTTATATAATCGAACAAAACCTCTTGAGTATTTTCAATATTCTTTAAATTCTTTTTAAGAATTTTTATATTCTTACATAATTTTCTTTCGACTTTTTCTAATTTTCTTTCAGTTAAACAATTCCATATTACTAACCATAAAATAATAAACAATAATATTAACATTTTTTATTTTCTCCCTTCAATACATATAATTAAAATTCACTAGCGATAATGGGTAATCGCTAGTGAATAATTCTAGACAGTGATTTTTCCTTTCATTACCGCAGATTTGAATATTTTTATAACTTTTCTTACACCAAACCACATTAGTACGAATGGTAAACCAAAACCAACTATTGAAGCTAATAAGCCAATAATTTGAGCGGGTGTGATAGAACTAGTTAAAGCAGTAGTTACTGGGCTTAAATCTATGTTCGCTATTGTTGTTGTAGCACCTTCCATAATTATATGTACCCCCTTTCTTCAAAACTAAAAACAATAATTTAATTGTTTAAACTATTTATTATTACTGTCTATTAAATCGACAGGAATAACCTTTGCAACTGAGCCATACATTTGAACGTCACAAAGTAGTTCAATAGGCTCATAAGGGTTTTTCTTCATTAATTTTTGAATTAATAAATCATTTTTTTGGGAAATTTTTAATTTTCTTTCATTAATGACACCATCATTATTTTCGTCTACCTTTAATTGATAACTTGCGTCAAATTTTACATTTTGACCTTTTTCATTTACGAATTCTCCTCCGTCTTTTCTTTCTAGACTTTTGAATATAAATTTACCTTTTGCTTGCATATTCTTAGTCCCCTTTCTATAAAATATTTTTAACTAATTTTTGCATAAAAAAATTAGCCTAATAATTAAGCTATAATTTTTCAATAAAATATGAAATTCTAAGAAATAAAAAATTGAATAAAAATATTACAGAAATGTTACAACATTGTACAAAATAACTTTGATTTTGTGCAATGTAATATTTCTAAAAAATGAGTAGAGAATTTTTATTATTATTTCTCTACTCATACTATATATTAATCTTTAAATCTCTTTAAAAATACATCCATCTTATCTATAAATTCTTTGTTATTTTTTGTTCTAGTCATTTCGTTTATTAATTGTTCAGTTACATCTTCTGTGCTCATGCTTGACATTGCTTTTCTTAGCGCAAATACTGTTTCTAGTTCTTTTGAATCTAATAGCTTCTCTTCCCTTCTTGTTCCAGATTTATTTATATCTATTGCTGGGAATATACGTTTTTCTGAAAGTGCTCTGTTTAAGTGTACTTCCATATTACCTGTTCCTTTAAATTCCTCAAATATAACATCATCCATTCTACTTCCTGTTTCTATTAAAGAAGTTGCAAGTATTGTAAGGCTTCCCCCATGTTCTATATTTCTTGCTGCACCAAAGAATTTTTTTGGTTTATGTAATGATGCTGGATCAATACCTCCCGATAATGTTCTACCAGATGATGGCACTACTAAGTTATATGCACGTGCTAGCCTTGTAATACTATCTAATAATATAACAACATCTTTTTTATGCTCTACTAATCTTTTAGCTCTTTCTAATACCATTTCAGCAACCTTTACATGATTTTCTGGCAATTCATCAAAGGTTGAGTATATAACTTCTCCTTTTATTGAACGCCTCATATCTGTTACTTCCTCTGGACGTTCATCTATTAATAATACTATTAATTCTACTTCTGGATTATTTAGACTTATACTATTTGCTATTTTTTTAAGTAATGTTGTTTTACCAACTTTTGGTGGAGCTACAATTTGCCCTCTTTGCCCTTTTCCTATTGGAGACATTAAATCTATCATTCTCATTGCATATTCATTTGGTAATGTTTCTAATTTAATTCTTTCTTCTGGATATATTGGAGTAAGGTCATCAAATTTAATACGCTTATATGCTTTTTCTGGGGCCTCCCCATTTACTTCACCTACAAATATTAATGCTGGAAATTTTTCTCCTTCTTTTGGAAGTCTTGCTATTCCTTTTATTTTATCACCTTTATCTAATCTAAACCTTCTTATTTGTACTGGTGAAACATATATGTCTCTAGGAGTAGATAGATAATTTTCACCTCTTAAAAATCCATATCCATCAGGTAATATTTCTAATATACCTTGAACTATTCTATCATCTTCACTTGTTAATTTATATCCTTCACCTGCTTGTAGTACAGGCTCATTATTTTCTTCTTGATTTCTTAAATTAGGATAAAAAGTTCTTTTTACTTCTGATTCATTTTTTTCTTCTTTTTTACTTTCATTAATAGAAAGTATTTCTATTAATTCTTCTTTTTTTAATTTTGATACATTTTTAACACCTTGTTCTTTTGCTAGTTGACGCAATTCTACAAGTGTACTATTTTCTAAATCCATAAATTTAGCCCCCTATCTATTTTATAATACAATGGCAAATATTTGAAACATTATTAACTATTCAATTGTTAATTACTTATTATTTAATTGTATTTTTGGAAATTATTAAGAAATTAGCTTGTTTTGAATTTTAACTTTATATATTATACCATATATTGGAAAATTTGTAAAGAAAAAATAGAGCATTTTTGCTCTATTTTCCTATGTCTATATATACTCTTTCATTTGGTAAATACATACCTAATTTTTCTCTTGCCATTTGTTCTATATATTCTGGAGAATTTACATTTTCCTTTATTTTATTTAAATCTTTATTAGTGTTTTCCTCTTTTTCTATTTGTGCTGAATAGCTTTTTATTTCAGCATTATATGAGTTTAGCATTTTTTGTTGTGACATTAAAATACTTACAACATATGCTGCTACTATTATAAGCAAAACTTTTTTATAGTGTTTTTTTATTAATTTCATATGTTAATCTCTCCAGTTTTCTTGTGATTAAATTGAAAGATATATTACCCCTCTATATTATCTTTTTCTACATTTATTACTAAAATCCTTCTTTCCCTAAGTGTTTTTTCCTATTTTTTTATATTTTTTTGTCGTTTTTAATATTTTATTAAATATATCTACAATTATTTTTCTAATATTAATAACAATAAAAGAAAATGGTTTTATTATTTTTAAAATTATTCTTATAGGATATGCTAATATTTTCTTTATAATCTTAATTATTGCCATATTAATTTTTATAAAATATTTACTGATACTAAGCATATATACTATTATTCCCAATATTAATCCTAATAAAACATAACTTCTTATTTCTCCATTATTAAACTTAAACAAAACAGTTATAAAGAATACCCCTGTAAATACCCAAAACAGTACATCTTCTATATATGTAATTATATCAGGGGTTTTAAAACTTCTTCTAAGTATTCTAAATATGTCAAAAAATACCCCTATAATAATTCCTGTGATAGTAAAAATTAATAATGAATATAATTGCGATAGAATAATATTGTCCAAATTTGCCACCTTCTATTTAAATATTTTTCCCAGTATTCCTGCACTCTTTTTATCTAAATCATTTTCACTATATGCTAAATTGTAAATTTCTCCTTCTACTACTACTTCTGAAGTATCTATACTTAATTTATTAATTCTCAAATTATCTCCTTTTACTGTAAGAAGTCCTAGCTCTGTTTCTACTATTACAACTTGATCATCAAAACTAAGCACATCTAAAACTCCTGATATACTAAGTTTTTCTCTATTTTCTAATACCAAATTTTGTATTACTCCTGTATTACTAAGTTTTCTATCATCAATAGGCATATTTACTCCTCCTTAATTAAATAAATGCATTAATAAATATATATTCAGGTCTTGTCTAATTTAGAACAAAAAAATAGCCTTTATCAGCTATTTTTTTAAGTATTCTATTTAAATTTGAAATATAGGGGCTTAATCTGTTAGGAATACTTGTGAGAATTTATCGAATTACGCCCTTTTTCAAATTATTAGAGTAATTATTATTATTAACCAAATTATTATGAATAAGCCCATTTTTATTAGTAATCTTTTGAATTGATATTTTTGTGCTTTAATTACATTATTACTTTTTTTAGTTTTCACTATAAAATTTTTTAAGAATCTATTTAAATCATTTTTATTTATAAACATTAATGGCAGTTGTATTGTACTTATATTACCATTTGGTGCTTTGTATAATATTATTAATGAATAGTTATTTCTTTTCTTAAAAAATATTCTACTTTTTTTATTTTCTATATATACATTTTTCAAATTGCAATATTCAATTTGTATTTCTTGCATATTCATTTTAATAGTTATTTTATTATTTTTGCAAATTATTGAATATGTATTAAAATATATGATGCTAAAAAGCATTAATATATACATACAAATTACTAATAATAACGTTTTAGGAGTTGAATGGAATGTTACAATTATTAAGGCCATAATAATAAATATTGCTATTAGTACAACATTCTTATACCTATTTATAAAGTTTTTAACTCTTGATTTTAATATTATATCTTTTTGTATTTCTTCTATTTCACTAAATTTTCTATATTTATGTTTTTCATATAATTCATTCAATTTATTTACCTCTTTTTGTGAACTTTCTACTATTTCTCGGGTTGTCGAGGGCTGTGACCCCTACAAAAAATTGTTTTTTCATAGACTAATTATTTTTCTTATTCCATTTTAGATAACTATTTATAAATTCATTCAAATCTCCATCCATTATTCCTTGTATATTTCCAACTTCGTAGTTTGTTCTATGGTCTTTTACCATGGTGTATGGGCAAAATACATATGAGCGTATTTGGCTTCCCCAGGCTATATCCATTTGATTTCCTTTCAAATCTTCTATTTTGTCTTTATGCTCTTTTTCTTTCATATCTAGTAATTTAGACTTTAACATTTTCATTGCAGTTTCTCTATTTTGTATTTGTGAACGTTCAGATTGGCAAGAAACTACTGTGTTTGTAGGTATATGTGTTATTCTTACTGCAGAAGATGTTTTATTTACATGTTGACCACCTGCTCCGTGATGCTCTATATGTATCTACTCTTAAGTCATCTGAGTTTATTTCTATTTCTACATCTTCTGTTATTTCTGGTAATACTTCTAGTGAAGCAAATGATGTATGCCTTCTTCCTCCACTATCAAATGGTGAAATTCTAACTAACCTATGTACTCCCATTTCTCCTTTTAAATATCCATATGCATATGGACCGGAAATTAATGCTGTTACACTTTTTATACCTGCTTCTTCTCCATCTAAATAGTCTAATTCTTTTACTTCATAGCTATTTGCCACTGCCCACCTAGTATACATTCTATATAACATTTGTACCCAATCACAGCTTTCAGTTCCACCTGCTCCTGGATGAAGTGTTATTATTGCATTGTTATGATCATATTTCCCTGATAATAGTGTATTTATTTCTAGTTTTTCAATATCCTTTTCTAGTTTTTTTATAGATGTGACTAATTCGTTTTCTAAAATATTATCTGATTCTAATTTTAATATTTCAATTAATTCAATAATATCTTTAACCTCATTACTCGCTTTTTTATATTCTTCTGTTTTTGATTTTAAAGTATTTATTTGTTTAAGAATAATAGAAGAATTCTCATTATTATTCCAAAAATCTGGCACTATAGTTTGCTCTTCTAACTCTTTTAAGTTTTCTTCTAATTTAGAAATATTAAGCGAATTACCTAATTCCAATAACTTAGCTTGTAATTGTTGTACATTTTTAGAAATTTCTTCGAACTCTAACATTATACCACACTCCTTAACTATTTTTATAATAATATAACAAAAAAGTATAAAAAACAAGCTATTTGAACTAACTTGTTTTTTATTTACTATCAAGTTTTATAAAGTTTAATACATAGATTAATTCTCTTCTAAAAAGAATTCCCTAAATCAAAACTTGTAAAAGTGTCAGAATATTATTTTATATGATAAAGATAAAATATGGGTGAATTTTCTTAATTAAGAATTAAAAAGAAATAGAGTTTTGGTTTTAAATTAAAACTCTATTTCTTTTAGTATAATTAATAATATAAAACTTATGGTAAAACATTAGTATTATTTTGTAAAATTTTATTTTTATATTTCTCTAATGATATATTAGAAACATACTCAATAAATTTATCTAATTTATCTACAGGTAAAAGGTTTTTTCTCTTTTCTTGTCCAATATTTTTTTCTTTCTTATCTTTTTTTATATTATTATTAATTTCTGTTTCAAAATTTGCATAGCAAATTTTATATTTTTCTTCTATGTACTGATTAGTTATTTCATAACTATAATATAAGTCTTTACAAAATTCTTCATATGAAGTAGTTTCCAAATAATCATTATCAAAAAAATTATTAAAAAATAAGTAATCTGTTATTAAATGTAAAAATATACCTTTTTGATAATCAGAATTAATATCATTATTTTTTAGATATTTGATAAGTTTAACCTTATTTTCCAAATATTCAAATAGATTAGATTTACTTTGTATTCCTGTATAATGAGATGTTTTCTTGTCATCTACTAAATCGGGATCTATTATACCTTTATAAAATTTATCTCTGTCTTTTACATTTTGTGATTTTTCAATATATCTTTTTCCTATTGCTAAATGAATATTAAAACTTGCCATAATTATTACTCCAATATTATTTTTTATTTCATATAGTCAATTATTTCCCACAACAATTCTTGTACTTTTTACCACTTCCACATGAGCATGGGTCGTTTCTTCCTACTTTTGGCTGATTATTTACTATTGGTGTGTTTTCTTTTTTAGGTGTGCTTCCATCCAATGACCTTATTGCTGTATCTTCTAACCCAGCGTTTGTTATTTGTACTGATTCTTGTCTTGAGGCTTGTGCTCCCTCTTCTCTTTTTCTTGCATTTAGTAAGAATCTTACTACATCTATTTTTATGTTTGCTATCATTTCATCAAACATGTCAAATCCTTCAATTCTATATTGAACTACTGGGTCTTTTTGTCCATATGCACGAAGTCCTATTCCATTTTTTAGTTCATCCATTGCATCAATGTGGTCCATCCATTTTTGGTCTACTATTTTTAGCATTATAACTCTTTCTAGTTCTCTTAAATTTTCTGAACCAAATTCTGCTTCTTTTTCTTCATATTTTTCGTGTATTGTTTCTTTTATTTCATTTAATACATCTAAGCTATTTACTTTTTCTTCTTTTAATGTATGTAATTTTTCTATTCCAAATGTTGATTTTATATCTTGCATGAAGGCTTCTTTATTTACTGTTTCTTCTGATAGATATGTATTTGTTAATTCTTCTGCTACTGAGTCCATCATTTTTTGTATTTGGCTTTTTAAGTTTTCTCCATCTAGTACTTCTCTTCTTTGTTTGTATATAATTTCTCTTTGTGTATTCATTACATCATCATAGTTAAGTACATTTTTTCTGATACTAAAGTTTCTGTCTTCTACTCTTCTTTGTGCTGACTCTACTGATTTTGAAATCATTTTTGATTCGATTGGCATATCTTCATCTGCACCTAACATGTTGTATACAGTTGTTATTTTATCTCCACCAAATATTTTCATTAGGTCATCGTCTAAGCCTATGTAAAACCTTGATTCTCCTGGGTCTCCTTGACGTCCACTACGTCCACGTAACTGGTTGTCAATTCTTCTTGATTCATGTCTTTCTGTACCAATTATTTTTAGTCCGCCTGCTGCTAATACTTTTTGTTTTTCATCTTTTATTTGTTCATTGTATTTTTCCTCTAGCTCTTTAAATTTCTTTCTTGCTGATAATATATCTTGATTATCTGTTTCATTAAAAGCTGTGGCTTGATCTATTAGCTCTTCTGAATATCTTAACTTTCTCATTTCTTGTTTTGCTAAATATTCAATGTTTCCTCCTAGCATAATATCAGTACCACGACCTGCCATGTTTGTTGCAATTGTTACACTTCCTAACTTACCTGCTTGTGCAATTATTTCTGCTTCTTTTTCATGGAATTTAGCATTTAATACTTCATGTTTAATTCCTTCTCTTTTAAGCATGCTACTTAATTTTTCAGATTTTTCTATTGATACTGTACCAACTAGAACTGGTTGACCTTTTTCATGGCTCTTTTTAATTTCTTCTATTACTGCTCTAAATTTTGCATTTTCATTTTTGTATATTATGTCATGATTATCTATACGTACCATTTCCTTGTTTGTTGGTATTTCTATAACATCTAAATGGTATATTTCTTGGAATTCTGGCTCTTCTGTCATAGCTGTACCTGTCATTCCTGATAATTTATCATACATTCTGAAGTAGTTTTGGAATGTAATTGTTGCTAGTGTTTTTGATTCATCTGCTATTTTTACATTTTCTTTTGCCTCTATTGCTTGGTGTAGGCCATTGTTATATCTTCTTCCATACATTATACGACCTGTGAATTCGTCTACTATTAGAACTTCTCCATCTTTTACTATATAGTCTATATCTTTTTTCATAACACCATGTGCACGTAGTGCTTGGTTTACATTATGTACTAATTCTGAGTTTTCTATGTCATTAAAGTTTTCTAGGTGGAATTCTTCTTCTGCCTTTTTAATTCCTTTTTGTGTCAATGAAGCTGATTTTGCTTTTAAGTCTACGATGTAGTCATATTTTTCATTATCTTCTGCTTGTTCAAAATTCTTAACATCTTCTTCTACTATAACTTTTGCTTTTAATCTTTTTACAAAATTATCAGCTTTTTTGTATAGGTCAGATGATTTATTGGCTCTTCCTGAAATGATAAGTGGTGTACGCGCTTCGTCTATTAAAATACTATCTATCTCATCTACTATTGCATAGTGAAGTTTTCTTTGTACTAATTGATTTTTATATATAACCATATTATCTCTTAAGTAATCAAAACCATATTCATTGTTTGTTCCATATGTTATATCACAATTATATGCTTGCGCCTTTTCACTTGGATTCATTCCAGCAATTACAAGACCTACACTTAAACCTAAAAAGCGATATAATTTTCCCATCCATTCACTATCACGTTTTGCCAAGTAGTCGTTTACTGTAACTACATGTACACCTTCTCCTGTAAGCGCATTTAGGTATACTGGTAGTGTTGCAACTAATGTTTTTCCTTCTCCTGTTTTCATTTCTGCAATTCTACCTTGGTGAAGTATAATTCCACCTATTAATTGTACATCAAAGTGACGCATTCCAAGTACTCTTTTAGAAGCTTCTCTAACTACTGCAAAAGCTTCTGGTAATATATCATCTAGGTTTTCTCCTTTTGAAAGTCTTTCTTTAAATTCGTTTGTTTTATTTTTTAATTCTATATCTGTTAATTTAGAAATATCCTCTTCTAAACTATTTATTTTAGCAATTATTGGCATTACTCTTTTTACTTCTTTTTCACTATATGTTTTAAATAATCCCATGTTTTTCTTCCTTTCCATTTTTTGTATTTTATAACAAGTTAAACTATATCACTATTCACCACAAAAATCAAGAAAAACAAGTAATATTTTATTACTTGTTTTTCTTGTATAGCTTATTGATTTTCTTTGCATTTCTTGTATGCCTTAATTACTTCCTTAATTGATAAATATAGTATATATATCATAAATAAAGCAAAACTAACACAAAAACAAATTAAACCTACATTATTTATCATAGGATTTCCTAATGTAGATAGAAAAAATACCATTGAAATTGTTACAAATATCATGAGTATCCATAAAATATATATACTTATTGAAGATCCTTTTTCTAAATTTGAACTCATATACATTATTAATACTACTAATATCGCTCCTAAAACAGCACACCACATAGCTATTGCTACCATAATTCTTATAGTAGTTTCTACTGCAATATAATATTGAATGACAAATGAAAAAATAAAACAGAGTAATGCAACTACACAGACTAATAGAAAATTCTTTAAACCTTTTTTCATCTTGTTTTCCTCCTATTATTTTTATTTTGTTTGTCTTTTAATACGATTTTTAATTGCATATAAAATTGCTATTGCCAATATTCCAAAAACCATCTTTTCTCTTTTTGTGATATTTTACCTTCTTTCTTATAATTAAAGTTGATAGTTACTTATGTATAAGCTAGGAAATTTCCTAGACATAAAAGGATTTTATATAATTGATATTGTGTATCATATCATTTTTATGTATATTATGCAACCTTTAAATATTAAAATTTTTAGAGGGCATAATTAAGTTACAATTCATAGCTTGCTTCTACACTATTCCTTACGGATTAAGCCTCCACATTTACGCTTTTTTCTTTTAATGAATCTATTTTCTTTATTATATAATACGAAATATAGAATGGTATTGTCATTTGTACCAGAGACATTGTTAAACTAAATAGGATATTTCCATTTGTTATTTTATATAATATTCTAATTGGTAATATAGAAAAATTCTGTGATATGAACATTAAGTTGCTACCGGAAAATATTATTTATTATAAATGCTATAACGCAAAGCACTCCTACTAAGCCTGCAAAGTATTTTATATCTTGCTTTTCTAATTCTATATATCTTGTTTTATTTACTAATATTCCTAAATACACCATTATACCATGATACAAAAAGCTATGAATGCTTAAAATGTGAAATGCTGGGTATGTTGGTAATGAAGTTGATGGATATAGTATAAATACTACTCCTCCTATTACTGAGCCAACCATTAAAAATATATCTCCTGCCCTTTGAAATTTACCTTTTCCAAATGAACTAAGTAAACAAGCATATATTAGCATACTACAATAATATAGTGGTAAATACGAATTTACTTCATATAATGAATTTAATGATATGCTATAAATTATTTTGAAAGCCTCTAGTATACATATAACTAATGTTATTTTTTTTATTATTTCATATATCTCTTCTTTGCTTTTTTTTATTGTATGTTTTAGTGCTACATAAATTCCTATTATTGTTATACCAATTAAAGCAAAATGTCCTTTAGTAAACATTCCACATGGTGCATATTTTCCTATACTTGAAAACAATTCTTATTCATCTTCTTTCTTTTTTTACTTATATTATTCTATAATATACTATTTTTTAATTTATTATACAAGTATATTTATAAATAAAAATACATATATATTAATAAAAGATTTTAGAATAAGGTTTCTAACTTCCAATTTCTATTTTTGAAAGAGGGTATTTATATGTTCATATATAATATAAAATTAAGTGGTACTAAAATGTTTAAATTCATATTTGTAATAATTATTACTTTTGTAATTTTACTGTGTGGTGTTGTTGGTTATAAACTTTATAAAGCTAGTGTTAAAGTTAATGATGATATAAGTTGCAATGGAGTAACTGAACTTACAAATAAAAATTACTCTACAATTTTAAAAACTGTTCATGAAAATATTGATTCTTATGTTGGACAAAAAATTAAATTTTCTGGTTTTGTATATAGAGTTTATGACTTAGAAAAAGAACAATTTGTTTTAGGTAGAAATATGATTATTTCTTCTGATTTTCAAACTGTTGTAGTTGGTTTTTTATGTCATTATAAAGAAGCCGAGACATTACGTGATAATGTATGGGTTGAGATAGAAGGTACTATTACTAAAGGAACTTATCATGGAGATATGCCTATACTTGAAATAAATTCTTTAAATAAAATTGAAAAGCCTAATGATGAATATGTATATCCTCCTGATGAAGATTATATTCCTACTTCTGTAATTTTATAGTTTTAATATAAAAATAAAGAAACAGCCATTATAGCTGTTTCCTTATTTTTATCTAACTGAGTGTAATTACAAAATTGCCATCTTCCTCTACTCCAGATACAGAGTTCTTTTGTGCCATGAAGTACAGAATTGCCATATTGGAATATCCCGCTTCCTTCAGCAATGTTACTCTGTTCCGTTTTCCAACCAAGTCGGTTTGTGACAATGTGTTGCTTCTAACTTTGATCATAAGCAATACCTCCGTAGAATTAGTTTATTTTTGACATATAACTATAATAACATAATATGAACTAAATTGCAAGCTTTTTTTAAAATTATGTTAATTTTATTCTCTTTCGAAAATTGCTTTTGCAACTCCCTTATCTATCATCGCACTAAAAATATTCTTCAATATAATTAATATAACTGGCCCAAATAGTAATCCTAAAACACCTATTATTCTAAAACCTGTATACATTGCTATTAATGTAAAAATTGGATGTATCCCAATTTGCCCTGCTACAATACGTGGTTCCATAAATTGCCTTACCATACACATAACTATTAATAGAACTATAAGCGATATTCCTAATGTCAAATCTCCATTAAATCCTGCTATAACAGCCCATGGTACCATAACAGCTGCTGAGCCAAAAATTGGTAGTGCATCAACAAAAGCTATTCCTAGAGCCGCTAATAATGGAAATCCTACATTTAAACCTGCTATTTTAAAAATATATAGGCCTATTAAGCATATAAAAAATGAAATAAAAATAAGTATTACTTGTGCTTTTAAAAGTGCACCTAAAGAACTTGAAACTTCTCTTACAAATTTTGATATTCTTTTTACCCAAGTTTTAGGAAAGTGATGTTCTAGTTGGTCTAACATATATATTTTATCTGTACATATAAAATATAAAGATAATATTGTAATAACTACATATATTATTATTGTTGGTATAGAAGTAATAACTTCTAATAAATTTGTAAGTACTCCTTTTGCCCAATTAGTTACTCCATTTAATATATCAATTGCTGAATTTTGTATAATATTCATTATTTCTCCTGATAAATGTAATTTACTTAAATCTATCTGTGATATTAGCGTTTCAAATCTATTTGAAATAACTTCAAAGTATCCATTTAATCCATTAAGTAGATTATATGATTCTGTGGTAAGTGACACTATTCCCCATATTAATAATCCAATTATTATGGATAGAGAAACAACAAATACTATAATTGCACTCGTTTTTCTTTTTAAGTTTAATCTCCTCATAAAAAATCTAATAACTGGCTCTAATATGAGTGATAATACAAAAGCAATCAAAAATGGCATATAAAAAACAGCAAATTTGAATGCTAAATATATACCTAAAATACTTAAAATAAAAACTAAAAGTTTTTTAAAGACTTTTGACCAATAATTCATATCTATTACCATAGTAATCTCCTATACATACTTTTATATAATTGTATGTAGGTTGTCCTAAAATTATACGTATAAATATAAGGATTTGATTGTAGGAACAGGCCTTATGTCTGCCCATTATTTAAACAAATTACTAAATTTTAATAGTTGTGTATTATTTTTAAAAATCGGGTGGACGCAATGTCCACCCATACATTAAATTTACATTTTGATTTATCTATTCAGCATTTTTGTCATTGCATTTACATATTGTTTCTAAAGTATTTGAAACGCTTTCATTACTTACATTATTATTTTTAGCCAAATCACCTAATGTTATTATTCCTATTATTTTATTTTGTTCATTTACTACTGGAAGTCTTCTTATTTGATATTTACACATTAAATCTTCTGCTTCTTTTATATCTGCATCTGAACTGCAGCAACAAACCTTACAAGTCATTATATCACTTACTTGTGTATTTTTAGCATCTTTATCACATGCTATACTTCTCAATATAACATCTCTATCTGTAACTAAACCTACTACATTTTGCATAGTATCACATACTGGCACGCAACCTACGTGATTACTGCACATTATTTTTGCACAATCTTGAACTGTGCTATCAGGTGTAACACAGCAAACATCATTACACATACAATCTTTTACTTTCATTATTAATACCACCTTTCAAAAAAATTACATTAAAATAAATTTTAATAATATTATTTTGTCCGTTTTGATATTTAATATGTGTGTAATTTATTTCATTGACACTTTTTGCCGATTTTAGAAAAATTTAGAAAAAATTTGCAGTTAATAGACTTTAATTCTAAAGTAGCGCGAAGGAAGTAATATATTTTATTTTTGTAATGAAGACTATCTTAAGTTTATTATATCCTCATCATTTTTTATGTTTTCACCTAAAAATATATAGCAATTGTTGTCTTGTTTCATTGCTTCTAGTGCTATTTCTTTGTCTTCTCTTAATGTAGTACTTGCATATTTTACTATAATTCCCTTATTTTTCACAGCTTCTAATACAACATCTCTATCATCTCTCATATTTGGATGTGAAAAATATAGTATTTGACCACTCTTTTTAAGTCCAGCTATCAAAAGTTCTTTATCTAGTAATAAATTTTCTCCTACATAACAATAAGTCCATCCAAGTTTACTTACAGATTCATATACTATTTCTCTATCGTCTTTTAACTTACTACTTGCAAATTCTAAAGCTTCTCCATTATTTTTAACTGCTTCAAATACTATTTCTCTATCATTTCTTAATTCTTCGCTTGCAAACTCTAATAACTTTCCGTTTTCTTTTACTGTTTTTAATACATATTCTCTATTATTTGAATTATTTTTTATATTCGTTATTTCTATTGGCTCTGGCATTTTATTACTCCTTTTTATTGTACTTATTTTATAATTTTAATTTATATTCATATATTTCTTAGTATGAATTTTAACTCTTTTTTAAATTTTTAGCAATATTTTTTAGTAAAAGTGTTGACATTAACATAATTTTATGTTATAAATAGGTTATTCGAAATTTTTAGGCTCAGTAGCTTAGTTGGTTAAAGCACTCGGTAGTCAGCCGAGCATTCGTGGGTTCGAGTCCCATCTGGGTCGTTATAACGTAAATTTACGTTTATTTTAGGGCAATAGCGTAATATGGAAACGCACTACTCCCACAAGTGTAGAGAGCGGAAGTTCGAGTCTTCCTTGCCCTATTAGGAATTACCCTTTGATGGTAATTCCGTATGACTGGTGTCTGGTCAAAAAAAGAGCCAAAGTAATTTTTTATTACTTGGCTCTTTTTTTAGATTTGTTTAATATAATTAGTAAAATCTATATAATATATTTTGTAACTTTAGAATTTAAAATAATCTTCATAGTCTCTAGGTTGTGGTCTTGGAGGCATTCCTGGTCCTCCGTGGGAATGGTGGTCTTCCATGTCCTGGAAATGGTGGCCTTGGTCTTGGTGGTCTATGTGGAAATCCTCCTCCTAATATTCTATTTAGTATTAATATCCTTATCAAATCTCTTAATAAAGGATTATTTGGTCTTCTTTGTCTATTTTCTACCTCATTTACTTGTCTTGTCATTTGTTCAGCATTATTCGTGATATTATTAACTTGACTTACTTTTGCATTAGTAGTTCTATTTTGTTGTACTTCTTTCTGTACAATATTATTATCTATGTTAATTTTTAAGTAAATTTCATTATTTATATCTATTTTTTGATATACTTCTTCTACCATATTTTCTATTACTTCTTTTGTAATAGGTGTATTACTTCTTTCACACACTTCACATACCACTGGATTTATTTTTTTATAAATTTCAGGATACATGCTTTCTAATTCACTATTATTTTGATAACTTACAGTATAATCTCTATTTTCAATAACATAATTATCATATGTAGCTCCTACTGGGTATCCAAGAACACTTCTCATATAATCTTCATAATTTTGATAATACATAGTTTTCCTCCTTTTACTTTTATGTATTATCGTATTCATTTGCTTTTAATTTTGTGCATATACACTTTTATATTTATTTTATATTATAATTCATTAACAAATTCTTTAAATTTATTTCCTCTTTCTGCAAAGTTTTTGAAAGCATCAAAACTTGCACTTGCTGGTGAAAGTAAAACTATATCTCCTGGCTTTGCTTTTTTATTTGCTAATTTTACAGCTTCTCCGCATATTTTCTACATAGCATATTTCTACTTTTTCTCCACCTACTGCTCTTCTTGTTGCTTCTTCTATTTTTGTTGCTGTTGGCCCTGTTAATATTAATATTTGTACTTTATTTGCTATTGTTTCTCCAACTTCTTTATAGTCTAAGCCTTTATCTGAGCCACCAGCTAGTAATATGATGTTTTCATCAAATGCATTTAGTCCTGCTATTGTACTTGCTGGGCTTGTTCCTATTGAATCATTATACCATTTAACACCATTTTTTTCTCTTACAAATTCTAACCTATGTTCTACTCCATTAAATTCTTTTATAACTTGAATTGCTGTTTCTAAACTTACTAATGAACTTGTTGCCGCTAATGCTGTACATATATTTTCGTAGTTATGAATTCCTCTTAATTTTATTTCTTCTTTTTTTATTAAGTGTCTTCTAACTCCATCTTCACAATATTTTATCATTCCATCATTATTGTCATATATAAATCCATCTTCTAATTTTTCTTTGCTACTAAAGTATATTACTTTACCATTTGCTTCTTTTGAAAATTCACGAGTATATTCATTGTCATAGTTTAATACAACAATTCCTTTTTCATTTTGATGTTTAAAAATATTTTTCTTTTCTTCTCTATATTCTTCATATGAGCTATGTACATTTAAGTGGTCTGGAAATATATTTGTTACAACACTAATTTCAGGGCTAATATTCATATTAGTTAATTGAAAACTGCTCATTTCTAATACTATTATATCTTCTGGTCTCATATCCTTTATTTGTGTAAAAATTGGTTTTCCTATATTTCCACCCAAGAAACATTTATATCCTGCTTTTTTTATTATTTCATATATAATTGATGTTGTAGTTGTTTTTCCTTCTGTTCCTGTTATTCCAATTACTTTACTTGGTGTTAATTTTAATACCATTTCAATTTCAGAAGTTACTAATGCTCCTCTTTCTGCTTCTGACTTTATTTCTTTTCTATATGGCATTACTATTGGTGAACGGAAAATAATGTCAAAACCTTTCAAATTTTGTAGGTTATTATCTCCTCCAAAATATTGTATGTCATATTTATCTATCTTTTCTATTATATCTTTATCTAATTCTGCTTTTTCCTTATTATCAAAAACAGATATTTTACAAGCTAGATTATGAAAATAGTCTAGAAGTGGTAAATTACTTACCCCTAAACCTATAATTGCTATTTTCTTTCCACTAGCAAATTTATTAAATTGTTCCAATTTTTCATTTTTAAATTCCATTTGTTTTCTCTCCTTTTTTATTATAAGTTGGATGTAGAATGTCGAAATAGTAGTATTTATAACATATAGAGTAATCTTTTCTATTGTTTTGTTTTCTTTTCAGGTACAAAATATTATTTAAATTTCTTTTATGTATTCACATACTTTATTTGCTGATTCTAGTGCTGTTTTGCATTCAGTAGCATCAACTGTTATTGTATTTGCATATGTTTTATAAAACCCAGACTTTTCTTGTAATTCATCTCTTTTAGCAATATGTGTTTTTAGCTCTTCTAGGATTACTTCATTGTTATACTGTTTTAACTTTCTTTTTGCTCTTTCTTCTAAAGAAGCAGTAATAAAAAAGTGATAATCTAAGTTTGGATATATTTGCATAAGTGCTCTTCCTGACACTATTACATTATATTTTTCTTTTAAATTATTTATGATGTTTCTTGCAAAAATAAATAATTCTATGTTATTTGCTATGTTACTTGCAACTGATACTGCCATTGATGTTTCCTCATTTTGTAATTTTTTTTCTTCTATTTTCTGGTTTTCTACATATACTACTGTTTCGCTATTTTCTAATTCTATTTTTACGCCTAGATCTTTCATTACTTTTGTAATATCAATATTTTGTAATGTTTTAATATTTTTGTTTTTACTAATAAATGCATATACTATTCCTCTGTACAAGTTTCCTCCATGTAAAATAACACTATTTGGAATTTTTGAAAGTAATTCCCTACATATAGAAGTTTTTCCACTTCCTACTAAACCTTCTATTCCTATTACTATATTTTCCATATTATCATCCCTTTTTTATATTCTTATGAAAGTCATATGCGATAGCAATTACGTTTTCTAATAAGATTGTTATGGAAGAATTAGATTTTCTTATCTGGGGCTTTGCCACTTAGAAAATATTATTCTTGCTATTTGTTTATAAAGGCATTATAACATATTTTTTGCATTTGTAAAATAGATAGCTTAGATTTTAACTAAGTTTATGTAATTGAATTTTTGTGGGTATATATTTAAGATATTAATATTGTTATTATTTATAGAATATAAAATAACATATTTTGAAATAATAATTTTTCTAATTTCTTTTTGATTAATTATTTTTATTACTTGATACATTCTAGGATATTCTTGTAGATATAAAATTTTCAAACGAAGTTCTTTTTTTATTCTTTGAGATAATGGAATTGAATAATTTGAAACATTTTCAATTATTTGATAAAAATCTTCTGAAAATGAAGGAGATATGATTAGTTTATTTTTAATAGGCAATTTTTATCTCCTCATTTTCAGTATTCTTATGTTCTTTTTCAATTCTTTCCATTAGCTCATCTAATTTTTTCATAAATACTTCAAATGGTATTCCTTCAATTTCACCTTTGTCTAATTTCTCAGCAAGTTCGGCAGCTTCCATTATTTTTCTTTCTTCATATTGTTTATATGGCATGATGTTACCATTTTCGTCTTTAAAATCATACATACTTGTAATCATTTTTTATGTTCCTTTCTTTATTTTATATTATGTATTTTAACATATAAATATATACTTGTCAAACAAATTTTTGCGACAATTTTTGACATATTGTTTTTAGTATACATTTATAAATTTCAGGTCACAATATAAATATAATTAGAAAGGTGGTGCATTTTTATGTCAGAAAAAAATAATAAAAACAACAAAAAAAATAATAACAACCAAAAAAATAACCAAAATAATCAAAACAGAAATAACAATAACGAAAACAACAATAACAATTGTAGATAAGAAAAATAACACTCCCACAAATATAAAATTTGTAGGAGTGCTATTTTATACTTCAAAAGCTGTTATAAAGCAATATACTGCTATCCAGAACTTATATGTAAATGAAGAGCGAACATATACTTCATAATTGGTAAGCCATCTGTGCTTATCCTCTGGAGTAATATAATTATATCTTGAATCTTCATATATTACATAACCAGAAGATGAACTTTTTGAACATATTTCATGTGTTTTTGCTTTATGATTCTTTTCTAACCGTTTTAATACTTCTTTGCTAGTACCTCTTGCTAAAACTTTATCGGTATTATCCAAAGGTAAGCCAAAGTTTTCAATATTTTTTAAGGTTACTTTAATCATTCTCGTTCCTCCCTAATTCTTTTTCAAGTGAATTTTTAAATCTTCTTTTTTCATCTTTGACTCTTAAGAATATTATCTTGGGTATATCTATAAAGAATCGAAAAATATCCACCAGTGCTTCTATAATTTCGATGAAATCTTTTACTATTGTTCCTTTTTTTGCATATTCTATGAAACTTTTTATTATAAGGTCGATCATCATAAGAATAGCTATGATACCTAAAATTGTAGTAAATCCCATTATAATATTCGTAATGCAAACAATAAACATACTGCCTTCAACTGAAAATGATAATGGATTAAGTATTTGTATATATTTAATAACTATAGATCCTATAAAATTAAGTAATACTAATAATGCAGGTACCCATACAATAAATGAGTATCGTTTTAAAATCACCTTTAATATTGCCTTTCTCCGCTTATTTTTTGTTTCGTTTGAAAAATCTTTCATATACAAAACCCTCCTTTATATATTTACTTTTTTAAGTTACTTGCATTATATTATCACATTTTACATAATTTTGCAAGAGTAAAAGGGCATAATTCGGTATTCTTTTAAGTTTTCTTTACCGATTAAGCCCCTATAATTTTTATTATTTATGTTTTGTATTTGTTTTAGTTTTCTATCTTGTTTCCGCAATAGGGACAGTCCCTCTTGGGACATCTTCGATTACCCAAGGGGGTGCTTTTAGTTTTTTTTACTTCTTGTTCTTTTCTACCCTTTGTACTTTCTTTGCTTGGTTTCCGATTGGGTACATTTGTTATTTTTTCTACATTATTTTTGTTTCATATTATTTTTTATTTTCTGTCTTGTTTTAGTTGCCCAATCTAACTTTTTGGCACCCATTCAGGGACAGTCCCCATTGCTACCCATTGCTACCTATTGCTAGTTTAGGTATTTCTTTAAGAATTTTCCAGTGTAGCTTTGCTCATTTCTTACTATTTGTTCTGGTGAGCCTACTGCTATTATTTGTCCGCCTTTGTCACCGCCTTCTGGGCCTAGGTCTATTATATAGTCGGCGGTTTTTATTAGGTCTAAGTTGTGTTCTATTACTATTATGCTGTTTCCAGTGTCTACTAGCCTTTGCAATATGTCTACTAGTTTGTGAACGTCTGCTATGTGAAGTCCAGTTGTTGGCTCATCTAAGATATATAGTGTTTTTCCAGTTGCTTTTTTTGATAGTTCAGTTGCTAATTTTACACGTTGTGCTTCTCCACCAGATAATGTTGTTGATGGTTGCCCTAGTTTGATATAGCCTAAACCTACATCATATAGTGTTTGTATTTTATTTTTTATTTTTGGTAGGTTTTTGAAGAATTCTAGTGCTTCTTCTACTGTCATATCTAGTACGTCTGATATTGTTTTTCCTTTATATTTTACTTCTAAGGTTTCTTTGTTATATCTTTTTCCATGGCATACTTCACATGGTACATATACATCTGATAAGAAGTGCATTTCTATTTTTAATATACCATCTCCGTTACAAGCTTCACACCTTCCGCCTGCTACGTTAAAGCTGAATCTTCCTTTGTCATATCCACGCATCTTTGCTTCATTTGTTCCTGCAAATAAGTCTCTTATAAAGTCAAACACTCCTGTATATGTTGCTGGATTTGAACGTGGTGTTCTTCCTATTGGTGATTGGTCTATGTTTATTATTTTGTCTATGTTTTCTAGTCCTTTTACTTCTTTACATTTTCCTGGTTTTTCATTTGAACCGTTTAAATCTCTTGCTACTGTTTTATATAGTATTTCATTTACTAGTGTGCTTTTTCCTGAGCCTGAAACACCTGTTACACATACAAATTGACCTAATGGGAATTTTACATTTACATTTTTTAGGTTGTTTTGATTAGCTCCCTTTACTTCTATTGCTTTACCATTTGATTTTCTTCTTTTTGAAGGAACTTTTATTTGCTTTCTTCCACTTAGGTAGTCTCCCGTAACTGAGCCCTCTACTTTTTTTATTTCTTCAGCAGTTCCGCTGAGCCATTACTTTTCCTCCATGTACTCCTGCACCTGGTCCTATATCTATTATTTGGTCTGCAGCATACATTGTGTCTTCATCGTGTTCTACTACTAGTACTGTATTTCCTAAATCTCTTAATTTTTTTAGTGTTGCTATTAGTTTGTCATTATCTCTTTGGTGAAGACCTATACTTGGTTCATCTAGTATATATAGTACTCCTGTTAGGCCAGAACCTATTTGTGTTGCTAAACGTATACGCTGTGCTTCCCCTCCTGATAAACTTCCTGCATTTCTTGATAGTGTTAAATATTCTAGCCCTACATCCATTAAAAATTGAAGCCTTTTGTTTAGTTCTTTTAAAATTTGGTCTGCTATCATTGCATCTTTTTTGGTTAAAGTTAAAGAATTTAGGTAATATTTTATTTTATCTATTGACATGTCTGTTAGTTCATTTATGTTTTTATCTCCCACTTTTACTGATAAGCTATTTTTACTTAAACGTGCTCCACTACATGTAGGGCAGTCGCTTTCGCTCATGTACATTTCGTAAAAATCTCTCATTCCTTGTGATTTTGTTTCACTATGACGTCTTTCTAAGGTTGGTATTACTCCTTCAAAAGGCTGTGAAAACTTTCTTGTTCCTGCAAACGAAGTATATTCAAAATCTATTACTTCATCTCCTGTACCATAAAGAATTTTTTCCATAAAATCTCGTGGTAATTTTTTTATTGGTACATCTTTTATTTTTACTCCATAGTGTTTAGCTATACTTTCAAAATACATTTTTGCCATAGTATCACCTTTTTTCATAGTGCTTGAACCAAATGCTTTTACTCCATCATATAGAGTTTTGTTTTTGTCTGGTATAATTAGTTCTTCGTCCATTTTCATTAAAAAACCTATTCCACTACAACTTGGGCATGCTCCATATGGGTTATTAAATGAGAACATTCTTGGTGTTAATTCTCCTATGCTTATTCCACAGTCTGGGCAGGCATAGTTTCCACTATATAGTGTTTCTGTTTTGTTTGTAGCATCTTCTATTAAAACTAATTTTTCTGCATATTTAAAAGCCATTTCTATGTCTTCTGCTAGTCTACTTCTAATGTCTTCTTTTACAACTAGTCTATCTATTATTAGTTCTATGTTGTGTTTTTTCTTTCTATCTAAAGTTAAATCATCTGAAAGCTCTACTGTTTCACCATCTACCCTAGCACGTACAAAACCTTCTTTTTGATAGCCCTCTAATTGTTTTACAAATTCGCCTTTTCTTCCTCTTACTATTGGTGCTAATACTTGAAGTTTTGTTCCTTCTTCTAGCTGCATAACCATATCTACTATTTGGTCTACTGTTTGTTTTTGTATTTTTTTACCACAGTGTGGGCAATATGGTACACCTATTCTTGCATATAGTAAACGGATGTAGTCATATATTTCTGTTACTGTTCCTACTGTAGAACGTGGATTTTTTGAAGTTGTTTTTTGGTCTATTGATATTGCTGGTGAAAGCCCTACTATTGATTCAACTTCAGGTTTTTCCATTATACCTAAGAATTGCCTTGCATAGCTTGATAGGCTTTCTACATATCTTCTTTGACCTTCTGCATATAGTGTGTCAAAGGCAAGTGAAGATTTTCCTGAGCCTGATAAGCCTGTTATTACTACTAGTTTGTCACGTGGTATTTCTATATTTATATCTTTTAAGTTATGTTCTTTTGCACCTTTTATTATTATTTTATCGTTCATTTTTTCCTCCCTTAGTTCCCATTGGTGACGTTTCCTTTTGGGGTATCTGTCCCTTTTGGGAATATTATACTATATTGTTTTATAAAAAACAAGAGTTTGGTAATTATTTCCTATAAAACAAAAAATCAACTTTAAGTAAAGTTGATTTTTTGTTTTGTTTATTTACTATTATTTAATTCTTCATTGAGTGCTATTAATTCCTTCATTGTTACATATTGTCTTTCTAAAACTTCTTTTTTAAAATTTATAGTTCTAGTTTTAGAAACAACTATATCTCCTATTTTGTTGTTAGAAGCAGATTCCCTTTTATATTTAGTTCCAGTCGTAGGATCTATAAAATCTTTTTCGAGTTTTCTTAAAATTTTAATACCAGAATATTCTAATTCTATTTTCCTTGCTGGATCCCAAGGTATAGGGCCTTCCACATATTCGACATTACAGCAATGGTACATGTAACAGAAAAATAAGTCATTCAATGGTATTCTAGTATTTAAGAATTTTTCCTGTTTCCGTCTTTCTTCTTCTTGCTTTCTCTTCTCTAAATATCTTTTAATAATATTCATCTTATACCCTCCTTTAATTAAAATAAGGTTTATATAATTGTTTACGTTGTTTAGAATTATATTATAATTTTATGTTAATGTCAACATCTAAGCATTATTTATTAAAATCTATTGCGTTTTATGTAAATTTTTGTTATAATTGGGGTATTGTAATGTATAAATAATTTTTCTAATAATTATAAGGAGGATTAATTTATGATGAAATTACGGAAATGGAGTTCTTTAAACAAGGCTGAGAAACTTGGAAGGAAAAATGCACTTAAGTCTACACTTATACTTGCTATTTCTATATTCTTTTTAATATTACTTCTTGTACTATATACTTCAGCGGTTTTTCATCTAAGTTTTATTAATGCTATCACACATTTACTATCATATAAGGCACCATTAACTTTAATTCTTTTTTTACTTTTTCAGTTTGGTTTCCCAATTTTCTATTATTTTACAATAAGGAATGATGCTGTAAATTCTGCATATGATAAAGGAATAAAGGATTGCAGTAAAAAACTTGCTGAAAAAATGTTAGTTCGTGGCGAGCCTACTAAAGTAAAGCTTCTTAAAACACGAGATGAGTATTATTCAGACTTTATTTTAAAGGACTTAAATGGCAGAGTTGATTATTATGCTGTTTTAGAATTGAATCGTAATATTATTGTAATTTATCCAAAATTTTCGGATGAAAAGGAAGAAGATTTCTTTGATGATATTAGTAATGAAACAAGAAGTCCCTTTGATTTCATTGAAATGGAGGAATTTAGTTCTTTTTGTGAAATAATCGATAATTAAAAACTTAAGGAGGTAAACTTTATGACAAATTACACAGATTATTTGGAAAAAAGAATGGAAACTGAAGCAGGATGGGGATTATTTTGCTGTTATGAAGAAATTACATTAAAAAAAGCTCGACAACTTCGGAAATGTGGTTTTGAAGTAACAGATTCAAAAGATTCAAATAAATCTCCCAGAAGACACAGAATAGCTTGGAAGGATGCAGTAGTTCATTGTGCAGATGTTCATGCTTTAAACCCTGCAAGTTATGCTTATACTTGGCCTCAGAAGCTGTGGATTACTGCAATGCAGAATAGGAAGTTGTTAGATTAATTCAGAGTATAATAAAAAAATTCAACCTTTTATTTGGTTGAATTTTTTTTTATTATCTCTCCTGGAATTCCTACTACTGTTGAATTTTCTGGTATATCTTTTAATACTACTGCGTTTGATCCTATTTTTACATTGTTTCCTACCTTTATTGGACCGAAGTACTTTTGCTCCACATCCTACTATTACATTATTTCCTAAATCTGGGTGTCTTTTATTCTTATCTTTTCCTGTTCCACCTAAAGTTACATTATGATATATTGTACAGTTATTTCCAATTGTCGTTGTTTCTCCTATTACTATTCCCATTCCATGGTCTATAAATAATTTTCTTCCTATTTTTGCTCCTGGGTGGATTTCTATTCCTGTAAAAAACCTTCCAAGTTGTGAGTTTAACCTTGCTAGAAAGAATAGTTTATGTTTGTATAGAAAATGTGATATTCTATGAAATACTAGTATGTGAAAACCGTGGATATAAAATTATTACTTCTAATATATTTCTAGAAGCGGGGTCTTTTTTTTGTATATTTTCAGCATCTTCATATAATTGTTTTAAAAAATTCATATATATCACCTTTACTATTATATGAATTTTTAATTAAATTGTTATTCATGCTTGTAATTTATGTTAGCTCATAGTATAATAGCATTACAAAATTTTAATAACACTTTCATTAAATAATTTTAAAGGAGGTATAATATGAATCGGATTATTAAATATTTTATAGACAGAAAGTGTAGATTATCTAAATTATTTTTGTGCAAAATTTTTGAAACAAAATCTGATGGTAAACAAGTTGGAATGAAAATATTGTATGAGTTAAATTCAATAGAGCATAATTGTTTTTATGATCCAACAACAGGCGAGACTTATTTTACTCTTCTTTATGTTAATATTATTAAAGATAAGTATTATTGTAAAGTATGTGATACTTTAGTAAATTCAGTATCAGGTTCATCATTAGAAGATATTTATAAAAAAAGATATTTAACTAAGGAACAAATTATGAAACTTAATGAAATAGTTTTAGAAATCTATTCTCAAATAAGGAGGGATCGTTATGAATTTATTTAAAAAGTTAAAACGGTTTGGAGTTGGGAAGCTATTTGTTTGTAAAATTTTCGTTGCTGATAATCTTCAATATAAGTCTTATTTTGGAATGATTAGTGAATACGATTCGTTATATACTCCACGTTTTTTAGGTCTCAAAATTTTATATGATAATGGTAAAACTCTTAAAGATCCTATCTATGATACTAAGTATGTAGCTACCATTGATGCTTTGAAGCCAGAAGAAAATCTTTATTACAAAAAACTTGGAAATATTACAGATATTTTTAATCCAATAATAATTGGTAAAAAAGCAAAGATATCATTAACTAAAATTGAAGAACTAAATTCTATTTTAGAAGCAGAATGTAATGACAAATAAAATCAAAGAGTTGCAACCTAATTTGGTTGCAATTCTTTGATTTTATCACGTATTTCTGCAGCTTTTTCAAATTCCATTGCTTGTGCATATTTTAGCATTTCATCTGTTAATTTGTCTATTATTTCTTGCATACTTGCTTCTTCTGATAAGTTGTATTCTTCCTGTGCCTCTTCTATTATGCTTGCTTTTATTGTTTCTCTTATTGATTTTTTTATTGTTTGTGGTATTATTCCGTGTTCTTCATTATATTTACATTGTATTGCTCTTCTTCTGTTTGTTTCTGTAATTGCTTTTTCCATACTTTCGGTTAGTTCATCTGCATACATTATTACTTTTCCTTCAGTGTTTCTTGCAGCACGTCCAATAGTTTGTATTAGTGAACGTTCTGAACGTAGGAAACCTTCTTTGTCTGCATCTAATATTGCTACTAATGAAACTTCTGGAATGTCTAATCCTTCTCTTAAAAGGTTTATTCCAACTAGTACATCAAATTCACCTAACCTTAAATCTCTTATTATTTCCATTCTTTCTAAAGCTTTTATGTCTGAGTGCATATATCTCACTTTTATTCCTATTCCTGCTAAGTAACTGCTTAAGTCTTCTGCCATTTTTTTAGTTAGTGTGGTTACTAGTACTCTATCACCTTGTTCTATTCTTTGCCTTATTTGTTCAATTAGGTCATCTATTTGATTTGCCACTGGTTTTACTTCTATTATTGGGTCTAATAGTCCTGTTGGACGTATTATTTGTTCTACTACATTTTCCTTTGAATGTTCTTTTTCATAGTCTGCTGGTGTTGCACTTACAAATACACATTGATTTACTCTTTGCTCAAATTCTTCAAATTTAAGTGGTCTATTGTCAAAGGCTGATGGAAGTCTGAAACCATATTGTACTAATGATTCTTTTCTTGCTCTATCTCCATTATACATTGCTCTTACTTGTGGAACTGTAGCATGTGATTCATCTATTAGTAGTAGAAAGTCTTTTGGAAAATAGTCAAATAATGTAAATGGCGGACTTCCTTCTTCTCTTCCACTTATATGTCTTGAATAGTTTTCTATTCCTTGGCAGAAACCTGTTTCTTTCATCATTTCTATATCAAAGTTTGTTCTTTCTTCTATTCTTTGAGCCTCTATTAATTTACCAATTGACTTAAAATATTCTACTCTTTCTTCCTTTTCTTTATCAATAGTTGCAATTGCTCTTTCCATTTTTTCGCTGGTTGTTACATAGTGTGAGTTTGGAAATATTATAACATGATTTCTTGTAGCCTCTGCTTTACCTGTTAATGGATTTATTTCCGATATTTTTTCTATTTCATCTCCCCAAAACTCTACACGTATTGCTGTTTCTGACTCATCTGATGGGTATATTTCTACTATGTCACCTTTTGCTCTAAATGTTCCTCTTTTGAAGTCTAATTCATTTCTTGTATATTGCATATTTATTAGTTTTTTAAGCATTTTGTTTCTTTCAACCTGCATTCCTTGTCTTAAAGAAACTGCCATATTTTCATAATCAATAGGGTCACCTAAACCATATATACATGAAACAGATGCAACTATTATTGTATCCCTTGTTTCAAACAAAGATGCTGTTGCACTATGGCGAAGCTTGTCTATTTCGTCATTTACAGAAGAATCCTTTTCTATATATGTGTCTGACTGTGGAATATAGGCTTCGGGTTGGTAGTAATCATAATAACTAACGAAGTATTCAACATTGTTCTCTGGGAAGAACTCTTTGAATTCTGAATATAGTTGCCCTGCTAATGTCTTATTATGTGCTAAAACTAGTGTTGGCTTCTGCACTTTTTGAATAATATTTGCCATTGTAAAAGTTTTTCCGTGAGCCTGTAACACCAAGAAGAGTCTGGAATTTCTTGCCTTCTTCTATTCCTTTTGATAGATATTCTATTGCCTGTGGCTGGTCACCTGTTGGTTTATATTCTGAATGTAATTTAAACATCTTATCTCCTTTTAATTTATACTTTATCAATTTTAACTATTTCTAGATATTTTATTATAGGTACAATTTTTTCTTATCAATAGCATATGTTTTGTTTCCCATGTCTAGCAGTTATTAAATTTTTCTTTAGACTGAATTTTCATTTAATTATTCTTTAAAATACAACACATTTTAAATAAATATTCTAAATTTTATTTTATCTTGTATTCATATATTTATTTTAGTCTTAAGTATCCTAATTCCTCCCAATAATTATATGCTAAGTTTAATTTAAACACTACTTTTGGCTTAGCTCCAGCTCTGTTTTTGTCTACTACACATGCATAATATCTTACATCTGGATCTTTTGAAACTTCTAGGTCATAAAATTTTGTATCTACCTCATTTAATGAATATTCATATTTGTGTAAATCTTCATTATGGATTTGTTTTATTAAGCATAATATATCTAATACTTCTTTTACTGTTCTACTTACTGCTAAGTCATTAACATTTACGTTTATTGGTAATGTTTCAGATTCTGCAAGCTGTATTGATGAAGCTATAAAAATATTTAAGTCTTGTGCTAAATTCGAAAGAATAGTTGCTGTTCTTTTTATTTCTTCTCCATTACCTATATTTTCTGTATCTGTTTTTAATGTATCATAAAATACATATTCTATTTGCTCTTTATAATAATAATTTAAAATTACTTTTTCTAATTCATCATTTGTATGATTTGTTAAGTTTACAAAATATATTGAATTTCTTACTTGCTCTTCAAGCCAGTTTGTTGCTTCTATTGTACTATTAAATTCACTAGAGACTTTTTCTAATCTTTTTGAAAATTCTCTTTGAGTTTCATTTTCCTCTTTTAATACAAATCCTCCTTCGTCTTTTTCTACATTTGCATTTTTATCTGGTCTAAATTTAAACTCAAGAATTTCTCCTTCTGTTTTGCATAGTTTTTGATTATGTAATTTTTGAATTTTTTCATTATTAAGTATAGTTGTTATTAAACACAATTTCATTTTTTCTTCAGACATTTCATTTGAAATTATTAATACCTTTTTATTATGTAATAATGCCAAATTTGCTGCTAAGTTAATTGTAAACCTACTTTTACCAGAGTTAGATGGCATAGCATAAACAAAAGTTTCACCTTTTCTAATTCCTTTAAACACACTAGTTAATATAGGAAATGGAAGTTCTAAACCTTGTGTTAAATTATTCTCTCCTGAAATTAGAAAGTTTGTAATATCATCATTTAAAACAGATCTTCTATATTTCTCTGTTGCTGTTATTTGTTCTATTGCACTTTTTGTATCTTCTATTGTCATTTTGTCATATAATTCATAATTTACAATATCTGCAATCATTTCTTTTGTTTCTTTTATTGGATTATGCATATAATTTTTTCTAATTTCAAATAATTTTCTTAATTCTATATATACCTTTTCAAAGTTTAATTTTAAACTTCTTCCTTTTTCTTTTAACATTTGTTTTAAATCATATGTGTCTGGACTTTCTTTAGGAAAGTTAAAGCCCTCTTTTGCTATTTCTGGCGTATATTCTTGTCCATCTATAAAAATTGCACCTTTATATAAGTTTAATATTTTTGCACTTTCAAAATAACAATCTTTTTTCTCTATATAATACATAGATATAGCCTTTGGATTAGCTAATAGCAAACTAATAAACTGTTCTTCTAAGTTTTTATTACTTAGTTTTTTTGGATAAATATTATCTTCTTTCTCTTCTTTAATTATATTATCAGAAATACTATCTTCAGTTTCTTCCTTCTCTATCTCATCACTTTTTTCTTTTTCTTCTTTTACTTGTTTTTTATATTCTATTCTTCCCTCTTCTTGTATTCTTTGAAGTTCTTGTACTGCTTCTATATAATTTTCTTCTTTTATTAATCTTCTAACATTTTCAACATCTTCTTTGTTGTCTTTTGTAACTTTTATATTTTTTACTACATTTAGTATTTTATTAATTTTATCTTTATCCATGGTTAATCTCCTTTATAATTACTCATAATAAGTATATATATATTGTTTTTCTATTTCAAGTACATTTATATAACATTTATATTACATTTTTACACAATTTATATTCCTTGACTTTTTTATTTTTATTGTGTATGATGATTACAATAATTTTTAGGAGGTTTTATTTATGTCAAAATTTTCAAAAATAGTTATATTTTTATTAATAATATTATTATCTGTTTGTACATTTTCGCTTGCAACAGATATAAATATGAATATTACAGAGCAAAGCAATACTTCTAATGGTAGTAATATTTCTACTTATTCAAATAATGTAAATTTAAATAACAATAATACAGTATTTTCTAATGTAACTTCAAATGATAGTAATTCTTCTAACAGAGTTACTGATAATTTTAACTCAACTAGAAATTCAAATACGCAAACTGAACTTGAAGCTTCACAAACACAAGTTAGTAATATTTCAAAAAATGATATTGACGATGGTTTGGGTTTAACAAACATTTTAAATATTTTACTTATTGTTGTTGGTGTTGTATTAATATTACTTAGTATAGCAATATTAATAAGATTAAATGGATAATTTTTCAAGTAATTTTTTCCCTGTATATTTTATGGTTATTTTTTAAATAATAATAATGACTTTAAATTATATAAGGAGGTAAATTATGAAAAAGAAATTTTATACAATTGCATTATTAATAGTTAGTATGCTTATTTTATCTTTTTCTTATACATTTGCTGCAAATGAGCCACAAGCTGTACAAGGTATTAGAAACGTAGTTGGTGGAGCTGAAAATATTGTAGAAGATGCTGGTAAAGGTATAGTAGATGGGGTAAGAAATGTTACATCTGGTGGAGAAAATATGATGGAAAATGCAGCTAGAGATGTCCAAAATGGAACTCAAGATGCTGGAAACCGTATAACAGGTGCTATGACAGATGATAATTATGATGCTACAAGAACTACTACAAGAAGTGCTGATGTTAATAATGGTGAAGGAACATTTCTTGGTATTAATGGTACAACTTGGGCATGGCTTATAATTGCAGTTGTTGCTGTTGCAATTATTGCTCTTATATGGATGTATGCTAGACAAAATAATAATTCTTATAATGATTAAATATAGTTATTGAATATATAGGGTAGGCCTTGTGTCTACCCTTATTCAAGTAAATTTTTATATTTTTTCTTTTATTATTTTTCTTTTTGTGTTATAATGTTCACATATCGGATGGACTTAGAGACCATGCCCATACATTTAAATTGGTTTTTCCTATATAAAAATTAGTTTAGTGATGCGGGTCGCCGAACGCTACGACCCCTACGATATATATATTTAATATAAAAGAGAGGTACATATATGTCTAATTTAATTGCTAAAAATCCTATTGCTAGGCATAATTATAATATTAATGATACTGTTGAGGCTGGTATTGTTTTGACTGGTACAGAAATAAAATCTATTAGAAGCGGTAAGGTTAATTTAAAAGATAGTTATGCTAGTATTGAAAATGGTGAGGTATATATTCATTCTATGCATATTAGCCCATATGAACATGGTAATATTTTTAACAAAGACCCTTTAAGAGATAGAAAATTACTTTTAAATAAAAATGAAATTAGAAAACTAGTTGGTCAAATTAAACAAAAAGGCTATACTTTAGTTCCTATTAGTTTGTATTTTAAAGGTAGTTTTGTAAAGGTTGAGCTTGGTATTGGAACTGGTAAAAAACTTTATGATAAACGTGAAGATTTGAAGAAAAAAGATGCAGAAATGTATATAAAAAGACATATGTAATAGTAACAAAATTGATGGCGTTTCCGCCATCAATTTTGTTTTACACTATTTCAAAATCAATCTGTCTTGTTATTTTGTCTGCATGAATTACTCTTATTTTTACTTTATCTCCTATTTTATATGTTATTTTTGTTTTTTCTCCTGTTAAAGTTTTTCTATTTTCATCATATATAAAATATTCATCTCCTAAGTTTTCAAATCTTATTAGACCTTCTACTGTGCTTTCTAATTCTACAAACATTCCAAATGATGTTATACTAGATACTATTCCTTCAAATTCTTCTCCTATTTTGTCTTGCATAAATTCGGCTTTTTTAATATCTATGCTATCTCTTTCTACTTTTTGTGCTACTTTTTCTCTTTCTGATGATTGGTTAGCATAATTTGTACTTTGTTCACTATATTTTTCAAGTATCTCTTCGCTTATATTGTAGTTATCAGCTAGGTATTTCGAAATTACTCTATGAATAAATAAATCTGGGTATCTTCTTATTGGGGATGTGAAATGGCAATAATATTTGCTCGCTATTCCAAAATGCCCTTTGTTTTCACTTTCATATCTTGCTACTTTTAATGTTCTTAATATTAAAGTAGATATTACTCTTTCTTCTTCTTTTCCTTTTATATCTTCTAATACTTCTGCAAATGCTTTTGGGTGAATGTTGTCTTTACTTCCTTTTATTTTATAACCAAAATTGTATAAGAATTTATTTAATTCTAAAATTTTGTCTTCGTCTGGTTCTTCATGTACTCTGTATATAAAAGGTGCTTCTAACCAATAAAAAGTTTCAGCTACTGTTTCATTTGCTGTAAGCATAAATTGTTCTATTATTTCATTTGCAAATGTAAGTTCATATTTTTTAACATCTATTGCAAATCCGTCTTTATCTAACACTATTTTAGTTTCTGGAATGTCTAAATTTAAACTTCCTTGTCTTTCTCTTCTTTGCTTTAATATTTTTGCTAAATCTTCCATTTGTTTAAAATGTTCAAAATATGGCTTGCATTCTTTTAATAGTTTTAAGTCTTTTTCTAACTTATTTATTCTTTCTTTTGCTTTATTTGTATTTTCTATCTTTTCTTCATTTTTTTCATTATTTAGATATTTCAAAATAGTAGCAATTTCATTATAACTCATTCTTCTAGTAACATTTATAACACTTTTCTTAATTTGGGAAGATACAACTTGTCCTTCATTATTAATTTCCATTATAACAGAAAGTGTTAATCTATCTTTCTTTTGATTTAAGCTACAAATTCCATTTGAAAGTTCACGTGGAAGCATTGGTATTACTCTATCTAACATATATATACTTGTACCACGTATTATTGCTTCTTTATCTAATTTAGAATCTTCTTTTACATAGTGGCTTACATCTGCTATATGAACACCAAGTTCAAAATTACCATTTTCTAATTTTTTTACATTAACTGCATCATCTAAATCTTTTGCATCTTCCCCATCTATTGTAAAAATTTCTTCTTCTCGTAAATCTAATCTACATTTAATATCATTTTTTATATCTTCTTCTTTATAACTTTGTGCCTCTTCTACTACTGCTTCTGGAAATTCGTATGGAAGTTTATAATCTTTAATTAATGAAAGCATATCAACACCTGCTTCATTAATATTACCTAATACTTCTATTACTTTACCTTCAGCATTTTTACCATTTTCAGGATATTTAAGTATTTTTACTAATACCTTACTATCATTACGTGCTTTTCCAAAATTCTTTTTAGATATAAAAATATCAGTTCCTAATTTTCTATCATCTGGAACAACAAAACCATAATTTTTACTATTTATAAAAACACCTACAACAGTATCTTTATCTCTAGTTAATATTTTAATAATTTTTCCTTCTTCACTATGTCCACTATCTTTTTCGTCCTTTAATATTTCTATAAGAACAGTATCTCCATTTAAGGCATTCTTTGTATGACTTTTTGAGATATAAACTTCATCTTCTCTATCTTTAATTTTAACAAATCCAAAACCCTTTTCATTAGCTCTAAAGACACCTGTTATATATCTGTTAGAATCTACCAAACTATATTTAGATTTTCTATTTTTTTGAATTCTATATTCTTCCTCTAATTTTTTTAGTACTTCACTAAAACTTGAATATTCTGTTTTAGGAACACACAAAATACTAGCCATTTCCTTAGCTTTCATAGGAACATAGCTTTCTTCTGACATAAAGTCTAAAATTAATTTTTCTTTTTCTTCCATCTATTTTCTCCTTAAATATTTTAAAAAACTGTATTAAATACTGTAGGTGTCGCAGCCTTCGGCGACCCATTCTTCGAAGAAACTACCTTTAAATAATACACATTTTAGCAATTTTATGGGAATCCAGGTCACCCATGGGTCGGCCCCCCACAACGTGAAATATATTTTCAAAATAATTATTCTTATTATTCAAAAAAGGGCATAATTCGGTAATTCTAACGGGTATTCCTTACCGATTAAGCCCCTACATTTTTTATTCAATTACACATTATATTACATATAGTATTCCTAATACAACTGCTAATACTACGAATAAAACTCCTAGTATTATTGTTAATCTCTTTAATTTTCCTTCTTTTGTTCTTCCCTTATTTTTCTCATAAAAATTATTTGTTGAAGAACCTGTAATTGTTCCAGAAGCTCCATCGTTATCTTTTGTTTGTATTGTTGCTACTATTATTAAAGCTATACAAACTATTAAATATATTGCTAATACTATATTTCTCACTATTTCCATTTTTTATACACTCTCCTTAGTTTTTCTTAACATATGTTATTCTACCATATATGTTTTTAAAATGCAATTGGTTTTTTTAAAAATTTGCTTTTTATTTTGTAGATTTTAAAATTAAAAACAAAAATAGTAGTATATATCTTACTACTATCTTTGTTTTTAATTTCATCAATTGTACATTATATAACATCCAATAAGAATACCAACTATTAATAAAACTACACCTATATCAAAATATATCACATTTTTACCATCATCAACTGTAAAAGCCACTAAATCTGCTTCTTTGTTTGATATTTGATACTCTGCCATCAATGTATTTTTTTGTTCTGTTGTAGAACTTAAATAAAACCGGCTTGTATCTTTTGAGTCACGATAAGAGATATCGTATCCATCAGGAAGTTTGTACTCTCCCATATTTTTGGCTATTTCATTTGCAACTTCATTTGACCTTTCTAATGCTTCAGGATTGGTTGTTGTTGAGCAGCCTGTTACAAACATTGCTACTAAAAGGACAGATAAAAACAAAATTATTTTCTTTTTCATTGCTGTTTCCTCCATTTTTCTATGATATTGGTTTACAAGTTGATAATATTATATCATTTTCATATTAATATATCAATAATTTTACATAATTTTATGTTTATTTTATATAGATTTTCTAATATACACATCTATAATTTTTTATAATGTAGAGGCGATTCCTAATGACCCATGACTTCAGCGAAATTGCTCAAAATATTAATTGTTTTTAGGTAATTTCTTCGAAGAGCATGCGATTAATAATCTCTCCTACATATATATAATTAAAATTTGATTTTTTTAATTAATTCTTTTATAATAGTATAAGAATTATTAAAACACTTTAAATTAACGAAAGGAAAGACTAATAGCTTATGCAAATTTTGAATGTTGAAGAAAAATATAATAATAAAAAGTTAAGCACATATTTATTAGCTATATTCCCTTTATTAAAGAGAGGTACTCTATTTAAAGCTTTAAGAAAAAAGGATATTAGAGTTAATAATGTTAGAGTTAGTGAAGATATAGAAGTTCACACTGGAGACCAAATAAAAGTGTTTATTACAGATGAACTTTTATGTATAAATAATTTTACTCTTGATATTGTTTTTGAAGATAATAATATACTTGTAGTTAATAAACCAGTTGGTATAGAAGTTACTAATAATGATAACTCTGAAGTTTCTTTACATTCGTTATGTAAGGATTATATAAATGGATTTATCGATCCATGTCATAGATTAGATAGAAATACTACTGGTCTTGTTTTATTTGCCAAAAATACAGAAACATTACATATTTTACTTGATAAATTTAAAAACAAAGAAATTGAAAAGCACTATATTGCAACTGTATATGGAATTCCAAAGAAAAAGAAAGAAAGACTTGAAGCATATTTATTTAAAGATAATAAAAAATCTTTAGTTTATATTTCAGATGAACCGAAAAAAGGTTATCAAAAAATTATTACTTCATATAAAATAATAAGTGAAAATAAAGAAAATAATACTTCTATTTTAGATATAAACTTAGAAACTGGTAGAACTCACCAAATACGTGCTCACCTTGCCCATATTGGCTTACCTATTATTGGAGATCGGTAAATATGGTATAAACGAAATAAATAAAAAATTTCATCAAAAAACTCAAATGCTTTGTAGTTATAGTTTGAAATTTAATTTTAAAGGTGATAGTGGGTTATTAGATTATTTAAAAGAGAAAGAAATTAAATTAAGCTAAAAAATTGGAGTTCTAAAACTCCAATTTTTTAGCTTAATTTTCATTAAATATTCTTTCGAACTCACTTTCTGTTATTGTTTCTTTTTCTAATAATGTTTGTGCTACTTCGTGTAATTTATCTATATGATTTGATATTAGCGTTTGTGCTTTTAAGTAGGCTGTATCTAGTAATATTTTTACTTCTGCACCTATGGCATCTGCATATTTTTCTCCTAATAATTGTAGTTCATATGGGTCTTTTTCAGTGTTTATTGATATTGTTCCTACTACATCGCTCATTCCATATAATGTTACCATGTCTTTTGCTATTTTTGTTGCTACTTCAAAGTCATTACTTGCTCCTGTTGAAATATCATTAATTATAATTTTTTCTGCCGCACGACCTGCCATTAGTACAATTAGCCTTTCTTCCATTTCTGTTTTTGAAATGTAGTTTTTATCTTCATTTGTTTTGTTCATTGTATAACCACCAGCCATACCTCTAGGTATAATAGAAATTTCTTTTACAGGTTCTTGTGAACTTAAATATCTACTTACTATTGCATGTCCTGCTTCATGGTATGCTGTTATTCTTTTATCTTTTTCTGAATATACTCTACTTGTTTTTTGAAGACCAATTGTTACTTTTTTAAATGCCTCTTCTATATCTTCTTGTTCAATTACTTCATGTTCGTTAACAGTAGCTAAAATTGCTGCTTCATTTAAAATATTTGCAAGTTCTGCACCTGTTAAACCTGCTGTATCTTCTGCAATTGTTTTTAATTTTACGTTTTCTGCAAAGTTTTTATCTTTACTATGAATCTTTAATATTTCTTCTCTTCCACGTTTATCTGGAACATTTATTGTTATTTGTCTATCAAACCTTCCTGGTCTTAAAAGTGCTTTATCTAACATTTCTGGTCTGTTTGTTGCTGCTAATACTATTATTGTTTCGTTTGTGTCAAATCCATCCATTTCAACTAATAGTTGATTTAAAGTTTGGTTATTTTCACTTTCTGCTCCATTTCCTGAAGAACGTCTTGAACCTATTGCATCTATTTCATCTATAAACACTATACATGGTGCTACTTTTCTTGCCTTTTCAAATAATTTTCTAACTCTTGATGCTCCAAGACCTGCAAACATTTCTATAAATTCAGAACCACTCATTGAAATAAATGGAACTCCTGCTTCTCCTGCTATTGCTTTTGCAATTAGTGTCTTACCTGTTCCTGGCTTACCATATAGTAAAACTCCTTTTGGTACTTTTGCTCCCATTTTTGTGAACTTTTCTGGCTCTTTTAAGAATTGCACTATTTCTATCATTTCTTGTTTTTCTTCATCTAAACCTGCTACATCATCAAATTTTATTTTTTCTTTACTTGTTTCTGCATCATATACTTTTCCTTTTTCTCCTAAGCCTTGCATTTTAAATACCATTATAAATAATGCTACAATTACAATTGTTGGTAATAATGAAAATAGAGTCTCAGATATCTTTATAATTGCATTTTGTGGATTTTGTATTAATTCTATATTGTTTCCTTCTGCTACCTTTTCTTGTACAAGTTCGATAAATGCTTGTGTATTTGGAACTATTGAAGTTTTTTCTTCTTCTATTCCTTTTACTTTAACTTTTAGGCTTGTACTTCCTACTGTCATTTCAATTTTTTCTATTTCGCCGTCTGTTATTTGTTTAATTAATTCTGTATATGGTATTTTATTATCGCTAGTTTTGTTTTTTGATAACATCAAATATGCTGTAATTCCAGCAAGAATTACTACAACAATTGAGACTATTATTCCTGCTATCATATATTTATTATTCTTTTTGTTATTTTCTTTATTGTTTTCCATTACGTTTTTCCTTTCTTTTTATGCATTTTCACCTTGTGGCTGTCCTGATAAACCTTCTTTTTCCTTTTCCTTCTTCTCTTTCTTTTTCTTCTCTTTTTCTTCTTGCTTTTTTCTTTGTTCTTCTTCCTCTTTTTGTCTTTGCTCTTCTTTTTTTCTCTCTAATTCTTGTTTTACTCTTTCTTGTTCTTCTACTATTTTAGCAAGTTCTTGTCCTCTTTTTATTATATCTGATTTTATCATTAAAATTGATGCAACAATATATATATAAGCAACTGCTATATACATTATTTCAAAATATTTTATTTTAAATCCAAACAATGCTTGTACTATTATATACAATAAATTTAAAATAATAGGCAAAGTAAGTGAATGTATTGCTATTTTTAACATTGCAATAAATTTTATTCTTATTCTCATTATTAGTGCTGTAACATATCCTATTGTTCCTAATATTACTATATCCATAAATATGCTTATTAAATAGGCTATAAATAAGTATATATATGACATTATATATATTCCTACATATATCATTATCATATTAGAGCCTGATAAGTAATTTAATATAGTTTCTTTTGTCATATCTTGTATTTTATAACTTTGTACTAATTTTTCATACGTATATGTTATAGCTCCATTTCCTAAATTCAAAATTACTTTATCAGATAAAAGTATTGCTCCTGTACTATGTTTCTTTAGCTCTGACTCATATGAATTTATTTGCTCATTAGTTAATTCATTTGTATCTATAATAAGCATATCAAACACATTTGGAATATTAGTTATTTTTATAGGTTCAGTTGTTTCTACTGTTAACCTATTATTTGAAAAACTTAAATTTGGTATTTCGTTTTTAAAATATTCTATTCCACTATTTATATCTTTTGATACATCATATACTGATAATGCTGTCACTATTAATGTAAATATCGCAATTAGCATTACTATATATTTACAAACATTTCTAAAAGATTCTACTGCCATTTCTGGGTATTTTTCAAAATCTTTTATGCTACTTATTAATTTTTTTATAAAAGTATTTTCCTTGGTTTGCATTTTATGTTTTTTCCTTTCTCAAACTGAAGGTTTGTACTATTCACTCTTCATTATGTGTTTGTATATATTAAAATCAAAATTGAAGTCCAACAGACCACCCTCAACAGTCGAATCCCCCTTGTCCTGGAGATTTCGATTTTTATTTTAATATATACAAATGCATAAGGTGACTAATTTTAAATTTCTTTTATTTTAGTAATTTCTTCGGATGACTAGTAGACACAAGGCCTACCCATACATCTATTTTAAATTTTATACTATGATTTCTATTGTTTGCCCTTCTTTAGTGTCTTTTACTGTATAGCCTTTATCTTTTAACAAATCTCTTATCCTATCTGATTCTGCCCAATTTTTATTTTCTCTAGCGACTTTTCTCTCTTCTAGTAATTTTTGTATTTCTTCTGGAACTTCTTGTTTGTCTTCTTTTTCTAAATATTCTCTAGTGTTTACTAAGTCTAAACCTAATACTTTATCAAATTCTAAAAGCAATTTAGCAAACTTATTAGACTTTATATCATTTCTTGCAACTTCCCATACTATTCCCATTGCAAGTGGCATATTTAAGTCATCATTTATAGCTTCTACAAAACGGTTTAAATATTCTTCTACTATTTTGTCATCTACTTCATTATTTGATTCTTCATGTTTTAAATAACTTTGGCGAAGTCTATTTAATGATTTTTCACTAGCTTCTGCTCCTGCAAATGTGAAATTTAATTTTGTTCTATAATGTGCTGTATAACAAAATAATTTATATGCTAATGGTTCAATTCCTTTTTCTTGTAGTTGGTCTAGAGTGTATGTATTTCCTAAACTTTTAGACATTTTTCCACCATCAACTTGTAAAAATTCTACATGCATCCAACGTTTTGCTGGAACTTTGCCTGTGCATCCTTTGCTTTGTGCTATTTCATTTTCATGATGTGTAGGTATATGGTCTACTCCACCTGTATGAATATCAAACTCATTACCTAAATATTTTTTTCCCATTGCAGAACATTCTATATGCCAACCTGGATATGATAATCCCCATGGACTTTCCCATTTCATAATATGATTTTCTGGTGCTTTTATCCATAACGCAAAATCATATGGATTTCTTTTTTCTATATCTACATCAACTCTTGCTCCTGCAATTTGATCATCTAGTTTTCTATTAGAAAGTATTGGGTATTTATCTAATTTTGATATATCAAAATAAATACCTTTTGATGTTTCATAAGCATAACCATTTTCTATTAATTTTTTTACAAATTGCATCATTTCTTCAATATGTTCTGTCGCTTTAGCTACTATTTCTGGTTTTTCTATATTTAGTCTACCCATATCTCTAAAAAATATATCTGTGTAAAATGCTGCTATTTCATATGGATTTTTATTTTCTTTTCTAGCTGCTTTTTCCATTTTATCTTCACCATCATCGGCATCAGATTCTAAATGTCCTACATCAGTTATATTCATTACATGTTTTAAAATATATCCATTATATTTTAAAACTCTTCTTAAAGTATCCATAAATACATAGGCTCTAAAGTTTCCTATATGTGCAAAACTATATACTGTTGGCCCACATGTATATATTTTAACCTCTTTTTCTTCCAATGGTTTAAATTCTGTCTTTTGTCTTGTTAAGGTGTTGTATAGTTTTAATTCCATTTACGTTTTTTCTCCTTTCTTCGAAGTTTTGGTAGACTTAAAGCGCCTACCCCTACATCTTAAATCTAACAATAATAATAGTAGTAATTAGAATTTGTAGAGTAACCTTATGTGTTTGTATATATTAAAATCAAAATTGAATCCCGACAGTCCTTCTAAGGTTGTTGAATACCCCTTGTCTTGGACGTTTCGATTTTTATTTTAATATATACAAACACATAAGGTAGATTATTTTAAGTAATTCATTCGAAGTGCAGGTCGCAAAAGGCTGCGCCCCTACAACTATTTACATTTATCTATTATTTTTAATTAACTGTTGTATTATTAGTGTTATTCTCTGTATTTGTATCAACTGTGTTTTCTGGTAGTTCTTCTTCGTTTTGTGGTTTGTTTTTCTTTTTATTTACAGTTATTGTTATTGTTGTTCCTTCTTCCACTTTTGTTTTTTCTTCTTTGCTTTGTTTTAGTACTATTCCGTCATCTTTATTTTTATTTTCTTCATATACTATTTCTACTTTTAATCCTTTTGCCTCTAATGCTTTTTTAGCATCTGCTAATTTTTTTCCTATTACATTTGGAACTTCTACTTCTTTCTTTTCTGGTGCTTTATGAACATCGCAATTTTCTGTTGGTACATTATATTTGTCTCCTGCATTTGTTGTCCATAATGATGTATTTTCTTTTGCAGGTTTTGTTAAAAATGTTTTTTCTTCAACTTCTTTACAATATTCATTAGCTATTTTACCTGTTTCTTTACATATTTTTAATTTTTGATGTCCTTCACATGCTCCTGGAACTGTTCCTTTTACAAAATATTCTGTTTCTGTTCTTGCACAACTTTCGGTTGCAACACAACCTGAGTCTAAACATATTTTAGCTGTTACAACTCCTGCTGGTTTTGTGAAACGTTTACTTGGAAGATTTGTATGAACACTTCTCATAACATTTCCCCAAATAGTTGCTGCTGCATTTCCGCTTATTCCTTGTGGTCTTTCTTGATTATCAAATCCAAACCAAGTAGCGGCTGCATAATATGGTGTTATTCCACATAACCATCTGTCTTTGTATTTATCTGTTGAACCTGTTTTTGCTCCAACTTCCATTCCTTTTATCCAACAAGTTGTAGCTGTTCCTCCTGCTCCAGTTACTGGTGCTGTTAAAATCTCTTTTAATACATATGCATTTTCTGTACTCATAATTCGTTTTGTATCTTGTTTTGCTTCTAATACAACATTTCCTTCTGAATCTTCTACTTTAGTATAGAATGTTGGCTCTATATATACACCATCATTTGCTACCATTGCGTATGCTGATGCCATTTCAAGTGGTGTTGCGCTTGTTGCTCCTAACGCAAACGAAGCTCCTATATCATCATCTGATATTCTTTTAAAATTCATGTTTCTCAAAAATTCTGCGCCTTTACTTGGGCCTAAATCTAAAAGTATTTTAATATTAACAATATTTGAAGAATGTTCAATTGCGTGTCTTACAGTAAGAAGGCCATTGAATCCTCCTGAGTTATGTGGATTATATCCTCCTTTAAATACTGTTGCTGAGTCATCATATACTGTTGCTGCTGTTATAGTTCCTGCTTCTAATGCTGGTGCTACAACACCTATTGGTTTTATTGATGAACCTGGTTGTTTGTTGCTGGTTGTTGCTCTATTTATTCCTGCTGCATTTGAATCTGTTCCTAAGCCACCCATACATCCTACTACATAACCAGTAGTTGGCTCTATTATAACCATAGCAGATTGTGTATGACCTTCATTTAATAATTTTCCATTTTTGTCTTTTTCTTTTCCATTTACTATATATCTATCTTTTACATATTCTGCTTCCATTATTTGTTGTATTGAAGTTATTTGTGTTGAGTGTATAATATATCCATTATTTCTAATAGCTAATTCTGCTGCATCTCTTTTTAAACCTTTTTCTTCCATTAATTGACTTATTGCTTGTTCTATTGCTGCTGCTGTATGATATGAGTATGAAGTCGCACCTGTTACCATTCTTCCTTCTTTAAAGGCTAAACCTGTTTCAACTTCAGCTACTGCTGTATTATATGCTTCTTCTGTTAATTCGTATTCTAAATTAGGAGCTTCTTCCTTAAATTTAGCTAAAACTACTTTAGTTTTATTTTTTATTTTATCTATATCTTTTTGTTCTGTACTAAATGCTTTGTATGCATTAGGTGATGGATTTATCGCTACTAAAAAGGCTGATTCTGCAAGTGATAACTGACTGACATCTTTATCAAAATAATATTGTGATGCTGCACCAACTCCATAATATGTTCCACCCATTAGTATTAAGTTTAAATATGATTCTAATATTTCGTTTTTAGATAGTACCTTTTCTGTATTACGTGCACGAGCCATTTCTCTTATTTTTCTTTGAATTCCACCTAATCCTGAACTTTCATTATCTTCAAATGAATTTTTTATTAATTGTTGTGTTATTGTACTTCCACCATATGAAGAACTACCTTTTCCAAATATAAAACCAACTGTAGCTCCAATTGTTCTTTTTATGTCTATTCCTTTATGAGAATAAAATCTCTCATCTTCTAATGCAACAAACATTTTTGGTAAATATTCTGGCATTTCTTCTAAGGTTACTAATTTTCTATTTTCATCCCCTCTTATTATTGCAAGTACATTTCCTTCTGCATCTACAACTTGACTATTTCCATTTTCAACATGTACTTCTTTTGGGTCTACTTTATATTTGTCACTTGAAAATATACCTATTACTACTGCAACTAATATAGTAGCTGCTATTACTCCAAAAATAATAAGTCCAAGTAATACTTTCTTTAAGATTTTTCTACTTTTTTTATTCTTTTTATTTACTTTTTTTGTTTCATATTTTTTTGTTTTTTCTACTTCATTTTTTCCTTTTTTAGTTGTTCTTTTTTTCTTATTATTTGTACCCATTTTATTCCTCCTTAGCACAAAATTTTATATGTTACATTATATTATATATTAGTTAAAATTAAAAGGTTTTTTAAGAAAATTTTAAGAAAAAAATAAAAAATGCTAGGCTATTTTTTAGCCTAGCATTTTTTATTCTTGTTTTTTATTTGGCGTAATCTACTACTCTTGTTTCTCTTATTACATTTACTTTTATTTGTCCTGGGTAATCCATTTCGCCTTCTACTTTTTTAGCTATGTCTCTTGCCATTAATGTCATTTCACTATCTGTTATTTTATCTGGTTTTACTATTATTCTTATTTCTCTACCAGCTTGTATTGCAAAAGATTTGTCTACTCCTTCAAATGAGTCTGCAATTTCTTCTAGTTGTTGTAATCTTTTAATGTATGCTTCTAAGGTTTCTCTTCTTGCTCCTGGTCTTGATGCTGAAATTGCATCTGCTGCTTGTACAAGTATAGCTTCTATTGTTTGTGGTTCTACATCTCCATGATGAGCTTCTACTGCATTTATTACTATTTCATTTTCTTTATATTTTCTTAGAATATCTACACCTATTTCAACATGTGTTCCTTCCATATCATGATCTAATGCTTTTCCTATATCATGTAATAGTCCTGCTCTTCTTGCAACTTTAGGGTCTAAACCTAATTCTTCTGCCATTATTCTAGCTAAGTTTGAGACTTCTACTGAATGATTTAATACATTTTGACCATAGCTTGTCCTATATTTTAGCTTTCCTAATAGTTTTATTATGTCTGGATGAAGCCCTACAACTCCTGCTTCCATAGCTGCTCTTTCGCCTTCTTCTTTAATTGTTTGCTCTAGTTCTTCTCTTGATTTTTCAACCATTTCTTCTATTTTAGCTGGATGAATTCTTCCATCATTTATTAGTTTTTCTAGTGCCATTTTTGCAATTTCTCTTCTTAATGGGTCAAAACCTGAAATTACTACTGCTTCTGGTGTATCATCTATTATTAGGTCTATTCCAGTTAAGGTTTCTAGTGTTTTTATATTTCTTCCTTCTCTACCAATAATTCTTCCTTTCATATCGTCATTTGGAAGTGATACTATTGATACTGTTGTTTCAGATGTATGATCTGCTGCACATTTTTGAATAGCATAACCTATAATTTCTTTTGCGCTCTTATCTGCTGTTTCTTTTGCTTTTTGTTCCATTTCTTTTAATAGGTTTGCTTTTTCAACTGTTATTTGTTTTTCCATTTCTGATAAAAGCCATTTTTTTGCTTCTTCTTGAGATAATCTTGAAATTCTTTGTAGCTCTTCCATTCCTTTTTCTTTTAATTCATCTAATTCTCTATTTTTTACTTCATTTTGTTCCATTTTTAATTGTAAATCTTTTTCTTTTCTTTCTAACATATTAATTTTGTTTTCTAAGTTTTCTTCTTTTTGAATTAAACGATTTTCTTGTCTTTGTACTTCGCCTCTTCTTTCTCTAATCTCTTGATCTAGCTCTTTTCTAGAAGACATTATTTCTTCTTGTGCTTTATAAATTTCCTCTTTCCTTCTATTTTCTGCCTCTTTATTTGCTAGTTCTATTATTCTTTTAGCTTCATTTTCTGCACTTTTCATTTTAGATTCAGCTATTTTTTTTCTAATAAATACACCTACAAATGTAAATATTACTGCTGAGATTAGAAATATGGCGATATTAATTATGATATCCATAATTTACACCTCTTTCTTATTTAATTTTCAATGTACATAAATATATAATATATGTTTTTTTATTTTTTAAAATATATTTTTGTCTCCTATTCTATTTTATATTTATTATCAGAAAGTGTCAAGGGGTTTAGTAAAAAAACATGATGTTGGAATTTGAATTTTTAGCAATTCTTTAAAGATTACACATAAAAAAATTCAGCTTTGGCTGAATTTTTTATGCACTTGGGTGAGCATTTATATATATACTTATATATTTAGACATTTTAAATTTCATCTCAAAATATTCTTATATTATTAAAATAATAGTTTTCAAATGAAGTTGATCCTCCACCAGCAGTACAAACAATATTTATACTAATGCTTTCGTATTTACTAATATTATATGTTTCTAATGAATTACTTGGCTCAGTTGTATATAATACATTTTCTTCAACAATTTTTCCTTCATCATTTTTATAATAACCTATAATTTGATAATAGGTTGCACCTACAACACCAGTTCTAGTTCTTGACTCTATTGTAAGAATATTATATTCAGATAAATTATTATATTTTATATATGTGTTTCCACCACTATGTGTAATTATCGTTCCTTGTATATATTCAATTTCTATTACCTCATTTTTATTGTTCTGTGTATTATTAATTAGTGCTTCTCCATTTATACTTGCTAATTGAAAGCTTTTATTTATCTCAAACTCATATGGATATTTTTTTAATTTCGTATATATTGATGTTGGATTTGTACTAGGTACATCATATTCTGCTACTGCTACTTTACTTTTCTCTGTCACATATTCTATTTCACTATCATCTCTTAATATTTCTGATAATTCTTTTAATGTTAGCATTTCTTGTTTTTCTGCATATTTATTCATTTGTGCTGTTGTTATTTTTAGGTTTATTATTTCTGTTGCTTCTTGCTTATTTGTTAATTCTTTTGCTTGCTTTGCTCTTGTAAATATTCCATTATTTCCTAAGCTTAAATATATTGCTACACCTGCTAAAATGATTAGTATTATTATTGTTATTACTAGTGAAATTATTGTTATTCCCCCAAATTCTCGAAATTGTACTCTTAACTTCTCATTCATATCCTATGTTCCCTTCTCTTTTCTATTATTTAAACTTCAAAAACAAAAGAGGATATTTAGTTTTTGTACTTAATATCCTTTCTTTGTATTATGCTCTTGGGTGAGCATTTTTATATACACTTTTTAAACCATCATTTTGGAATTGCATATATACTTGTGTTGAAGATATGTCTGAATGACCTAACATTGTTTGTATTGCTTTTAGGTCTGCTCCATTTTGTAAAAGATGTGTTGCAAATGAATGTCTTAATACGTGTGGTGTTATATCTTTTGTAATATGAGCTTGTTCTTTATAGAATTTAACTATTTTCCAGAAACCTTGTCTTGTTAATCTTTGACCATTTATATTAACGAATAATGCTGATACACTTTCATCTCTGATTAATACTGGTCTTGCTTCTTCTGCATATTCTTTTAAAGCTTTTAAAGACATTGTTCCTAAAGGAATATTTCTTTCTTTAGAACCTGTTTTACATACTACATATCCTTCTTCTAAGTTTACATCTTCTATATTTAGAGATATTATTTCTGTTACTCTCATTCCAGTAGCATATGCAAATTCTAACATTGCTTTATCTCTAGTCCCTTTTAAATCTATATCTTTTGGTTGTTCTAATAATAATTCAACCTCTTGTGCTGTTAATACACTTGGTGTTCTTTTTTCAACTTTTGGTGATTGAATATTATTTGTTGGATCTACTTTTACCTTTTTATTTTTTACTAAAAATTGATAAAAAGATCTTATTGATGCTAAATGTCTTGATACTGTTGAAGATTTTTTTCCTACTTCTTGTAAATGTTGTAGATAATCTTTAATATCTTGTTCATCTAGTTTTGCATAGTTCATATTACCTTCTTCTACATATTTGGTAAAATACACAATATCTCTTCTGTAAGATTGTAAAGTATTATCTGATACTTTCTTATCATTTTGAAGAAATTCCAAAAAAAGTTTAACTTGTTTTTCCATTATTTAGCTCCCCTATCCTATATATTTTTTTAACTTACGTAAACTGTATATGTTATATCAAATTAGTTTGGAATTGTAAAGAGTTTTTTGTAAATTTTTTTATTTTTTATTTTTACACAAACATTTTTATACATAAAGAAACTATATTACTAGAAGCGTAAACTTCTACAAATGATGCTACTACCAATAAAATTGCTATAAAAGCAGAAAATATTGTATGCCTTAATATCTCAACTTTTATATTTTCTTTTCTCTTGTCTTTTATAATAGATTTATATAATTTCATTCCACTTACCCCAAGTGCTAATATACATGGTATATATATTATATTTTGTAATAATAAAGATGCTATACAAAACCAAGTTCCTTTAAACATCGGAAAGGTTATCATAATTGAAGATATTGTATATCCTAAACTAAATCCTCTTATTCCTATAATTAAATATACAATTGGTATTCCTACTACAGTTGAACCTATAAACCATAATGTTATTGCTAGTAATAAATTACTTACTATGGAACTTCTTAATAAACTAGCTGAGTCTATTTCATAATTTGTGTTTAAAGCTTGTGTAAATGATTTTATATACTCATTAGTTTGATTTTGTTGTTCTTCACTTATGTTGTTTATAAATGTAACACCAATAATTATTCCTATTAAAAATATTAGTGATACTATTAAATATTCTTTTATATTTTTCTTGAAATGTTCCTTAACTATTGCAATTATTTTAGAACCATTTTTCTCTTGTTTTCTCATAAACTTTCTCCTTTCGCAGTTTCTACATAATGTGTATTCCATAAAGAAAGTTTTTAGAACAAAAATTATGAAAGAATTAGGACATGTTAAAAATTTTCTTCTTAATAAGTAAACTTTTTTTACATGTTCTAACTCTTTCTTATTTTACTTTACCGTAAACTCCTCCACCGCCTACTTCTATTTTGGCGTGGCCTGTTCTTGCTTCTTCTATTTTATTTGCTATTTTTTCTCCTACTACTGCTTCTATGTCATCTTTTGATAGTTTGTGCAATATTGTCATTTCAGTTCCAAATTTATTTAGTAATTTTTCTATTACTTTTGCTCCTACTCCTGGTATAAAACCTAGTGGTACTTGGTATATGTAGGGTGGCCTTGTTTTTGGGCTTTTTGTTTCTTTTTTATCTTTTATTAGTTCTATTCTGTCAAATACTCCAAAGGTTACTTTTTCACTTTCACATTTTGGGCATATACTTACTGGCTCTTTTGTTTCTATTGTATTTTCGCAATTGTCACAATATGTTCTATGGTATTTTCCTAGCTTTGGGTCTAAACCATAGTTTGCTACTACTTTTCTTCCTTCTTCATTTTTTAGTGCTTTTACTACTTCTTTGAATGATATATCTTCTACTTGCAACTTGTTGTATTCTCTTGCTATTTTTGGTAGTGAGTGTGCATCTGAATTTGTCACAAATGTTTTTGTTTCTAATTCTGATATTGTGTCTGCTAAAAATGTATCTGAGCTTAAGCCTAGTTCTATTGCAAATATTTTATTGAATTTTTCTTTGAATATCTCTTTTAAGCTATCTACACAGTTTCCATAGTAACTTTTGTGTGGTGTGAATACATGAGCTGGTATTAGTACTCCATTATATTTTTCTACTATGTCTATTAATTCATATCCTGACAAATCTGACCTTTGTGTACTTAATGTTATATTTTTTATATGGTGGCTCATTTCTTCTGAAAAGCCTTTTATGTCTTTTAAGTGTGGGAAGAAGCATACATTATGTGCTGCGCCTTTGTGTCCATTTCTTCCTATTTCTGAGGTTTCTACTTCACTTCCTAATAATATACACACTTTATCTTTATATATTATTCCTCCCTCTTCTATTTCATAGGCTTCACCTGTTTTTAAAAAGTTTTCTATATCTTCTATTACATATGGTGATGCACAATCTATAATTCCACATATTTGTATACCTTTTCTGTCATAGCATTCCTTTGCTATGTTTGCAAAGTTTAAAGACCTTGCCGCTGTTATTTTTATTGGTTTTCCCTTTTCGCTTCTTCCTATGTGTATGTGTAAATCTGCAAATACTTCGTTCATGTTTTCTCCTAACTTCTTTTTAATACTATTGTTTCTATTTCTTCTGGTTTTATTTTTATATTTATAGGTCCTTCGTCTATTTTATCTTCTTGCTTATTTCTTAATTCTTCTAAAGCTTTTTTTATATCAAGTTCAGAGTTATATGCATTTACCATTGCTATTTTGGTTGTTCTAGAAGTATTTATTAATTTTGATAAATATTCCATACTTCTGTGTAAGCCAATATGTACTCTTTGTATTTCTTCTATGAATTTATTAAATTTATCTAAATATATATTTTGTTTATTTTTCAAATTTCTATATTCTAATAATAGTAAAGCTTCATCTGGGTTAAAAGCCATTCTATCAAATCTATCTAAAAGCATTCCTCCAAAATGGTCTACTAGTTCTAATATGTCACTTTCTTTTTCTCTTTTTGTGCTTCCTGTATACCTATTAACTTCTTCACATATTTTACAAAATCTTTTTTCAAAACCTAAGCGTTCTAAATAGTTAGCTCCATCTTTAGCATATTGTTTTACTCTTGAAATATCTGTAAAATTCATTGGCTTTTTACAATTACATAAAAGGCATGCTGTTAGTACTATGTTTTCATCTACTTCTTTAATTTCCATTATATCTATAAATAACTTTGCAAGTTCTGTTTTTAATATAACAGATTTATCGAAGAATACTTGTCCTTTTTTCTCTAAATAATACATAATTTCCATTTTTCGAATCCAATCTTCTTCTTTTAAAATATAGTTTGCAAATGTCTCTTCCATAATATTTCCCCCAGATTAATTCATTTTTTTACATTATATTTCAAAAAAATCTGGTATTCAATACTGTTATAGAAATGATAAATAAATGTAACAATGTTGTAATACATAAAATTCATTAATTTATTCGGGTCGCCGATGGCTGCGTCCCCTACAATAGTATAAAAAAAGATTTAGAAAATTCTAAATCCTTTTTATACTATTACCATTTTATTTGTATAATCTAAATTTGCAGTTGAATTATATTCATAACCTAAAGTATATACATTTGTTGCAAATATGTCTTTATCTAGCATTTCTTTTAAAGCTTTATTAAGATTTAATTCTTCAAACTTTTTGACAGATGTTATCATATTTATTCTTCTATTTTCTTTACATATTTCTGATAACATTTCTCTACCATTTTTGTTAAAACCTAATACTCGTACATATGGTGTGACTTTTCTTGCATTTACCATATCTTTTTTTGTTATTCCTAGTAATGCATATAATAAAATTCTTTGAATTCTGGTTTGTGTATATCTTTTAGATTTTACTATATCCATCAAATCTAGTATACTATTACATGAGTCTGCTCCATTTTTTATTACATGCTCTAGTCCTTCTGTTACATCTGGTAATTCTGCTATTTCTGATATTGTCATTTTTCTTAAGTTATATAATATTTCTTTTTCAAATTTTAAAATATCTAAAACAAAACTTCCTTTTCTTATTTCTTCTTTTAAAAGCATATATGAACTAGTTGGAATTACTTTTCTTATTTCATCATATTGCCCTCTTGAAACTAACTTTCTAATAGCTGTACTACTAGCAAATTCATCAACTATTTTCTCATCATTATAATATACTTTTTTTCTTTGTACTGAAAAAGGTCTCATACCACTTTTTAATTTTTTTAATGCTTTTAAATACTCTATTGCAAGAATATTGTTTGAACCTGATAATATATTTGCATATCTTTTTATATCATTTAAATACATCATAAGTGCACTTTCTCTAGCTTTTGGATATGATACTCCTTTTCCTAATTCATGATTTAAAAGTGAAACATATTCTTTTGGTTCATTATATAAAACATTTGCTATATTATTTAGTGCTGCAAAATCTGCTGTTTCTGTTCCAAAGCAAAGTGTATCTACTATTTTTAAGCTATCTAATATTTTTATTGCTCCTTCAGCAAAATTTTCTGCACTTGATATACTATATACTGTTGGTAGTTCTATTACAATATCTACTCCACTTTGTAATGCCATATCAGTTTTTATCCATTTATTTACTAAAGAAGTATTTCCTCTTTGAGTAAAGTTACCTGAAATTACAGCAACTACATAATCTGCACCTGTTTGCTTTTTTGCTTCTTGTATTTGATATAGATGTCCATTGTGAAATGGGTTATATTCTGCTATAATTCCTAAAACTCTTGCCATCAGGTTTACTCCTTTCTTTTAATAATTTACAATTTTATTGGATAAGCCATGCTTTCCCCTACATTTTATTTTTTTATTTCATAATATACTTGTTCTTTTTTTTATACATTGGTATAATATCATAAAAATTATAAAATTACAATTAAAATGACAAAAAGTTTAAAAATATTTATAAAGGAGGTAATTCATTTATGGATGAAATTACTATTTATACTGATGGAGCGTGTTCTCGGTAACCCTGGTCCACGGTGGTTGGGGCTCTATTTTAATGTTTAAGGGTGTAAAAAAAGAAATATCTGGCTTTAATAAAAACACTACTAATAATATTATGGAACTTACTGCTGTTATAGAGGCTTTACGTTTGGTTAAATATCCATGTAAAATAAGAATATATAGTGATAGTGCATATGTTGTAAATGCTTTTTTACAAGGTTGGATTTATAATTGGATAAAAAAAGGTTGGAAAACTGCTGATGGTGGTCTAGTTAAAAATAAAGAATTGTGGGAAGAATTATATTCATTTACCAAAACTCATGAAATTGAATTTATTAAAGTTAAAGGTCATAGTGATAATGAGTTTAATAATAGATGTGATGAACTTGCAAGAAATGCGATAAAATAACAAGTTAAAATAAAAAGAAGACGACAATCGTCGTCTTCTTTTTATTTTAACTTATCAATCTGTTTCTCATAACCTCTCGTATTTCTTCAAGTTCTCTTTTCATCTGATCCATAAACTCATTTGATTGGTTAACGTTTTCTATAAACTTTCTTTCAATGTCAGCTTTTTGTTGCATAAGCTCAATATTTTCTTCTTTTAAGCTTTTGTTTTCATCTTCAAGGTCTCCAACTTTATTTCTGAGTTCTTCGTTTTCCTTTCGTAATTTTTCAAGTTCAGCAGTACACCCTTCAAGTTCCTTTGTAGCTATACTTCTAGCAATTTCTTCCTCTTGTGATTTTGAAAGTGGTCCTATCATTATGTATTTTCCTCCTTTTATTTTAATTGTTATTTGTTACGTTGACGATGATATCTTACTTTCTGAACTCTTTGAATTTTCTGTTTCTGCTGTTTCTGTTTACGTTTAAATTGCTTATTATTTTCTTCAACATCATAAAATATTATTATTACATCATACATGGAAATTACCTCCTACAATGAAATGTTTTACTATGTTACTTTTTTCAGTATAACATTTTATGTTAATACTGTCAATTGATTTTTTTATAAATTTTACAAATATTTCACATATTTTTATTTTTATATGTTATAATTATAAAAAATATAAATAAGGAGGATTTTTTATGATTGGTGAAGAAAATCAAGAACCAATAGTTCAAGAAGTAAAGAATGACTTTATTCCAAAAACATTTTTCTGGATGTTTTTAGGTTTATTAGGAACTGCAATTGTTGCTTGGTATACTTATTCTTCTGGACTATTTATTAACATTTTAGCTAATGATGCTTTTGGTATTTTACTTATTGCTGAAGTAGTAGTAGTTTTGCTATTTTCATTTTTATTTAGAAAGCTTCCACCTACTGCTGTTGGTATACTTTACTTTATTTATGCGGCTATAAATGGTGTAACAATGTCTACTATATTTGTAGTATTTGAATTAAATTCAATAATACTATTATTTGTAGCTTCTAGTGTACTTTTTGGAGGTTTAGCACTTTATGGTTATAAAACATCAAAAGATTTAAGTAATTGGCGTACTTTACTTTTTGGAACTTTGTTTATAGGTCTAATTGTTAGTTTAGTAAATTTATTTATCAAAAATAGTATGTTAGATATTATATTAGATTGGTTTATATTACTTGTATTCTTCGGAATTACTGTTTATGATATGAACAAAATAAAACAACTTTCACTAGACCCAGATTTAGATAAAAGTAAATTACACATTTATGGTGCAATGGAATTATATTTAGACTTTATAAATATTTTTCTTCGTATACTTTCTATTTTTGGGAAGAGAAGAAATTAGAAAACACAAAAAAGCAAAGGACAGCGTCCTTTGCTTTTTGTTTTATACAATCTCTTCTATTTCGATATCATACAATTTTTTCTTAAGTTTAGCATTTTCATGTTCAAGATCTCCAACTTTATTTCTGAGTTCTTCATTTTCCTTCCGAAGTTCAGCATATTCTTCTAACAACCTTCCCCACTCTGACATAATGTTTTCCTCCTTATGATATTTTTTATCTAAACATGTTCTTGTGGTACCGTTTTTCATTAACTATTGGTTTTCTTTTAGATTGTTTTAACTTTGCCCTATCACTTTCCTTTTTTGCCCTTCTTCTTATCCGTATTTCCTCATCAATTTTTTTCTGAATAAATTTTGTATTTGGGTAGTACATTGTTGGCAATGTATAAAACATTCTTAATCCTCCTTGTTCTTTTTATATTATTGTCTCTCTACTTATAAAACTTAAATTATAATTGGTATTTACCTCCTATTTATTTTATATATATTGCTGTTTATAGTATAACATTTTATGTTGATTATGTCAATTGTTACTCCTTCTATTTCAATAAATCTTTTACTTTATCTACTACATAATGGCTTCCTCCTCTTGACTGTACATCTTCTACCATACTTACTATTAATAATTGTTTTCCACTATTTTCGTCTGCTATGAATGTGTTGTACCATCCTAATTCTACTCCTTCTTTATCATCTTTTGAAGCTTTTATTTCTGCTGTTCCTGTTTTCCCAGCTATTGTTAGTCCTTCTATTTTGGCGCTATGAGCTGTTCCATTTTGGTTTTCTACTACTTGTATTAAACTTTCTTTTATTTTATTTGCAGTTTCTTTACTAAATGCATTTTCTTTATAATATGAGGTTGTTGTATCTTCTTTATATTCTAAGCAAACGTTAATTATATTTCCTTCATTTACAAATGCTGAATATACCATTGCCATATGAATTGGGTTTGCTAAAACTTCTGCTTGTCCATAGCCACTGTTTGCAAGCTGTGTTTCGTTTGCAAATGTGTCATTGTTAGAATAGCTTGATTTTATAGTTCCTAGTGGTGTTTGAATTTCTTTATTAAATCCTATATTGCTTAAATTTTGTGTAAATTTATCTTTTCCTATTCGTAATGCTGCTTTTGCAAAATATATATTGTCTGAGTAAATTAATGCGTTTTGTAAATTGGCTTTTCCACTATATGTGGCAAGTGTTGTTATATAGAAATCTTTCCAGCTTGAATCCTTTTGCCATTTTGTTCCACTTGTTCCAAAGTCATCTTCTGATGTAAAACTATTTGTATTTAGGCCTATAGCACCTGTTACTGGTTTAAACGATGAACCTGGTGTATAGCTTGCTAAAAATCTATTATACAATGGTTTATTTTCGTCGCTTGATAATTCATTCCATTTATTCGTAGTCATTCCTAAGCTAAAATCATTTGAGTTAAATGTTGGCGTACTAACTAGTGCAAGTATTTCTCCTGTTTTTGGATTTATTGCGACTGATGCACTTTTATCTTGTTTAAATTGCTCATATAATTTTGACTGAATGTTAGAATCTATTGTAAGTTTTATATCTTCTCCATTTTTCAAATCTCTTTTAGCTATTGTTTTTATTTTACTTCCATTTGAATCTGTTATATATATTTCTACTCCGTCTATACCACGTAATCTACTTTCATATGTTCTTTCTAAACCAGATTTGCCTATTATACTGTTTGCAGTATAGCTATCTGCTTTCTTTTCTTCTAGTTCTTCTGCGTTTATTCCTTGTACATATCCTAATAACCCAGATGTTGCTTCTCCTAAATTATATATTCTTTCTTCTGTATCAATTATTTTAATACCTTTAACTTCTAGTAATTTTTGTTTTAACTGTGTTTCATTTTTTAATACTGTTCGTAATGGAACAAAAGTATCTTCCTTTACATATGATGCAGATAAACTTTTCTTTATAGTTTCTTCAGACATATTTAGTAAATTTGCCACAATTTTTATATCTTGTTCTTTACTAGTTTCATTCATTTTTCCTGGTACAAAACCTATTTGTGATGCAGTCTGCTCACCTGCTAAAATGCTACCATTTCTATCTAATATTTTTCCTCTTTTTCCACTTAGAGTAGATACCCTAACTTTGTATTCATTATTTAAGTTTGGAAAAATTATATTTGAAGACCATTTTATTTTATATGTATCATTTTCTTTAATTAAATTTACCGTATTTGAAAAACTTATTTCTCCCGCTATAGTGTCGATTACTGTTGTATATATAACTTGTGCTTCTTTACCTTTTTTTGAAGTTTTTGCAACATTAATATCTATTTTACTTACTTCTATTCCTTCATATATGTTTTTATTTCTTGTTATATATTCTTCTTTTGAAGTTTCTTTAGTTGTTAGTTCATACATTTGTTCATATTCTTTATTTGTTATATGTGACATATAATCTTTTAATATAACTTCTGGGCTTACTTTTTGTTTGTTCAATAGTATTACTACAACTGTTGCAATTACTACAACTATAAGTATTACTATTGGTATTAATATTTTTTTATTTTTCATAAAATTTCTCCTTTTATTTTCTATTTTTCTAATCTTACCATAAAAAGTTTTAGTTATCAATAAAACAATTATAAAACTATTATATATAAAAAATAATGGAGAAATTTTTCTCCATTATTTTTTATATACTTATTATTACTTTTTAAAAAACAGAATCCATCTTTTGGTTTGCATGTTAATTTTGTCTTCTTTCAGTTCTTTAATTTTTGCGTTGTTGTGTATGTACACATTTATTTGTTCTTGTACTAATTCATCAGATTTTAACTCAGGGAAAAGTGTTACTAATGTAATAACACTTTCTTCAGTTTTTAAATCTACGAACGTGTCGTGCTCATATTTCATATATTTTTCTACAATAACATCCATTTGAGCTTCAATTTTTGCATTTTCCTCTTTATACATTGCTATCTTTTCGTCTATCTTCCCTGCTGTTGCCACTACTGGCACCATAAATATAAAAATTAAAAAAGATATCCCAGCTACAACATATCCAATTGTAGCAGATCCTTTAAACGTATCTTCCAACTTATAATTTACCTTGTGATAAAGAATGTGAGATACAATTCCTAATACTAATGCAATACAAAAAATAAGAATTAACATATACATTTCCTCCTTAATAAATTATTATTTATGAGTTACTTTATATAAACTTGCTTTTAGCAAGATAATTAAATTTTGTATATTGTATATTATTTCACATAAAAAGTCAAGTATTCTTCATTTTTTTAGTTTCTCTGTTTTTTATGTTGACTTATTTTTTATTCTATATTATAATGTTTATGTAACTTATAATATTTGTCTTTTTATAATTATAGGGAGGTATTTTTATGGCACAACCAGTTGAATGGGTTATACGGGTTTTAGATGATTCCCGTAGAAAGAGTATTGAGTATGAAAATCGGCGTTGGTTAATGGAAAATATCGAAGAATTAAATGTTTGTGTATGTGTTGAAAATTGTCTTTGTGACGTTTTTAGCATTGTTAAGAATTGGAATAAAGAAGGTAATATTTTAATTCAGGATGGTAAAAATGTCCAATTTAAGAATGATTTCAATCCTTGTAAAGAGGCTTTATCTCTTATAAGGCACGATGATGGATATCTTGTATTTTTGTATTCACCAAAAGAAGTATAAAACGATTCAAATATAAAAAATAATGGAGAAAATTTCTCCATTATTTTTTATATTAATTTACTTTTTCTTTCCTATATACGAATTTTTCTTTCCTCTTTTTACTATTATATATGTTCCTTCTATAAACATATTTTCATCTATTATTATGCTAGCATCTGTTATTTTTTCGCCGTTTACTGATATTGCGCCATTTGCTATAAATTCTCTTGCTTCTCTTTTGCTTGAGGCTGCTCCTATGTTTACCGCTAAATCGGCTATTGTTTGATTTTCTTCTATTTCTTTTATTTGCTCACTTCCAAATAAGTCTTCTATATCTTTTTTAGTTAAGTCGCTAAATTTATTATTGAATAAGTGGTCTGCTAGGTTTACTGCTCTTTCATATTCTTCTTTTCCATGTAAGAATGTTATTATTTCTCTTGCTAGTGCTTTATGTGCTTCTCTTAATTCTGGATGTTCATTATTTTTTCTTTCATATTCTTCTATTTCCTCTTTTGATAGGAATGTGTATATTTTTAAGTAATCTATTACCATGCTGTCTTCTACGTTTGTAAAGAATTGATATAGTTTGTAGCTTGATGTTTTTTCTTTATCTAGCCATAATGCATTTCCTTCACTTTTTCCAAATTTCTTTCCTTGTGAGTCTGTTACTAATGGCATTGTGAAACCATATACTTCATCGCCAGTAGATTTTCTTATTAAATCTATTCCTGCTGTTATATTTCCCCATTGGTCTGAACCTGCACATTGTAAATCTACATTTTTGTGTTCGTGTAAATATTTAAAGTCTAATGCTTGTAATATCATGTATGAAAATTCTGTATAAGTTATTCCTGAGTCTAATCTTCTTCTTATTATATCTTTATCTAACATATAGTTTACATTAAAATATTTTCCATAGTCTCTTAAAAAATCTATTACATTTATATCTTTATACCAATCGTTGTTGTTTACTACTTCAAAACCAAATATTTTTTCTACTTGTGCTTTTAGTTTTTTGAAATTTGCCGTTACTTCTTCTTTTCCTATCATTGCTCTTTCTGTTGTTGGGCGTGGGTCACCTATCATGCCTGTTCCTCCACCTACTAATAGTATTGGTGTATGTCCTGCATCTTTTAATCTTTTTGAAATTAAAAAGCTTGATAAATGTCCTACATGTAGACTATCTGCTGTTGGATCTGTTCCTATATAGAAAGTTAATCCTCCTTTATTTAATTTTTCTTCTAAATCTGGACTAGAAATATCTTTTATTAGCCCTCTCCATTTTAGTTCTTCTACTAGTGTCATTGTTTTTTCCTCCTTATTTAATATTATTTTCATCTGTATGTAGGGGTCACCGCCATCGGCGACTCACAATATCTTATTTATACATATATGTGGTATATTTTACGATAAATTGTAAAATATCTTTTTTATATTTTTCATAGAATTTGTCTTTTGTGGTAATATCTTTGAAGCACAGATCGCCGATGGCTGCGACCCCTACAATATTTATTTTGCATTATCGCTTAAAAATCAAAAGAGCCAAACCGCCTCATTTTAAAGGACGATTTGACTCGTGGTACCACCTTTATTCGTATAAATTTGTTTATACCTTATTATAAGCTGTTCGTAGCTTGTACGTAATTACTATAAGAATTGTATTTCATAATTTTATATTCTGATAGTTTCCAGCAAAGCACTACCTCTCTTTATTTGTTGTAACTATAAAATTATTACTTGGTTTCTTTTTAAAACATAATTAAATTTAACTATAACTATTATACTATATTGTCTTTTTGTTTGCAATAGCTTTGTAATCAATATTTGCTAATTTTGCTTGTTTGCGCAAATCCTTCGTTTGTATTTTATATTGTTTTCCATCTTTTATTGTATAAGTTCCACATTGTCTAAACTCAAAATTAACATTTTTTCTTATACATTGTTCTCTAATATCTAATGCCCAATCATAATTAAATACTCTAGCATTTATATCAGATTCTCCACCAACAAACAACCAATTCAATATTATCAAGATATTTTTCAATATCTATCTTCATTTTTAATTATTATAAATTGTTTAAATGAATATCGATTTTTAATACTCTTTTACTTAATACTTAAATTTAAACATCTTACTTATAATTTTTTATGTTTCTTTTTAGTCATTTGTTAAATCTCCATTCCCACTTACAGGTATACTCTCTCCTAAATATGTTGGTTTTGATTTAAAAATACATTTTACAAAATCTTTATCTCTTGCTAGAATTTCTCTTATTTCTCTTGAAGTCTGCCCATAATACTCAGTTTTTATTGCTGGAACTCCATATGTTTCTATCCCTAATTTATTTCCTATATATACTGCTCTATATAGGTGATATTCTTGTGTTACTACTGTTAATTTTTTTACTTTGAATATGTAATCAGCTCTATATAAGCTTTCATAGGTTGAAAAACCTGCATGATCCATAAATATATTTTCACTTGGTATTTCGTTTTCAATTAAATAGGTTTTCATAGCATTTACTTCGTCATATTCTTCTCTTCCATGGTCTCCTGATACTATTATTTTTTCTGCCATTCCTTGTTTATATAATTCTACTGCTTTATCTAGTCTATCTTTTAACATTAAACTTAAAGAGCCATCGTCCATTACTTGGCAACCTAATACTAATATAGCATCTGATTTATTTGCATTTTCTACTTCTTGTATGATATTTTTGTTTGCAATTGATTTTACATATTGATTTATTCCAAATACTGCTATTATTCCAATTATTATTAATATAACTATCGCTATTATTAATTTGTTTATTTTTTTCATATGTTCACTCCTCACATTTTATTTAATTATATCATATATTTTTAAGTATAAAAGTAATTGCATTAAATTTTTTTAACTAACAAAAAAACATAGCTTAAAGTACCCAAAATATTGTTTACTTTAAGCTATGTTTATTATTACAATTATTAGATCCCCTTTTGAAATTTATAATAACCAACCCTTAGTGATAATATGCCACTTTGTAGAGCTTCTTCAAAAAATGTAATGACTTCTTCTTTAGGAATATCGAATTTTTCCTTCATTTCTTTTTGAGCTTGCTCTATTGTAACATTTTTCTTTTCAGCTATATAATTATAAATTACAAAACCACTATGTCCTTTTGCATACTCTTTAGTTATAGGTATCATTGTTGCCATAACTATTCCTCCTGTTTTATTTTGCTTTGTTAATAAGTTTCATCTATATTAACCTGCTTATATTGCTAACAGGAGATTTTTCTATACTTTTTACATATTTTATTACAAATTTCAACCTTTTTAATAATATTTATAAAAGTGCTTCTTTTGGTTTTATTACATCACACACTAACTCTGCTGATTTTTCTACTCCTAATGTTGCTGTATTTATACATATGTCATAATTTAAATGGTCATTCCATTTTTTTTGCGCATAGTATTTATAATGGTTTGCTCTTAATTTATCTACTCTTGTTATTTCTTTTTGTGCTTTTTCTTTATCTAGTTTGTAAAATTTAGTTGCTCTATTTATTTTATCTTCCATGTTGCTATATATGAATACTTTTATTACATTTTTTCTGTCTTTTAATATAAAGTCTGCACATCTTCCTATTATTACACAAGATTCTTTGCTTGATAACTCTTTTATTAATTCTGATTCTTTTAAGAATAGTTCATCACTATTGTTTAACCCAAAGTAATATCCATTATTTAGGTTTGCTAATGTTTCTTTCTTTTGCTCATTATTTTCTATATATTCTTCTGATAATCCTGTTTTTTCTGCTAGTTTTGTTATTATTTCTTTATCATAAAATTTTATTCCTAGTTTATCTGCAATTAGTCTTCCTACATATCTTCCACCTGAGCCATATTCTCTTGATATTGTTATTACCATATGTTTATCTAGTTTATTATGTTTTAATGTATTGTTTTCTAAAGCTTCACTTTTTGTTTTTTCTTTTCCAAGATGTTTTATTTCAATTACAAGTAATAATCCTGCTATTATGAAGGCTAAACCATCTGCAAATGGTCCTGAATATAGGAAACCTTTTATTCCAAATAATTCTCCAAGTACCACCATTGCTGGTATTAAGAATAGTATCTGTCTTGATAATGAAAGTATTGCACTTTTTGCGCTTTTTCCTATTGCTTGGAAGAATATTCCTGCTGGAATTTGTATTCCATTACATATACATAGCATTAAATATATTCTAAATGATATACATGCAAATTCCATATATAGTGCATCACCACTACCAAAAACCACTATTAATTTATCTGGTATTGTTTGGAATAGTATAAATGCTATTGTACTTATTATTACACTTGTTCCAAGTACTATTTTTAAGGTTTGCTTTACTCTATCCATTTTTGCTGCACCATAGTTGTAACCTAATATTGGCTGTGAACCTGCTGCAATTCCTATTACTATACTGTTTAATATCTGGCTTATTTTCATAACAATTCCCAATACAGTAATTGGTATTTCTGAACCAAATTTTGAATTCGCTCCATATTTTCCAAGTAGATTATTTTCAACTGCTATTACAAATACTATACTTATTTGTGTAATAAAACTACTTATTCCTAAAGCTGATACTTTTTGAATTACACTTGGTTTTAGTTTAAATTCTTCTTTTCCTATTTTTATAGATTTAAACTTCTTTATATACATTATATTAATTGCAAATGTTACTATTTGACTTATAACAGTTGCTATTGCTGCACCTTGTACTCCCATTTTAAATACAAATATAAATATTGGGTCTAATATGATATTTAAAATTGCACCTGTTACCATTGATGTCATTGCATATTTTGGATTTCCATCTGCTCTTATTATTGAATTTAAAGTTGTTCCTACCATCATAAATGGCAAGCCTACACCTATTATATAGCCATAATTCAAAGCATATTCTCTTAGAGCTTGTGTACAACCAAATAAGTTTAATATTTGTGGTAAAAATATTAATGTTACTGTACATAAAAGTACTGCTACTATTATTGATATTGCTATACCATTTCCAACACCTTTACCTGCTTCTTTTTCTTTCTTTTCTCCTAGTCTTAAACTTAAATATGCTGATGTTCCATCTCCAAACATTAGTGCAAAAGCTAAACATACCATAGTTAATGGGAAAACTATATTAGTTGCTCCATTTCCTAAATATCCTACTCCCCAACCAATAAATATTTGGTCAACTATATTATATAAAGAGTTTACTAATAAAGATATAATACATGGAACAGAAAATTTTCTAATTAATTTTCCTATTTTCTCTTTTCCTAAAATATTTTCTTCTTTTTCCAACTTTCTCTTCTCCTTTCTTACACAAAGCGTGTACTGTTCGCTATTAATTTCTAATTTTATAGAAGTTACATTTTTATTAGGTAACTTCTTCCAAGAATTTACCTAATATTTCAACTTATAACTTCTTATTACGCACAAAAATACAACACATTTTTATTCTGTGTTGTTCGTTAATCATTACTTAAAAATAATGTTCGTTTCCATTTGCCACGTTTGTAATTTTAACATATTAATTTTTATTTGTCAAAACTTTTTTAATCAATCTATAGATTTTTACATAATAAAGTTTTTCTACTTCTTTCGTTTTATTTTATAAATTTTGGATATATTAGTATTATAGTTAATATTGTGAAAGGAATGTGATTTGATATGGAAAATCAAAATTTAAATATTTTAGATGAAATTAATAAAGGTGCTACTATGGGAATGGATGCAATATCTTTTGTTTCAGAAAAAGTTAAGGATGATACTTTTAAGGAAGTCTTAGACATTGAATATAATAAATACAAAAAAATATCTAATAGAGTTAATGATATATATTCTAATTTTAGTAGCAAAGAGCCTCATGAAACAAATGCTATGAATAAAGCTATGACTTGGTATGGTGTACAAATGAAAACTATTGCTGATAATAGTAATTCTAAGCTTTCTGAACTATTAATGCAAGGAACTAATATGGGTATTATTGAAGGTAGAAGACTTATTAATCAAAATCCTAATGCTGATAAAGATGTGAAAAATGTTTTAAATGATTTTGTTGTTATGCAAGAAGATAGTATTGAAACTTTAAAAAAATATTTGTAGTGACAATGGGACGGGGTTTTTGTCACTACTATTTCAGTTATATTAAATTCTAAAATGGTAGTGACAAAAACCCCGTCCCATTGTCACTATTTTAAATTTTAGCTTGCACTTTTTTTGTTTTTTATTTATAATAATTATATAGGAGTTTTATTATGGAACATTGGAGTGTTGAGGATTATAAAAATTTTACAGATAGTAAGAAAAGAAAAAGTAAATATAGAGCCAATAAGGCTTCTGTTGATGGTCATACTTTTGATAGTCAAAAAGAAGCTGATTATTATTGTGAACTTAAATTAAAATTACAAGCAAAAGAAATTAATGGTTTTTGTTTGCAGCCTACTTTTATTTTAGCTCCTAGTTTAAAATATAAGGCTGACTTTATTGTTTTTCATAAAGATGGCTCTACTGAAGTTATTGATGTTAAAGGTTTTAAAACTAAGGAATATATTGCTAAAAAGAAAGTCTTTGAGGATAAATTTAATTTAAAGATAACTGAAATAATATAATTGTTGATAATGAACAAAGATTTGAAAGATTTGGTTGTGGCAAATCTTTCAAATTTTCTTTAATTTCCTTTATATATTTTTGCAATAAAGAAACCTTCATATAATTCATTTGGGGCTACACAAAGTGTTTCTTGTATTTTAGTTGGTAATAGTGGTAATTCTTCCATTGCTTCTAAATTTATTGGTACTATTTTAGCCTTTTCCCCTTTTAATGCTTTTTCTATTATTTCTTCGTTTTCACATGCTAGTATTGAACATGTTGAATATATCATTTCATGGCCTGGTTTTAATATTTTTATAGCTTTTTTTAGAAGTTGTAATTGAGATACAGTGGATTTTTCTATTAACTTTTTTGTAAATGTTTTTTCTATATTAATACCATTTATATTTAATGTTCCACTTCCGTGAACATGGAGCATCTAATAGAATTTGGTCAAATGAGAAAAAGTCGTCTATTCTTCTACTATCTGTTTGCATTGTATAAATTGATGTTGCTCCTTGTTTTTCTATATTGTATTTTAGTCTTTCAAGCCTAATAGTGTTCATTTCGCAAGCTGTAATATGAGCATTATTTTGAGTTAGTGCTGCTAGCTGTGTGGTCTTTCCTCCTGGTGCTGCCGCCATATCTAATATATCTGTATTTTCTTTTGGCTCTAATATTATTGGTGGTAACATTGAAGATAAGCTTTGAAGATATATTTCTCCGTTTTTGTACATTTCCCAATTTTCTATTTCTTTTTCGTTTGCATTTTTTATTATAAATGCTTCTTTACTCCAAGGTACTTTCTCGAATTCAATTCCTAATTCTTTTAATTTATTTTCAATTTCTACTAAAGTTACTTTTAATGTATTTGCCCTAAAAGTAACAGGTCTTTTTACACTATAACCTTCTATTATTCTTTCTGCCAATTTTTCTCCATATTGCTTATTTAACATTTCTTTTAAAAACTCTGGTATGTAAATTAATTTTTCTTTCATATTGAATTTTCCTTACTTTATTTGTATTTTAATATTATTTATATCATAAAAACCAAAAAAAAAATAGTTTTTTATAACATTTTATACATTATAGCAAAATTCTATCAAATTATGTAATTCTTGTTTACATTTCATTTATTATATGGTATAATAATACTGTTGTTATTAACTTTTATCTTCAATTACAATTGTAAGGAGGAAAATTTATGAAAACCAGATGGATATATGATTCCAAAAATGTTCTTACTAATTTACCTGTAGCTGAGCTCAAAAAAGATGATGATACTCATATTTTAAGTATATATGAAAATGAATATCATTATTCAGTTACTTACTCAGAAGACTTTCAAAGGTTACTACAATATTTTGCTCCTGACCATATTAGGGTTGATCAAATTTTAAAAAAAAGAGGAGTTGATATATCATCTCTTTCAGATGCCAATTATGGTAATTTACGTCTTAAAGTTGCATGTGAATTAATTGAACAAAATTTTCACGAACAGATTAAAAACATATCAAAATTAATTTCATAAAAAATACAGCACGTTAAAATTTATATTTTGACGTGCTATATTTTTATAATATTTATTTAATATTCAATTGTATTTATTTGTATATACTAATTTAGAATATATATATAATTATACATATTTTATGTTTTTATAGTTCTATATAAAATTCTATAAGTTCATTATCATTTTTTACATAAATTTTACCGTCATGTAGTTCTATTATTTCTTTTGTAATTGCTAGTCCTAAACCTGTTCCACCTGTGCTAGTTGTTCTTGATTCGTCAGCTCTGTAAAATTTGTCAAATATTTTTTCTAATTTGTATTCAGGTATTTTATCTCCTTTATTTCTAAATACTATTTTTATTTTATTTTCTACTTTAGTTAGTTCAATTTCTATTTGTGTATTTTCATAGCTATAATTAATTGCATTTTTTATAAGGTTTTCAAATGCTCTTGCTAATTTATCTCCATCGCCCTCATAATAAATATTTTCTGGTTTTATTACTTTACATTCTAATCTTTTTTCTTGTAGCATTGGGTAACATTCATTTACAAGTTGTTCTAGTAAAAATGATATATCTATTTTATTTTTATTTATAGGCATATCATATAAATTGTACCTTGTTATTTCGAAAAATTGATTTGTAAGCTCTTCTACTCTTTGTGCTTTGTTTAATGCTATTTTTATATATTTTTCTTTCATTTCTTCTGATATGTTTTTTTCTTCAGTTAATAAACTTAAATAACCTATAACTGAAGTTAGCGGTGTTTTTAAGTCATGTGCCATATACATTATCAAGTCATTTTTCTTACTTTCCGCTTCTTTCGCTTCTTCTCTACTTTTTATTAAATCTATTCTAATGTTATTTAACTTATTTTCTATAATAGCTAAACTTGTTGGCAATTTTACTTGATTATCTGGCTCTTTTATAATTTGGTTTATTGCAGATGTTATAATTGTTAAGCTGTTCATTGCTTTCTTTATTACAAAAAAGCTTACTATTAACATTACAAATATGCTTATTATTGATATAATTGCTGGCTTTTGTTCTACTGCCATATAATATAAAAATGCATCTGTATCATATATAGTTTCAGCTATTCTATCATTAAAAATACCATCTACTAGCATAGCTACTATACACATACAAATAATTGTATATAAAATTATTTGTGTTATCGCTTTTAGAGCTATTCCATTTTTTATACTATTAAATTCCTTTGTTTCATTCAATTTTATAACCCACTCCCCATACTGTTTTTATATATTTTGGCTTTTTTGTATCTTCATTTAGTTTTTCTCTTATTCTTCTTATATGCACCATTACTGTATTATTGTTATCTAAATATTTTTCTTTCCATACTTTTTCAAATAGTTCTTCTGAGCTTACTACCTCTCCTCTTTTATTTGCTAAATATAATAGTATGTCAAATTCTAATGGTGTAAGTTCAACTTTTTTATCATATAATGTACATATATGTTTTTCTTTGCTTATTTCTAGCCCTTCTATATATATAATATCTTCTTTACTTTTTTCATTATATTTGGTATACCTTCTTAAAGCTGATTTGACCCTTGCAACTAATTCTAATGGATTAAATGGCTTTGTTATATAATCATCAGCACCAAGTGTTAAACCTGTTATTTTATCTTTATCTTCTATTTTTGCTGTAAGCATTATTACTGGAAATTTTAAATCTTTTTCTCTTATATATTTACAAATTTCAAAGCCATCTTTTCCTTTTATCATAACATCTAATATTGCTAAGTCTAAATTTATTTTATTTATACAATTTATTGCTTCTTCTGAATTATAATATTTGTATACTGTATAATTTTCATTTTCTAAATATAATTCTACTAAATCAGCTATTTCTTTTTCATCATCTAGCACTAATATATTCATTTTTTCTCCTTCTTTCATTAATAATTATAACACATATTTATATTTTTGATAATATTCTTTTTAATTGTAAGAAAAATTTAAGAATTTTTTCATTTTTTCTTAAAGCACTTTTTTTATTTCCTTTGTATAATTAGTACAAGCTTATAGGAGGATTAATTAATGAAAAGTAGTAAAAAAAGAAAAATTAGAATTAATTATAAAAAGATGTTTTTAAGCTTATCTATTCTTATTGTTGTAATATGTGTTTTTATAAATATTAATAAAGGTAATTCAAAGTTTATTGCTAATATTAATAATATTTTTAATTCAACTTCAGATTTACCTGAATATGATATTATAAAACAAGATATAAATAATAATTATGTTGGAATAGGTCAAGAAAAAGTTAATAATAAAGATGGGTATTTTACCACCTTTACTACTCAAAATAGTAAAACATATAAAGAATATAAACAAAATGGTAATTCTTCTTGGTGTAATAATAAATATTGGGATAATACAATGGAAACAGATGGATGTGGGATTACTGCAATATCAATTATTTTAAGTGGCTATGGAAAAAATTTTACTCCTGAAAATTTAAGAAAGAAATATTACCCTGTTTTACATGGAGATAAAATTTCTAATGAACTATATAACAGTTTTGGAATTTATAATTCTGACTTTTTATATGATTCTGATAGTTTGTCTAATGAGTATATTAAAAATCATTTAGCTAAAAATAAGCCTATTCTTATTTGTGTTTGGAATAAGCCAAATAGCAACCGCTGGACAACTGCTTCTCATTATATGGTTTTACTTGCGACTGATGAAAATAATATGGTTTATGTTTCAAACCCAAATGGCTTAGAAAATAATTATAAAAGTTCTGGTTGGTATGATATTAATGAAGTAACACCTTATATTGCAAAAGCATTATTTATATTACAATAAAGGGCAAAAAATATTAAGGGCTTTATTCGGTATTTATTATGTGTATTCTAACCGATTAAGCCCTTATAACAAAAACAAATTATTTTAATGTAACAATAAATTTTTATTTAGTAATATTTTATTTGAAATTTATAACAATTTCTCCTATTCCGCCATCTATATCTATAACATTTTCTCCGTCACCTATTGTAGTATTGTTTGATACTTGCTTTCCATTTAGTTTTATATTCCCTATTCCTTTTTCTACTTTTAATTTATAATCTTCAATATTTCCATCTATATTTAGTTTTAAACGTCCTATTCCTGTATCTATTTTATTATTTCCTGTTATTTTCGCATTTATAGTGGTTTCTCCAACTCCTAAATCAAAGTCTAAATCATGCATTATTCCATTTTCTATTGTAAATTTTCCTACTCCTCCATTTATATCTACATTGTCAGAAATAATATTATTAATTATTGTTTCTCCTGCACCTAAATTTAATTTTATCTTTTTTGTTTTTATTTCTTCTATATTTACTATTCCTGCACCTGTTTGTATATTTGCTTTTTCAAACTCTATATTTTCTGGAATATATACTATTAGTTCTTCTTCATTTGAATTTCCCCAAAACCAATTATTTTGTTTTTCTAGTATTTTTAGTTTATTATCTTTTTGGTTAACTTCAATGTTATTATTACTTGTTTGTACTTCAAATTTTTCGCCTATTTTAATTTTTAAATTGCTATATTTTATATCTATGTCTAAATATGCATAATCATTAATTTCTTCTAATTCTAAAGTGCTTATTTCTCTAATAGTTTCTGTACCTTCTTTTTTCAATCCTAAAATGTTTGACATGATATATATACCTGTTAATATTCCAGAAAATATTGTAACTATTAGAAATATTGCAAAAGCTAGAGCTAAATATTTTATTATTTTTTGTGTTGTATTCATTATTTTATTTCTACACCTCCAAATATACAGTTTGCATTAATGTATATTGTATGTACATTTTCAATTTCTACTTTAGCTTTTTTCTTTTCCTCTACTCCTCCAAATATTGATGATGATTTTACTTTAACTTTTACATTCTCTGGAACTATTATATCTATCCCCCCAAATATACTAGTTGTATTAATAACTACATCACTTTCTATTATTGCATTTGTTAGGTTACATTTAACCCCACCAAATACTGCTGTTAAATCTGCACCTGTAAACTTTTCGCTATCGAATTTTATATCTTGGCCAGAAAAAGTTGCACAATATTCATTTTCTTTTGTATTATTTTTGTTTAGTTTTTTTATTTCCTCTGCTACTTTTTTATCAAAAGTATCTTTAAAAATAAATGATAGTCCTATTATTACTAAAATTGCTGGAATTATTAGTTTCCATATCATATTAAAGTCTAATATATTTTGACAGCATAGTAATAATACTATACCTATTAACAGACCTATTATATTTCCTGTTTTTTCTCTTTCTTTAAATAAACCAATAAAGCATGGTATTATAATAAATAATGTCCACCAACCATCAAAAAATACATTTATTTTTGCAACACCTAGTGCATTTAGTGCTATTATAATTCCTAAAGCTATAAATACTATTCCCCATAATATGTTTCCTATTTTTTTCATTTTATTTTCCTCCTTTAATTATATTTATATTATCATAGAAGAAAATAATTATCAATGTTTTTCTGTAAATTGGTATATACTACTGAAAAGTAATTTTTCATTATATGTATTAAATTATCTGTCACTTAGTTTGTGTTTTACATATACTTTTTTATATGCTTGAAACAAATAAAAACATATACAAAGCTCCTATGTTTATCTTCTATAACTTAAAATAGAATAGTTTCATGCAATATAAAAAGCGGAATTTATTCCGCTTTTTCTATCCTAATGCTACATCTAGTACCATCATTAGTACAAATCCGCCAATTAGGCCAAATGTAGCTAAATTTTTGTTGTCTTTTACTGATTCTGGTAGTAATTCTCTTGCAACTACTATTATCATTGCTCCTGCAGCAAATGCTAGTAAGAATGGTAGCATACTTCTTATATATAGTACAAGCACTGCTCCAATTACTGCAGATATTGGTTCAACTAATGCTGACGCCTGACCTATCATAAAGCTTTTAAACCTTGAATATCCTTCACTTCTAAGTGGAAGAGATACTGCTGCTCCTTCTGGGAAATTTTGAATGCCTATACCTAATGCTAACATAATGGCTCCTATTAATGCCATTCCTGGTACACCACTTGCAATTCCACCAAATGCTACACCTATTGCCATTCCTTCTGGTATATTGTGTATTGTTATTGCTGATATTAAAAGTATACTTCTTTTTAGTGATGAATCACTTCTTAAATTTCCTTTACTTTTTAAAACTTTATCTAAAAATTTATCAGATAGTAACACAAATAGTCCTCCAACAATAAAACCTACTGCCGGTAACAACCATTCTATGTATCCTAGTTCTGCTGATAATTCAATAGATGGAGATATTAGTGACCAAAAAGCTGCTGCTATCATTACTCCTGCACTAAAGCCTAATATTGTGTCTAATACTTTTTTATTTATTTCCTTGAAAAAATATACTACAAGTGCTCCAAGTGCTGTTACTCCCCAAGTAAATGTTGCTGCAATTAATGCTTGAATTACTGGACTTAAACTTTCAAACCAATCCAATCTTCTCACCTCACATTACATAATATGTTAAATACGCATATTATGACACAATATGAGTTAATATTTTAATTTTCTTCTATAAGCTAATTGCTTGTTTAGTTCCGCCCCTAAAAACACTGTATAAAAACATGCATATGTCCACATCATTACAAGTATAAGTGTTGTTAAACTTCCATATGTTATTGAAAAACCTTTAAATACATCTAAATAAATTGAAAATATAAATGAAATAACATTAAGTACTATTGCTCCGAATATTGCACCATATATTTGGCTTTTAAATGTTACTTTGTGTTTTGGCATAAATTTATATATAATTAAAAATATTATAAAAGTTATAAATATAAATCCTATTTCTGTAACAATAGCAGATACTCCTGTAAATTCTAAAAATGCACCAAAGTTTTCTTGAATTATTGATACAAAACTATTTCCAAATACTAGTAATGCAAGTCCAGCTGTTATTAATATAATAAATATTATTGTTTGTAATATTGCTTTAAGTCTTAATATAAAATAATTTTCTTTTTTTTCCCCTTCTATTTTATATATTTCTCGTATTCCTTTTGTTAGTGCATATAGACCCCTTCCCGCTGACCATAATATAAATATAATTGATATTGAAATTGTTCCTATAGATTTTGAGTATACTTCCTGTACTATTCCTAAAACTAGCTCATTCATACTATTTGGTATTACTTTTGAAATAGCTTCAAATAAATTTTGCTGGGTTATACTAGTATATTGTATTAAGGTTATTAGTATTATTGCAAATGGTATAAATGATAATATTGTATAATATGCACATTGTGCAGAATATTCGCTAACATGGTCTTCACTCATTTGAGTAAGTAATTTGTTTATATTTTTATAATTTCTTTTCACGAATTCTTTCATTTAATTCCCCTTACATATTATATTCTTCCATATTATCACATATAAATACATATTTTATATTACATCTGATTTTTTTGGCATTACAATTGCAGCTATTATATATGCTATTATTCCGCTTCCTGCACATGCTGTAAATAATATCCATCCTAACCTAACTAATGTTGGGTCAATGTCAAAATATTCTGCTATTCCTCCACATACTCCATCTAGTTTTTTCCCTTGTTCTATTTTGTATAATCTTTTTTTCATTTAACTTTCTCCTTTTATCTTTTTTCTTTGTTTGTAAATTCTTTATCAAATTTTTCTTGTGCTTCTTTTATAAAAATTTTACTTCTACCACAATTAGGTGCATTTAATGGGCAATGATTATAGCAACCTCTACATGTTAATTTTGCTAAATATTCCTGAAATTTTTCTTCCATATATATTACCTCTTCCTTAATTTTTCTATTTAGGGGTGATTATTGCTTTTTAAAATATTCTTTTCCTACCTTACATATAGGACATTGAAAGTCTTCTGGTAGTTCTTCTCCATAATATATATATCCACATACAGAACATATCCATGCTGTTTTTCCTTTTTCAGTAGTAACTTTTAATAGTTCTTCTTTATGTTCTTGATAATATGCATAACTCATTGGTTCTTTTTCTTCAAATACATCTGCTTCTATTACTTTTCCTATAAATAGTGTATGTGTATCATTTTCTATAGAGTCAACTTTTTCACATACCATATATCCTAATGAATCATTTATTACATCTATATTTTCTACTTTTGTTGTTTCTACATTTTCAAATTTGTTTATTTTTCTTCCAGTATTGAAACCGAAAGTTTTTATTATTTCTGAATTTACCTCTTTACTTAATATTGATATTGCAAATTTATTATTTTTCTTCAATAATTCGTTAGTATAATTGCTTTTCATTACAGCTACTGCTATTAGTGGCTCTTCTCCTGTGCTTACTTGTGATACTGCATCTACTATACAACCTCCTTCTTTGGTTGTTAATACATACATTCCTTGTGTTATTTTTCTTGTTATTTTTTTATTTTTCATGTGTTTTATATTCCCTTCTATTTATATACTCATATTTTCTTTATATTAGCATAAAAGCAAACAATTAGCAAGGCTAACTATTTGCTTTTAATTAACTATTTTATTCTTTAATATTTATTATAATAAATATTATATATTTTGACATTGTTCTTTGCAATTTCTTATTCCTAAAATATTTAAACCTTCTTGTATATACTTATTTTTCATAAAGTACTTCCATATTGTTCCTGACCAATAGTTTTCTATCATTATCATTGATATTCCTTTATCTATTCCTATTACTTCTTTTGAATACCACTCTTCGTTTTCTAAATTATATGCATCTTTGAAACCATATTTACACCATAATTTTGGATAATTATTATAAAAATTTTCTAATGCTTTTATACTTAATTCTGGTGTAAAAACTATTGACCCTGCTGACCCACAAGGAGTTATAGTCCCATCATTTTCTTTATCTAACTCAGCTAAACTTGGCTTTGCCCCATATCCTCCTGAATAGCCTTTGGGTCCAACACATGCTGTTAATCCCCATGAATTTTCTCCAAAGGTTTTAAATTTTTTACTGTTTTTTATGCAATATTCTCTATTTGCAATAGTAGCTTTTATAGAGTTCTCAAACCAGTTAATTCCTTGTTCATCTACTTTATTTCTAAAATCTATCCATGCGTGTGAAAATTGATATGTAAATAATGTTCCGCAATATGTATAAATTATATCTTCTATACCTTCATAATTTCCTTTTTCTTTTCTTATATCATCATACATTGTTTTGTTTATAGGAAATGTTGGTGAACCAGCTCCAAGTACATATAACATTAATTGTTCTGCATACATATCCCAATGTCCCCAAAAGCCTTTTTCTGGTTTATAGCCCATATAAAAATAATTAGTTTCTTTATTTCTATACCATTCCCAATTAATTCTTTTATATAATTCTTCTGCTTTTTGTTTAATTTCTCCTTTAAAGAATTCTCCTATGCATATTGCTCCACATATGAAAATTGCAGTATCTATTATTGATATTTCACAATTCCATTCTCTCTTTGCTGTATTCATATTTACAAAATGATAATAAAAGCCATTTTCTCCTTCTACATTATTTAAAAATGTATCTAAAGTTTTATTTGCTCTTTTATATGCTTTTTTATAACTAATCCACTTTCGCTCTACCCCTATTACCAATGCAGCCAAACCATAGCCAACAGATGCAATGCTTGCAATATTATTTGCATACATGTCCTTATCTCTAATTAATCCATAACCTTTACTATTTTCATTTAAGTTACATTCTTTAATAAAGAATTTGTAACTTCCTTTTAGTTCTTTAATTAGTAAATTATTGCCATACTTTTTTAATATTCTCAAAATACCGCCCTCCTTAAATTTATGTTAACATTTTTCTTTTTAGTTTTCAATGGGATTTTATTCCTTAATAATTTATATCATTAATTTTATAGTAAGAATCAAAAAACAATCTGTGCTATTTTTAAATAGCACAGATTGTTTTTTAATACTTATTTTACTATTATGTCTCCACTCATCGTTGAAAGTTCTCCTTTTGCATTATATCCTCCCAAGCTTCCTTCATGCTTATTTCTAATATCTCCAGTCATTGTTGAAGTTGAAAAATCAATACTATCAATATTATCTACTTGTATTGATATATCACCACTCATTGTAGAAATATCCATTGAAATATCTTCATTGGAATTAATGTAAAGTTCAACATCTCCACTCATTGTGGAAATATTAGTTTCAACAAATGTTGCATCAGTTATTACATCTCCTGATGATGTATTTAACTCAATTCTCTTTGCCGAAATACATTCACTTAAACTAATATTGGCTGAGGCACTTTCTACCTTAATTAAATTATATTGGTTATTTGGTATGCTTATATCAAGTTTCAAATTTTCATTTACAGATGTACCATTATACTTTAATTTAATTATAACATCATCTTTTTTATGCTCGATATCAAGATTAAGATCATTATCAAGTTTTGCTTCTCCATAGAAATGTACTTCAATGTTTGAAGAATCTGAAACTGAAATATTAACATCTGCTATTGTTGAATCTACTATTATATTTTCCACATCTTCAGCTATTTCAGTTTTTCTTTCATCATATTCCTTAAGTTCTTTTTTACCTATTATATTTGCAAATGGATTATCAATTACTATTACATTATCCTCTGAATTTTCAGGATTTGTAGTAATTGATACTGATACACAGCCTGTTAAAAACATGGCTATTAAAAGGACAGATAAAAATAAAATTATTTTCTTTTTCATTGCTGTTTCCTCCGTTTTCAATAATATTAGTTAACAAGATAAGCTTATTATACCATATTTTCTCTAGATTCTCAACAATTTTACATAATTTCACTTTTTTTTGCAATATTTTTTAACTACTACATAGCATTTTTTTTAATAGTGAATTTGTTATAAAGTTCCTATATTTTCCCACTCTTCTCTTAATTCTTCTGTACAGTTAAATGTTACTATTACTATCATTTTTATGATATTTAGTATTTACTTGTTTGCTTTTTATTTACTAAATTATTGCTATATCTTTAATATTTGTAATTTGCTTTTTATATATTTTTGACATTTTATCATTTATCATGTTTATTATTTTCGCATAAATGTATAGTTTAAAGTTATCTATATTAGATATTTTCTTTTTAGGTTTGTATTTTACCTTATGCTCTGTGGTTGCCCAAAAATCCATTAGTACTGTCCTTATTTGTATTTCTACTTTTATATGTATTATTTCTTCTTTTATTTTAATTGGTACTTCTATTATTATGTGGTAAGCTGAATAACCACTCTTTTTTGCCTTTTTTATATAGTCTTTTTCTTTTAATATTTTTATGTCTTTTTGATTTTTTATAATATTTCTTATTTTATAAATATCTTCTTTATAATTGCAAACTATTCTTACTCCAGCAATATCATTAATGTTTTGAATCATATTTTCATAATTTACTTCTATTTTTTTCTTTTTCATCTTTCCAGCTATACTTTCTGGGCTTTTTATTCTTGATGTTATATTGGTTATTACTTCATAATTATAATGTTCATTTAATAGTCTCCTTAAATTTGTAAATTTTTCTACTATGTTATTTAATGCTTTTTGGTAAATTAGCATAATTATTTCAAATTCGTTATATTCTTTTTCTATTTTTATTAGTTCATTATTTTTTTGTATTTCATTTTCTGTCGTTAATATACTTTCCATTTTATTCCTCCTTACTTAGGTTATATGGATTATATATTAGATTTGTTAAACATATATTAACGTTTTGTGACTTTTTTGTGTTATTTATTAAAAAAAATCATTTTTTCTCCTAATTCCTCTTATTTTCTAGCTTAAAAGCTTATTTTTTATAAAATTCTTCTTTCACGAATAGAAATTCTTACATATACTCTTGCACAAAGTTGAATATTTTGATTGAAAAAAACATAATTCAAAATGTTTAATTAGTAAGAAATTGTAAAGTCAAAAACCTACAGAGTTGTAACTTTGTAGGTTCTTGATTTTACAATTTCTTACTAATTTTCTTTAATAGCAAGGTATGCAACAGAATCATATACATAAGAAAATCCATCTTTGCCATTCGATGTGATGTTTGAAGGTTCACTACCAGGAATTGGTCCTTCATACCCTGGGTCAGATTGTACAATATCTGGTTGTCTATACCATCCCATTTTATGAAACCATATTCCTGTATCTCTGTCTTGCCGAATAAAATGGAAATCGCCTGTTGGTAATTCCTTATTAGGAGGAGTATAGAATACTTTTACAAGATATTCATTCTCTTGTAAATTTTTTTCTTCTTCTAGTTCTAACATCCTAAATGAAATTCCTAAATTTTGCAGGTCTATGACGACTTTTCCCATAAGTTCTTCAGTGCTCTCTCCATAGTATGGTAAGCATTCTGTAAATCCTGGAATAAAGTACCTTCCTTTCATTCCATTGTACATAATTCCTAATGAATATGCATAACAGTTTGTTGTTTTCACAGTTTCTGCATCAAGCACTATTGGATTGTTTCCTTGCAACAAATCTTCTGACCGACAAATAGTGTCTTTTATTGCTTCTATTTCGAGAATACGCATATTATTACCTCTCTCTTTCTTAAAAACAAGTTTTATGTAATTTAATTATATTATATTTTTCTTTTAAAGTCAACTTTATGTAAAAATACTTTGTTGAACACTCGGTCACTTATTTGACACTTACTACTTAATATGATATTCTCCATATCAAGATTATATAAAGGTGTTGATTTATTTGGAAAGAACGAAATTGAATGATAGAGTTTTACCTTCTTATACAAAAGGTGAGGAAATTTTTAATATGGTTACTCATATTGTGGGTGGTGCTTTAGGTGCTATTGCCCTTATATTGGTACCTATTTTTGCGGGTATTCACAATAATGTTTATGGCATTGTTAGTGGTATTATTTTTGGTTTTTCTATGATTTTACTTTACTCAATGTCTAGTATATATCATGGGCTTAGTCCTAAACTTAAGGCTAAAAAAGTTTTTCAAATTTTAGACCATTGTTCTATTTTTATTTTAATAGCTGGTTCATATACTCCTTTTTGTTTATGCACATTAAGAGAATATAACCCTATAACTGGTTATTCTATTCTTGCTATTATTTGGCTTGCTGCTATTTTAGGTATTATTTTTAATTCTATTGATATTAAAAAATATAAGGTGCTTTCTATGGTTTGTTACCTTTTAATGGGATGGTGTATTATTGTTAAAATTAATATATTACCTAGTTTATTAACTATTTCTGGATTTGTACTTTTACTTCTTGGTGGTATTATTTATACTATTGGAGCTGTATTATATGGAATTGGGAAAAAGCATAAATATATTCATTCTGTTTTCCATATATTTATATTTTTAGGAAATTTATTGCATTTTCTTTGTATTCTATTGTATGTTGTATAATATTCTAAAAGAGACCGCAGACATTTGTCTGCGGTCTCTCTAGCATTTCTAGTACTTACGCTATTTTTAAATCTTCAATTAGCACATTGTATAATTCTTCCAAGTAGGAAATTCTTTCTTCAATGTTGCTGATATCCAATCCTTCTAATAGCTGTCGTACTTCGGAGTCAAATTCCTCCTTTACTCTTTGTTCTTTTTTGGATAGGCCTTTTACACCTTTCAGAAACTTGAATTTCTTTTCAGAATAATTTTCTTTAATGTGTTTTCCATATAGAAACTCGATAGCTTCTTTTGTCTTCTCTGCTGACTTTTCTTCATCTTCAATTAATTCTAATTTCAGAGAATTGTTTTTCTGCAAAGAAATGCATCCAAAGCCATAAATAGTTTCGCCATATCCACCATTACCAATTGTTATTTCCTGCTTTCCTATGTAAGGAATGCATTTTAATACTGAAGAGATATCGAATGCTTCTAATTCGGGAAGATTTCTTTTTACTCTATCCCATGCTGCTTTTACTCTTGCACGTTCTACTTTGTTTCTTAAGTCAGTCATACTGTTTCCTGTTTGACCATGCCAAGAATCTCCATAATAATAAAGCGTTACCTGTGTTCCATCATCTAATGCTACTCTTTTAGCATCTGAATGATACAGTGTGTACTTATCTACAGTTATTGATGTTTCTCTCCAACCATAGTCTACTTTAAAGGCTTTCCCGTCAATTTCTATTGTTTTTTGCCTTCTATCTTCGTAGTAAGTACTTCTATTACTGCTTTCATACTCTGCCTTTAATTTTGCATAATCTGGATGATTTGGAACTGCTTGAGTATCTTCTGCAATTCGAATATCTTTAAAATATGTTACCTTTGTTACTTTAACAGCGTCCTCATAGGAAGAGTAATAACAATCTGTTTCCTCTTCTGTAATAAATTGAGGTGCTATTTCTTTTAACTCCTCAGCACTTACCTTTGTTGCTATTGTAACCAAGTCCATTGTTCTTTTCCTGCCCCACGAGTCTTTATACTCAATAATTCTTGGCTTACCAACTACTAAACTTGTACTACTATAGTGTAAGCAACTTTTGCGGTCTAACTGTCTGTCAACTCCATCTCCATTTACATAGCTATAACCAGTATTTTTGTATACGTGGTTAATCATTCCAGCCATGCATGCCATCTTTATTGCCTTACGGTCTTCGCAATATGCTATTTGTACAACTCCTTTTAATGCTTCATGCATTCTTTTGATGTGTTCTTTAATTCGGAAGAAAACTTTTTTGTTAATGCCTAACTCTTCGAACTTTACAAACCCCATTTTCTGAAGTTTATTCCACACATCCAGCTCTGCTAACAGATCACTTTCTCTTTCACAAGTAAAGTCTGAATATGAAGCATCTTTGCTAAGCAGTGTTCCGATTTCTACAATAGAGGCAATTTTAATAACTTCTTCTGTAACACCATATTTCTCAGCTTCGATAATCATTCTTGCTGACTGAACGCCTACTGGCATTTTAGCCATCTTGTAGCCGATTGGAGTTACTGTGTTGTCTTCTTTGAGCGCTCCTAAGTCTATAAGTGTTTCTTTTGCTCTTATAAGCTCTTCTACCTTTGGCTGATGGAAGAACGGAAACTCTACTGCATCAATTCCGATAGTTGCTAAGCGCAATACTGTTTGTTCTAAAAGACATCTTTGAATTTCAGGTACAGAGAACTCTTCTCTGTCTTCAAAGTAGGTATCTGAACAAAGAATGTATTTGCCTTCTTTTGTTCTTCCTGCACGGCCTTTTCTTTGCATGCAGTCTGCCTTACTTGTATTTCTTAAGAATAAGCCCTGAATACCATCATATGTTTCTAAGCGTCTTTCTTTTCCAGTATCTACTACTGCATCGATGTCCGGAATGGTTATTGATGTTTGCGCCACATTTGTAGCTACAACCACCTTAGGAAGAGAGTAACTATAAAAGCACTTTTTCTGTTCTTCGCAATCAAGCTCTCCATGTAATGGAAGCACTTTTGCTTTTACATTGTTAGAAGAAAGTTTTTCAATTACTTCTGCAATCTCTTTTTTCCCAGGAACAAATACTAATGTATTTCTTCCTTCTGAGACCATTTCAGCAATAGATGCAATAAGATGTGTTTCACTTCTTTCTTCGAAGCTTACTGGAAATAATCTTCCTGGTACTTCTAAAGAATATACATCTTTTTCAAAATACTCTGCCAAGCTTTCTTTTTCCAACGTTGCACTCATAATAACTACTTTTGTGCACCAGCCTTCTTCGATTTTTTTCTTAGACCAGCCTATAAGTGTTTCAATATTTGAGTTCCACTCGTGAACTTCATCTATTACTAACACTTTAGGTTTGTTCTTGGTGTCTGTAAGTGTCCGAACTAACTCTAATCCATCTGTACAATACAGTATTGATGTATTTTGAGAGTCATTTCTCTCCATTGCTGTTCTGAAACCTACAGTTTCACCTAATGGTGTTTCCATTTCTTCTGCTACTCTTTCTGCTAATGACCAAGCAGCCATGCGCCGAGGTTCGGTAACAACAACATCATACCCAGCGTTATGTGCATACTGTGGTACCTGTGTTGACTTTCCAGAGCCTGTTTCAGCTGTAATAATTGTTACAGCATGATTCTTGATAGCCTCTGTAATCTCATTCATATAGTTGTAAATAGGTAATGATGTGTTCATATTAAAATACTCCTTTCTTTTTTCACTCTTTTATTTTTTGGTAATGTTTTGTTTATGCTAAATATAAACATTGTTACTTATATTATACAATATTTTACATAAAAATGCAAATTTTCTTACTTATGTAAAAAATAATAACCTCCACTTATTATTGTGAAGGCTATTATTTGCATAAAAAGCTATACTAAACAAATTGTTTTTATTTGTTTTCTTATTAAATAAATTTCTATTTTTCTACATTTATATTCCCACAGTCACATTCTAATTCTAATGTAACTTCTGAGTTTCTATTGCTTCCATTTATATTTGTTTTTCCTAAATCTACATTTGCTTCTATATTAATATTGTTTGTTTCTTTTATATCTATATTTCCTAAATCTGCTTTTATTTTAGAATTTTCATTTATTAGAAGTTTTTCTATTTCTACATTTCCTGCATCAACTTTTATGTCACATTTATTTAGTATCTCTCCTACTTCTACTTGCCCTAAATTACATTTTATATTTGCATTTTTTATTTTTTCTATTTCTACATCTCCTGCGTCACAATCTATAGTTAGTGTTGCATTTTGTAAATCATTTATATAATTGTTTCCCATGTTATTATCTATTTTTATTTTATTACTATAACTAGAAGGAAGGTTTATTATTATATCGTTTTTGATACTTCCAAAATTTAAAAATGTGAATCTGTTTCTTTTTGTGTAATCTACTATTAATTTATCATCATTTAAAGTAACTTCTATATCTTGTGCTTCTTCTCCATAAACTGTTACTGTAATATTATTATCTGTACTTTCTTCAAAAATAATGTCTCCTGCCTCTTGCTTTATTTCTATGTTTTTTATTTCTTCTATATTAAAGGTTTTATCATATATTATTTTATTGTTCTTAGAGCCAATATTTATTATTCTACCTCTTCCTCCTGTTAAATTTACTACTAGGAACATTACTAAAATGAATATTAGTAATGAAATTAATATTAGTAAAAATATAATTGGTGTTTTATTATTCATCTTCTTCATCTCCTTTTAGCATAAATATTAATTTTACTACTTGGCATATTAGTCCATTTATTATAAATATTACCCATGTTACATGCCATGCCATTGTTGTGAAACTTACTATAAAATATAGTGCTACACAAATTGAGCCTATAATACCATTTATTTGCTTTATTATTTTTTCTTCTTTCTTTTCCTCTTTTGTCTTTTCAAATTTTGGCATTGACATATAGTTTTTTATTATTCTCGCTGTTGCCCACCCTATTAATATTAAGAATATTGAACTTGCTACTATTGGGTTTACATGTTTTACTGGAACTAATATCATTATTAAAGCTACTGCTAAAATGTATATAAAAATAGAACCACTTACTACTTTTGCTGATTTCTCTTTTGCTTCTTGTTTAGTAAGTACTTTTTCTTCCTTCTCTAGTTGTTTTTCTTCCTTTAATTTACCTGTTAGTAGTTCTTCTACTCCTATTTCAAATAATTCACTTATTGGAACTATTTTGTCAAAGTCTGGTGTGCTTTGGTTTGTTTCCCATTTTGATACAGTTTGCCTTGTTACATTTAACTTTTCTGCCACCTCATCTTGTGTTAAATTTTTTGCTTTTCTTAGTTCAAATAATTTTTCTCCTAAATTCATTATTTTTATCCTCCCTTTGTTTAAAATTATATATCTATCTTTAGTTGCTTTCTATCAATTTTAGTTGGAAATTTGTCAACTAGTTTTAACATTATAGTGTTTTAGCTGGTTGCAAATACTTATATATTGTATCAATTTAAAATTTCCTTATATAATATCATAAAAATAAGTATGCTTCAATAAAGTATTTACTAGATTTCTTAAACAAAAACTGAGTGCACATTGTACACTCAGTTTTTTGATAGAATTTTTAATTATTTTCCTGATACTCCTGTAAGAGCTTTGCCTTTTCTTCGTCTGAAAGGCTATTCCATGTATCTTCGCTTACATTAGGATTTACTTCGATAATCTGGCTTTCTTCTGCATCATATGCTGAAGTTCCTTTATCGAGTTCATTTCGTTTTTCCTGTGCTTCGGAAACAGGTGTAGCAAATTCCACATTATCAAAGGTTACGATGTCTACTGTTCCATTTTTGTCGTCTACATAGGTAATTTTTACAGTGTCACCATCACGAGTAACCGCAAGCTCTTCCGAAACCATGTATGAAGCTGTGAAGATTTTCTCTTCTTCTCCTTCTACTACTAAATAATAGTAAGTTGAGCCATCTTCTACTACGTTTGATATACGCTGAACTTTGCCTTCATATGTATATCCATATGCTTCATCTGATGCTACTACATTAGTGCTGCTATTTCTTGCAACAGATTGTATATATGCTCTGCTTGCTTCTGCTAAGCTTGCACCTTTTGCTGCTATACTGTAATTTTCAACATTTACCATTGCATATGCTTTTAAAAGACCTTCTTCATCTTTTAAACCCATAACATATGTAGGTATACCGTTGATATTAAGTGGCAATGGCTCTGTAGACTTATAACCAAAGTCAGATACTAAGCCTTCTGCTGATTTCATTGCTGCATTTTCTGTTGCACCACTTATTTTACATATTTGGGCATGTTTGTTACGAGTGTTTACCATGATAAATCCTGAACAAGATTCGTCTGTTCCTACACTTGTCATTCCTGTGAAGTAGTAACAATCGCCATTTACATAGACTGTTAAAGTTAGGTCTGTCTTTTTGGTCATTTCTGTATTGCCAAACATTGTATTCCAGAAACCATGTATCAGTTCTCCCCAATTGTCGATTTGGTCTTCAATGAACGACTTTGGCTGAATGATATCTACCCATTCTGGCGTATCTTCTATTGAATACCAATTTGTCTCTCCTGTTTGTGCATCTACTACTACAACTCCCGTTGCTTCTCCAGAACTAAAAATTGTATGATTTTCGAAGGTAGTTACTACCCAGTATGGTCTTCCAGAATCATCAATTTCAAATGTATATTCTGTTAAACCTACATTTCTATAACCTTCGTTTCTCATATGCCGTTTCAAATCTTTGCTAAAATATGCTGACTCCTGATAACGAATGTTAATCTTTTCGCCATCTAATTCTGTTACAAAATTTACTTTGTTGGGATTTGAAGCAGACACAGTAATGTATCCTGGAGTAGTTCTGTTTTTGTTCCATTTCCAAAAGCTTGTATGTTCAAGCGGTACAACGAACATAATCTCTCCATTTACTTCCTGAATTGCAGCATCCCCTAATTTTATTCTGGAACCTAATGCAATGTCTTCACCTATCTTTTTATCAGCTTGCTTATTGGCTAAGGCTTCATCTACAATTGGAATCTGCGAAGTATCAATTTGTTTAATCATTTCATCAAACTCTACTTCTTCCACTTCTCCAATTTGCTGTTGCTTTGTAGTAGCATTAAATGCTCTACTTCCTAGAATTCCTCCAAGTAGTAATATTATAACTACAATGCAAAAGCCTCCACATTCTATTAGAGATGCAATTCCAAAATCGGAAACCCACATAGCAATATTAGCTATTAACGTGACCAGACATATGCCTAAAAATAAAAAACCTTCTACATATGCCAGTGATAATGGCGGAAGCCATAACAGATACAGTACCAACATTATTACTACTGAAAGAACATTTACAACTAACTTACCTACTTTTTCCATGTTACAATCCTCCTATGTTGTTTGCTTGGTTTTTAAGTTACTTGTTAAATTCTATCCTCCTTTTATTATTTTAGTTAAAATAAACTTTTAAAACATGTTACTTAAAAAGTATATCATATTTTATGGAAACTTGCAATAGATTTTGATTTTTTTAATAACTTACTTTGTTGTATATACTTTCATTATCCTATTGTTATTGCTACTGGAGAGCAAACTGGTGATATTGCTAGCATTTATAATATGTAAAGAAATAGCCCAGAAGAGTATAATAATCTCTTTTGGGCTTTTATATCATTTAGTAAATTTTCTTAAAATGCTATTCTTCTACTTTTTCAAACATATCTTTTCCTACTCCGCATAGTGGACATACCCAATCTTCTGGTAAATCTTCAAATTTTACTTTTTCTACTCCTTCGTCATATACATATCCACATACTGTACATTGGTATTTCATTTTTCCTTCACCTCCCTTATATTTGTAACATATTTTGTGCAAGTTTTTTCATTTCTTCTTCGTTTTCTTTATTCATTGTTGTTTTTATATGAATTATTGGCTCTATTACTGTTATGTCTTTCATTTGCTCTAATAGGTCTTGCATATTTTTTGCAGCTGCTGGTGCCCATGAGCCATTTTCTATTATTGCTACTGCTCTATTCTGGTAGTTTTTATGTTTTAAATGTCTTAAGAATTTTTCCATAAATGGGAATAGTCCTGCATCATATGTTGGGCAAGCTAGTATTATTTTGTCATATCTAAAGGCATCTTCTATTACTTCTGCCATGTCCTCTCTTGCTAAGTCTGATGTTATTACTTTTTTAGCTCCCGCTTCTATTAAAATTTCTTCTAATCTTTCTACTGCTTTTTTTGTATTTCCATGTATTGAGTTATATGCTATTAATATTCCTTCATCTTCTGGTTTATAACTACTCCATATATTATATTTATTAATATAATAGTTTAAGTTTTCTTTTAGTATTGGTCCATGTAGTGGGCATATTATTTTTATTTCTAAATTGGTTAGTTTTTTTAGTAGTGCTTGTACTTGCATTCCATATTTTCCTACTATGTTGAAGTAATATCTTCTTGCTTCACATGTCCAATCTTCTTTTGTATCTAAACTTCCAAATTTTCCGAAGGCATCTGCTGTAAATAGTATTTTCTCTGTTTCTTCATATGTTACCATTACTTCTGGCCAGTGTACCATTGGTGCCATGTAAAATTTTAGTGTGTGTTTTCCTATATTTAGTGTATCTCCTTCTTTTACTAAAACTTGCCTATTAGTTAAATCTATTTCAAAAAATTGTGGTAACATTTTGAAGGTTAGTGCATTTCCTACTATTTTCATGTTTGGATATTTTTGTGCTAACATTTTTATACTTGATGAGTGGTCTGGCTCTAGGTGTGATACTACTAGATAGTCTATTTGTTTTCCATTTAACTCTTTTTCTAAGTTGTTCCACCATTCTTCTTGTTTTCTTTTATCTACTGTATCCATAACCACTATTTTTTCATCTTCTATTATATATGAATTATATGATATTCCATTTGGTATTATATATTGACTTTCAAATAAGTCTAAGTCTTTATCATTTACTCCAATGTATTTTATAAAATTTGTTACCTTTTGTTTTTCCATTTTTTGCCTCCTTTTTTATTTGTTAGTTATATCATATATTGGTATTATTATCAATATTTAGTTATATATACTTACTACATTTATGTACTTTTTAATTATAATGTCAAAGCTTTCTTTGGGCAAAATTTTGAACATTTACCACATTTTATACATTTGTCATGATTTATTTCAGGTGCTTCAAAGTCTTTTTGTGTTAATGCTCCTACTGGGCAAACTTGTACTGCAGGACATTTATGATTTTGTGGGCAATTTTCTACTATTATTTTTAATCTTTTTTCCATATATTTTCCTCCTATATATTAATATTTATTGTTCTCTAAATATTTTTTCTATATTTATAACTTTTGTAGCTACTTTTTTTACAAATGTTTCATCATGTTCAACAAATATAAGTGTTGGTTTATATTTTATTATTGCTTCTTCTATTTGTATTCTTGTTAGAATGTCTATATAGTTTAGTGGCTCATCCCATATATAGATATTTGCAGTTTCTGATATACTTTTTGCTATTAGTACTTTTTTCTTTTGACCTTCACTCATTTTACTTATATCAATTTCAAATTCTAAGTTTGATAACCCCATTTTTGATAACATTGCTTTAAATATACTTTCATCTATTTTGTTTTGTCTTGCATATTCTTTTAAACTTCCTTTTAGTTGTTCTGTGCTTTGTGATACATATGATATTTTTATGTCATTTGCTTTTTTTAAATTTCCTGTATATTCTATTTCGTCTCCCATTATTAATTTTAATAGGCTTGATTTTCCTGCACCGTTTTTGCCAGTTATTGCAATTCTATCTCCATTTTCTATTTCAAATGATATTTTTTCAAATATAGGCTTTTGGTTATATTTGACTTGTACATTATCAGCTACTATTAATGGACTTTTTCTACTTTCTAATGGTATTATTTTTAAGTCATCTGCTTTTTCTATATTGTGTAATAATGTAGATTTTTCCTCAATTGCTTTTTGGGTTCTTCTTTCCATCACTTTAGCCTTTTTCATCATTTTTGCTGACTGATGCCCTACATATCCTCTATCTATACTAGAGCCAGAATTATTAGTATTATATTTAGTTTTTTCTATTTTGTCTGACCATTTTGCTGTATTTCTTGAAGCTACTTCTAACCTATTTATATCTTTTGTTAGTTTTTCGTTTTGTGCCTTTTCAAAGTTATCTTGAGCTTCTTTGTTTTCGTGCCATGAAGTGAAATTTCCTTTTTGTATATCTATATTTGTATTGTTTATAGAAATAATATGGTCTACTACTTTGTCTAAAAAATCTCTATCATGTGATACTAGTATGAAACTTTTTTTCTTTTTTAAATATTCTACTAGTTTTTCTTTTGTTTCATTATCTAAATGATTTGTGGGTTCATCTATAAGTAAAAAGTTTCCTCCTTTTAGAAATAAACTTATTAAAAGTATTTTTATTTGTTCTCCACCACTTAGTAAGTCAAATTTTCTATAAAGAATTTCTGCATTTGTGTTTAGTAAATTTAACTCTTTTATGATCTCCCAGTCTTCTACATTTGGTGCAATTTCATTTGCGACTTCTATTGCCATTTTTTCTTTATTTTTTACTTCAAAAGGAAAGTAATCAAATTCTACATTTTTTGATATTGTTCCTTTATATTCATACTCACCTAGCAAAAGTTTTAAAAAAGTTGTTTTCCCTTTTCCATTTCTTCCTATTAGCCCTAATTTCCAGTCTGTATCTATGTTAAATGATACATTTTCAAATACATTGTTTACATTTCCTTCATAGCCAAAGGTTAAATTATTTACATTTATTAATGACATATTACCTCCTTGTTTATTTCTTATTTTATCTTTACTCCTAATAAATACATTAAGTCTAATGATTGAAACTCATTTATTATTGCTCCTTTTATATCTTCTATTGATACTGCTATTCCTTCAATTATGCTATTTGATAAGTCGATTCCTTTTAGACTTGTTCTAAAAAATTGTGTTCTTGTCAAATCAACTTCTTTTAATATTATATTTTTTGTTTTGTTTTCATTAAAACAGCTATTTCTTAACATTGTATTTTTATATATAATATTTTTCATACTTGACATTGATAAATTGGTGTAATTCATATTTGTATCTATAAAACCTATATCATATAAGCCACTTTCAATAAAGTTACATCCTGTTAATTTACAGTTATTAAATTCACATCTTATAAAACTACAATTATCAAAAGAAGTGTTTGAAAAATTGCAGTTATTGAATTCTATATCTATAAAAGTATTTTTTTCTAAATTACTATTAATAATTTGTGTATTGTTTATTATTGCTCTTTTTATTGTTATGTCTGTAAGCTCTATTTTTTCTTGTTTATAGTCTTCAATAATAATGTTTTCTATTTCGTCATCTTTTTGTATTTCTTCTAATAAGTTTTCTATTTTATTAAAATCTTCTAATAGTATCTTTTGTGGTTTTAATATAGACATTATTTATGCTCCAATCTTTTCTTCTTTTTTGATTTTATTACAGCTATAATATCATAAGAAACAAAAAAATCATAGACTTATATGATATAAAAGCTATGATTTTTTCATTTTTTATAAATGGCTTTATTATTCTATTGAATTTGTTGGCATTACAATATTTAATGGTACTTCTATACTTGGTTTGCTTACATCTGTGCCTTGAATTTCGTTTATTTTTTGATTATTATCATTTAATACATGCATTTTTTCTCGTTCTTTTACTTGTTTATACTCCTTTCTTAGTTCTTCTATTTTCTCTGCACTACAATCTACTTCTTTATGCCATTCATATGCTACAACACCTGCTACCGACCAACGTTCTACTAATACACGTGTTTCTCCCTTTACGTAAAAGTTATCTCCTGTTTTTATTCCTCCTACATTTTCGTATCCTCTTTTTTCCATATATTTTTCTATGTCAAAATTACCATTTGCATAAATAGTTTTTGTTGGTATATTTCCTACTTCTACATATTCTTTTCCCAAGAACACAACTTCTGCATATCCAATCGCTGCTCTTATTGGGTTACATGTTTTTAATTCACCTTTGGAAAATATTAATATGTATAGTGTTATAGTTAATATTACAATTATAGTAGAACTTATTCCTATAACTTTTCCTACTTTTTTCTTCTTCTCGCTTTCCTTTTCTTTTAATATTGTTAATATTCTTAGATCTAAGTCTATTTCTTTTACATTTTCTTTCTCACCATTTAGAAGTTCTATAATACTAACATTAAATATTTCAGCTAATGGTTTTAGCATAGCAATGTCAGGAAAGCCAATTCCTCTTTCCCATTTAGAAATTGCTTTATCTGTTAAATTTAGTTTTTGTGCTAATTCCTTTTGTGTCATATTTTTTTCTTTTCTAAGCTCTTGTATAAATTTTCCAAATTTCATATTATCCATTTTGTATCACTCCTTGGTGTTATTTTATAACTATTTAGTAAAATATTCAATCGACTTTTGGTAGAGATTGATTTATGTATATTTTAATCACACAAAAAGGACTAGCATTTGCTAGTCCTTTTTCGCTAAATATCATTATTCCTTTTCGCCTACAACATAGTAAGAATACAATGTGTAGCAGATTGACCAAAATGCATTAGACAACTTCACTGCAATGTCTTTGTGTGGCTGCCGAGTCACTTTCTCCCCTATAATATTTTGACTCTTAATCATTGCCACAGTACACACTGCACCACCTGCAAAAGCTTTTACTATCCGTTTCTTTTCATTTTTGTCCATGATATTTTCCTCCTTTAAAGGTTTAAAATATTTAATTGTTTCAATATTTATATTGTAACATATTATGTTGATATACGCAAGTGTTTTTTATATTCTATTGCAAGATATAAGTCGCCCAAATTTCAGGCGACTTGTAGTATTTTTATTCAAGTTTGAGCTTTTTGCGGAAATATCTGCCTACACATTCCGAAATAATCATAAATATAATAAATATAGGTATTATTATAATAAATTTTACTTTTATTCCGTTTGTCATTAATGCATATGTAATTGTCAATATCCACAATGTTACATCTGAATATGCAAGAAAAATAATTGACATTTTATTATTTCTAATTACTTTTTCATTTAAGTTAAACAATCTAATAATTAAATAGTTTCCTACTAATATTAGTATTATTGGTATTGCTGTAATTATTCTTACTACTATATTTATTTTCGTAATATCCAAAAATAAAGTAGTTGCTACAACAATAGCAAATATTACTATATTAGCTATTATTATTTTTTTCCTATTTTTTGTTTTCCGTGTAAAAGCTATCAATTTTTCTTTCATTATTTTTCCTCCTTCAATTATGAATTATAGGTTACCAGTTATATTTTTATATGTGACATATTGTATCACACTTTATGTGTATTGGCAATTTTTTTCATTTTTTATAAATTATTTAGGTGGTTTGATGTCACTTTGGTTGTTGAAACTGCCACCCCATATAAAAAATATTCCTTATTAAATAAATTAAGAGATTTTCGGGTGCGTCCCAAAAATCTCTTATTTGTTATTCTTCTATTTCTTCAAATTGGCTATTGTATAAATCTGCGTAGAAGCCTCCTTTTGAAAGTAGTTCTTGGTGGGTACCTTGTTCTACTATGTCGCCATGGTTCATTACTAGTATTAGGTCTGCATTTTTTATTGTTGATAGACGGTGAGCTATTATGAAGCTGGTTCTGCCTTTCATTAGGTTATCCATTGCGGATTGTATTTGCAACTCTGTTCTTGTGTCTATTGAGCTTGTTGCTTCGTCTAGTATTAGTATTTCTGGGTCGGCTAGTATTACTCTTGCTATTGTTAGTAGTTGTTTTTGTCCGCTTGATATATTACTTGTTTCTTCATCTAGTATCATGTCATATGCTTGTGGTAAAGTTTTTATGAAGTGGTGTACATGTGCTGCTTTTGCGGCTTCTATTACTTCTGTGTCTGTTGCCTCTGGTTTGCTGTAACGTATGTTTTCTTTTATACTTCCTCCAAATAACCAGGTGTCTTGAAGTACCATTCCAAACATTTTTCTTAGGTCTTCTCGTTTAAAGTCTTTTATATTTATTCCATCTACTAATATTGCACCTTTGTTTATGTCATAAAAACGCATTAATAGTTTTACTATTGTGGTTTTTCCTGCTCCTGTTGGTCCTACTATTGCTATTTTTTGTCCATCTTTTATTTTGGCACTAAAATCTTTTATTATAATTTTGTCTTTATCATAACCAAATTCTACATGGTCAAAGGTTACATTTCCTTTTAATCCTTTTATAGATTTTGGATTTTCTACATCTTTTGCTTCTTCTGGCTCTTCTAAAAATTCGAATACTCTTTCTGCTGCTGCTACCATTGCTTGTAACATACTTGAAACTTGTGCTATTTGGTTTATTGGCTGTGTGAATTGTTTGTTATATTGTATGAAGGATTGTATATTTCCTATTGTAATTTTTCCTTGTATTGCTAAGTATCCACCTAATATGGCAACTAGCACATATCCTACATTTCCTATAAAGTTCATTATTGGGTGTATTAAGCCTGATAGGAATTGAGATTTCCACGCTGAAGAATATAGTTCATTATTTGCTTTTCTAAATTCTTCTAAGGCTTTTTCTTCTCCTCCAAAGGCTTTTACTATGGTGTGCCCTCCATATACTTCTTCTACTTGACCATTTACATGACCTAAGTAATCTTGTTGCTTTTTAAAGTATTTTTGTGATTTTCCTACTATTATTTTTACTAGTACTACTGTAACTGGTAGTATTAGTAAAGATATTAGTGTCATTTCTACACTTATTGATAACATCATTATTAGTATTCCTATTAATGTACATATTGCTGTTATTATTTGTGTAATACTTTGGTTTAGGTTTTGTGAAACTGTGTCTATATCATTTGTAACAATTGATAGAACTTCTCCTTTTGTTTTTTTATCAAAGTAACTCATTGGTAATTTATTTATTTTTTTAGCTAGGTCATTACGTAAGTTATAAGTTAATTTTTGTGATACTCCTGTCATTGTAAAACCTTGCACTAATGAGAATAATGCACTTATTAGGTAAAGGGTAAGTAGACTTAAAAGTATTACCCCTATTTTACCAAAGTTTATTCCTTCTCCTCCTGATAGCTTACCTACTAAACCATTAAATATTTCTGTTGTTGCATTTCCTAATATTTTTGGTCCTACTATTGAAAATATTGTACTTCCTATTGCAAATATTATTACAACTAACACTGCTATTTTATATTTTGATAAATAATCTTTTATTAATTTTTTTGTAGTTCCTTTAAAGTCTTTTGCTTTTTCTACTGCTTTTCCTGCTACTCCTCTTCCGAGGTCCCCCCATTGGTCCTGGCATACTCTTTAGTCCACCTCCTTACTATTATTTCCATTTAGTTCTTCTTCTGACAATTGTGAAATTGCTATTTGTTTATATGTATCGCAATTTTTCATTAATTGTTCATGTGTTCCTTTTCCTACTACTTTTCCTTCTTCTAATACTACTATTTGCTCTGCGTTCATTATTGTGCTAATTCTTTGGGCTACTATTATTACTGTTTTTCCTTTTACTTCTTTTGCTAAGGCTGATCTTAATGCTTTATCTGTTTTTAAGTCTAAGGCTGAAAAACTATCATCAAATACTAATATTTCTGGTGATATAGCAATTGCTCTTGCTATTGATAAACGTTGCCTTTGACCTCCTGATACATTGTTTCCACCTTGTGCAATAGGAGAGTCATATTTTTCTTCTTTTGCTAAAATGAATTCTTCTGCTTGTGCTATTTGGGCGGCTTTAATCATATCTTCGTCACTCATTTTAGGATTTCCATATTTTATGTTTGATTTTATTGTTCCTGAAAATAGTATTCCTTTTTGTGGTACAAAACCTATTTTCTTTCTTAATTCTTTTACCCCCACATCTTTTATATTTGTACCATCTATTAAAAGTTCTCCTCTTGTTACATCATAAAAACGTGGTAGTAAGTTTACTATTGTTGATTTTCCGCTTCCTGTACTTCCTATTATTGCTGTTGTTTCACCTGGCTTTGCTGTAAAGTTTATATCTGTTAGTATTTCTTCATCTGCGTCTGGGTATCTGAAGCATACATTTTTAAATTCTACTAAGCCTTTTTTATCTTCTTTAAATCTTTTTATTTTTTCTTTATTTGCTATACTTAAATCTTTTTCTAATACTTCATTAATACGTTTTGCTGATACTGCTGCACGTGGTAGCATAATTGATATCATTGAAATCATCAAAAAGCTCATTACTATTTGCATTGTATATTGTATAAATGCCATCATATCTCCAACTTGCATTATACCTTCATCAACTTTATGACCTCCTACCCATATTATAAGTACCATTACACTATTCATTACAAACATTAAAGCTGGAAACATTATACTCATGGCACGGTTTACAAATATATTTGCTTTCATTAAATCTTTATTAGAACTATCAAAACGTTCTTCTTCTCTTTTACTTGTATTAAATGCTCTTATTACTGGAAGACCTGTTAATATTTCTCTTGATACTAGGTTTAGTTTATCTACTAGTTCTTGTAATATTTTGAATTTTGGCATTGCTATTGTAAATAGTGTTAATACAACTCCTACAACACATAAAATAGCCAAACCTACAATCCATGCCATAGATGTATCACTATTAGCAAGTACTCTTAGAAATCCACCTACTCCTATAATTGGTGCATATACTACTACTCTAAATAGTATAGAAATTAGACCTTGTATTTGTTGAATATCATTTGTACTTCTTGTTATTAATGATGCTGCACCCAATTCTCTAAATTCTTTTGTTGAGAAATTCATTACTTTTTTAAATACTTTATCTCTTAAAACTCTTCCTAAATTAGCTGCTACTCTAGAAGATAATAGCATTATTACAATTGCTGATATCATACTAATTAGTGCAATTCCTAGCATTTGAAGTCCTGATATAAAGATATAGTTGTTTTGAATTTTGTCTGTATTCATTCCTACTGCTTTATATTCTTCTTTTACGCTATTGATTGCTGCTTGCTCTAATATAGAGTCATTCATTCCATTTAGACTTTGTTCTATTTTCTGAAATATCATGTCAAACTGTTCTTGTGGCATAGCGCCTAATAATTCCAACAAGCTCATTTGTTTCATTATTGCTGGTGGAATTGGAAGATTGTCTCCATTTATTTCTTGTGGTATTTGCTGTATAGTATTTTCTGCCCCAGTTTTCTCTTCCACGCTTGTTCCCATTGTAGGGGGCGCACCCATGGGCGACCCGCTTGCATTTTCTAATTCTTCATTATTATACTCTTGCATTCCTTGCATAGTATTTACTAACTGCTCTTTTATCTTCTCAGCAGTTTGCTCATTAGTTACATTTGAAAGGAGCATAAGTGGTTTTGCCATTGATGTTCCTAATTCATTTAGTTCCTCTTTATTTAATTCATTTATTATGTATAAATCTTCATTTTCTAACACTGGATATTTTTTTATATACTTATTAAATTCCTTTTCTTCTAAAGAATCTTTAGAAATTAATGTATATTTACTTAAAATATTTTCATCCTCTTTAGTAAAAATTAGAAGATTATTCATTTGACTTTTACGAATTACCTCTGGTGCAGAATTTTCAATTCCTCCTTGTTGTATGCCTACATTAACTATTTTTGAGGTATAATCTGGAAGTGTTAAATCTGCCCATGCTTGCACACATAAAAGTAATACAATTATTGCAACAGATAGTGCTGATTTTTTTAGATTTTTTAATATTTTAAACATTTCACTTTTTCCTTTCTGTCAATTGACACGTCTCAAATCTTTCTAGTTTGCTCCGTCTCTAAAATTTCCATCCTTGTATTATATTTTAGATATTTTTAATTGTCAACAAATTATATGTGAATTTCTCGTAAATTCTCTTTATTTTTTATCTTGTTATATATAAATAAAAACGGAGATTTCTCTCCGCTTTTATTTATTATTTTATCATAACTTCATTGTTTGTCATCTTTTAGCAAATTATTCTTTATACACCAATACTTACTGACTTAGCACATTCCTCCTGTCCACTATACTCACATTTTGACCAATTACTAACAGTATAATCTTCTAATTCTGATATTATATTCATAACTTTGTATAATACCTTTGGATCAAATTTTTGATGATTTATTGCATCAATTGCTTTTGAAATGTATGGTAAATTTATTAATTCATAATATCCTATATATGTTTGTATTTCATATTTGTCTTTTTCAAATGTAACTCTACAAAATAAGTTTTCATTTTTATCTGACTTTTCTATCTTTATATAGTCTATTCTGTAATCTCCATTTTCTTGATTAGAAGCATCAAATAGTTGTATTAGTAATTTAACTAATTCTTTTGCTTCTTTTTCTATCCTCTTATTTTCTACTTCTACTTCATCTTTTTTTGCCTCTGCTATTTGTTCAGATTTTAAATTCCGTCTTTCAAAAACTTCCTTTGCTTCTTTAATAATTTGTTCCATATTGTATCCTCCTTTTGTTGTTTATAATTTGCTACATTAAATTTTAATAACACTATATTAACATATTCAACATAATTTTTCAAGTATTTTTACATAATTATTTACAAATAGGCTGATTTGCTATAAAATATATGGTATTAAATAATAAGGAGTTTTTTTATGGAAACATTTATTTCGAAAAGTGAACAAGATACAATTAATTTTGCGAAAGATTTTGCTAAGAATTTAAAGAAGCGGTGATATTGTGGTTTTAAGTGGTGAGCTTGGGTCACGGTAAAACTAAGTTTACTCAGGGTGTGCTTGAGTTTTTTAATGTTGGAAATGAAATTTCTAGCCCTACTTTTACTGTTGTAAATGAGCATCATGCTGAGAATATAAATATTTATCATTTTGATGTTTATCGTTTAGATGATGTAGATGAGTTCTATGCTATTGGTGGAGAAGAATATTTTGAAAATGGTATTTGCCTTATTGAGTGGGGCGAAATTATTGAAAGTATTTTGCCTAAGCATTATACTAAAATTGTTTTTAAAAAGAATGATGATAGTCCTAATTATAGAGAATTACATATTGAGAAAATGTAACATTTTAAATAATTTTCATATAAATTTTAATAATCTATTAAAATTTTATTGACATATATTGGAAATTATAGTATTATAAATTTAATCTTAAAGATTTAAACAATAAATCTTCTCAAGGAAATAAAAAAAGACCGTTGTTGCGTCAACGGTCTTTTCCCTTAATTGTTGAATTTTTTTATATTCTTAGAAAAGTTATCCGCGATAGCGATAAATTTTCTTAGAATATAATTATGGAAGAATTAGATTTTCTTATGTGGCTTTGCCACTTAGAAAATTTTATTCTTGCCTTTTAATATGTATAACACTATAATTAAGGCTATTATCTTCTGTATCCTCCTCAATGGAAATCCCTCCTTTCTACCTTTTAGGTAAAAGGCTATTATACTATATATTATGTAACTATAGTTTTCAAGAGTTTCGAAAAAGGTTATTATAACATGACAAAACAACCGATTTTTTATTATCGGTTGTTCTATACTATTGTAATTTTACTCATTTATATTCATTCTAATTTTTAATATTTTTTCTCTATAATCATCTATTTCTTTTTTCAATTGTAATATTTGTCTATCATATAATTTATGTAATGCATTTACATCTTCTTCTGGTAGTTCTTCTTCTGTTACTATATTTTCTGATATTAAAGTTTGAAGTTTTAATAGTCTCTTTTCTTCATCATCTTCTTCTATTTTTATACTATTAATAAAAGTATTTTCTTTTTGTTTTTCTTTTATATCTACTATTTCAGTTTCTTTTTCTTTTTTAGAAAACAGCTTTTTAAAAATATTTTTAATTCTATCTATTATATTTAATCTTACTACTGCAAGTTCTTTTGTGTTATTATTATCCATTTAGATTGCCTCCATAGCTTATCTTTCTTTATCATTTGTGCTTTTATTTTTTTCATAATTATATAACATTTTTTGTATTCTTAAATTACTTTCTAACCTTGTCTTTAGTTCTGCTTTTTGTTGTAGTGAAAGTGTATTTAAGTAATCTTGACTTATATTTTCTATACTCATAATTTTTTCTCCTTTTAGTACTATGTAAAAATACCATATTTTGCTTATATTTTCAACGTATTTCATCTAATGTAATGTAAAAATAATATTTGTGTAATATTTGTAACAAATGTAATATTAATGTAATCTTTTCTTTATTAAAAATCGTTTACAAATTTTGTATATTAATGTAGAATATTGACTATGAAAAGAGGGAATTATTTTGAAAATTTTAAGTATAGATACTTCTTCTAAAATTTGCTCTGTTGCTGTTTTAGAAGATACTAATGTGATTATTGAAAAAAATATTGATGATAGCCTTACACATTCACAAAAGCTAATGCCTATGGTTGATAGTATTTTAAAAGAACTTAATATGAAACTTACTGATTTTAATTTATTTAGTTGTAACATTGGTCCTGGTTCTTTCACAGGAGTTCGTATTGGTGTTTCTACTGTTAAAGCTTTTTGTGATGTTACAAATATACCTACTACTTCTGTTAGTTCTTTAGAAAGTTTGGCGTATAATACTTTAAATTCAAATATTGAAAACGAAGTAAATATTGTATGCTCTTTAATTGATGCTAAAAATGACAATGTTTATTGTGGTATTTTTAAAAAAGAAACTAATTACTTTACACAGTTAGAGGATTTATATGCTAAAAATATTAATGAAGTATTAGATATTTTAACCAAGTACTCTTCATCTCCTATTCTATTTGTTGGTGATGGTGCTGTTTTTCATAAAGATTTAATTTTAGAAAAATTTTCTAATTCATTATTTGTAGAAAATGAACTTAATAAGCAAACCTCAGTTAGTATCGGTATAGCTGGTTTTAATAAATATAATAATGGATTTTATGGAGATTCAAATTCTCTTTCTCCATTATATTTAAGAAAATCTCAAGCTGAACGTGCTTTAGAAGGCGAAAAATAGACCGAAGGAACAATATAATATGTTTTATTATATTAAAGTTGAACTAATGTCACCAGGTCGCCGAAGTCTACGCCCCCCTACAATGTATAATTAAGGAGATCAAGGATATGTTTGATATAACTAAAATAGTAATTCATACAATGCATGTTTCTGATTTGGATGAAATTAAAGAAAATTTAACTGAAAATTTTGATAATTTTTGGAGTTATGAAATATTTAATGAAGAACTTGTAAATAATAACTCTAGTTATTTAGTAGCTCGCTATAATGATGAAATTGTTTGTTATGGTGGAATTAAAATTGTTTTAGATGTAGCTGATGTAATGAATATTGTGACTAAAAAAGATAAAAGAAATATGGGATTTGCCAAATTTATTTTAAATGAATTAATTAATATTGCTAAAGAAGAACGATGCAATAGTATTACATTAGAGGTAAATGAAAACAATAAACCTGCTATTCATTTATATGAGCAGTTTGACTTTAAACAAGTGGGTTTGAGGAAAAATTATTATGATGGCATTGATAATGCAATTTTGATGACGTTAAAATTATAATATATAAAAATAAAAGGAGAAAAACAAATGAAAAAAAACGAATTATCTTATAAGGATTTAAAAAGGATATGTAACCCAAATGTATTTAAATTTGAAGATACTTCTGAATTAGAAGGTATTAATACTGGTATTGGCCAAGATAGAGGTATTAAAGCTTTAGAATTTGGTGTTAATGTTGATGTTAAAGGATATAATATTTATTTAGAAGGTCCTAGTGGTGTTGGGAAAACCATGTATGCTAAGAACTATTTAGATAAAATTTCTAAAAAGAAAAAAACTCCTTCTGACTGGTGTTATATTTATAATTTTGATAATCCTAATGAACCTATTGCAGTTTCACTTACTGCAGGTCAAGGTAAAGAATTTAAAGAAACTATGGACTTATTTATTAAAGATATTCGTAGGGATATTAAGAATACTTTTAATAATGATGATTTTGAGAAAGAAAAAGCTTTAATAAAACAAGAATTTGAAGAAAAACGTTCAAATTTATTAGATAAATTAAATGAAGAATCTGCTAAATATGATTTTCAAGTTAAATCTGCTCAAAATGGTATTTATATGATGCCTATTGTTAATGGTGAAACTATTGAAGAAGAAGAATTTGATAAATTAGATGATGAAATAAAAAAACAATATGAAGAAAAATCTGTAATTGTTCAAAGTCAAATTATGGAGGCTATTGGAAAAATAAAAGAAATTGAAAGAGCCTCTGATAAGAAAATAGAAGAATGGCAGTCTAACATTGCCCTACTTACTGTTAATTCACATATAAATTATATAAAAAATAAATATAAAAGAAACAAAAAAATAAACAAGTTCCTTACAGATATTAAACAAGATATTTTAAAAAATATTTCTATTTTTGTAGGAGAAGACAATACTTCTAATCAGCCACAACAAGGTCCTACTAAAGAACCACAAAAACCTTGGTTAAATTATAGAGTTAACCTATTTGTTGACAATAGTAATTCTGAAGGTGCTCCAGTTATTATGGACTCTAATTATTCTTACCACAATATATTTGGTAAATTAGAATATGAAAATTATTATGGCTCATTAAAAACTGATTACACAATGTTAAAGCCAGGGCTTCTTCATATTGCAAATGGTGGATATATTTTATTCCAAGCAAAAGATTTGTTAGCAAATGGAATTTGTTATGAAGCTTTGAAAAAAGCTCTTCGTATTAAAGAAATTTCTATTGAAAATACAGTAGACCAACGTTCTTCAATGGTTATGATTTCTTTAAAACCCGAGCCTATTCCATTAGATTTAAAAGTTCTTATAGTAGGAAATGACCAAATTTATCAATCACTTTTAGCTATGGATAGTGACTTTAGAAAGCTATTTAAAATAAAAGTTGAATTTGAGGAAAATGCTCCTATAACCACAGAAAATATACATAAACTTGCAAGGTTTATACATGGTTTCTGTGAACAAGAAGAACTTCCTCACTTAGACAGAACTGCCGTTGCAAGAATGGTTGAATATGCTTCTAAACTTGCTAATGATAGAGATAAAATTTCAACAAGATTTACTGAAATAGCACAAATTGTTGGTGAAGCTGCTACTTGGGCTCAAATGGATAAAAAGAAAATTGTAACTAGTGAATATGTAGATATTGCATTAAAAGAACGTAATGAAAGAGTTAAAAAATATGATTCAAAATATATGGAAATGATTGAACAAAACACTCTTTTAATAGATACCAAAGGAGCGTATGAAGGTCAAATTAATGGTTTAACTGTTATGACTATTGGAGACTATACTTTTGGAAAACCTGTTAAAATTACTGCTAACACATATTCAGGAAAAACTGGTGTTGTAAATATAGAAAGAGAAGTTGAACTTTCTGGCTCTTCACATTCTAAAGGTGTATTAATACTTACTGGTTATTTAGGGCAAATGTTTGCACAAGATGTTCCCCTATCTCTTACAGCAAGTATATGTTTTGAACAATTGTATAATGGTGTTGATGGCGACAGTGCTTCTAGTACAGAGTTATATGCTATACTTTCTAGTTTATCTGGTGTACCAATTAACCAAAGTTTATCAGTAACTGGCTCTGTAAATCAAAAAGGCGAAATACAACCAATTGGTGGTGTAAATGATAAAATAGAAGGCTTCTACCAAGTATGTAAAATGCGTGGTCTTGATGGCTCACATGGAGTTATAATTCCAGTACAAAATGTTGCGAACTTAAATTTATCTAATGAAATTATAGAAGATGTTAAAAAAGGAAACTTCCATGTTTACGCAATTTCAAGTATTGATGAAGGAATTGAAATATTAACAGGTGTGCCAGCTGGTAAAAAAGACACAAACGGAAAATTCCCTGCTGGAACAATAAATTATTTAGTACAAGAAAAATTAAAGAAATTTGCTAGAGTTAGTAAAGATTTATAGATTATAGCAACCAAAAAAACAAACTGCAAAGCAGTTTGTTTTTTGGTTTAATCATTCTTATTTTTATACATTCTAAACATATCTTTTAAATTTATTTTACTTCCATAATTTAATATTGCTGAAGAGTATATTTTTATTGATATTTTTGCTACTAGTAGTATTGTTATTACTAGTATTGCTAATGATATTAATATTTCACTTGTTGTTGCTAGACCCATCATTACTCTAAATGGCATGCAAAATGGTGATGATATTGGTATTAGTGCTGCTATTTTATTTAGGTTGCTTGCTGGGTTCATCATTGTAAAATATGATAGGTAGAAACCTATTACTGCAAGTATTGCTACTGGACCATTTGCTGATTGTACATCTTCTGGTTTTGCTACTGTTGAACCTGTTAGTGCATATAGTAATGCAAATAGTGAGTATCCTAATATATAGTAAATTATTGTTACAACAGCTACTGTACCTGTTAAGTTTATAGAGCTTAGTATCATATCTATTAATTCACTATCTAAAAATAATTTTGCACTAATTAATGCTACAATAACTGTTACTATTGTTTGAAGTACACCTGCTAAACCTATACCTATTGCTTTTCCTAGCACTATTGTTTTTGGTGATGTTGATGTTACTAATGTTTCTATTATTTTTGATGTTTTTTCTGTTGTTATTGAACTTGATACTTGATATGCGAAGAAATATATTGCATAGAATAGCACTATTGAAAGTAACATCATTGGTAAAATGCTATTTCCTGTTTTACTTTCTTCTACTTGTATTAGTTCACTATTAAATGGCATATTTATTACTGCTAACTGTTCACCTGTTACCCCTAATTTTGATATTTGTAAGTTTTGATATGTAGATTGTAATATCATTATTAGTTCTTGTGGCACATAAGTTCCTAAAGATTCTGATTCTATTACATATTGAATATTTATCATTCCTTCTTTAGTTTCAATATATAATGCTTCTTCTATATCTCCATTTTTTATTTTTTCTTTTAATTCTTCTAAACTTATTTTTTCTTTTGATGCTTCTATTTGATAGCCTAAGTCTGCACTTTCTAATGCTTCTAGGCTTCCCTCATATATATTTTCATTATCTACTATTGTAATTTTATCTTTTCCAAAGCTTTCGTCTCCACTTGATATGTTTTTTATAATTCCTGGTACATTAAAACCTAGCACTATAATAAGTAGAATAATTATATTTGATATTATAAATGATTTTCTTTTTACTAAATCTTTAAATGTAAAACTTGCTACTAAAAATAAATCTTTCATTTATTACTCACCTACCTTTTCTATAAATATGTCATGTAGACTTGGTTTTTTAATTTCAAATTTTTCTACTTGTACATTGTTTTTAGCAAGTTCATTAAATAATGTATAACCTTGCTCTTCTTCTTTTATATCTATTTCATATTCATTATCTTTTTCTAAGTATATATTTAAATTTTGCTCTTTTACATATTGTTTTATATCTTGTTTAGTAGATATATATAATTTGTTTGCTTTATAGCTATCTTTTATTTGTTTTAAGTTTCCTTGTAATACTGTTTTACCTTTGTTTAATATTAGAATATCTGTACAGAATTCTTCTACAACGCTCATTTGGTGTGCTGACATTATTATATATTTTCCTTTTTTTATTAGTTCTAATATTACATTTCTAATTATTTCTGTATTTACTGGGTCTAAGCCTGAAAATGGCTCATCTAGTACTATAAGTTCTGGGTCGTGTACTACTGCTGTTATAAATTGTATTTTTTGTTGGTTTCCTTTAGATAGCTTTTCTGCTGTCATATTCATGTATTCTTCTACTTCTAGCCTTTTCATCCAGTATTTTATTGCTTCATCTGCTTTTTCTTCTTTCATTCCTTTTAATTTTGCAAAATACATAAGTTGTGTATATACATTTACTTTTGGATACACTCCTCTTTCTTCTGGTAAATATCCAAAGTTTACATGTTTTCTTTTTACTTCTTTACCATTCCAATTAATTTCACCTGAATCTTTTTTTAGTATTCCTAAAAGCATACGAATTGTAGTAGTTTTACCTGCGCCATTTGTTCCAAGTAAACCATATACACCTGGTTTATCAATTTCTAAGCTTATGTTATCAACTACTTTTTTATCGCCGTAGCTTTTACTTACATTTTTTATTGTTAATCCCATTTTAATTTTCTTCCTTCCTTTTAAATTTATTTTATTATATCAGTATGGAATATATTTATCAATATTTTTTATACCTTTTATGTTTATTTTTTATATTATAATTGCAGTCATTTTTATTATATTCTATACATATACTCTCTAAAAACTTAAAATTACAACATCTTTGTTTTATTGGCATGTTATATTTTACCACTTGTTTATATAAAGCATTTGCGTTTTTAATAACTCTTTTAAATTTAGGAACACATAAATTATATTCATTTCTTAATAATTGCCTATAATTTTCATCTCTTTCTCTTTCAATATCTACTCTTTCTATATTTTTTTCATTTACTGGGAACATATTATTTAAATTAATTACTGATTTATTTCCTATTTTTATAAAATCTATTCTTTCTTTCATTTTATTATGTTTTTCCTTATAACTTGATAATGGTGCTATATACAAAACATTATTAATCTCAAATAATATTCCTATATACTTTCTTTTAAATTTCCTTTCTTTAATTTTTGAATTCATAATATTTGAATCGTATTTTGATAAATATTCTATATACTCATCCTTTACCTCATAAAAGTTTAGTTTTTTATCCATTTTATCCTCCTTTAAAACATTTTTTAGACAAAATAAGAGCTAACATTTTTGTTAGCCCCTATTTTGTCTTTTAAAGCTCTGCACTTTTGGTAGCAGTACACCTCTTTTAAAACTTCACTTTTATTGGTAGTGATATACCTCTTTTAAAGCTCTGCACTTTTGGTAGCAGCACACCTCTTTTAATAACTTTTTTAGTTACTTTTATTATATTATACAAATTGCAAAAAATTATGTCAATATTTTTTAGTAATTTTTTTTGGAAATTTATGTATTTTATTTTACTACTTGTTTCATACATCCAAATACTAATCCAACCCATGTATTTGAGTTTGGGCAGAAACGTTTTTGTATTGCTGATAGTGTTTTACCAGAGTAACAAGAACCTCCTTTAGTTAAGTATTTATTGTGTAATAATTTAGTTGCTGCTTCTAATCCTTCTTCATCTGATGAATATTTTATTAAACCTTTGCTTGACATCATACTTATATAATTATGTGCGTTTCTATGACTTGAAGCTATATTCCATCCTGATTCTGCTGCAATTAGTCCACAGAAGAATATTTCATTTATTTCATATTTCTCACATAAGTCATATATTATTCCTGCATTTTTTGCAAAAAATCCTGAATAGTCAACTTTCATATTTTGCATTAATTTTATAAAGTCTTCTCTTGATATTCCACATCTTATAGTTAGATCCATATCTCTTGATATTGTAATTTCTTCTATTTTTTTATATTTTACTACTGCTTGTGGTATTTCATTTTCATTTTTATTTCTGTTTGCTTCTGATCTTGATGTTACTTTTATTTCTCTTTCATAACTTTTTTCTTGCGCTACTTCTATAGTTTGTTGCTCTTCTTGTAATTTTTCTACTTCTTTTTTTGTTTCAAATTTTGAAATTTGTATTTCTCTTTCGTTAGTTCTAAATAGCCCTATGTATGTACCTAGTGTCATTATTATAAGAAACACACTAATTAGTTGCTTAATTTTCAGGGCACTTTTACTATCTTTCATTTTAATTTAACATCCTTTCTGACGCCTTTTTTATTTGCGCCACTAATTAATTATAGCATATTTTACAATTATTGTCAAATTTTCATGCTTGAAAATAGCTAAAATGCTCATCTCTATCTAAAATTGACTTCGCCTATTTAACAAGAAATTGGCTTCGCCGCACGGTTGATTGCTAATCGCCACTACATTTTTAATTCAGAATAGAATAATTTATATACTACAAGGAAAAACCGAGTTGTATAAATACAACTCGGCTCTTTTGGTTGTTGTTACTATTCAGCAACAATTACCACATTCTTTCCACCTAACAGCTCATCCCAAAACTTCTTGTTCTGGCCGCCCTTTCCGATTACTGCTCCTGCAAGATTTTTGGGAACATGCATTTCGATGTAGTGGACTTTCGCCACTTCGTTCATGTCGAACATACCACATACTCCTGTCGGCTCCCCGTTCTCTTTGTATGCCTGCAAAATCTTGATAGATCCGCCGTCTGCACTCTCGAGGTTTACTTCCTGAGGAGAGTTTTTGCTTCTGCGTACCACAGTTGCAATTTTGCCGTCCAGATCGGCTTTGGCGCATGCATACTTGACCACTGACTCAATCTTGCTTGCCAGATGCGCAACCTTGCCAGAAACCACCTGCCTTGTTACATAGTCTCCCGTAAATACATACATATTGTCAGAATTCTCTGACTTAATGTATACCGGAAGAGTCTTTTCCTGCATCGGGCATTCGGGATCCCAGTACTCACATATTGCAAACTGCTCTCCTTCCTTATATTTGTCGGGAATGTATGCATACCTGTAAGGAATTCCGTTTTTCTTCAGAGCATCCTCATACTTAGCTGCTACATACGGTAACCGCTTTTCAACAGCTACTCCGCCCGTGGCTAACCAAGTAGAGTTTTCGCCTTCATTCAGGAAGCACTGCGGTAAACCTGCCTTATCGGTTATTCTCGGTCTTGTTACATTCGCCGATCTTGCCGCCACCGTGTTTGCTGCTTTTGCCTTTGCGCTAGTTGCCTTGGTTGTCTTGGTTGTCTTGGTTGTCTTGGTTGTGTTGTTGTTCGTCTTCTTCATGTTACGTCCTCCTTATGAAAGGTGTTAAAATGTTAATAAGTGTCTCTGTATATATAATAACATATTATGTTAATATTTTCAAGTGCTTTTCCTTATTTTTTCATTTTTTAACAATTTTTATGTTATATAAAAGGCCTAATTCGGTATTCCTATATGGTATTTCTTACCGATTAAGCCTTTACAATTTTTATAAAATTTTATACTTTATTCATCTTTTGATGTATTTATTTTTAATAATTTAAATATTTCTACTATTATAATTGGTGAGAATACTAATGCTATTATTTCTAGTATATTTCCTATTGGTAATATTGGAATGCTAAATATATGTCTTAACGCTGGCACTATTAAAATTACTAGCATTAAAATTGCTGATACACCAACTGCTAATAATAATTTTGAGTTTCCTAATATTCCTGTTTTAAATATTGACTTTTTATTGTTTCTTATATTAAATACATGTACTAGCTCTGATAATGCTAGAACTGTAAATGCCATTGCCTGACCTATTTCTACTTTTACTTCTTGTTTTTCTATATATTTACCACCATTTGCTAGAACTTCATCTATATTTTGTATTTCTTCTACTGATATAATTTTATTTTCATATGCAAGCATTGTTGGTAGTTTATCTTCTGGTGTTGCAAGGCCTATAATAAATGCTGCTAAAGTTATTAATCCAATCATTATACCTTGGTATATTACTCTTAAACTCATTCCTTTTGTAAATATACCTTTTTTACTATCTATTGGTTTTCTTTCCATTATATCTTTTTCTGCTGGATCAAAGGCTAAGGCTAAGGCTGGTAACGAATCTGTTACTAGGTTTATCCATAAAATGTGAATTGGAAGTAATACTTCTATTAAATTTATATCTATATTAAATATTTTTCCTAGCCATGGTGTTATTAATATTGCTACAAATAATACTACTATTTCGCCAACATTACTTGAAAGTAGAAATTGTATTGCTTTTAGTATATTATCATATATACGTCTTCCTTCTTCTACTGCTGATACTACTGTTGCAAAATTATCATCTGTTAGTATTACATCTGATGCTTCTTTTGCTACATCTGTTCCTACCATTCCCATACTACAACCTATGTCTGCTGTTTTTAAGGCTGGACTATCGTTTACTCCATCGCCTGTCATTGCTACTATTTCACCATTTTTTTGCCATGCTTTTACTATTCTTACTTTGTGTTCTGGGCTTACCCTTGCATATACACTATATTTTCGTACATTTTTTTCTAAGTCTTCTTGACTCATTTTTTCAAGTTCACTACCTGTTATCGCTTCATCTTCATTTTCTAGTATTCCTAATTTTTTTGCTATTGCTATTGCTGTAATTTTGTGGTCTCCTGTGATCATTACTGTTTTTATTCCTGCTTTTTTACATTTTTCTACTGCTAGTTTTGCTTCTTGCCTTGGTGGATCTATCATTCCTACCATTCCTACATATATTAAGTCTTTTTCTATATATTTTATTTCTTCTTTTGATGGTATATGGTCTAGTTCTTTGTAACCAAAAGCAAGTACTCTTAAAGCTTCTTTTGCCATTTCTTCATTTTTTCTTGATATTACATTTTTATATTCTTCTAAATCTTGTTTTATATTTCCATCTACTATATATGAATTACATCTTGCTAAAAGTTCATCTACTCCACCTTTTGTATATACTAAATATTTTTCGCCTACTTTATGAACTGTTGTCATTAGCTTTCTTTCTGAATCAAATGGCAGTTCTGATATTCTAGGGTATTGCTCATATATTGATGGTTCAAATGCTAGCTTAAATCCCATGTCTACTAAAGCTGTTTCTGTTGGGTCTCCTGTTAATTTATTTTCTGTTGTTATTTTTGTATCATTACATAACATTGAAATGTGAACTAATCTTTCTAATTCTGAAATTTTTGTTATATCTGTATCTACTTTTTCTAAAGTTTCTATGTCCATAATTTCATTATCTGTAAATATTTTTTGTACTGTCATTTTGTTTTGTGTTAATGTTCCTGTTTTGTCTGAACATATTACTGTACTACTTCCTAATGTTTCTACTGCTGGAAGTTTTTTTACTATTGCATTTTTCTTAACCATTCTTTGTACACCAATTGCTAATACAATTGTTGATACTGCTGCTAACCCTTCTGGTATTGCTGCTACTGCTAAGCTTACAGCTGTCATAAACATTTGTATCCAATTTTTTCCATATAATATTCCTATTACAAATATAACTACACATATTAATAGGGCTACTATTCCTAGAGTTTTACCTAATTTATTTAATCTATTTTGAAGTGGTGTTTCATTATCCCCAGTTTCACTTAAAATCCCTGCTATTTTACCTACTTGCGTGTTCATTCCTGTTTCTACAACTATTCCTTTTCCTCTACCATAGGTAATTAGGCTAGAAGAAAATAACATGTTGTTTCTATCTCCTATATCTACTTTATCTTGTTCTATTTTTTCTGCATTTTTCTCAACTGGAACCGACTCTCCTGTTAAACTTGCTTCTTGAGATTTTAAGTTTATGGCTTCTATTATTCTTAAATCTGCTGGTACATAATCTCCTGTTTCTAAAACTACTATATCTCCTGGTACTAAATTACTTGATGGAATAACAATTAATTCACCATTTCTTATAACTTTAGCTGCATGACTACTTAACTTTTGAAGAGCTTCTAAAGATTTTTCTGCTTTATTTTCTTGTGTTACCCCTATAATTGCGTTAACTATAACTACTATTAATATTATAATAGTATCAGTTATTCCCTCTCCTTCAGCTATTCCAACTGCTCCTGATATAAGGGCTGCCATAATTAATACTATTATCATAAAATCTTTAAATTGTTCTAAAAATTTTATAGCTAGGCTTTTTTTCTTCTTTTCTTTTAGTTTATTTTCGCCATATTTATTTATTTTTTCTTGTATTTGTTCATTATCTAAACCTGTATTTATATTAGTTTGTAATATTTCACAAGTTTTTTCTGTGCTTTTATTAAACCATGTTTCGTTCAAATAAATCCTCTCCTTTAACATTATTATATACAAAAGTAGATTTAATAAACTGTACTTAATTATTCTATTACAGTTTTTTAATCTAAAAATTATATTGTAAGTTTCTTCTTTATTACATTAAAAATTCTTACAATATAAAAAGCAAAACTTTTAAAGAATCTTTTTACATTTCTAATGTACCTCCTTCTTTAAAAGTCTTGCTTACCTATATATAAGGTTACTAACCATGCATTTATTGCCGTGATGTTGATTAGTAGTTTTTAAGCTACTCCCTTTTAACTATTTTATTTACATACATATTATATTAAATTTTATAAAAAAACAATACTTTTTATTAATATTTTTTAAATTAGTTAAAATATATATTTATTAATTTTATGAAAATAAAATCGGAATAAATATTGCCAAACAGTATTATATATTATATAATAAATATTAGAAGTTGCGGGTATAATTTAGTGGTAGAATGTCATGCTTCCGACCTGATAGCGCGAGTTCGATTCTCGCTACCCGCTCCAATTTTTATATTTTGTATAAAAACCTAAAAAAACATAAAATTCCCTAAAATACCTAAAAATCAACGAAAATCACTCGTTGGATTTATAGTAAATCCTTAAAAATTCCTAAAAAAACATAAAAAAACTCCAAAAATTACATTAAAACTACATTAAAACATTAGAAAACAATTACATTAAAATAGTAATTACATTAAAATTTTTAAAATAAAAAAAGTTAGTAACTTGATATTACTAGCTTTTTTTCATTTTTTCTCCAGAAAAGAGCGGGTAGTCAGTAATAATAATTATACATTGATTGATTTTACTACCCTCTCCGTTTCTTCTTCATCTTTTTAATGTAATTTTAATGTAATTTATGTCTATTGTCAATCTCTAAAATTAAATCCATCAAGATATCCCATGTTATAAATAATATAGGTGTATCTTTTAAATATGTGTAATATTATTTTGTCTTTAAATGTTATTTTTTCATTTATATGTAACAAAACATCTTTTTTTCCTATATTCATTATACCCCTCCTTTTTGAGATATCTCTTAATATATATTTTACCATATTATGTAAAATATTTTAACTATTCTAGCCGATAGGTATAATATTCGTTTTTCGTTGGTACTTCTAGCTTTCATAATTCGACAAAGTTCGACATTACATCAATTCTTCTACTAAAGTCTCTATATAATCACTTGATTTGCTTTTTTCTTCACTCTCTTTTATTTCTTTTTCCCTATTATCTATAAAAACTTTCAATCCCTCATAATCTTTTTCTTTAATAAATTTTTTTACTCTTTTAATAGTTTCTATATGTCTTTTTCTTTCCATAACCAAAACCACTTCCACTCTTTTTTTGCTTATTATAGCAAAAAATACCTATTTTGTAAATTAGTTATTTTATTTTTAAGGTTTAGATTTTGTAGGTATTACAGCGAATAGTTAAAATTTTATGAACTTTATTTTAAAATATGTATACAGGAAGGAGGTGGAAAAAAATGGTTTATTTTAGGATTAAAGAATTACTAAAGAAAAACAAGAAAAGTAAATATTGGTTTATAAAAAATATGGAAGGTGGCTATCAATCACTTTCACATTTAATGGATAATAAAACTAAAGCTATTCATTTTGATACATTAGAAAAAATGTGTGATTTATTTGATTGTGAAATCGGAGAATTAATTGTAATTAAGAAAAATAAGAGAAAGGATCAAAAAAAGAAAAATGAGTAAATTATTAAAACAATATGAACAATTAAAAAAAGAAGATGCATCTTGCATTTATTTATTTAGAGTCGGCATTTTCTATAATATTTTAAATGAAGATGCAAAACTTATCAATGAGAAACTGGGCTTGAAAATAACAGATTTAGGACCCTCTATTTTCAAATGTGGTTTTCCAGTTTCACAGTTAGACAAGTATATCATACTACTAAATAAAATTAAAATAAAGTATAAGGTAATAGATAATTTGCCTAATTCTAATATTAACGAATATATGAATAATGTAGAAATAAAAAGAATATTGAATAAAATCACTGAAATTGATATGAATAATACTACTTTTCAACAAGCATTTAATATATTATTAGAAACACAAAAAAAATTAAAAGATATAATGTAATATTACATATTAAGTAGAGGAGTTTTTATACTCCCCTACTTAACTTTTTGAATAAATTTGTAAACTTTTGCACTATTTTTGATATTTTTTATCAAAAATTGTTACATTTTGTATCATTTTTGTAAAATTTAGTGCATTTTTATTTTCCAATACCTTTATTAACCATTGATTGAATTAAATTAGCATCATAACCTGCTTGTGTTAATCTATATGCTCGGTCTCCACCATTACCCCATTTTCCTGCCCAAACTTCTTTGCAAATTTCTTCATTTGATTTTAAGTTTGTTTTAGTACTTGTTGCTGCTGCAGTTGGTATTTTTAATTTTTGACCTTTATAAATAGTATATGGTGAGTGTATTCCATTTAAAGATGCAATTTCTTTCCAATTTACACCCAATTTTGCTCCAATCTCTGATAAACAGTCTCCACTTTGTACTGTATATGTTGTTACTGATGTATTTGTTGTAGGTGCTGTTATTGCACTATCTACAATACAACCATCGTTTGTCCAACCTAAATTTCCATTGTCTAGTAGATATGGATTTTTAGCACCTGCAATTATTTTTGTAATTGTACCGCTAGTTCTTGCTGGATTTAATCTATTAGTAGAGTTAGATGCAACATAAATACCTGTAACTGTTACTTTTTCTCCTACATTTCTTTTTGTTGCTGCTTGTACTTTTGGAACTTCAACTGGTGCTGTTCCTTCTGCAATCCTTTTATTTACTTGTTCAGTTATATATGGTAATTTACTTTGTAAGTAACTACCAGGACAAGTTGTTGCAGCGAACATATTATGTCTTGTAATTGTTCCATTGGAAGTACCATCATATATATAATGAGTAGTATTTGGATTCCTTTTTTGAACATCAACCATTAAATCTATTAATCTTTCAATACATAGGTCTGATATGTGCCAATCTCCTCCCACTTGGTCATTAGATACTTCATAAGTAACAGCTTGGTGATCATTAGATGGAGAACTTGAAGTCCAAGCTCTAGATTCTTCTGGAACTATACCAACTATTTTACCATCAATTCCTATTCCATAGTTTGCTGAGGCTTTTCTATTTGGATTTTGAAATATTTTTCCTATTTGTTCAGCAGTTAAAACTCCTGCAACATGATGAGGAGTTTGTTTTTTTATTGTACTATTTCTTTTTGCGGTATAATTTGAAGCACTTGCTTCCATTATTAAATCACATAATTTTGAAAATGTTCCCATTATTCTTCCCCTCCATTTTCATTTGATAATTCTGCTTCCATTTCTGGAGTAAGTTCTACATCATCAACTAAAATTTCAACATCTTGTCTTTCATCTTTTTCATTTCTTATTGTTGCTTTTACTTTTTCTGACATAAAAATCATCCTTTCTTTATAAAAAATAAATACTGGAAGATTTTTAGATTTTCTTCCAGTATTTTTATAATGCCGTAATTTTTTTACGGTATTATTCTTGTTCTTTATTTTCGTTGTTTTTCTTTTCGTGTTGTGTTCCAAAATAAAAAGCAATTACAGTTGTAAATATTACAAGAAATTGCTCTCCATTTATGATGCCTTTTAATGCTAATATACAAAAGACTATTGTTAATAATAATGTAACAATAGTCTTAACATTTATTAAATTTGACAATTTTTTTAACAAATCTTTCATACCACATTCTCCTTTTACTTATTAGAAACCATTTTTTCTAGGTTTTCTTCAATAAAGAATTTTACTTTTAATACTTCATTCATTTGTTCTTGATTGAAGGCTACAGAATTTTTTTGGCTATATTGTATTGCTAAAAATCCTATAGGCTCTTTATTTTTGTTTTGTAAAATTATGTCGTAAAATGATTGAATGTCTTGCTCTTTCTTTAATTGATATGTTGCTGGCATAGTATCTTTTATTTCCTCTAAATCATTAATTTTCAATTCATTTTGACTTAAAAGAGTTCTTACAAATTTAGGAATACAAGTTAATGGAACACATTGTAATTCTTTCTGATGTCCCTTTACTCCTGCTCTTACTACTTCATAACTACAAGATGTTTTTAATGCACTACGACCATTCGCATAATGCCCACCGATTGTGAAAATCATAAATTTGTACTCTATCTGCCATAAAATACTCTTTTAATTTCTCAAGTTTGTTTGTTATTTCAATATTAATACTACACTGCTTTTGTATTTTTTTAGGTAATGTATTTTCTATTTCCTTTTTAGCTTTCATAATAGTAACAATAAGTGTTCCAAGAGCAGTTATGAAAGCAGTTAAACTAATTATTGTAGTAGTTATATTTTCCATGCTACTCCTCCTTATCTTTTGTTGGCCATACTATGTTATATGGAAATCCCTCCTGGTTAGTTAAGTCTCTTAATTCTTGTCTATATTTAGACATATTATTATTTAATACTCCTGCTAAACCTTTAAATACAGTTGTAACAACTGTTAATAAGTTTGTAGCACTTATATTTTCTGGTATTTCAATTCCTAACCTATCTAAACACATTTCCTTATCAGTTTCTTTTAATAATTCATTTCTTTTTGCTCTTACTTCTGCTGCTACATCATTGTAGTCTTTTTCCTTAACATCTTTTAGCCATTTATCTATATTTTTTTCTATTATTTCAGCTAAATTGTTTCTAAATGATGTTTCTAAAGTATATACATCATAACTATATACTTTCTTTGTTTCAGTTTCATTTTCTAAATTTGCGATTTCTTGATCTTCTTCTTGAACATTGTCAAAAAAAAGAACGGTACATTTTCCGTTCTCAATGTTTTCTATACTGAATTTTTTTTCTGGTTTTATATCGCTGTAAGTTTTTTGTTTCATTTCTAACAACTCCTTTGCATTTTTTTAGACTAATATATGGTCTAACATATTTTTCATTAAATTTATTAGAATCACAATGTTTTATCCAACCATAATAGCTCAAAACACAACTAGCATCAGTATAATTTATTTTTCCTTTTTTATATATTTTTTTAATTCTTCTTTTTATTCGTAAAAAATTAGTTTTTCTTAATGTTGTATGTCCTCTATAAAATCTGTATCCTATAAAATCTATTGGTCTACTATCAACTTTAAATAAATTCCAATTTTCTTTTATTTTTAAATGTTCATTTTTTAAATATTCTTCTACTTTATCTTTAATTTTGTGTAATTCTTTTTTATTTCTATGAAAAATTAACATATCATCCATATAGCGAATATAATAAGGTGCTTTTAATTGTTCTTTTATATAATGATCTAAATTCTGTAAATAAAAATTTGCAAACCATTGACTTGTATAATTTCCGTATTGGTACTCCTTCTTTTGAACTATCTATTATTAAGTCTATTAAATCTAATGTTTCTCTTTCTTTAATTATTCGCATAAATTTTCTTTTTAAAAGTTCTTTGTCTATACTAGGATAAAATTTTTTAACATCTAATTTTAAACAATATTTCGTATTTTTTCTATCTCTAACTAGAATTTTCTTTATATGATTTGATGCGTAATGTATTCCCCTATTTCTTATCGAGGCACAACAAAATTCATACATACCTCTCATTAAAAGAGGTTCTATTTGTTGCATTATAGCCCAATGAATACACTGGTCCGGATAAAAACGAGGTTTATATATTATTCTTTCCTTTTTTCTAGTTCCATCATGAATTTTCATTTCAATATACGGACTAGGTTTATATGTTTTATTTTGTAACATATTTTGAATTTCTAAAGTGTAATGTTCTATATTATCATATACTTGTTTTACACTTTTTCTATCTTTTTTGCCTTTTGAAGCATTTAAAATAGCTTTTTTTATATTTTCTTTTTCAATAATTAATGGATATATGTTGCCTTTTCTTTTCATATTTACTCCTGGTATTTTTTCTTATTTAGTCTATCGGCTTTTCGCTTAAAAGAAGCTACTAGGTCAATCCAGTTGCGACTTATTTTCAGCAAGGGCTGTGGAAAATGATGTGTAATGTTTTTTTATTTTCATAAATAAGTAGTCGGGCACCGTAATTCCAATTCGAATTGCTGGAAGCATTGTTACAATTCCAAGCAAAGAAACCGTCTTTCGTCCAATTGTTGTTGAAGTTGCCACCAACATACGCTAGAACAGAAAGTAAGAATCTCGGCTCCGCACACACCAAATCCCTTTATATTTCCATTTATTATATAAAATAAATACTAAAATTTTAACTAGTCTGCATTATAGGTATTATAGAATGGGGGTTGACCACCCCCAAACCCCCGTTTTTTACTGGTATTTAAGAAGTCGGGCACCGTAATTCCAAGACGAATAGCTGGAAGCAAGGTGACAATTCCAAGCAAAGAAACCGCCTTTCGTCCAATTGCTGTTGAAGTTGCCACCAACATACGCTATGCGGTTGCCTTCTGCACACCAATAATTATCACATGCTCCAGTACTAGAACTTGCTGCCACCTCTACTGGAAGGGCAACCTCTTGATGTTTTTCATCATATCCTAATTCTTTTATGTAACTATCTGTTGTTTCTGCATTAACATATCCTATTTTTTCGTATGGTGCATCAAATGTATCGTTTGCATAACTATCAGGATCTTTACAAATATATGCTTGATAATCTTTTATATTAAGACCATCTATATGTTGCCACATATGTCCGAATATATCTTCAATACCTCTATAATTTACTGGATGATAACTATTATTATTTAAACTTCCAGATGCATTTCCTAATATATCGTTTCCACCTGTTTTTTGAGCAGAACCCCAAATAACATTACCAACTGCTATATTTACTGCATCTCCACTAAATGTTATTGCTTTTCCACTAATAGTACCATCATTATAATCTTCTATTGCTGTGATTTCTCTATCAGCTGCAACACTACTATTCCATGCATCACTTGTTCCAATACATACAGTTTTCCCAATCCATAATCCACTATTAACTGAACTTACAATTATTCTATTTGTAGCATTTTCAGCTAATAATGCTTTAGCAGTATTACCGCTATATGCAACAATACCATTTCCTAACATACTTTGAGAATTGTAATGTGCATATTCTACTAAATATAACATTTGTAATAGGAAATAATGATAATCTAACAAGCAGAATCCATCTCCTACACCTTTTGCCAATGTTCTGAAATTTGCTAAATTAGAATTATATTTTGGTACCGCTCCACTTATTGAGTGTGCTTTTGTATCTTCTCCTACACTTAATAAATATGCTCCTACAAAAAATTCTTTTGATTTAGTGAAACCAGCTCTTGCATAATCTGCAATATAAATATATTCATATACATTTCCAAATTCATCTGGTAATCTTTCTCTTTTCCACCAAAATTCAGGTATTTTTACCATTACTTCTCCATTACTTCCATCTGCTGAATATCCTGTTTCTCCATAATAAGCAAGAACTTGCCCAGTTGTTGGATCTACATTACATCTTCTAATATCAGACCATGGGTAACATTTATCAAAATCATTTGCTACCTCTGTTCCATCTTTTGTTGCTTTCGCAGTTAACCCCTCTGCATCTGCAATTCTTGTCCAACTTGCAACTGTATTGTCAGTAATAAGTCTTTTTATACCGTAATTTTTACCAGAATATAATTTTGCATCTTTTAATGCTTCTTGTAAATCTTTCTCTGTAACATATACTTGACTTTCATCTAAATTTATTACTACATTTGAAGCATTATCCACTAAAACTGTTATATCTATGTGTTTTTCTATCAATTCTGTTATTGAATTATTTATATATTCAGCTGTACTTCCTGCATTTGCATACGCATATAATACCCTCGCTTTTGTATCAGGGTCAATAGCAAATAATCCTATTTCTCTAAAATAAAAAGCATTATTTGCATCTGTATTTTTGAATACAAATGATATTTGTGCTTGTGTATCTCCAGTTTGAACTATTTTAGAAATTGGACATTCTAAAACTTTTGTTGTTAGAGCTGTTTTGTCAACAGCATTTCCCGTTAAAGTTCCACTTCCTATTTCAGCATGGTCAAACTCTATTTTTTTACCTTGTAATGATTTTACTGCTAATAAAGCCCCCTGCTTTGTTATATACACTTTTTCAAATCCCATTAGTTTTCAACCTCCTCTATTTTTATATAATCTTGTTTTGAAATAGAAGTTCCAATGTTATGACTAATATTGATACTTTCTACTTCTTTTACAACTTCCGTATTACTCATAATGTTTATATAATCTTGTTTTCTTACATTAGTTGCTATATTATTATTTAAGTTTAATTTTATTTCTTCATAATATTGATTCGTTTCAGTTTTTAAATTCAAATATGATCTTTGTGAAATTACTGCACCAATAAAATTATTTATTTTTGTTGTTAATCTGTAATCTAATTCTAAATTTGCTGGTATTTGTTTTACTAAATCCCTTTTTAATATTTCTGCTGCTTCTGTGTAATTTAAAGCTATTTCAATATGCATTTTATAATTTTTAAAATCTGTTGTTATAACATAATTTTCTTTTCCTATTGCTTCATTTAATGTGTTTATTAGCCATTTATAAGTATATTGTGTTCTATTATTCATTCTTAATAAAATAGTCATTCTTCTCGCTTCTAGTGTTTCTGCTACATTTTTTATGTGATATATTTTTTCATATCTTTCTAATCCATAACTTTCTGCTGTTTTTACAATAACTTCTTTTAATAATCTTGATATTTCATTTTTCAAATTATCTACTTCTGTATCTTCTGCTTCAAATATTACATTAAATTCTCTTACAGTTCGCAAAAAAGGTGGCATGTACTCTATTAATTTCATACAATAACCACCTCATTTAATTTAGGAATCTGATTTTTTTCTAATGTAATATTAGCTGTTTTTTGATTAATTGTTGTATTTTCTACATCTATTACTCCGCTTGTATTTAAAATAATTGTTTCTATTTGTGCTTTTCTTATTACTAAAGAATCAGTTTCTTCCCATGTTTTCTTTAATTCTAATAAATATGACTCTATTGATGTTGTAATTTCTTGTTGTGCAATTTCTTTTGTAGTTGATTCATCAACAGTTATTTCTGACCTTATAGACAGTAATACTTCTTCTACTGTATCAACAGTAACTATATGTCCAATAGGTGCTAAACCTAATCCTTCGTTTGAAAAATCTGGACATATTTCATTTTGGACCTCTTGTATTAAAACATCAGATGCTTTATTGTAATCACTGTCTAATATTGTAAGTTTCACAGTACCTCCTCCATTCCATATTGGAGTAACTTTTACTGCTCCCACACCTGCTATTCCTTTTGTTTTATTTTGATAGTCTATAACATTTCCTCCAAAAGCCTTTTCTCCTGTTTGCTCATAATATCTTTCTCTTAATGCTTCATCTGTTTCTTCATCTTCTCCTGGAATTAAAACATCTCCCAACTCTGCTTTTCCTAATTTATCTATATAGTCAACAGGTATTAAAGTTCCTGCTACACCATTTCCTATAATTCCTGCTGTTTCGCATTCCATTTTAAATTTTCCAGTTTCTATCTTTTCTATGGCTTGGAATACTAGATTATCTATACTAAACCTTGCTCCTATTTCTATATCCATAAGATTATCATTTGCATCATAGAATGTTCCTCTTTTTACCGCTTTTGTTGCGGGTTCTCTTGATAATCCTAATTGGTTGGCTAATCTGTCTAAATATTCATCTGCAGATGTATCTGCGAAAACTAAATCAATATTATTCTTTAATACTAAATACATTTGTGCCATTTCAGCAGCAGCTGGAGCTAGGGCATCATAAATTATACTACCTTCTCTTTTATCTAATGTATCTGGTATTTTATCTAACATACGATTCAATATTATTTCATAATCAAAATATTCGTCTAATTCTTCTGGATTCATATTAAATATTCACCACCTTTTCACTTGGTATTTCTCCTACAGTTGTAATTACATTAAAGGTAATTAAAATTTTATTATTAGTTATCTCGAATTTAAAGTTGTTGACTTCTTCTATTCTGTCATCTTGTAATAATGCTTCAGTTATAACTCTTTGTAGTTCTGGCACTACATAAGTTATATTTTCTCCTATTAAAAATTTTAATTCAATTCCATAATTAAAACTGTAGATAAGGTGTTCAAATCGTTCTGTATTTAATATACAATAAATCGTTTGCTTCATAGCCTCAATTCCATCACAATATCTAGTAATGGTATTATTTTCTATGTTTAAACAATATGTCTTTGTTGGCTGTTCTGCAACTTCTAAATTACTTTGTAATATATTGTTTGTATTAGGTGTCATCTAATTTAAACCACCTCTCTATCTTAAATTTTATCAATTACAACATATTCTTGTCCGCCCTTTTTTCTGAATTAATATAACAGTATCATTCCTTTTTAATCCATTATGTATTGTTATTTTTTTCTTTCCTGTTATTTCATGATTATGTGTTAAATTTATTGATTTTGCATCAATTTGAGTATTATCAGTTACTTCATTAGATATTGAAACTTGAATACTATCTGGGTTTGGACTAACAGTAGCTTTTGAGCTTACTGTTATATTACCACTTTTTGAATGCGAATGATTTGCATTTAAAGTTTTATTATCTGTTTCCCAATCAACTGAAACCTCTACTGTATAATCTTTTACATTTTTAGTTAAAATTAAAAATTCTTGTGTTAGTTTCAGTTTTTGTTCAACAGTGATTTCTAACGGACTAATACTTGTAACTACTCCAAATAATAAATCACAAGGAGCAGATGCTTCATTTGCCCCCTGTGATATTTTTTTAATTGTTTCTATAAGGTTTGCCATTTTTTCCCCCTTATTGAGTTATAAAATCTTGACCTCTTAATGTTAAATCCATAAAATGTTCTCCATTTTTAAATGTATGTTTCGCTTTTTCTACTAGCATAAAATTTTGTAATTTTACATCTCCTAAATCTAAATTAACTATAATTAATGATCCTCCACGAACTCGTATATCTCCTATTGCTTTTTTTATTTCCAAACTTCTTGTTTTTTGATTATACATTTTCAATAATGAATTTGCTTTTATTGCTCCATTTGTTTTTTCGTCTATTGTATCAAAGAATTGTAATACACCCCAATTATTCATATTATTGGTATCTTGGGCTATATATACTTCTCTTTTTCCTGTTTCTTTATTGTCATAAACTAATTTAATTTTGTTATATGTATCAGTATCTATAGAGCTTTGATAATCGTAATTTTGAGCTGTTTCTTCATCAATAATTAGTCCTATTTTCATTCTCTCTAGGTTTTTTAAACATAACTTTCCAAAATCATCATATAAGACATACATTTCTTTTTTATTTTGTATTGTTTCATCTAAAGCATTTAATATAATATCAAACAGTGTTTTATCACTTTCAGATTTCTTTGCTATTGTGTACCCTGTATTTTCTAAAGTTCCAACATTTAATAAAAAATCATTGGCTATCATTTTTACTAGTTCATCTGCTCTTTTATTGGTATATACATAACTACTTTTATTTTTTAAATATCTTAATTGGTCGTATGTTGTTACTTTTATTATTTTATCTTTTTCTCTCTTTTTAGTGAAAACAAATCCATAAAATACTTTTTCATTATCTACTTTAAAACTTACTGGATTACCTTCTTCAAAATTAATGATATTATCTTTTAACACTTTAAATTCTAGTTTTCCTGGAGTACCTTTTCGCTCTGTTGTCCATACAATTTCATCTTGTGTTACTGGCTCATATACTGTATTTCCGTTTTGTATTAAAAGTTGTTGGCTCATAATCAAACCTCCTATGCTGGAATCCATAAAACTTGACCTGGATAAATCAAGTTAGGATTTTTTATTTTACTTTTATTAGCATTATAAATTACAGTATATTTACTTCCATTTCCATAAAATCTTTTAGCAATATTCCATAAGCAATCTCCACTTTTCACAGTATAATTTTGCCCACTTGGTGCTGAAGAAGTTACAGAAGTTGTTTGAGTCTTTACTACTGGTCTTACCACTGCTGGTGGTTTATATTGTTTAATAGTAATTTGCATTGTTTTTGTAGAATATTCCTTATATTGTTTTAATTTCAATTCTACTCTTACATCAAATCCTTCTTTCACTTCTTCTACTATTTTATAATCTTCTATTGATACTTTTATGTTAGTATCAAATAAGACCTTTCCATTAGGCAGTTTTCTTGAAACAATAAATTGAAATGGTGTTTTATTAACTTTAAGTTTTTCAATTATATTCAAGTAATATACTGCTGCTTGATATCCACTCTTATATGTTGCAAATGGATACTTAACATTAGGTAATAATGCCTTAAATTCTATATCCGTTAGTCCAGGATTTTTAAGAACATTTATTTCTTGTTCATTTATTAAGTCATAAGTTTTATTATTATTATTTACTTTAAGAGTTAATTTATCGGGGGCAACAGGCAATAACATATTTCCTAAATAAAAATAATATGCCATATCTTACCTCCCTCTATACATGAACTCCATCAGCAACAGATTGTAATTCTTCTTCTAATTTTGTTGCTAATACTTCTACAATACCGTCAATATCTTGTCCTTCATTTATATTGTTATTATTGGTCATTGTGATATTAACAGAAGCTGTAGTAAATCTATTTACGGTTTCTCTTTCTGCTATGTCTATTAAGTATTTTAAATCTTCTTCAGATATTTCTGAATTATCAGCAATTTTGCTCGTGTCTCCGGCTATATCTCCCAAAGTTCCATTATCCATACTACTAAAATCAAAACTATCCATATTTAAAACATCTTTTATTGCATCGCCTGCACCTTTTGCCCAGTCATTTCTTGTATCTACTCTTTCTTGTCTTGTAGCATTCATATCTATTGCTTTATTTTGAATATTAGTAGCAGAAGCACTTAACTCTGTTCCCATTTTACTTTTTATAGTATTTATTTGGTCCATAGTTCCATCCATTTGACTTGCCATTTCTTGTAATTTGGTATTTCTATCAATAATATTATTAGCCATCTTATTTGCAAAGTCATCAGCAAAATGTGCTGCTTCAACCGTGTCAATTTGAACTCCTGGTATTTTATTCAACACATTTATAATTCCATTAACTATTGATACAATTCCATTATATAACCCTTGGAATATAGATAATACTCCAAGACATACTGCTTCAACACCTGTTTGGAATCCATACCATGCTGTCATTAATCCTAATACAACAGTTTGTATTCCAAGCCATAAATATAAAGCTGCTAATTGTAATCCATACCAAATTGCTTGTATTCCAAGTCCTGCAACCATTATTCCTAATCTTAAAGCATCCCAAATGTATAACATAGCATAGGCTACTTTATCATTTGTAAACCATAAATATGTTAGTGCAACTATTAATGCCATTATTAAAATAACAATCCACGTTATTGGACATGCTAACAATGCAGAATTTAATCCCCATTGTGCTGCGGTTGCTGCCATAGTTTGTCCAGAGTGTAACATTTCTGCTGCTCCAGCAATTCCATGAGCTATTGATAATATTCCTAAAATACCACTAGTTATTGCAGAAATAACATTAAATGCAACATATGCTGCTACTATACCTAAAATTATTGGTGCAAATGGCTCTAAAATATTATAAAGCCATGCTGCTGCCTCTACTAGCCATAATATTGCTTGTGCTGCTAAACTTGCTCCTTCCACAAACATATTAAACATTTCTTGAACTTGTTGATTATTTGCTAAATCATTAACTTTCTTTAATACAGGATCTAAAGCCTTTATAGTTATGTTTTTCATTTTAGTCCAAATTTGTCCCCATGTCATTGGCATCTTACTATATCTATCATTTATTTGGTCTGCTGCTGAAAACATTGCATTTTTTATAATATCTGATGTAATTACTCCTTCAGAAGATAATTCTTTCAATTCCCCTTTTGATTTTCCTGTGTAATTTGCTATTGCTTCAGCTAATAAAGGAGCATTTTCCATAATACTACGGAACTCATCTCCCTGTAATTTACCAGCTGCCATTGCTTGTGTTAATTGGTACATTGCTGATGTTTGTTCTTGAACACTAGCACCACCAATAGCAAAGTTTTTATTCATCAATTCTGTAAAAGCAATTATTTCATCAGTATTTTTAAAGTTCTCTCCTGCTAATATTCCTAATTTAGACACAACACTTGTTGTATCCAAAAATGATGATCTAGTTCTATTGGACATGGCAAATATTTTATTTTCTAAATTTTCTACACTATCATTATCATCTACTATTAAAGATAATCGTGCTCTATTGCTAGATACTTGGTCTGATAAATCTACCGTTTTATTTATTAAAGCTAATCCTCCAGCTGCAACTGCTATTTGTTTCACTTTACTTAATAGTCCATTTGCCGATGAAGTTGCATTATTAAAGTTAGAAGGCATTTTTTGACTTTCTTGGTTAACATTTCGTACTTGTTGTTCTACTTGATTCAATATCATATCTGTATTGTTTAATTCTTCTCTTGCAATTTTTAGTGATTGAGTATCTACTGTGTTAGCGGATGCATTCCTCATATCTTCAAAATTATTAACTAGTATTCTACAAGCATTACTCATACTACGAAGTGCAGGAGACATACTGTCTTGGACCATAATAGAAGTTCGTATTGTTGCCATTTTTCCACCTTCTTTCTATATACTTCCACACTATTTTTTCATTTTGGCTTGTTCTTCTTTTTCATTTTCAATTCTTTTATTAATTGATGCTATTACAAAAGCCTTTTCTTTAAATGGTAATTCTGTAAATTCATGTGGAAATTTATGAAGTTTCTGAAGGCAATAATGAGCATATACAGCTTCATAATCACCTTCATCAATTAGTTTTTTGCTTCTTCAACCGCATCTTCTAAATCATATCCATTAATTCTTTGAATTTCTGATGTTAAATCATCATATTCGGCAGCATTTAATAGATGTTTTGTTAATAAATCAATAGCATCCATTTCACCATAAAAATCTAATAATTCTGCATTGTGTAAATCTGGATAAACAACACATTTGTCAACAAGTAATTGTAAATATTTTATTGTATCTAATTGTTGTTGATATCCTTTTTTCTTTCCATTTTGCACAATTACTTGCTTATAGCATTGTTTTCTTAAATCTTCATTTTCCTTTGCTGTTATAGTTTTTAGTTTCCATGGTAATGGATTTCCATTTTCATCTTTAAATCTTTTAGAAGCTACATATTCAAAAACTTCTTCTTTCTTTTCAATCATAAAAGCCTGTAAATTGCTCATAATATTACCTCACTTTATTATTTTTTTATTTTTAAAATTTATTGCATTCCTGCTAATACTTTAAATTTTGTTGGATTTGAAAAATCTTCAAATGTAAATTCTACTTCTTGCTCTAAAAAGTCTCCATCTACATCAAAAGAAGCTAAAACTCCACCATTTATATTACAATCTTTAAATATCATTGAACAAACTCCAGCAGCACTTGTAGGATCTTCATTTGAAACTTGTGTATCAAAATATACATCCTCTCCACTGTTTTTGTATCTTTCCATAAGTTCATCAAATATTGATGTATTCTTATAGATTGTCATTTTCCCAGTACCTTTCCATCCAGTTGATTTATTTCCGGCACCAGTTTTCCCTAGAATGTTAATTTCTTTTTTAGTTTTTTCAAATTTTGCTTCAAAATCCTTTGCTTGCATTAATAGGTATCTTCTACCCTCAATGGTAACATAGCATTCCGCTAATTTTGCACTAATGGCATCTTTTGCATTCATTGTTACATTAGACATTTTAATTCCTCCTTTTAATTAACAATAAAAAAGAGAACATTTGCTGTTCCCTTTTATTCAACTACTACTGTCATGTATAGTTTTTCCATAGCATTGATTACTTGAATTTTTGCATCAATAACTACTGATTTCTTATCATTTCCTATTGCAACTGAAACATCATCATCTTCAAAATTGTCAATAGCTTGTATTGTTTGGTATTCTTTAAATAATGTAGTAACATCATTCCATAAAGAAGTTCTTCCCGCTTCGTTATTAGCTATTTTTCCTAAATATTTTGAATTAAATACTGAACTTACATCTGTTGCTACTTGGTCAATTACTCTAATAGTTTGATTTGACTTAAATTCTTCGCCTTTTTCTTCTGTTGTGTTAACTAAACTATTTATATCTACTAAAACTCTAATTTCATTTCCAACTTGATGTAATACAAATTCTCCGGCATCAATAGATGCTTCTAATTGAGATTGTGTATAATCTGCAATTACAGTAAATTCTCCATCATATGTTTTATTTGTATTAGATTTATTAATTTCACAGCCTGCAATTATACCAGTTACCCAATATACAAGTGCAACTTCTGATTCTTCAGTAGCATTTTTTACATTTATAACTCCCTCATGATCTGCTGGGTTATTATAAACTACTACTTGGAATTTAATTCCTTGTTTATCTCTCATTCTTTTTGCATATTCAACATATAATCCTGAAACTGCTACATCAGATGATAAACATCCTATTGCATTACAATGATATGACTCTAATTTATCTAGGAATTTTTGATGTGCATCTCCTGTTGTTTCTCCATTAGTTCCATTTGCTAGAGCTTTACCTGCTGTAACTGCTAATTCTGCATTTTTGAAAACAACATAATCATTTTCTACAAGTTCACTTGCACTTGCAACGGTTTGAGTATCTACTACTTTTGTTCCTAAATATGTAGAAACATCAAATTTAGTATCATCATCAACATTTTTTTGTATAACGATTTTTATATCATTTCCTCTTATTCCACTACATTTTGCTGTTGCTACATCGTTTTCAGCCTTAACTCCACTATTTAATCTATAAAAATATGCTTTTGTTATACTTTTAAATAAATCTCTTAACCCTTTCATTTTTTCATCTGAATATTCATATCCAAATATCTTCATAGAATTTTTTGCAAATTCTTCTGCAGTTACTTCTATGATTTGTTCATCTTTTCCCCAGTCTAGTTCAAGTGCTATTGCTGCAATACCTCTTTCGCCTATGCTTGAAGATGCTTTTTTTGCAGATGCAAAATTTATATATGCACCTGGCAATTTCTTGTTTTGAGTTGTAAAAGTTCCTCCACCTAACATATTTTACACCTTACCTTTCTTGAAATTTTTTATTATTTCATTTACTTCTTTCAAAGTATATTTTTTATTTTCTTTTAATACTGCATTTAGTAAATCAACATTATCTTGAAATTTTTTAGCTTTTACTATCTGCTCTTTTGAGAATTTATCTTCAACTACTGTTTTTGTATTTTTCTTTTTAACCATCAGCTTTTTACCTCCTCATTATAATCATAGTTATCCATTTTAATACTTTCATCATCTTTTTTATTAACAAATACTTTATAGTCAATAAAAAAATGTAATACTGCATCTTCTATTTTTGGTTTCATTTTATCTGCTCTTACTAAAATTCCATTTTCTAGTTTTATATACTCTAAATCATATAACTTGTCTATCATATCATTTAAAGTTGCTCTATCATCATTTTCAGCGAAACCTGTAATATCAAAATGCAAAGTATCTAAATAACTTCTTATTTCTAGTCCAATTTGGCGACTTTCTTCTCCATCTAGGAAGTTAATAAAAAAACATGGTTTTTCCATGCCTTGATTTACATTGTTATCATATATTTTATATCCATCACCAAATAACTCATTTATTTTTATAGAAATACCTGCAATTATAGGATTAATAACCATTATTAAAACACTCCTCCATAAATTTTGTTAATTTTCTTTCTATTATTTTTGGTAATTGCGACTCTAATTCTTTTTCAGATATTGTTAGCATAAATTTACCTGTTACCCATGGATTTTTTAATCTTTTTCCTAAAGCTGGTACAAATCTTCCTGGTTCTTGTCTATGTCCAAATTCAACATAAGAAGCATATTCTACGGGATTTTTTACAATAATAATATAACTATTTCCCATTTTAAAAATTTTTAAAGAATTTGCATATTCTTTAGCATTAGGTACTTTTCCACTTTCTGCCTCTGCTTGTGTATTAGCAGTCCAGCCTCTTCTTAATGTACCTCCACTTTTTATTTTATATCTCTTTTGGACACCGTCTTTAGTAAGCACCTCAAAAGTACCTTCTCCAACTGGTGTTCTTTTTATAACTTTTGCTAATAATCTTGCTGCTAGTTCTCTAGCTACTTCTTCACAAAACTTTTGGACATCAAATTTCGACATTTTTTCTAACTTTTGTGCTAACTTCTCTAATTGTTTAAAATCACAATTTCCCCATCTAGGCATTATGCCCACCCCTTAAAAATTTCTAACATAAATTCTTGATGAGTATTATATACTGCTGGCTCTCCACTATTCTTATATGCCTTTTTTCGTCCTCTTTGTTCTACTATTATTTTTGATCCTGGATTAATTTGTAATTCTGGAGCAATAAATAATTTAACTTTAGTAACAACTTTAGACTCGGTATTTGTTTCATTATTGACATATACTTCTTCAAATGAAAGCCTACATGGTTGTTCCTTATGTACGGTTATTTCTTCATGACGAGTTATTTTTTTAATTGGATCTTGTTTTTCTTGATATTCAATAATATCACATACACCATCATATTGACTTTCGACTGCTTTTCTAGCAGCTAAAATATATGGATTCATATTACCACCTCATCTTTCGATGTCTATACAAATCTTTTTTATATTTTTCTATTAGAATATCATCTGAAAAATCAATAGTTCCAGTATTGTATGTTGTACCATTTATATCAATTTGTGAGGATGTATCAGCAAAAGTAGTTGTTGTGTCTCCTTCTTGTATGCTTTTAATTTTTATATTAGAATTTGACTCTGAACTTGCTTCAGTATTTGAAACAAATTGTTTATCATATTTATTTAAATACCAATAATCTTTAATCATTCTTAACCATGTTGTGTATAAGCCTTCTGGTACTTTAGGTTGATGTGTTACATCTAAAATAATAATCATAATATCATAAACAGAATATTCTAATTGTTCTATTGCCGATGCTTTTTTATCTTTATCGCTAATAGTATCAATTGAAAGTTCCTTTGATAATCGTGCTATGAACACATCTATATCTATTTTAGTTCTATTTTTAATTTTTTCTAATATAGTCATCTAATCACCTACTCTCCATCTGGATTTTGGTTTTCTCCTGCTTCCGCTTCTTCAATTTTTGCGATTAATGTTTCTTTTTTCATATTGTGAGCACCTTTAATTCCTAATTCTTTTGCTTTTTCTTTTAATGCATTTAATTCTTCATCAGCATTATCGCCTGTGTTATCGCTTGAATTATCGCCTGTGTTTTTCTCTGCAGAGTCCTCTGCATCGTCTACATTTTCTGCAGATGGCTCTGCATTATCTTTTTTATAGTTTTCGACATATAATTCTAGGTCTTTTTTCAATTCTTCTAAGTCTATTGTTTCATCTTTTACGACTATTTCTATTACTCTTTCATTTGTTTCTCTGATATCTTCTAATACATCAACAAATGCTTTTTTTAGATTGTATTCTTCTTCACTTATAATAGCTTCTTGGTTTTTAAAACACCATTTACCATTAAGTTTTACTCCTGCACTTTTTGGAGTTACCCTTTTCATATAAATCACCTCTTAATAAAAAATTAAAAGGCAAAGGCTATAATGCCCTTACCTTATATATTTATTGTTGCTTGGAACAATTCATCAGCACATTTTAAAGCAGGTAATGCTGTAGCAACTGCTTTTTCCCAAGTGCTAACTGGGTCTTTTCCTTCTTCATACATCATTGCAAGTATTTTTCCTACTAACTTAATGTCAACTGAAGGATCTCTTTGAAGTCTAATTTCTTCTGCTGTTGGTCCATATATAGTTTCTCCTAATGTTTCTCCTGGCATCATAACAAATGCATTTTCTGGTAAATATCTATGTTTTGTATATTTCCCATCTGCTCCTAATTTTCTATATTTTGCATCATATGTATAAATTTTTGGTAATTGTAAGCTCTCTAAATAAGCATTTAATTCTCCAACACTAGCAATTCTTGTGCTATCTTTACCAAATAATGCATTTATAACATTTTTATTTGATAAGATTTTTGCTAATATTGTTGTAGATGTTAATACTCTTGCTGGAGCATTATCTAATTGATTTTTCCAAGTAATCATATCATTAATTGGATTAGAATCTTCTGCACTCCAATCAACATTTGCAACTTTGTTCTCATCTGGAACACCAAAGTCAATAACTGCATCTAAACCATTTTCGTTTAATGTAACTTTTCCAGTAGCAACAATTTCCATTCTCATTGCTTCTATTCTTGCTCTAATACCTTCTACTAAAGCATCAAAATCTGCATACACATTTCTCATTAAATATGCTCTTTCTGCTTCGTTTCTTGGAGACTCTAAAGCAATTATTTCTTTTTCTTTTAATTGCATTTTTCTTTTAATTAAAGCTAATTCTATAGCCATTTTTTCAGCTTCTCTTTGTCCAATTTCTGTTTCTGTATCAAATCCATGAACAGATGCAATAACTGGTGTTCTACTTCCATTTGTTAACATATCAAATTCTAATGATTGTCTTTTAACTTCTGGAAATAATTCTTCTCCTAACATTGCAGGATATTTTCTTTCTTTTAAATAATTTAATATTTCTTTTTGATTAAATAATTCTAATACACTTTTAGGCATATTAAACACACTCCTTCTTTATTTTAAAATTTTGTTTTTGTAAAAGATAGCTTATGCTATCCCTATTTTATCTAAATTTAATTCCTGACATTGCAGTTTTGTCAGCTTCTTCTACAACTGCTGGTAGTCTTGATTCTATAACATATCCTTCTACCATAATTGCTGCTGGTTGAGGACCATTTGTTACATCTACATCAGCAAACACTAAACCGATTGCTACACCGTCTTTTTTAAATACTGTTCCTGCTTGAACAATTTTCTTACCATTTGCTCCTGCTTCTATTCCAGTATCATCTACTTGATAAGTAAAATTTTGAAATTTAGCAGATGCTAAAAAATTAACTTCATTTACACTTTCTTTTTTTACATACATAATTTTTTACCTCCTAAATATTAATTAAAAAATTGGCTTTTAGTCTCTTGACTATCGCTCTTATTAGCTTCTTTTGCAATATTAGAAGCCATACTAGTTCCTTCTCCATCATCACCTTTTCCACCATTTGCTCCTGGTTCGTTTGGTTGATTTCCATTTGCAGTTGTTTCAAAGAAATGTGGATCAGTTTTCTTTAAAGCATCTAATTGTTCTTTTATACCGATTAATGTTTTTCCTTCTTTATCAGTAGTAATCTTTGCTAAATCCAAAGATGCTTTCACTGCATTTATTGTATTATCGGTGCTTCTTACTTTAGAATCTTTAAATGCTTGTTTTAAAAGTTCATTGAAAATATAATCTGCGTGTTCTTTTTTCGCATTATCTTCAATTTCTTTTACTTTTTTGTCATATTCTTCTTTTGTAATTGTGTTCTTTTGAAGGTCATCAAGAGCTTTTTCTTTATCTCCTTTTTCCTTTTCAAGAACTTTCTTGTCATTCTCTAATTGTGATTTGTCTGCTTTCAATGTTTTGTTTTCTTCTTGTAATGCTTTTAAGTCTTTTCCATTTTCAGCTAAAACAAAATTGATTTGGTCTTCTGTAAGACCTTGTGCTTTTAAATCTTCAGTTTTCATATACTCTCCTTTTTTATAACACCATCCTACTAGGCTTTTTTAGGCAGTTCTCCATCTTCCGTTATTCAAGTATTATGAGGCAATTATTGAGGTCTACCTCTTGACCAATTTTTTATAATAAAAATAGACACCTTTTCAGATGTCTAAAAATAATAACTATTTAATTAAAATGTAGGTTAGGATTTGCACCTAACATGGTAAACACAGGTCAATTTATATTTACCTTACACAACTTGACCAGAGTCCACGCCTCTGCGTATTAGCGTCTACCTATTCCGCCACTACATTTTTTTATTTTTCTCTTGGATCATTATGTTGTTCTGCAGTTTGCCCACTTCCTAATTTATTATAATGTTCTAATGCTTTACTTGATAATTCCTTTGTTGTTGCTATTCCATATTTTATAATTACTGTTCTAAATTCATTCAAATTATTAGTTTCTAATAATTCTTTTTCAATTTTTTCATTCATTGATAAGCTCCTTTATATAATTATATAGTTTTTCATCTTTCTTTAATAGCAATTTGTCATTAGTAAAATATGTAGCAAATCCTTCGCTAAAATATTCTCCTAATACTTTATAATTAAATTCTTGTGTACTGCTATTATACCTCTCTTTTCCATACATGTCAAAATTATAAATTCTGCCCTGATATTTAGATACAAACTTATCATTTTCTATTAAATCAATAGTTTCTTCAAATGTAGTTGTATCTGTTTTTGCCATTAGTATATCCATATCAGTTATATTAGATTTTAAAACATTTATAAATTTTTCGTTATTATATATATCATATTTTGTTTCAATAGCATGTCCTATTTCATGTAATATTTCATATTTTGAGGGTTTTTTCAATAAATGAATAATGTTATTCTTTCTGTCATATGCACTCATATTTGATTTTTCTACAATCTTTGTGTCTTTTAATATATTTCTTATTTTTTCTGGCATACTTGCTATAATATTATCAACTTTGTTTTTATCATCTTTTTCTATTCTTTCTTGTACGCTAATATATTTTTTCTCCCATTCATTGTATTTTATATCACTTGGTACATAATAAGTTTTTCCGTCCGTATTTCTAGCTGCTCTTTCTCCAAATTCAAATTCATCCTCAAAATATGGTGCTGTTGTACTTCTACATCTAACATGAAAAGGTGGAGCCGTTACTCCCTCCTTATAGTCTTTCATATTAAAAACTTTTCCGTCTAGTCCTCTACATATTTCCGAAGTGTGAGAATCAAGTGTTGCAACTACTTCGTATTTTTCTACCCCTAAATCATTAAAACATTGCTTTCTAGCAGTGCTTGAAAAAAAGGCGGACTCTGTCATTACTAAAGTTGCTGCCCTATTTTTTGCTACTCCAAAATCTTTTGAAATTTTTTCTATTATATCATCTGGAGCATTCCCTCTTATAAACGATTGTGTTAACTCCGTTTGTAATGTATTTATTAATGATTTTTTGTTTTTCCAAATTCTATCACTAAATGTAAGTCCATCTGCTGTCCATGGTTTAGATATTATATTTTTTATTGTGTTTATATCTAATGCTGCTACTTGAAATGCTACATTATGTCCTTTTTGTAATTCGTATGCTAATTTATAGTAAGTATCTTTATATGAATTAATAATAAATTCTTCGGTTGTTTCTTGCTCTCTATATGTAAGTTTTTCTATTTCTTGTTGTATTTGCATTTGTAGTGCTTCTAATCTTGAAATATGTACCTTTGCACTAGCATTTTCTAGTTCTTTTTTCCATATTAAATCAATACCATTTTCTTGGCCAAACTTAATATATTCTTCTACATCCCATTGTAATTCCTTTAATTCACTCGCATTTAACCACTTTTTTGAGTCTTTAAGAGATATTTGATTATTTACTGAAAATCTTGCTAGCCAACTGCTTGTTTCTTTTTTTATTTTACTTAATGCTTTTTCATATTCTTCTTTTAATGTTTCGACATATTTTGTTTCATTTAATACTTGAGCTTTCTCTAATTCTTCAACTCTTTTAATCCAATATTCACTATTATTCATTATTCATCACCAACTTTTGCCCCGTTGTTTTCTCCAGTATTACCATTTTTATTTTTATTTAATTGTTTTATCATTTTATTGTATTCGCTTTCTTCTTCTTGTTTTTCAGTTTCTATTTTTTCTAATTCATCTTCAACATTTTCTACATATGGGTGTTTTGCTAATGCCGTCGCTTTACTTATTAATGTCATACTATTATTACAATTTTCTATTAATTCTTTTTCATTTACTGTCATTGTTTTATTAAATATAAATTCAGCTTCATTTTCAGAAAAATCTTTATTATCTTTTACTGCTGCCCATTCTTTAACAAATGCCATAAAATATTCTAAACTGCTTTTAAACTCTGTTTCAATGTTGCTACAGTCTAAATCTAAATCAGCATATAATTGTTTTAAAGCGACTCCTGATTCTTGTGTTCCAAATTTTTCACTTTGTGTATCTACACCAGAGCCACCCTCGTATATATCTTTTCTTAATTGCTCTATAAATGTTTTAAATGCTTCTATATTTACTTCTACATTTTTTCTATCATATTCGCCATCTTCATCCAGGAATACTGTGTTATATGTTGCAAGATTTTTTTGGAATGTTCCCGCTTCTTGTTGATAGTTTTTTACAACATTTACACCATCTGGTGCTTCATATATACTATCTCCAATTTTAGAACATAATTCATCATAACAATCTAATAAAGCCTTAAGGAAATGTATTAATGGCATTTCATCTCCATTATATTTGAAATAAATAAATGGTATTCCCTTTTGCCAATTCATAATTTTGTCATTTATTTTGAAATGTCCTAATATTGATGTTTCTTCTGTATCTTTTCCTATAACAAATTCTTTTCTTTTTTCTACTTCTTCTACATCTTCTATTAAATTTTCAGCATCATATATATAATACCTTACTCCATCTTGATCATAATACTCTACTTTTGTTCTTGTTTCTTTTAATTGCTCTGTAGTATAGACTTCAACATCATAAAACATAATTAAGGCATCTAATACCTCGTGTTCTTCATCTTTCCATATTGGTACAATTCTTGTTGCATATCTTAATCTAACTTTAAATTCTCCTTTTTCATCTATGTATATTTGCCACCAACCCATTGCTCTTTTTACAGCTTCAATCAATGTATATTTTAATCTTTTATGCATTTTATTGTTAAATAGGTCTTTCAATGTTTGTTTGTAATCTTCATCTTCTTTTTGGTCTTTTTCTAATACTTGTTTTATTGTAGGTTTCTTTCTCATTAAATATCCTGCTTTTTGATTTATCATTTTGTATAAAATAGGATGATTTAATTGATAATTTTTTGCATGTGGTGCTATTTCTTCTACTCCATTTTCAGTAATATATGTTCTTTCTTTTCCTTTTATATCGCCTTCGTTTTTATAGTATTTACTTCCTATTAGCATTTCTTTATATAATTTTGATTCTTTAAATTCTTTTATTTGTAAATCAATAAATTTTGAAAGCGACATTCCTTTTTTTGCACCTTCTTTTAAGATAAAATCAATTTTTTCTAATTCAGTTATCATTATCTATTCACTCCTTTATAATTATTAAAATAAACTCCTCTATTTTTAATTGGGAATATAGTTTGTAATAAATATCTTAAAGCATCTAATGCGTGATCATTTACTTTTATTGGCTTATCCTCTCCTTTTTCTTGTGCTTTAGCATCCCATATATAAGATGCAAATTCTCTCAATAAATTAGGACATTTATCTTCTAAAATATGTATTCGTTCTTCATCAAGCCAGTTTAAAACTAAATTAATTCCATCTATTACCGCATTGTCTGCTTCTTTTACGTTTATGTTTTCTTGCTTGAATAGGTTTATAAGTGATGTAGCACTAGGGTCTATTATTGTTTTTCTTATATCAAGTTCTTTAATAAATTTCTTATAATCCTTTAAAAATAATGCATCTGTTTTTACTTTTTCAGTTTTCCCTTTATTGTAATACTCATCTAATATCCATACATGAGGTTTATTGTCTACAAAATTTATTCCACATAATAAAAACACCTGTGGATTTGTTATTCCATAATCAGATGTTACATAGTAATAATCAAATTTGTTTGGTAAATCTTTTTGCTTTATTGTATGTTTTTCTCTACTAAAATTCGGATATATAATACCTTCAGCAAGTACCCATAATCCTAAAATATATCGCTTGTAGAATACTCCCACAAACATTTTCTTATATCTTTCTTTTACTTCTTCCGTTAAACTCAAATTGTCATCCATAGTAAAATGTAAATATAAAATTCCCTTTTCTTTTGCTTTATCAATCCAGTTTACTTTAAACCAATGATTTGGTCCTTCTGGGTTACAGTTAAACCAATATTTAGATCCTGCTACTGAACATCTAGCTATTGCTTGATTTACAAAACTTTCTGGCATCAATGCAACTTCATCTAAAAATACCCCTGCTGCTGTTATTCCGTTGTACTAAATCTTGACTTCGCTCATCTTTACCACCAAATATATAAAAATAATTAATTATTTCTCCGCTTTGATATCTCTACTAAATTGTCTGACCTTCTATCTTTAATATGATATCCTTGAACTCGTAGCATTAACTTCAACCAAAAAAGAACATTCCTTCTGAATGCTCCTACGGTTTTTCCTGCCATTATAAAATTTTGTCCGATTAAATTTTGCAGTTGCCCACAAAACAAAAGATAATGACATTGACAATGTTTTTCCAGCTCTAATACTTCCATCTGCTATTATTCCATTTTTGTCTTTTACTGGGCTTTTATCATTCCACCAAGTTAATACTTTCTTTTGCTTTTTACTAAACTTTTTAAACTTGAATACTGTACCATTTTTGATTTTTTTTCTTAAAGTAATAGCATTTTGCATTACTTGCTTTTTTAGATTAGAAATTCTTTCATCTATATTTAATTTATCATTCTTCTTCATAATCATCCCAAGTGCTTTCTACACTATCGTCCAATGCCTTTATGAAGCTATCATCTTTAATATTCTCTGGATCCGAAGAACCTTCTTTTGAAATTTCTCTTTCTAATCTAATCAAGTCTAATTCAAGTTTTCTATCATCTGTTTCCATCTTGTGTAAACTATCTATGCATTTTCTTTTGGCATCTTGTACCTTTGTTAAAGAATCTTCCAATTTTTGTAGCGGAGTAATTACATTTACTGCTTCAGTTACTGTTTCAGTTTCGTTTGATATGTCTGTATTGTATTGTCTTTTCACTATTCTTTCAATATTCATATCTTTGTTTTTGTCTTGAATATTCTTTATTCTTTTTAAAATTCTAAATTCTCTAATTGCTAATTTTTTGTATTCTTCCTCTATGCACTGTCTTTTATTAGTAATCACTAATTTTTGATATAATTCTTTTTCTTCATCATTTAGTATGTCAAAAAATATAGTTTCATATTCTCCAGTAGTAAGTGCTCTTTTATTTCCTTTTTCTGCTCCAGGACCACCCTTATTTCCTTTTGCCCTTTTATTATTCTTTAAGTTTTCACTCCTGTTGCTTTTTCTTTTCCATTTATTTTTTTGTATTAGATATATTAATTGGCTATTAGTGATGTTGTATTTTTCCTGTATTTCTTTATATTTTAGACCAGACATATAATCTTTTTCAATATTTTCTATATCCACATACAATCACCCCGCCACTTGTTTATTTTTCCTTTCCAAAGATTTCATCATATATTTTGCTTTTCTTGGTGTATTCTTCTAACATAAAATCTTCAAAACTCTTGCCTAACAGTGATTGATGTCCTAAAGTTGTTTGATATACACTTGTAAAACACATTGCTGTATCAGGCTTTTTCATGCTTTCTGTTACTTCATACTCTTTGTTATTTAGAATATGACATAAATTATATGTATTTGGTTTAAAATTAGGCATGTTCTCTATACCACAACAACACATTTCATCTCCAAGTGTTCTTAACCTATTTTCGCCTACATAAAATTTCAATCCGTATTTGTGAGCTTCTTCTTTTAGTTGTTCAAATTGTTCTTTCAGTATTTGTTTATCATATACAAAATCTGCTCCTACTTTTATTAAATTAGGTTTCTTTTTAGCAAATTTCATACCTTCTACAATTATTCCATGTGCTCCCGCTTCTGCAAATCTTTTTATGTTTTCTTTCACATCTTTAAACACTTGTGTCATATATGGTTGTATTCTAATATTAACCCTTTTTACATTTTTCGACAAAACTCTTACCATCTCTAATCTTTCTTCAAATGTTGGTGCTCCTGGTTCTAATACATCATATTGAGAACATACCATACTAATTTGAACAACACAATTACATTTTCGTAATAATGTTAAATACTCATTTTCTATAACCAATTTTCCTTTGGTTGACACTATAAATGGATATTGTGTTTCAGCAAATACTTTTAGGCATTCATAAGATAATCTATATTTCTTTTCTGCTGGTTGAAACGGGTCGCTCATTCCACCCCAATGAAGCGGAATATTCCAATCACACCAATTAACCGCTTTTGACCTTTGACCATTGATAAAATTAAGTAATGCTTTTGATGTTTCTCCCTTTTCAATATCTGTTATATCTTTCTTTCGTTGAACAAAACAATATTTGCATAAATGCGAACATCCTTTGTAAGTATCGAATCTTACTGGTACATCGCATAATACAACTTGACTTCCACAATCTGGCATATTACACAATCCTTTCTACTTCATTTATTAAAATTTCTACTAAAAAATCTTTTCCATTTGTTTTTATATATTTTGAAAATTTTTCTTCATGTTCTTTTGGTATATTAAATGTAATAGCAAATTTATCTAATTGTCTATCAACTGTTGAAAAGTCATCTTCCAACAAATCAGAAATAAAATCAGTTTTTAGGTTTTCAACTTCTGACATACTAAATCCTGTTGAAAATAGTTCTTCTTCAGATAATTTTAATTCATCAAATAATTCTTCCAATTTTGTATTATCCCAATATCCGCTATTTTTATTTAAAGATAGATTTAGCCTTTTCTCTTGTTTTTCATCTAAATTTACTACTACACATTCTATTTCTTCGTATCCTAGTTCTTTTAATATCTCTAGTCTTTGGTGTCCTCCTATAACTGTCATATTTTTATAATTAACAATAATAGGATCTACATATCCAAATTCTTCAATACTTGCTTTTATTCTTTTGTATGCTTCGTCTGTTTTTTCCAGTTTTCTTCTTGGATTGTATTTTGCTGCTTTCAGCTCGTTTATTTTTATTTTTTGCATTTTTAAAGTTGACATCTCCAATGTAATTTCCTCCCTCCTTAAAGCAATAAACTTCGTTTTTGCAATTCTTACATTTATTTGTTAAACATCTCGCAATATTCATAGGCTTACCTCTATTCTTTCGTGTATATATAAAAAAGACTCACACACATTTGGCGTAAGTCTTTTCTATACTTTATTTAAAAAAGGAATAAATGAAATTGAAATTTTAAACAATTTTTCATACTATGATTATAAATTGTTGACAATGACAAGTCAAGGACAACTTTTAGACATATCATAGTACCCAATTAATACATTTTTCTTATTCCATCAACACCAAACATAAATATTGCAATTTCTTCGATTGCAGATTTTGCATCCCTATTAATTTGTCTTTCACTCACATGGTATTTTTCGGACATGTCGTATATTTTTGGTTTATATTTTCCTTTTACATATAAGTCCTCTAATACATGGGCTTTCCTCCATTTTTCTTCACTTTTGCTACTATCTGCTTCAAAAATATAAAAATTTATAATTCTTTTTATATGTGTCAAAATAATTTCAGTTCTCTTTTTAGATGCTAATATTGATTGAACAACAGTTACTTCATCACAAGAAGTGCAAAATAGTTTGTCCAAAACTTCTTCAACAGTTGCTGTTTCTAATTCTTTTTCCGTATATACTGCTTGTTCACATGCTTTTACAAAATTTCTATAATTCTTTAATAATAATCTTGTGTTTTTTATTCTACTGTCATATGTGATTTTTTCTTTTAGTTTTTCTTCATTTCTTGCAGTCTCTAATCCCCTTTTTATCCCTTTTTCCACACCAGCAGCTACCAACTGCTCTATTATTCCTAACATCTTACTATCATTTTCAGATATCTCCATCTTTTCCATACAAAACCCTCTCTTTCTTTAGGTTAATTGTATGCTTTGTACTTTAGTATAATATAGTTCTTTAGATTTTATTTCATTAACAATTATTCCTATTTTATATTTTATATTAAAATAAGCCCCATTCAGCAAATTTTTCAAATCCACCTTTTAATTGTATATACTTTCTTGCTTGTTCAACTATTTCTTTATATGGCTTACCATCTACAATTTCATCTCCAATAGCACAACTAAATTCTACTGGTTTTCCTGTTTCCTGTGCTTTTAAAAATGCATATATATTTATACTTACATCAGCTTTTGATAAATCTTTTCCGTGCAGTCCTCCTCCTGTAACACTGTCTCCCATATCACTTCCTAATTTTCTGTTTGTGGCACCAGTGTCAACATTTATTCCACCAGTCCAATCTCCTAATGGATTTATTGTTGCAGTTGGATAGATGCTTTTTAATTCTTCTGTTTTTGCATTACTTTGGCATATAATTGCTCTATTTTTTGACATGTCTAATATGTATTTGCCATCACTATTATATTTATTATAAATTTGATGTGCTAAATAACTTATTTGTTGTTGTTCTTCTGTTAGTGGTATTCCTTTAAATATTCCATTATCTCCACATCTTATTTTTTCACTTTGATTTCTTGCTAGGTGTTCATCTTGTTTTGATAATATTATTTCAACTCTTATATCATTTGTTTCTGCAATTCTATATACAATGTCAAATATATCAGTTTCATTAAATTCAACCGAGCTTTCTATTATAATTTTGCAATTTCCATGTCCAATTAACACTTCTACTGCTATTTTAGGATTTTCTTGTAATTTATATCCTAAATCAACTATTGCCCCTGCTATTCTATCTGCTACCTTATCTGGATGTTTTGGATTTACCTTTTCAATCATTTTTGTTCTCCTCCTTATTTTTATCATCAATAAAAACCTTTTTTTCTATTTCTAAATTAGATATTTTGTTATTTAATTTATATACATCACTACTATCATGAAAACTTGTGCTTTTCAATGCAAATTTAGGATACCAATATCCATTTGGATTTAAAATTAAATCAATTCCTTTAGCATATAATTCAAATTCATTGTTAGCAAATGTCATCCATTGTTGATAACTTAATATGTATTTATAATATTTATGTATTGTTACATGTTCACTATTTGGATCTCTTTCATCAAGTCTTTCCCAACTATTACTTCTATATAATTCACTCTCTTTAAATTCGGATATACTAATATCCGACATTGGTATATTAGCTTTTGCTAAAGCAATATAAAATAACTTTTTTATTTCTTCTGTCATGTAATCCCAGTTTTCACTAGTAAGCCTTTTCCTTATTTCCCATCCGTGTTTTTCATCTATTTGTAATAATCTACCATTTGCTTTTTTCATATACTTAATGGCATCATAGCTTTGCTTTTCTAATTTTCTTTTTGCTTCATATATTTCTTTTTGCTTTCTATCTAGCCAATCGTTATAATCTTCTTTTGGTTCTTTGTCCATAACATTTCCTTTCCTACCGACAACAATGTCGGTACCATATTAAAATATATTTTTTTCATATAGTCGTTTAAATTCTGCTATTTTAGCTGTTATTGTTGCTTCTTTTAATGAAAATTCTATTGAATGTACTTGATAAAACATTCCCTGTACTTTTATGAATTTCGATAATCTTATATCTTCATATCTACCATAATGTTTATATATCTTTTCTGCTAACCATAATAAAAATCTTTTCATAGGATCCACCTTCCTAAACATTTATTTTCATACTCTTGTTTGAGTTGTGTTGCTGTTTTATTTAAGGATTTATCTAAATCTATATTAACATTGAATTGACTTGTTATTTGTTTTGCTATTTCATCTAAATCTACTGATATTTTTGTGTTTTCACCGATTCCAATTTGAGACATATTTTCTTTTTTGGCTATATCTGCTCCTAATTTCATTGCTGTTGGTGTTGTCCAATATGCACCAGCCAATCCTACAAATTTAATATTCCTAGATTTTGCTTGTTGTAGATTTTCTTCAGATATTTCAAATGTGTTTAATGTATATATTTCACAATTAAGCATTCCTTTAATTATTTTATTTATTTCATAATTATTTCGACATGGGTTTTCTTGTGTTCCTAATCTTTTCACATTATTGCACCACCTTAAAACAATTTGAATTAAACTGTTCTTTTGTTAATATTGCCAATAACTCACATTCTCCATTTTTTATACTTTCTTTTATATCTGAATAATTAATTGTTATTGTATCTTCTTCTAAACCAATATAACAAACCTCGTTATCTTCTTTTATTTTAAGTATATCTCCAACTTTAATTAAATCTAATATATCTTTACTATGCTTTGTAACCTTTCCATACTGTACATCCAAAAATTTTAGTCCTTTCAATACTTTCTTTTCATTATCAACTTTTAGAATATATCCTTTTTCAGTTCTTATATATTCGTCTACTTCTATTTCATCATAGTAACAACCTGTGCACCCCATCTTCTCAACTCTACAAGTGTCCCACTCTTTTCCTGTACATTTCATTTATATCACTTCCTCTATCTTTTTTAATAATTTTATCCATTGTACTTCATCACATTGCATTCCTAAATATTTAGCTTCTTTTATGTCATCTCTTATTATTCCTAAACATTTATCTGACAATTTATCATCTTCTATTTGCTGCATAATATAATTTACAGTAATTTCTACAATATAGGTCATTCTTCCTATTGCATATCTTACAGCACTTATTACAATTTGCTCATAATCTGACATTTTATTTTTCTCCTTTTTCTTTAAAAATTGGATATGTACTATGTCTACAATAAATATGATGTGGTTTCATCTCATAATTTATATCTTGTAAAACTTTTATAATCGTATCTAATTTTTTAATTACTATATCTCCTGCAATAGCTGAAATATATATTATGCAAGACTGAAAAAATGATAATTCTCCCATTTTTACTAATATTATTAATCCGAATATAAGTAATATTTCTAATATAAATTTTTTCATATGCTCACCTCTTCCAAATACAAATTTCTATCTATAAAACTAACCCAATCAGCAATATCAGTAAATGTTATTGAATATGTATTTCCGCTTCTTCTATAGCCATCTAATATTCTCCATTTCTTTTCTCTGCTATCCCATACTGGTTGTCCCATATATTTATCTAATTCATTCCAGTTTAACGATTGTGGCTTTTTTTCTTCTGTTTCTGCTTGTATATCCTGGAGCTTTTGTTTCTCTGTATCAATTTTCTTTTTCTTTGGCATATTCACACCTCCTTTTTTAAATTCTATATTCTGGTTCTTTTAAATAACTTCTTATTGCACTTATTAACTCTGGATTATCTCTTTTTGTTAAATTTTCAAACCATGTTCTACATTCTCTATCAATTTGTGTTCTTCTTCTCAAAATATTGTCTAGTTCCCTTTTATTCTCAAATATACTTGCTGGGCAATTATTATTCTGGGCTCTATCAAATTCATCTATATAAAAATCTATATCCTTTTTTGTATAATCTTGCAATAAAACATAAATCAAGCTATCTTCAAAATGTTCATATATTCTTGATAGTTTTAATACCATTTCATTTGTTATTTTATTCTTTGGATTAGAACCACACTCTTTTTCGTGTTTTAAAATTGTTTCTTTGTCCTCTGATATCTCCTCACAAAATTCACATTTATATACTTGTTTCATGTTAACCTCCAATTTTCCTACATCTGTTTTTTTCTTTATCCCAAGCTGCACATTGTTCTTGATAACATTCACAAAAGGCTTGATTTTCAATTAAAACATGATATTCTCCTTTTACAATCCTATCATCATCTAAAATAGGTTGTCTTATATTTTGTTGTATAACTCTATACCTTTCGGGACATTTCATAATTGTTTATTCTCCTATTCCATTTCTTTTATAATTGTTTCAATTACTTGCTGAACAGCTAATGGTGTATATGGTAGTTTCTCATTACAAAATTGTTCTGCAATTACTTCAGCATCATTCCTTTGTAATCCACACCCCATTAATAGTTTTTTAAATCTTTTTCTCGTGATTGTTTCTAATCCATATATTTTAAGTATTTTTCTTACTTTTTCTCTTGGAACTTCAACTGTTACAGATATTTCTTTATCTGTCATTCCTTTAACTGCATATTCCATTGCATCTACAGCATCATCTCTATTTTCTTCTTTATGTTCATAACTACATAGTTCTTTTATAATTCCTTCTCGATCTTTATATAATAACTTTCCTGGATTAATTTCTTTACTTTCTGTGGGCATAATTTTCCTCCTTTCTATCTTTTTTATTCTTCTTTATCCTTTGCTACTTGCATTAAACACATAAGAAATATTCCTATTAGTGTTCCTATAAATAATCCTATTAAGAACTTAATCATTTGTAACACCTACTTTCCATACATTTGATATATATATACACTTTCTCTTAATGAATCTAATTCCACATATTGCTCATTTATCTTTACTTGTTGTTCTTCTACTTTCTTCTCCAATTCTACAATATGTTCTTGTTTTTCCTGGTTTTGCTTTTGTAATTCTGTATTTTCAATTTTTAATTGTTCATTTACTACTAAAAAACCAGTTACAAAGCCTAATATAAAAATTGTTATTGTTATTATTGCAGTTTTTATATTTTCACTTTGCTTGTATATCGTTTTGTCATATATTTTCATTTGTAATTCCACCTTTCTTTATTAGGGCGAATATTCACTCGCCCCTTATATTGCTACTTTTTGTAATACTCTTTTTTGCCATGTATCTAAAAACTCATCCTGTTTTTGGTTTGTTTTTTCATTATTTTTAGTTCTCTTTTGTACCACTTTATTTTCCTTAACTTCTACTGTTACCACTGATATTTTCGGATTGCTTATTTTCCTCATTAAGTAAATATCACATTCACCATTTGAATACTTTTCCGCATATGTTCTTACACAATTATTTTGTTGTTTACTTTCATCAACTAATTCTTCTACACTAGAAGCAGGAAAGATAATAAATTCTTTATTTTTAAATGTATTGTCCATTAAATCTTTTACTCTTTTCTCTATGTTTTTTTGTATCTTTTCTTGTTTCATTATCTTAATTTGTTTTTCGTAAAGATCGTGCATCGTTTTTAATTTGTCTGGGAACAGATATCTTTTATTTTTTAAATCTAACCCTAATTCTTTTGCAAATTTCAGATAATCTCTATATAAATGTGCATCTTTTAATCTCTTTTGTTTAAAATATTTCATAAAATTATCTATTGTTGTATATTTTTGAATATCTTGTATTACATATTGATATTTCTGTAAAAATTTCAACTTTTTTATATCTTTAGTAGGATATATTTTTAATATATCTAACTGTTCTCTTGTTATATTGTGTTTTCTCATAAATTCATAATATGTTTTGTCTAATCCGAAAATCTGCTTAAATGTGCCTTTTTCATAAATATGTTTCGCATCATATGCTAAATTAAATAGTTTTAATTCCACTAACATTTCAAAACTTGGATATTTAGCAGCACTTAATAAATCTGGTAAATAGATATGATCCTTTTCTTTTTTTGCTAACTTCCATAATCTTGATTTCTCATATATAGTTCCTTTTAATATGTTTTTTAAATTATCTGTATATAAGTATCCTTGTGCTACACTTTCGTACCAGTCCCCATCATAAGTTCTCCATTCTCCCTCATCATCTTTCCAATGGTACACAAAAGGTCCACATTGTGCTATACTTACTCTTTCATTTCTTATTTCTCTATAATCATCATCTACTATTTTTCTTGCATATTCTACGGTATCGTGTTCCATTTCTTGCTTTTCTGGGTTAAAATATGTTTCTATATCAAAAATTCTAATTATTAATTCTCCATCTATTTTGTCTAACAATAAAATATTGTCTCTTACTTTCCACTTTCTTAATGTTCCACTTCTTACCATATATTTATTTTTGCAATGAGGACATCTAGTTTCCTGTTTTACTTTTGGTCCTTTATTCAAATATGTAAATGATTGTTGACAATTAGTGCAATAATATGTGTTTTTTGTTTTTAAAATCAAATTATGATTTTTTTCAACTTCATATAAAAAATTGTTCCAGTTTTTTGGTAAAGTAAATTCTACTTTCATTTTTTCTATTAATTCTCGTGTTCTTTTATTCATATATCCCATTTACAGCTACCTCCTATGATAACTGTAAATATGTACCTTCTTTAAATTCCTTATATGTAACTGGTTTTCCTTTATAAACCATAACTACATCATCATCTTTATGTGCTGGTACATCTTCACTTTTCTTTTTATCTTGCATCTCTGCATCTTGTTTTGTATTAGATACATTTTCTTCCGTTTTTGCATCTTGTTTTTTAGTTTCTTCTTTTGGTTTGGTTTGTTTTTTAGTTGTCTTAATTCCTAATGCTTCGTTTGTTTCATCAAAGTAATGTACCGCTAAATTATATACATCTTGGTCTTCCAACACTGCACATCCATTTATTGCTTTTTCTCTTGCTTTATCTCTAATAAATTCCCACATATCAGTTAAATTTTTCTCCTCGTTAAGAAATTTATCGTTCATATCTTCCCTATTTATTAAATATTCTGCGACCTTTTTTATGTTTTGGTCTTTTGTTTCTTTTGAAAATTGTTTAATTCTTTCAATTCCTTTCATTTCTTCCATTTTTAAATCCTCCTTTAAATTTCAATTATTTTTAAATTGAATTTATCTTCAAATACCTTTTTCTTGGTTATATATTCCTTTGTCTTAAATCCTTTTGTATCTATAATCTCTGTTGTTCCATCATTGTTGAAAACTATAAAATCTGCTTTATATTTCAATCCTGTTGCTAGGATAAATACAGGCTGCAAACAAAAACCTTTGATGTCTCCGCCTTGCAGCCTTAATTTTAAATTGCAATAATAATCCGCTTCTTTTTTACTATCGAATGTTTGTCCATCTACAGATGTTTTTATTGCTCCATATTTACTTTTTTTATTCCCTTTTTTCTGATATTCTCTATATTGTTCTACACTCCAATGTTCTTGCATTTTCTACCTCTTTATTTTATGATAATAATTTAAATCTTTCTTTTTGCAATAATGCCTGCTTTTCGTTTTCCTTTACCTCGTTTGCTTTAAATTCTCCATATTCATATATTGATGTTACTAATGATTTAGTGTTTAACAAGAATTGGAATATATAATCAAAGTCTTGTTCTTTATCCTGTAAGTACTTTTTTAATTTTCCTTTTAAATTTTTTATATCTGCTTCTACTTTGTTAAAACTATCTAGCATTTCCCATATTATTTCTAGCCTCTTTTGATTATCTAAAGCTATCCATTTAGCATCTGCAAGAAACGATGGTGGTGCTACTCCTGCTAATTTAATACAAGCATCTTTTACAGCTTTATTCAATTTACTTAAACTTATAGAATTAACTAAATTATTTGCCAATATCATTATTTGTTCCTCATCTAAATCATATAAACTTATTTCTTTCATTTCATAAATAACTAAATCTTGTTTTGGCATTATATTTCCTCTTTCTTTTTCTTTGCACATTTTAAATCATGTAATATTCTTGGTGTATATTGTCTATTTTCTTGATTTCTTTTTAATGTTTCAATATTTCTTATAGTAGAATCTGTTTCTGCACATATTCCTTTTTCAATGAATTTGTTTGAATAGCTTTTCATTGTACTTAATAAATCTATCTTGTCTTTTATTATTCTTCTTTCTTGTAAAACTTTTTCTAGTTTTGAATATATAGACATTCTTTCTATTGCATTTAATCTACTTAATTCAATTTCATGTAATAAATCATCTCTTTCTAATTCTTTGTTGTATAATTCTGTATTTAATTTCTTTTCGGTGTCATCTATATTCATAAAAAAATACTTAATATTTGTTAATAATTCTAATGTCTGTTGCATATCTTCAATAACCATTTTTTCACCATCCTTTGTAACTTATATTTGAGTTTGTTTTTATTTTTCAATTTTGTTTAAGATTTTAGTTAGTTAATAAATTTTTGATAAAATAAAGCCATTCTAATGTTTCCTTTGCAATATGTGCTTCACTTGCATTGCTTGGTATAAATTTTTCCATATTCTCTATTCTATCTTCAGTAATTGATAGTGCTTGTGCTTTATTCATATTATTTTTTCTCCTTTAAATTATCTTTTAATGCTTGTTCGTATCTTTGTCTCCAATCTTTATATCCTGGTACAAATCCTTTACAGTTTCTTGTGCCAATAAAATTATAATCACTTAATTTATTACACCCTAAACAATACTTGCATAATGTGTCTTTTCGCAATTCTGCCATCTATATCACCTTTAATAATATATTGTAAAATGATTTCCTGTCTTTTTTTTAAATTTGCTGCAATATTCAACTAATCCTTTTAACTCTCCATTTAACATACATACAGGAAACTCATTTTCTCTTTCATGATAATAGCACCATTCACAATTTTCGCAGATTTTCAAATTATTGGTCATTAATTCACTTCTTTTTACTCCCATTTTTGTTCCTTTCACATTTTTTCAAACTCTTTTCGTAGACATGTTATAAAATAACTAATAAATTCTGCTATTTTTTCTTCTGAATCTATTGTTATGTACTTTTCCGTTAAGAAATAATTGAGCATAAATTTATCTCTTGATAATTTGTTTAGATATACTTTATATGGGCTTAAATATATCTCTGTAATTGTCCAGTATTGCAGTTGTATTTGAAATAGCATCTTTTCTGTTAAATATGTTGTGTTAGTTAAATATAGCTCTAATCTTTTTAAACATATAACGACTGCTTCTCTATCGGTATCACTTAAATTTTCAAAATTTTTCTCTTTATATATTAAATAATTAAATAACATATTTAATTTATTTTTATTTAATTTAATATTATTAATATTATTATATATATTATTGTTTGTGGTTGATGTGTTAGTTGAATTATTGGTTGATTTGCTGGTTGATTTATCATTATTTTTGTTGGTTGATATATTTATGTTGTTTTTTTCTATTCCTTTATTTTCAATGTTTTCAGTTCTTTTTTTGTTGGTTGTTTCGTTTGTTTTTTTGTTGGTTGATGTGTCGGTTGATGTATCGGTTGTTTTGTTGGTTGGTTGTTCTTCTATGTTTCTTTGATATTTATCATAATTTATAATAGTAATAAGAGTATATCTATTAGTTGTTTCTATTTTTATTTCATTTGTAGATTCTAATTTTGATAAACAAGTTCTTACTTGTTGTATGCTTAATCCTGTAGCTATTGCTAAATGTTCTCTTGATGTTATTACTTGACCTCTTTTAATAATTTTGTTTTTCCATTCTTCGTCCTTATGATTAGCACTTAAGAGTAGATGGATAAATACTGATTTTACATTAGAGTCTTTGTACCATTGCCAATTTCTAAATTTTCTATAAAGACTTATCCATCCCTCCATTCATAGCACTTCCTTTCAATAATTCATCTATTGTTATTTGTCGTTTAGAATAATACTCCTTTAACATTTTGCTTTCACATACAGGACCATATTTATTATTAATGCTCTTTTTGTTTTTCAAAACTCTTCCACATCTTAAGCATACATTTTCCATACATGACCTCTTTCTTTAGTATAAGTAGGGAGTTTATTCCCTACCATACTAATCAAAGAAATTAAATTCTTCGCTTTCATTTTCTACTGGATTTACAGTATCTTCTGGACCGTAAGGAGTTTGTCCTATATCTTCTTGCTTTGGTTGTTCTTGTGGTATTTCTTGTTTTGGTGTTTCTACTTTTTTATCTTCTTTATTAACTGGTTGTGCTGTTTCTGTTTGTACTTCTACCACATTATCTAATGGTTGTTCTACACTTTCTATGTATTCATATTCCCCATTTTCTTTAATTGTAGCCATATCCTTTGTATAGGCTTCCTGCATATCAATAGACATTATTCCCCATTTAGAAATAAGTTGTCTCAACATAGTTTTATGTGCCATTCCATCAAAATCTTTATACCAAAAACTACTATATTTCCACATTTCATTATCTGGTACTTTTCCTGCTTCAAAATCTGCATAAGATACTTTTGGATATTTTCCAGTTGTTGCATTTAAACTGAATGCTTGGCTATATTTATCTGCATGAGCTAACATTTTCTTTTTAGTCCAATATAATGTTTTTCTAAACCCATTCATATATTCAAACATTGCATAATAACCTATTGTTGGAGTTTGTTCTCTTATTTCATCATCTTCTATTAAATTAACTTCTAATTCTTCTGTTAATGGATTATATTTTATTAATTCTCCCTCTTTTATTGTTAAAACATTGATGTTTTTATAGTACCCGCTTCTGATTGCTAATTGAATATATCCTTTATAACCTAGTTGGAATTGTGCTACTTTGCAGTTTCTTTTATTATCATTAAAAGGTACCATGTAGTATTGCCCTAATTGTGGACTAGGACTTAATTTTAATGCTTCTCCTAAAAATGCTGCTGAAATAATACTTCCATGATCACATTCTTGTAATGCTGGATTTGTACTAACTGCTGATAATATACTTGTTATAAACCTTTGGCCATTTGCTCCTCCTACTGTCTCATTTATTTTCTTTTTTACTGCATCTCCCATTAAAAAGCTGCTAAATGTTTTTTGTTCTTCTTTTTTTACTAAACTATTTTTTACTCCTGCCATAATTATTCAACCCCCAATTCTTTCATTAAATTTATAAATTTTTCGGCATTTTTGCCTTCAATTTTACCAATCATTACTTTTCCACTTGTTTTTTCCTCTTGTTCTTCTTCCACTTCTTCTATTTCTTCATCTTCTAGCCCATTTATATTCAAATTATGAGTTATTTCTATTGGACCATCTTCTAAAAGTGTTGTAACCTCTTTTACTCCTTCGTAGAATCCTTTATAGTATGCTAATTCTCTTTCCAATTTGATATTTTCTTCTTGTAAATCTTGTGATTTGATTACTTTACTTGATTTTTCCATTTACTTTTCCTCCCTTACAATAAGTTTCATACCTGTTCTTTGTTCTCCTTCAACTTCAACTTCTGAAAATGCTGGAACACATATTAGATCTATTCCTGATGGAGCAACAAAACCTCTTGCTATTGCTACTGCTTTAATTGCTTGATTTATTGCACCTGCACCTATTGCTTGTAATTCTGCTTTCTTATTTTCTTTTAAAACTCCAATTATAGCCCCTGCTACTGAATTTGGATTTGATTTACTTGATATTTTTAAATTTTCCATAATTTTATTCCACCTTTCCTACTTTTATATTGTTATCTTTTAAGAATTGCTTTAATTTCATTAATTGTGTTTGAGTACCCCAAACTCTAAAATCTAGTTGTATTATCTTTTCTTCTTGTTGTGTTACTGGTGTATTTTCTTTCCTAGTTTCTTGAACATTGTTTTCTATTGTTTTTAATTTTTCAGCTGTTTCTTGTGTTCTCATTACTTCTTGCATTGTTAAACTTAATACACTTGGTTGATTTATATTTTTAAAATAAAATGCTTTAGCTTGTTTATTTAGTGCCTCATCTTTAAATTGTCCATCTATTGTTCCCATATCTAATCTTGTCTTTTCAATTATATGTTTTATATCTGCTTCAACTTTATTCATACTGTAGCTCTTATTAAGCCATTGTTTATTGAATACTAAATCTACATCTATAAGTTCTTGATATTGTCCAACATTTTCAATCCAACACATTAAAATTTGTTTTTCTTTTTCATCACTTTGCATTTTCTCAAATGCCTTTATTTGTGTATCGACATTTTCAGTTGCATTATTTACTATTTCAATTAATTCCTTACATTTTGTTTCAAAATCTGTATATGGTGCTAATAATGTGTTTTTAACTCTAATTTTTTCATCATTTATTGCTTTACTCAATTTATTTAATAATGCTCTATCTGCTTTTGCATCTTTTATGTTTTCCTCTGTATATACTAAATTTTTATATGTATCTACTTTTTCTATTAAACTTGCTTTTAATTCTTCATAATTAAATTTAATCGGCTCTAACGCCTGTATTTCACTAACTTGTAGTTCCATAACTAAATCATCCTTTCTAATATTTTAATTTTCCATTTTCAAAATAATTTTTATAGAAATTTGTTCTTCTTTTTTGAATTGCATCATCTTCTGGAAAGTGTTTCATTGTGTTTAAGTGATTCGTTCCACATTTATGACAATAGACTTCATTTAATATTGGTATCAGTATTAAATCTTCCATAAATAATAGATTTTTTAAGCAGTCTCCACATACTGGATTTGGATTTCCTGAATATGATACAATTTGCTTGAAATCTACATTATCAAAGTAATCTATTCCTCTTGTGTTTTTGAGTTCTGGCATATTTCCTCCTTTCCCAACAAAATTTTTATTAATGCTTTTATTCCTCTTGCATTTTGTATTTTTCCAACAATGGAAATTTTGCCTGTGTAAGCATAAAATTCTATTAGTTGATTATCAAATTTTCTTCTTGTATGAAAATGTTCTGTTCCTTCATTTTTTAATACATAATTAATCTCGTTATTTTGTAATTCTTTTTCTATTTTTTGTATTATCTTTTTACCTGTAGCTTTTTGTTTTTGCTTTTTCTTCTCTTGTCTTTCATACTCTAAACAATCATCACAAGTTCTTGGATATCCTGGTTCTTCACCATCAATATATGATCCGCAAACATTGCAACATAATCCATCTGCTACATAATCCTCATAAAAACTCATATATTTGCATATCCTCCTTATAAATATTGTGAATAATTTTCACTTATATTACTAATCCATTCGTTATCAACTCTGTCTAAATATGTACTCCAAGCTCCTTTGTGGGTATTCCACCACCAGCCTTTCTTTTTTAGTGCATATATTAATTGTTGTTTACATTTCATTATAAATTTTATATAGGCTCTATCCCCTTCTATGTATGCTGTAAAGTTTTCATCTTCAAAAATTATCTCTTTTTTTATTTCTTGCACTTCTCCATTTAATACTGCAACATATAATTTAAAAATATTAGTATTCTTTCTCCATTTATATACAGGCTGATATTTTTCATATAATTCAATAAATTTTTTATTATCAAATTTTGCTACTTTTACTATATGGTCTCTTGGATCCCATCCTCTTTCTACACAAAATTTGACCATACTAATTTCACTGTCTAATTCTCTTTTATTTGTATCTATTTTTGAATTTTTAATTTGCTCTTTCAAATCATCAAACCATTCGCAAAAGTCATGTGATAATTGTAGTATTTGGTCGCTTTTATCTAGTCTTTTTGCATTATATCTTGCAGGTCCTGCAACCATTACACTGACATGTTGTGCTTCATATTCAAGTCTTTTAGAAAATCTTTTATGTATTTCATCTAATATTTTTTGCTTTTTAGAATCTGGTATCTCCCATCCTAAAACTTCTTCTATGTATGATTTATAACTTGCTGCTGACAAGTCTCCTCTATTTCCATTGAAGCTATTACTATTTGCTCTATGTATTAACTGTCCATCTAATTGTTTAATTTCCAATTTTCTCAACTTCTTTCCTTTATATATTTGGCAATAATAATGGTGGTCTTTTGCCTTTTTCTACATAATTTTGCCAAAAATCAATTTCCTTTTCTTCTAATAATTTGATATCTTCTTCTACTTCTTCTCGTAAGATTTTATAATGTTTTGTTTCTAGCCTAATATCTCCGTCATAGTCATATTTTAATTGTGCTTTTAACATTACAAATGAAAATCCTGTAACATTTAAGTAGTGAAGTATTTGACAATAATAATTGTCTGGTATCTTATCTTTCCATTTTTCTTTTTGCATACTTTGTAATATGTTTGTAGTTTTAATTTCTAATATTCCTAATTCTCCCGTTTCTTTATCCACAAGTTGTCCATCTAAACTGGCAAATAGAAATGGATATTTAGGGTGTTTTATTATTGTATTTTCTTGATGTGTAACTTCATATTCTGGAAAATCTAACTTAAATAATTCTCTTAGATGTTCTTCTGCGTTTGTGCCATATTTTACATATGACTTTTCTGAAATATCTTCTGCTTCTTTTCTTCCTGTCTTTTCTTCCCATAAATCAACATTACTTTTATATGGATTTAAACCTAATATTGTGGCAGCATCAGAACCTCCAATTCCGTTTTTTCTTTCTTCTAGCCATTCTTCTCTAGTCAATTCTTTTTCCTCCTCTCTCTTGGCATACCAAATGTTCTTTTCATTCTTTCAGGTATTACAACTCTAAAATTACATTCATCACAACATTGCCCATTATTTACAGGCTTTGCATTATTTCCATATCCTTCATAATCTTTGCCACATATACTACACTTTGCCATTTTTTCTCCTTCCTATTGCACCTTTTTACATTTTGTGATAAAATGCAGAAAAGTGAATTTATATAAATTCTATATTGAACTATCTATTGCTTTGGTCGGTTGTAGGTAGTTCTATTATTTTGCATTGATGAGTTTGCTTTGGTGTATCTGTAATAACCATGTCTTTAACTAATGCTGAAAAATTATCTGAAGCTATTTCATAAATTTTTCTTAACTTCATACTTCTGTCGCCATAGTCATTGATAAAGCATAAATCTTTAATTGCTTTAAATTGCTCTGCACATTCTCTTTTGATGTCTCGTATTTCTTTATCTTTACGACTTATAACATCTTCTAATTGTCTTGTTTTTTGAGCTTCAGCTGTGTGCTTTCCTATCACTTTCATTTTTTATCCCACCTTTCATAAGTTTTCTTAATTGTTTAAATATGTATAAAATTTTATTGTGCTCTTGTATGTCAATGCATTCATTTAATAGTTCTTGATAGTATTGAATCATTTGTTTTTCCTCCTAAATTTCCCCGCAAAGTATGTGTTTCATTATAAGTAAGGTTTCTTCTTTATTTACTTTTTCATCGCTTTTCAAATATCCTATTGCAAAAGCCATTTTGCTTTTATCATCTGTCATTTGTTGCTTTTTAAAAGTTTCTTTCAAAAATTTCTCTGTTGTTTTTATCTTTTTCATTTTATCTTCCATAATTATTCCTCCCATAAAGGTCTATTATTATCTAAATAAACTTGTTGGTAATAATCTATTGCTTTTTGATCTCCTCTCTCGATGTCTAACTTTAATTGATATCTCCAAGTAGTTAAATAACTCTCTGGATACATAACAAAATCTACAAATAGCCATGTCATAAAACCTATTAAAGATATTGTTATTATTAAAGTAAGTATTGCTTTTATAAACTTTTTCTTATTAACAATTTTCAACTTTTTCAATTTCTTCAACTCCTCTCTTTTGCATTTGTTCATTTAATTTCTTTAGTTCTAATAAAATCATATAGTCCATTGTTACTTTGGGATTTTCTTTTACTTTAAAACCTTGAAGGAATAATCTTGCTGCTTCTTTATCTGCTTTTAACCCCGCTTCTGGTATTTTTGGAAAACCTTTTGTGTTAAAAATTACACTTGCTTGTCCTTTACCAATTCCCAGTATTTCCATTAGTTCTTCAATTCCTATTGTATCTGGTGCATCTTCCCATGACATTGTAGGTTTTTTCTTCTTTTTCAAGTAGCATCCCCCTTTCAGATTTTGTGTCGCGTCGCATTTTTAATTTCAATTTTTTCATTTTTTACTCCTTTGCTTTGGTTGTTTTTTTAACCAAAATTTTAAAAAATAATATAGTCACTTATATTTAGACTATTTCTCTTACAATAATCAATAACTCCTCTACATGCCTTTGGACTTGATGGCTTTTTATTTCCCAGTAATATCTGATTTAAATAATGAGCATCCATTGATATTTCTTCCGCAAACCAAGTTTGATTATTTCGGAACTTTTCTTTTATAAGAGTTTTAACTGCTCCTACATTAATCTTCATATAAAATGCCTCCTTTCATTTTGGTTATTTTTTTAACCAAACTCATTATATATTTTTGATATAAAAATGTCAATACTTTTTTGGTTATTTTTTTAACATTTTTTATTGACTTTTTTAAACCCCTGTTATATACTATGGTTGGAGGTATAAAAATGTTTGATAAAAAAACTTTTTCAGAAATTTTAACAAGAATATATAAGACCTACCCTAACCAAAGAGCTTTTGCAGATGCTACTGGTGTTAATAGGGCTTATTTATCACAATATATGAATAAGAAACTAGATAGTCCCCCATCTCCTAAAATATTAAAAGGAATATCTAATGCTGCTAAAGGTGTAACAACTTATGATGAATTAATGAAAGTTTGTGGACATCTTGCTGGTACTGTAACCAATAGTTTAATGAACTCACAATACTTTGCTCAAATACCTTTATTTTTTAGTTTGCAAGAATTTCTTGTTTATAATATAGATAGAAATATAGAATATGCACCACATAATTATTATACTTCTATATATACAAAAGATAATCCAGAAGATTTTTTTGCATTTAAGGCATTTGATAATTCTATGATTCCTTTACTTGATGTTGGCGACATAGCAATAATTCATAGGCAAAATACTTTTGAAGATAAACAAACTCATTTAATATTATTAGATGATGATACTTTATTAATAAGGAAAATAATTGTGCTTGAAGATGGACTAGAACTACACTCTGCTAATCCTAGTCCGAAACACGACATGATTAAATTAACAAATGAAGAAATGAAAAAAAGAAAATTTACTATTTTAGGGAAGGTAATAAAAGCCGAGAATAAAAGTGCTTTTAAATAAAAGGAGGTATTTTATGAAATCACAATGGATCATAGTATTTATTTTAGTATTATTAATAATAGGAATAACAGTTTTTGCGATGTTAAATCCTAATGACCCACCTACTTCGGTTTTATCTGAATTTATGTCCGAGGAACAAATAAACAATTTTAATACGATTGTTTCAAAATGTGGAATAACTGTTGATAAAATAGTTAGAGATGATAGTTTAGATGAATTAGATGGTGAAAACACAATAGGATTTCGTATAAGAAATAAATATTCAAACAATATAATTTTATATATTAAAAATGGAACTGTAAAATCTATTAGATATGCTGATAACTACTTATATAATGACGGTAACTTTTTAGGAAGATTATCAGATTATTTATAAAATAAAAAAAAGCGGATAATGTGTTTAGTTTGCGACGCGACACATTATCCAAAAGCGTATGCACTTCGAAAAGTGAATACATTTGTATTATATATAAATGTCCTTCATTTTTCAAGTGTTTCTCAAAAAAATATTAGAAAAATGGAGGACTTTTTGTATGAATAAAAAAGGTACAAGAAATACTAATGGCGAGGGTTGTATTTATAACACTATTGCTAAACAAAAGAGAAAAAAGTTCTTACCGGAGGAATGTTCTATATGTAAAGAATGTAAAGACAGGTCCGCTTGTAATAATAGAATTGGTTATAATAAATGTAAAAAATGTGAAGAATGTAAAACAGAATGCCTTAATTATTGTGATAGATTTTATTGCTATGATAGAAACCAAGCTCAAATTACTATTAATGGAAAACAAACTACAGTTGCAAATGAAAAAAAGCGAAAAGATGCTGTATCAAAGAAAATGGAAACTGAAGCTAAAGTACAAACTAAAAGCTATATACGAAAAAATGGTATTACTATAATAGAAGTATGTAAAAAACTAAATAAAAACAAATTTGAAGCAGGAAAAATAGGTAAAAATACAAAGAGTAAAGATAAATATCATTATAGATATATAGAAAATTGGGACGATTTTCAAAAACCCGTCCAAAAAATAACATATCAACATATAAACAATTTTCTTAATTCTATACGACATTTGTCTCAACGGAGAAATATCAAAAATAGTAAATAAATTAAATGCTGGTTTTATGGAATGTGTTTTAGATAAAATTATTGCTTATCCAGATAATCCTATGTTAAGAATTACAATTCCTACTTCGTTTCAAACCAAAAAACAAGTTGAAGCATTTGAAATTGAAGAACAACGAAAACTAATGCACTATATTCGCACCAAACCATTGATAAAAAGCTCTAAATGTAATTATGATGAAAGAACATTAAGAAACTTATTTATTTGTTTATTACTTACTGCTGCTAGAATTGGAGAAGTGGGAGCATTAGATTATGATTCCAGGGTTGATATGACTAATGGTGGCTTTATAATAAATAGAACTCTTTCTCAAGAAGATGGTAAAATCATAATGGGAGAAACAACAAAAACTGGTAAAAAGAAAATTGAACAGGGATTAATAGATGAGAGATTTGTTCCTTTTGATTTATTTGATGAAAAACTTATGATAGAAACTGTTAAGGACCAAATAAAAGTTGCTAAATCTAATTTTAATAACAAAGAACATTTACTATTCTGCCAAAAAGATGGTAGTTATATAGATTATAGATGTATAAATAATATATTTAAAAGAATTTGTAGAGAAGCGGGTGTAAAACTTAATTTACCTAAAGGCTGCCATGTTCACATGTGCCGACATACTGGAGCAACTAGAATGTTAGAAGCAGGAATGGATCTTTTAGTAATAGCTTATATACTTGGACACTCTGATGATAGACAAATAAAAGAAACTTATGGTCATATACTTCCTAGATATAGGAATAAACAATTAAAAAATTCACGAACTTACTATAAAAATAATAAATTATCTGCATAATAATTACATTAAAATTACATTAAAATATAATTTGACATTTTATAGACTTCTTGTATATAATTGATTTTGTAAGGAAAGCGGGTACGAGAATTTTAAACATTACTCACTACCCGCTCCAACGACGTATCTGTTCGAACTAAATTGAACAGATAGATACAAATATCATTCTGAAAAGGATGGTATTTTTTTGTTATAAAAATTTTATTGCCTCGCAGAGCCCCATGTTATGATAGTATGTCATAACATATAGGGGGTTAGGACTTATGACAAGGTCAAAGTCCTGTGCTACAAAGAAAATTTTAAATTGGAGACAATAGAAAATGGGTAGACAAAGTTAGATATTTGTAATTTATGTAAAATTAATGTATAATGTAAAGTAATACTGAAAATGCAGAACTCTAAATAATGAAATAATATTAAAATGGAGGTTGATGAAGAATGTTGTATATTGATAGATTAAAACTAATCAAATCTATGATTACGGCTAAAGAAGATGATGATACTATGTTTTATGTTGGTGGATATAATGTTGGAGGAGTAAAGATTGGAAATATGAACTATGGAGGAATGAACATAGGAGGTATTTCCTTAGATGATGAACATGAATTTGAACGTGAAGAAGTTAGTGAATTTATACTAGAAGAAATTGAAAATTTAAAAAAAGGACAAGCTATGAGGAGAGAAGAAAAACTAGATAATTTACAAAATGCTAAAAGGAACAAAGAAAAATCAGAGTTGGAGTTAACAGAAACACCTAAATATAGACTTATAAAAAGAAGCAATATAAAGAATACTTTAAGACATAATAAAATAGAATTTCAAAGAGCTCAACTTTTAGTAGATATGAAAAGCATCAATAATAAACATATTGCTCTTCTAGAACAAATCGCCCAACTACTAACAGAACAGCAGAAAGGTAATAATAAATATAAACGTAAGGATATTAAAAAATATATAAATTATGCTATTTATCGTATTGAACAGCAAGAGAAAGCAAATGTAAATGAAGATGAATTGACACAACATAGCTTTTTCCAAAAAATTAGAGTAACTGGTGATAAAATTAATGAAGGACATTATGGAGAAACTGCTAAGAGAGTTATACAAGACTGGTCATTAAGTGATAGATAATAAGAATTAAATTGTAAGCGTAAAAATCACATTTGACAAAATAAGAAAAATTCTATATAATAAATATAGAAAATGAGAGCCACAGAAATGTGTGCTACCTATAAACTAGATAAAACACCACAAAGCTTGGCAGAGCATATGTGGTGCTTTTATTATTTGCTCAAAATTACTACTATTGCAATAATCAAGGCAAATGCTATAATAGTCATTCCTACTAAACCGTAGAAAAGTAAGTATATTATCATTAACATAGCTTGTTCTACCATATAGCACCACCTCCATTCTCACAGTCAAAACTGTGTATGTAAAGTGGTAGCACTCACACTGCTTATTCTCATTTTCTGCTTATAACTATACAACATTATTTGATAAAATACAAGCAAACAAAACAAAATTTTGCAAAATAATATTTTTAATTTTTCTATTGCAATTTACCAAAAGTATGATATACTTTAATAAATTGATTGATATTTGTATCAATCGTTAAGAGAGAAAAGTTGTAGATAACTACGACAATCGCTCCATTAAGTAAAATCGTCGAATCAGATGAGAATATTGAAAAATCAACTGTAAAGGTTGATTTTTTCTTTTTAAATTAAGTAAAATCGGCGTAGTTATAAACTACACCGATTTCTTATATTCCATGATTGTTTAAATAGTTACTTTTAACATACCCCTCTACTTTCTCGTAAATTCCACATATTAGCATAACTAATAAACTCTGGCTTTAATTCTTCAAAATCTTCCTTAATATATGATTTTCCTCTGTACTCTTTCAATATATTTAGTTTAGCTGTTCCTTTAGGTTTTTCTATAATTTTTGCAACTAATATTTCTTCTTTTGCTTCCACTTTTGAATATATCTTTCCTTCTGTTCTTTTGTTTATAATATCATAAGTTGATATTATAACTATTCTTTCATTTTCCACAATATGCATATTATACACCTCGCGCTTTTTTACTTATTTTACTAAATATTTTAACATATTTTATATAATATTTCAATTGCTCTGTATAAATTTTCCTATTTTAGTAAATGATAATAAAAAATTTAGCATTAAAGGATGGATTTTCTTATGAGTGATTCAAAAATTGGAACTAAAGAATCTATTGCCCTTATTCTTACTATTTCTATAACACATACTATTTTATCTGTACCTAGAAACTTACTTTCTAATGTTAAATGCTCTATTTTGTTAAATTTAGTTTTTGTAAGTCTTGTTTTATTAGGTGTTGTATTTGTTGTAGTTAAATTATTTAAAAATTTTCCTCGGCTCAGATATATTAGATGTTTCTGAATATTTAGGGGGTCCTATTTTTAAAAAAATATTAGGTGTTTTTTTTATATCTTATTTTATTATAAGTTCTAGTATTTTACTTAGGGAATTTTGTGAAGCAATAGAAATAGTATATTACCCTATGACAGATGTATTTTTTGTAATTCTATTATTTGTTATTTGCATTGCAATTACAAGTAAATTAGAATTTACAGCAACTTTAAAAACTAATTTAATTATAATACCTATAATGTTATTTAGTATTATCTTTCTTTTTACTTCTAATATGAAAAATTTTTCTTTTAGTAGGGTTTTCCCTATTTTAGGAAATGGATTTGTTAATACTTTTATTTTAGGAATTGGAAATATTTATTCTTTTTCTGGTATAGCTTTTTTATACTTCTTACCTCCTTTATTAAAAAAACCAGAAAATTTTAAAAAAGTAGCAATTACTTCTGTTGTAATATTTGCTATATATATAATACTAACTGTTTCTATAATATTATTTATGTTTTCGTTTTTTGTATCTGAAGATGAAGTATTACCTTTGTATTTTGCTGCAAGATACATTGAAATTGGTACTTTCTTTGTAAGATTAGAATCTGTATTTCTATTAATATGGATGCTAGTTTTTGCTTGCTATTTAAGCATAGTAGTGAGGTTTTCAATGCTTATTTTTAAGAAAATTACTAATATTAAGAATACAAAAATACTTGCCTATCCTTTTTCTATTTTGATACTTGCTATTGCATTATTGCCTAAAAACTATGCTAATGTAAAATATTATGAAGCAAATATTTATAAATATATTATATTAGGTTTTAGTTATACATTTTGCTTATTGTTACTTATATTTGCTAATGTTAAAAGGCGAAAAGAAAGGAAAATCTGAATATAAGTATATTTAATATTAATCTGGAAAATATATTTATATAATATTTTTAAGTGGGTGATTATTATAATTAAAGTAAATAAATTAATTAGAAACATATTTATTGCAGTAATTATTCTTTTATTATTGCTTGCTTTTTCATCTTCATATATTTCTTTTAGTATTGATAATTTGGCATTTGTAATTGCTATTGGTATTGATAAAGGTGATACTCAAAATAATTTAAAAATAAGTTTTCAAATAGCTAAACCTTCTTCTATATCTAAAAATGGTTCTTCTGAACAAAATACAGCTATTATAAATACTGTTGAAACAAGTTCTATAAATTCTGCAATTAATTTAATGAATAGTTATATAGGAAAAGAAATTAATTTGTCGCACTGTAAATTAATTGTTTTTTCTGAAGAACTTGCAGTAGAGGGTGTTGGAAATAGAATTTATACTTTAATAAATAATGTGCAAATTAGACCTTCTACTAATGTTGTAATTAGTAAAACTGATGCTAAATATTATATTGAAAATTCAAAACCAAGTTTAGAAAGCCTGCCAACTAGTTATTATGAAATTTTTCCTAATTCTAGTAAATATACTGGCTATACTGTAAATAGTACCATTGGAGACTTTTACAATGGCCTAACTTGCAATTCTTGCCAGCCTTATGCAATACTTGGCGGAATGATTGAAACTAATGATTCTAACTTAGAAGAATATTCTTCTGAGGACCCTTTAAATGCTGGAAATATTAAATCTAATGAAACTAGTATTTCTGGTAAAAGAGGTGCTGAAAATATTGGTTTAGCAGTATTTAAAAAAGATAAATTAGTTGGTGAACTAAATGCTATTGAAACAGTCTGTTTCTCTATTATAAGAAATCAAGTTAATGGATTTTTAATTACTATTGTAGATCCACAAGATGAAGAAAATTACTTAGATTTATATGTATATCATAACAATGATACAAAATCAAAGGTTGATATAGTAAATGGTACTCCTTATATTACAGTTGACTGTAAATTTGATGGAAGAATTTATTCTATGAAGGATAAAAGTAATTATTTAGATTCTAATATTTTAGAAGAAATCTCTTCTTCTGCTTCTGAATATATCAAATTGCAGATGCAAAATTATTTATATAGAACGGCTAAAACTTTTAATTCCGATATTAATGGTTTTGGAAGAAACGTTTTATCTAAATTTTTAACTAAACAAGAACTCGACGAATTTAATTGGCTTGAGAATTATCAAAATTCTTTTTTTACTGTAAATACTGATGTTAATATAAAATCTGGTTTCTTAATTACAGAAACCTAAAATTAAAAAGGATGGTTTATATGTTAAATATTGTATATCACATTTTATTTTTACTATTTTCAATATATATATTAATAGAAAGTATTGTTTATTCTATTTATGAAATTAAAAATGAAAAAAATGTTTTTGGTGGTATATGTGTTATTGCTTTTAGTATCTTTTGTATAATTTTTTGTAATATTGTAGTTTGGATGCATTAAAATAGAAGTTGTCGGTTAGATTTTAGGATAATTACCATAAAATCTAACCGACAACTTCTAACTTCTATTCTAACATTTTCCACTCGAACTAAATACATCTTTTATTTTATGCTTTACTGTATTTTTTACTTCTTCTCTTGCAGGAGTTAAATATTTTCTTGGGTCAAAGCTTGAAGGTTCTTCTGAAAATACTTTTCTTATTTGTGCTGTCATTGCTAACCTTAAGTCTGTATCTACATTTATTTTTGAAACACCTTTTTTGCTTGCTTCATTCAATATTTCATCTGGTACACCTTTTGCTCCTGGTATATCTCCACCATATTTGTTGCACATTTCTACTAATTCTGGTATTACTGTTGATGCTCCATGTAACACTATTGGTGTGTTTGGTATTAATTCTTTTATTTTAGCTAATATGTCAAATCTTAATTTTGCTTCTCCTTTAAATTTGTATGCACCATGGCTTGTTCCTATTGCTATTGCTAAAGAATCACAACCAGTTCTTTCTACAAATTCTTTTGCTTGCTCTGGGTCTGTATACATTGCATCCTCAGCTTCTACATTTACGTCATCTTCTATTCCTGCTAATTTTCCAAGTTCTGCTTCTACTACTACTCCGTGAGCGTGTGCATAATCTACAACTTCTTTAGTTAATCTTACATTTTCTTCAAAGTCATATTTTGAGCCATCAAACATAACTGATGTAAAACCACTATCAATACACATTTTACAAGTTTCAAAATCTGGTCCATGGTCTAAATGAAGCGCTACTGGAACCTCTGGGTGTTCTTCCACTGCGGCCTCTACCATTTTCATTAAATAATTTATTCTTGCATATTTTATTGCACTAGATGAAGCTTGAAGAATAACTGGTGATTTTTCTTCAGCTGCTGCATCTACAATTCCTTGTATTATTTCCATATTATTTACATTAAATGCACCTATTGCAAAATTCTCTTTCATTGATTTTTCAAACATTTCTTTTGTTGTTACTAACATTTACTTTTTCCTCCCTTGTTTTTATTCTTTGCATATTATATATTTATATTCATTTTTAGTCAAGTGACAATGGGACGGAGTTTTTGTCACTAGGCTTTCAAGAAACAATTAGTCTCAAATCAAGCTCAAACCCTAGTGACAAAAACTCCGTCCCATTGTCACCACGAGAAAGAGGATACATTATTAACTGTATCCTCTTTTTAAAGAAAAATTATTATTCCATTTCTTTAGGTGTTTCGGCTGTTTTTTCAACTTCTTCAGTCTTACCACCTTCTTCATATTCCTTACAGATTTGTTCAAGCTCTTCACCTGTAAGAATTTCATCTACCATAAGTCTTTCAGCAATTACTTTAAGAAGCCCTTCATTTTCATTAATAATGTCTTCTGCCCTTTTCATTCCAGCATCAACCAACTCCTGAATTTCTTTGTCAATTAATTCTTTTTTACTTTCAGACATAAGGAAATAATCTTCATAATTATAACTTCTATTTCTGTTTCCGTCTTTATCTGAAAATCCCCATTTCATTACAACTGCTTTTGCATATGCATTTACCTGTTCCAAATCATTTGATGCTCCTGTTGAGTTTGTGTCTATAATTCTTCTTTCAGCTACTCTACCTGCTAAGCATACTGCTATTTCATCTATAAAATATTCTTTAGAATATATTGCATATTCTTTTTGATCGACATATGGGATTGTTACACCTGCCCACCACATCATTGGCAAAATAGAAACACATGATATTTTTACATTTTTTTGATAACTATTCTTTATTTGTACTATATAATGACCTGTTTCATGATACGCTGTTGCTCTTTTTTCCTTTTCAGGTGTATTCTCATAGTCTTCAAGATATGTGTTATAGCAACTTAATATACATTGTTTATCTACTTCTTTCTTTCCTTTTCTCCTAGCCTCACGAAATGCTTTTTCAAAAATACTTATTACATTTCCTGGTTCATATGAGGTTGATTCTGAAAGACATGCAGTATAAATTCCAAATTTAATTGCTTCTTCAGTACATTTAACTTTATACCTATTTTCAAAAAGCTTTAAGTGATTTTCAATCATTGGTTTTATATTTTTCATTTCAGGCTCTTTAACATAGACTTCATTTAAATATTTTGAAATACTTTTATTTTCTAAGAAGTATCTATCAAAATATTCTGAATTTATAGTTGCAATCATAGGAATATTATATCTTTTAATACATGCATATAACATCATGATTAAAAGCTCATCTGTTATCATAAAAAATGCATTATCGATGTATAATACAATACTTTTTCTATTTTCTACTAAAAAGTTCATTATTTTTCTTACTGTCTTTTCATAAACTCTATCCCTTTTTATATTTAATAACTTATCTGGTCTTAATAATAGTACTCGTTTTTCGTAAAATTCTTTAGGGCACTCATTGGTAGAAATCTGCCTTGCTATTTCATGTGCAATTGCAGTTTTACCTACATCAATTTCTCCTGTAAGAAATACATTGTTTCTTACTTTTTGGGAAATGTAAAACCATACTTTTTCAAGTTCATGTTCCCTTTTTGCTATTGGTATAATAGGTTTTATAACCAATTTCTGTGTTAAATCTTCCAAATATTCATTTAAAGAATTTGGTATCAACTTAGTAGATAATACTGCCTGTTTAATGGCTTTTCTCATATCAGAAATTCTTACTGGAATATCAATTACTCCACTCTCTACATTAAATCTAAGGCATATTTCTTCCACTCCAGGTTTAAACTTGGCTTTTTCAATTGTTTGCCGAAGTTGATCCGATGAAACCATTACTGTTTTCCCATCATATGTAAGCTGAATGTAAACTTCTTTCTTTTTTCCTTTCATAACTAAATCCTCCTTTTGCATTTTAATATTTATGTTTATTTTTATATTGTTTTTAGTTACAAAATATAATAATTTTTCTTTTTATCCTTTCTTACTACAATTTATGTCGACATTTTATCATGTTTGAATGTAAATTTCAATATTTTTCTACATTTTTCTAATATTTTTTATTTTAGTATTGAATTTATGTTAAATCCATGATAAAATGTTTCCATAATTAATATTAAAGCAAATAAAAATTTTTATTGCGAAAGGAGAAAATAATATATGAGTAATTCATCTCGGCCTTATGTAGATATTGTTGCTTTCAACAATGAAGTAACAGGTTCAGGTATTCTTAATACTATAATATTTCCTAATGGTATGAAGAAGAAGCTTCTTGTAGATTTTGGTCTTTTTCAGGAATCAGAATATTCAAAACTTAATAAGGATTTACCTTTTGATGCTTCTACTCTTAATTATGTATTAATAACTCATAATCATGTAGATCATACTGGAAAGTTACCTTTTTTGGTAAAGAATGGTTATCGTGGTGACATTCATATGTCAGAAAGTACAGCAAAACTTCTTCCTTATGCTTTAGAAGATAGTTATAATGTACTTAAGAATAATGCTGAAATGTTAAATGAAGCACCTTTATATTCGGCTGCTGATGTTGATGAAACATTAAAACATGTCAAAGGTCACCCTTTTGAAAAAAGTTTCTGGCTTGATCAAAATATTAAAATTACATTCTTTATGAATGGTCATTTACCTGGTGCTGTTGTTATTTTAATACAGATTAAGTATGATGACTATACAAATAAGCACTATGATGATATAAATTTAATATTTACAGGTGATTATAATAATAAGAATATGTTTTTTGATGTAAAACCTATTCCTAAACGGATTCATAAATTACCTGTTAGTATTATTCAGGAAGCTACTTATGGTGATATGAATTCTACCGATATAGAATATGTATTTGAAAAAAATATTTTAGATGCAGTATCTTCTAAAAAGAAAATACTTATCCCTGTTTTTTCTTTAGGTCGTGCTCAAGAAGTAACGTTTTTACTCAAAAAGTGGCAAGATGAAGGTAAATTAGATAAAAGTATACCTATACATCTTGATGGTAAATTAGCTATTAAATATACAGAATTGTATTTACGTGATGGTCTTGATAATAAAGAAGAGTGTAAAAAATTCTTACCAGAAAACTTTTCTTATATTTCTTCTAAGACTGAACGAAATTCTATAATTGAGAGTAATGAATGTTCTATTTTACTTGCAACTTCTGGTATGGGCTCAAATGGACCTTGCAGAAGCCTTATTCCTCAATATTTAAAAAATCCTAATGCTGTAATACATTTTACAGGATACTGTGCTGAAGGCACAATGGGACGGAGGCTTTATGATTGCGAATATGGTGAAATAGTAGATTGCTGTGGCTTAAGAGTTAAAAAGCTTGCTACTGTTTTATTTACTGCTGAAATATCTGCTCATGCTAAAGCTGATGAGTTAATTGCATTTTTAACTCCTTATGAATGTATTAAACTTGTACTTGTAAACCATGGTACAAATAGAAAAAAAGATATTTATGCTAATCGTGTTGTTGATGAGGTAAGTGCTAAAGACGTTGGAATTCTTGGAAGAGACTATTTCTATCGTATTGATGCATATGGTCTTAGAAAAACTTTAACTACAAAATTCCAGTAAAATATGCAATACCAAAAAGACTTATGAAATTTTTCATAAGTCTTTTTGGTTGTTATTTAGTTAAAATAGATTATGAACTTTATTGGATAATACTTTATACCATGCTTTTCTAATTCTTCCATTTCTTGCTTTTTTAATGACCGGCCTATTGTCTTTCTACCTGACTTATTAGCTAAATGGATTTCTCTTACTATTGAGCTTTTTATACCATGCAAATCACTAAAACTTTTTGTACGTATTTGATAAATAAATGGAACTACTTTTTCTTCTCCTAATAATTCTTCTACAAATCTTCTTTCTGTATTGGTTAGGGTCCATTTTTTACTTTTTACATCCCGCCTTCTTAAGTTTTCAATTTTATGTTTAAGACTCTCGAGTTTTTTATTTGCATTATCCATATTAGTCCTCCAAATATTAATAATTATTGGTTACATAATTATTATACTATATCTTCCATAATATGTCTATAGCTTTTTACATAATTTACTTAATTTCTATTTCTATAACTACTACACATAGATTCATCTGGTTGTTTTGTATCACAATTTTCAATTGGAGTTACTATTATTTGCTTTAATGAACATTGCTGTTCTTGTCTGTTGTTATATTTGCACGATGTAACAGTGCAATTAATTGTTTGCTTTGATTCCATACTATATCATCTACCTTTCTTTTCTTTTGCTTATAGTATGCTCGTTTTTTTCATACATTATTAGTTTCTTCTTTAACTTTTATATCAAATTCTTCCCAAGATTTGCTAAATACATGATTTGCAAACATATCTTTTAAACCTGTTATTTGTTTTAATCTAATAATTTCATCAAGTTCCATTCCTAAATGTCTTGAAATTTGTTCTTCTGTCCAACCCATATTTGTTAAATCTAGTACTATATGTGACATATCAACAATTTGATGTGTTCCTCTTGCTCTATTATGTCTTATTGTACTTGCCATACGGTTTTCTAAATCTTTTTCTATTGTTACTATTGGTATCTGTTTTAAATTAAAAAATTCCTTTGCACAACGATATCTATGAAAGCCATCTATTACTATATATTTATCATTTTCCTTATCATAATAGGTTACTATTGGCTGAGTATAACCATCTTCTTCTATAGAATGCTTTAATAATTGCATTTCTGGTGGTGCTACTTTATTTGGGTTATAATCATTTGCTACAACTTTATCTATATCTATCATTTTAACATTTAACACTGGCATTTCTATTTCTTTCATTTTTTGGTTCCTTTCTCAAACCGAAGGTTTTTACTATTTAATATTCATTTTACTATTCATTCTTCATTCTATTTTTTATGGAAGTTGGAGGTTAGGAAATTTTTTCTATGCTATAAGTACAAAATTCTTATATATATCTTTTAAAACTTTATATCCTGCTTCTTTATATACTTCTTCATACAACACTGTTACTGTACTGTCTTTAATTTTATTTTCTTTTTTCACTTCTTTCAAAATTTCTTTTAAAGCCTCTTCTTTTGTTCCATACACATTTTTAATTATATCATTACTTACTGAAACAAATGCTACTACTAAATCTTCTTCTAATGCTATATACCATAATTTGTTATTATCGTCATATATTCTATCATTAGTTTGATTTTGTATTAATCTTGAACCAAATATCTTTCCCATATATTTATAAAATCTCTCATCTTTATTATTCATTTTTACTACCATTATTATTACCTCTTTCTATTTCATCATTTTTCTGTATTATTTTAATCAAATTTTTGTCATCTGTTTTTGTATTTCTATTTAGTAAGTTGTCCCATTTATGAATTAGCCTTTCTAGTTCTTTATCATCTGCTTTCGTTTGTGCAAAAGATAATTTTTTCAAATAAAAATCATTTTTTTCTATTGCTCTTGCTATTCTTCTCCAAGAAATAGCCTTTTTCTGATTTTCTAATTTCTTGTCTGCCACCTCTGGTATATCTTTTATCTCTACTCCATATTTATTTTTATACCATATCATAAATTTCTTTATTTTTTTATAATAATGGAGCATTAAGTCTCTATTATATATGCCTATACTTTCTAGTAAAAATACTGCATATTCTTGCCAAGTCATAAAGTCTGGTTTACTTGATTTTATATTTCCTAAAGCTGTTGTTTTACAATATATATTACCAAAGTTAACCCCGATTTACTCTATTTAAAACTTTTCCCCAAGTATCATATTCTAATGCTTTAAATTGATTTAGGCCATTTTTTTGGTCATCTCCATATGGCTGACATAGCCTTTGTTCATATATACTAAGTCCATTTTTATACATTAATTCATATATTTCATTATACTCTAAATTTAGTTTACTTACTGCACCCCATATATCCTCTGCTTTCCAATCATATATTGGGTAAAAGTTGTATACTTCTATATGTCTTTCATTAAATTTTATTTTTGTTGTCCAATTATAATCTTTATATTTTATTTTATGTTCTTGAAAAGCTATTGTTCTAAACCTATTCAAGCTTTCATCTGTTCTAATTCCAACTCCACATGCAACTTTTGTTTTATACTTTTTTTGGTACCAATCTGCAAATTCTATAATAAAATCTTCAAATTCTTCTCCTTTTTTAAACCAGTCAAATGGGCAATTTTTTATATTAATAGAATCTTTTGGCATATCTCTTACCCATAAATCTTTACTCTCTTCTTCCCAACATATCCACTTTGGCTGAAGTATAGAAACCGCATTCCTTAATGCCATTGGAAGTGCAACATGATAAAAGTCTCGTATTTGTGATAGACTTTTTAATTTATCAATATGTTCAATTGTATGGGTATATTGAGCTTCAAAATCTATATATAGTACATCAAACTTTTTGTTCTTCTTTTTTGCTACTATATTCGCAAGTTGAACCATAACTGAACTATCTTTTCCACCACTAACACTTATATAAACATTCTCAAATTCATCAAATATAATCTCTAGCCTTTCAAATGCTGCTTGTAGTACATCTTTTTCTAAATATTTTTTTGACATTTATATTTTTTCCTTATTAATTAATTTATACTTAAAATTATATCATTAAATTTAAGTTAGTCAAGGGATATATTAAAGAATAGCGAGCTAAAAGCTCGCTATTCTTTATATCTACTTTTATTCTAAATCATGCCTTGAAAGTATTGATGCTGGTGTTTTTCTTAGTACTCCAAATAGTGGAAGTAAACCTACTATTGTATTGAAAGCATATACTAATATTATACTTAATAATATTACTCCAAAGTTTATTACAAACATGCTACCTAAGTATTTTATTTGCGTTATACAGCTTAGTATATATGTCATAAATATTATTCCTAACAAACTTGCTGTACTTGTTATTGCTAATATTTCTCCTACAAACATTTTATAAATATCTGTTTTCTTTACTCCTATTGCTCTTAATATTCCTACTTCTTTTATTCTTGAAAGGAATGATGACCTCATCATTAGGAATATTTCTACAAGTGATATTGCTAGTATAATGCTTGCAAATATTATACTACTTTTTCTTGAAGAACTTTGCTGTTTTAAATAGTTTACTCTGTCATTTTCGTATGTATTTTCTACAAATAAATTATAGTCTTTATCGAACTTCTCAGTTACTTTTGTATCATCTTTTGCATATATTACTAGGTTTTGACTTTGGCCTATTAGTTTATATTTCATTGTATTTCCATTTACTAAATATGCATTTAAGTCTGTAGTGCTATCATAATAACCGACTACTGTAAGTTCTATTTCATTTACTTTTGCTTCAATTTTTTTGTTTAGCTTCATATTATATTGATTACTTATATTTACTATTACTTCATAGTCGTTTTCTGGAAGCCTTCCCTTTTTTAAGGTTATTTCGTCCATTTTTAGTTTATAATTTATTACATTTACTTCTTGCTCGTTTTGGTTAACTGTATCCGCAATCATTATTCCCATATTGTTTTCTGAGCCTTCAGAATTTGAAAGTATGTTTATAAAATTACTTTCATATGCATATATACATGGACTATTTTTATTTATAACACCTACTATTTTAAATGGTTTCATATTTTTCATATAAACTTCTTTTTCTAGAAGTTCTGTTCCACTTTTTATTCCTGCATGAGCTACTAATGTGTTTGAAGATAGCATTTTATCTATTATCATATTGTCTATTACTAATTCATATTCATTCTCTGGCATTCTTCCTTGTATTATATCTTCGTTACTAATCATATTAATACTTGAAAGTGAACCTGAAAGTTGTGCATTCATTTTACTTGTTTGGTAATAGTCCTCATTTTTTATTGAAAATGATATATTGCTATTTCCTGGCATTATATAATTTATATTTTCGTCTTGTTCATATTTTAAGTATTCTTCTACCTTTAGGCTTGGAAGTTTTACTTCTAAATAATTTTTATTTCTACTTATAAAATCTTTATCTTCTACTTTTAATGTTCCTGCCATATTGCTAATTGCATATACAATAAACATGGCTGATACGAAAAAGCCTATTAGCAAAAGTTTTTTTAGTATTGAATAGCTTGCTATTTTTTTGAAGCCTTTAATTATAGATTTTGGTATACTATATATAGAACTATATTTTGGTTTAATATTCTTTTTAATGGCTTTGCTTAAATCGTAGTCATATTCTTGATATATAGTCTTATCTATTTTTTTGTAGTGGTCATCTACAAATTCTATACTTGATGTATCATCTATTACTTCTACTTTTTTATTTGCTGATTTTACATATATGTTTCCGTTTTTTATTACTATTTGTAAGTCTAAATTATCTTTTTCTTCTCCATATATTTTTAAGTTTATATTATCTTTATTTATTGTTTCATTTTTTTCAAAGTCTTTTAGATATATTTTATTATCTATTCTATAATCTAGGTCTTTGCTATCCAAATTTTCATAGTCTTTTTCAACTTTTCCATCTGTTATTTCTATAATTCTTGATGCATAGAATTTTGCTAGGTCTACCTCATGTGTTACAAGTATTACTAACCTATTTTTTGATATCGCTTTTATTATATTCATTATTTCTAATGAATTTTGGCTATCTAGGTTTCCTGTTGGTTCATCTGCTATTACTATATTAGGATTTTTTACAATTGCTCTTGCTATTCCTACTCTTTGTCTTTCTCCACCTGATAGCATACTTGCTAGTCTGTTTCTGTAGCGATACATATTAACACAATTTAATACATATTCTACCCTTGATTTTATTTCTTTTTTATCTTTTATTCCTAGCATCCTTAATACCATTGCAACATTTTCAAATACTGTCATATTGTCTATTAGTTTATAATCTTGGAATATATAGCCTATATTTAAGTTTCTTATTTTATCTATTTTGTGGCTAGTTCTTTTTGTTATTTTTTCTCCATTTATATATATTTTACCTTTATTAACTTTGTCTAACCCACCTATGGCATTTAGTAATGTTGTTTTACCGCTTCCTGAATGCCCTAACAATGCTACCAATCCATTTTCGCCGAATTCAAGTGAGGTATTATTTATGACATGTATTTGATTTTTCTTGTGCTTATTAAAATATTTATTTACTTTTTCTATTTTTATCATATTTATACCTCCTCATTATACGTTTTAATTGCTGATTTTTTGAATATTCGTTTTGAGAATCTTCTTGATATTAGCCATGACATTATAATTAAAATTATATACATAAGGATATATTCTCTTAAGCTTAAGAATTTTAATAATGTTTTTATAAATTCTATATTTAAAATTTCAAACCTATTTAAAAGTATAAATATTATAAAGCTAAAATATGCTATGCTTGAATTTATAAACAACTCAATATCTAATATTCTTTTTACATTTTTATTTGTAGCACCTAGCATTCTTAATGTTGTAAAATATACATTTCTTGATTTTAGTATTATTCTTATAATGAAATATGATATAAAGAATAATGCTAATATTAATACTACTGTTACTACTAATTTAAATATTTTTATTATTTGAAGAATTTCTTTTCCTTCATTTACTTTAAAATCTTTTACTGGTCTTGCTAACAAGCCTAGCTCTTCTAATTTTAGTAGAGTTTCTTCTAAGTCTTTTTCATCCTTTATGAATACAGAAGATTGATATGAAGGTTTATTAAATAAGCTTTTATAATCTTCTTCATTTATAAATACTGCTCCATTATTTTGGTCATAATCTTTATATCCTGTTATTCGTGTAAATGAGTTTTTTGTATATGTATTTGACACTTTTAGGTTTAACTCTTCTTTATAATAAATGTTTTCTAATTCTATTTTTAGAGCTTTGTTTCTTGCGCTGTTATCTTTAAATGAATAATTTGCATCATTACTAACAACTGCTGCTCCTAAAGGTACTTTACTACTAGGTATTATTTTAAAATATGAATTCCAGTCTTGTGATTCATAGTATTTTCCTGCAAATAAAGTTTTTATATTGCTATATTTTTGATTAAGATCTTTTCTATAAGTTTGCAAATACTGTTCTGATGCATATATGTTTACATCACTTCCATATGAACTAAACGAATAGCTTGGTTCATATAGCTGGACTCCTACTATTTTAACATTATAGCTTTCTTCTTCATTTTCATTTAAATTTCTATAATCACTTTTTAATGTGAATTTTTTGTTTAAAATTCCTTCTGCACCATTTCTTACGTAATAATAACTTTGTGGAATTTCAACAATTATTTCATCTATATTTTCTGGCATTCTACCTGCTGTCAAGTTTCCTTTATATAACTCAGTTTGTCTTAAATTTCCATATATATGTATTCCTTCTTCCTGATTATTTGCTATTATTGTGCTATCTAATACTATATCATCTTTTATAATATAGTTTACACTTTCTATGCTTCTAATTTTTTCATAATCTTCACTAAAAAAAGGTGTTTTATCTGATTTCTTTATAATTATCCTTTCAGGTGATAAATCATTAAAGAAGAAATTATGGCCTGCTTTATTTGCTTCATATTCTGTTTGACTAAAGCTTGCATATTCACTAAGTAAGGCTACTGTTATAAATAGAAATACTGCAAATAGTAGTAAAAACTTAGGTACTATGTTAAAAGTATTTCTTATTCCTAACCTATATTTGTTTGCAGTAGTTATTTTTGTATATTTACTTTCTTCTACTTCTTCTGGAATATTTACTTTTTTAATTTCTTTATTTTCTATTATTCTTCCATCATGCATTTTTATAATTCTTGTAGCATATTCTTCTACTTGCTCTATATTATGAGTTACTACTATTACTAACCTATCTTTTGCAACTTTTTTAAGAAGCTCTATTACGTCTTTACTAGAAGCTGAATCTAAATTTCCTGTTGGCTCATCGGCTACTATTATTGGCGTTTCTTTTATCATTGCTCTTGCAATTGCTACCCTTTGCTTTTGACCACCAGAAAGTTTTGAAACTTTTGTATTTTTGAATTCTGTAAGTCCTACTTTTTCTATAATATCTAATACTTTTTGTTTTACTTGACTTTTCTTATATCCATTTAATAACATTACAAGTTCAACATTTTGATATACTGTATAACTATTTACTAGGTTAAAACTTTGAAATATATTTGCTATATATTTTCTTCTATAATCTTCAAAATCTTTCTCTGTATAATGACTAGTCTCTTCACCATTTATATACATTTCTCCTTCTTCGTAACTATCTAGTCCAGAAAGAACATTTAAAAGCGTACTTTTTCCACTACCTGATTCACCAGTAATTACAACGAATTCACCCATTTTTAGCTCTAGATTTATTTTAGTAAACCCTGTTGCTATAAGGCCTTTGTTATAATAAAACTTTGATACATCTTTTAATTTTAACATTTGCTTATCCCCTTTAACTTTTTTCAAATTATATCATAAGTGTTTTTTATTTAGTAGCACTTTTAAGGAATTAATTAAATTTTAATAATTGATGGTTTACAATTGTAAAATCTTAATTTCAATAATTTTATGAACAATTTTTTTGCTTGTTTTTGTAGATAAACAAATTTGGTATCAATTTTGTTTGTTTTCTATTTTAATTTTATGTTAATATAAATATATAAAATTTTTGAGTAACTTGTAAACAGAATTGTTGAGGAGGTAAAATATGTTAATTATTATTACTACAGCATTAGGAGTTCTATTACTAGGCCTTTATATCTCAGAAGGAAATTCAGTAGATGGAATACGTATCGAATCTGAAGATTCTTTTTGGTACCAGTATTATAAAGAAGAACTTAATACAAGACTTAAGCAAGTTAGAGATGCTGACCAAGTATCATGTGATGATATATTGAATGTATATGATACAATAGAGCAAAAAGCTAAAAGAAGTTATCGGAACTTAAAATTAATTTTTGCATTTTGTTTTATCTTTACATTTGCATTTCTAACATTCAGTACTTATGAAGAAGTGAATGTCACTAAATATGAATTAATTGAAATTAAAGATGATAATATTTTAAGAGGATTATCAAAAGATGTTCCTTATTATATGTGTGAATATTCAAATAAAGAAAATTCGTATATGTTTTATTATAAAGGTGAATATGGCCCTGATCAAAAGGAAATTTTTGCCTCAAATGTAATTAAATATAAGAATATTGATTGTTCTCCATGTATAATTGAAGAAAAAAAAGTAGTAAAATCAAAATGTGATTTATTACAAAAAATCTTATTTTTTAATCTTTTTGGAACACAAACTCGAGAAATGAACTACAAATTTTATATTTTAGATGAAAATATTATAAAAATTTATGATTAAGATATTCTAATTGCTTTTCGCCATTAAGATTAAAATGCATTTTACTTAAAAATTCACAAGTTATAATTATAACTTGTGAATTTTTTATATCATTAGTAAAGTCATCCACGATAGTAGTTATCTTTAAATAATTTTTTTGTATTTTCTAAATTTGTAAATGCTAGTATTACTTTTACAGGCAAATAACCAAAAATTTATGCATTAAATTTTTTATGGATTATGAAATAATGATGAATGGAACAGTTAGAATTGGGCAACATGCACCTGATTTTGAGGCTACTTCTACTATGGGGAATATATGTTTAAATGATTATAAAGGTAAATGGGTTGTTTTATTTTCTCACCCTGGTGATTTTACCCCTATAAAGTACTAATCTTTGGATGAATAAACGAAATGCCTGATATTGCTTATAATTTTTGTTATCGATAAGTTATCAAATTTTACATTTAAATGACTCAAAATCAATTGTGGAGCGATTGATTTTGAGTCATTTAAATGCAAAATTTGATAATAATTTTATACATATTAACAAAAATATGCTTTATTTCATATTATATAAAAAAACGAAGGGAGTTTATTTTTTATGGATTATGAAATAATGATGAATGGAACAGTTAGAATTGGGCAACATGCACCTGATTTTGAGGCTACTTCTACTATGGGGAATATATGTTTAAATGATTATAAAGGTAAATGGGTTGTTTTATTTTCTCACCCTGGTGATTTTACCCCTGTATGTACAACTGAAATGATAGCTTTTAGTAAAGCAAATACATATTTTGAAAGGCTTAACACTTGTTTAATTGGGCTTAGTGTAGATAGTAACCCTTCTCATTTAGCTTGGGTATATGATATTTATTGTAAAACTGGTGTTGTTGTTCCTTTCCCTATTATAGCTGATAGAAATGGGGCTATTGCTAGAAAATATGGTATGATTTCTAATGATGTTAGTACTACTGAAACTGTGCGAAATGTATTTATTATTGATGATAAAGGTATAGTAAGGCTTATATTGGTTTACCCATTAAATATAGGTAGATGTATTCCTGAAATTTTAAGGTGTATCGAGGCTCTTCAAACTTCTGACGAATCACATGGTTCTACACCTGCTAATTGGGTACCTTGCGAACCTATTATTGTGGCTCCTCCTACTACTTTTGTAGCACTTCAAAAAAGAAATGAGGAAATTGCTAAAAATAGAAATGGGATGAATTGGTATTTGTCTTTTAAGAATCCTGATAAGTGTATAAGTGCAGATACTAAACAAAAATAAAAAAATTCTAAGTGGCTTTGCCACTTAGAATTTTTTTATTTTATCCTACTTTCTTCGCTTGTAATTTAAATTCTCCCATATTTGTTTTTGCATATATATTAAGTATATTTCCGACTAATTCTCCTGTTATATCATATTTCAGACTAAGCATATTATTTTTCATTTCTCCTGAAAAGTAACATTTATTTCCATTTACCTTTCCTGTATTAAGTGCATTTTTAGACCCCATTATCTCTACAATTCCATTTATTACATTTCCAGTTTGTTTTAATGCTATACGTGCGTTAATATTTCCCATTGGTGTGTTAATACTTGTTTCATAAACTCCATCCATATTTATATACCTCCTGTAATAATTATATTCAGTTTAATTATAATGTTGAACTTAATTAATATTATTAATCATAAATTTTTCTATACATTGTTCTAGCAAAATGGACATTATTATTACTTACTCTAACAACAATTAATACGTATTCATCTTTATTTATTTTATAAACTCTATGGAATTTTTCTTTTTATTTATAGCAAAATATGTTGGATTTTTTATAATTTGTTTTATTTTTAAACCATATTTTTTTAAGTCTTTATTATGTTCTTCTTGCATATGCTTAATATTTTCATCGCCTATAAAAATTATTTTTTCTTCATTATAGTCTAATTCTAATAATTCAATTATTTTTTAGTTATCTTTCCAATTGGCTTATTAAATATAATTTCCTCTCTTAATTCAAATTAACTATATGAATCTATTATTTTAATATGATTTTCCTTTCACTTCTTTTTCTATTTGTTCATAATTTGGTATATATGTTTTTAGCATATTATAAAAAGATTTTGTGTGATTTTTGTATTTTAAGTGGCAAAATTCGTGTAAGATTATATATTCTATTGTTTCTTTACTGTATTTAGCTATATCAGGGTTTATTACAATTTTTTCATTTATACATTTAGCTAATATGCCTTCTGTTCTTTTTATTACGTAATCTTCTGGAGCTATTCCCATCATTATTCTTGTTTTTTCCATTGCTCTTTCTATTTCTTTTTTGGCTACCATATCATACATTTTTTCTATTAGTATTTTTACTATTTCATCATTTTCTAATTTTTTATATTTATTTGGAAGTGTTACTAATATTTTTCCTTGCTCTATTGTTAAGTTTGGGGCTTTTATGGTTTTATATTTTATAGCTAAATCATAATTTGTTCCTAACACTTTTACTATTTTTAGTTTTGTGTATTCTTGCATTTTTCTTTTTTTGCATGCTAATTCATATTCATTTATTTTATTTATTATCCATTGCTTCTTTTCTTCTACTATTTCTTGTATTTGGCTACTTGCCATATACCAAGGAGCATTAATAATGACCTCTCCATTTTGTACAGATATGTATAAATTGCTATATTCTTTTTTATTAACTGTGTATGTTATTACATTATTTCTACTTTTAAATAAATTCATTTTTAAACCACTCCTTGCAAAATATCGTTTTGTGAACTCTTGTTCGTTTTTGTTGAACTTATTTTATATCAATATATTTATATTGTCAATAGTTTTTTCAAATTTTTGTTCGTATTTTGAAATAAATATTTCAATTCATAGCTATAAAAATATTTCACACTTTAAGGTGTGTGCATCTAAGTCTCTCTGTTCTTCAAAAGAGTTACTATTTATTAATTTCATTGAAGAAAGATAGACTTAAAAATCGTCTACCTTCCTAAATATATTATTTAATCATTTTCAATACTGTGAATTGTAACAAATAAATTTAAACACTAATAAAAAGCATTATTTACGCTTACTTATTAGTGTTTTTTGTTTCTGTTATATATCTTCATTTAGTTTATATTAAGTGTTTAACTTTTCTATATGTTATAAGTTATCCACAGTTTTGATTTTTTTGCTCCGTCACTAAAATTTCCATTTTTTATTTTAGTGCTTCTAATGCTTGTTTTGTTTCTTTATCTTTATCAAATAAATTTATTATTGCTAATATAATTGCTGTAATTAGAAATGTTACTGCATATACTATTGCACTTGTTTTTATATCTCCTTGTGCTAATCTTGAACCTACTATTGTTGATGATATTACTGATGGGAATCTTGCAAATGTTGATATTAGTATGAACCTTAGTGGATTTATTGGTAATAAACCTCCTATATATACTAATAAGTCTTTTGGTGTTCCTGGTATTAAAAATAGTATTATCATTATTCTTTCTACTTTTTTTGGATTTTTTAGTATTTTACTATTTTCTATTTTGTCTATCTTTTCTTTTTTGAAAGATTCATATACAAATTTTCTTCCATATTTTCTTACTAGAAAATATAAAATTGCTGTTGTTATGAATACTGATAGCGTTATAAATATTGTTCCGCCTATACTTCCATAGCACATTCCTGCTAAAATTTCTAATGGCTCTCCTGGTATTACTACAAAAAATATTTGTGCAACTTCTAAAGTAAACAATATAAGCATACCTAATATTCCTAAATTATCTATTTTTTCTTTAAATTCTATTTGTCCTTCTTTTGTCGATATATCTTTCATTATTGGTGCTAAATATGCTATTGCTATTGCAAATATTGCTATGACTATTACTATTCCTACTATATTTATTACTTTTCTCTTATTCACTTTTGTTCTCCTTATTTTTTACTGTTATTTATTATACTACTTTTTATTAAAATGTGAATAGGCTTCATAAAATCTTAATAAGTAAAAGAATAGAAAGAATCGAGACGTGTCCCAATTCTTTCATATTTTATACTCTAAATAAATAGTTCATTAATTCTTTATAAACCGCATCTCTTTCTACTACTTGTTTATTTTCAATCATCGCATTTAATTCACTAATGTTTACAAATTTAATTTGTTCTACTTCGCTTTCTTGAACTCTTATATTTTCTATTTTTATGTCTTTTTTCCTTAATACAAAGAAATCATAAAATTGTCTATCCATATGATTTTCATTTACTCTTTCTTCTTTTCTATAAGAAAACATATATCTAAAATCTTTTATTTCTACATTATATCCTAAATTCACACTTACTTCTTCATTAATTTCTCTTGCTGCAGCAGATAACGAATCTTGACCTGATGAAATATGACCTGTTACAGAAATATCCCACATTCCTGCATTTTTATCTTTCTTATAAGAACGCTGTTGCATTAGAATCTCATTTTCTTCATTAATAATGGCTACCACTATTATTCTATGCCATAGTCCTTTTTTATGTACTTCACTTCTTGGAAGTACTTCTCCTGTTTTTATACCGTTTTCATTTAAAACATCTATTAGTTCTTGCATTCTTTACATTCCTCCATCTGCTTTTATAAATGTTCCATTTATATATTCCGCATCTTCTGATGCTAAAAATAGTATTACTTTTGCTATTTCTTCTGGCTCGGCAAATCTTTTTTTGTATATTTTTGCTGTTTCTTCTTTGATAAATTCTTGTGGTAACTCTTGATTCATTGGCGTATTTACCCAGCCTGGTGCTACTGCGTTTACATTTATGTATGGTGCAAATTGTATACTTAAATTATTGGTTAAGTTTATTATTGCTGCTTTTGAAGCATCATAATCTATACTTGTTGGGTAGAATGTGTTTATTCCATTTGTTGATGATACATTTATTATTTTTCCACTTTTGTTTTTTAGCATATTTTCACTTACATATTTTGATACTAAGAAGGTACCTATTGTGTTTACTTCTAAGGTTTTTTTCCAGTCTTCTACTGTTCTATCTTCAAATTCCTTATCTATTGCTATTCCTGCATTATTTACAAGTACATCTATTTTTTCGAATTTTTCTATGGTTTTATTTACCATATCTTGAACTTGTTTCTCATTTGAAACATCAGCTTTTACTACTAATGTTTCTATTTTATATTCCTTTTGTAAGTATTCTGATAATTCTTTTGCACTATTTTCGTCTGTTAAATAGTTTATTACTACATTATACCCTTTCTTTGCAAATTCAATTGCAGTAGCTTTCCCTATTCCTTTGCTACTTCCTGTGATTAATACAACTTTATTCATAAAATTTCTCCTATTTTTTTAGTTATATTATCATAAGTTTACATTTTTTACAATAAAAATAAAAAATAAAAAAGCATATTAAATTCTCAAATTAAAATTAATATGCCTTTATTTTTATAATTATCTCTTCAAATGGTAGTGACAAAAACTCCGTCCCATTGTCACTATTTCATTGCTTCTTCTACAGCTACTGCTACTGCTACTGTTGCGCCTACCATTGGGTTATTTCCCATTCCTATTAGTCCCATCATTTCTACGTGGGCTGGTACTGATGAGCTTCCTGCAAATTGTGCGTCTGAATGCATTCTTCCCATTGTGTCTGTCATTCCGTATGATGCTGGTCCTGCTGCCATGTTGTCTGGGTGAAGTGTTCTTCCTGTTCCTCCTCCTGATGCTACTGAGAAGTATTTTTTACCTTGTTCTATACATTCTTTTTTATATGTTCCTGCTACTGGGTGTTGGAATCTTGTTGGGTTTGTTGAGTTTCCTGTTATTGATACGTCTACTCCTTCCATGTGCATTATTGCTACACCTTCTCTTACGTCATTTGCTCCATAGCATCTTACTTTTGCTCTTTCTCCATCTGAGTATGCTATTTCTTCTATTATATTTACTTTTCCTGTGAAGAAGTCAAAGTCTGTTTTTACATATGTAAATCCATTTATTCTTGATATTACTTGTGCTGCGTCTTTTCCTAAACCATTTAATATGACTCTTAATGGTTCTTTTCTTACTTTGTTTGCTGATTTTGCAATTCCTATTGCTCCTTCTGCTGCTGCAAAGCTTTCATGTCCTGCTAAGAATGCAAAACATTTTGTTTCTTCGCTTAGTAACATTGATGCTAGGTTTCCATGTCCTAATCCTACTTTTCTATCATCTGCTACACTTCCTGGTATACAGAAGGCTTGCAAACCTTCACCTATTGCTTTTGCGGCTTCATACGCTTTTGTACAACCTTTTTTTATTGCAATTGCTGCACCCAAAGTGTATGCCCAACATGCGTTTTCGAAACATATTGTTTGTACTCCTCTTGTTATTTCATAAGGGTTAAATCCTTTTTCTTTACATATATTTAATGCATCTTCGAAATCTTTAATTCCGTATTTTTCCATTACTGGTTTTATTTGATCTATTCTTCTTTCATAACTTTCAAATAGTGCCATATTTTACCTCCTACTATATATTAAGGAACACACTTAAATTTTTATCACATCTACTTAGTTTAAGTTATTTTTCCTCACCTTGTGAATCAATGTTTAAATATTAATAGTGTTCTCCTATTTATTTTATAATTCTAGCTTATTTATATATTTTATTTTGATTTTGTTGGTTAGAGATTAGATTCTATGGTAGTTTCTTCGAAGGCGGACGAATACTAGTCGCCCCTATAACTATTTCTAATTTCCTATTTACTACTCTTTTCTAGGGTCTATTTTCTTAACCGCTTCGTCAAATCTTCCATATTTTCCGCTTGCTTTTTCTATTGCTTCTTCTGGTGCTATTCCTGCTTTTATGTTGTCCATCATTTTTCCTAGGTTTACATATTTGTATCCTATTATTGCATTGTCTTTGTCTAAACCTATTTCTACTATGTATCCTTCTGCTAGTTCTAGGTATCTTGGTCCTTTTTCTAGTGTTGAGTATATTGTTCCTGTTTGGCTTCTATGTCCTTTTCCTAAGTCTTCCATTCCTGCCCCTATTGGTAGGCCTCCTTCTGAAAAGGCTGATTGTGTTCTTCCATATACTATTTGTAAGAATAACTCTCTCATTGCTGTATTTATAGCATCACATACTAAGTCTGTGTTTAATGCTTCTAATATTGTTTTCCCTACTAATATTTCTCCTGCCATTGCTGCTGAATGTGTCATTCCACTACATCCTATTGTTTCTACTAAGGCTTCTTGTATTACTCCTTCTTTTACATTTAAGGTTAGTTTACATGCTCCTTGTTGTGGTGCACACCAACCTATACCATGTGTTAATCCTGATATATCTTTTACATCTTTTGCTTTTACCCATTTTCCTTCTTCTGGAATTGGTGCTGGCCCATGGTCTACTCCTTTTGCTACTTTGCACATTTCTTCTACTTCTTTTGAATAAATCATTTTCATTTCTCCTTTCAAAGCTTTTTGTATTATTGTATTCATTTGCCTTTTGCGTTATTATTATATTACTTGTTTATAAAACTTGCAAGTAAAAGCTCATATTTTGTCGTTTTTAATTTTCCATATCATATAATATTCTATTTCTTTGGTATCTTCTTCTATATTTCTATTTATAACTATAAATCCATTTTTTTTATAAAACTCCATAGCCTTTGTATTTTTTTCGTATACTCTTAGTTTTAGTTCTTTTCTATTTTGTTTTACTTTATTTAATAAGGCGGTTCCTATTCCTTTATTTTGGCTATTTATCTCTATAAAAATTCCTGCTATGTAGTTATCTTGTAGCCCTATAAAGCCTACAATTTTTTCTTTTAATGTATATACATATATTTCTGCATTTGGCAATATTTCTTTTACATAGTTGTAATTTTTTTCCCAGTATTGTTTAGAAATAAATTTGTGTGCTTCTATATTTTCTTTTTTCCATATTTGCATAATCGCTTCTATATCATTTTCCTTAAATTTTCGTATCATGTTTTTCTCCATTCTAAGTAATAAATTATTATTTTATCTTTTCTTATATTATCATAAAAGCAGAAAATTACAACTTTTTATATCTATTATAAAAAATTATAATTTTTAGTTACTTTTTATCTTTCCATTCATGATAAAGTATATCTTTTAAAACTAACATACTATCTAATTCATTATATCCATAATCGTTACTTAAATTATTTAATAGCTTTCTTATTTCTACTGAATATTTAGGTATATCTACTTTATTAGGGTATGTTCCTAATATTGGATATTTTTTGCTCCAAGCATTTGTCCAGTTTATTTTTCTTTCTACTTCTTCATTAGTATTTTTTATTACTTCTTCTATTTCTTTTACATCAACATCTAGCTCTATTAACTCATCTAATGACAAATTATATAATTTTGCTAATTTTTTTGACTGATAAATATCTGGTATGGTTTCTTGTGTTTCCCATTTCGAAATGGTTTGCCTACTAACACCTAATTTTTCTGCAACTGTTTCTTGTGATAACCCTACCTTTTTCCTTGCTTTAAATAAATTATTTCCTAAATTCATTTCTTCCACCTCCAAATTAAGTATACTATTTTCAATTATTTTTTTCTACCAATTGTATTTTACAATTATGCTATTTTTATTGTCAAATTATTTTTAGTCTTTTTCTTTAATTTATATAAAATATAAAAGATAGGTAATTTTCAATGTTACCTATCTTATTTCTATTTTATTTTTATAATATCTATATTTGGTTGTAATAATTCTACTACTGTGGCTGAATTATTTTTTACTCTTAAAATATCACCACTATTAGCTTTAATTATTACAGCAAAGTGTAAATTAACTACTTGGTATGCAGTATCAACTGTTTCTCCTACTGTTGTACCATATACAGTTGCATTATTATGCTCTAAATATAAGGATAGTGTTGTATATGAGAAAATGTTATTTTTGCTAGGAGCTTACTAATTAAAAGTATATCTAAGCACTTTTTGTTTTATCTAAGCTCCTTTATATTATTTACTTAACATTTTTATTGCTTCTTCTTCATTTTCTACAAAAAATATATCTTTTCCATTATTACTTTCATATATAAAGTCTTTTAATGGCTTACTTGTATATTTTGAATAATCTCCATAAATTGCAAACTTAGTTTGATAGTTTATAAATTTTTGTAAAATTTCTCCTGCTAATCCTTTGCTTAATATAAAGAAGTCTTCTATTACTGCTTCTTTATTTACTGCTATTTTATTACAGTTTGTTTCATATTTTATATTCATAATAAAGTCTATTGCTGATTCAATATCTTTTATTATTATTTCATTACTTTTTACTATTGCTATATCTTCTATAATTTTTGTTTCCATATTATTCTCCTATTCTAAATAGTAAGTTACTATTTCACTTTTTCTTATATTATTATAAATCATTTTTTCAATAGTTTCTAATGTTAAATTGATATTTTTGTTCATACTTTCCTGTTTTCTATATAAGAGTAAATTTATTTATTCCTTTTTTCTTATTGGATGTCTTATTACTGTTTTTAATCTACTTGTTTCACATCTCCTTGGATCGCTTAAATAAATTTCGTGGTGAAAGCGAGTATCGTTAATATCTAGTTCATATCCATTTTCTAACATATATTCGTGCATTAAATTTATTGTTCTAGGCTCATCATCATAAGCACCTATGTGCATACATTGAACACAAATACCTTCATCATAACTTAAAAATTCTACTTTTGAAAAGTCTTGTTTTTTCTTGTTTGTCGCCTCACTAATAGCCCAATTGAATTCATCTTTTGTTACAAAATCTGGTAGTCTAATTATTGAAATAAAATTGAATTTTTCTTTGCTTTTATAATCTATTCCATTTTTGTTTCCTTCTTGCCACCAAAAGCCTTCTAGTGGTGGAACTACATATTCAAAATAACCTTTTATTTTATGAGTTGTCTTATAACTCATTTTTATAGTAAATGCTATTGCATATAAAAGTCCTATTGTTGCTTTATATTCACTATTTTCTTCGTTTGGGTTTCCTTTTCCTCTAACTGCAATATAGTTCATTTTAGGAATTTTTATAATACTTGGTTTGTTTTTTGGCATATAAAATTCCTTATATTCTTTTTTATAGTCAAATGCCATTTTATTCTTTCCTTTCTTTTTATCCTTCTATTGCAATATAAATATGAATTTCTTGTTTTTGCATATCTTGAGAATTGTTTTGATATTCTTCAAAATCACAAGTATATTTTCTTTTCAACTCCATATTCCATATTTCTTGCCATGCTTGTCCTACTGAATTTTGTACATCTCCTATTATAACAAATTTAGCATATTTTCCTTTTGGAATAATAGTACTTACTATTTGTTCATTGTTTTCTACTTCTTTACTTACTTCTCCTTTAGAATTATAATAAGTAAATTGTACTAGCTGCTTATTTAAAATTGCAGATTTAATAATATCAAATCGTTCTTCTTGCATATTATCCCAATTAGAAAAATCAATCTTAATCCAATCATTTATTTTTTTATTAAATAATATACTTAATTTTTCCAAAATATCTTTTTCATCTTGTCCTTTTACTTTTTTCATTCCTTGTAATGCAAACAAAATTTGATTTTGCTCTTCTTCAGAAAGAATCGTTTTATTTAGTACATATTCATCTAAAAGTCCTATTCCTCCATCTTTTCCTTTACTTGCATAAAATTGTAATTTGTTGAGATTTTATTAATCTTTTTTATTAGGAAACTTTATTTTTCCTTCGCCACCTATTATTGTTGCTGTAACTCCGACTACGCTTATTACAACTAATCCTGCAACGGAAGCAATATCTCTAATGAATTTCTTATTCTCTGAATCTTTATCGTTCAACATTTTTTGAACTTCTTGCATTTTTTCTATAATTTGCATTTTCTCTTCATGAGTTAAATTATTATTATCTAATATTTTATCTAATGATTTTAAAATATTTTTTGCAGCATCTTGACAAGCTTTCATACTATCATCGTTATTTTTTAATGCCGTTTCTATTGCTTGTTTATAATCAATCATAATAGATTTAATTGTACTTGTAAATTCAGGAAATTGTGCAATGGCAGCTTTTGCAACTTCTGGTTCCATATTAGGAATCATTGAAATAAATTCTACAACTTTTTCTTTTGAAAGATGCCTAAAATCTTCAATTCCAAGTTTATCAAGTACCTTTTGTTCATTCATTGGTCTTTTTAATGGATTCTTCATATTATCTTCCTTCCTCATTTATCTAATAATTAATTAAATTTTTAAAATTTATTGTTCCTAAACAAATTACTATCTTGTGTTTCGATTATATCATAAAAGGCAAATAATTTTCAACTTAATTACCTGCCCTATGAATTATAATTTAACTATTTTTACCTAAATTATATATATTTTAATTTATTAATTACATTAAATTCAAAAAATGTCCTACAACACCAATAATACTTCCTAAAATAATAGACATTATTGTCATTGCTATTGGACTTTTTTTATCTTCTTTAGCAACTAAAATAATGACTGGAATTGCCATAAGAACAGCAACAACTCCACCTTTTAACCACCATAAATTGCTAAACCAATTGATTCCAAATATGACAAAAGGAACTATTAAATAATATACAAATGCTGATATACAAGAGTATTTATCAACTTTCATTTTAATCATTGGTAATACATCTATTATTCCTGCAACTATTCCAATCAATAATGTTAATAAGAAATCCATTTATTCTACCTCCTTTTTAAATATTTTATTACATGTTTTACAAGTTATTTTCATTTCATAACTAACTACTTTTTTTTCTAAAATTGTAATTAAAGGCTCATTATCTTTTGGACAGCAAAATCTATTTTTTATAATAACTAATTCATCATTACATTTTTGACCTATTTTACTATCTTCAAAATCTAATAATGCACTACCTTGACTTCCACAATTACATTTATATTTTAATTCTAATCTATCATAAGTTGAATAACATAAATATCCTATATTTTCATTACATTTATCACAATACATCCATCCACCATAATTTGTTGCTAATCTTGTATTTATTAACTCTTTATTTTTTAATATTCTTGCCATAACTTTATATCCTTTCTATATTATGTGATTTATGCTATATATTTTTTATATATTTAATTTCAAAGTTATTTTCAATCATATTTCTTATTTATTGTATTCTTTATAATTTTTAGCCAAAATTATCTCTCCTGTTAAGTCTAATACCATTCCAACAAATGCAATTATTCCACCTATTACAAACGCAACAATTTGTGGTATAAATTCTTTAATAATTAAAAATGATAATAGAATAACTATTAAGCCTATTGTAGATACTATTCCTCCTGATAACATTAATTTATAACTTGTAGTTTTTTCTTGTTTACATTTTTTCTTAAATTCTTTTTTATTCATATTTTTATATCTCCTTCTATAATTTGACAAATATTAGATAGTCATTTATCTTACAATATGATATCACAAAAGTAAGTAATTTTTCAACTACTTACTTTTATAATTTTTATTATTAAATTAAGTATTTTATATAATATCTTCTTGCTTTTCGCTAGCATCTTCTACTGTTTCTAGTTTTGTTTGTGTTAAAGTCATACCTTCTGTTACTGATAGATTCTCACTTTCTGTTAATGTTGTAGATTTAGTTTCTCCATCAACTTCAGTATTTTCCTCATTTTTACTGTTTAAATCGTTTTCTTCTATTTCTTCTTGTTTAGTTTCTTCTTGGGCTACAGGTTGTATAGGATTTTCAACTTCAGTAATAGTTGTATGTTCATTTGCTTTAATCATTATATAATTACTCATTTCTTCTTGCATATTAGTTTTTAAAGCTTTTTGTTGTGTCTCAGTTGTTGTACTTTCTTTACTAGTAAAATATCCTAGCATTCCTTCTTTATCTATTCTTGCATATTGTTTATCTATATGAGATTTATCATATGTTGTACCATTTTGACCTTGTATATTTGAGCATCCATTAAACATGTTTGCTGAATTTTCTACTTGTTCTGTCACAAAACTATCACTAGCATAAATTGTTATTAGCTTACTACATTCGTTAAACATGTACCTCATGTCTTTTATATTGCTTGTATTGAAATTAGTTATATCTAGTGTTACTAAATTAGTACATTTATTAAATATACTATTTATAACTGTTACATTACTTGTATCAAAATTACTTAAGTCTAGTGTTGTTAGACCAGAACAATTATAAAACATAAGATCCATTTTTATTACATTACTTGTATTGAAATTACTTAAATCTAGTGTTATTAAATTTTTACATCCCTCAAACATACTACTCATTATTGTTACTTTGCTTGTATCAAAATTACTTAAATCTAGTGTTGTTAAATTACTACATCCATTAAACATTTTAGACATATTTGTTACTTTACTTGTATCAAAGTTACTTAAATCTAGTATTGTTAGAGCTGAACAATTATAAAACATGCAATTCATATCTGTTACATTATTTGTATTAAAATTACTCAAATCTAGTGTTGGTAATTTTTCACAACGCTCAAACATGCTACTCATATTTACTACTCCATTTGTGTCAAAGTTACTTACATCTAGAGTTACTAGATTATTGCAACCAACAAACATATACTTCATATCTGTTACTTTACTTGTATTAAAATTACTTAAATCTAGCGTTGCTAAATTATTGCAACTAGTAAACATATACTTCATATCTGTTACATTACTTGTATCAAAATTACTTAGGTCTAGTGTTGTTAAATTACTACATCCATTAAACATATTAGACATATTTGTCACATTACTTGTATTGAAATTACTTAAATCTAGTGTTGGTAGTTTAGTACATCCGCTAAACATCTCTTGCATATTTTTTACTTTATTTGTATCAAAATTGCTTAAATCTAGTGTTGGTAAATTTCTACATAATCTAAACATACCACTCATAGTAGTTACATTACTTGTATTAAAATTACTTAGGTCTATTGTTGTTAAATTATTACATCCATTAAACATATAAGACATAGTTGTTACTTTACTTGTATCAAAATTGCTTAGGTCTGTTGTTGTTAGTTTTATACATTCATAAAATATAGATGACATATTTGTTACTTTACTTGTATTCCATTTACTCAAATCTAGTGTTGTTAGATTTGTGCAACTTCCAAACATATAATACATAGTTGTTATATTACTTGTATCAAAATTGCTTACATCTAATTCTAATAGATTAGCACATCCTCTAAACATACTATCCATATTTGTTACTTTACTTGTATCAAATTTACTTACATCTAGTGACTTTAATTTAGTACAACCAGAAAACATACTATTCATAGTTGTTACATTACTTGTATTCAATTTACTTAAATCTAGTGTTGTTAAATTGGCACATCCTCTAAACATAGTATTCATATTTGTTACTTTACTTGTATCAAAATTACTTAGGTCTAGTGTTGTTAAATTACTACATCCACTAAACATAGAATCCATCTTTGTTACTTTACTTGTATCAAAATTGCTTAGGTCTATTATTGTTAAATTATTACATCCACTAAACATAGAGCTCATATCTTTTACATTACTTGTATTCCATTTACTTACATCTAGTGTTGTTAGATTTTTGCAATTTCCAAACACATTATACATATTTGTTATATTACTTGTATTCCAATTGCTTAGGTCTAGTGTTGTTAAATTACTACATCCACTAAACATAGATTTCATATTTTCTACATTACTTGTATTCCATTTACTTGCATCTAGTGTTGTTAGTTTTGTACATCCACTAAACATCTCTTGCATATTTGTTACTTTATTTGTATCAAAATTGCTTAAATCTAATGTTGTCAGATTAGCACAGTATCTAAACATAAAACTCATATTTATTACATTGCTTGTATCGAAGTTAGTTATATCTGGTGTTGTTAGTTTTGTACATTCATCAAACATAACACTCATATCTGTTACTTTATTTGTATCAAATTTACTTAAATCTATTGTTGTTAGATCTGCACAGTATCTAAACATAGAACTCATATTTATTACATTGCTTGTATCGAAGTTAGTTACATCTAGTGTTGTCAGTTTTTTACATCCTAAAAACATAGAAGACATATTTGTTACATTTCTTGTATCGAATTTACTTACATCTAGTGTTGCTAAATTGCTACATCCGGTAAAACATACCATTCATATCTGTTACATTACTTGTATCAAATTTACTTAAATCTAATTCTGATAATTTACTACAATCTTTAAACATATAGCTCATATTTGTTACTTTACTTGTATCACATATGTTTGTTATATCTTGAGATGTTAGATTAGTTAAACCATTAAACATATTCCCTGAATTATTATTTAATTTTGGTCTTTCAACTTTTGTATACCAAAGTATTTTTGTATAATCGTTTTTATCTACCCACATCTTTATTGAGTTAGTTGATTCAGTTGTTTGTATTTCTATGAAACTTTCTGTTGTTGGCTCTGTACTTGACCTTTCTATTGTTACTATATTATCTTGTGGTAATGGTTCTTCTGTGTCTGGTCTTTCTATTGTTGCTATATTATCTTTATATAATTTTTTTATTTTACTATTAAAAGTTATCCCAGTTTCAAACATAGCATGTTGTGTTAAGGTAGTAAAATATCCTGGTGTTTTTGGTGTGTCTATTTTTGCATATTGTTTATCTATATGTAAATTGTCATATGTTGTGCCATTTCCACCTTGTAGTTTAATACTATTATTGAACATATGTGCTTCATTTTTTACTTGGTTTACTACAAATTTATCACTAGTATAAATTGTTGTTAAATTAGTACATTCTGCAAACATATAATCCATATCTGTTACTTTGCTTGTATCAAAATTGCTTAAATCTAATTGTGTTAGATTATCACAACAAGTAAACATTTCATTCATATTTTCTACATTACTTGTATCAAAGTTATTTACATTTAATTCTGTTAGGTTATAACAGAAACCAAACATACCATGCATATCTGTTACATTATTTGTATCACATATGTTTGTTATATCCTGAGATGTTAATTCAGTTAATTTGTAAAACATTTCACTTGAATTGCTATTTAATTTTGGCTTTTCAGCTCTTGAATACCAAAGTACTTTTGTATTATCTTCTTCATCTAGCCATATTTTTATAGGAGTTATTGAATCTGCTGTTTGTACTTCTATGAAACTTTCTATTTTTGGCTCTGTACTTGACCTTTCTATTGTTACTATGTTTTGAGATAGTTTTTTAATTTTTTCGTTAAAAGTTGGCCCTTCAATAAATGTAGCATATGCTACTTTCACTTCTACTACTCTTGTTTTTGTATTAGAGTTTCCTGCTTTATCTGTTACTATATATGTTATTGGATATTTTCCAACTGTTTCAATATCAAATACTTCTTTTTCTATTTTAACATCTAAGTCTTCTTTTGCTGTATACATATCTGATATTTTATCATATATATCTTCTACAAATTCGTCTCCTAGTATAACTATTACATTTTCAGCTATATTTATTTCTGGTGCTGTTTTATCTATTATGAAACTTACTTTAGTTTCATTTCCAGCTTTATCTGTTACTACTAGTGTGTATTCTCCTTCTTGTGTTATTGATGTTCCTAATATGTAGTCTTCTCCGTTTAGTTTAGCTGTTAACTCTGTAGCATCTTCTGTATTAGGTGTTACATCTTCTTTATAATAAGCTTCATTTTCTACTCCTGTTATTTTTGGCGCTGTTTTATCTATTGTGAAGCTTACTTTAGTTTCATTTCCAGCTTTATCTGTTACTATTAATGTATGTTCTCCTTCTTCTGTTATTTGTGTTCCTGATGTATATGGTTTTCCATTTAATGTTGCTACTACTTCTGTAGAATCATTTATTGTAGCTGTTACGTCTTCTTTATAATAGACTCCATTTTCTACTCCTATTACTTCTGGTGCTGTTTTATCTATTGTAAAGCTTACTTTAGTTTCATTTCCAGCTTTATCTGTTACTATTAATGTGTGTTCTCCTTCTCCTGTTATTTGAGTTCCTGATGTATATGGTTTTCCATTTAATGTTGCTACTACTTCTGTAGCATCATTTATTGTAGCTGTTACGTTTTCTTTATAATAAACTCCATTTTCTACTCCTGTTACTTCTGGTGCTGTTTTATCTATTGTAAAGCTTACTTTAGTTTCATTTCCAGCTTTATCTGTTACTATTAATGTGTGTTCTCCTTCTCCTGTTATTTGAGTTCCTGATGTATATGGTTTTCCATTTAATGTTGCTACTACTTCTGTAGCATCATTTATTGTAGCTGTTACGTTTTCTTTATAATAAACTCCATTTTCTACTCCTGTTACTTCTGGTGCTGTTTTATCTATTGTAAAGCTTACTTTAGTTTCATTTCCAGCTTTATCTGTTACTATTAATGTGTGTTCTCCTTCTCCTGTTATTTGAGTTCCTGATGTATATGGTTTTCCATTTAATGTTGCTACTACTTCTGTAGCATCATTTATTGTAGCTGTTACGTTTTCTTTATAATAAACTCCATTTTCTACTCCTGTTACTTCTGGTGCTGTTTTATCTATTGTAAAGCTTACTTTAGTTTCATTTCCAGCTTTATCTGTTACTATTAATGTGTGTTCTCCTTCTCCTGTTATTTGAGTTCCTGATGTATATGGTTTTCCATTTAATGTTGCTACTACTTCTGTAGCATCATTTATTGTAGCTGTTACGTTTTCTTTATAATAAACTCCATTTTCTACTCCTATTACTTCTGGTGCTGTTTTATCTATTGTGAAGCTTACTTTAGTTTCATTTCCAGCTTTATCTGTTACTATTAATGTATGTTCTCCTTCTTCTGTTATTGGAGTTCCTGATGTGTATGGTTTTCCATCTAATGTAGCTGTTATTTCTGAATCATCTTTTATTATAGGTGTTACATCTTCTTTATAATAAGCTCCATTTTCTACTCCTGTTACTTCTGGTGCTGTTTTATCTACTTTAGGATTTACTATTGTTGAATTGGTATCGTTTGTGCTGTTGGTGCTTGTTATGCTATTTGTTATTTCTTTGTTTTCTTCTGTATTGTTTACCTCTTCTTCATTACTATTTTGATTATTTACATAGTTGCTACTTATTTTATCAGATATAGTAGCTTCTGATTTTCCATCATTTTTTAAGAATGCAACAGTTAATATTATTGCTATTAAAAATAATAGTAATAATAGAATAAGTATTTTCTTATTCCTTTTTCTCTGTTCCCTATCCTTCATACATATACCTCCATATATATTTTTCTCTCTTTCTATTATACTACGGAAGTAATAATTTGTAAACATATTCTGGGAAATCTACCATATTTATGTATACAGTAAATTGTAAAAGTAAAATATACTTTAAGATATAAATATTATATTTAAGTTTTATATCTTAAAGTATCTAAATAAGATTATAGGAAAAATTTTGAACGTGTCAAATTTTTCTTTAGTTTATAAAGTTTATATTATACACATTAAACATTTTTCCTATTATATATTTCATTATTTTAGAGTCTGTCATTTTTGTATATCTTTTCTCTAGATCTTCTTTTGTTATATTATAGTTTTTATTTGTACATAACATTTCATATTCAATTCCTGCATCTTTTATAAATTTATTTGTTTCAATAAATCCATTTCTTATATAAAAGCTTTTTCTTCTTTCCTTATTGCCTCTTAAATCTTCTTTTATTCTTTCTATGCTTAGAATAATTGTTTCATATTTTTTCATTAAGTCTTCCAGCACTTTAGAACCATATCCATTTCTTCTTCGATTTTCCTCTATTGCAAAATACATTAAATAAGTCATATTTTCATAAGTAATTATATATTGCATTCCAATTAGTTTATCATCATCTAATATTGCATTAAATGATACATTTTCTTGTTTTGAACATTGCTTTAAAATCCAAAAGGGAAAACGTTCACTTTTGGGAAATGATTTTATATATAATTTTTTTATTTCGCTTTTATGTTTACTTTTAAAATACTCTATATATTCTAGCTTCATATTCCACCTTTGTAATTTTAACTTTATAGTTAATTGTCTTTTACTATGGTATTTACACCATCGATAATTTTATATTCTATCTTTTTAAATATGTATGCTTCAATTAATTTTACCCGATATTTTATTTTTCTTATATTATCATAAAGGCAAACATTTATCAACTAATTATTTGGCTTTTAAGTAAAGAAATTTTGAAAGCTAAAAAAGTACTAAGTTATTTTTTAGCTTATAACATATTTACAATATGGGTATCATGCTTTCCTATATCTTTACAATACGAAATTTAAAAATATATTTTTCTTATACTATAATAAAATAAAGAGATTTTTGGGATATTCCAAAATCTCTTTACTTATTTAATTTATATTTTATTATCTAATTTTTTTATATTTTATAAAACTTACTATTCCAAATACTACTGTTATTACCATTATTGATGCTACTATCATTGTTATTACTTCTTTTTCTCCTGTTTGTGGTATTCTACTTGGTAATATTTCTTTAGGTGGATTTTCTGTTTTGTTTGGTTGGTTTTGTTCTTTATCTGTAATATTAGGTGTAGTTGGTTTTTCTGGCTCTGTTGGTGTTGTTGGTGTTTGGTCTCCACCTTCTACTTTTTCTTCTGCTTTTATTGTTATAGTTTTTGTGTCTACTGTTATATCTCCTGTGTTTGAGCCTGATGATGCAACTATATTTTCAAAGCTTACTGCTGATGATTTTGCTGTTATTCCTTGTTTTACTTTTAGTGTTAATGTTACTGCTACTCCTTCTTCTGTTATAGGTGTTCCTGACATTAATACTAAACCACCATTTGAATATGTTGTCATCCATGTTGTACTTGAAAAACTTTTTGCTGTTATTTCTTCAAATTCTTCTCCTACTGTTATTTTTCCTACTTTTATTGAACGTATTCCATCATCCATATCTATGTTACTTAATGTTAATGTAACTTTTACTTCTTGACCTGCTACTAATTTATCATTTGATGATACACTTACATTAAATGAGAATGCGTTTGATATATTTACTATACTTATTATTATTGCCATAATTGTAATTATTGAAATGATTTTTATTGTTTTTTTCATGTTTTTATTTCTCCTTTCAATTTTTTATTTGCATTACTAATTATATTATTACTCTAATGTCATTTTTATCATATCTGCTAAGTCGGTTGGTGTTATTTGATTGTCTTCATTTATATCCACAGCTAGTTTTTGTATAATATTAAAGTTATTTTCACCTAAAGATATTTGTATAGCATCTGCTAAGTCTGTTGGTGTTACTTCTCCATTTCCGTCTGTATCTCCTATTACAGATAATGTTAAAGAAATTTCTTTAGTTCCTGATTTGTTTTTAGCTTTTAATATCATTCCTGTGCCTATAAATTCATCTTCCCTTAAAATTGTTCCATCTTTTTTATATATTGTTATAATTCCATTTGTTTCGATATCTTTAATAAATTCTTTTAAAATTGTTTTTGCGTTAATTCTATATAAATATTTATTTTCGCCTTCTTCAATTGTTTTATATTTTGATTTTAATGTTATTTCTTCTTCTGGCTCTTTTTCTATAATCCAATTTACTTTTGCTTTTGCAGTACCTTTATTTCCCGCTTCATCTTGGAATTCAAAAGTAAATTCACCATTTTTATTAAATGTATATGTTTTATTTCCATTATTATTTGTAACATATGCGTTTTCTTTACTTAATATTATTGTTGCTGTTACAGCATTGTTTGTTGTTTGTGTAATATCATATTCTATTTGTGCTGTTGGAACTTCTTTATCAATTAAGTTTGTACTTGCTTCAATTTGTGCTGAATTTCCTGCTTTGTCTTGAATTCTAAAAATGTATGTTCCATTTTCTTCAAAGGTATGTTCTAAAGGTTTTGTTCTTCCTATTTGACTTAAATTACGATATTCATCTGCATTTTCTGGTGGATCAATTTGCTCTGCATCTTCATTAAGGAATATTTCTTCTATACTTCCATCTTCTTTAAATTTTGTAATATATACAACTTTTTCATTGTCATTAAAGTATTTAATACTTTGTGTATTTCCATTTTCGTCTAATTCTAATACTTTAGTAGTTTTTCCTTCTTCATTAATGTAAGTAATAGATTTTACTTTATTATTCTCAACTTCAACATAGTTAGTTTTTATTCCATCTTCATTAATTATATATATATCTTCACTAATATTTTTTAACATAGCTATAACATCTTTGTTTGTTATAGAATTTTGACTGTATTCAATAGTTGCAGTAGGACTTTGTCTATCTATCCAGTCTACTTTTGCGATAGCTTTACCTTCTCTTCCATATTCATCAACAAATTCAAATGTAAATTGTCCATTTTCTGTGAATGTATATGTATCGTTACCACTATTATTTGTTATTGTTATTTGTGTGCTTGGGTTAACTAGTCTTGCTACTACATTTTCTCTTGTTGGTTCTTCTATACTAAAAGCTATACCTGCTGTTGGATGTGGATTTTGTGTTATATCTTGGAATAGGTTAAATGCTCTTGCTGTAAACCAATTTCCATTTGATGCACGGTCTGCTACAATTTTTACATATTGTACTTGTTTTGGATCTTCTATTTCGAAATTCTTTGTATTGATTATAGCATCTGCTATTGTATTAGCTTGGTTTGTATATCTTAAGCCTGTTTGTTGTGATAATACTTCCCAATTTTCGCCATCTGTACTTCCATATATTGTTCCATCTATTATTTTTCCATTTCCTCCACCTGCTGGAACAAATTCTACTGCTGATAAATATACTGGTTTATCTAATTTTATAATAATATATCTTTGAGTGTCTGAACCATTCCATGCAGAATGCCATCTTGTATTATAGTTAGCATCAATTGCATATGTTGCATTACCTTGATTAGAAGTTGCTTGAGTAGAAACTGCTTCTATTGTTAAATGTGATACTGGAATGTATTTTCTTGTATCTGGTTGGTTGTCTTCAGTATAACTTAGTGAAATTGGCTCACTTGGAAGAGATGTTCCAGTTGCTCCTACACGAACTTCTACTGTTGCATTTCCTGTTAAGTTTGGACTTGAAGTTTTATATGAAGTCCATTCTTCGGTTTCTGCCATACGCCATTGCATTGTAAGGTTTACCCCTACTACACGATTTTCTAAATCATTATTAAATAATGTATTTGGTAAAGTTCCTTTTGTAATGTCTATTTTGTAAAGATTTTCTTCTTCATAACCTACTCCTACAATATGAACATATATGTCATTTTCAGCTGTGATATTTGCAATTTGTTCTGGGGTTAGTTGCAATTTATGTTCTTCTTCTGCTGTGAATGATACTTCATTCCAAGTTTCTTTGCCATCTAAGCTATAATCCCAACGAATTCCATTTCCGTCAAAACGACTTGATAGTACAATTTTTCCGCTATCTTCTCCATCAAATGAGAAAGTTGCAATTGTTTTATCTAATTTTCCTAATAAGAAGTTTGCTTCTGTTCTTGTAATACTTGGTTGATATACGTAGTAGTCTTGTTCTGTATTATTTGGTGTTTGACTTGCTTCTTTTAATATTCTTGTTTGTAAAAGTGTAAATTTATAAGAATTTTCTATACTTGTTATTTTTGTTTTAATTAAATTTGTTAATTGTTGCATTGGTAATGGGAAATATTTTAATTTTTCTGCTAGTTCTTTAGCTAAATCATAATAATCATTTTCTGTTTTATTTGTATTTAAGTTGTATACATTAATTAGTGCATACCATGCATCAATATTGATTGGTTGTATTTCTAATGCTTTTCTATATATTTCTTCTTGTTTTTCTAAATCTCCACTATATGAGTTTGCAAGCATTATTGTTTTTTCACATTTTTCAAAATTTTCATAATCATTTAATACTTCTTGTGCTAATACCATATATACTACTTGATAAGATCCTCTAGTATAACTAGCATTTCCCCAACCTAGTAGCATTCTTTCACCTTTTTCTGATAATGTCCAACCACTTACGTCATTATCAATATTCCAGTATCCTCTACCTTGCTCATCTTGACCATAGTAGATAATAGCTGCATGACCTGGTTGACCAATAACTGCTGCTGGTATACCATGAACTGTACGAATATTTGAACCTGTTTTTGATATTCCACCACAAACTGCTCCTGTTCCGAATTCATTTCTAAAGTTCATCCATACTTTATATATTTTGTTTGTTTCTGTACTATAACTTACTCCATATTTAGAAAATATTCCTCCAAACTTTTCATCCCAATATTCTTTTTTATCTTGGTCGTGGAATATCGGATTTCCATAATTTGGCCATACATAAGCCATGTAAGGGTGTGGTGTTAAATATGCCCATGCTTGTGTTGGGTGAGCATCTATTTGCTTTTTAGTGTATTCATTTAACCATAAAATTTCTTCATCATCTATTATGTTATTCATTACAAAACGCATTTCTTCTACATTATATTGTTCAAACCATTTTGTAATATCTATACTTGAAGAAACAACAAATTTTCCTTCATCATACATTTTTTTAAATATTGAATAACGTGTAACTGCATCTGATTGATTTTCTGGTGCTGATGGTTGCATCCATAAAGCTACTTTTGATGAATGTGTTAGTGAAAGTGTTATTGCCATTTTCTTATATAAATCACCTTTTTTAGTTCCATATTTTGATACTTCTTGTATTTTAAAGTCTTCCTTATATGTTTTATATAAGTTATTTAAAACTTTTAATGATGACAAGTAACTTCCTGTTGGCTTTCCTCCTAATATGTATAAACGTAAGTTTTCTACATCATTCATTAACCATGAAATGGTTTCTTTATTTTCTTCGTTTAAAGCTGTATAAGTTTGTAATATATCATATCCAACGTTTTTTACAAATTCTCTTTGTAGTATTGTTAGTTCATACTCTCCTGTTATTTCTTCTCCAGTATGATTCTTAATTATTTCGTCATATTCTTCTATTGTTTTTATAAAATCAATTTTTGTTTCTTCTTCATAGCCTTCTTTAATTAATTTTGCGTCTGCATATACAGCATGATCTGCTGTGGCATTTCCATTATTATGACAATATAATTTTAAATATTTTGCTTCTTTTATATCTATTTTTATAAAATTCGCATTTGTGTTACCTTTCATTACAGGTGGTGACACTGGTGTATGTAAGTCCCAATTTTGTCCATCTTTTGATGTATATATTGCAAATTTAACACCATTTCCATTGTTTTGTCTACTTGCATCTACACCAAAATATGTTGTAAAGTAATCATAATTGTATGAACTTATGTCATAAACTAGTGTTGATGTTGCATGTGCACTTACTCCTTTTATAAAAAATTTAACTTGGTTATCTATCTGAAGTGCTATTAACCCATCATTATACTTAGTTTCTAAGTTTTGGTCTAAGGTTATACTTCCCCAACCTACACTGGATTGTTCAGCAATATATGGGATATCTGATAGATAACAAAATTTACTTTCTTTTCTCTCTTCACTATTTGCTTTACTGTCATTAGTTAATATTAGTAAACCTAATGTTAATACTACAATAAAAATAATTATTTTCCAAAAAAACTTAATATTCCTTTTTTTCAAAATATAACCCCCTTTATTTTGTATTCTCTTTTAATTATAACACGAAAACATGTTTATGTAAATATTTATTGTTAAAATCTTCTAGTTAAACATTTTTTATTTTATAATAAATATTATCTACTTTATCCCCTATTTCTTTTACCTCTCCTCTCCTTTCTTTCCTTTTTTGTGTTTCAAATTAAATACCAACTAGTAAAATAATAACTAATTGGCATTTAACAATTTAATATCTGGTTTTTCTTCTTTTCTTCTTTTTCAACTTCTATATTGATTTTTTCTTTCTGCTTTTTTTCCTCTTGTTTTCTTTTATATTCTTCATATTTATCTACTTTTTCTCTTTTTGGTTTAATATTTTGTTCTTTCTCTTCTTCCTCTTCTTTTATGTATTCATTATTATATTGGGCTATATTATGAACTCCTTTTTGGTATATTCCTTCTATGTATTTTTTTGTTTTTTGATTGTTTAAATTTTCTTCTATATAATATTCTTCTACCATCTTTCTATCTTTTTTTGAAAGTCTTTCTATTGGTAGGTCTAAATATTTGCATTTCCATATTATATGTCTATCATAACTTGTATATTTTGACCCTATCAAATCTTCATATGAATATTCTACGTTGAATTTTAAATTTTGTATTGTTATAGTCAAGTTTGTCCACATTTTTTCTTCTTTATTTTCTCTAAATGCTTCTCTTAGTTCATTTATTATATTATAAAGCTTATCTACTAATTTCATATATTCTTTTTCGTCTATATTAAATTTATTTGGTATTTCATATACATTTATAGGATTTTTCTTAAGTAGACCTGTTGGATAATAATAGAAAAACATTTCTCCTGTTTGTAAGTTATTTACTTGCTCCATTATTGAGGCATATAGGCATATTTTTTCCCATTTTTCTGGTATCATAAAAAATAATTGTTTTTGTATTTTTGAATATATAGCTCTTAGTTTGTTTGTACTAAGCATATGTATTTCTCCCTTATATAAATCTCCTTTTATTTTATTTATTATATTACTTCTTTAATTTTTTTTCAATAAAAAATCTAATTTTATTAACTTTTTTATGTAAATATAGCAAATTATATTTATACTTTTTTTAAAAAAGAGAAATTACATTCGGAACAAATTCCAGTACTATGTAATTGGTAGGTGTACCTATCGATACAAAAGACATACTGGTGTGGCGTACACCAAAGCAGGTATCCATTAGGTACCTGCTTTTTACATTTGTTTGTGAAGTTTCTTTTCATTTAAGTAATCTCTTCCAAGAATGGGTCGCCCAAATGGCGACCCATACATTTCTTATTATTCACTATTCATTAACTATTATGCTTTCTCCTGTCATTTCTTGTGGTTTTTCTAGTCCCATTATTTCAAGCATTGTTGGTGCTAAATCGGCTAGTTTTCCTTCTTTTAGTTTTGCATTTTCCATTCCTATTAATATTAGTGGTACTGGGTTTGTTGTATGTGCTGTGTGTGGCTCTCCTGTTTTGTAGTCTACCATTTGTTCTGCATTTCCGTGGTCTGCTGTTATTAGTAGTACTCCTTCTACATTTTCTACTGCTTCTACTACTTTACCGTACGCTTTCATCTACTGTTTCTATTGCTTTTATGGCTGCTTCTAAGCTTCCTGTATGACCTACCATGTCTGGATTTGCATAGTTTAATATTATGCAGTCATATTTTTTAGAGTTTATTGCTTCTAATACTTTTTCAGTTACCTCAATAGCACTCATTTCTGGTTTTTGGTCATATGTTTCTACTTTTGGTGAAGGTACTAGTATTCTTTCTTCTCCCTCATATTGTTTTTCTTCTCCACCATTAAAGAAGAAGGTTACATGTGCATATTTTTCTGTTTCTGCTATTCTTAATTGTGTTAAACCTTGTTTTGATATATATTCTCCAAATGTATTTTTTAACTCTTCTTTTTTGAAAGCAATGTGTACATTTGGCATTGTTTCATCATAACTTGTCATACATACATAATATAAGTCTAAATCTTTTTTTGTTTCAAATTCTTTAAATTCTTTATCAACTAATGTTCTTGTTATTTCTCTTGCTCTATCTGGTCTGAAGTTAAAAAATATTACTGAGTCATGTTTTCCTATTGTTGCTATTGGCTCTTCTCCATTTGTAATAATTGTTGGAAGTATAAATTCATCAAATGTTTCTTTTTGGTATGAGTCTTCTACTGCTGATACTGGCGAAATTGCTTTTTCTCCTTCACCTTCTACTAGGGCTTTGTATGCTTTTTCTATTCTTTCCCATCTTTTATCCCTGTCCATTGCGTAGAATCTTCCTGTTATACTTGCTATTTTTCCAACGCCTTTTTCTTTCATCTTTTCTTCTAATTCTGATACATAGCTTTCTCCTGAAGCTGGTGGCGTGTCTCTTCCATCCATAAAACAATGTACATATACATCTTCAAAGTCTTTTCTTTTTGCAAGTTCTAATAAACCAAATATATGTCGAATATGGCTATGTACGCCTCCATCAGATAATAACCCCATTATATGAAGCTTTGAGCCATATTTTTTACAATTTTCTATTGCTTTTATGAATTCTGGATTACTAAAAAACTCTCCATCTTCTATTGATTTTGTAATTCTTGTTAGTTCTTGGTAAACTATTCTTCCTGCTCCTATATTTGTATGACCTACTTCAGAGTTTCCCATTTGTCCGTCTGGAAGTCCTACATTTAAACCACTTGTATACATAGCAGTTGTTGGGCATGTTTTCATTAGTCTATCTATATTTGGAGTATTGGCAAGTTTTACAGCATTTGCATTTTCGTTTTCGTTTTCTCCAAAACCATCTAGTATCATTAGCATTGTTAATTTATTTTTCACTTTGTTTTTACCTCCTGATATAACTATAATTCCATTTCTGGTACTTCTTTTGTTCTAAAGTTTTCTATGTTCTTCTTTATTCCATTTATTACTGGTGATATTTCGTTTAGGTTGTTTAACTCATTACTTTTTATTATTGTTTCTTGCTCTGAATATTGCTTTTGCATTTCTTGTAGGTTTTGAATTCTTGTTATTCTTGCAATTCTTTGCCTAAATGCTTTTTCTCGTTCTCCCATTTTTTTGTTCCTTTCTTTGAGGACAATGGGACGGAGTTTTTGTCACTAGTTGTCTAGAATTTTTTTAATCTAAAAGTCTCAAAAGACTAGTGACAAAAACTCCGTCCCATTGTCCTCACTCTGCTGCAGTTATGATGTTTTTGAATTCTTCTACTTTTAGGCTGGCTCCGCCTACTAGTGCTCCATCTATGTCTGAGGTTTCAAATAGTTCTTTGGCATTTGAAGCTTTTACGCTTCCTCCATATAGTATTGATACCACATTTGCTACTTCTTCTCCATATATATTTTTTATTTCATTTCTAATTTCTTTTATAGAATTATTTGCATCTTCTGATGTTGCTGTTTTTCCTGTTCCTATCGCCCATATTGGTTCATATGCTATGATTACATTTTTTACTTGTTCTGTACTTAAACCTTCTAATGCAAGTTTAGTTTGATTTTTTATAACTTCATTTGTTTTTCCTTCTTCTTTTTGTTCTAAGGTTTCTCCTACACATACTATTGGCTTTAAATTATATTTAAAAGCTGATTTTACTTTTTTATTTACAGTTTCATCTGTTTCTGCAAAGTACTGTCTTCTTTCTGAATGCCCTATTATAACATATTCTACATTTATCACCTTAAGCATTTTACCTGAAATTTCTCCTGTGTAAGCTCCTGTTTCTTCCCAGTGCATATTTTGTGCACCTATTTTTATTTTTGTGTTCTGAGCTGTTAATAGTGAATAAAAAAGGTCTGTATATGGTACACATAGCACTATTTCACTTTTAGCTTCGTAAGTACCTTCTGAAAGTCTTGTTATAAATTCCATTGCTTCATTTGGAAGCATATTCATTTTCCAGTTTCCTGCAATTATCTTTCTTCTTGACATAACTTACTTTCCTTTCCTTGTTCTTTATATACTTTAATTTCTTCTTTTTTGTTTTGTTTTTCTTGCATAATTTCAAAAATTCTGTCTTGTTCATCTGTATGCTCTGTTCTCATAAGATTAGTGTATTTTTGAATTTTTCTTAACATTCCTATATTTTCTATATATTGTGCACTTTCTATTTCTGGTTCTTTTACTTTTTTAAGCCTTTGATTTATTTCTTTTTGTGTTAAGTCAATTTTTACATGATACATATGACATATTGTGCCTTTTAACTCTTTATGAGGTGTTTGTATGTCTTTTATTTCTTCTACTTTTCTTATTTCTTCTTGTTTAATTCCTAACTCTTCATACATCTTACGATATATAGTTTGCATAGGAACTTCGCACTCCTTCATATGTCCTGAGCACAAATCATATTTTCCTGCATCTAATACTAAATCATTTCTTCTTTTTAGTAATAATACATTTCCTTCATTATTTGTTATTATTGCTGATACAAATTCTAGTTTATCTTTATTCATGTTAAACATCCTCTTTTAATAATTTCAATTATTTTTTCTTTTTGCTTTTATTTAATATACTTCTTTATGTTTTCTATAGGCTTCCGATTGGGGACAGTTCCTAATCTATCCAGATTATTTTATTTTTTACTTGTTATTATATTCTATCTTGTTTCCGATTAGTAACCGTCCCCAATCTACTTATCTACTATTCTTTATCTAATAAAGCTTCTATTCCTGGTAATTTTTTACCTTCTAAGAATTCTAGGCTTGCTCCTCCACCTGTTGATATATGAGTCATTTTATCTGCTAATCCTATTTTTTCTACTGCTGCCGCTGAGTCTCCTCCTCCTATTATTGTTATTGTCTCATTTAAGTTTGCTAAACTATTTGCTATTTTATTTGTTCCGTTTGCAAATTTTTCATATTCGAATAGTCCAAGTGGTCCATTCCATATAATCGTTTTTGCTTTTTTTAATTCTTGTTCAAATAGTTCTACTGTTTTTGGCCCTATGTCTAAGCCTTCCCAACCTTCTGGTATTTCATTTGATGAAACTGTTTGAGTGTTTGCATTTGGGCTAAACTCATCTGCTACTACATTATCTATTGGTAATAATAGTTTTACATTTTTCTCTTCTGCTTTTTTTATTAGGCTTTGTGCTAATTCTAGTTTATCTTCTTCACAGATAGATTTTCCTACATTATATCCCATAGATTTAAAGAATGTGTATGCCATTCCTCCTCCTATTATTAATGTATCTACTTTTTCTAATAAACTATCTATTACTCCTATTTTATCTGAAACTTTTTTTCCTCCAAGAATTGCTACAAATGGTCTTTGTGGATTTTCTAATGCATTTCCTAAAAATTCTAATTCTTTTTCTATTAGAAAACCTGAAACTGCTGGTAAATAACTTGCTACTCCTGTTGTTGAACTATGTGCTCTATGTGCTGTTCCAAATGCATCATTTACATATATCTCTGCTAGACTTGCTAATTTTTTTGATAGTTCTTCATCATTTTTCTCTTCTCCAGCTTCAAACCTTACGTTTTCTAGAAGAACTATTTCGCCTTCTTTCATATTATTAGTTAACTCCTTAGCGTTTTGACCTACTACATCTTCTGCTAATTTTACCTCTACATTTAGTAATCTTGAAAGTTCTTCTGCTACTGGCTTTAGTGAAAATTCTTTTTTAAATTCTCCCTTTGGTCTTCCTAAATGTGAGCAAAGTATTATTTTACAATTGTTTTCTAATAAATATTTTATAGTAGGAAGTGCTGCTACTATTCTTCTATTATCTGATATTTCCCCTTCTTCATCAAAAGGTACATTAAAGTCACATCTTACAAGTACTTTTTTATTTTTCAAATCTATATCTCTGATAGTTTTTTTGTTCATTAAAAACCTCCAAATGTTTTTATATTGTTTTATTTAAAGATGTAGGGGCGATTAATAATCGCCCACTATTCGAAGAATTGGCTAATTTCTTAGGGTAATTTCCTTTGTAGCATGGGAGATTGATAATCGCCCCTACATCTAATTTTATTGTTCTTATCATATATTTAACCCTATTGTAAGCAAATTCTTCGAAGAGCGGGTCGCCGAAGGCAGTGACCCCTACAATATAATATTTAAAATTTATTAACTTCTACTTGCCATATATACTGCTAAATCTACTAATTTATTTGAATATCCCCATTCATTGTCATACCATGCTACTAATTTTACGAATTTGTCTGTTAATTGGATTCCTGCTGTTGCATCGAATATTGATGTGTGTTCATCGTTTATGAAGTCTGATGATACTACTGCATCTTCTGTATATTCTATTATTCCTTTCATTTCATTTTCTGATGCTTTTTTCATAACTGCGCATATTTCTTCCATTGTAGCTGGTTTTGCTAGGTTACATGTTAAGTCTACTACTGAAACATCTACTGTTGGTACTCTAAATGCCATACCTGTTAATTTTCCATTTAATTCTGGTATAACTTTTCCTACTGCTTTTGCAGCTCCTGTTGATGATGGTATAATATTTGCAGCTGCTGCTCTACCACCTCTCCAATCTTTTTTAGATGCTCCATCTACTGTTTTTTGTGTTGCTGTTGTTGAGTGTACAGTTGTCATTAATCCATCTACTATACCGAAGTTATCGTTTATTACTTTTGCTAAAGGTGCTAAACAGTTTGTTGTACATGATGCATTTGATACTATGTTCATGCTTGGGTCATATTTTTCATTGTTTACTCCCATAACAAACATTGGTGCATCTTTTGATGGTGCACTTATTACTACTTTTTTAGCTCCACCTTTTATATGAGCCTGAGCTTTTTCCATTGTTGTGAATACTCCTGAGCATTCTAGTACATAATCTACTCCCTCTTTTCCCCATGGAATGTTTGCTGGATCCATCTCATTATATACTTTTATTTCTTTTCCATTAACTACTAGAGTATTTTCTTTTGAAGTTACTTCTCCTTCAAATTTTCCATGTATTGTATCATATTTAACCATGTATGCCATGTAGTCTGCAGTAATAAATGGATCGTTTATTGCTACTACCTCTACTTCTTTCTTTTTTAAAGCTGCTTGGAATGCTAAATTTCCAATTCTTCCAAAACCATTAATTCCTATTTTTACTGACATAAAAAATTCCTCCTCACTTAATGTCAGGGGACACTCCTTACCCACTTATTTCTCACACTCAGCAAAAGGATTATCCTTTCCCTTTATGAATATGAGTTTAAATGGTTATATTCATATCCTCTTTTCATTTTTTATATTATTTACTAACATTGTTATTTTATACCAAGTGACCTTAGTTTTCAAGTGTTTATATATTTTTTTTAGGAAGATTTTTATTTTTTGAAATTTTGAAAAATCGCGGTCTTTAATATAGACCGCGACTTTCTTTTTATTTTCTATTTACTTTTTGTCTAATTTTATAGTATAATGATATTATAAAGTATTTTGACACATAAGAAAATTATAAAGGATGTGATTCTATGCAAAATAATATTTTAGATATTCCACAAGAGTCAACCTTAGATACTAAATTTGAAGTAAAAATAGATAATAATAATTCTTGTTCTTACATTGATACTTTAGATGGTGTATCTAATAATGATATTAATTTAAATAATAATATAGATACTAAAACAGACTGTTTAGCCTTAACTGTTAGAGATAATTATCACATAGTAGTAGTTAAAAACTTGTTTAAAAAGGGCTTTAGGGTTTCTTGGAAGGTTGCCTTAAGCATTTTTACTATTAACTTTTTGAATATGTTTTTATAATAAAAAAAGTAATAATTTACATAAATTTTCTTAGGCATTCATTTTATATATAAGCTACTACATTTTTTAAGTTAGAATAGTGTAATTTCCTATAAAAATAAAAAGAGACTTTTTACAGTCTCTTTTTATTTTTTATAATTCTTCTCTTTCTCCTTGCATTTTCTTTTCACTTTCATGTTTTTCTTGTAAATATTGTTTTACTCTATTTTTATACCTCATATTTGCTACTTTATTTCTTTTTCTTACTTTTAATTGTCTTTCTTTTATTATATCTTTATCTTTATTTTTATTTTTTGCAATCCAAAATCTTACATTTTCAATATCTGCCATTTCTCTTACTGTTAAATCTGCTATATGAGAATATTTGGCTAAATAGCCAATAGCTTCTTTTGTTCCATAATAACCTTGATATAATTTAGTAATTAAATATAATGCTTTACTTCTATCTGGATATTTTTCTAAATTTCTTACTATTTCTGGTATTTCTTCTTTTGTTAGTTCTCCATTATCTATTCTTTTTATTATTTGTCTTGAATATTCTCTTTGTTCTTTCTTCAGTTGTTCTAGCTTTATTTTGTGTTCGTCTTCTCTTTTTTCTATATATTGTTTTGCATCTAATCTCTTTCTAAAGCTTGATATTTTTTCTTCTATAGTTTCTTCGCTTTCTACTAAATGTCTAGATTTATTTAGTTCCTGTATTCCTCTTTCTTCTTCTCCTTTAATGGCATAGAATAATTCTGATAAGAATAGTGCACTTTCTGTATTATTTGGATACTTATATAATTCTTGTTTTATTTCTTCTAGTTTTCTGTTATTTACTTGTCCTTCTAAAAACATTTTTGTTATTTCTTGCATATATTCTTGTTTTGCTTCTAATGAATATCTTTCTGATTGCATTTTATCTTTGGCAAATTCAAGTTGTTGTTCTTCTATAGAATGTTCTTTTTCTTCTATGTCTTTTTTAGCAAATTCCCTTTGTTCTTGTTCTAACATATTTTGTTTAGCAATTTGAATAAATTCTGGTTGTTCTTCTCTATTTACTCTTGAAGCTTTTGTTCTTATTTTTCCTTCTCTTCTTAATTGTTCTATACGTATTTCTATTCTTTCTTTTTGTTCATTTGCTCTTTTATCATTTGGATATTGTGACAATATTTGTGCATTATATTCAATTGCTTTTTCTGCATTTCTTCCTCTTAATTCTAACTCTGCCATAGTATATAATATTGATATACTGTTAGGGTTTTCTTCTAATGCTTTTTGTCCGAAAATTCTTCCAATATCATATTCTCTCTTTGCCATATAAGATTTTATCATTTCATTTATTGCCATTTTATTATTAGGTTCTATTTCTAATATTTGAAGTGCTATATCACTTATCTTATTTGCTATTTCTATTTTATTTTCTTTATTAATTTGCCCTTTTAATTGTTCTATTTTATTAAATAAATGTCTTATTTTTTGTATCTCTGATTCTCTAAATTCCATATTTTTTCTCCTTATTTTTTAAACTTTTTTTAATATTCTACTTACATTACTTTTTATTTTATTAAATATTTGTATTATTATATTATCTGAAATAACTGTTAGTGCTAACTCATTTTTTCGTTCTATGTCTGCTTGCTTTAATATTAGCTTTTCTTCTTTTTGCTTATAATAATCTTCATAATATTTTAGAAAATAGTCTTGATTTTCATTTGTATAAAATCCTATTAATTTTTTGAATTCTTCTAGCTTATTTCTATAAAATTTTATGTCTGATAAATTTTCTATTCTATTATAGAGTCTATCAAAATACATTGTAAATATACTTATTTGAGAATCCATATATAGTTTTCTTATCAATTCTTCTTTTTCATATATTTCATTTAAATATTCCTCTATATTAAAATATCCTTCTTCTGTTTTAGTTTTTATTAGTTTTTTTATACCTATTATTTGTTCAGATGCATATAACATTTCATCTAAGTTATTTTGTACATTTACAAAGCTACTTTCTCCTATTTCTTCAATTCCTTCTATTATAAATTCATCTGTTGAATATATTGTACTCTTTACTAATATTTCTTCTGTTGATATAAATAATAATTGTAGTAATATGTTACATATTAATGGGTATTTATTTGGACTATATGTATTTGATTTTATTGCATAGGCTTCTATATATTTTTCTTCTTCATTAAATATTTTAGCTACTATATATTGTATTGATGCTTCATTTAATGCCATTGCATATACTTTGAATTCTGAAAATATACATTGCCCTAATTGTTTTATTTGTCCTTTTTTATTTCTTATATCTTGAACAGCATGTATACATTCATATAATAATTCTTTTGAAACTGTGCTTATTTCCTCTGTATCACTTATGAATAGTGTATCTTCTTCATATGAATATATTGCACTTGTTATTCCTTCTGGAATTATTGCTATATACATTTTTGCTTTCATTAGTTTAGTATATATATATCCATAATCTATATAATTAAATTCATTTGATATTTTTGTTGCTACATTGTCTGATAATATTATTTGCTGTTCTTTTGTTAACTTGCCTATTACTTTAATATCAAATTTCCTTAGTAATTTGCTTATACCCATTTGTTTCTCCCTCGTTTTATACCTATACAATTCTATTATACTATATATATTGTCTTTTTTTGTTACATTTTGTTTACGATTTTGTTACTTTTTTATAGCATAGTAGTATGATACTTAGAATTTTACTTTAATTTGTAAAGAATATTGTTTTTATACATATATAAAAGGGGCTATAAAAACGTCCAAAACGAAAATGAGTGAATATTTTTCACTCATTTTCATTTGGACGTTTTTTACAGCATTAACAAATTATTTTATTACTTCTCTTGCTTTTGTTATTAACCTATTTTTGTGTCCATTTGTACATGTTATAAGTGTTATTTCTCTTGTATTAGGTTCTACACTTTCTATGCAAGTTATATCATTTGGGTCTATTGTATATATTTTGAATATTTCGTATTCTATTGTATTTAGGTTTAAGTCAGTCATTTTTATTTTGTCTCCTACTTTTAAGTATTTTGTTTTTCCAAACATTGTACCATTTTTGTAGTTATGACCTGCCATGCAAAAGTTTCCTATATCATTTATATTTGCACCCCAAAATTTCGTAATAGCAACTTTCATTGCTTCATCACTTGTTGTACTTACTATTGGATATTTGATATCTATTTTAGGAATTTCTATTATTCCTTCTACATCATATCCATCTAATTTTATAGTTTCTTGTTTATTTTCCTTATCATTTATATCTGTGTTTATGTTCTCTATTTGTGCAACTACTGCTGATAATTTGTCTTCATTTTTTTCTCTTCTTATATATTCAGTTCCTATTATTCCCCCCACTATAATTGCTGTTATAACTAGTAAAATTAAAATTATATCACAAATTCTTTTCATCATTTATTTTCCTCTTTTTTTCTTACTATTAAAAGTAGTATTTTTCCTCCTCTAAATTTCAACTATTATAATTATACAACTATTACTAATTTTTGTAAATATATTTACATAATTTTAGTTCTTCTTTGTTTTATTATTTTACTATTGTATGTTTTAGAAGAAAAAAGACATAAGAATTTTAGTTCTTATGTCTTTTTTTATTATCTAAACCTAAAGTATACTTTTTGTCCTATTTCTATATCATTAGCTTTCATAAATTCTACTAAGTTCATTGTTATTGTATTATTTTCTTCATCATATGTTATATATTCTGGTTTTATAAATTGTTCCCAAGTAAATGTTTTTTCTGGTTCTGTTCCTTCAATATATTTATCTACATATAATTCTACTATTTGACCTTTATTAATTCCTTGATTTATTATTAGGTTTTCTCCATTTAGCTCAGTTGTAAATTCTGTGCTTTGTGCATCTATTGATTTTGATATTTCAAGAAATACCTTTGTTAAGTCACTTGGTGTGTTTGCTTCATAATAATATCCATCTACATAAGTTGATTCATGTTCTACTTCATTTTCATCAGTATACCCTTGTGTATAACCACTTGACATTTCTTGTAGCATTTTTCTTACTTTATTTTGGCTATCATTTGAAGTTGTTATTTGATTTATTCCAAAAATTAATGAATATACTTTTGCACCTCTTTCTTTAATTTTGAATGCATATTCTTTTGATTCGCGTTTTAACATTTCTTCAGTTGTAGTATAAAATTGTAGTCCATCATGTCCTGGTCCTTTGTCAACTCCGTTTTCATCTTGATACCAATTTGGAATTCCATCTGTCATAAGTATTATACTTGTTTTTGTTGCATCTTCTTCTTTTATTTGTTTATTTGCTAGTACAAATGCTGCATCTATATTAGTCATGGTTGATGTTTGAATTATTCCTATTTCATTAATTTTACTTTTTATAACATTTATATCATTTGTATATTCTGGTGTTAATAATCTTGATGAATTTCCAATAGTTATTATCTTTATTTTGTTGTTATTATAACCTTCTAAGAATTTTGTTGCAAATTCTATTGCTGATTGTTTTAATGCATCTATTCTTTTCATCGTATCTGTATTATTATTCATACTACCTGAAGTATCTAATAGTAATATAGTATATTTTTCTGATACTTCTGTTGGTATTGTTACTATTGAATCTTTTATTTGTGTACTTACTTTTGTTTCTTGTTCTTCTTCTCCTGGAATTGTATATTTTGCTATGTTATCAATAGTATTTCCTGCATATACATTTACTTTTACTTTAAATGTTATTATTGCTGTTGTATTTTTTGGAACTGTTATTTCATAACCTTCTGTTGCAAATTTTTCTTGTTCTAATTTTGTAGTAGCATTATTTCCTATTTTTAAAGTTATATCTTCTTCTAATATTGTTCCTTCTGGTACTGTATCTTTTATTGTTACTTTTCCTTCTTTATTTCCTGCATTTTTTGCTGTTATTGTATATGTTAGTATATCTCCTGGTCTTGCTGTTTCTTCATTTACTGCTTTTACTACACTTATATTTGGTTTTAAGAATGTATTTATTACTTTTGTTCCACTATATGTTGTTATATAGTTTTCATCGTATTGTGTATTAGCATTTACTATTGTTTTTCCATCTGCTTTTATTTCTTTTATACTATAACTTTCTAATACTCCTTCACTTCCTATTACATATTTTGGTAAGTTTGTGAATTCGTATGTCCATGTATTATTAACTGTTTTTGCTCCTGTTACCTCTTGTCTTGCTACTTCTTTATTTGCTTTATTATATAAGGCTATTATTACTGCATTTGGTCTACTTTCTGTGTTATTTTCGTTTGACCATTGTTTTGTTACTTTTATACTTGTTGTTTCTGGTGTATGTGTATTTGTTACTACTATTGTTGTTATATTTTCTTCTATTACAAATTCTGTTTCATATGATACTTGGTATTTTTCTGAATTTAGTGTTGTTTCTTCTACTGAGTATTTTATTAGTTCTCCATTTGCATATTTTGTTAAACCTGTAAATTCATATTCCCATTTTCCAGCTTCATTTGGAGTAATTTCTACTGGCTCTCCTACATTTGCTTTTTCTTCTCCTATTGTTGATTGTAGTTGTACTGTTATGCTTTCTGGTCTTATTCCATCTTGGTTATTGCTATCATTCCATACTTTTGTTACTTTTGCAGTTGTTGTTTCTGGTGTATGTGTATTTGTTATTGTAAATGTATCTTCACTATATGTTGTTTCATAACCTGGAATTTGTGTTTCTTCTTTTACTGTGTATTTTATTTCTTTATTTTCATTATTATATTTTAATACATTTTCAAAATAACCTTTTAATGTTGTTCCGTCTAATGTTAATGTTTCTCCTTCTACTGCTTCTCCATCTGCATATAATCCTATTATTACTTCTTGTCTTTTTCCGTCTTGATTATTATTATCATTCCATATTTTCTCTACTGGTATGCTATAAGCTGGATTTGATGGTATTTCTTCTTTTCCTTCTACTGTTTTTTCCTCATCTGATACTTTTACTGTATTTATTATTGTATCATTTTCAGTCATGTCTTCTTCTTTTACTTCATATATTACTGTTAATTCTTTGCTCTCTCCTATTTCTAAAACTGATATAGTTTCTTCATAGTTTGCTAGTTCATCTACTACTTTTATGTTTTGTATTGTTACATTTCCTGTATTTTTTACTGTTATTACATATGTAACTTTATCTCCTGCTTTTACTCTTGTATTGAATTCTCCATTTTCATTTTTTATTGCTTCACCATTTACTAATGTTGCTACTTTTGTTACTTCATATTTTGCTTCCTTGCTTGGTTTGTTTAATTGTATATCTTCTGTTATTGATGATACATTTATTGGTGTCCAACCTACTAAAAAGCTTTCTGATACTAGTTTTTCTACTTCTTCTTCTTTTTCTGTTACGTATTCTTCATTTGGTACATTTCCTGTTGTTTGAGTTGTTGTTCCTGTTACTGGTTTTGTTGTTTCTGGTGCAGTAGGTGTTTGTGTTGTTACTTCATTATTATTTTGTGTACCTTGTTCTGGTTCTATTGTTGGCTCTTGTACTGAATTACTATTTTTATTTTCTTCTGGTAAATTTATTTCAGAATCTCCTATTGTAGTATTACCTTCGGTAAAGGCTTTTGTTTCGTCATTACCTTTTGTAAACATATATATTCCTGTTGACGCTATTGCTATTAATAGCAATATTATTGCTACAATTATAATAGTTTTTCTACTCTTATAATTTAGTCTTTCTCTCATTTTTCCCTCCTATTTCTAATTACTCTTATATAATTAAATATATTTCTCTCATTTTTATTATTTCTTTTCTTCTTTTTTACTTACTTTTTTTCTTATTACTAAAAGTACTATTATTGCTACTACTATTATTGCAAATATTACAATTAGTGTTATTGTACTATCAAATGTTACTGGTAATTTTGTTGTTTCTTTTATTTTAATTGTCTCTTTTTCATATATTGGTGTGTATTTTTCATAACTTGTTAAAAATTGAGCATCTATTGTTGTTTCTTCTCCGTTTTCACTTTTTATATATACTATATATTGTTCTTCATTTTTTGAATCTTCTGGTTGCATTATCTCTAAGTTTTCTACTGGTAACCAACTACTGTCATTTGATTTTGGCTCTTTTTCTTTATATAATGTATAAAAACTTTCCATTAGTTTTAATTTTTCTATTAATTCTAATTTTTCTACTTCTTCTTTATTTGATATTTTTTCTGCTAAGTTCATTAATTTTGTATAGTCATTTTCTCCTGTTGTTGGTAGTTTTATTAATATGTATGAGTATTTAGCTTTTGCATCATCTGTTATTACTACTTTTCCTTTTGTTATTTCTGTTTTTACTCCATTTATTTCTTTTACTTCTACATTATTTTTTGTTGTATCTACTTTTATCCTTTTTGTTGTTTCTTCTACATATTTTTTATCTAATGCTTGTTTTATATCTATTTTTTGTCCTTCTAGTATATATTCTCCTGCTTTATTTTTTACAAAAAAGAAAGTATCTCCAGTTTCATTTATATATGCTTTTGTTTCTTCATCTATATATGCTACATTTATTCCTTCTTCTCCATTTTCTGCTTTTGCTGATGGGAAGTATATTAAATCTTTCTCTTCTTTTGAATTTCCAAACGCAAATGTAAACTCTTCTTTCATTATACTTTCATTATATATTATATAATTATTTGATTGTTTTACTATTATGCTATTTTGTGTTTCTGCTGAGACTATATTAGGAAGTAATATTATAGCTAATAATAAAATACTTATTGTTATAAATTTTATTGTTGACCTTTCCATATTTTTCCTCCTTTAAATTTCATTTATTATAATTATATCACTATTAAATTTAATTATCAATATATTTACATAATTTTACCTGTTTTTTATGTTATTTATTGATAAGTTATCTATTTTTTACTTCTGATTTTTTCATTTTATATTTACTATTTCTTTTATGATTTGCTAATAATATTTTTTTTCGTATTAAATAAAAAAAGAATTCATTTGTGAATTCTTTTTTATTATAATGTTATTTCTATATCTTGTAACAAAAAGTCTTTTACTTTTGTCCATGTTATATCTTGATGCCAAAAATCATGTACTTCTTTAAATACTTTTTGTTGATATGGTGTTAATTCTATTTTTATTTCTTTGAATAAGAAGCTTTTAACTTTTGTCCATTTGTTAATTTTAGTAGGTAATATTTGTGCTGTTCCTAATTCTACTCCCCCGTCCATTGGCTCTGCTGTATTTACTTTATATTCTTTAATCATTGTATTTCCTCCTTTGTTATCGCTTTTATTATTAATTTATTTATACTACAACTATTAAGGTTTTTCAATGTTTTTTGATTTTTATAATATAAATGTAATATTGTTGTAATGTTGATGTAATTTTTAAGAATTGTGGTAGTTAAAATTTCTAAACTCATTAAATTATAAAAAGGGCATAATTCAGTAAATACTTTTACATATTCCTTACTGATTAAGCCCCTACATCAAACCAATGGTTTGTGCTATTTACTTTACTTTTTACTAGTGTGTCTATACGTTACACTTCCATTTGTGACCCTAAAAAACTTGCTGCTGATTGAACTACTTTTTTCTCTACGTCGCTCATTTTTGTTTTTTCGTCCTTTGATAACAATATTACTGTTCCTATTGCGTCTCCATCTGATATTATTGGATATACTACTTGTGAGTTGTTTCTTTTTGCTTCAGTATTTTTGGTTATTGGAAGTGCTATATTATTATTTTCTTTACTTTCGTATACTTCTTTATAATCCATTATTTTTTCTATATCTTTACTTATACTTTGCTCTAAATATTCTTTTTTAGATCCCCCTGAAACTGCTATTACTGTGTCTTTATCTGTTATGCATGCTATATGCCCTGTTGTTTTTGCAAGCGTATCCGCATATTCTGTTGCAAATTCTGATAGTTCTCCTATTGGTGAATATTTTTTTAATATTACTTGCCCTTCTCTATCTGTAAATATTTCTAGTGGATCTCCTTCTTTTATTCTTAAAGTTCTTCTTATTTCTTTTGGAATTACTATTCTTCCTAAATCATCTATTCTTCTTACAACACCTGTTGCTTTCAAAATTTTTCCCTCCTTTATCATAACTTTTAATCTTATTATGACAAAAGAGGGAAATTTTATGCATTATTTTATTTTTTTGTTTTTCAAATTTAATTTGGTATTGCGGGTCGCCGAAGGTGGCGACCTCTACAGATTATATTTAAGGTTAATTCTTCGAAGAACAGGTGATTAAAATCGCCCCTACAATTTAAAATGATTTTTTATACATTAGCATTGTTGCTTTCCTTTTTGTTGTTCATAAATGGTGGTGTTTTATATAATTCTAATATCTTATCTAGTCCTTTTGAGAAGTCTTCTAGCATTACTATTTTTATTGTGCTTTCTTTTCCATCTATATAATCGTCCATTACTTGTTTTAATTTTCTGATATTCTTTATTTCTGGTTCTATTTCTTTTGTATATTTTTTTGCTCTTTCTTCTAGCATTTCTTTTATTGTTACTATATCTTCATTGCTTGCACATGATATTCTTTGGAACATTTGGAATACATCATAGTATTTAAAGATTGGCAGAGTCATACATTCTTTTGCAAATTTATCGTAGAATAATTCCATTTTCATTGGTACATTTTTAAATACTTCTTCTGCTTTTTCTCTATACATTTTGTCTTTTAATGTTTCATTTACATTGTCAAAGTATTTTAATATTTCTTCCATATCTGTTCCTATATCTTTTACTGATATTGACTCTAATTCTTCTTTTACATTTGGACAATAGTTTGCATTTAATGATGATATGTTAAGTCCATTTATAAATACACTTTTTATTGTTTTGATATCATATGATATTAAGTCTTTTTTTATAAAATACATAAAATATGCAAATATTTTTACTATTTCTATTGGTTTTATTCTTCCATTTTTTACGTCTTCTAATACTTCTTCTATAATATTGTCGAATTGGTCATCTGAAATTTTCCAGTATTCTTCTGTAAGTAGTCTTTTATATCCTGGTAATTTGTCTGTATCTACTGTGTTTATTATTACTTCCATATTTTCTTTAAATACTTTCATATTAAATATACGTGTACGTACATACATTTCTATGAATTTGAAGAAACGATATTCTGCTTTAAAGTTATAATAATAGTTGTTATCAAATTCTTTTATATAGAATTGTCTATTGTCCATAAATACCCTTGATGATACTAATATTGCTTTATATTCTTCGTTGCTTCCTATGTTTACAAATTTATCTTTTGTTACTTTTCCTGCTTTTATTTCAAATGATATAGCTATTGTGAATATTAACATTGTTTGCATTACTCTATGATTTGTATTTGGATATGATTTATTTACCATGTCAAATATTTTCTTGAAGTCATTTAAAGCATGCTTTAGTATTCTTAGGTTTCTGGTTCCACTTTTGTTAAAGGTTGATATTATAAGGTTTGTATTTTCTCTTAAAAATCTTATTAAATCTGGATATTTCTCATATCTCATCAATATTCCATTTATGATGTAATTGAACTCTGGTGCATATTCAAATGTTTCACCTATTAACTTTTCTTTTATTCTTTCATAGTCATTTGCTTTGTCGAATACATATTCTATGGTGTCTTGTATTCTTTCTACCATTGGTTTATCTGTTTTCTTTATTAGGCTTCCTTCTTTATCTAAAAGATATGTTGCTATAAAGGTTTTCATTTCTAGGTTGCTATTTTTTAGTTTTGTTGATAATTCTTTTTCATTACATATTATTATTGTTTTTATATGGTCATGCTCTACAAAGTTATTTATATATCCTAGTATGTCTATTACGTCTACATTTGCTCTTTCTAGGTCATCAAAACATAGTACTTTATCGTCTGTTGAGAAAAATTCTTTGTAATCTATTTTGTCTCCATTTTGTGTAACTCCAAAGAAATTTGCCATGTCTAAACCTGTTTTTGCATATTCTGGTATTGTTAATTGTCCATTATTACCCATGAATTTCTTTAGGTTTTTATCCATTAGTTGAGTCGTTTCTATAAATATTTTTTTACTTATTTCTTCTAGGTTTGAAATACCATATAATGACATATATATTGTTTTATATCTTTTGCCATTTAGTTCCATGGTTTCTATTTTGTTACGTACTTTATGATTCCAAAAATATGTCTTTCCGCTTCCCCATTCACCATTTATCATTATGGCATAATCGGTATAGTCTGCTCTAATGTAATCTAATATGCTTTCTACTAGGTCTTCCATTTGTTTTCCTCCTTTGTTTCAGATGTCAGAAATCGGATGTTAGATGTCGGAATTAGGGTGATTTCTTTGAAGAACGGGCGGACACAAGGCCACACCCCTACAATATTTTCGAATTCTGACTTCTAATTGATTTCGTCTTTTGCTATTGTTAGTACTAGAATTTCTTTTGCTCCATTTTGTTTTAGTATTTTTGAACATTCTTCTACTGTACTTCCAGTTGTGTATATATCGTCTAATAAAATTATTTTCTTATTTTGTATTTTTTGTTTATTTGCTATTTTATATACTTGTTTTACATTTTGTTTTCTTTGCTCTTTTGTTAGTGTGCTTTGTGCTACTGTGTTTTTTTGTTTTATTAAACTATCTGTTACTAGTTGTAATTGGTTTGTATTTTTTGCAATTTTCTTTGCTATAAGTTCACTTTGGTTATATCCTCTTTCATTTTTTCTTTTTTTATGTATTGGAACTGGTATGATTATATCATAACTTTTTATTTTTCTACATATTTTTTCATTTTTTATTATAATTTTTGTAAAAAAATCACTTAAGTAGGCTTTGTCATTGAATTTATAGTCTATTATTAATTTTCTTATTGTTCCTCCATATTTAAATAAGTATATATGTTCATTAAAACTTTTATTTTTATTTTTTTGCGATTTTGCTACTATTTCTAATGTTTTATAACATTTGCTACATATTTCATCACTATATAATTTTCCACATATTATACATTGTTTTGGATATAGCTCATTTATTATTTCATTTAATAAAAAAATAAGGGCATTTTTAAAAGTTTCCATGTTTAAAACACTTCCTTTCTTTGCCCCTATTCACGCTTCAAGCGTGTACTATTCATTTTAGCAGTTTCTTCGTAGAAAAGGTCGCCCAAAGTATGACCCCTGCAATTTAATTTTTATTTATGTATTTTTTATCTTTTTGGAAATTGATATATTTTGGCTTTGTTGTTTAAATCCATTTCACCCACTTTATTTACAAGTTCAATTACAATGGTCTTTGTATCGGCTTGTTCAGCTAACAAGTATTTTATGTCTTGACACATTACATTTTGCACTTGCTTCATTTCTTGTTGTAATTGTTTCATACCTTTTTGCTCTTCTACTACATTGTCTAATACTTGCTTCATTCCTTTTTGTTCTTCTACTACATTGTCTAATACTTGCTTCATTCCTTTTTGCTCTTCTACTACATCGTCTAATACTTGCTTCATTCCTTTTTGCTCTTCTTCTACATTATCTAGTCTTTGTTCTATTCCATCTAATCTTTGTTCCATTTTATTCATTGTTTGCTTCATTTCTTTTTGTTCTGTTTTTATATCTACTACTACATCTAATATTTCTTTTAAAATCTTTTCTTCCATATGCTTGTCCTCCTTTCAAAAAATATTATTTATAATTTCTCATTTGTTTGTACAAACATAGTAATATAATTCAACATATAAGTCAAGTTATTTTTTTGGATTTTTATTTATTTTTTAGCTTATATGCAAGGCCTGTATTTCTTTTTTTTATATCGGCGTTTTTTATCATAAAGTCTATTATGTTTTGATTTCCTATTACTATTAACAATTTCTTTGCTCTTGTCATTCCTGTGTATAATAAGTTTCTTGTTAATAGCATTGGTGAAGCTTGTGGCACTACCATTATTACCACATCAAATTCACTTCCGTTGTGATTTATGTACTGTTATACTATAAGCATGTTCTATTTGGTCTAAGTCTTGAAACATATAGTCTGCTTGCTTTTCATCATCATATTTTATTGTTAAAATTTTATCTTGTTCATTTATTTTTATTATTGTACCTAATTCTCCGTTAAATACTCCTGTACCAGTTTCATATTCTGGAGTTTCTCTTTCCCAAAATATATCATAATTATTTTTTATTTGCATTACTCTATCATTTTCTCTATATGTTATATCTCCTATTTGTTTTTCTGCTAATAAATCATTTTCTGGGTTTAGGTTTTTTTGCAAGATTTTATTTAATTCTTTTGTTCCAAGCATTCCCTTTTTTGTAGGTGAAATTACTTGTATATTTTTGAAGAAATCATAATTTCCATAATTTTTAAGCCTTTCTTTACATAGTGAAATTATATTATATAGTATTTTTTCTTGGTTTACTTCATTTATATAAAAGAAATCTTCGTTTAAGTCTATTAAATTCTCATTTTCTATTTCTTCTTTATTTAAAAACTTTTCTCCTTCATTTACTCTATGTGCATTTAATATTATTTTACTTTTTGCAGCTTGTCTGAATATTTTATTTAGTACTATTGTAGTTACTTGCTCAGATTCTATTAAATCTTTTAATATACTTCCTGGGCCTACTGATGGAAGTTGGTCTATATCGCCTACTAATATTAATTTTGTTCCTTGATATAATGCCTTTATTAAATAATTCATTAAAAATAAGTCTACCATTGATACTTCATCTACTATTACAATATCTGCATCAAGTGGTGCTACTTCATAGTCTACACTTGCAATTTTGCTTTCTTCTTCCATTTTTCCTATTTCTAAAAGTCTATGTAAGGTCTTTGCTTCTTCTCCTGTTGTTTCTGTCATCCTTTTTGCTGCTCTTCCTGTTGGTGCACAAAGCACTGGCTTTTTGCCATCTTTTTTATATAGTTCTATTATTGTTTTTATTATTGTTGTTTTCCCTGTACCTGGTCCTCCTGTTATTATACATACATTATTTTCATTTACCGCTTCTATTGCTTCTTTTTGTTTTTCGGATAATTCTATATCTGAACTTTTTTCTATCTTTTTTAATTCTGTTTTTATATTTTTTATTTTCTTTATATTAGGTGAATTTTGTAAAATTGTGATTCTATTTGCAATATTTTCTTCTGCTTTATAGTAAGAGGCTAAATATACCCAATTTTGGACATTTGATTCTTTTCCTTTTACTTCATCTATTATATTTTCTAATTCACTTTTATTATTTCTGGTTTCTATTACTATTTGATTATTTACTTTTAAATCTATAATATTTTCTTCTATTTCTTCTTTTGTTACTCCTAAAAGTTCTTTACAAAAAGTTATTAAGTTTTCTTTTAATACTGCACAATTACCATTTAAATTTGTGCATGTTATTGCATATTTTATTCCACTTTTTATTCTTTTGTCATTATCATATGGAAGCCCAATATCTATTGCCATTTTATCTATTTTTTTGAAATCTACATTATTTGCTACATCTATTAATATATATGGATTTGCTTCTATTTCTTCTATTGCGTTTAAACCTAATTTTTTATATACGTTTCTTGCATTTTGAATTCCTATTCCAAACTTTTCTAAGTATCCTACTATTTGCCATACTTCCAAATTTTCTATAAAAGTTTCTGAAATTGTTAATGCTTTTTCTTCATTTATCCCTTTTATTTGTGCTAATCTCTGTGGCTCAAATTTTAGTACATGTATTGTCTCTTCTTTAAAAGTATCTACTATTTTTTTTGCTGTTGCTGGTCCTACTCCTTTTATTGTTCCATTTGCTAAATATCTTTCTAAAGATCCTAAAGTTTGTGGCATTAGTTTTTCAAAAGTATCTACTTTAAATTGCTCTCCATAGTCTTGGTGAGTTACAATTTTTCCAACTAATTTAAGAGTATCTCCAACATTAATGAATGGAAGATACCCTACTATTGTTATTTCTTCTTGTTTCGTTTCAAATTCTGCAACTGTATAACTATTTATTTCATTTTGATATATTATTTCTTTAACTTCACCTGTTATTTCCAATGCCTGCCTCTTTTCTTCAAATTCTAAAATTTGTACTATTCACTTTAAATAATAGTATATATATTATATCAGTCTTATCTTCTCTTGAGTATATCAAAAAAGAAAGGCGTTTACAACCTTTCTCTTAAGTTTTTTATCTATTATACTGCAAATATTAATGATATACTAATAACAATAATAACTAATAATCCCCTTATTGATAAAGAATCTTTATTAATCCTTCAAAAAGTTTTGATTCTTCAAACTTATCCTTTTTACTCGAACAAAAATAATTTCATGCGATTGGAAATATCCATAAATAGGTATAATTAATAAATTTTACTTAATGTCTCAAAAGGGACAGATTACCCATTAGGAAACGTCCCCAATGGACACAATCGACAAATTATTTTATATTTTCTATTACTTCTTTACATTCTCTCCAATTTGTTACTTTTAGACCTTCATATTCTCTTGATAATTTATTTAATATTTGTACTGTTTCATCTGTTGAATCCAAGTCTGCTATTATGATGTCTTTTATGTTTTCTTCTTTTCCATATATTATTCTAAATAGGAAATTTCTTAAAAATCCTTCTATTTTATTTTCTTGATTTTTGACGGCTACTATTATATAAATACCGTCAGATTTTAAATTTGTATATGTATATATGTTAATTATTGTTTTTATAATTTCAAAAGCTCCATATAGTGCAAGCGTCCATAATATTGCGTTTAATATAAATTCTCCCATTAAAACTTTCGCCTCCTATTGTATATTATATTATTTTCTTATTTTTTTGTTACTTGCTTTACTTTTTTTAAGCATAATTAATATTGGTCTTCCTTGTAATGCTTTATTGACCATTCCTAATACTTCTTCTTCACTAAATTTTAGCATAACATATATCCAATATTTTATGATTAACATTATTATCCTTCAGCTATTATTATATATTTACTTTTGTTTTATATTAATTCTCATACTTTTCACCAAAAAAGTTTTTGACATTTTTCTATGTTTTACATTATTTGACTTTTTATGTTTTGTATATTATAATTGTTTGGTAAACATTAATTTTATTTCCTTTACAATTGTAGGAGGTATATATGACAAAAATAAAAATTACTACTAAAACTTGTCCTTTATGTGGTTATATTTATAAACGGATACAAAAGTATGAAATAGTTGAGAAACAAATAGCTAATATGTTTTCTTTTAATTTAGCTTTTGATAATTTAAAAGAATCTAAAAGTGATAAAAAATATAAATTAGTTGAAAAATGTAAAGAAGATACAGTTATTAAAGGAGATCAAGATTTTAAATATGTATATCATAAATGTAACCCTATGAATGAGTATTATGGAGGGGATCCTGAAAAAATTTATAGTGATTGTATTGGAATGTTTTGTCCAAAGTGCGGAATTTTCTTAAATGATAATATATGTACAAAATATGTAGAAAAAGAGATTTAATATTTTTAAGAAAAGAAGTTACTTCACATTGAAGTAACTTCTTTACTTTATTAAATATGTAAATATATCTGTGGATAGTTTTATTGCATTGTGTCTTATTAGTTCGTCTTCTACTATTACATAGTTATTTTCTATTACTTCTACATTTATTTTATTTAATTCTTCTTTTTGTTCTTTATTTAGTATTACTTGGTCTTTTTGCTCTAAGGTTGAATATTTTTCTATTATGCTTTCTTCTATTTCTCCATTGTTTGCTATTACTACATTTATTTTTCTAGTGCCTAAATGCTTATTTAATACTTTAATATGATCTACTATTGTATAGTTATCTGTTTCTCCTGGTTGAGTCATCATATTGCAAGTGTACATTAATTTTGCTTTGCTATTATCTATTGCTTCTAACATATCTTTACTTATTAAATTTGGCATTATACTTGTATATAAACTTCCCATACTAAATATTATTAAGTCAGCTTCTCTTATTGCTTTAATTACACTTTCACATATTATTGGAGTTTCTTTGTAAAATACATCTATAATCTTTTTTTCTGCTTCTGTAATATTATGCTCTCCTTCTATTATGCTCCCATCTTCCATTTTTCCCATTAATACTACATTGTCTTCTGTTAATGGTAATACTTTTCCTTTTAAGTTTAATACACTACCTATGGCTTCTATTCCATCTGACATATTTCCACTTATATTTGTTATTGCTGTTAATAATAAGTTTCCTACTGTGTGTCCATTTAATTCACTATTTGTTGTAAACCTATAATTTAGTACCTTTTCTACTAATGGCTCTATTTCTGCAAGTGATATTAATACTCTTCTTATATCTCCTACTGCTGGAATGTTAAATTCTTTTCTTAATCTTCCTGTACTTTTTCCATCATCTGATACAGATACTACTGCTGTTATATCTAATGGAAAATTTTTAAGTCCTCTTAATAGTGTGGATAATCCTGTTCCTCCACCTAGAACTACTACTTTTTTATTATTCATTTTTATTTTACTCCCTTTTATATAAATTCTACCTCCCTATTTTATACTTATTTTGTTTATTTATCAATATTCTTTTGTAATATAATATTTGACAAATTATAAATATGTGATATAATTGTATTATGGTAACCATTAGCATTATCACATTACAAATGTAGGAGGTAATTTTATGGATTTAAAATGGTACTACTCTGCTGAAAATGATGGCACTACCAATGCTGTTGCAACACTTTACAAGGCAAACGGATGCCCTGTGTTGCATGTATTTAAAAGTAAAGATGCTTACTTTTCACGACCTTACGGTGAGTATGCTCAGCATATAGATCGTATTAAGGTACCTTATGAAGATGCCAATTGCTTTGTAAATAAGCAAAAGGCAATTATTGCAGAAGGCGAAAAAGAAATTTCAAAAATTAAATATGCCTGTGCATTGTTTGAAAGTAATTTCAAAATGCAGGTTAATACAATTTTGAGTTTATTCGCGTAACAAAAATGACGTAAAAAGAGAAATATGACGCATAGGGAAACATACCCTATGCGTCATTGTTTTCTATTTTCTTATTTCTGCGCCTTGTTTTTCAAGTCCTTCTATTATTTTTTCTAATATTGCATTTATTTCTTCATCTGTTAATGTTCTATCTGATGTTCCAAATTCTAGTGAGTATGCTATACTCTTTTTGTTTTCGGCTATTCCTGTTCCTGTGTATACGTCAAATATTTTGCTTCCTATTAGTAGGTTTCCTGCTAGTTTCTTTATTTGTTTTGCTATTTCTTCACTTGTTACATCTTTTTCTACTATTACTGCTAAATCTTTTTTTACGCTTGGGAATTTTGAAATTTCTTTGTACTTCATTTTTCCTGTCTTCTTTTCTAACAATTTATCTAAATTAATTTCTAGTACATATACATTATCTTTTTGGATTTCTGGATGTAGTTTTCCTACTATTCCTACTATATCATTATTTACATTAATTTCTGCTGTTTGGTATGGGTGGAATTCTTTTGGAAGTAGGTTTTTTATCATAAATGAATATCTTCCATTATATCCTAAGTAATCTAGTATTTCTTCTGTAATTCCTTTTATGTCATAAAAATCTACTTGTTTTGTGTTTAGACCACTATTTCTTTCTCCTGTCATTAATACACATAGTTTTGTATTTTCTCCAAATTTATCATCTTTTTTATAAAATCCTTTTCCTATTTCGAATATAGATACATCTTTTTGATTACGTGCTTTGTTGTATTCATATATTTTTACTAATGATGGTATCATACTATATCTTAGTGTGTTTCTTTCTTCTGTCATTGGGTCTAATAATTTGATTGCTTCAAATATATCTGTACTATATTTTACTGCCTCTTTATCATTTACTAATATATATGATAAAGTTTCATTTAGTCCCAAGTCTATCATCTTGTTTCTTATATTTCTTATTGTTTTATTATATGAACCTTCTTTTAGTGGAAGCGCTGGTAGTCTTCCTTCTATGTTATCTACTCCATAAATTCTTCCTACTTCTTCTATTAAGTCTTCTGCTATTTCTATATCTATTCTTCTTTTTGGAACTGATACATGAACCACTTCATTTTCTACTTCATATGTGAAACCTAATTTTCTAAATACATCTAATATATCTTCTTTTTCTATTTTTAAGCCTAATACTTTGTTTATTTTTTCAAAAGTTATATCTATTTTTGTATCTTCTAAATTAGTAGTATCATATTTTACTAGACCACCTACTATTTTTGCATCTGCATATTTTTCTAGTAAGTTACAAGAACGCTCAATTGCCATATATGTTCTATTTGCGTCTAAACCTTTTTCAAAACGAGTACTTGCTTCACTTCTTAATATTTCTTTTGATGTTTTTCTTATTTTTACACTATCAAATATAGCAGACTCTATAATAATATTTTTTGTATTTTCTGTAATTTCAGTTTCTAGTCCTCCCATTACACCTGCTAATCCTATTGCTTTATTTCCATCAGATATTACTATATCTTCTGTACTTAATGTTCTTTCTATATCATCTAAAGTTGTTAGTTTTTCTCCTTCATTTGCCATTCTTACTTCTAACATTCCATTTAATGTGTCTGCATCATAATAATGAAGTGGTTGGCCTAGTTCTAACATAACATAGTTACTTATATCTACTACATTGTTTATTGGTCTTATTCCTGAAGCCATTAACCTATTTTTAATGAATTCTGGACTTTCTTTTATTACTACATTTTCTACTTTTTTTGCTAGGAATATTGAACAATTTTCAGTATTTACTTCTACTTTAAAATTGTTATTTATATTTTCATTACTTTCAGAATGTGATAGTTCAACTTCTTTTACTTTTTTATCATAAATTGCACCTATTTCATATGCCATACCTAGTACACTTAGTAAGTCTCCTCTATTTGCTGTAAGTTCGAAGTCAATAACTCCATCCTCCATTCCCATAAGTTTAATAGGGTCTTCTCCTACTGGTGTTTCTATTGGTAATTCATGTATTCCTTCTTTATCTTCTGGTTTTAAAAATTTACTATCTAAACCAAGTTCGGCAATTGAACAAAGCATACCATTAGATTCTATGCCACGAATAACGCCTGCTTTTATTCTGAAATCTCCTGGTAAAACTGCTCCTGGAAGAGCTACTATAACTTTTAAACCTTTTCTAACATTTGGTGCACCGCAAACTATTTGTAGAGTTTCTTTTCCTACATTTACTTTACATACATGTAAATGGTCAGAGTCTGGATGCATTTCACATTCCATGACCTCTCCTACTACTAAATTTGTAGCATTTATGAATTTTTCTGCACTATCATATTCATTTCCTGCTTTAGTCATATCTTCAGCTAATGTTTTTAAGTCTACATCTATATCTATGTAATCTTTAACAAAATTTGTACTTAGTTTCATTTTTTCTCTCCTTTTTGTCCATTGGGGACGTTTCCTAATGGGTAATCTGTCCCTTTTGGACATTTATTTTTTATTTATATATATTTAAAATATTAGAATAGTAGTAATAAAAATTTGTAGAGTAACCTTATGTGTTTATATATTAAAATCAAAATTGAAGCCCGACAGCCCGCAGATTGCGGGGGAATACCCCTTGTCTTGGAGAATTTGATTTTTATTTTAATATATATAAATGCATAAGGTGGCTTATTTTTAAGCTATTTCTTCGAAGACTGGGTCGCCGATGGCAGCGACCCCCTACAATTTAATTCTATTTTGGTAGATTTCTTCGAAGGTGCGATCGATTGCTAATTGCCACTACATTTTCAAATTATTCACTACTCATTATCTTTTCTTAGTCCATTCTGTCGAATTGATTTAGGAATCTTACGTCATTTTGATATAGTAAACGTATATCTGTTATTCCGTATTTGAACATTGCCAGTCTGTCTAGTCCTGTTCCGAAGGCAAAGCCAGTGTATTTTTCTGGGTCATATCCGTTCATTTTTAGTACGTTTGGATGTACCATTCCTGAGCCTAATAATTCTATCCATCCTGTTTGTTTGCATAGGTTACATCCTTTTCCGTGAACATTTAAAACATGTTACATCTACTTCATATGATGGCTCTGTGAATGGGAAGTAACTTGGTCTAAATCTTAGCTGAGTTTTTTCTCCTAACATTTTTTTCATAAATACTTCTAGTGTTCCTTTTAGGTCTGCTAGTGAGATATCTTTATCTATTACTAGGCCTTCTACTTGTGCAAATTGATGTGAATGTGTTGCATCATCGTCTCTTCTATATACTTTTCCTGGACATATTACACGTACTGGTGACTTTTCTTCATTTTCCATCATTACATGTGCTTGAACTGCTGAGGTTTGTGTTCTTAATAAGTATTCTGGTGTTACATAGAAACTGTCTTGCATATCTCTTGCTGGGTGTCCTTGTGGTAGATTTAATCTTTCAAAACAGTATTCGTCTGTTTCTAGTTCTGGTCCATCTACTACGTCATAGCCCATTGATACGAATAAATCTTCTACTTCTTCTATTATTCTGTTTAATGGGTGTTTACTTCCTCTTTTTATTTTATTTGATGGAAGTGTTATATCTATTTTTTCTTTTGCAAGTTTTTCTTCCATTTCTGCTGTTCTAAAAGCGTTTTCTTTTTCTTCTATTAATTTTTCTAGTTCATCTCTTACTACATTTACTAAACTTCCTATAACAGGTCTTTCTTCTGCAGATAAACCTCCCATTCCTCTTAATACGGCTGTTAGTTCACCTTTTTTTCCTAAATATTTTACTTTTAAGTCATTTAATTCTTTTGCGTCTTTTACATTTAGAATTTCTTCGGTTGCATTTTTTCTAATTCCTTCAATTTGTTCTTTCATTTTTGTTTTCCTCCTCTTAAAGAAATAATTGAACTGCACAAATTCCTTCTTTTGGTGCGTTCTAATTCTTTTCCTATTTTTTATTGAACAAAAAAGCAATTCTATCCTATTACATAGGACGAATTGCTTTTATTCGTGGTACCACCTAATTTTATTAATGTTTACTTTTTCATTAACCTTATTTAACCTTTAACGCAGGTATACGCTATTTCCTACTATTATTTTCAAAAATAGTCCTAAAAAGTGAAATTTCTGTAATTTACATAGGCAGGGCTTTCAGCTTTTTAACCTTGCTCTCTTTTTCTATATTTTTTAATTACATACTTTGCTTTTTAATTGGATTTTTATTTACTATGCTTTATATATTATCATATTTTAGAAATAATTACAAGTGATTATTTCTAGAATATTTTATAAATTATTTTTAAGGACTGATTTTTCATTTCGATAAGTTATCTGTATGGAATGAAATGATTATGCAGATAACTTAGAAACAAAGTCCTAAATAGATAACTATCCTCTAGGTACATATAGTAAACTTGCTAGTTTTGATATTGGCATTGATTGTAGCCATACTGTTCCTGGTCCTTTTAAGGTTGTTAAAAATAGCCCTTCTCCTCCAAACATTATATTTTTTAATCCTGGTACTGTTTCTATACTAAGGTCTACTCCTTTTGTCATCGCTGCTACATATCCATTATCTATTTTTAGCTTTTCACCTTCTGCTAATTCTTTTTTTATTACTTCTCCATCTATTTCTAAAAATACTTTTCCTGGTCCTGTTATTTTTTGCATTATGAAGCCTTCTCCTCCAAAGAAACCTGCTCCTAGTTTTTTTCTAAAATGCATTGATATGTCTATTGAGTTTTCTGCACATAAAAATGCTCTTTTTTGTGCTATTATTGTTTCTCCTTCACTTAAGTCAAATTCTAATATTTTTCCTGGAAAAGATGATGAAAATGCTATTTCTACATCGTCTTTTTCTGCTGTATATGTATTCATAAATAGAGATTCTCCTGCTAATGCTCTTCCTAATCCCTTCATTATACCTCCGTTTGTTGATGTATTCATTTTTATGCCTTCATCCATCCAGCTCATTCCTCCACTTTCTGTTACTACTGCTTCTCCTTTTTTTAATTTACATGTTACTACTGGTAATGAGTCTCCTATAATTTTCGCTTCCATTTTTTATCCTCCTTTTATTTATTACAATAATATTACTATATTACAAATTTCATTTCAATAGGTTTGTATTTTTTTGTTATTTTTTCTAATTATATTTCATTTATATTTCAAAAAATATATTTTTACTCTTTATATTACATAATTGTTACAATTATATTTCTTTTCTCTTTCTTATGTTTACTATTTTTGTAATATTTGTTTACATTTTTCACAAAAATAATTTTTGTGGATACTGTGGATAAGTCTGTTGATAACCTATTTTCAATATATTTAGGACATTGTTTGTTCACATTGTTTTTTTTGTAATCTTTTATGAAAACTTTTTGATTATTTTGTAATCAATTATGGTAATTTATTATTTTATATATCTTATATTTCTATCATATTTTTTATGTCTCTATAAATATAAAAACTTCCAACTATGAAACTAACCTTGTTTTCTTGTTTTTTTGCATATAAAATTGCTTCTTGTAAATTCATTTTGTATAGTTTGTCGTTTTTTGTTGTATTTTGGGCTGTTTCATATAATTCTTCACTTGATACATATCTTTCTTCATCATTTCCACTTGTAAATATAAATGTAGAGTTTTCATCTTTTAATAAGTACTTTAACACTGTTTTGTAATCTTTGCTTTTTAATATAGATATAATATATATTTTTTCTTTTTGTTTATAATATGTATTTACTGTATTTATGAAGTTTAAAATTGCTTCTTCATTATGCCCTCCATCATATATTATTGGGGGATTTTTGTTTATTACTTCAAACCTTGCTTTATGTATTACTGACTGTAAACCTTCTTTTATTGCTCTTTCTGATATATTAAACCCTTTTTGCTTTAATATATTAATTGCCTCTAAGCATATACTAGCATTTTCAAATTGCTTATCCCCTTTTAGGTTTAGTTTTATATTTTTATTTTGTTTATAGTCAAATACTAAAAATTCATTTTCATATTTTTTATTTTGTATATCGCTTTTTTTCACAACACTTAATTCATTATTCTTATTTAAACATGTTTCTTCTATTATTTTTTGAATAGATGTTTTTTGCTCTACTATTACAGTGTTAGAGTTTTCTTTTATAATTCCTGCTTTTTGCACGGCTATTTCTTCTAGTGTTTTTCCTAAAATTTCCATATGGTCATAGCTAATTGAAGTAATTATAGATACTAATGGCCATACTATGTTTGTACAGTCATATAAACCACCTAGTCCTGTTTCAAGAACTACAAAGTCACAATTTTTTTCTTTGAAATAATATAATGCCATAGTTGTTAATAGTTCAAATAAAGTTACTTTTGCATTATTTATTTGATTATATTTTTCTATTTTATCTTTTAACTTTTCTATTATATTTTCTATATCTTTATCTGATATGTCTTGCCCATTTACACTAATTCTTTCATTATATTTTATTATATGTGGTGAAATATATTTTCCCACTTTATATCCATTTTTAGTTAAAATGTTAGTTAACATTTCTGTGGTGCTTCCTTTTCCATTTGTGCCTGCTATATGAATAATTTTTAACTCTTTTTCTGGATGTCCTAATTCTTCCATAAAATATTCCATTGCCTTTAAGGTTGGATTTTTTGTTCCTTTATAAAAATTATTAAAATATTCTTCTATGTTCATTAAAAAATCTCCTTTCATTTTCATTCCACATGAAAATGAAAGAAGATTTTTCTTCTTTTATTTTTCATAGCGGAATGCGAAAATAAATACGCAAGTTAAACTTTTGCCTTAGTAACAACTTCCCGTTTACTAAGTCTTAACGATTTATTTTCTACTCTATATATTTTTTATTTAAATTTATAATTCGTATGTTCTTATTTCACAATTATTTTGTCCATAGCATAATAATCTTCCATCTTTTGGAACTCCATTAAAATATGCATATATTGCTCTTGATGTTCCTCCATGTGTTACTAATAAAATATTTTTACCTTTATATCTTATCTTAACCTCATCTATAAAATCTTTAACTCTATCACAAACATCATTTATTGTTTCTGCATATTCATATTTTGTACTCGAATAATAATTATAGAAATCTTCACGATCTATTTCGCTAAAATGCTTATTTGTATATTCTCCTGTATCTCTTTCTATAATTCTTTCATCAAATATTATTGGTATATTTTTTGAATTAATAATATTAGCTGTTTGTTTAGTTCTAATAAGTGGTGAACATATTATTAAATCTATATCTAATTTTTCTATTTTTTGTCTCATTTCTTTTGCTTGTATTTTTCCTGTTTCATTCAACTGTTCGTTACTTCTACCATTTATCATGTTATTTACATTGTCGTTTGTTTGCCCATGCCTTATAACATATAATTTCATTTTTATTTCTCCCTATTTTCAATCCTTATATCATTTTTTCTCCATTTTATTGTTTAATTTTATCTACAATTTTTAAAATATTCCTACTATATTGCCTTCTTCATCTATATCTATTTGTTCTGCTGCTGGAACTTTTGGAAGGCCTGGCATTGTCATCACCTTTCCTGTTAGTATTACTATAAATTCTGCTCCTGCTTTTAGTTTTACTTCTTTTATATGTATATTAAATGGTGAATTACATTCTAAGTTTTTTGCGTCATCTGAGAAAGAATATTGTGTTTTTGCTATACATATTGGTAGGTTTTCGTAGCCTAATTTGTTTATTTCTTCTATTTGTTCTTCTGCTTGTTTTGTGTATTCTACTCCTTCTGCTCCATAAATTGTGCAAGCCACTTTTTTAATTTTTTCTTTTATACTATCTTGTATTGAATATGTGTTTTTAAATTCTTTATTTTCTTTATCACATAATAATGTTACTTTTTGGGCTAAATCTGTTGCTCCTTTAGAACCTTTTCCCCAGCTCTCTACTAGGCTTAAATTAACATTTTTTTCTTCTAGTATTTCTTTTAATGTGTTTATTTCATTTGGTGTATCTTGGTCAAATTTGTTTATTGCAACTATTACATTTAGTCCGAATTTATCTTTTAGGTTTTCTATGTGTTTTAGTAAGTTTTTGCTTCCTTTTTTTAAGGCTTCTATATTTTCATCTATAAGTTCTTCTTTTGGAATGCCTCCATGATATTTTAAAGCTTTTATTGTTGCAACTATAACTACTACATCTGGCACGTTTCGTAATTTTCTTGTTTTTATATTTAGAAACTTTTCTGCTCCTAAATCTGCCCCAAATCCTGCTTCTGTAACAGTGTATTCTCCTAATTTTAAGGCAAGTTTTGTTGCAACAATACTATTGCATCCATGTGCTATATTGGCAAATGGTCCTCCATGAATAATTGCTGGTGTATGTTCTAAGGTTTGTACTAGGTTTGGGTTAATAGCATCTTTAAGTAGTACTGTTAATGCTCCTTCTGCTTTTAAGTCATGTGCTGTTATAGCTTTTCCTTCTTTATTAAAGCCTATTATAATGTTTCCTAGTCTTCTTTTTAAATCTTCTAAACTAGATGCTAGACAGAATATCGCCATTATTTCTGAAGCTACTGTTATGTCAAAACCATCTTCACGTGGAATAATGTTTTTTTCGTTTGATAGCCCTGTGTTTACAGTTCTTAATTGCCTATCATTTAGGTCTAGACACCTTTTCCATGTTACTTTTTCTATATTTAATTCATTTCCATGGTATATATGGTTATCTATTATGGTTGAAAGTAGGTTATTGGCTGAGGTTATGGCGTGTATATCCCCTGTAAAGTGTAGGTTTATATCTTCCATTGGTGCTACTTGTGAGTAGCCTCCTCCTGTTGCTCCACCTTTTATTCCAAATACTGGTCCTAGTGATGGCTCTCTTAAAGCTAAAATAGATTTTTTACCAATCTTTCTTAGTCCATCTGCTAGTCCTATTGATATTGTTGTTTTTCCTTCTCCTAGTGGTGTTGGGTTTATTGCTGTTACTAGTATTAGTTTTCCATCTTTTTTATCTTTTAGATTTTCTAATTTTTTTAAAGAAATTTTGGCTTTATATTTTCCATATGGCTCTAAATATTCTTCTTCTATTTCATTTTGTTTAGCTATGTTCGTAATTAGTTCTAATTTTGCATTTCTTGCTATTTCAATATCTTTCATTTTATCATACACCTCTTTTTTTATTTATTGTTGACAATTATTTAATTAAAGTATGTTTCTATCATACTCCTCACCTCCTTTAGTTGGAGGCAAACTACATCTGCTTATTCTCATTTTCTGTGTTATATAGTTTATAATAATTATATAATTTTTGCAATAGAATTTGCGAAGTTTCTTTATCGTATTTGTTGTTATAGAAAAAGCAAGAGAAATTCTCCTGCTTTTTCTTGTTTAAATTTCATTCATTTTTTTCATCTTTTAACTAAAATAATATCTCCATTGTATAGTGTAAAAAGTTATCCACAGTTTTTGCAATTTTTTCCCCTCCCCAAAATTTCTAACCAAAATAAAAAACCACCAAAGTGGTTTTTTATTTTGGTTATTAAATTTTATCTAGGAAATTTGATTGCAGCTTGTGCAGCGGCTAATCTTGCTATTGGAACTCTGTATGGTGAGCATGATACATAGTCTAATCCTACTTTGTGGCAGAATTCTACTGATGCTGGGTTTCCTCCGTGCTCTCCACATATTCCTAAGTCTATGTCTGGTCTTGTTTGTTTTCCTAGTTTTACTGCCATTTCTACTAATTTTCCTACACCTGTTTGGTCTAGTTTAGCAAATGGATCTGATTCGTATATTTTCTTGTCGTAGTAATCTCCTAAGAATTTTGCTGCGTCATCACGGCTGAAACCAAATGTCATTTGTGTTAAGTCATTTGTTCCAAATGAGAAGAACTCAGCTTCTTTTGCTATTTCGTCTGCTGTTAGAGCAGCTCTTGGTATTTCTATCATTGTTCCTACTTTGTATTGTAAGTTAGCACCAGCATTTGCTATAACTTCGTCTGCTGTTTTAACTACTACGTCTTTTACATATTTTAATTCTTTTATTTCTCCAACTAATGGGATCATTATTTCTGGAACTACGTTCATTCCTTCTTTGTTTACGTTTATTGCAGCTTCTATAACTGCTCTTGTTTGCATTGCTGCAATTTCAGGGTATGTTACAGCTAAACGGCATCCACGGTGTCCCATCATTGGGTTGAATTCTTTTAATCCTTCACAGATATTTTTTAATTCTTCAAATGATAGTCCCATTTCTTTTGCTAATTCTGCAATTGCTTCATCTTCGTGTGGTACGAACTCATGTAGTGGTGGATCTAAGAAACGTATTGTTACTGGGTAACCTTTCATTTCTCTGTATAGTCCTTCGAAATCTCCTCTTTGCATTGGAAGTATTTTTGCTAATGCTTTTTCACGTTGCTCAGCTGTTCTTGAAACTATCATTTCACGAATAGCTGCTATTCTATCTGGAGCAAAGAACATATGCTCTGTACGGCATAGACCTATACCTTGTGCTCCAAATTCATATGCTTGGTGTGCATCTTTTGGAGTATCTGCATTTGTTTTTACTTTTAATACTCTATATTGGTCAGCCCATCCCATTAATGTAGCGAAGTTTCCTGAAACTGATGCTTCAACTGTTTCAACTTTTTCTCCATATACATTTCCTGTTGAACCGTCAAGTGAAATCCATTCACCTTCTATTACTTTTCTTCCATCTGGTAATGTAAAGTATTTTTCTTCTTCATTTACTATTATTTCGCCACAACCTGCTACACAGCATGTTCCCATACCACGTGCAACAACTGCTGCGTGTGATGTCATACCTCCACGTACTGTAAGTACACCATGGCATACATTCATTCCATCTATATCTTCCGGAGATGTTTCTAGTCTTACTAATACTAGGTCTTTTTCCCCTGCTTCATGTAGTTCTACTGCTCTATCTGCTGTGAATACTACTTTACCTGTTGCAGCTCCTGGTGATGCTGCTAATCCTTTTGCTACTACTTTTGCTGCTTTTAGAGCTTCGCTATCGAAGTTTGGATGTAGTAATTGGTCTAATTGAGCTGGCTCTACTCTTAATACTGCTTCTTTTTCTGTTATCATTCCTTCATTTACTAGGTCAACAGCTATTTGAAGTGCAGCATTTGCAGTTCTTTTACCGTTTCTTGTTTGTAGGAAGAATAGTTTTCCTCTTTCTATTGTGAATTCCATATCTTGCATATCTTTGTAATGTTTTTCTAGTTTTTCTGCATACATTATAAAGTCTTCATATGCTTTTGGATTTACTTCTTTTAATTGGTCGATATGCTCAGGAGTTCTTACACCTGCAACAACGTCTTCACCTTGTGCATTCATTAAGTATTCTCCAAATATTTTGTTTTCTCCTGTAGCTGGGTTACGTGTAAATGCAACACCTGTTCCACAGTCTTCTCCCATATTTCCAAATACCATTTCTTGAATGTTTACAGCTGTTCCCCAGCTTCCTGGTATATCATTTAATCTTCTATATGTTATAGCTCTTGCATTGTTCCAAGAACGAAATACTGCTTTTACACCTTCTATTAATTGTACTCTTGGATCTGATGGGAATTCTTCTCCCTTAGCATTTTTGTATACTTCTTTGAATTTTACTACTAATTCTTTTAGGTCTTGTGCTGTAAGTTCTGTATCTAGTTTAACACCTTTTTCTTCTTTTACTTCATCTATTATTTTTTCAAAGAAAGGCTTTGGTATTTCCATAACAACGTCACTAAACATTTGTATAAATCTTCTGTAGCTGTCATAAGCAAATCTTTCATTTTTTGCTGCTATTGCTTTAACTACTTCTTCATTTAAACCTAAGTTTAAAACTGTATCCATCATTCCTGGCATTGATGCTCTAGCTCCTGAACGAACTGATACTAATAATGGATTTTCTAAATCTCCAAATTTCTTTCCTGTAATTTCTTCTAATTTTGCTAAGCTTGCAAAGATTTCTTCTTCTATTTCTGATGATATTTTTTCACCATCTTCATAATATCTTGTGCAGGCTTCTGTTGTAACTGTGAAACCTTGTGGAATTGGCAAACCTAAGCTAGTCATTTCTGCTAAGTTAGCTCCTTTTCCTCCTAATAGTTCACGCATGTTTGCATTTCCTTCACTAAAAAGGTATACATACTTTTGACTCATATAAAAACCTCCTTGTTTTTTATGTCTTAACTATATGATTTTGTTAAAACTTTTTTCGTTTTTAGCTCGTCCTAGAATATTTTTCCAGAACGTACTTATTATACCCATAAAATGGGGAAATGTAAAGTTTTTTTGAAGATTTTTTTATTTTTTTGCTGTTCTATTGACATGTATTGGAAATATAGTATTATATATTTAATTTCAAAGATTTATACAATAAATCTCTTCATGCAAGAAATCTTCTTCCTACTTTTAAGTAAAAAGTAGTTTTATTATATATTATGTTTATTTTTATACTTTCAACAAAGTTTCTATTGATACAACAAAACAACCGAAAAATTTTATTTTTCGGTTGTTTTGTGTATTGTTATATTGAAAGTTCTTTTTGAAATTCATAGAATTCCTCTTTAGTCATTAATTTATTTCCATATTGAATCCAGAATTCTCCCATATTGTCTTCTTTTATTGTTTTTGAAAGCATATTAATCAAATAATTAATTTCTTTCAGCTCATTAGTTCCTACTGTTCCTGTAATAACTTTCATAGGATTTGTATAATCTACATCAGGTCCACTATCGCTGTACCAAGATTTCCAACCATGCTTAGTATAATATATTACAATCGCATTTCCTACTTCATTTCTTTTTCCAAGAAATTTGAGTGCTTCATTTGATATTCCTATTAAAGTATCAAATAATCTAGTATCTTCAATTTGGTAAACCGTTTCTAATTCTCTATTTGAATCTACAATACCATATAGCATTTTTACAAAAAAATAATTTCTTGCATCTCGTTCGATTTTTGCAATAGCTTTAATCTTTTTGCTTTCCATATTTTTTCCTCCTCTTATTTGTGAATAGTTATCCTTCTATATGAGCAAGGAATATTATAATCCGCTTCTATTTAAACCTTAACATAAATCATTGTAATTTGCAAGACTTTTATACTCTTTTCTATTATTTCTTACACAAAATGCGATTTTTAGTTAATTCCTAAAAATCGCATTTAAATTTAAAATTCTATTTTTTCTTCTAACCATGCTGGTATTTCGTCTATTTTTAATCGGATTTGTTCCATTGTGTCTCTGTCTCTTATTGTTACTGTGTCATCTTCTAGTGTGTCAAAGTCTACTGTTACGCAATAAGGTGTTCCTATTTCGTCTTCTCTTCTATAACGTTTTCCTATTGAACCTGCTTCGTCGTAGTCGCACATAAATTTCTTTGATAATTTTGTATATACTTCATCTGCTTTTTCGCTTAGTTTTTTAGATAGTGGAAGTACTGCTACTTTATATGGGGCTAGTGCTGGGTGTAAGTGTAAAACTGTTCTTGTGTCTCCTTCTGCTATTTCTTGTTCTTCATATGCGTTACATAGCATACTTAAGAATATTCTATCTACACCAACGGCTGGTTCTACACAGTATGGTACATATCTTTCATTTGTTTCTGGATCTAAGTATGTTAAGTCTTGTTTTGAAGCTTCCATATGTCTTGATAGGTCATAGTCTGTTCTATCTGCTATTCCCCATAGCTCTCCCCATCCAAATGGGAATAAGAATTCTATGTCTGTTGTTCCTTTACTGTAGAATGAAAGTTCTTCTTTTGAGTGTTCTCTCATTCTTAAATTTTCTTCTTTTACTCCTAAGTTTATTAACCAATCTTTACAGAATTTTTTCCAGTATTCGTACCATTCTAAATCTGTACCTGGTTTACAGAAGAATTCTAGTTCCATTTGCTCAAATTCTCTTGTTCTAAATATGAAGTTTCCTGGTGTTATTTCATTTCTGAAAGAACGTCCCATTTGACCTATTCCCATTGGCATTTTTCTTCTTGTTGTACGTAATACATTTTTGAAGTCTACAAACATCCCTTGTGCTGTTTCTGGCCTTAGGTATACTTCAGATTTTGCATCTTCTGTTACTCCCATAAATGTTTTGAACATTAAGTTGAATTTTCTTATTTCAGTAAATTCTTGTTTTCCACAGTTTGGGCAAACTATATTGTTTTCATTTATATATTCTACTAGTTGTTCATTTGTCCATCCGTCTAACCCTGAAATATCTTTTCCTTTACTAAATCCCCATTCTTCTATCAACTTGTCTGCTCTATGTCTTGTTTTACACGCTTTGCAATCTATTAATGGGTCTGAAAATCCTCCCACATGACCTGTTGTTACCCATACTTGTGGATTCATCATTATTGCTGCATCTATTCCTACATTGTGTTTATTTTCTGTTATAAATTTTTTCCACCATGCATCTTTAATATTCTTTTTTAATTCTGCTCCTAATGGACCATAGTCCCAAGAGTTTGCTAGTCCTCCATATATTTCTGAGCCTGGGTATACAAACCCTCTGTTTTTGCATAATGCAACTAATTTTTCCATTGTTAATTCTGACATATTTATTCCTCCTTATATATTTTATTTGATTTAGTATTTACAAGTTCCCAAAACTGACAGATACCCCAAAAGGAAACGTACCCAATGGGAACTAAAATCAAAAAAACTTTCATTCCTAGCTTTTTATAGCTAGGGACGAAAGTTTTATTTTTCCGCGGTTCCACCCTAATTGGTAATTGTTTTTTTTAATTACCCTCTTTTATTTTTATATGCTCCAAAGCTCCCCACAAATATTTTATTGTTGGCTTTCACCTTTTCCAACTCTCTTTTTAATAAAATAGTTTTGTTTTTTCTTTTTCATTGCATTTATATTCAACTTATATTATTTTAGCTTTTTTTTATAATAAAGTCAATACTTTAAATCTTATTATTTTTTAATTTGTGTATCAAAAATTGCTATACAGTAAAAAAATTTCTTAATATATACCTATACTTATCCATGCCCATCTATCATTTCCCGGATTAGATGCAGTAACATTTATTTGCCCTTCATCTCCTGTTAACTCCAATTCATATATTCTAAGCGAGGTACGAATATATCCTCTATCATTGGCTCTAGTTACATATTTAGCTTCCGAACTTGACTTTATAATAGGACTTGAAAAATTACAATTTCCAGCATTAATATTTGCAGACTCTACATATAAAATGTATGCTTTTGTAATTCCTTCTGGTATATTAATTTCACTCCTATTATCATCTATAAATGTTATATTTTTATTGTTTAATAACTCTTCATATTTTGCCTTTAATTCATTATATATTTCTATTGATACCATATTATCAATATTTTGGGATATTTGTACTCCATCTATACTTGCTAATTGTAAGCTACTATTTATTTCAAATTCATATGGGTACTTATTTAATTTTGTATATATTGAATTTGGATTTTCTCCTACCTCATACTTTTTACTTGCTACTTGGCTTTTTTCTGTTACATATTGTATTTCATTATCATCTTTTAAAACTTCTGATAATTCCTTTAATGTTGGCATTACTTGTTTTTCTGCGTATTTATTCATTTGTGCTGTTGTTATTTTTAAATTTATTTTTTCTGTTGCTTCTTGTTTATTAGTGACCTCTTTTGCTTGCTTAGTTCTTGTAAGTATTCCATTATTTCCTAAACTTAAATATATTGCTACACTTGATAATATTATTAATACTACTATTGTTATTACCAAAGATATTAATGTTATTCCCTTTATTTTTTTATTCATTCGTATTCCTCCTATTTTATAATTGTTCTAGTATAGAACAATTATAAAATAAAATTATTATAAAATCAATAAAAATTGTTCTATTTTCGAACATTTTTCTATAGGAGGTTATATGCATAAAATAAATCAATATAATAATAATCTTAATATTATTGGTGGTAATATTAAAATGTTACGTATAAATCGACAGCTTTCTCAAGAATATTTATGTGCACGAATGCAAACTATGGGGTATAAAATTAGTCGCTCTGATATATCTAAAATTGAAAATAATAAAAAATTCATTTCAGATTTTGAAGTTTTAGGCTTTGCTAAAGCTCTTAAAGTTAATATTAACAATTTATATGATGGCTTAGAATAAAGGATGGTATAATAACCATCCTTTATTTGCTATTAATTATTTATTAACTTTTAACCATCATATCTCCTAATTTTGTTACTGTTCCTGCTCCTAATGTTAATATTATATCGTCTTTTTGTACATTTTCATCTAAATAGTTTATTATATCCTTAAATTCTGGTATATATATAGCTTTTCTTCCCATTTCTTTTAGTTTTTTTACTATATCTTCTGAGGATACTCCATATGTGTTTATTTCTCTTGCTGCATATATGTCTGTTATTATTATATTATCAAAGTATGTTAAGCTCTCTGCAAATTCATTTAGAAGATTGGCTGTTCTACTATATGTGTGTGGTTGAAAAATTACCCATGAATTGTTATATGTTTTTTTCTTTAAACCTAATGCTGTTGCTTTTATTTCTGTTGGATGATGTCCATAATCATCATATATACTAGCACCTTTGAAGTTTCCTTTATATTCAAACCTTCTGTGTGCTCCTGTGTATTTCTTTAACCCTGATTTTATATCTTGCTTTTCTATTCCATAACTATGGCATAATGCAATACATGCTAAAGCATTAAATACATTGTGTGGACCTGGAACTGATAATTCAAATGAACCATAAAATGTATTATTATAATATACATCAAACCTTGGAAAACCGTCTTTATTATAAGTTATTCCTCTTGCTATAAAGTTTGCTTTTTCATTTTCTACCCCATATGTAACTACTTTTGCATTTGTATATTTATGTAGTTCTGCACAATATTTATTATCAATATTTACTACTAGTAGTCCATCATCTGGTAATAAACCTACATATTTTATAAAAGCTTTATTTATATTTTCAATATTTTTAAAATAATCTAAATGGTCATTATCTATATTTAGTATTATTTCTGCTTTTGGATAAAATTTTAAAAAACTCTCTACATATTCGCATGCTTCTATTATAAAATGTTCACTATTTCCTATTCTATAATTTCCGTTTATTGCTTTTAATTCTGCTCCTACTTGTATTGATGGATCTTTACAGCTTTCAATAAAACACATTGATACCATTGATGTTGTTGTTGTTTTTCCATGTGTTCCTGATATACAAATTGTATCTCTAAAAGCTTTTGTTATCATTCCTAAAAAATCTGCTCTTTCTATTGTTTCTATTCCAAGTTCTTTTGCTTTTACAAGTTCTGGGTCATCTTGCTTTATTGCTGCTGTGTATACAACTACATCAGATTTAGCTACCATGTTTACATCATGACCTACTACTACATGTATTCCATCTAAATTTAATTTTCTTGTAGTATCAGATTCTGCCCAGTCTGATCCAGTAACAACAAAACCCCATTTTTTTAATATTTCCGCTATACCGCTCATACTAACTCCGCCAATACCTATCATATGTATATGTTTATATTTTCTTAATTCTTCTATGTTTGCCAACTTAATTCGTCCTCTCCTTTTTACTATTCTAGCTTATTATACAATCTAAATGCATTTTTTTCAATACATTTTATAAAAGTTCTTATATGTCGAATTTTGTAATTTCAAATCTACGTATTTATAGCTATTTTATCATATGTTATTTACTATATAATGTTACAATGCACGATTAATATCCTCCTATTTAATTATTCAGTTTTAACTATTTACTGCGGCTTCTATTTAAGAAGCCGCTTTTAGCATCATATCAGCGAATACACCATATCCTGTTGTTGGGTCGTTTACTAATACATGTGTTACTGCTCCTACAAATTTTCCATTTTGTATAATTGGAGAGCCACTCATTCCTTGTATTATTCCTCCTGTTTTTTCTAGTAGTTCTTTATCTGTTACTTTAATTAACATACTTTTATTATCTTTATTATTGGTTAAATATAGTTTTTGTATTTCTATATCGTAATACTCTTTTTTTCCGTTTTCTAGTTCACAAATTATTTGAGCTTTTCCTAATTTCACTTCATTTCTTGGTACTACTTGCATTTCTTTTTCTGTTACTTCTAATTTGCTAGCATTTACTGCTTTTCCAAATACTCCAAAACTTGTATTTTTGTATACATCTCCTATTTTTCCTTGTCCTTCTATACTTCCTTTTATTTCTCCTGGTTTTCCTTTTTCTCCCTTTGTTATAGATATTATATTTGAATTTACAAGCTCTCCATTTGCTATTGTTATTAAATTTCCTGTATCTATATCTGTAATTCCATGCCCTAATAATGCAAATTTACCTGTTGTTGGTTCATAAAATGTTGCTGTTCCTACTCCTGCTGCCGCATCTCTTACCCATAAACCTAATTTATATTCGTTTTCTTTTGTTCTTGTTGGTGTAATATTTGTTGTTATTTCTTCATTACTATCCTCTTTTATATACTTTAATTCTACTTGTTGCCCTTTAGAGGCATTTACAGTTTCTATTAAGTCATCAGTATTTGATATTTCTTTATTATTTATTGAAATTATTCTATCTCCTTCTACTATTCCTAAATTTTCATATGGTTTTACGCCTTCTATTTCAGACATTCCTACTACTAATACACCTTTTGTATATAATTTTAACCCTATTGAATTTCCTAATGGTATGACTTTTGTTTTTGGTATTACATTTACAGTTATATTTTCTAATGTCAATTTATTAAACAAATTGACACTCATGTCTATTTTTCCCACTTCTAGATTTTCATTATTTTCTATATCTCCAGAGGTTTCTACTACTGAATTTTCTTTATTTATATTAATATTTCTATTTGATGTTTCTGTTTCTTTTATATTAACTCCCCATAATGTTGCAAATTCTAGTTTTTCGCCTTGTAGTAATGTTATGCTTTTGGGCATTAATGTTATATTTGCTACATATAAATATAAAACTAATAAAATGGTTAAAATAATAATAAGTTTTAGATATTTTTTCAAGTTTATCATCCTTTCAAACTTTTTTATTATTATTTTAACCATTTTTCTTTTTTTGAAACATCTAATATAAATATACTTCATGTACTTTTAAATATCCTTGATATACATATAAATATATACTTCCTTTATTTTTTAATTTTGATATATCAAATTCTAATTCTTCTGTTATATCCTCGTTTAAATCAGTTTCTAAATAATCTCTAAATGTATAAGTAAAATGTCTATCATCACATATTTGTCCAGGTGATCCATTTTCTAAGTTAAATTCTCCAGCTATAATTGTAAAATGTGCATCTTTATTAACCTTCTGTTTAGTCCATTTTACACACAATTTTGAAAATTTTGAAAAGTCAAAATTCTCATTTTTCATACAAGTGTATCCAGCTGATCCATTACTTGTAGAATTAATATATAAATATTCATTATCTTTTGAAAATAATGGATTATATTGATATGTTCTAAATTCCCATCCTTGTGTTAATTCACTATATTCATTTTTACTTTTATATAAATATAACTTATCTAATGTTTTTTGTTTTACTTGTGCTGATATTCTATTATTTCCTTTCTCATCAGTTACTTTTACCTGTATTGCATATTCTGTGCCTAATTTTAAATCTGTTATAAGTTTCATATTTGTATCTGTTGTAATTCCTTTACTCTCACCATTTATAAAATATTCATATTTTACTATTTTTCCTTGACTACTTTTAGTATTTACTTTTATTGTAAAATACTCTCCATTTATATCGTTTATTTCTATTTTTATATCTCCTATTGGATCCTTTTGTTCTATTTTACCTATATTGTTTGTATAATCTTCTAATGTCATCTTGGTTATACCATTATCTAGAGAAAGTGCATCTACTTTACCTTCTTTGCCTATTAAAAATGAATATTTATTGTACTTTATTACTTTTACCCAAAAACCTTTTATTTTTTCTGGTCTTTCTATTTCTTTACTTAAATAAGCAGTTTCTTCATATTTTATCAATTCAACTTCTGTTTCTGTATCTTTTTTAAAATATTCTTCTAATTCTTCTAATGTTGCAAGTCTTTCTTCTTTACTTATTATTTCCATATTTGCATCTATTATTTTTGTTTCAACTATTTCTAAAGCAAATGCATACTCTGTTCTTTCTTTTGCTTCTTTTGTACGATTAAATATTCCATTATTACTCAACCCCAAATATATTGCTAAACCTGCTAATATAATCAATACTACTATCGTTATTACTAATGAAATTAATGTTATTCCTTCAATTTTACTTTTTCCTCTTCTCATATACTACTCCTTTAATTTCATAATTTTAACCATTTTTTTCTGTTTTGAAACATTAATATAAATATATTTTTATTTTAATACAATTGATTCTATATTCATAGATAATGTTCCATATTGCTCAGCACCTCCTGAAGGATTACTAGCTATTATGCTTATATATTTTTCTCCTTGTATATCTTTAGTAACTATATTTTTTATAGGATTATTTTCGCTTTCCATTGGATTTTCACTATAACTAGATTTTACAGTATCTTCATGATAGTTATTAGCTACATCTCCCACCAAGTACATTATAACAGAACTTCCTGTATATGCAACATTGTTCACCTTTATTTCTACATTATTATAGTTTGTTACATCTACCTTACAATATACACCTACTCCTGCTGCAGTGCTATATATGTCATTAAAATATAAATTTATATTATTATCGTTTTTATTACACTCTCCTTCGACAAAAATATAACTACCATATCCTACTGCTCCACTTTCAAAGTTAGTAAATTCCATCCCATACCAATATATAGCTTTTCCATCTCCATTTTCTTCACATGGATACATGTTTATTTGTGTGTTCTCTTCTAATTGAAATGTTTTTTCATAAATTAATTGATCATTTAATTTGCAACTTGCTATTATTGTATCTCCTATTTCTCTATAGATATTAGTAGTCACATTTTTAGTTTCTTCATCTACATTTATTTTTGCTATTTCTCTTTCATTATAGCTTAATATTATTATAGAATTTTTAGGAGCATTTATAATTATTTTATGTGCATCTTTCTTTTCTAAGTAATCTGAAATTTTTATTTCTTCTTTTCCACATTTTATTGTATCGTTATCAGCTTCTACATTATATCCTTTAGATTTCAGCTGATTTATTATTTTTTCTACTAATTGGTTATTTTCTAAATATCCTTCTTGTCCATTCTCATTTTCTGCCATTTGATTTTCTAGCACTGCTAATTTTATTATTTCTTCCGCATTTTTTATATTTGTTTTATCTTTTGCTATTAACGATTTATTTAATATTCCATTTTCTACTAGGCTTAAATTAATTGCTACTCCTGCTAATATTATTAACAATATTATTGTTATTACAAGTGAAATTAGAGTTATTCCTGTATATTTTTTGCCTTTAATAAATTCTTTACTCTTCTTCATTCGTTTTCCTCCTAATATATCTATTTTCTGCTATATTCACCATTATATTTTACCATTTGGTGAAAGTCAACTCTATTTTTTTATAATTTCGGTAATATTTTATATACTGTTTTTTGCCAATATTATAATAATAATTATTAATATATACTTTTAGGAGGTTTTCATGCGAGATTTTTTTATAAAAAGGCTTATTGAATTAATGGAAGAAAAAGATATGACACAATGCGAACTTGCAAATTTAATTGGTACCACTAACGTTACTATTTCTAGATATGTTAATGGTGATAGAATCCCAAGAATAGAAATTGTTGCTAAAATTGCTGAAGTTTTTGATGTTTCTATTGATTATTTATTAGGATTGTCTGACCATCGTTTTATTAATGATTTTTCTAACAATACTGGCTTTTCAAAGATAGAGTATAAACTTAATGAACTTGGTTTACTTAATTTAAACAAACAACTTTCTAATGCACAAATAGAGCTTATTCAAAAATTAATAGAAGCTAATAAAGATTTTATAAATGAACTAAAATAAATTAGAATAAAATTTAATTTTTGGTATAAACGTTAGAAATAAAATGTTTAATCAAATTAAGCTTTGTACTTAATTTGATTTTAGTCTTGTTATTGCTAATCCATCTCCTACTTCTAAAATTTCAGTTTCTAAATTTGGATTATTAGTAACCTCATTTATATACTCTCTTAAATTTCGTACTGCTGTACGTTGTTTATGTTTATTATAGTCACTCATCACATAGCCCTTATATAAAATATTATCTGCTAATATTACTCCATTTTCATTTAGCATTCTTAGGGCTTCTTTTAGAAAAAATGGATATTTTCCTTTTGCAGCATCTATAAATATCATGTCATATTTATCGTTTAAAGTAGGTAAGATTTCTACTGCATCTCCTTCGTAAATATTTATTTTTTCTTCTACTCCTACCTTTTTTATATTTTCTTTAGCTTGTACTATTCTTTCTTCATCTCGCTCAATTGTATCTATTTTTCCACCTTCAAGTAAATACTCTGAAAAACACATTGCAGAATACCCTACTGCTGTACCTATTTCTAGGATTTCTTTTGGTTTTAGTTTTGTTAGTATTTTATCTACTACTTCTAAGGTATCATCCATTATTATTGGTATGTGTTCTTCTAGGGCTTTTTGTTTTATTTTTTGTAGTTCTTGTTTATTCATTTTATTCATTCCTTTTGTTGTTATTTTTTTATTATATATTATCACTTTTTTTGTTTTTTTGCAATTGTTATTTTATTCTATATTTTATGTTAAGTATTGTATGATATATTTATATATTTTGATACTATATCATATTTACTAAATAGTATCTTTGATAATGTGCTAAACTATCAACCTACTTTTGAAACGAGAACTGTATGAAAGAATTTGTTTTTCTATATCTGGTTTACTTGTTGCTACTATGATTTCAGCTCTTATTATTGAAATAATAGTAGGATTGACAAAGCCTTTAACTTCTTTGAGTTTAAAAAACTTTTGGAATTTATGTGCAGTAATATTGGTAAGTACATTCAAGGTTAGCAACCAAGAAACCAGATTAAGTTTTAACTTATCTGGTTTCTTTTTACTTTTTTATTAAGTGTTTTTTTAATTTCTTATATTCTACTTCTTTCCGATCTAGTTTCTAATCTATTTTATCTTCTTGCTTCTCTTTCTCTTGTTTTTGTGTCTAATGTTTTCTTTCTTAGACGGATATTTTTTGGTGTTACTTCTACTAGTTCGTCTTCTGCTATGAATTCTATTGCTTTTTCTAGTGACATTTGTAGTGGTGGTACTAAACGTAGTGCGTCATCTGAACCTGAGGCTCTTGTATTTGTTAGGTGTTTTTCTTTACATACATTTATTGCTATGTCTTCGTTTCTTGAGTTTATTCCTACTATCATTCCTTCATATACGTCTACTCCCGCTCCTATTAGTAATTCTCCTCTTTCTTGTGCATTATATAAACCATATGTTACACTTGTTCCTTGTTCCCATGCTACTAGTACTCCTCTTGTTCTTGCTTGTATGTCTCCTTTGAATGGTTCGTAACAGTCAAATATTGAGTTCATTGTTCCTTCTCCTTTTGTATCTGTTAAGAACTCTGTTCTATATCCTATTAGTCCACGTGCTGGTATTTTGAATTCTACTTTTGTGTGTCCTGCTTCTGCTGGTTCCATATTTGTCATTTCACCTTTACGTCTTCCTAATTTTTCTATTACTGTTCCTATTGATTCGTCTGGTACATTTACTACTAGTCTTTCTACTGGTTCACATTTCACTCCATCTATTTCTTTGAATATAACTTTTGGACGTGATACTAATAGTTCAAATCCCTCTCTTCTCATTGTTTCTATTAATACTGATAAATGAAGTTCTCCACGTCCACATACTTCAAAGCTATCTGCTGAATCTGTTTCTTTTACACGTAAACTTACATTTCTTTCTAGCTCTTTAAATAACCTATCTCTAATATGACGAGATGTTATAAATTCTCCTTCTTTTCCTGCAAATGGTCCATTATTTACACTAAATGTCATTGATACTGTTGGTTCATCTATGTCTACAAAAGGTATTTTTTCAGGATTATTTAAGTCGCATATTGTATCTCCTATATTGATATCTGCTACACCTGATAGTGAAACTATATCTCCCGCTGTTGCTTCTTCTACTTCTGTTCTTTTTAAACCTTGATATGTAAATAATTTTGCTACTTTTCCTTGTGTATTTTTATCTTGCTTGCATATTGCTATTGGCATTCCCGCTTTTATTGTTCCACGCTCTATTCTTCCTACTGCTATTCTTCCTAGGTAGTCATCATAGTCTATATTTGAAACTAGCATTTGTGCAGGTCCTTCTATCTCACAGTCTGGTGCTTCTATATATTTTACTATTGTATCAAATATACAGTTTACATTATCACTTTCTTCTTCTAAGCTCATTTTTGCTATTCCACTTTTTGCTGATGCATATATTACTGGGAATTCTAATTGGTCATCATTTGCATCTAATTCTATAAATAATTCTAGTACTTTGTCTACTACTTTTTCAGGGTCTGAACCTGGTCTATCTATTTTATTTATTACTACTATTGGTTTTAAGTTTAGTGCTAATGATTTTTTTAGTACTTCTCTTGTTTGAGGCATTGGTCCTTCAAATGCATCTACTAATAATAAAACTCCATCTACTGTTTTTAATACACGTTCTACTTCTCCTCCAAAATCTGCATGTCCTGGTGTATCTACTATATTTATTTTTATACCATTATACATTACTGATGTGTTTTTTGAAAGAATTGTTATTCCTCTTTCTTTTTCTAAGTCATTTGAATCCATTACTCTTTCTTGTACTTGTTCATTCTCTCTAAATACATGGCTTTGATGTAATAAGCAGTCTACTAGTGTAGTCTTTCCATGGTCTACGTGTGCAATTATTGCTATGTTTCTTATATTTTGATTTTTCATTTTATTTTTTCCCCTTTCATTTTTCCATTATTATCGGGCAGACACAAGTCCTGCCCCCCTAAAATTTATTCTATTCTGTACATTTTTTCTACATCTCTTCTTTATATTCATTAGATGTTCCCTCTAATTCTTTTATAGAAAGTTCTATTCTTTGTGACTCTTTATCTAAATCAATTATTTTTGCATTTACGTGTTGTCCTAATTTTAGTTCTTCCTCTGGCTTTGCTAATTTTCTTTCTGCTATTTGTGATATATGTACTAATCCTTCAATTCCTGTTTCTAGTTCTACGAATGCTCCAAATGGCATTATTTTTACTACTTTTACTTTTACAATATCATTTATATGATATCTTTCATCAACACTATTCCAAGGGTTTTGTCCCTTTTCTCCATATGAAAGTTTTATTCTTCTATTTTCTTTGTCTACATCTTTTATAGTTACTTGTATTTTTTGTCCTTGCTCTAATATTTCATTTACTTTTGCATTCCTATCCCATGATATTTCTGATATATGTAATAACCCTTGTACTATTCCATCTAAATCTATAAACGCTCCATATGAACTTATGCTTGCTACTGTTCCTTCATATTTTTTTCCTACTTCTACATTATTCCAAAATTCTTCTTGTTTTGCTTTTTTTTCTTCATCTAATATAGCTTTTATAGAACCTATTATTCTGTTTGTTTTTGCATCATATTCAGTTATTCTAAATTTTACATTTTGGGCTTGCAATTTTGAGGCATTTTCTCCTCGTGGAACACCTGACAAAGAAAGTGGTATAAATACCCTTTTATTTAATACTTCTACTATTATTCCTTTATCGTTTACTTCTTTTACTTCTTCTTCAAATATTTCATTATTTTTAATTTTGTTTTCTAGTTCGTCTGTTTCTTTTCTTTGTTTTACTCTTTTATATGATAGTAATACATTTCCAAGTCCATCATTTTGTTTTAATACATCTGCTGTAATTGTATCTCCTACTTTAAATTCATCTTTTGGATTTTTAGTTTCATCATCACTATATTCTTTTTTACTTATTATTCCATCTGCTTTATAGTGAATATCAACAAAAATCTCCCCTTGATTTGTAATACTAATAATTTTACCTGTTACTGTTTTTTCTAATTTTGTCTCTTTTAAAGACTCATTATATAGTTCTTCAAAAGACATTTCTTTTTCTTTTTCCATACTTTCACCTTATTTTTAAATTTGTATTTTTGATTATTAATTAGTCTAATACCTACTTATACATTTTAACTCTTTTATTATAATTTATCAAGTTTGAATTGTCAACATAAATTAAGTAAAAAAAATCGAATTGTTATAAATTAAATATAACAATTCGATTTTTTTACTTATCTTTTTCGACAACACCAAGTTGTTTGGCATCCATTTGTATCTCTTACGTTTATTGTTGCTGTATTATTGCAATTACAATTATTATTGTTAGTTAAAATATTTGCAACTCTTGTTGCTATGTTTTGCATATCTGCATTTGATAATTGAATTTCATTTTTATTATTGTTATTTTCTCCACATGGGCAAATTCTTCTACATCTACAAAAAAATAATTCTGTTATCCATGCAGTTATATATGCTATTATTGTATATGCTATTACAAAAATTAAAAAGCTTGCATCAAATGCTGCAAATGCTACTATTAAGTATATTGCAAAAAATGTTAATGCTGTTAAAATTGGGCATCTTAATATTTTTTCTATAACAATTGCAAGTATTATTGTTGCAATTGGGAGTGCAAAGTATATTAATAATGTATTCATATTAATCTCTCCTCTTATTTTATATTCTGTTATATAGTATGCTTTTTTAGTTTTTTGTGTGCAATATTTGTAAAATGTCATTTTATACATAATTTCTCAAATTTTATACAAACTGTTGATTTTACTTATTTTTTGTTGTATACTATGGGTATGAAAACTTTATAAATTTGCCCACGTAGAAGGAGGTACTACTATGTACAATGCAGGATATTATATGAGATCTCCTAAAAACTATGATTTAAATTTTATTAAAGATGCTCGTAATCGCTACTATTTCGGTAATCACACTCCGAAAGCTGTAAACGACGTAGGGCGTTTCAGAAGATTTAAGGCTCGTACAAAGAAGACATAGCTATTTGCTCTAAATTCAAAGAAAAACCAATGGTTACTTCCATTGGTTTTTCTAATTTATTTTTAATATTCTACTTTTAATAAATACAAAGCATATGGCGGAAGTGTTTTTCCTGCTTTTGTTCTATCTTTTGATTCTATAATACTAGTTATTTCTTCTGGTTTTATTTTTCCTAAACCTACATCTACTAATGTTCCTGATATTATTCTTACCATATTGTATAAAAAACCATTTCCTGTAAGCTCTATTTTTATTCTTTCTCCATCTTCTATTATATTTGTTTTGTATATAGTTCTTACACTACTTTTACTACTTGTTCCACTTGCCTTAAAACCTTTAAAGTCGTGTTCTCCTTCAAAATATTTAATTGCTTTTTTCATTCCTTCTATATTTAGTTTTACTGGTACATAATATTCTAGGTTTCTATATATAGCAGAACCTTGCTCTCCATTATTTATAATATATCTATATGTTTTTTGTTTACAGTTATATCTACTATGAAATCTATCTTCTACTTCTTCTGCTTTTTTTATTCTTATAGATTTTTTTAATTTTGAATTTATTGCAACAGCGAATTTTTCTATTGGTAAAGTACTATCAGTTTTAAAATTTGCAACTTGAGCAATTGCATGCACACCTGCATCTGTTCTTCCTGATGCTGTTAGGTCTACTTTTTCACCTGTTATTATTTCTATTGCTCTTTCTATTTCTCCTTGTATATTTAACTTTGTTGGTTGCTTTTGCCAACCGATTGAAATCTTTACCATCGTATTCTATTGTTAATTTTATATTTCTCATATTTGACCTCTTTTAGAAGTCAGAAGTTGGAGGTTGGATTTTAGGTTAATTACTCTGAAGTATTTTACCGTATCAAATCCAACTTCCAACTTCCAACTTCTCTTTTCTATTTTTCTTTGTTTTTTAAGTTTAATCTAAATTTATTAAGTCTTTCTCGTCTTACTTGTTTTTCATCTACTAATCTATTTGTAACTATATTTTTTATTAATAATTTCTTTAACACTTCTTCATTTACATCTGCTATTAATGTACCATCTTTTGCTATTGATATTTTTCCTGTTTCTTCTGATACTACTATTGCTATGCTATCTGTTTCTTTTGAAATTCCTATTGCTGCTCTGTGCCTTGTCCCTAATTTTCTTGCTGTCTGCTTATCATTTACTAGTGGTAGAATACATGCAGCTGCCTTTATTTTATTATTGCTTATTAATACTGCACCATCATGAAGTGGTGTTTTGGGCTCAAATATATTTACTAGTATTTGTGGAGATATTTCTGCATTTAGTTCTACACCATTTTCTGCTATATCACCTAATTTTATATCCCTTTCTATTACAATTAATGCTCCTGTTTTTGTTTTTGAAAGTTCTGCCAACGCTATTACTATTTTATATATATCTTCTTTTGTTTTTGTTATAATATCTTTATCTATTCCAAAAAATTTAGTAAACTTATTTGTTCCTAATTGTTCTAAAGCTCTTCTAAGTTCTGGTTGGAATATTACTATCATAACTATAACACCATATGTCATTACTGATGTTAATATGTAATGTAGAATGTCTAACCTTAACCATCCACTTACCACTGTTATGATAACAAGCATAGCTATTCCTTTTATTAATTGCCATACTCTTGAATTCTTAGTTGTTTTTAATAGTTTATATACTAAAAATATAACAATTGTTAAATCTAAAATCAGACAAATAATTCTTATTGGATTTTGAATTAATTCTTGTATATAATTTACTATATTAATTTCCCAAAAATTATTAATTGTTGTAAAGAAACTATCTTTCATAAATAACATGTACCTTCCTTTTTCATTTGTTATACTAAGTAATATATTAAAGTAGCTGCTATACTAAGCACCATAAGAACTGCTAATATAACTGCCATTATTCTTGTAAATAATTTTGATTTATCTATTTTATTCTTATTTGACATTTTTTGTCCTCCTTTGTAAAATATTTGTATTATTATAATATCATATTTTATTTTTACTTTCAATATTTTATCAAAACAAAATGTTAAATAAGATAATTCTTTATTTCTTAGCTCTATCTTACTTTATTATTGATATAAACTTTGATAAATTTTATAATCTCTTACTATTTTTCTTACATAATTATTTGTTTCTTTAAATGGTATGTTCTCTATGTCTGAGCCATCTTCCTTTATTATTCCTTCTTGTATCCATTTATCTACATTTCCTATTCCTGCATTATATGCTGCTAATGCTAATAGCATATTGTTATTATATTTTTTTATTAGTTTTGCATAATATTTTGTTCCTATTTTTATATTTATTTCTGGATTGTATAAACTTTCAGTTACTATTATTTCTTGGTTTACTTCTTCTGCTTCTTCTAATGCTGTACTTTCCATTAGTTGCATTAGTCCTATTGCTCCACTTTTCGATTTTATATTTCGGTTGAAGTTACTTTCTGCTTTTATTATTGCAAAAGTTAGTAGTGGATCTATTTTGTTTTCTTCAGAATATTTATATACATATTCTGAATAGTTTGTTTTATATATCTTTTTTAATATGAAATTTTGTATCTTTAGTATTCCAAATAGTATTATAAGTATTATTAATGATATTACTATTAGGATTTGTGTTTTCTTTTTCAAATTTTATTCTCCTTTTTTGTTATGAAATAATACTAGCATAACTTTATTATAATTTCAACTAAATATATTCATTTCATCTCATTTTTATTATTATCTATTTTTTATAATTTTAAAATAATTTTTATTATTAAACAATCATTTTAAATGAGATCCCAATTTGGAATCTCATATTTTAATTTTATAATCTATGTGAATATCTTTTTCTTTTAATGTTCTTCCTGCTAATCCTATTATTTAGACTTCTAATACATAGTTAATAAGTTACTTTTATTGTAATCTACTTCTTTGCGCTATTTAGGACAGTCCCCAATGCTAGCCAATCTACTTATTTGCATTCGTACCAGTTGATTGCTTCGGATACTTCTACTTCTAGTGGTACTGTTAATTGTACCGCATTTTCCATACATTTTTTTAGCATCTGTTTTGCTTTTTCTTTATCTTTTTCGCTTACTTCTAGTATTAGTTCGTCATGTACTTGCAGAATTATTTTTGCTTCTAGGTTTGTTTCTTCCAGCTCCTTATTTAGGTTTACCATTGCTAGTTTCATTATGTCTGCAGCTGTTCCTTGTATTGGAGTATTCATTGCGGCTCTAGCTCCAAATTGGCGTACCATGTAGTTGTTTGAGTTCAGTTCTGGTATATATCTTCTTCTATTAAATAGTGTTTCTACATATCCTTTTTCTTTTGCCTCTTCTACTACTTCTTTCATAAACTTGTCTATTCCACTATATTTTTCTAGATATTGTTCTATATATTTTTTTGCTTCTTTTCTTGGTATTCCTAATTGTTCAGCTAGCCCAAAGTCACTTATTCCATATACTATTCCAAAGTTTACTGCTTTTGCACTACTTCTTTGTTCTTTGGTTACTTCTTCTATTGGTATTCCTAGTACTTTTGAGGCTGCTTGTTTGTGGATATCTTCTCTATTTTTGAAAGCTTCTAGCATATGGTCATCTTGTGATATGTGTGCTAATACTCTCAACTCTATTTGTGAGTAGTCTGCATCTATGAATACATAGCCTTCTTTTGGTTTAAATACTTTTCTTAACCTCTTTCCTAGTTCTATTCTTGTTGGTATGTTTTGTAAGTTTGGCTCGGTTGAACTTATTCTTCCTGTTGCTGTTACTGTTTGGTGGAAATATGAATGTATCCTTTTTGTTTTTTCGTTTATATATGGTAACATTCCTTCAACATATGTTGAATTTAATTTCATTAAGCTTCTATATTCTAATATTTTTTCTACTATTGGGTGTTCTTTTCTTATTTTTTCTAATGCATCTACATCTGTTGAGTAGCCTTTTTTTGTCTTTTTTGAAGTTGTTAAGTTTAGTTTTTCAAATAATATGTTTCCTAGTTGCTGTGTTGAATTTATATTGAATTCTTCTCCTGCTAAACTATATATTTCTTTGCTCAAGCTTTCTATCCCTGATTTTAACTCTTCTCCAAATGCTATTAGTTCTTCTTTATCTATATACATTCCTTCATATTGTATTTTTGCAAGAACTTCGGCAAGTGGCATTTCTATTTCATTAAATAGCTTTAAATTATTTTGTTCTTCTAGTTTCTTTGTTAGTAAGTTTTTTAATTCATTTATTACATATGTTATAAATGAGACTTCATATTTTTTACTATCTTCTTTTTCTTCAGTATTTGTTTCAAATAAATTTATTTGTTTATCTTGTTTTTGTTCTACTCCATTTTTTGACATATATTCGTTTTTGTCTAACTCTAAGTAATCGCTTGCTAAACTTTCTATCATGTATTTACTAGCTGTTGGATCTAATAAATATGCTGCTATTTCTACATCAAAATTTAAATTATGCATTGTTATTCCATATTCTTTTAGTATACAAAAGTCTTCTTTTAGTTTGTAACTTACTTTTTTTATTTCGTTACTTTCAAATATTTCTTTTAATTTTTCTAAATTTATAGTATTAATATAATACACTCTATTTTCTAGTATTATGCTTATTGACGTTATTCCTTTTTTTATTATATTATTAGTATTTTTGTTATCTACTTTATCTAAATAATATACTATTTCTTTATTTTCCTTTATATTATTAATTAGTTCTTCTATTTCTTTACTTTGATTATCTAATTCTATTATTTCAAATAGCTCTTTTATTTCTTTATTGTTAGATTCATTTATACCTAGATTATTATTTAAGTCAAATCTCTCTATATATCTATTAAATTTTAGCTCTTTAAATTTTTCTAATACCGCTTCTCTATTCCATTCTTTTTTTTCTAAACTTTCTATGCTTTCCTCTATTGGTACATTGATATTTATTGTTCCTAGTTCTTTTGAAAGATAAGCTAAGTCTTTGTTTTCTATTATTTTTTCTCTTGTTTTTCCTTTGATACTTAATGCTCTTCCTTCTTCTATTTCTTTATAAAGGTTTTCTATACTTCCATATTCTTTCACTATACTTAATGCTGTTTTTTCTCCTACACCTGGTACTCCTGGAATATTGTCTGAGGTATCTCCTTGAAGTCCTTTTACTTCTATTAGCTTTTCTGGCTCTAAACCATATACTTCTAATACCTTGTTTCTATCAAAGTCTTCTACTTCTGTTTTTCCTGCTTTTGTTCGTGGTATTCTTACTGTTATATGGTCTGATGTTAATTGGAAAGTATCTCTATCCCCTGATAGAATTGTTACTTCTACTCCTTCTTTTTCTCCTCTTTTTGATAATGTTCCTAATACATCATCTGCTTCATAGCCTTCTTTTTCTATTATAGTTATATTCATATTTCTTAATAGCTGTTTTATTATAGGCATTTGCTGTGCTAATTCATCTGGCATTCCATGTCTTGTAGCTTTGTAACCTTCATACATTTTATGCCTTGCTGTTGGTGCTTTTAGGTCGAAGGCCACTGCTATATAGTCTGGATTTAGGTCTTCTTCTATTTTAAATAAAATTGCTAAAAAACCATATACTGCATTTGTATATGTTCCATCTAGCGTCATTAACATTTTAGAGCCCATTATTCCATAAAAGGCTCTGTTCATTATACTATTTCCATCTACTAATAATAATCTACTCAAAATTTTTCTCCTCTTCTTATCTTTTATTTATATTATGTACTCTTTAATGACTATATCATACTTATTAAAATATTTCTACTACTAATAATAATATTTATTAAAACTCTTGCATTTTTACAAAAAGAAATATATAATTGTATATATTTTTTTGTAACTTTTTGTTAATAATTATTATCTTAAAGGAGGGAATTTATATGAATTATAAAAGCACTGAATTTAACGAATTTGGAAACATTGGCATTACTAAATATGGTGATATGCGGTATGATAAAAAGCAGTGGAAAATAAAAATTAGTAAAAAGACTAATTACATTGAAGGCGCTGGTATATTTGTAGATACTTATACTTGTTGTTTTAAAAATATAGAAAAAAACAAGAATTATACTATCGACTTAGGAACAACTCATTTACATTCTTTATTGCAAATTTCTGATGACACATTTTTTCTTTTCACCATTGATAGTGGGTATATATTTAGAAGAATATCTTTTAGAGATAATACTATCAAGTATTTACATCGTTTTAATACTGAAGGTTGTTTAAATAACTTCTTTTTATCTGAAGATATTTTTGTATATAATACCTATTCTTTTGAGACATTCATGTATTCTATAAGTAAAAATGAGCAAATTGATACTAATATTAATTATTTAGTCTCTTCAAATATAAAAATATCAGACTCTGAATTTGCTAAATCTAGGAAAATTCTTCCTATATATATAGATGGTTCTTGCTACCCTACTTATTTAAGAATAGATTATATGCTCTTTTCCAAACTTCAAAAACATTATTTCCAATTACTTATCGATGCTAAATCTTTGGAACCTATCATTTTGTATGATTCTTTAAGAAAAATATATGGTAATTTAAAGCATAATTTTAAACGTTGTAGTTGTTCCATTTCAAATCTTCCAGCATTTTTTAATAGTGAAAATGAACTTCTTAGTTCAATTGATCGTTTTTTTGATACTTTTATATTTCAAGACAATTGTAAGAATACTGATGAATTATTAGAGATTATTCAAGATAATTAATAGTAGTAATGATTTTAGTTTTTAAGTATTTCGTATTTTAAATTAAAAGATTTCATGGAATTCTAATCTAAAAACAATAAATAAAAAGGATTAAAACATTTTATTTGTTTTGATCCTTTTTATATTATAGCAATGTATTATAAGTTATATATTACTTATAAAATATAGTTAGTTTACCACATGATACTACTGTTTCTAATTCTTTTTCTAATTTACTTACTGTATATGCAAAATATTTATTTACATATGCACTTTTATAACATATTATATATTTTTCTTCTTTATTAAATATATATTCTTCTATTTCTTGTTTTGTATTATCATATAAATCTATATTAGAATCTTTGCTATTTATTAATAAGTTTCGTAACCACTGTTTATTTAATCCATCTTCAAATCTTTTTACTAATATACTTAATGTAAAAAGTATAATAGCTGATATTAAATAAATATATTTCATCGTTTGTTTTTCCTTTTACTTAAATATTAATGTTTTATATGTTTGTTACAAATATATAAAACTTAGCATTGTATTTTATCTTTATTAATTTGTTTACTATATCTATCCTCTTCTGAAAATACACAGCCACAATATTTTTGCATATATAAGCCTAGTTCACGTGCTTTTGCTTGTCCTTCTCTGAAACCTACTCTAAAGTCTCGATACAAAAATTGCAAGCCATATTTTTTTGCTATTTTTTCTCCTAGTTGTTTTAATTCTTCGTGCTTTTGGTATGGGCTTATTAGTAGTGTTGTACTAATAGTGTCATATCCGTTTTCTTTTGCGTATTTTGCTGTTTGTTCTAAACGTACTTTGTAGCAGTAATCTATGCACCTTGTTTGTAAACTGTTTATTACATTTTTACAAAATTCGTCTAATCCATATTCTTCTTCAAATATGGCATTTACTTCTATACTTTTTGTGTATTCTTTTAATGTATCTCTTCTTGCTTTATACTCCATATATGGGTGTATATTAGGGTTATACCAATATACTGTTGGCTCTATTTTCTCTTGCCTTAAGGAATCTATACAATACACACTACATGGTGCACAGCATGTATGTAATAATAGTTTCATTTTATTCTCCTTTCATAAACTAAAGGTTTACATTTGTTATTTAACCATTTTCTTGGAAGCTCGGATCGCCGATGGTTGCGCCCCCCTACAATTTTATTCATTGTATTCTATTCCTATATGTTTATATGCAAGTGGTGTTGCTATTCTTCCTCTTGGAGTTCTTGCTATATAGCCTATTTGTATTAGGTATGGCTCGTATACGTCTTCTATTGTATCTACTTCTTCTCCTATTGTTGTTGCTATTGTTTCTAGTCCTACTGGGCGACCTGCATATGTTATTATTAGTGTTTCTAATATTCTTCTGTCTATATTGTCTAATCCTAGTTCATCTATTTCTAGCTTATTTAGTGCATGTTTTGTTATTTCTAAGTTTATATTTCCATCACCTAAAACTAAAGCATAATCTCTTACTCTTTTTAGAAGTCTATTTGCTATTCTTGGTGTCCCTCTTGAACGCCTTGCTATTTCTATGCTTGATTTTTCGTCTATTTCTATGTTTAATATTTTAGCTGACCTTTTTACTATTGTTGATAAGTCTTTTGTGCTATATAGTTCTAATCTATCTACTATTCCAAATCTATCACGAAGTGGCGTTGTTAGTGAACCTGCTTTTGTGGTTGCTCCTATTAATGTAAATCTTGGCAAGTCTATTCTTATTGATTTTGCAGATGGGCCTGTACCTATTACTATATCTAATACGTAGTCTTCTAATGCTGGGTATAGTATTTCTTCTACGCTTTTACTTAATCTATGTATTTCGTCTATGAATAGTACGTCTCCTTCTGTTAATGCTGTTAATATTGCTGCTAAATCTCCTGGCTTTTCTATTGCTGGACCTGAAGTTACTTTTATTTTTGATTTCATTTCATTTGATATTATTCCTGCTAATGTTGTTTTTCCAAGCCCTGGTGGTCCATATAGTAAAACGTGATCAAGAGGCTCTCCTCTTTTTTTGGCAGCCTCTATGTATATTTTCATATTTTCTTTTACTTTGTCTTGTCCTATGTATTCTTTTAGCAACTGTGGTCTTAGGGTGTTTTCTATTCTTTCTTCTTGTTTACTTTCTAGTTGTGGGCATATTAGGTTTTGGTTTTCTTCCATGTTTTTTTCCTTTTTATCTCTTTATTTTTAATTCTAATTTGATATGTAGGGCTATTATTAATCGCCCCTACATCATTTATTTATATTTATTATATTTTTTAGATTTTTTTCTTTGTTTCCTCAATGGGGACAGTTCCTGATCTAGCCAAATTATTTTAGTTTGTTTCTTGTGGTTTTTCTTCATCTTGTTTCCGATTACTAACCGTCCCCATAGCTAGTGCTCTACTAGTTACTCGTTTGTTTCTTTTTCGCCATTGTATTCGTTTACGAAGTATAGTGGTCTATTTTTGGTTTCGTTGAATATTCTTCCTAGGTATTCTCCTACTATTCCGAATAGCATTATTTGTATTCCTGAGAAGAATAGTATTAGTAGTATTATTGCTTGGAAGGCTTGAATTGCTACTTGTAGTGCTATACATTTTGCTATTACATATATGAAATATACTCCTAATAGTATGAATGTTGGTATGCTTAAATATGTTGATACTCTTAGTGGTGATGTTGTGAATGATGTTATTCCGTCTATTGCTAAGTCTATTAATCTTCTATAATTCCATTTTGTTTTTCCTGCAATTCGTGGGTCTCTGTCATATAATACTTCTTTTTTATTATAGCCTATCCAACTAAACATACTTTTTGAACATCTTTGTGATTCTCTTAGTTTTCGAAGTGCATTTACACATCTTCTATCTAATAGTCTAAAGTCCCCTGTATCTTGTTGTATTGGTATTCTTGTTAAGCCTTGTAATACTTTATAATACATTTTTGATGTAAATTTCTTAAGCCATGTTTCTCCTTCTCTTGATTTTCTTCTTGCATATACATCATCATAACCTTGCTCCCAGTATTTTATTAATTCTGGTACTACTTCTGGTGGATCTTGAAGGTCTGCATCCATAAATATTACTGCGTCTCCTTTTGCATAGTCTAACCCTGCAAGCATTGCTATTTCTTTTCCAAAATTTCTTGAAAAGTCTACATAGCAAATTCTCTCATCTTTCTCTCTTAATTCTTTTATTATTTTTATTGTACTATCTTTACTTCCGTCATTTACAAATAGTACTTCAAATTCGTAATTATTTATTTCATTCATTAACTTATTTAATCTTTCGTATAAAAATGGTAATGATTCTTCTTCATTATATGCTGGAATTATAATACTTATTTTTTTCATATTTTTTCTCCTTTTTATTGTTAAAATCAGAATAGCCATATTCCTTATATATAGAGTAACCTTTTGTGCTAATATAAAAGGTGGCTACTTTAACACTTTTTTATTTACTATATTATATATATTTATTAGCTTTATTGCAAGCTTTATTTGTATTTTTAGAACATTTGTGTTATAATATATTTAGATACTTGTTAACCTTGATTTCATAAGGAGGTTTCTTATGATTAATACTAATTTTTATGGTTGTGCTGCAACTTATTTGAATAGAATTCCTAATGTGCAACAAGTTAACCTTTCTACAAAAACAAGAAAAGTGGAAGCTACCAGCGCTGTCCACACTGGGAAGAGGTTTAACAGTGGTGCGGGAACTAAAGCAAATTTTGCAGGTCACATTGATATTTGTATTTAAGAAAATACCCTTTGACTATATTTAGTCTAAGGGTATTTTTGTTAGTTCTAATTTATTTTCAATTTTATATAAAGTTTCCTCTTCTAGCTTAGTTTCATTATTAAATTGTTCACTTATTAATCCATTTAGTTCTTCATCTATGCTTATAAAGTATATATAATAGTTTTCTTCGCTCTTAGTTATTTTTTGTTTTATTGATTCTATTTGCTTTTCGTTTACTTGATTATAAACATCTACTTTGTGTTCTGGATATAAATAATATTTTATCATCCAATTAAATATATTTGTTTTATCTTGCTGTGATATAGTAATTACTCTTGCTCCATCTTCTATTTTTTCATTTATTTTTCTTGCTGATATTCTACCATTATTACAATATTCTATTGAGTTTATATTGCTTATTCCTGATGTTATACTTACATTTGCTATTGATTGTATATGTGTAAATGAAATTATTATAACTAATAATATAATATAATTTATTTTTCTATCATTCTTTTTATCCATATTGTTTATAGTTATTGCTATTATAAAATATATCATTCCAAGTAGAAATGTTGGCAAATATCTGTTAAGTCCATTATGTCCTAGCATTTCTTCAGTTGAAAACTTTAATATATATGATAATTGTAAAAACATTATATATGCTACTAAACCTATTGTTAATGCAATAATATAATTTGCAAATTTATTTTTGTTTTCTTGTATAACAACTTTTTTATACACTAATAATCCTGCTAGTATAATTACCATTATTACTCCATATGCTGTCAATCTTACAGGTGCTGTTGTTGTATATATAGAATATATCGTTGGTATTAATTTATTATTTGAATCTGCTGCTTCATGGTTTTCTTCATAATATCCAAATGTTGTAGTTAAAATATTTCTAAATATGAATTCTATTGGATTCGCATCTACCCTTGTTGCATTTTCTCCTCTTGTTCCAATATTATATTTATTATTTACTTTTGTAAAGATTTCCCATGATGTAAATATGCTAACTACTGCTATTACTAATATAATAATATTTTTTAGTTGTTTTGACTTTAAAAATTTTAATATATTTTCTTTTTTATTGCATTTACTGTTTAATAGTTCTATTAGTAAATACATTGCTATTACAATTGCTGAAATATAAAATCCTGCTGGCTTTGTTATAGTTATTAACATTAATGCAATTGTAATCGATAACATTTTAAATTTATTATCTTCCTCTATATATAATGTATACATGATATATCCAATTATTAATCCTAATAATGCGTCTGGATATGCTGATTCATAAAATATTAAATTTGGCAATATTGCAGGTATACAAATTAATATTAATGTTACTATTAAATTCATATACTTACATTTTGTTTTTCTATCAAATATAGGTATTAAAAATGAGAAACCTAACATTTGTACTGCAAATGCTTCTATTCCTTGTATGTATGGGCCTATTATTCTCATGAAAAAATATTCTAATAAATTTATTGCTGGCGGATATAATGCAGTATATCCCCTACTCATACTATCTGTATAATATAAAACTTTTGTATTAAAGCTTCTATAAAAATAATGATCATAGTCTACTAAGTTTTTATTATATGAAACTATTATTAATATAAAAAATATTATTGAGAAAAATGCAAAACCTGGTGTTAGTATTTTATCTTTTATTTGCTTTCTATTCTTCCAATTTTTGATTATTGTATATATTCCAGATATTATATTTAAAATAGATACTATCCACACTCCATATTTTAGCCATTCAAATAGTCCAAATATATACAAACTTAATATTATAAGTCCAAAGTTTATTGCCATGCAATTTTCTATTTTTTTATTTGATTTATATGCAACAAATACGCTTCCACTTACTATAATTACATATAATAATATAATTCTTAATAATATTGTAAATAATTCCATTTTTATCCATTCCTTTACTTTATTTATACATACTATATCATCCATAAGTTATTTTTACAAGTAATATTATATTTTTTCTACATAAATAAAGCAGGATAGAAAACTATCCTGCTTTATTTATTATAATTGTACTCCAAAGATATCTGATTCAAGATATCTTTGGAGGGCATCTTTCCATTTAGGAATATTTATTCCTGTTATTTCAAGCTTTTTGGTGCTTAGCCTAGAATTTGTTGGCCTTTTGGCAGGCCTTGGAAATTCTTTAGTTGTTACAGGTCTTACTTCACAATTTATACCAAGCATTTTATATATTTCTTTAGTGAATTGATACCATGTTGCAAATCCTCCATTTGTTGCATGATATATTCCATATGGTATTTCTTTTTCTAAAGCTTCATAAATATACTCGGCTAAGTCTACTGCATATGTTGGGCTTCCATGTTGGTCTGCCACTACTGTTACAAATCTTTCTTCTTTTGGAAGATCCTTTTTTTCTAAAGCTACTTTTGACATAGTTCTTACAAAGTTGTTTCCATCTCCATAAAGCCATGCTGTTCTAAAGATGTAATATTTTTTCATATTTTCTTCTATGTTTTTTTCACCTTCTAATTTTGTAACTCCATATACTGTTTCAGGAGCTTTTGGGTCATCTTCACTATATACTTCATTTAGCGGTAAGTTACCACCAAACACATAGTCTGTACTAATGTGTACAAGTATACAGTTATTATTTTTAGCTGCAATAGCTAAGTTCTTAGGTCCATCTGCATTTATTTTTCTTGCAATTTCTAAAGCTTCTTCTGCTTTATCTACTGCTGTGTATGCAGCACAGTTGATGATTACATCTGGTTTATTATTTCTAATAAATGTTTGTACTGCCTCTAAGTCTGTAATGTCTAGCTCTTTAACATCTGTTAAAATCAACTCTTCTTTTTCAAACCTTTTTATTACTGATTTTGCAAGCATTCCATTTGCTCCTGTTATTACGATTTTCATGTGTATAGTACCTCGCTTTCTGCTTAAATAATACTGTTTATGGTTACTTTATTATTATACATTAAAATAATCTAAAAAACAATATTTTATTATTGTTTTTTAGATATTACTATTTCTTTTATCGTCTTTATTATTCTTTTGACATTCACAATATATGGATATTTTATATTGTTGTTTTTTAAAACTTCATTTGCATCTTTTAAATTTTTTATATATCCTTTTAATCCTGCTGTACTAGTCCCTCCTGTTCTCATATATATAATATAGTCATTTATATATTCTAATTTTACTTTATTATCTTTCATTACTCTTATCATAAAATCATAATCTGCTGCTATTTTGTAATTTAAGTTAAAAAGTCCTACTTTATCATATACTGATTTTTTTAAATATAATGTAGGATGTGCTGGATGCCAACCATTTTCTAATTTTCCTTTGGGTGAATTCCATATTCTCTGTGGTTTACTCATTGTTTCTTCATCCATAAATATTAGGTTAGCATATGTTCCATCACAATTTGTTTCTTTAAACTTTTCTACTATTTCTTGTAATACATTTTCATGAGCATATACATCATCTGAATTTAGTATTCCAATTATATCTCCTGTTGCCATTTTAATTCCTTTATTCATTGCATCATATAATCCCGAATCTTTTTCACTAATATATATTAATTTTCCATTATATTTTTCTTCATATTCCTTTACAATTTGCATTGTATTATCTTTTGATAGCCCATCTACTATAATGTGTTCATAATTTTTGTATGTTTGTTTTAACACTGATTCTAAAGTATCTTTCAATGTTTTTGACGAATTATATGTTACAGTTATTATTGATATTTTCATTTAAAATTCTCCAACTTCTTTTATATTCTTTCATATTTAAAATTGTGTAAACTGCAAATGCTAAACTTACTATTAACATTGTTATAAAATATGCTATAGCTGCTCCTTTTATTTGAATTATATTTACCAAATTATATGATAATATTGTTACTATTATAGAGGTAATAGCATATATTATTACTTGATATAAGGTTTTCCTCATTGCTATTAATATAGCTGATAATATTGTACCTAAACTATATAAAATAGAACCTATAATTATAATCATCATACTTTCAAAATAGTTACTTAATGATATACCATATACTAGTTCTAATACTGGTACTTCTAATAACCATGCAACTATTGTAACTATTATTCCAAATACTAGTATCATTATTATTAACATTTTAATTATATTTTTTAAGTTATTATAGTTTTCATTCTTTATATTTTCTGAAATTTTTGTTAAACATGGCTGAATAATATATTGTCCTAAAAGCCCCATAAATGTTGCTGGCATTATTATTATTCCAAATATTGTTTGTATATCACTTGTTAAAATATCATCTATTGCATATCTTGGTGCATTTATTAAATATATTCCTAAAAATGTTAATATAAATGTATAAAAACCTATCTTAAAAAGTCTTATATTGGCTTTGTTTGAATATTTTGTTTTTATCAAATTAACTTTCTTTATATTTGTATAATCATATATAAGCATAATAAGTATGTTAATAATTAGTATAGAAATGCAAGCTAGCATTAGATTTTTAGTTATTGCATCTATTATTAAGAATAGTACAAGTGATATAACTGCTTTTACAAACATTGATATACCTACTTTATATAGTTTTCCATTTTTTTGTAAAACTCCATACAGAACTTCTGCAAATGCTTCTGAACATTTAAAAATGCATAATAGTACAAAAATTATACTTTTATATGTATCATAACCTTTTATTATAACAAATAAAATTGATACAACAATCATAATAATACATGTTATAATTCTATTATATATATAATCTGTATCTGAATTTTCTTTGCTAGTATCTGTTACTTGAAATGTTCTTCCTGCATATACTCCTACTATATATAACATACATGCTGTTGCAAATGAATATGAGAATATTCCTGCATCAAAGGTCCCATTTATTCTTGTTACTATAATCGTAAAAAATAGTGAATTAAATGCATTTGCTGTTGCTCCTATTATATTCCATATTACATTTTTTCTATCTATATTTTCTTTCACCATCATATCACTTTCTTTTATTTATTTCATAAAATAAATCTAAATATTTTATAGCTATTTTTTCACTATTATACTCATCAAAAATAATTTTTTGAGCTTTTTTATCTTGAATTTCTTTTATTTGTTCTACCCATTCTTTTTCATCTGTTGGATTTTGTACATATGTGCACTTTCCTTCAGATTTTTGTGGTTTTAGCCATGTTAAATCAATTCTTATTCTCCTTGTTTTTTTCTAATTCTTTTAAAGCTATATAGTGGTCTAATTCTTTTATTTTTTCATTTAGTGTAGATATTCTAATATTGTCTATAAAAGTTTGCATTAATAAAAAAGCTATCATTACTAAGAATACAAAATTAACAGGTGCAATAAACCCTAATTTTGTAGCTATCCATTCTACTGCATTAGAAAATATTGCCATTAATACTAAGGCTAAACTACCTAACATCCATACAACTGAATTTGTTATTTTTAATTTAGCTTGTTTTATTCTTTTTAAACATAATAGAAAAGAAAAAAATGATGCTATAATTAATAAAACTCTTAATGTTATTGACATTTTATTTACCTCCTTTTTTCTTTGTAGTAGAACGAATAAATAAAATAGAAAATACCATATTAAACATATATTCAATTGCTTTTATTGGTTTTAAATAGCTTTCTCCAAATTCTCTGTCACTCATTTCTACTTGTACTTCTTTTACGTTTATCCCTCTTTTTATCATATATACAATAGTATCTGGCTCTGGTGTTAAACTTGGGTTTTTTACAAATTCTTCTATGGCTTGTCTACTATACGCTCTCATTCCTGAAGTTGTGTCTTTTATTTTCTTTCCTGTAGTTAATTTAATACAAAATGAAATTAAATTGCTTCCAAGCATTCTTAATGAATGTGGCTTTCTGTTTTCTACAAATCTAGAACCTATTGCAATTTGACAATTTTTGTTTTGTATTTCTTGTACTAAATCTTTTAAATATTTTGCTTGATGTTGGCCATCACCATCAAATTGTATTGCTATATCATAATTTTTTTGATATGCATATTTCATTCCTACTTGTATTGCTGAGGTTAAACCATAATTTATAGGTAATGAAAGCATATTAAAGTTGTTTTTTTCACATACTTCTTTTGTATTATCTTTTGAACAGTCATTTATAACTATATAATCATAATCTGTATTTTCCAACACATCTTTTACAGTTTTTTCTATATTTAATGCTTCGTTATAAGCTGGTATCATTATTAATACTTTCATTTTTTCTCCTTTTATTCATCTATTAATTTCTTTAAAATTAATTTTACTTTTGTTTTTACCCCTTTTGGAAATAATTTTAATATTCTATGATATATTCTTCTTTTTTTGCTCATTTGGTTTGTTGAAACCTCTTTCCCTTTAAAAAGATTTACTTCATTTACATACCATTTTTTAGACTCTTCTTGTTCTTTATTTGTTAGTCTAATTTCTTGTTTTTCTACTGCTCTAAAGTATTTTATATATTTGTTTATATTTTTATCTATATCAAATTCCAATACTTTTTCTTGTGCCTTTTTACTCATATTATCTAATATTTTTTCATTTTCTAATAAATATTCTACTTTTTCTATGTATTTATCTACATTATTTACTTCTTTTATTATAAATGAATTTTCTTCATTTACTGCGTATTCATCTATTCCAAAAGATTCAGATACTATTGGAACTGCTCCTGCTGCCATTGCTTCTAACGACATTAAGCCAAAACCTTCCATTAATGATGCATCTATAAAAATATCTGTGTTAAATAAAATTTTACTAACTTCTTTTCTGTTTAATGGGCCTTTATAAAAATTAATTTTTATGTTTTTATTATTATTTATAGGGAACAATATCTCCCTCATATAAATAACGTTTATTTCTATATTATAATTCTTTAAAGTTAACTTTTTAAGAATTTCATTAAGTAAGAAATCTCCTTTTGGAAAATTATCTCTAAATACCATTGTTATTTGCTTTGTTTTTGATGTTTCTTTTTTGTGATTATATAATAAATCTATATTAATATTGTTTGGTATTACAGTTGCATCTTTTTCAAAATTAACTTTACATTTTTCTTTTAAAAATGATGATATTGCTAAAATATTTTGGCTATTTCTACAAGCAAGTTCTGCCCAACTATATACCTCTCCATTATCAAAACATGGCTCATATCCTTGCATAAAGTTGACTGATGGAATATCAAAATGTTTTGCTATTGCTTCGCAAAAGAATATTGTTGGATATATTGTTCCTACTATACATTTAGGTGAAATAGTTTTAATATTTTTCATAAAAGTTGGCGTGAATAGCATTATCTCTTTATATTCATGTATTCTTTCAGTTAAAATGTTTGCAAAGCATCCATTTATATTTAGATAATTTACAATATCTACAACCATATGTACTCCACCTGCATTTTGATGTATATCTGGTAAAAAGAATAATACTTCTGGTGATGGTTTTTCTTCTATTTTTAAATTGTTTTTTATATATTCAATTGGGTCATTCTTTATATATTCTTGCATTTTTTTATTATATTCTTCTCCCCAACGTTCAAAGAATATTTTTCTATTATGTTCTAGCCTTTTTTGTTTTTCTGGGCTTGTCCCAAATGAAACCTCAGATTTATGGTATACATATGTGTCAATTGCAACTTTTGCTTCAAAGCCTTGTTTATGTGCTTTAAATTGATAGTCTGTTTCATCTCCATAACCCATACCATATATTTCATCTAAGTATCCTGTTTCTTCCATACATTTTCTTGAAATCATAAGGCAATTTCCTACAACTGTACAAGCATCAAAGTTCATTCCTTCAAAGTTTTTATAGAATAATTCGTTTACTTGCATATAACTATAATTTTCTGGAATGTCATATGATAAGTTTGCTGCATTACTAGAAATTGGGCATATTAGTCCAATTTTTTTATTTTGCTCCATATGACTAATTAACTTTGGAATTGTATTTTTAGATACTAAACAATCTGTGTTTAATAGTAAAATGTAATCTGCTGTTGTTTTATCCATCCCTTTATTTACATTTTTTATAAAACCTAAGTTTTCTTCATTTTTATATACTTCTATTTTTTCATATTTTTTACTTAAGTTTTCTATACAATTACAAGTTAATTCGTCTGAATTATCATTCATTAAAATTACTTTTCCTATATATTCTTCTGGTGTATTTTTATATAATGCATATACACACATTTTTACCCATTCTGGTGAATTATAAATTGGAATTATTATATCACATTTTTTCATATGTCTTTTTTCTTCCTTTCTAAACATTCCATATTTTACAGTTGGAATTTCTATACTTTCTTTGAAATTTTCATCGCTTGGAAATCCTTAAATTTACTTTTTATATTTTTTTCTATATATAATAGCATAAATACTAAATAGTATCCCCATAAATGTAGTTATTAAAGCTGGCATTGTGTATCTGTCTATTACTGCACCTAGTATACTATGTACTAAAATGTGTAATAGGCTAAATATATATAAAATTGTTATGATATCTATAATTCTGCAATATTTTTCATTATATCTTTTCTTTGTTACAAATACAGCTGTTATGCTACATATTACTAAAATTGGTAATACTAAATAACTTATTTTCATTGTTATTGCCATTGGCATTTGTAATTTTCTCATTACCCTATTTACATTAATTATTGGTTTATTTACACTTCTATATTCTTCTGCATATATTTCATATTCTGGTGATAAATAAAATACATTTTCTTTTCCATAATCATAAATTTTATATCCTATTGCATCTATTTCTTTTGTAGTTATAAAATTTATATTTTTTGAAATTTCTATTTTATTTCCTATAAAGTCAATATCATATATACTTATTGTTGCTAAATAATTTGAAACATATCCTCCTATTATAGCTTTTGGATCCTTTATTAATGAACTTAGTAAAAATTTAATTGCTTCTGTTGTTGATATTACATTCTCTTTTAAATATATAATTTCATAATTTTCTTTATTTGTATCTATTACCAAATATGCTCTATATTCAGATTTACTTTCTAATATATCTTTTATTTTAGCTTTATCTTCTCCTGCTATTTTTGTACTTTCTTCTATTTCTTGAGTAGTATCAAAAGTTTCTATATCTTGAATATTATAATTTGTTATTCCTCCTAAAATTCCTGATGCAAAGAATCCTGCTGATGTTCTATTTTCTTTAATAGTAACATTATTTTTTTCAAGTATTACATTCCATATCTTTATACTAGCTACTAATACAATAATACATGTAATAAGTGTTGCTATTCTTTGCAAGAAATTTTTAAAATTTACATTTCTTACAAAAGATATTATGCTTGCTATTATTATTGGAAATAGTATTGTGGTTACATATGGTTGTTTTAATTGCCATGCAATAGCAGTTAGTATCGCTAATACCAATGTATATATACTATATTTTACTTTATTTTCTTTAAAATTAATGCCCATCCACTTCCAAGCTAAATAGCAGCCAATTATACTAAAAGTCATTCCTACAAATTCTGTAAGTAATGTATGATAATAGCCTATTATCATAGGATTAAAAACAACTAATAGTAAGAATAAAAATATCAATATGTATTTTACTTTTTTATTAAAATGTTCTTCATCTTTTATAGTATCTTTGTATATTAAATAACATCCTAATAGCATTAATATATAAAATATAAACATTCCTAATAATAATCCGTTTGTGTTATGTCCGAATATTATATTACAAGTTCGTATAAACATTGGAAATATCGGTCCTCTTGCTACATCCCATGTGCTAAAGTCTCCTCCTTTACTTAGTAGGCTTGTAAGCCATAAATAATGTGATGTATCATAAGTTATTACCACTTGATATGTAAAAAACATAACTGTTATAAATATACAAAAAATTAGTACTAATATATTCTTTTTATTTTTCATTTTCTTCTCCATTTTATTTTATTGCTTTGTCTGGTCTTATTCTAATAATTGAAGTATCATGCCTAAAGTTTATATTAAAATAAGGATCCTCTTTTTCAAAAAACTCTTTCCATTTGCTTTTAAGTCTGTTTGCATCTTCTTCTAGTCTTTTTATTTTTTCATTTGATATTTCATATCCTCTTGTTCTTGATTCAAAATGATAGGCCTCAGCAAATGGATTCATTACAATTACTTTATTTTTATTTCTTATTTTTAAGCATAAATCTACATCATTATATGCTACTGGGAAGTCTTCGTCTAAACCTCCTACTTCTTCATAGTCCTTTTTTGATATCATCATCATTGCACCTGTAACAGCATTGAAATTCTGAGATATTATATTTCTTGCCATATAACCAGGGTCATTTTCATCCAATTCTAAATTAATGTGTCCTGCTATCCCTGTTAAACCAAGTACTACACCTGCATGTTGTACTTTTTTATTTTTATATACTAGTTTTGCTCCAACAATTCCTACATCTTCTCTTTGGCAATTTCCTAGCATAGTTTCTATCCAATTTGGTGTTATTATTTGTGTATCATTATTTAGTAGTATTATATATTCTCCGATGAGAATTTTGTACGCCTAAGTTATTTAGTTTAGAATAATTAAAGCCTTTTTCTCTATATTCTACTATTCTAATTTTCTCTAGCTTTTGTATTTCTTTATAATAGTCAAATATTTCTTTTGTTTGGCTATTGTTCTCTACTATTATTATTTCGTAATTACTATAAGTAGTTTTATTTATAATGCTATTTATGCATCTTTTCAAATCTTTTTTATGGTCTTTATTTAGTATTACTATTGATACTTTTGGGTTTCCTATTACTTCATATGCTACCTTATACATTCCTAAAATTTGAGCATGTTCTACCTTCGCTTTTACTCCTATCCTTTGTAAATGTGCTGATATTGCTTTTTTGGCTGCTTCATATGCATATGGTTTGGCACTTGCACTTGATGCTACTGAATCTACATTTATTCTCCAATGATATAGTATTTTAGGTATATGTATAATTTTATTTGCTTGCTCTACCGCCCTAAATATTAAGTCATAGTCTTGGCTTCCATCAAATTCTTTTCTAAAGCCTCCTAATTTATCCATTAAACTTTTTTTGAATATTGAAAAGTGGCAAATATAATTATAACTCATTAAGGTATCCGGTGCATAATCTTGCTTAAAGTGTGGCCCCATTCTATTTTCTTTTTCTTCTAGCAGTTTATCTTCATCTGTATAAATAAATTCCGCTTCTTTATCTTGGTTAATTACTTTTACTATTTCATATAATGAAAATATTGGCAAAATATCATCATGATCAAGTAATGCCATATAATCGCCGTGTAGCTAGTTTTAATGCTTCATTAGAATTTTCAGATATTCCTTTATTTGCATTTAAAAACTTGTATTTTATTCTTTTATCTAAATTGACTAATGGCTCTACATATTCTCTTTTTTCATTACTTCCATCTGCTAAACATAGTTCCCAATTTGTATATGTTTGGTTTACTACTGAGTCTATTAATTCTTTTAAATACTTTTCTTTTGTGTTATACATTGGCACAATTATACTTATTTTAGGTTCATACTCAAACTTAGTATTTCTTTGTTTTTCTAGCTCTTCTTCATTTGGTTCATTATTTTGTATCCATAGTTTATAATTTTCGTTTTCTTCTTTTTCAAATTTATGTTGTTTAAATGAAGAAAAAATTATCTTTTTTATTTTTTTTAATATCTTTTTTATAGTTGTTTTTAATCCATTTTTTTTATAAAATTCTACTACTATACTAACTTTAAGTCTTAAATTCATTTTACTATTTCCTTCCTAAAAAACTTCTAAATCCCTTTATAATTTTCCATGCACGAGATGTATTGTATTCATTTAGCAATATATTATATTTGTTTTCAATTTCTTCTTTTTCTTTTGCTAATTTTTCTTTTTGTTCTTTTAATATCAAAAATTGTTTTGTTAATTCTTTATTATCCAAATTTAATTCTTGTAAATTTACATTATATTGGCTTAATGTATTTCTGTATTCATTTACTGTTTCTTCATCTAATATTTCTTTTTGTATTTTACTTTCTAGTTCTTCAAAATATGGTATAAATGTAGTTAAATTAAACTTTTGTAGAATATCTTTTTTATTAAGCTTTTGTTCTATTTTGCTAACATTATAGTTATATAAATTGTTTATCGCTCTATATAAAATAAACTCTAATGGTACATTTTCGAAATACCATTCTTGATCATAAAATACATATTCATCTTCACAAAATACATTTTCAAAAGATAGGTCTATATATCCATTTTTTATAAATTGCATTTTTTCTTCTATATCTTTTGGTATTTCTATTTTATATTTTTTAAATATATTTTCTCCTTTTGCCAATTCTTTTTGTAATCTTTGTTTTATATATGAATACCAGTTTTCTATTTCTTTGTATGCTTCTTCTACATTTTCTTCTTTTATTTTTGCAACTATTTTTTTATCTAGTTCTTCTGAATTTGCAAGCTTACTTATTATTTTGTCATTTTCTACTTTTTCTAAAACTTTAAATCCTAAGTATCTTAAGTTTTCTATATATTTATTTATATTTTCTATATGTTTTTTTGCTTTTGTGGTTTCTGCATATTTTTGTACATTTTCTTTTCCCATAATTAATGCTAATTTATATTTATCTTTTCTGAATATATTATAATTTATAAATTTTATATCATTGTTTATTTCCTCATTTGATATTTCTACCAAATATGAATTTGTAAAGTCTGCAAATTTATTGTTATCACATATTTGTTTCATTACATTTATTTCATTAAATATAATTATACTTTGTTCATCATAGTTAAGTGGATATACAATTTTACTGTGATTTGATTTTGGTAAAAATTCATCTGTAAAAATTGTATTAGCATTAATATAGTCTGGTACTGGATAATAGAATTTATAATTTTTAAATTCTGCTTCATTTATAAATTTTTCTAGTTCTCTTTTTAAAAGTAAGTTTGGTTTTTCCTCTCTAATTTCACTTTCTATTGCCTCAAATAGTTTATTATAATGTTTGCTCTTGGCTCCTGCAAAATATTTAATTCCTAATCTATTATCTATTGCTAATAATATTTTGCCATCTGGTTTTAAGTGCTTTTTTAAGTTTTTCAAAAAATTTGAGTATGGCTTATTTCCTTTATATATAGTAGGTGCATATTCATATGTTCCTATTAATGTAATGTAATCGTATTCTCCTTCTAATTTTAATTTTGTGATAGAGCATTTCTCTATATTTATCTTTTTTTCTAATTTTTCTATTATACTATTTTCATTATAAATTTCTAATACTTTAGCATTTTCTTTAAATGGATACCATTTTAATATATTGGTTACTTTATCCATATCTTTCCCCTTTTATTTATATTTGTTCTTAATATTTCTTAATATTTTGGTCATTTTCCATGATTTTGAATTTTCAATTAGCTCTATTTTATTTTTTAATTCATTTATTTCATTTTGCATTTTTTCTTTTTCATCTTTTTTAGAATAATCTTTATTATAAAATTTTTCACTTATTTTACTAATTGGTATTAATTCTATATTTTCTATATTAATTTGTGTTTCTATTTTTTCTTGTGATGTCTCTATAAAAAATGAGTTTGCAAAAAAGCTAAACATATTATTTTTTATTATTTCTTTATATGCTTTTATTTCATCAAATTCTATTTGTGTTCCTTCATAATAATATGGTTTGTAATTTTCTATCGTTTGAACTGTTGGTAAATATTCATCTGAAAATATTAATGATGGTAACTTATAGTCTGGTAATGGATAATAAAATTTTCTACTTTTAAACCCTGTTTCACTTAATATATTTTCTATTTCTTGTTTTCCAAATGTTCGTACAGAACTCTCATTAGAATATCCTGTTATTCCATCATATTTTATATTTGTATGATCTTCTGGAGCGCCTAAAAAATATTTCATTCCAAATTTATTTTCAATAGCAATTAATAATTTTCCATCTGGTTTCAACAATTTTTTTATATTGTTTAGAAAATCTATATATGGATTTTTTGTATTAGTATACAATGCTGCATATTCAAAAACTCCAATTAATGTTATATAGTCAAACTTTCTTTCTTTAAAATCTATATCATTTAAGTTTCCAACTATTATTTCTAAGTTTTCTCTATTTTTATTTCTTGTAGCTATTGATGTCGCTCTATTTTTTGAAAGCTCTACTGAAACTACATTTTTACATTTCTCACATAGAGCTTCTGTTATCGCTCCCATACCTGCACCTATTTCTAATACTTCGCTATTATCTTTAAATGGATACCAATTTATAATATTTTTTCTTATTGGTGTTAAATGATAAAATACTGGCCATCTAATATCTTTTTCAAAAACGTCATCAATATTTTCATATTCATTTTCATATTTAATTATTTCGTTTTCTATACTTCCATCAGAATATAAGTCCTCTCCTATATAAAAGTCATAATTAATTTTCATTTATGTTCTCCTATCTTTTAATTTCTATATTAGTATTTATTTCTACTAATCCTAAAGAATCTTTATTGGCAACTATTTCAAGAAATAGAGCATCATATTTTCTATCAAATACTTCTAAATCACCATTTTTACTAAATCTCGTACAGCCAAATGATACTGTATATTTATCTGGCTTTAATGGTATTGCTTGTTTAAATTCTACTGTTACTATATCACCTTTTTTATAATTTCCTACTTTTACTCCTCTTTCTTCTGTATTTGCTCCTGCATATTCTAATCCTTTAAAGTCTTTTATCGACATTGCAAATATTGGTTCTTCTATATTTTCATTAAATTTTACTTTTATTTTTATTATGAATTCATCTGTATTATTAATAATAGGAACCATTTTATTATCTTTGTCAAAAATACCATAGTCAATTATTTCTGCTTTCAAATTTCCATAAGTTAATGCTTTTTCATTTATAGTGAAATTTTCTTTCCATATTTCTTTTGCATTTTTTATAGTTTCTATTTTTGCATTCTTTTCTTCTTTTTCTATATCTATACCAACCATCATTTTTTTATATAATTCTACACCATCTTTTACATCTCCATCAAATATCTTTTTTCCATTTGACAATATTATTGTTCTTGTGCAATTTCTAATTATATCCATTATACTATGTGTTACAAATAGTATTGTTTTACCTTTATTTTTAAATTCTTCAAATTTCTTAAAACATTTTAATTGAAAAGCCATATCTCCTACTGATAATACTTCATCTACTATTAATATATCTGGATCAACATTTATTGCACATGCAAAGGCTAACCTAGCAAACATACCTGAAGAATATGTTTTTACTGGCTGATATAAATGGTCTCCTATATCTGCAAAATCTATTATTTCTTGTTTTTTACTTTCAATTTCTTCTTTTGAAAGCCCCATTACTTGTGCATGTTGATATATGTTTTCTTCTCCAGTAAGTTCCATGTTAAATGCTGTTCCAAGTTCTAAAAGAGAACTTATTTTTCCATTTATATTTAAATTTCCGTAAAGTAGGAACTGTAACTCCTGTTATTATTTTTAAAAGCGTTGATTTTCCTGCCCCGTTTTTTCCTAATATTCCTAATATTTCACCTTTTCTTACTTCTAAATTTAATCCTTCTAGTGCATTAAAATTTGTATGGTTATTGTATTTAGGAATTACCATTTCTAATAATCTTGATTTTTTTCCTTTATACATTTTATAACTTTTGGTTAAATTTTCTATTTTTATAATATCTTCCATTTTTTACCTTCTTTTCTATCTTGTCTAAATTTCTAACTGTTATACATCTTTTCACTTTGGTTATGTCTTTTTGTAGCAAACCCTTTATTATATAAGTTATATGTAATTATTATAGTACATCTGCAAAGTCTTTTTTGTTTCTTTTAAATACACTATTTCCCCATACAAATAATATTATTGTTATTGTCCAAAATACTATTGTGTATATTCCATTGTCTGCTGTTATTATCATGTTCTCATCTATAAACACTTGCCTAATTCCTGTTACTAAATAAGTAAATGGCATACATTGTATTATTTTTAATAATAGTGGATGGTTAGATAGCATACTTAAATTCCATATAATTGGTGTAAACCAGAAAAATAGTTGCATTGCTATTCCTAATAAATTTGCAAAGTCTGGTATTATTGTTGTTATTGCTGATGTAAACCTTGTAAATGCTATAACAAAGCAATACATTGCAAATATTATATATATTAGTGTCATTATGTTTGGTATGTGTTTAAATATTATACAAACTCCTACTGAAACTAGAAACAAAAATATTCCTACGAAGCTTGATGCTACTATTGATATATTTGGTATTACATCTACTGGAAATACTACTTTTTTTACTAAATAGCTATATGTTCTTATTGAGCCACTTGCACTCATTATCATATCATTTAATGTTTGCCACATTGCCATTGCTGGTATAAACCATACAGCATATGGGTAGTCTCCACTACTTCTAGTTTTTAATATACTTTCAAATACAATTACATATGTTATCATAAATACAAATGGTTGTAAAAAGCCCCATATTGTACCTAAGCTTGTACTTGCAAATCTATTTTTAAAATCACTTTTTCCAAGTTGCCATACCATTTTTTTATTTTTCCATAATGTTTTTATATATTCCATTTATAAGCTCCTTTTTTATTAATTTTTAAGTATTTTATGCTAGGGTAATTGTATATTTATTTGCTTCATTTGTCAAGGTTTTAAGGGCTTTATTTATAGATTTGTCGGCATTCTTAATTCAAAGCATTTTCTGTTTGACATATTAGATGTTTTATATTAGTATATACATAACAAATTAATCTTTTTTGAAAGGAGATGTTCAAATGAAAATTCCCTTACCTGAAAATTATTCTTATAAAGATGTAGCAAATGTAAAAGACGGTATTCTTTATATTTACAAGTCGAGTGATTTTGAAGATTTAATGTATGATTTAACTTACGCTACTAAGGCTTCTGATACTTGTTATTATTGTGGAAATCCTATTTTTCGGGATAAGTCTACTTTAGACCATTTATATCCTAGGAATTTAGGCGGGCCTACTTTACCTAACAATTTACGTATTTGTTGTTCAACTTGTAATAGTAAAAAAAGTAATATGACTGAGGAACAATTTATTTATTTTCGTTCTCTTTCACCAGAAAGTCAGCAAGAATTTTTTAGGGATATTAGTCTTAATAACCATATTCTTAAAAAATGGTTTGGACCTATTATTCCCAAAGATTGGATTTCTAATGAACCAATAGAAAAAATAATTATTTATTTTTATATTTATAAAGAAGTTAGAGGTCGTTCATATAAAAAAATCGAGAAAAACTACAAAAAATATCGGCATATTATTCGTCCGATTATTGTAGATAGAAATTTTAAGCTTTTGAATGGCTTTACAGTTTTATTATTTGCTAAAAACAATTCTATACTTTCAGTGCCTACAATTGTTCTTGAGAATGTAGAATTAGATTGATAAGTATGTAAAAAAAGTGCCAAAAGGGACGGGGGATATTGACACACTTTATCTTTTAAAGATGTGTCAATATCCCCCGTCCCCTTTGGCACTTTTGGCATTTTTTTACATTCCCTTTATTCTATTTTAATATTTTTTCTTTAAAACTTTCTCCATTTTCTAGATTTTCAAGTGCTAATATATCTAAAACAGTGGCTGCTATATCTGCATATGTTTCTCGTGTTCCTATGTTTATGTTTTCTTTTATTTCTTTTCCATATACTAGCATTGGTATATATTCTCTTGAGTGGTCTGTACTTGGTGTTGTTGGGTCATTTCCGTGGTCTGCCGTTATTATTAGCATATCTGTTTCTTTCATATTTTCTATTATTTCTGGTAGTTTGCTGTCAAAGTATTCTAGTGCTTTGCTATAGCCTTCTACATTGTTTCTATGTCCATATAGCATGTCAAAATCTACTAAGTTTGTGAAGATTAACCCTTGTGTATCTTTTTTTATTTCGTTTATTGTTTTTTCTATTCCGTCTTCATTTCCTTCTGTATGATAATTTTTAGTTATTCCTCTCATAGTAAATAAATCTTCTATTTTTCCTATTGATATTACATCTTTTCCTGATTTTGATATAACATCTAACATTGTTTTTCCAAAGGTATTACTTTCAAAATCTTTTCTGTTATATGTTCGTGTAAAGTTCTTACTTATAGTTCCTACAAATGGCCTTGCTATAACTGTTCCTACATTATACTCTGGTTTATCTAATATTTTTCTTGCTATTTTACACATTTCATATAGTTTTTGTACTGGTATTATATCTTCATGTGCTGCTATTTGGAATACACTGTCTGCTGATGTATATATTATTGGTTTTCCTGTTTTTATATGCTCTTCGCCAAAACGTTTTAGTATTTCTGTTCCTGAGCCTACTTCATTGCATAATATTCCTTCTATTCCTGTTCTTTGTATAAATTCTTGTATCATTTCTTTTGGAAATGCATTTGGATATGTTGAAAATCCGTGGGGTTGTAATATGACCTGCTATTTCCCAGTGCCCTACTGGGCTGTTTTTTCCTACTGATTTTTCTGCAAGTTTTCCAAATGCCCCAATTGGATTTTCTTCTTTTTCTGATATTCCAATATTTTCAATATTATAAATCCCCATTTTTTTCATGTTAGGTAAATGTGGTTTACATATTTCATATATTCCTTTTAAGGTATTGCTTCCTTCGTCGCCATAAACATTTGCATCTGGTAATTCACCTACACCTAATCCATCTAAGACAATTATTATTGCTCTATTTATCATTGTTTTTTCTCCTTTTTTTCCACATTGGGGACAGTTCCTAATCTAGCTAGTTTATTTTGGTTTATTGCCTTGTGGTTTTTCTCTATCTTGTTTCCGATTACGAACAGTCCCCAATGCTACTTTTTCTCTATATTGTATTCATATACATGTATTAGTTTTATTTCATTTGTAAATTCGTCTTTTAGAACATTTATGTTAAAATCTTTTCTTGCAACTAGTTTCATTTCAAATTTGCTTAAATCGATCAACGCCTTTGTACTTATATCCATTCCTAATGGAAGTGTTTTGTTTAAATTGTCGTAGTACATTATATTTGAATAAAATATAATTGGCATATTTTCTTTTATATTTATTTTATATATATTTGTTTCCACTTCATTTGTGCTTTTTAATAATTCTTCTTTTGGATTTATATTCATTATATTTAAAGTTTTCTCGTTTAGTTCTCCACTACTTGCCATATATATGTGCATATCATATGGAGATAGTACCTTTCCATATGCTTCATTTAGTAAATTTTTATAATTATTTATATTATCTTTGTATTCTTCAAAAGTTGTTTCTGGACTTATTCCTAATATTTTATACTTATCTTTTTCTATTTCTCTATGTTTATTATTATTTAGAACTTTTATTTTTGTCTTATCTTGTGCTACATTGCCAAATATGTCAAAATCTTTTTCAGTAATTGTATCTATATTTTCTATATATTCTTGCTTGAATTTTTCTAATTTCTTTTGAACTTTATTTTCTTCTCTTTTTAATATTTTTTCTTTGTTTAATACATTAAAAGTTTCTAAGTCATTTAGGCAAGCAAATAATGCGTCACATTCATTTTTTGAAAAAGTATCTCTTTGTTTGGAATCTATTTGTTTTCCAAAATCTTCTAAGTCTTCTTTATAATTAAATACTTTTTTTAATTTTCCTTTATTTTGATTTTCGTTTTCTTCTGCCTGTGTAAGCATATTTACTTCGTCTTTATTAGTAAATTTCCAAAAGTCAAAAATACTCTTTTTATGACTTTCTATTTCATTTATATATAAAGTTGCATTTTGTATTTTCTTTTCTAAATTTAGCTTTTTATTTTCTAATGCTTTTATATCCATTTCTGAATTTTTATATTTTGTTTCTTCTATTTTTAGTATTTCACATACTTTTAATAAATCTTCTATTGTATAAAAATCTTTCTTTTCTATTGTTTCTAACTTAGCTATTTCTATACCTTTTTCATCCTCGATATTTGGTGTTTCTTCTTTTTTTACTTTCTTTCCTTTTCCAAAAAAGTATTTTACTCTTCCAAAAAATGTTTTTTTACATTCTAAAAATTGTGTAATTTGTTTTTCTTTTAACAAATATTCTTCATTATGTTTTTTTACTGTTTCTTTTAAAAGCTCTAAATTTTCTACAAGAATTATATTTTTTTCATATAATTCATTTATTTTTTCTTGTTTAACTTCTACTTCTTTTCGTATAAATTCTGATAAACTTTCATATGTTACTTTTTGCATATTGTAACAGAAATCTAAACTTCCTTCTTCATTTATTAAAGTTTTAAAGTTATATTCATACTCGTCATTTGACTCAAGTATAAATAGTGCTTTTATTAGTTTAAAAACTTTTTGTGCTTCTTCTTTATTCTTTAAAGTTATTTTGTACATGCTTCTTACTCCGTCAAATACTGTTGTTGTTCCTAGTATTTCAAGAGATATTTCATCATTTTGGTTATATACTTCATATATATTTGGCCATTCCTTTGTAAATAACCATAAATAGTTTTCTAAATCTGCTATTTCTGATTTTTTTAATAATATGTTTGAATATTCCATATGACTTATTGGAACATATATTAGTTCTTTTTTTCTTGCTCTTTGTGCTTCTATTTTTCTTTTTATCAAATAGAATAAACATTCCTCATTATTTTCGTTACTAGAATATAGCATGAAATATTTATCTTCTACATCTGAATAATATATTTGCCAAATGTAGTTATTTTTATATTTTATTTCATATGGTAATTGTTTATTTAAGTAATTTTGTTCTTTCTCTATATTTTTTATTTTATCTATATTCAAATGATTTATCATATTTAAAAATGTAGAATATTCTTCTATATTTTCTTCAGCATTTAAACTCATATAATATGAAATAGGCATTGCTGTTTTTAGCTTTTCATTTAAGCTTTCTAACCTATCTACTGGTGTTATATATATTTCTATATCTTTTACATCTACATATTTATATACTTTGTAATTGTTGTCTTCATATGTTTTTAATGGTCTATATTTTATTTTCTCATTATTTTCAAAGCATTTTGGAATTTTTTCTAAGTTTAAGCCTATATAGTTTAGTTTTTCTTCTAATTCTTTGCTATCTTCTTTAGTATTTTTTAGCACGTTTTTTCCTCCTATTGTTTTCTATATTCTAGAAAATTTATCATTGAATGATGAATTTTCGTAGAAGATAGTTATTGCAGAATTAATAATTTGTAGCAGTTTCCACTGCGTACAAATTATTAATTCTGTTTTTTAAAGTATATCACATATGTTTTTTTTGGGCAATTATTTAATTAAAAAATTTTAAAAGGATAAGAATTAATCTTACCCTTTTTGCAATATTTAGTTTTTTATGGTTTCGTAATAATCTTCAAAATAACATGGAAAATATGCATCATAATTTATACGTTTTGTTTCTTCTGGATATTCCACTATAGCTACTACTTCTACTACTATAAGTTTTCCTTTTTCTATCAATTTAGCATAGAATTGTACACTTTTATTATTTTGTGATCCATCTGTAAACTGTGTTTTATATTTAGGAATTACTTTGGTATATCTCTTTTTTGAAAGTTTGTTCTTGCACACTCTTTCATTGTATTTCATTGTTTCCTGTCTCATGTATTCTTTATATATAAGTATGCTAATTATAATATATAGAGTGAAATATACTATTGTAGAAATAATTGGAATAATACCATTACTTACTATAGCAATCATAGTATTTACATATAAAAATGACAATCCTATTACTATTTCTGCTATCATTGTTTTTGTTTTAGCAATCTCTTCTACACTTTTATTTTCTCTCCGTTTCGTCATTTTGCTTTCTCCTTTCATATTGCAAGTTTTACATTGGTTTCCATAATATAAATTATAACACAATTATTTCTTTTTGTAAATATGTACTATATATTATCACTTTTTCTACTTGTTTTTTCAAGGCACCTTCTAGTGCTCTTTTATATAATTCTAATTGTGACTTATATTTTTCTATTAGTTCATTTTCATTTTGTACATAGTCTGTTTTGTAGTCTACTAATATTATATTTTCTTGTTTATTTATATAATATAAATCTATAATTCCTTGTACTAATACGTTTTCTTGTACTTGTACATTGTAAATTTCACTTGCTGGAATATTTATATAAAATGGCTCTTCTTTATGCACTTCTTTTGCTTCTTTTAAGTCTCTAAATAAGTTTGATTTTGTGAATTGTAATAATGTTTTTGTATTTATGGTTTGAACTTCTCTTTCGGTTATTATGTTTTTGTTTTGTAAGCTTTTTATTAATTCTATTATGTCTTTTAATTCATAGTCTTTTTTCTCATTTAAATTTTTTATACATAAATGCATTAAAGTTCCTTTTTGTGCACCTGTTATTTTTTCTTCTTTTTCGAAGTTGGGTGCTTTTAGTTCTTTTTCGTTTCCAACCTCCAACTTCCATCTTCCATCTTCCATCTGTGTAGTTTCTTCGAAGAGTGGTCGATTGATAATTGCCCCCTCATTATCTTTTCTATTTTTTATTTCGCTTACAGAGGTTTTGGTTGGTATGTTTTCTGATTGTTTGTATTTGTATTGCCAGTTTAAGGTTTGTTTGATGTTATTTTTATCTTGGGTAGTTTCTTTGAAGATCGGGCGATTAATAATCGCCCCTACATCAAATTTCAAGAATTTGTACTCTTCACTATTTATTCCTTTGTCTCCGGACAGATGCAAGGCCTGCCCCTACATCATGTTCATGAACTTTTAATATTTTACTCATTTTTTCTTTATCATTTAAGTACACTAATTCTATCCAATCCAAATACGATACATATTTTCCCACCACATTTTTATCTAACTTTTGTTTATTGTAAATTTCTAAAATTTTTTCCTTTTCTTTTAGAGATTTTTGTAAATCTTTTTCTACTCCTGTTATATACAATTTTTCCTTTGCTCTTGTAAGTGCAACATATAGTACTCGCATTTCTTCTGATATTGTTTCTTTTCTCATTTTTAGTCGTAAAGCTTCTTTTGCAAGTGTATTATATTCTATTCTTCGTTCATAATTTATATATTTCATTCCAAAACCTAAGCCTTGATGCATTAGTACATTATCATTTAGGTCTTGTAGGTTGATTTTTTTACTACTTCTACATAAAAATACTACTGGAAATTCTAATCCTTTACTTTTGTGGATACTCATAATTCTTACAACATTATCATTTTCTCCAATTATTTTGGCAGCACCCATATCTTTACTACTTAGCTTTAATTTATCTATAAAATTAATAAAATTATATAATCCCTTAAAACTTGCACTTTCATATTGTTTTGCTTTTTCAAATAGCATTTTCAAGTTTGCTTGCCTTAATTTACCATTATTTAATAAACCCACATAATTATAATAATTACTATCCATATATATTTGCCAAATAAGTTCATCTAATGTTTTGTATGTTTCTATATCTTTCCAGTTTTCTATCATTGTTATAAAATGATTTATCTTTTCTTTTAATTCTTCATTTACTGCTACTCTTGCTTTTAACATAGCATTATAAAAACTTTCACTTCTATCTGCTAAACGTATTTGTACTAGGTCATTGTCTGTAAAATTTGCTATGCTAGATCTTAATACTGTAATTAGTGGAATATCTTGAAGTGGATTATTTATTATTTTTAATACACTCATTATTGTTTGTATTTCTGTTGTTTCTAAATATTCACTTGAAGTATCACTAAATACTGGTATATTTTTTTCTATTAATTCTTTTTCATATACTGGTGCCGAATTTAGAGTTGATCTTAGTAATATTACTATATCTTTATATTCTATTGGCCTATAACCTTTTTTTCTATCGTAGATTTTGTATTTACTATTTATTAGTTCTTGTATTTTATTTGCAACAAATTTTGCTTCTATTAGGGTGTTTTCTATTGGCTCTTCTTGGTTTGTGTCTTCGTTTTCTTGAATAGTTTCTTCTATGCGTGGACTACTGCTATTCGCCTCTATAATTTTATTATCTATTATTTCTTTTTGCTCATTCATATAATTTTCAACTTTTGGCTCGTAACTTGCCAAATCTATTATATGTAATTCTGCTACTGGGTTATTTTCTGCTTTTGGATAGTCTGCTCCTGGGTTTAGGTATTCGTCTTCGTTATAATCTATATCTCCTAATTCTTTACTCATTATTTGTTCAAATATGTTGTTTGTAATGTCTAGTACATTTTCTCTACTTCTAAAGTTTTTAAATAATTGTATTTTTTTGCCTTTTACTTCTTTTTCATCTTCTAATGTATAACTTTCATATTTCTCTATGAATAGTTCTGGTCTTGCTTGTCTGAATCTGTATATACTTTGCTTTACATCTCCTACCATAAATATATTGTTTCCATTTGAAATACTGTTTAGTATATATTCTTGTACTAAATTACTGTCTTGATATTCGTCTATTGCTATTTCTGTGAATCTTTCTTTTATTTTGTTTGCAACTTCTGTTGGTATATATTTTCCATCTGCATTTTTTTGTATTAATATTTTTAATGCGAAATGTTCTATGTCATGAAAGTCTATTATATTTTTCTCTTTTTTCTTTTCTAAGAATCTTTTTTCAAATTCGTTAACAATATTTTTTAAATCTGATAATGTTTCATACATTGCATACATATCTTGATTTGCTCTATATGAATCATATATAAACACTTTTTTATTTATGGTATCTATATCTTTTTTTACTTTATCTCGTATTTCTTTTGCTTCTTCTTTTAGTGCTATACTTATTTTTCTATTTATTGGCCATTTTTCAAATTTTAGATTTGATACTTTTTTATATGTTTTATCCCATATATTTTTATTATCATAACTTATCTGGTTTTCTATTTCATTCAAAATCTCAATATCATTTATTATTGTTAATGTATACTTTTCTAATTCAGGATATTTTAGTAATTTTCTTTTTACTCGTTCTAACTTTAATATACTCTCTTTTATTTTCTCTTCATATTCTTTTAATAGAATTTTACCCCATACTGTTTTTCCAAAATCTTCATTTAATTTTTCTTTCAAATTAAACATTTCTACTTTTTCTTCTAGCCATTCTTGTGGAAATGGAGCACTTTGAATATAATCATATATTTTTAATACTAGCTCTTTTAATGGCTCATCTCCTCTATATGTTGTGTATGTATTTATTAAATTCAGAAATTCTTTATCTTTATTTATATATTTATCTTCAAATAAATCTTCTAATATATCTTGTTTTAATAATTCTACCTCAGTTGTATCTCCTATTCTGAAATTTGCTGATATATCTAATTCATAAAAATAATTTCTAATTACATCTAAACAGAAAGAATGTATTGTACATATACTTGCTTTGTTTAAAAGTGTAATTTGTTTTTGCATACATACATCATCTGGACTTTCTTCTATTTTTTTATAAATTGCATCTAGTATTCTTTCTCTCATTTCACTTGCAGCTGCATTTGTAAATGTAACTACTAATATTCTATCTATATCTATATTTTCATTAACTATTTTATTTATTATACGTTCAACAAGTACAGCTGTTTTCCCACTTCCTGCAGCAGCTGCAACTAGTATATTTGTCCCTTTTTCATATATAGCCTTTTCCTGTTCTTTTGTCCACTTTACTCTTGGCATATTTGCCTCCTTTTCTTTTTTAATATATCATAAATTCTAAGATATGTAAATTTAAATATTTTTTATTATAATTTAATAAACATGATAATATTACATAAAAAGCAAAAACACAAAATCATACGACTTTGTGTTCTTACTTTTTATATATTTATCATTACTATAATTGCACCTATTATAGCTAGTATAAAACCTACTATTTTTAGTATTTTTACACTACTATTTCTGTCGCCAAAGCTAAACCATTTTTTACTTATTTTTCGTGCATCATATATCATAACTATACCTATAGTTACTACTATTAATGATATTATTTGTATTAATATTTTTAATATTGGCATTTTTTTATTATCTCCTTTTTATTATGTATGTTCTCATTAGAGACAAATTTTCCAAAAGTGACAGATACCCATTTGTACCTTTCCCCAATGGACACTAATAAAATTCTACTGTATATTTACATTCAAATTCTTGATTTGACCCAATAATTACTATATCGCCTTTTTGTCTAAATACTCCTGTTGTTTTTATTGTATCTGGCGTTGTCATCCATGGTGATATGCATAAAAATGGAGAGTTTGTTTTTGACCATAATGATAAATATGGGAAGTTTGAACAATCTATTGATAATATTTTCCTTCCTGTATCTTTTAGTTTTAGTGTTACTTTTTTTGATGTTAAACCTTTCATTATTATTGCATCATTTTTGAACATATCTGGTTTTAATGTTATTGTTTTCTTATCTTCTTCCATTATATTTTTTGCATATTCTGTTCCTACTAGTCCATCTATTAAATATAGAAAATGTATTTTCTGTTCTTCTTCTTCAAATTCTAAACAGTAATTTTCATTTTTTAATTGTTCTAAATCTATTTTGAATGCTGGCATAGAGCCTATACCAAATGGCATATCTACATCGCCTTCATTTATAATTTTATATATTGTTGTTAGTTTGTTTTCATCTAGCCTATATGTTACAAATAATGAAAATTTATATGGATATTTTTCTAAAATTTTGTCATTGCTTCTAAGTACATAAGAATGGAAGTTATCTAACTTTGTAATTGGCTCAAATTCAAAATCTTTTGCAAATCCATTTGCTTGAATTTCATATGTTTTACTATTCATTATTGTTTGGTTTTTCTTACATTTACCTACATTTGGAAACAATACTGACCAACGTCTTTTCCAAAATGCTTTTCCATTTGCATCAACTGTTTCTTCTCCTTGGTGTAACTTTTCTTCTCCATTTAATTTGAAGCTTAATAATTCTGCACCATATTTTGAAGTTAGTATCCCGAGTATACATAGATTTCTCCCTTCTTCGACTATTTTCTTACTATATATTATATTGTTTTTATGTAAATGTCAAGAGTTTGAGGATTATTTCTTCATATATAAAGAATATTTATATTTCCTATCTACATAATTAAATTTCTATGTTATACTGCTTTTATTAAAAACCTAAGGAGGTATTATATATTTAGTCTTAAAGATTTATGCAATAAATCTTCGCATAGAATAAAAAAATCCCGTTGTTGTGGCAACGGGATTTTCCCTTAATCGTTGAACTCTTTTAATATGTATAATTCTTATATTTCTATTCTATTTATAAATTTCTTCTGTATTAACTTATTTAATTTTTTATTTTTCTCTAGTTCTAATTTTGGATCTTCTTGTTCTATTTTTATTGCTAAACTTTGTATACTTTTAAGTATTGGCATGTCTTCAAATAAGTTGGCTATTTTGAATTCTGGAAGTCCGGTGTTGTTTTGTTCCGAAAAATTCTCCGCTTCCTCTTAATTCTAAATCTTTTCCAGCTATTATGAATCCATCATTTGTTTCTTGCATTATTTTCATACGTTGTCTTATAACTTCTGAATTACCTTGATATTTTAATATACAATAAGACTGATATTCTCCACGACCTACTCTTCCTCTTAATTGATGAAGTTGTGCTAACCCAAACCTTTCTGCATTTTCTACTATCATTATGCTTGCGTTTGGTACATTTACTCCTACTTCTATAACTGTGGTTGAAATTAAAATATCTATCTGCTTATCTTTAAATTTTCGCATGATTTCATCTTTTTCTTTTGGTTTCATTTTTCCATGTAAGTATTCTACTTTATATTCTGAAAAAACTTCGTTTTTATATTTTTCTGCAAGTTCTAATACTGATTTTGCATTAATTTCTTCGTTCTCTTCTACTAATGGGCATACTATATATGCTTGCCTTCCCTCATCTATTTGTTTTTTTATAAAATTATTTACTCGCTGTTCCATTGCCTTTGTTACTGCAAATGTGTCTATTTTTTTTCTATTTGGTGGAAGTTCATCTATAATTGATATATCTAAATCTCCATATAAAATTAGTGCTAATGTTCTTGGTATTGGTGTTGCTGTCATTACTAGTACATCTGGATTTTCTCCTTTTGATGCTATAATTCCTCTTTGCCTTACTCCAAACCTGTGTTGCTCATCTGTTACTACTAAACCCAAATTTCTGAATTTAACGTTTTCTTCTAATAAAGCATGTGTTCCTATTAGTATGTCTATTTCTCCATTTTCAAGTTTTTGCAATATCTCTTCTTTTTTCTTTTTAGTTATGCTTCCTATTAATAGTTGACTTTTTATATTATATTTAGAAAGTACTGCTTCAAAACTTTCTAAATGCTGGCTTGCAAGAATTGCAGTTGGAGCCATTATTGCTACTTGATACCCACTTTTTACTGCTTTATATGCTGATATCATGGCTACTACTGTTTTTCCGGGAACCTACATCTCCTTGGAGTAATCTATTCATTGACTTTATATTTTCCATATCATTATCTATTTCTTCTAATACTTTAAGTTGTGCTTTTGTTAATTTAAATGGAAGTTCATTTATAGCATCTGACATTTTTACTTCTTTTTTAAATTGTATTCCTACTTCTTCTTTTGTATATTTATTTTTTAATGAAATAAGTGCCATTTGCATAGAAAGTAATTCTTCAAATACTAATCTTTTACGTGCTTTTTCAAATTCCGAAAAATTTTGTGGAAAGTGTATTTCTTTTGTTGCTTTATTTATCTCATATAAATTATATTCTTCTAATAAATATGTAGGGAGTGTTTCTTCTAATCCTCCTTCACTTTTTACAGCATTTAAACCATTTTCTATAACTTGCCTTATTGTGTTTTGTGAAAGCTTATATGTTAGTGGATATATTGGAATTATTTTGCCTGTATTTTTGCTAGTTTCTTCTTCATCATAAACTGGAGAGTTCATTTCTATTTTTCCATATTTATTTGAAACTTTTCCATAAAATTTATATTTCTTTCCTAATGTAAATTTATTTTTTAAATAGCTTTGGTTAAACCATGTAAGTACACATGAGCCTGTGTCGTCTCTAACAATTAGCTTATATATTGCCATGTTTTTTCTAATTCTTTGTTCACTCATTCTTGATACTACCAGAACTTCAATAAGAGCTTCTTCACCATCTTTAAGTTCTGCTATTTTCTTTGGCTTTCCTCTATCTTCATATTCTCTTGGATAATATGTAATTAAGTCTTCCAATGTATAAATACCTAATTTATTTAATAGTTCAGCTCTATTAGGTCCTACACCTTTTATATATTGTATTTGCTTATTTAAATCTATCATACCTTCTCCTTTTTCGTTATTTTATCATGAACTTTTGTTTTTTTAAAGGGTGAATTTGGATTTTTTTAATTTTATTTTGTAAGTTAAAAGAAAAAGCATAGGTAAACTAATTACCTATGCTTTTTCTTTATTAATCCAATACTTCATATGCATTTGCAATGTAAATTTCAAATGTAGTATCATTTTTTATAGCACCTATACTACTATATGTTACTTTAAGATTTCCAAATGTTATTTCTTCAATTTCTCTCGCAAAATTTTCTACAAGATTTTTTGTATCAGTTTCTATTTCTAAATCTGTATCATAATTCCACCAAACCAATATGTGAGTAGATCTTATATTTACTTTTACTTGTTCGCTATATGATAAATTGTAATGCTCATGTAACGAAATATGAGCTATAAATTTGCAATAAAAATTTGTAATTAAATCTTTTAAGTCACATTTCCGCACCGTTTTCATTTTTTGTCCTCCTATTTATTAAGACATTAGCAATTTATATATTGGTTATATAAAATTGCATTACTATTGTTACTTTAAGTATTTTATCATACCTTTATGTCAATTGCAAGCGTTTTTATATTTTAAAGCAAAATAAAGAAGAGATTTAAAATTCTCTTCTTTACTTTGTTTTCTCTATACATAGAGAGTATGAGTGAATTACCTTTCTTTTTTTATTAAAAACATTTCATTTCCTGCCTGAACAGCCATGTAAACTTCTCTTTTGCCAACCGAATTCTTTGATACTTCAACAGTGTCTCCGTTATGCATTTCTAAGATTGCTTCGTAGTAATACCTACCTGCAATTCTTTTGGAATCTGTCTTTAGTTGTGACGCATATGGAATAATAACTAAAAGATATTCCTCTGTATCACCACTATCGAGTTCCCCATTAAAGATTAAAATGTCTTTATAACCATCAGTTTTCTCTTCAATTGTATGACCTCCATAAATATAAGTTGTTGTTACACAGGTATTTCCAAATGAAATATTGCCAAATGCTAATGAATACCGACCAGCAATCGGCTTGTCTATGCCGTATACAACTTCATAACCTGCTTGTGCTTCTTTTTCTCTTAACTGTACCACTTTTCCAAACATAGACTTCACTCCTTTTTATTAAATTTTTATTATTAACATTATATATATATTATCATACTTTTATGTTGATTGCAACTTTTCTAAAAAATATTCTTTATTTGTAAAGCTGTTTTCTCTTTTATATGTTCTAATATAAATATACAGTTATTTAAATTAGGAATACCTTGCTCATATTCTTTAACTTCTATATTTCCTTTTAAAGAAACTAGTTCTGTTTCTACTTTTTCTAATTCATCATGTTCTATATAATATGCTAATTTTTTATGCCTTTCATTCCAATTATTTACTATATCCTCTATTTGATTATTTAAATCTTCTTCATTTTGCTCTTCTGAAATCATATTTTTCTTTAAATCTTCTAAATTACCTGTCATTAAAGCTACTGATTCTTTTGTATAATTTTCTGTAAGTATATTTAAACCAACTACAATTATTATAACAATTGAGCAAATTATAATTTCTTTATACATTTTTAACACCTTTCAATTTAATTTATATAATTAATGTTTGCCCTAGAATACATTCCCTTTGCATATAAATGTCCCAAAAGTGACAGATACCCCAAAAGGAAACGTCCCCAATGGACACTATTTTTGTTTTGCTTGGCAGAAAAAGTTTCCTTTTCCGTCTATTGTTACTAGTAGGGCTTGTTCTGGCATTATTTCGTAGGGCTCTACTTGTTTTACTAGCCAGTTATAGTCTTTGTCTAATTTTTGTAAATTTTCTCTCATTATTTTTCCATCTACTACTAAGTCATATGATATTCCTTCATATTCTGGCATTATTCCAAAATCTTCTGGTATCGTTGTTCTTTTATTTGGTTTCTGTATTACTGTTACTTGTCCACTCGTTTCTAGTATTGCATACTCTACATCTCCTATATTGAATATGTTTTGATCTCTTAGTTTTTCTTCTAACTCATTTATTGTAAATCTTTCCTTTTTTAATTTATCTTCTTGTATTTTTCCTCTATATATTAATATAGAAGGTTTTCCACATATTATTTCTCTTGCCCTTATGCTTTTTAGGTTAATTAATGAAATTGTTAGGTGCATTACTAACAAACCTAAAATTGGTATTATTCCACTTGTGATAGGTATACCAGATTCTGCCATTGGTATTGTTGCTAAATCTGCAATCATTATTGATATTGCAAGTTCAAAGGGTTGGAGTTGACCGATTTCTCTTTTTCCCATAAATCTCATTACTACTAAAACTAATATGTATAATATTATTGTTCTAAAAAAAGTTAATAACATAAAAAAATCTCTCCTTTTACATTTATTTTTCACGTTTTTTTTTCATTTATTCATTTTTTGAATATAAAAAGCAAAAATGTAAATAATAAAATTATTGAGAAGTATGTAAATTTATTAAATTTGCAAATTTTTCTTAAGCAAGGAGGTTTTATTATGTCAGAAAACCAAACTCATAGTCAAACTAGAAGTGGTGCTAGCATGATATGGCAAATAGTAGGAAGATTAGTTAGTGCAGCAATCGTTCTTGCAATTACTGCTTTCTTTACACCAGGGTTTCAAATAAATAATATTTGGACATTAATTGCAGCTGCTGTTGTTCTTACTGTTATAGATTATTTAATTGTAAAATTTACTGGTCTACATGCTAGTTCATTCGGTAAAGGCTTTGTTGGATTTGTACTTTCTGCAATCGTATTATATGTAACACAATACTTTGTTGCAGGATATACAATTTCATGGATGGCTGCCATAGTAGGTGCTTTAATCTACGGTGTTGTAGATTACTTCTTACCTGGCGAACAACAATAGTTAAACTTAGAAAAAGTGACAATGGGACGGGGTTTTTGTCACTAGTGTTTCAAAAGCTTTTTATTAAAAAGTAGCATCAAACACTAGTGACAAAAACCCCGTCCCATTGTCACTTTTTAGAAATTTTATAAAGTTTTTTTGTTTTTAGTCATACTTTTGAATTTGTCTAATATACATTAATTAAACAAGTTTATTAGTACAAACATTTAAGGAGGTATATTTTTTAATGGATGAAAATTTATTAGTTTATCAAGATATAGCAAAACGTACTGATGGAGATATCTATGTAGGGGTTGTTGGACCTGTAAGAACTGGTAAGTCTACTTTTATAAAAAAGTTTATGGATTTGCTTGTTATTCCTAATATTGATAATGAATACAAAAGAGAAAGAGCTTTAGATGAGCTTCCTCAAAGTGCTTCTGGAAGAACTATTATGACTACTGAGCCTAAGTTTATTCCTAATGAAGCTGTGGAAATTACTTTAGGAGATAATATTAAATTGAAAACTAGGCTTGTTGATTGTGTAGGATATTTAGTTAACAATGCTATTGGTTATTTAGAAGATGATGTGCCAAGAATGGTTAAAACTCCTTGGAATGATGATGAGATTCCTTTTGAAATTGCTGCTGAAATTGGTACTAAAAAGGTAATTACTGAGCATTCTACTATTGGTATTTTGGTTACAACTGATGGCTCTATTACTGATATTCCAAGAGAAGACTATATTGAGGCTGAAGAAAGGGTTGTTAGTGAATTAAAGGCTTTAAATAAACCTTTTGTTATTGTATTAAATACTGCCGATATTAATTCTGACTATACAAAAGAACTTGCTAGAAATTTAGAGGAAAAATATTGTGTACCTGTAATTCCTACTAATTGTTCTATACTTGATTTCGACGATATTAATAATATATTTGGTAAGATATTATATCAATTCCCAATTGAACAAATTAATATTAATTTCCCTCGTTGGGTAGATGGACTCCCAGATTCACATTGGCTAAAACAAGAATTACATTTAGAAATAAAAGAAGCTTTTAGTGATATTCGTTTACTAAAACAAATAGATAGTGGTATAACTAAAATTCAAAAAACAGAAGTTATTAAGAAAACTGTTGTTGATGAGATTCTACTTGGAAATGGAAATGTTAATATTTCTATCGATTTAAAGGATGACTTATTTTATAAAGTACTTACTGAAATTTCTGGAGTGGAAATTTCAAATGAAGGGGATTTATTCTCTACTATAACTTCTTTTGCTCAAACTAAGAAAGAATATGATAAAATTGCATATGCACTAGAAAGCGTTAAGGCTACTGGTTATGGTATAGTTACACCTTCTATGGATGAACTTATTTTAGACGAACCTGAAATGGTTAAACAAGGTTCTAGGTTTGGTGTTAAGTTAAAAGCTAAAGCTCCTTCTATACATATGATAAGAGCTGATATTGAAACTGAGGTTTCACCTATTGTTGGTAGTGAAAAGCAATCTGAAGAACTTGTTAATTACTTACTTTCTGAATTTGAAAGTGATCCTCAAAAAATATGGGAATCTAATATATTTGGAAAGAGCTTACACGAACTTGTTAATGAGGGATTACAAAATAAACTTTGCAGAATGCCTGAGGATGCTCAAGGTAAGCTTCAAGAAACCTTGGAAAGAATTGTTAATGAGGGCTCTGGTGGACTTATTTGTATAATTTTATAAACAAGAAAAGTGCATATTTTATGTGGGCAATTAACTTTGTATAACTTATCTCTAACTGGCTAATAGCTCGAAGAGCTAAGAAAATAATCTCCCATTATGATTCAAAATCGACTTTTCATATTCAATCAAAAAATGAATGTTGTGAAATTAAATTTTCATCAACATTCATTTTTTATATACTTGCTTTTATTTTTTAATTGTTAATACATTTTTTAAATATTCTGCAATGGATATAGATGATGCTTCTATATCTGAACTCTCTAAATATTTTCCTCTATTATTTATATTTTGTAAAAATTGTTCTATTTGCTGTTTATTACTTTCACTTCCTAATGCAAAATAATATATTTTATTAGTATTCATTATATTAATTACATCTTGCTCAAATAAATCTGAGTCTTGTTCATTATTAACATTTATTATTACATTATGTTCAGCTGAATCCCATTCAACATTATTTATTATTTCGCCTAATGCTCGTAACCTTGTAGTTATTATAGTAATATTTCTAAAATAATTATATGCTTGTGAATATGATACAAATCCAACTGTACCACTTGAAATGCTAGTATCTGTAACTTGTGCTATCAAATTTCCATCTAAATATGCACTAATCGTTGAACCTTTTGCTACAAATTTATATTTTTGCCACCTATTTCTTATCCATCTATTATTCGGATTACATGATAACCTTGTCACATAATTTAATCCATATAATTGATTATTTACAATTTTATTTATTCCATTAAAGGCTCCGATTATTCATTCCACCATTGTAGCCATGATTGTCCAATAAAAACAAATATGATGAATATTTACTATTTTCTAATTCATTAAATCTAATCATTGATCCCATCATATCATCATCAGCATCTGACGTCATAGCTTCAAACTCTAATTCAATATTCTCATAATTTCCATTTGGATCATAATATCCTGTCATATAATCTGAATTTTTAGTATTATATATATAGTTATTAGAAGTATTATATCCCCAATTTCCATCTCCAAAAGATTTCCAATCTGTAAAAATTTGAGAAACATTGGTTGTTGTACTATCTTTTGCTTCATTTTCTCCTATTGCCATTTTTATAAAATTTGTTGCTATATTTTTTTTATTAATTTCTTCTCTTATTTTAGTAACAATATCATCTAATGTTATATTAAGATTTCCTTTAGTTAATTGTATATTTGCTTCTGGCGTAATAAATGATTCCTCTGTTTCTTTCCCAGTAGAATCTACCAATTTGAATATGTATTCTTGATTTGGATCCACCTCAAAATCAATAGACACCTTTTTTCTTCCATTACATGTAATTTCAAATCCAGTAGGATATTTTATCTTATTAATTCCATTTGCTCTTGAAAATATTAAATTCACGAAGTTATTTTCATTATCTTTTATTGAAAAATCATCTATTGTTAGATTTGTTTCTTCATTTGATTTTACATTTTCTCTTACTTTAGCAAATATTCCTACTTTTTTAATATTTATTGTGAGTACTATTAATATTGCTAATATGCTAAGTATTATTAAAAGTTTTTTATATTTTTTCATATTTTAACCTCATATATTTTATAAAAAAATTATAATAAACCACATTTTTAATGTCAAGGTTAAAATTAATCTTTATGTAATTTTGTTGTTATTATATTAGTCATATTTTATGCTAATTATATATAATTCTGTACAAGTACACTTTACATATACAAAATGTGGTAAAAAATATGTAGCTTACTGATTATTATTTTCTTAAATGCAACATAAAAAATAAAATTTTAAACGTACCTAAAAATTCTGTCTTTTAATTTTTATCATATTTCATTTTTTTGTTTGCTACTGTTGTACTGTTGTATTAGTATTTTCATTTACTATACTATTTAATATTGTGTTTGTTATTTCATTTACCTCTTCATTTACTACATTATTTACTATCTCGTTTACCATCTCATTTACTACCTCGTTTTTTATTTCATTTGCAATATTATTCTGTATCTCATTTTTTGGTTTTGTTATTTCTTCTGGTTTGTATGTTAACCATGGGTTATTTGAATTTGTATCTGTTGGGTCCCAATTTCTTAAATAGTCTGGGTAAGAAGATATTTTCTTGGCTGTCGGCTTTCCTAATGGTCCTGGATTAGAATCACTATAAAATTCTACTTTTGTTCCTTTTGCACAATTATTGAAAATCCACTTTGCATCTTTTACTGTTAATCGTACACAACCTGCTGATGCATATGTTCCTAATTTATCATACTCCCAATATTCTAAACTTGCTGGATCCCCTTTTGTTAGGTATGGTACTGAGTGGAATAATATATTTCCTGTTATTTGTGTGCTATAATGTCCCCATACATATCCTTCAAGCCTTAGCCATTCCCACCTCGCTGGAATAGAATATACTCCTGATTTAGGGGTTGCAATACCTGTTGAACATACCATTGCTTTAACTGGCTTTGTATAGTTTCCTTCGCTATCTTTTTGATATATTGTTACTACTTGTGCTCCATAATTTACTTTTATATAATATGGCATTTTATTTTTTGTATTATTATTATTTTCTTTTGAATTCTCGTTTTTTATAGTATTTCCCTGTTCTATATTTTCTTCTTCCTCGTTTTCTAGTTCTTCTATATCTATATATTCACCATCTGGCTTTTCTATATTTGTTTCTTCTATATCTTCTATTTTTGCTACTTGTTTTTCTTTTGGTTTTAAGAAATTAAATGAAACTATTACTACAACTGCTATTATTGCTAGTATAATACTTACTATAATTATTGTTCTTTTAGGATTTACTATTTTATATCTCATTTCAATACCCCTTTTTACTTTTTATATAAGATGATTATAAATGCATTATATTTATAAGATTTATGTTATTTTTTAATACTTATATATTTATTATATATTAACATTTTAATAATTTCAACTTTATTATTTATAAATCTCTCTTTTTCTATTTACTTTTTATGTTAATTATAGTAGAATATATTCATGTATTTATTAAACTTTGTATAGAAAGGATGAACATATGAATAATTTAGAGTTTATCACAAAAAGTGCAAATGGTAAAAGTATTTTTAATCGGTTTAATAGTCATATTCATAAAAATGTAAATTTTGAAACTTTAGTTAAAGCCTTATCTGGCTTACATTTATGTAAGGAGTTCCACAAAGAAGTTGTTGATATGAAATATGTAATTGGAAAATGTAACTGTGTATCTATTACGAAAAACGATGAAATTATATATGTCATTCGTAAAGGTAGAAAAGGTCCTACTCCAATGGTAAAAAAACGTCAGCCCATCGATTCTTCTTGTATTACTGTAGTATTAAAAAGAATAGAAGATGATAATTATATTTTGTTATCTTCATATATTGGGAGTGAAAGTGCTCCTGAGCCGTGGGATTCAAATTTCTATAATCAGTTTACTTGGAAAAAGAATCCTAATATTGACGAATTAGCTTATGCAAAGTCGATAGAATTCTGGAATACTCATGCACTTATTTATAACAAAGACGAAATTTCTCTGTTGCTTTCCTAGAAAAATATAAAAAGAAAGTTTTAGACACAACTAAAACTTTCTTTTTTGCGTTATTTTATTGCTTCTAGTCTTTCTTTAGCAGCTTTTAACATTTCTTTATATTTTGCTAATTTTTCTTTTTCTTCATTTATTTTTGCTTCTGGTGCTTTTGATACAAAACCTGGGTTTGAAAGCATTTTTTCACATCTTGTAACTTCTGCTTCTAGCTTTGTAACTTCACTTTCTAATCTCTTTGTTTCTTCTTCTTTGTCTACTAAATCTCCAAATGGTATTATTGCTTCTATTCCATCTACCATTATGCATGAACTATCTTCTGGTATATCTGTTCTATTTTGTTTTACTTCTATACTTTCTGCAAAACCTAATTTTTGTAGCATTGTTTTTGAAGAACTTATCATTTCTTCAAATTCTTGGCTCACAAATACTAAATTAGATTTTTTAGATGGATGTATATTCATATTTGTACGTAAGTTACGTATTCCTACTATTATTTCTTTTAATGCTTCTATTCCTTTTTCTTCTTTTTCAAATGTTAATTTTTCTTCATATTGTGGCCATCTTGAAATCATTATACTTTCATCTTTGTTATATAATTTTGCAAAAATTTCTTCTGTTATAAATGGCATTATTGGGTGTAATAATTTTAATGAATTTACTAACACTTTGTTTAATGTCCATACTGCTGCATCTTTATTTGTACTTTCTTCATCATATAGTCTAGGTTTTACCATTTCTATATACCAATCGCAAAATTCATTCCATATGAAATCATATATTTTACTACAAGCTACTCCCAAATCGTATTTATCTATATTATAACTTATTTCTTTTGATAATGTATTAATTTTTGAAAGTATCCATTTATCTTCGTATGCTAAGTTAGAAGGTATTTCTTCACTTATCATGAATTCTTCAAAGTTTTCTATATTCTCTCCTATTTTTGCAAAGTTTCCTAATGCAAACTTAGAAGCATTCCATAATTTATTCGCAAAGTTTGAAGCTTGGTCTAGTTTTTCTGGCATATATCTTATATCATTTCCTGCTGATATTCCTAGTATTAACGAAAATCTTAGGGCATCTGTTCCATATTTATCTATTATTTCTAACGGGTCAATTCCATTGCCTAAACTTTTTGACATTTTTCTTCCTTGGCTATCTCTTACTATTCCATGTATTACAACATCTTTAAATGGTTCTACACCTGTATGTTCAATTCCAGAGAATATCATTCTTGCTACCCAGAAGAATATGATATCATATCCTGTAACTAATGTAGATGTTGGATAAAAATATTTAAAGTCTTCTGTCTGTTCTGGCCAACCAAGTGTTGAAAATGGCCATAAAGCTGAACTAAACCATGTGTCTAATGTATCTTCGTCTTGATATATATCTGTACTACCACATTTTGTACATTTTTCTGGTTTTTCATGAGCTACCATTACTTCTCTACACTCATCACAATAATATGCTGGTATTCTGTGTCCCCACCATAATTGTCTTGAAATACACCAATCTTTTACATTATCCATCCATGAAAAATATGTTTTTTCATATTTTTGTGGTATAAATTTAACTTTACCACTTCTTATTGCTTCATTAGCAGGTTTTGCTAGTGGCTCCATTTTTACGAACCATTGCTCTGAAATATGTGGCTCTATTGTGCTGTGGCATCTATAACATTTACCTACATTATGAGTATAGTCTTCTATTTTTACTAAGTCTCCATTTTTCTCTAGCATTTTAACTATTTCTTCTCTTGCTTCTAATAAGTCCATACCTTGTAATTCAGGTACTAAATTACCCATTTTAAAGTTGTCATCAAACACTTCTATTATTTCTAAATCATGAGCTAAAGCTGCTGCATAATCGTTAGGGTCGTGTGCTGGAGTTAGTTTAACTGCACCTGTTCCAAATTCCTTTTCAACAAAATGGTCTGCTATAATTGGAATTTCCTTATTCATAATTGGAAGAATAACAGTTTTTCCAACTAAATCCTTATATCTTTCATCAGAAGGGTGAACAGCAACACCTGTATCTCCAAGCATAGTTTCTGGTCTAGTAGTTGCAACTATAATATATCTATCCTCATCTTTTACTTTATAGCGAATATGCCATAAATGTGTAGGTTCTTCTTCATATTCAACTTCTGCATCTGAAATAGAAGTATTACAATTAGGGCACCAGTTTATCATTTTCTTACCTTTATAAATTAAACCTTTTTCATATAGTTTAATAAAAACATATTCAACAGCCTTAGATAAACCTTCATCCATTGTAAATCTTTCTCTTGACCAATCGCAAGAACAGCCAAGTTTTTTAAGTTGATTTATAATAGTTCCACCATACTCTTTTTTCCAATCCCAAGCTCTTTCTAAGAAACCTTCTCTACCAATGTCTTCCTTAGTAATACCCGCTTCCTTCATCTTCTCAACAATTTTAGCCTCAGTAGCAATAGCCGCATGGTCAGTACCAGGAATCCAAAGAGTATTAAACCCTTGCATTCTCTTATATCTAATTAATATATCTTGAATTGTATCATCAAGAGCATGCCCCATATGAAGCTTACCCGTAATATTTGGAGGCGGAATAACAATAGTATAAGGTACCTTTGTTCTATCCTCATCTGGTTTAAAGTAACCCTTCTCCTCCCAATTTCTATAAATCTCCTCCTCAAAATTCTTAGGCTCATATTTACCCTCTAATTCATGCTTACTACACATACATTTATCCTTCCTTTCTTTTTGAGTCAAAAGGGACGGCCTTTTTTGGCTCACTTTTGCCAAAAGAGACACCCCTTTAACTTTTTATTTTCATTTTTCAAATTTTATTATATTTATTTTACATAGCTTAGTACATATACATTATATAGATTTTTTATAATTATTCTTTCATCATATTAGCTTATAAAATACTTATTCATATATTTTTTTGTTTTAAAAAACCTTATTTAGATATATTTTTCATAGGGTTGTCCCTTTTGGCTTATTTGAGTCAAAAAAGGCCGTCCCTTTTGACTCACTTTTTGTTTAACAGAATTCAAAAAACTCGCCCTTGTATAAGGGCGAGAATGTTTTTCTCACGGTACCACCTTAATTTACAAGCTTTTTTTCTTTTTTGTTGTTTTTTGTGCTTGTAATCTTAATTAGCTTTTAACGCATGCTTATGCGAGAATAGTTACTTTTTTTGTTTTCTCTATTCCAACTCCAAAGCTACCTTCAGTTTTCTTTTCTATAAGAAGCTCTCAGCGTATTCACTTCTTTTCTCTTTTCTAGTTAGTTTAAACTTACTCCTCTTTTTCTTTGTTTTTGTTTCTATGTTATATATATTAACATATTTTTTTATTTTATGCAACTGTATATTGTTAATTATTTTGTAAGTTCTATTATTTTTTCCATTATTTCATCTGTTATTTTATCAAGAGCATCTTTATCGTTCTTGTCATATTTGCTAAAGTCTAGTGGTTTTCCATAACGTATTGTTACTTTGTCGAATTTTCCTGTTCCTCCTGATATTCCACATGGCATTACTTTTGCTCCTGAACGCATTGCAAAAAACGCTGCTCCATCTTTTGCTTTTTCTCCTTTTTCTAAGCCGTTTCTTGTTCCTTCTGGGAATAGTGCTACACATTCTCCGTTTTTTAGTGCTTTTAAAGCTGTTTTTATTGCGGTTATGTCTTTTGAGTCTCTATTTACATATATTCCATCAAATACTACTCCTAAAAATGCGAAAAATGGATTCTTTTTTAATTCTATTTTTGCCATAAATCGTACATGCCTTTTGGCTGTTACTACTATTAGTGGTGGGTCTAAATATGTTCTGTGGTTTCCACAATATATTAGTGGCTCATCTAATGGTATGTTTTCTTGCCCTTCTATTTTTACTCTATGTACTATTTTGCAATATGCATATATTGCTCCTCTTACAATTTTTCTTGCTATTTCTTTAAAAAACTTTTTCATTGCTTTTCTCCTATTATTTTAGATATTTTATGATTTCTTTGTATAATTCTGTCCTATTATATTTAATATTCTATCCTTTACTTCTTCTATACTAAGCCCTGTTGTATCTAAATATATGGCATCTTCTGCTATTTTTAGGGCTCCTATTTCTTTTTCTTTGTCGTTTTTATCTCTTGCTTGTATGTTTTTAAGCACTTCTTCATATGTCATTTGTATTCCTTTTTCTTGCATTTCTTTATATCTTCTTTGCGCTCGCACTCTTTCGTCTGCATCCATATATATTTTTACATTAGCTTTTGGAAATACTACTGTTGTTATATCTCTTCCTTCCATTATAACATCTTTTCCTTGTGCTAGTTTTCTTTGTACTTCTACCATTTTATAACGTACTTCTTTTATTGAAGATACTTGTGAGACTATTTGTGAGACTTCTTTGCTTCTTATTTGTTTGCTTACGTCTTCTCCATTTAGAAATACTTTTTGCTCTCCACCTTCGTTTTTCATGTCTATTTCTATGTTTTCTAATGATGCTATTATTTTTTCTTGCTCTTCTAATTTTATATTATTTCTTATTGCATTTAATGCTACACATCTGTATGTTGCCCCTGTGTCTATATTTACTAAACCTAGTTCTTTTGATATTAGGCTTGTTATTGTTCCTTTTCCAGTTCCTGCTGGTCCGTCTATTGCTACTATGAATGACATGTTTTTTCTCCTTTTTTATTTTTTATTTCTTTGGTAATTTCTTTGAAGGGCTAGGGATTAATAATCGCCTCTACTCCACTCTATATTTTTATTTTCGATTTGTTTCCGCATTGGGGACAGTTCCTAATCTAGCCAGATTATTTTGGTATTCGACTTTAAGTTCTTTTCTATCTTGTTTCCGATTACGAACCGTCCCCAATGCTACCGTTTCCAATGTTAGTTTCTTATTTCTATTGATTTCGCTATTACTGTTATTTTTTGTACATTCATTGTTGTTAGTTTTTCTATTTCTTTTATGCATTTTGCTTTAAATTCTTTTAACTCTTTTATTACGTTTAGTCCATAATATACTGAGACTTCCATATATATGTGTGGTCCCTCTCCGTAAGTTTTCTACTCTTGTTCTTATTATTTTTGCAATTCCTTCTTCTTTTCTGGCTAGGTATTCCACAATTTGTCTAAATACTGTGTCTGATATTGTGAAGTTTCCTAAGTAGCTGAAGGTTGGTCTTATTATTGATTTTTCTGATATGTAGGGTTTATTATCTCCTCTTGATTTGAATATTTGTAAAGGGTCTAGTATGTAACCTGAGAAGTCTTTTTTTATTTCAAATGTTGGAACTGGTATTACGTGTTTTCCTTGTGTTACTCTTATATTTTTTGCTGTTTTCATTTCTTCTTCTGTTGCTACTTCGTTTATATATATTGTTTTCTCTATTGGTGGAAGTTCTAAGTTTTTTGCAATCTTTTCTACCATTCCATCTGATGTCCCTAGTATTAAAATGGATTGTGGTTTATACTTTTTTAAGGCTTTTATCATGTCTTTTCTTTCTTTTTCATCAATAAAAATTGCATGTTTTACTGTTTCTATTTTTGTTGGTGCTTTTTTTGCTGATTCTCCTGCTACTACTTCATTTTCGTTTACTAGAAGTCCATCATCTATTATATATGATATATTATTTTCTCCTGCTACCATTTGTGCTCTATAACTTTTACCTGTACCTGATGGCCCAACAAATGCGTATACTCTCATTTTTTTCTCCCTTCAAAATTCGAATATTTTTATACTTTTCAATATTCATTATAATCATTTTCTTGGGCATAATTCGGCATTCTTTTAGGTATTCCTTACCGATTACCCCCCTACATTTCTAATTAATACTTTTCCATTAGCGTAACTTTATATTTCATATTATGATATTTTTGTTCATATGAATTTGTTTGTATTATTTCTATATTTTCTAATTCTTTACTAACATCTTCTATAAATTGATTATTTGTATATATTATCCATATTCTTCCTTGGTAATTTTTTAATTTTTCTAAGTTGCTTTCTGTACTAAAGTTATTTCCATATGCTTCATAAGCTTCTACTCCGCTCCAATTTTGTTTATTCCAGAAGTATGCTTTGTTGTTTGGAAAATTAACGTCTACAACAAAACTGCTTGTATCATTCTCGTGTAGTATAATATCATTTTCTTGTATGTTTTCACCTATATATTTTATTCCTTTGCTATTATTTTCATCATAGTTTACTTTTGATAATTCTAATTGTACAAATATAGATAACACTAATGATATTAGAAGTATTAATGTTGTTATATATTTATTTCCTTTTTTAACCATTGTGTAGCTTATAAAGAATATAAATAGTCCTGTAACACATAGCATATACCTAGCATATACTATTGTTTTCTTCATTAATATTGATGCTATTGTTACTGCTATTACTAATAATATCCATACTAGTATTGAGAATAGTTCTGGTTTTTCTTTTTGCTTATTTCTTATTTGTGCACATATCATATATATGCATATCAATATTCCAAATACTCCTGCTACTATAATGTTTAAGTATATTTCGTCTCCTAAGTTTCCTGTAAATTGAAAGTTAAAAAATTCTATTACTGATTTAGGAAAGCTAAATACTATCCAAAAACCTGATGATACATGTTTTATTTGTGCTAATAGAGCAATTACCCATGGTATATATAAAATAATTTGTGCTACTGCTGATATAAAAAATATTTTTAAATTATATGTAAATTTCTTTTCTATTATTGATTCTTTTATAAAATATATAAATAATATTATATTTATTATGCCTGCTGTAACTAATGCATAATAGTGCGTATATGCAGATAGTAAACTAAATATTGCAAATAATACCCAGTTTTTTATATTTTTTTCATTTTTATTTTTATATATTCTATATGCATATATTGCCATTAATGTAACTAATAGCATTGCTAATGTATACATTCTTACTTCACCAGCATATACAATGTTTACTGGCAAGAAAAATGCTAAAAATGAAAATATTATTCCAACATCTTTTCCAAAGTCTTTTCTTATATGTGTAAAACCTAATATTCCTATTATTGATGCACATATCCATGAAAATATCCTATATGCAATAATGTTATTTCCACAAATGAAATTTATTATATGTAATATGAAATAATATAGTATTGGATGAACATCTTTAGAGCCTATTTGCCATATTTCTAGAAAATTATGATTTGCTAGTCCTACTGAGTAACTTTCATCAAACCATAAATTAGTATGAAATATTGATAGCATTATAAATATCATTCCTATTATTATTATCATGATATGTAATATATCTTTTTTATCTAATTTCATTTTCTCACACCTTTTTTTATATTCTTAGGGAAGTCATCCGCGATAACGGTGAGTTTCCTTAGAAGATAGTTATGGAAGAATTAGATTTTCTTAGCGAAGGATGCGCTTAGAAAATTTTATTCTTGTTTTTTATCTATAACATTTCTGTGGTTAATTATATCATTATAGTATTTAAATGTCTATAAAAAATGAAGTAAATTAAAAAAAGCGATGCTATCGCTTTTTTTAATTTACTTCATTTATTTTTATATCTCTAACATGTTCTATTTTTTCCCATTTTGTTTCACGTTTGAATAAACATTTGAAGTTTATTAGTAACCATGAACCTAAGAATAATGGGTAAAATAGTAAGCCTTTTATCATTGGTTTTATTGGTCTTTTATCCATTGCCATTATTAATATTGCTGTTAATATTGGTAATAAAAATGTTGGTATTAAATATCTTAAAATGTTTATTACTAATTCCATTGTTGTCATTCCTTGTGCTGCATATATTACAAAGTTTATTAGTAATAGAACTAATGTTATTACAAACATTGGTATACTTCCTAGCATGTATAAAAGTCCATCAAAATTCATTAATGTTTTCTTTTCTTTTACTGCTGTTGCTAGTAAACCTGTATATTCTTTTAAGCATTGTATATGCCCTACTGTCCACCTTGACCTTTGTGACCATGATTGTTTGAAGCCTGTTGGTTGTTCATCATATACTATTGCATCTGTTGCCCAACCTAATCTTCTTCCTTCTATTATGTTTTTTAATGAAAATTCTATGTCTTCAGTTAGAGTTTTTGTATCCCAACCTGTTGGTTTTATTACGTCAAACCTAACCATAAAACCTGTACCATTTAAAAGCGGAGATAAACCTATGTTATATCTTGCATAATGGTAAAATCTATTCATTGTCCAATAGAATATTGCATAACCTGCTGTTATCCAGTTATCTGTTGGGTTTTTAATATCACGGTAACCTTGTACAACGTTTTCGCCTTGGCACAATTTTTTATTCATTGCTTTTAAAAAGTTCTCATCTGCAATGTTATCTGCATCAAATACACATAATGCATCATATGGTGCATCTTCTTCAATTTTTTGTGCTAAAAACCATTGAAGTGCAAAACCTTTTGTTTTTTTAGTTTCATCAAATCTTTCATACACAATTGCTCCAGCATTTCTTGCTACTTCTGCTGTGTTATCTGTACAGTTATCTGCTATTACATATATGTCATATAGCTCTTTTGGGTAATTTTGATTTTTTAAACTTTCTACTAAATTTGCTACAACTGCTGCTTCATTATGGGCTGGTATTATTGCCATAAATCTATTTTGCTTATCTTCTATTATTGGTTTGTCTTTTAGTTTGATTAACGAACATACACTTACTACTAGTTGATATAGCCAGTATATTGTTACTATCCATACTAATGCAATTTGTATTATATATAAATATTCCATTTCTTTTTTCTCCTTATTTATAGTATCTAGTTTATTAAGATACTATAAATATTATACTATTTTTATTGTATTTTTGCAACTGATTAAGAAAATATTAAGATTACTGTTGTTTTCTATTTACAGTTCATGTCTTATGCTTTAAAATCCGCTCGCAATGGTTAATATATTTTATTTTTTCCATTTCGCCCTCCAAGACAATAGGATATTCCCCTGCCATAGGTGGGCTGTCTGGTCTTCATTGCAAAAATAAAATATATTAACTCCTTTGCTCTAGTGCATAATAATTAGGCACCTGAACTATAACATTTTCCTCATTAGGGACAGTCCCAAAAGTTAAGCTATTCTTGTTCTTCTTTGTTTCCTGCTTCTAGATCTTTCATACTTAGGTTTATTCTGCCTTGATGGTCTATTTCTATTACTTTTACTGTTATTTCGTCTCCTTCTGCTAGTACGTCTTCTACTTTTTCTACTCTTTTACTTGATATTTTTGATATGTGTAATAGTCCTTCTTTTCCTGCTCCTAGGTCTACGAATGCTCCGAATGTTGTTATTCTTGATACTTTTCCATCATATATTCCGCCTACTTCTATTTCTCTTGTAATATCTTCTATCATTTTTAGTGCTATGTTTGCATCTTGTCCTTCTGTACTGTAAATGCATATACTTCCGTCTTCTTCTATGTCTATTTTTACTCCTTTTGCTTCTTCTATTATTTTGTTTATCATTTTCCCGCCAGGTCCTATTACGTCTTTTATTTTGTCTACTGATATTTTTGTTGTTACTATTTTTGGTGCATATTTTGAAAGTTCTGCTCTTGGCTCAGATATTACTGGTGCCATTATTTCATCTAGTATATAGTCTCTTGCTACTTTTGTTCTTGTAAATGCTTCTTCTATTATTTCGTATGTTAAACCATCACATTTTATATCTACTTGTATTGCTGTTATTCCATCTTTTGTTCCTCCTACTTTGAAGTCCATGTCTCCAAAGAAATCTTCTATTCCTTGTATGTCTGTTAACATTATATATTCTTCTGGATTTTCTTTGTTTGTTACTAAACCTGTTGATATTCCTGCTACTGGTTTTCTAATTGGTACACCTGCATCCATTAATGCAAGTGTGCTTCCACATATACTTGCTTGTGATGTTGAACCATTTGATGATAATATTTCAGATACTACTCTTATTGCATATGGGAATTCTTCTTCTGATGGTATTACTGGCACTAAGGCTTTTTCTGCTAAGGCTCCATGTCCTATTTCTCTTCTTCCTGGTCCACGAGATGGTCTTGCTTCTCCTACTGAGTATGAAGGGAAATTGTATTGGTGCATATATCTTTTTCCTGTTTCTTCGTCTACTCCATCTAACATTTGTTCTTCACTTTTCATTCCAAGTGTTACTATTGTCATTGCTTGTGTTTGACCTCTAGTAAATATTGCACTTCCGTGTACACGTGGTAATAGTCCTACTTCACAAGAAAGTGGTCTTAATTCATCTATTTTTCTTCCGTCTGGACGTTTATGTTCTACAAATATCATTTCTCTTACACATTCTTTTTCTAGGTCATGAACTGTGTCTGCTATGTCTTGTTTACGTTCTTCGGCTATTTCTTCTCCATATTTTTCTATTACATAGTTTGTGATGTCTTCTGTAATTTTTTTCATATTGTCATCACGTGTTTCTTTATCTGGTGCTTGTACGTCTTGGTACATTCTATCTTTAAATGCTTCTCTTAATTCATTGTAGAATTCTTTTTCTACTCCAAAGTGTTTATATTCAAATTTTGGTTTTCCTATTTCTTCTTGTATTTTTCTTATAAAGCTACAAATCTTTTTGATTTCAACATGTGCTTCTTTTATTGCTCTTAACATTTCGTCATTTGTAAGTTCATCTGCTCCTGCTTCTATCATTGTTATTTTTTCTTCTGTTCCAGCAACTGTTAATGTTAATCTTGATTTTGTTCTTTGTTCTACTGTTGGGTTTATTATAACTTGTCCATCAATATATCCAACTGCTAATGCTGCTGTTGGTCCTCCAAATGGTATGTCTGATATTGCTAATGCTGCTGCTGAACCTATCATTGCACAAATTTCTGGCGAGTTATCTTGTTCTACTGATAATACTGTTGCTACTACACATACATCATTTCTAAAGTCTTTTGGGAATAGTGGACGTAGTGGTCTATCTATTGCTCTTGATGTTAATATTGCTTTGTCTGTTGGTTTTCCTTCTCTTTTTGTGAAGCTTCCTGGTATTTTACCTACTGCATATAATTTTTCTTCATAGTCTACTGAAAGTGGGAAGAAATCTATTCCTTCTCTTGGTTCTGGTGATGCTGTAACGTTTACCATTACTACTGTATCTCCATATCTTACCATTACACTTCCATTTGCAAGTTCTGCTATTTTTCCATTTTCAATTATTAGCTTTCTTCCTGCTAATTCTGTTTCAAATTGTTTAAACATATTTTTTCCTCTTTTCTTATTTTAGTATTTCTTTTATACTTTTTATTATTCAATACTTATTAATTAGAGTAACCTCTACAATGTATTGATATTATTGGTTTGTTGTAGGAGCGCCACTTTCGGCGACCCATGTCCAAATAAAATTACCACAATATTCAAATTATTATAGAGCAATTTCTTCAAAGGGCGGTCGCCCATGGGTGCGACCCCTACATTTTTTTATTATCAATATATTGTACAAGCTACTATCTAATTATAAGTATTTTTTACACACCTTATTATATTTATTCGTTTTATACGGGCAGACACAAGGCCTACCCCCCTACATTTTAAAAGTAGTTTTCCACCTCTAAATACTTATATTTTAAAAATGGACGTTTTACTTATTTAGTAAAACGTCCTTATTTTTATTTAAAGATTTCTTACTAAATGTTGATTATATTTTATTTTCTTAATCCTAATTTAGCAACGATTTCTCTATATCTTTCAACATCTTTTTCACTTAAATATTTAAGTAGGCTACGTCTTGCTCCTACCATTTTTAAAAGACCTCTTCTTGAGTGGTTATCTTTTTTGTGTACTTTTAAGTGTTCTGTTAATTCATTAATTCTTTGTGTTAAAAGAGCTATTTGAACTTCTGGAGAACCAGTATCTTTTTCATCTCTTTTATAAGTATTAATGATTTCTTGTTTCTTTTCTCTTGTCATCTAAATATACCTCCTATATTTTTATATTTGCCCTAAACTGGGTTTTAGTAGGTGTGTTTTCCTAAAACTAAGTATAAGGTAATTTTTAACATATCTATAATACCATAATTTAGTATGAAAAGCAATAGTTTATAGTAAATTTAGTTCACTGTTTTCTGTATTTTTTTATAATTTTTGTTAATGTTAAGATGGTGTTCAAATTTAATGAACACCATCTTTTATATTTATAATCATGATTTTTAGCTGTTTTATGTGTTAGTATGGATTATTTCTTCCTAAAAATTCCTTTTCCAGCAAAAACATTGTACTTCCATGTAAGCATGCAGTAAGTGCTCCGTCACTTGGAAGTTTTCCTATACAATATTCAAAAGCATAAATCATTGGCTTCCCTAAAATAGCTTTTTCCAACTCTTTTTCGGTAAGAAATTCCAATATATTTTCTACTACGTCATGCTTATCTTTTTCTGATAATGTATTTTTTACTACTTCATTTAAAATATATTTATAAAAATAATTCTTAAATACTACAACAATATCATCATATTGAATATTGCCATACATATCTTCGCCATTTTTTCTTCTTGTAAGGAATCTTTTTACTTCATTAAACCTTTCTTTCATAACAACTTCCATTTTGTCAAATAAAGTATCTACTTCTACTTTTACCCTAGGTAATTCAAAAATAGTAGTTGAAACTGTTACTTCGATTTTTACATTTACGTTTTCCATAATCATGACCTCCTATAATATTTTTTTTACAATAGTTGCTTTATATAATAAACCTATGGTGAAAATAGGAGTACAAAATTGAGTCTAGAATTTACTAGAATATAGTTAGTATATCATATAATTATAATGCTTTCAATAGTTAATTGTTCCTCTATTTTATTAATTTAATTATTTTCTTTAAGTATGTTCTTATTTGTTTTTGTTAATATTTCCATTTGTGCAATTGCTATTTTATTTAGTCTAATTAGTCTTTCAGACTGTTCTATTCTTTCATTTATATAAATTGAATTTATATTTTCTAAATTAGCTAAACAAATCAATTCATTTATTGTAGCATACTCTCTTATGTTTACTTGTTTATCGGGAATTCTTCCTAGATTCCTAGAAATTCTATTGTATTTCTATTTCTTAACCAATCTGAAATGAAAAACTATCCATCCTTTGACTTTAGCATATCTGTCAATGATATGTAATCTTCATTATCTATATTAAAATATGTTATTTTAGTATCTAAGACATTTAATTCTTTTCATAAATTCACCTTTCGTACAAAACTTTTGTTTGATTATATAATTTTTAAATGTATATGCCTATGAATTTTGTTAAATAAATTTTGAAACTAAAAAGAAATAATTTATGAGCCCACTGGCATCTTTCCAAAACGAAGTTTTGAAAGTGTCATAGTGGGTTACATACTTTCGTTAGAAAGTTATGTAACAACTCCTTTCTTTAGTGTACTTAACTAAATTGTTCTCCCCTATATGTTATGACGTACCATGATAACAAGGGAGCTTCGCGAGGCAATTACTTTCTGAAAACAAAAAATACCATCCTTTTCAGAATGATATTTATATTGTCTGTTTCAATTTAATTCGAACAGAAATGTCGTTGGTGGGCAGGGATGGATTCGAACCATCGTACTCGTATGAGAACAGATTTACAGTCTGCCGCCTTTAGCCACTCGGCCACCTACCCATATATATTTAATAAAAAAATGGTGCTCCCTCAAGGATTCGAACCTTGGACCCACCGGTTATGAGCCGGTTGCTCTGACCAACTGAGCTAAGGGAGCATTTGCTTAACGCGATTTTTATTATACAAAAAATTATATATCTTGTCAATAGTATTTTTAAATTTTTTTATAAAATTTTATTTTTATTATTTAGGCACGCTTAAACGTGCCTAAACATATTATTTATTCTTTGCTTCTGGTAATGCTGGTACATCAAGAACTATTCTGATTCTAAATGCATATCTTAATGCTCTACCTATTTTGCTTTCTTTTATTTTTTGCCATAATGATGGTTTTACTTCAAAGGTTGTTTCTTGTACATATGCACTTTGTATTACTTCTTCTTGAACTTCTTCCTTAACCATTTCTTCAACTGGTGTAGGAATTAGTTTTAATGCATCTGCTATTTCTATTCCAATATAGCTTAGTGCTTTAGATCTATCTTCTATTCTTTCCATATCTATTTCTATATGTAAATTAGACTCTAAATTTACTATTCTTGCATTAACTAATTTTATAGCATCTTGACAATTTTGTGATTCTTTATTTTTTGCTTTGCTTACTACTGTTAATCCTTCTACTATATCTTCTGTATAATAATTAGATGCTTCTTTTAATGTTGCTTTCCATCCTTCTTCTTTTTCTGATATTAATTCTAATGTATCTTTTAATTTTCCTGCTAAAGAAATATTTGCCTCTCTTTGACGAATTAACTCTTCAATTCTTTTTGTATTTTCTTCAAATTGATTTGTTGCAAATTCTACTAATGAATACGCTGCTTTATATACACTTGCTGGAAAGTTTTTCTTTTTTGGATATTCAGTTAGATATGTTTTTACTGATTCTATTAAATCTTTAAAGTATGCATCATCATCTAATTGTACTATTTGCTTTTTACTTTTTGGATTTATTAGTTTTTGAATTCTATCTATATTTGATAAAATTTTTTCTTCTGTGATTACCATTCTCACATTTACTATGCCAGATTTAGACATTGTAAACCCTCCCTTTTTTTCCTATGTTTTATATTTAAATTGCAATTTTCTACAAGAAATTACAATAGGATTCATAATATTATTTTTTTTGACTTCATACTCATTTTAATATAATTTTTTTTGCTTGTCAATACTCAAATGCCTATTTCCGTAAAATTTAACAGAATTGTAATATTTCTATTTCTGTTGTGTATTTTTTGTAATATTTTTGTAATATTTAGTATCTGAGGTTGGATAATTTGATTATTTGCATTTTTTTGTTTATATATAGTTAAAAGTTAGAGGTTTATTAATTAACTCTAACTTTTAACTATATATATGAATTTTAGCATTTTCTAAGTTTTAAAGTTTTCTTTTCAGCCTTAGACTTGTAACTTCCAACCTATAATTTATTGGTCTTTTTTTATTTCTTCAAATCTCTTAATTTTCATGGTTGTTGTTTTTGTAAATTCATCTTTCTTTATTTCTAATTTCTTTATTGCTTTATATGATGTTAATTTTCTATTTACTACTTTTATTTGTTCCCATATAATTTCGTGTATTTGCTCATCACTTAAGTCTTTTCCATGCTCTGCTTCTATTTCTTCTAGATTTGGTATTACTTTTACTGTTATTATTAGTTCTTTTTCACCTTCAACTTCTTTTCCATATACCATACATTCTTTTATTTCTTTAACTTCACCTAAAATTAATTCTATTTCTTCTGGGTAAATGTTTTTTCCGTTTTGTGTTACTATTACATTTTTTGTTCTTCCTGTTATATACAAAAATCCATCTTCATCTAAGTAACCAACATCTCCTGAATGAAACCATCTATTTCCTTCTTCATCTACTTTTATTACTTCATTTGTTGCTTCTTCATTTTCGTAATATCCCAACATTAAAGTTTTACTTTTTATTAAAACTTCTCCTTCGCCTTTTTCATTTGGATTATCTATTTTTAATTCTGCACAATTTACGGCTTTTCCTGCTGAACCTACTTTTGGCTCAAATTCAGGTGTTAGCGCTGCAATAGGTGCTGTTTCTGTTAGTCCATATCCTTGTAAGAATGTTATCCCTAAATCTTGAACCCATCTTCCTACTTTGGCATCTATTGGGGCTGCTGCTGATACTATTATTCTTATATTTCCACCTAGGTTTTCATATATTTCACTAAATACTTTTCTTTTAATATCTACTCCTACACTTTTTAGTGCATTTGTTACATGTATCATTGAATTTACTAAGCCTGCTTTTCCGCTTTTTTCTATTGTTTTATTTATTTTCTTATATAAATTTTCTATTAGTAAAGGTACTGCTATCATTGCTGTTGGCTTTGTTTCTTGTAAATCTGGTACAATATGTTTTAAGCCTTGACATACCGCAACAGATGCTCCATTAGCAAATGGAAGCAAGAAACCTATTGAAGATTCATATGTATGGTGAAGTGGTAATACTGAAAATAGTCTGTCTGATGGATATAGTTTTACATATGTACTAACTGCATTTATATTTTCTGCTAAGTTTCTATTACATATCATTACACCTTTTGAATTTGATGTTGTTCCTGATGTAAATATAAGTACTTTAAATTCATCTGGATCTATTTCTATTTTTTCAAAAGAATTATCTCCTTTTTCTAGCATTTCTTTTCCTTGTTTTATAATAGTTTCTATTCCTATTTCTCTTCCTTCTAATTCATTATCAGAGTTCATTTGAATAAAGTATTTTACTGTTGGTAGTTTATCTTGTACTCTTTTTATAATGTCTCTTTTCTTGCTAGAATATATAACTGCTGTTGCTCTTGACCTATTTATTACATTTTCTATTTCATTTGCTGGTAATTCTTTATCTACTGGAACTGCTATTCCTGTTCCACAAAGCATTGCCATATATGATACATACCAATAATATGTGTTTTCTCCTATTATTACTATTCTTTCATCTTTTAAACTATATTTGTTTGTTAATGCTGTTCCTAATGCTATTACATCATCTGTGAATTGTTTATAGGTTATTTTTTTAAATTCTTCTTTAGAATTAAATTTTTCTAACAAGCATATATTTTGCGCATATTTTTCTCTACACATATAAAATACTTCTTTTATTGTTTCATAATTTGTTTTCTCATAATTCTTATTTTTGCCTTTTTGTATTGCTTCTTGTTTATTTTTTATTTCTTCATAATCTACATTTACTTCTTCTAAGTTTTCTACATTTTTCATTTTTATTTTTTTAAATTTAAAATTTGGTACTTTAAAGTCTTTTAATATTCTCATTTTTTGTTTTCTCCTTTTCTATCTTTATTAAAGGCATAGTGCCCTGTGCCCCCTATAGTGTATATTTAAAAATTAATTTTTCTTTATTTTTTTAATTTTTTTATGAATGATTTGTCTATTTCATTAAACAATTCTGGAACTTCAATATTTTTTTCTCTTCTTAATTTATATATTAAGCTTGAACATACAAAGCCAAATATTCCTGAAGCTATTACATTTGGATCTGCTTCTATTATTTCTTTATTTTGTATTCCCTCTTCTACAATTTCTTGTATCATTTGAATATATTCGAATACATAATCTCTACACATTTTACTTCTGTCGCCTGTTCCCCATATTTCGCTTAATATGATAGTCATAAAACTTTCGTATTTTACTAAAACTTTTAATTCTATTAATACTACTGCTCTTATTTTATCTATACTATTATTTAGTTTTGCAGTTTTTATTGCAATACTATTTTTTAAAAGTTTTACTCCTTCTTCTACTAAAAACTTAAATATTTCTTCTTTGCTTGAAAAATGATAATATAATGTACCTTTAGCAACTCCCACTGTCGCAGTTATTTCTTCTATACTTGTAGCATCATAACCTTTTTCAGCAAATAATTTCATTGATGTTTCAAATATCTTTCTTTTGGTTTTATTCATTGCATTACCTCATTTTATAATATTCTTATTAATTATATAATCTTATTCTAATATTTGCAAGTATTTTTTATCATTTGACTAAATAGTCAGAAAAATAAAGAGAAAGTTTTTTTATTTAAAACTTTCTCTTTATTTTTATCTCCTTGCTTTTCCATCTAATGAATCTAAATTATCTAATGCTTTTCCTGTTCCTAGTGCAACACATGATACTGTGTCTTCAGCAATCATTACATGTATTCCTGTTTTTTCTTGTAATAATTTATCTAGTCCATCTACTAAGCATCCTCCACCTGTCATATATATTCCTTTATCACTTATGTCTGCTGCAAGTTCTGGAGGTGTTTTTTCTAGTACTGAATGTACACTATCTACAATCATCATCGCTGGTTCTAGCATTGCTTCTAACATTTCGCTTGAATGAATTGTTATTGTTTTTGGAAGACCTGTTATTAAGTCTCTTCCTCTTATATCCATTTCTGCATCTTGTATTTTAGGATATACACAACCTACATTTATTTTTAAATCTTCTGCTGTCCTTTCTCCTATCATTACATTGTGCTTTTTCTTTATATATTTTACTATATATTCGTCGAATTTATCTCCTGCTACTTTTAAAGAAGTACTTACTACACTACCACCTAAAGAAATAACTGCTATATCTGTTGTTCCTCCTCCAATATCTACTACCATATTTCCACATGGTTTTGATATATCAATTCCTGCACCTATGGCTGCTGCAATTGGTTCTTCTATTAAATATACTCTTCTTGCTCCTGCTTGAGATGCTGCATCTATTACTGCTTTTTTCTCAACTTCTGTTACTTGTGATGGTATACAAATCATAATTCTTGGTGAGAATATTGATTTTCCTGCAACTTTATTTATAAAGTATTTTAACATTTTTTCTGTTACAGTATAATTTGAAATAACACCTTCTCTTAATGGTCTTGTTGCTACTATATTTCCTGGTGTTCTTCCAAGCATTCTTCTTGCTTCTTTTCCTACCGCAAGTACATTTCCTGTATTATTATCCACAGCAACTACTGAAGGCTCACGAAGTACAATTCCTTTACCTTTCACATATGCTATAACTGTTGCTGTTCCTAAATCAATTCCAATATCTTGTCCAAAATTAAACATATTCAAACTCTCCTCTAAAAAGTATTGTATGTAATTATTTCTTTTTTATTACAATTCCATTGCAATTATATTACATGAGCAAAAAAATATCAATGCTTTTTTGTAAAAAGATTGATATTTTTTATATTATTTCTAACAATTCTACTTTTTAGTATAATGTAAAGTTACATATCCAGTAGCACCAGTAAGAGAGCTATCACGGTTTGTAATACGTATATTTCCATTTTCTATACGCATTTCTATAAAAATTGAACCACTCCAAATATATCCAATAGGAACTCCATAGTAAGTATTATCTTTTCCAATATAACCATCATATATTATGCATGTATCCATATTATATTTTGATAAATTCACTAGTTCCTCTCCATTTGGTAAAGTTATTGGTATTGATACTTCATACATACTTCTTCCATCATACCATTTTCCTATAACTTTTTCTTCATTTATATTGCTATAGTCATAATTTTTTGATTTTAACCTTTCGTATTCTTCTTCTGTTATTGTTACTTTTTTTTCATTTGAGTCTATTTCAACTCCATCTATAGAAGCTAATTGCAAAGATGAATTTATTTCAAATTCATATGGATATTGATTTAATTTTGTATATACTGAACTTGGATTTTCTCCTACTTCGTATTTCGTACTTGCTATTTGGCTTTTTTCTGTTACATATGCTATTTCATTATCATTTCTTAATACTTCTGATAATTCTTTTAATGTTGGCATTTCTTGTTTTTCTGCATATTTGTTCATTTGAGCTGTTGTTATTTTTAGATTTATTATGTCTGTTGCTGTTTGTTTATTTGTAGTTTCTTTTGCTTGCTTTGTTCTATTAAATATTCCATTATTTCCTAAACTTAAATATATTGCTACACTTGCTAGTATTATTATAATTATTATTGTTATTACCAATGAAATTAGCGTTATTCCTTCAAATTCCTTAAATCTATACTTTTTACTTTTAATTCTTAATTCTTCATTCATCTTATGTATTCCTCCTTTATTTTCATTATTTTAACCTTTTTTATTTAATTTATTATAATATATTTTAAAAACATTTAAAGTAACTATTTAGTAAATATTAATTCAATAAACTAATTTTATATTTCTTTTTACTTATTATCAATGTATTTTCTGTAAATTTATTGTTAATTTAAATACAATTTTTATTCTCATATTTACAATAAAAAATACACAATTTGATCAATTGTGTATTTTTTATATATTATTTTAAAATTTCTAATGCTTTTTTTAATTGTGTATCATTTTCTTCTGTTATTGTATATTGAGTTTCTCCTTCTGGTACATCTACTTCATAGTCTGGCTTTATTCCTACTTTGTTTATTACATTATGCTTTGGAGTATAATATTCATTTGTTGTTAATTTTATTCCGCTTCCATCTGTTAATGTAAATATACTTTGTATTACTCCTTTTCCATATGTTGTTTTTCCCACAACATGTACTGTATTTTCGTTATTCTCTTTTATTGCTGCTGTTAGTATTTCTGATGCACTTGCTGTATTTTCATTTACTAGTATTACTACTGGAATATCTATTTCTTTTGCTTTTTTAGCTTTTGTTATTTCTTCTTCAGTTCCTGCTTTTCCTATCGTTATTAAAAGTGTAGAATCTTTAGTAGTAAACATATCTGCTATATTAATAGCTTCTTCAACAATTCCTCCACCATTATTCCTTAAGTCTATTATTAATGATTGTATTTTTTGTTCTTTTAAACTATTATAATTTTCTAAAAACTCTTTATAACATCCATCATCAAAAGTTGATATTTGTATATATCCAATATTATTTTCTTTTATACTTGATTCTATATGGCTTACTTTTATTGATTTTCTTTCTACTTCTACTTCAAATGTTTTTTCTTCTCTTAATATTTCTAGCTTTACTTTTGTTCCTTCTTCTGCTTTTAATACATTTGTTGCTTCTGTTAGTTGTTCTCCTGTATATTCTTTTCCTTCTATTTTAAGTATTATATCCCCTGCTTTTAAACCTGCTTCTTCTGCTGGTGAGCCTTTCATAGGAGATAAAATTAGTAATTGATTTGTTTTTGTATTTGATGTTATATATATTCCTATTCCTACATATTTGCCTGTTGCGTCTGCCATATAGTCTTGCATCTCTTCTTTTGTTATAAATTCCGAATATGGGTCTCCTAAACCTTCGAAATATCCTTTTATTGCTGATTCAAACATTTCTTGGTCATCAATTTCACCTATATAATGCTTTTCTATAAAGCTTTTATAATATTCAAATTTCTCTCCTATACTTGTTTTATTTGATAATATGTATTTTGTGCTTGAATCTCCTATGGTGTTATATAATACTGAGCTTGTTATAATAAATGTTATAACTGCTGTTAGTAATATTAGCATTATAATTTTATATGTGCTTTGCCTTTTTTCTGAATTCATTAATTTTTTTCTCCCTTCAATCTTTGGTTATTTAATACCTTCAATATTCACTTTTTTATTAAGCAATTTCTTTGAAGCGCGGGTCGCCAAAGACGGCGACCTCTATAATTGTTTGTTTTAATATATATAAGTAGATTTTGTCATTATATATAGGTCGCCGATTCGACGACCCTTAATTTAATTATATTTCTTTACTTTGTTTTTATTCACTATTTCCTTTTAAATATGGCTTTGGATCTACACATGAACCATTTATTCTTACTTCGAAGTGTAAATGTGGTCCTGTTGAATTTCCTGTTGAGCCTACTTCCATTATTAGGTCTCCTTTTTTTACTTGTTTTCCTACTTCTGTAAGTATTGTTTGCCCATGCCCATATAATGTTGATATTCCACCACCATGATTTATTATTACACAGTTTCCATACCCACCATAGTATCCTGCCATTGTAACTACTCCATCTGCAGCAGCTATTATTGGTGCTCCAAAACCTGCATTTCCTATATCTATTCCAGTATGTTTTTTTATAACTCCTTGAATTGGGTGTTCTCTTATTCCATAGTCTGATGTTATATATGTTCCACTTTTAGCAATTGGCCACGCCATTACTCCTCCAGTTAGCTCTCCTGAGTATTCATATTCACCTGTTGCAATTTGTATTAATGCTTCTATTCTAGCTTCTTCTTCTTTATATTCTTGTATCTTTGATTGTAACTGTGCTTCTTCTTGTGATAAATTTGTTAACGCTTGCTCTTTTAAAATCTTATTATTTTGATTAATTATTGCTAATTGTTCTTTTTTCGCTTTTTTAACTTTTAAATCTGCCTTTTGCTCATCTAATTCTTTTTTAGCTTTTTCTATTTCATTTTTTTCTAGTTCTATTTGATTTAATAATTCTGTATCACTTCTTATTATTTCTTGTATAAAATAGTAATTAGATATAAATTCTATTATATTGCTTGATTTTAGTAATATATCTAAGTATGTTGTTTCTCCTATTTCATACATTATTACTATTCTCTTCTTTAATAACTCTTCATTTTGTTCATAGCTTAATTGTGTTTTATTTAATTTTTCTGTTACTTCATCTATTTGCACTTGTAGAAGTGAAAGCTCATTTTCTAAACTTTCTATATCTTTTTCTGATTCTTTTATTTTATCATCTAATTCTTGTATTTTTATTATAGTTGCTGATAATTCTTCTTGTACATATTCTAATTTTTCTTCTGCTTCATCTTTTTTTCCTTGTATTTCATCACGTTGTTCTCCTAAAGTTGCTGCTTTTGTAACTAAAAAAGAATAAGAGCATGTAATTAAAACAATTATCATTAAACCAACAATTATCTTTTTTCTCATTCTCTTATTCCTCCTTTACTTATATTCATATCTGATTTATCATATTTTTATGATGGCGTAGCTGCTCCTGCTGCTAATGTATATCCACCTGGCAAATAGTCTAGTGGGTTTAAGAAATTGCTACTAAAGTAATCTGATATTGATGATGCTTTTCTTACTTCAAAGTGTAAATGTGCTCCTTGGCTTGCTCCTGTGTTTCCAGATTGTGCTATAACTTGACCTTGTGATACATATTGTCCACTTGTTATTTTATATGAATTTAAATGTCCATATAGTGTTACATATCCACTTCCGTGGAAAATCATAATATAGTGTCCATATCCACCTGGGTTTTCCCTTGTATATGCATACCCAGAAGCTGATGCATATACATTTTCATATCTTGCTCCAATATCTATACCTTTGTGCCATCTTCCCCATCTTATTTTTACTGTTGAGGTTACTATTTTATTATTACATGGCCAAACGAAGCTTCCGTCAAACTTTAAGCCTGAGTTATTTATTTTATCATTTGCTTCTGCCATTATTGATGCTATTTGTTGGTCAACCTTTTTTATTTGTGCATTATAATCATCTATTTTAGATTGTAATGCTTTTTGCTCAGCATTTAATGCATTTGCTTTTACTTGCCTTGAAGCTTTCTTCGCCTTTATTGCATTTTGTTTTGACACTTTATCATTTTTTAATGTTTCTATTTGTGTTTTTTGTTCTTCTAATTCTTTTTTTGCATTTTCTATTATGTTTTTATCATCTTCTATCGTTTGTAATAACTCTGAATCATATTTTACTATTTGAGATACTGTATAATAATTTGAAATGAAATCTACTATACTTTTAGAATTAAATAGAATATCTAAAAATGTTGTTTCTCCTATTTCATACATTATTACTATTCTTTGTTTTAGTAGTTCTTCATTACTATCATATTCTTTTTGTTTTTCTTTAATTAAGTTTTCTTTTTCTGTAATAGATGCTTGTACTTCATTTATTTGTGAATTTAATTTATCTATTTCACCTTGTGCTTCATCTATTTCAGCATCTAACTGAGAAATTGCTTTCATTTCAGCATCTAATTCTTGTTTTACTTCTGCTTGTTCATCTTTAATATCATCTATTTTATTTTGTATCTCTGATTTTTGATTATTTAGTTCTGATGTTGTTGCTGCTATTACACTATATGCATAAGCTTGTAACATTACTATAATTAATATTATGGATATTACTTTATTTTTCATATTTTTACTCCTATCTCTATCTTGTTTAGGTTTCTGTCGGGGCATATCTTTTCCTTTGGTTATGTGTTCCATGATAAGATATGTCCCACGCAGGATTTCTCTATTGTTAAACTTCTAAGTATTTTCTCATTGATATTATACTTCCTAATGCTCCTATTCCTGTTCCTAAAATTAAATATACTGTAATTATTAGTCCAAATATTTCTGAGAATGTTAGTAAACTTAATCCCATGTTTGAGAATACATCTGATGATGTAATTTGTCCCATTAATGAATTATATGCTATTCCTAGTAATAATACTGAAATAAGTGCTGCGACTACTCCTATTATTATACCTTCTACTATAAATGGCCACCTTATGAAACCATTTGTTGCACCTACATATTTCATTATTGAAATTTCTTTTCTTCTTGCATGTACTGTAAGTTTTATTGTATTTGCTATAATGAATACTGATATAACTATTAGTAGTACTAGTATTACTGCTGAAACAATTCTTACACCATTTGTTACTTTTATTAATGCTTCAATTGTTTTATCTCTAAGCTCTATATTTTTTACATTTTCAAAACCTTCAATTTGTGCTTTTACTTCTTCAGATTTTTCAAGTTTTGTTAATGTTACTACAAAGGAATCTGTTATTGGGTTATCATCTCCTGTATATGCATCAAGTATTCTTGCATTTTCCCCATATCTTTCTTTAAATGTATTCATTCCTTGTTCTTTTGATATAAATTCTACTTTTGCAACATCTGGTAAATCTTTAATTTTTTCTTCTAGTTCCTGAATTTGCTCGTCTGAAACTTTTTTTGTCATAAATACCTGCATTCCTTGGTTTTCTTCTAGCTCTTTCATCATATGGTTAACATTTTCTCCAATTAAGAAGAATAAACCAAATATAAGCATTGTTGCACACATTATCATTAGTGATGCTCCAGTAGATTTTTTGTTTTTCATTACATTGTGAAAGCCTTCACTTAATAAATATCCTATTACATTATATCTCACTATCATAACCACCTTTTTTATCATCTCTTATGATGTTTCCATCACTTATTTCTATAACTCTCTTTTTCATTCTATCTACTATATCTTTTGCGTGTGTTGCTATTACAACTGTTGTTCCTCTCATATTGATATCATTTAAAAGTGTCATGATATCCCATGCTGTTTCTGGGTCTAAGTTTCCTGTTGGCTCGTCTGCTATAAGCATTGATGGGTTATTTACTAACGCTCTTGCTAAAGCTACCCTTTGTTGTTCTCCACCAGATAGTTCATTTGGATACATCTTTGCCTTTCCACTTAAACCAACTAATGCTAAAACCATTGGAACTTGTCTTCTTATATGTCTTGGTGTAGCTTTTACTATGTACATTGCAAATGCTACATTTTCATATACTGTTTTATCTGGTAAAAGTCTGAAATCTTGGAATACTACCCCCATACTTCTACGTAAGTATGGTACTCTTTTTGGTTTTAAATATGTAGTATCTTTTCCATTTATAATAATATTTCCTGATGAAGGATCCTCTTCTTTTAATATCATCTTTATTAATGTTGATTTTCCTGAACCAGAAGAACCAACTAAAAATGTAAATTCACCTTTTTCTATTTTAAAATTAGCATTATGAACTGCCTCTGTTCCTGTATCATATGTCTTGCTTACATTCTTAAATTCTATCATAATTTGCTCCTTTTTTTACATAATAATTTATAATTATACATTTACACCATAATCATAACAATAAAACAAAATATTTGCAATAGTTTTCACAATAAAAACATATACAATTTTTGGATATAAAAAAATAAGCCATCCTTATTATTTCTTGATTAATAAGGATAGCTCACCTTAAAGAATTTATTTACTATTAATTATTTTTTGTTATGTGATTATACTCCAATATTTATGGAATTTTCTTTATTGTTATTGAACCAGATCCACCATTAGTAGCTTTTGTCATCCATGGAGCTCCAGAAGAAGCATAAGAACTTCCTGCAGTACCACCATTAGCAATAATGCTACCATTTGTTATACTTTCTTTATAAAATATATTTATACTTCCACCACCAGATCCTCCACCACCAGCTTCACCATTTGCTCCTGCACTTCCATCAGAATATATAGTGCTATTATTTTTAACTGAATTTGCAAACATTATAAGTAAGCCTCCTGTACCTGTATTTCCTCTATTTGCATGATTTCCTGTTCCTCCTGGATTTCCTGCTCCTCCTCCATCTTTACCATAAGACTCATAATTCCATCCAGCGTCTCCACCAGCACCTCCTATTGAACTTCCATTTTTTCCTGCGTCTACTGCACCAGCACCACCGCCAGCTCCTCCTGAATAAGATGTACTATTTCCCCCACGTCCAATTCTGTCAGCATAGCCTGCTCCTCCATTTCCTCCTGTTCCTAATCTTCTTCCAGTTCCATTTTTAGTTGAATCGCCTGTTGCTGGTACATATTCATAAGTATTATCTTCGTTTTTATATAAGTATACATTTTCTCCTGCTTGGTTTACAGTTCCTTTTGCTGTCATGTTTATTGTTCCATTATTTGTTAATGTTCCTGCACAATATATAACCATTCCTTTTTTGGTGCAAAGGTATGTTGCTCCATTTATACTTTCATTTGTTCCTGTTGGTGTTATTGTTACTCCTCCATTTATGTTTAAATTTCCATTATATTTTAATATTAGCATTCTTTTTTCTGAATTAATTTTTCCTATTCCTGTATATTTTGTGCTATTTATTACTATTTCATTTGATGCTTGATAATTCGCATCTTCATTATAATTATATAATTCTACTGGATATTCTATTGTTTCTGTTTTTGTTTCTATTACTCCTTCTTCATTTTCCTCTTTTGATGTTCCTGTTACTCTAAATATATAATTTCCTGTTTCTAAATCATTATTTTCTACACATGCTAATATACTTTCTCCTTCTATTACTGTATCTTCTTGTTTATATGTTGTAGTGTCTGGTATTGTATAATTTAATTTCGATTCTACTATTATTTCATTTCCTATTTTGTCTACTTGCTTTAGATAAATCTTAGGATCTCTGTTTCCATTTTCTAATGTTTCTAATATTTGATAATCATCTATTCTTATTGTGTTTGTATAGTTAGTCCAAATTTCCCCTTCTCCTATTTTATATTGCTTCGTTGTACTTCCTTCTTTATAGTTTACTGTTAATGCTTTTTGTGTTTCAGTTTCTTTTGTTAGATTATGGTCTATCATATATAAATAAAATTGATCATTTATTTGTATTGTTTTTTCTATTTCTTCTCCTAAAGTATTTACTATCTTAAATGTTAAACTTTCTTTTCCTGTTATATCTGTATTATAGTCAAATGCTACTTTTGTTTTTCCATTACAATATAGTTCCATTTCATTATTTGGATATATTATTTTTTCTATTCCATTTTCTGTATCTTCTGCCACTAATAGTATTGCTGTTTTTCCATTTACATGTTGGTATACTTCATAGCTTATTTCTTTTTTTATTTCTTCTTGCTTATTATTTTGATTAATTCTATTTAGTATTCCTTGTTGGTTTAAAACTGTTAATGTTACTACTATTATAAATAATAATACTATTAATGTTATTAAAATTATTTTCTTCTTATTTTTCATGACTATATCCTTCTTCCTTGGTTTTTATGTTTATTTGTTATTACTTTTTTTATAGTAGCATTTTACCAATAAGTTATTTTTTAGTCAATAATTCTAGAAAAGAATTTTTGAAAATCAAAAAATCCAGCTCTTATGGAGTCAGATTTTTTGATTCTTAATTTTCTATTTCATATTATTTGTACGTATTTAATCTTCTTTTTAATTTCATTTTATTTATACAAATAGCAGCTACTGGAATCAGTACTATTATGTATGGAATTATATACCTTGATTTTGCTTCCCATAGTATGTGAAATGCAAAGCCTCCTATAAAAATGGTTATTAAGAATATGACATCAATTGAAAGATTTTTTCTGTTTTGTATTAATATTATCAAACTGCAAACACACATTAGTATTAATATTGTTTTTTGATATACCATTAGTGGCTTAGTAACATTTACTATTTTGTCGTTTTCTTCAGACCAATTACTTCTTACTGCTGAATATGTATTTTCTGTCCACATTGATGCTATTTTCTTTGTGTAAAAGTCAAAGGTATAGTCTAAATGTTTACTAAAATATGTTAATCTTTCTTTTATTCTATCTTTATATTCTATTTTTTTGTTTATTGGATCTTTTAGTGCTGGCTCTCCTATATCTTCATTATACCATCCATTACCTCTCCAAGATTCTTCCATTGCCATTAGGAAATAACTTATATTTGGATATTCTTTTTCTTTATCTAAATTATATTTGTTTAAATAATATGTTTTTACAAGTGATGATGGTATTATTGATATAATTATATACATTGCTATTATTAGTATTTTTATTAAATTTTGTTTTGTATTTCTTTTTGTAAATTCATTAAATAAGTTTATTAATAAATATATTACTGTTGCTATTATAAATATTAGGCTATTCATTCTCATCATATATGCAAACATTGTTAGCATTGACGCTGTAATTGGATATCTAATTTTACCAGTTTCATTATATTTCATTATAAAATATACTGAAAATAGGCATAATGCTATACTTGGAATATCTCCATATATAAAGGTTGAAAGCATTGTTAATGATATAAATGTTGTTATTAGGAAAAGTAAAAATACTTTATTTACTTTATATTTTTTAGATAATTGCGTACCTATTTTATATAGGGCTACAACTATAAATATATTTCCTATAATATTTAAAACCCTTAGTATCCCTATTCCATCATAATGTATTATTCTAAAAAATATACTAAATACAAATGACAATGATATTTGTTGATGATATGCTTGCATATAATCACTAAGTGGAATATTTGCATATGTCATATTTGGTAAAAACTCTTCTAAATTTCCATTATAAAAGGTTTGTGCTAAATTACAAGCATGTATTTGATCTCCTACTATTGGTGGCCTTACTAAAATACACCATATTATATTAAATATTATATAAATACTAATTGTAATAACAAATAATATTTTTCTAACTTTCTTCCTTTTTTCTATATCTTCATATAATTTTTCATTTATAGTTTTATTTATAATATATAGTGATATTCCTAATACTATTATTCCTATTATATATACAAAGCTATTAAATTTTATTGTAATATGCTCTGATAAATCTAGATTTGCTGTAAATGTTAAATTTAAAACTATTACTATACTCAAAAATATTAGTCCACAAAAATATATAATTTTTTTCATTTTCTTCCCCTATTACCTTTTTGATAATTATATATCAATAAATTAACATTTTCAATTATAATGTTAATAAAATTTTAATAAATTAAGTATATATTTTTTAACTTTATTGTTATATAATGTTAATTGCAAGGAGGGAATATATATGAAATTTGTAAAAAGATTATTATTAATTGTTCTAATTGTTTTAGTTCTTATTTCTTCTTTTATTATTTATAACGGATATAGTATGTATAAAAATGCAATTAAAGAGGTTAGTTTAGAGAAAAAAGTTTCAAATATTCAAAATGATGTTAATTTTGTTTCAATAGATGATGTTCCTAAATATTATCAAGATGCAATAATTGCTGTTGAAGACCATAGGTTTAAAGAACATGGAGCTATTGATATAATTTCTATTGGAAGGGCTATTGTTTCAAATTTACAAGCTAAAGAGTTAAATGAAGGTGGTAGTACAATAACTCAGCAAGTTGCTAAAAACTTGTATTTTATTAGTGAAAAGAATTTTGTTTATAGAAAAGTTGCTGAAATAATTTTATCTTTTGACTTAGAAAATAATTATTCTAAAGATGAAATATTAGAGTTATATTTTAATACTATTTATTTTGGCGAAGGTTATTATGGAATTAAAGAGGCTTCAAAGGGATATTATGAAAAAGAGCCTAAGGACTTAAGCTTATATGAAGCGACTCTTCTAGCAGGTGTTCCAAATGCTCCTTCTGTATATGCTCCTACAATTAACCCTGATTTGGCTAAGAGTAGACAAGGAAAGGTTATTCGTTCTATGGTTGAGTATGGGTATTTGAGTCAGGAAGAGGCAGATAAAATAGAAGAATAAAAAAATGTGGCTTTGCCACATTTTTTTTATTTTTCTAACCATTTTTTATATTCTTCTATTATCTTTTCGGCTTGTTTTTCTGGGTTTCCTTCTGTTGTGTCTATTACTAGGTCATAGTTTGATAAATCTTGTTTTTTTATATTATATAGTTTGAAATATCTTTCGTTTTCTAGATTATATCTTGTTATCAAATCTTGTTTTTGTTCTTCTACGGTTTCAAAACTTTCTGTTGCTTTTCTTTTTTCATCACCAAATGCTCTTTTTGCTGCTTCGTCTATATCTACTGTTAGGTATACTTTAAAAGATTCTGGTACAGCATACCATCCGAAGCCTTGCATCTATTACAAATTCTTCGTGTGTTTTTGCATATTCCGTAGCGCTTTTTTCTATTGCATGGTCTATTTCTGGGTGCTTTTCTACGTATTTATTAAAACTTGTTACATCCATATTATGCTCTTTTGCTAATTTCCTAAAATATTCTCCATTTTTATATATTCCATAATTTAATTTTTCTGTTATTATTTTTGCTATTACAGTTTTTCCACTTGCTAGTTCTCCAGTTATTGATATAATTTTTTTCTTTTCCATAAAATACTCCTTTTAATATATTATTAAAGGGCATAATTTAAGTAAATTCTTACAGGTATTCCTTACAGATTAAGCCCCTACATCAAACCGTAGGTTTGTATTTTTCACTATTGACTCTTTACTAAAGTTATTTCTATAAAGATTGGGTCGCCTAATAAAATGGCGGCCCTACATATTATTTTCAAATATTTTTATTTTATTCTTCTATTTCAATTTTAACTTTGTCTTCTGCTATTTCATTTGCTGCAATTGTTACTGGTGCTTCTTCATCAACATTTGTAAGTTTTTCTTCTCCTTCTGATATTTGTCTTGCTCTTTTTGCTGTTGCTATTACTAATCTAAATTTGCTATCAGCTTTTTCTAACAATTCTGCTGTTGTTGGTTTTACCATCATAATTATCATATTCCCCTTTCTTATTTACTCTATATTTTGTATTTGCTCTCGTATGTCTTCTAACTGAGTTTTTATTTCTATTACTAAATTTGTTATATCTAAACTTGCAGATTTAGAGCCTGTTGTGTTTATTTCTCTATTCATTTCTTGAATAAGAAAATCGATTTTTTTCCCTATTGGCTTTTCTTCTTTAAGCATTTGTCTAAATTGATTTATATGACTTCTTAATCTTGTTATTTCTTCTTCTACTGAGCTTTTGTCTGCATATATAACAGCTTCTGTAGCGAGTCTTGCTTCATCTATTATGTCTGTTTTTAGTATTTCTTTTATTCTCTCATTTAATTTTACTACATATTCTTCTATAAGTCCAGTAGAATATTCAGAAATTTTTTCTATTTGTGGTTCTATTCTTGATATTCTTCTTTCTAAATCTTCTCTTATTCTATTTCCTTCTACTTCCCTCATATTTATGAAGTTATATATAGCTTCATTTAAGCATTCTAATAATTCAGTTTCTATTACATTTTCATCATTATTACCATCTTTTAAAGTTAATACCTCTGGTAATTTTGTTATTTCTGTTACTGGTATATTTATACTTAAATTATTTTCATTTGCAAGTTCTATAAATTTGTCCATATAATTTTTAACAAGTTCTTTATTTACTATAATATCTTTTCCTTCATTACTGTAATTTTCAAATGTTATAAATACATCAACTTTCCCTCTGGATATATTGTTTAATATAGTTTTCTTTATTTTATCTTCTAAATAACCTAAGCTTCTTGGTAATTTTATAGATATGTCATTATATTTATGGTTTACGCTCTTTATTTCTATATTATATATTCTATCATTCTTTTCTAGTTTGGCTCTTCCAAAGCCTGTCATACTTTTCATTTTTCTATTTTTTTCCTCTCATAGTTACTTTTTAGCAATTTTTCTAATATCGTTTTTATATTTCTTTGCTTCTTTCTTTTGTCTCATATATATTATTATTGAGTTTCCTACATAATATATAGAAAATAATAATGCAAGTGAAGTCATACTACTAACAAATTTATTATTATAGTGTAAATACATTTTTAAAGATATTAATGTTCCTATTGATAAAAACATTAATTCAATTCCTCTTTTTGCCCATTTTCCACTATCTTTTTTATATGCTATTTCATAAACAAATATAGTTAGCATTATTGATACTACACTAAGTACTTTTATTCCTATTAAAAATATATTTTTTTCTATTGTTTTATATCCTATTATTAATAGTATAAAATATATTAATATTACATTTGCATATATAATATTAACAAATATATCTTTGTATACTTTTGAAATTTCTTCTTTAAATGTAGTATTATTTTTTCTAATTTGTTCTTCTATTGTTTCAAGCTGTGTTTCTATTTGTGTTTTCTTTGGCAAATTTCTTTTTTTACTTGTAGTACCTTTTTGTTTATCTTTATTTTCTTTTGCTGTATTTTTATCTTCAATATTTTCTTTTTTCTGTACTTTTTTTGTTTCTTCTTCCATTTTTTCTATTACATCTACAAATCTGTTATTAGTTTCTATTTCTTTTTTTGCTTTTTTACTTGTTCTTTTCTTTTTTGTTTCTTTAATTTCCTCAGACATAATTATTTCCTTTCTAATTATCTTCTAATTCATAAATTATATTACTTGCTATAACTATTGGTGCTGTTTCTGTTCTCAGTATTCTATTTCCTAATGTTACAATAATTGCTCCATTTTCTTTTAATTTTTGTATTTCTGATATATCTATTCCGCCTTCTGGTCCTATTAATACTCCTATTTTTCTGGCTATAGTATTGCTTTTTAATACTTCTTTTAAAGTCTTTTTCTTTTCTTCTTCATAACAGACTATGAATAAATCATATTCTCTTAGTTTTGTATATAATTCTGATATTTTTATAACATTTTCTATTTTTGGTATTATATCTCTTTTACTTTGTTTTGCTGCTACTTCAGAAATTTTTTGCCATCTCTCTACTTTTTTTAAGCTATCTTTTTCATCTAATTTAACTATACATCTTTCCATGCTAACTGGAATAATTTTCTTTACACCTATTTCTGTTGTTTTTTGAATAATTAATTCCATTTTATCTGCCTTTGGAAGCCCCTGATATATATGTATGTCTACATTTGTTTCTGATTTAGATGCTATTTTTTCTATAACCTTACATGTAATTCTTTCATTACTATACTCTATTATTTCAGCTATATAATTTTCGGATGTAGATAAGTTATTTATTTGTACTGTGTCTTCTTTTCTCATTCGAAGTACATTTACTATATGGTTTACATCTGTTCCTGTAATTTCTATTCTATTTTCTTTTATTTGCTCATCTTTCACAAAAAACTTTTGCATAACAATTCCTTCTTTTCTTTTTTGTAATTATATCATAATTTTAGGTTTATGCAAATAAAAATTTCAAATACTTGCTTTTTGTATGATTTTATTGTATTATAGTTACGTTACTAATTAATAGAATTCTTTTTTAATTAAAGGAGGATAAATTATGACAGATAATGAAAGGTTAGCAGAAATTATAAGAGCTGATTTTGAAGAAGATGATGTTACTTACAAAAAGTTAAATATTGATAGACTTTTAGAATCTGATATTATCGATCGGTTTCTTGGTTTTGTAGAAGAGTATGACAAAGTATTTGGTAAGAATGTTTTTGATACTGTTGTTGACAAATGGTTAGATTATGGCAAAGAAGATTATGACTGTATTAAGTATTTTCTTATGACTTCAAGTTCAGAGTATTGTTTACCATTTAATATGAAAGATTTTATTTCTATGACTTTGTATGATTTTGTTCTTTCTAAAGAAAAATGCGTAAAAATTTGCGCTTTACTTGATGAAAAAAGAGCTTTATATCAGGAATTTATTACATTTTATGAATAAAAAAAGAGTAAAAAGAGATGGGGGAACTTTCCCTGTCTCTTTTTACTCTTTTTCTTAGCTTCTTGCTAAACCATCTACTGATAATACTACACCTGTAATATAACTTGCCATATCGCTTGCTAAAAATAGAAATGCATTTGCTATATCACGTGGCTCTCCAATTCTTTTTAGTGGAATTGTTTCAATTAGTGGTGTTATCATTTCTTTTGGTAAACTTTTCACCATATCTGTATTTGTAATTCCTGGTGCTACTGCATTTACTCTTATATTAAATGGTGCAAGTTCTCTTGCTAAAGATAATGTTAAACCATTTACTGCGAACTTACTTGTAGGGTAACCAACTCCTGATGGTTGACCGTATTTACTTACCATTGATGATGTATTTAATATTACACCTTTACCTTGTTCTTTCATATATTTAGTAGCTACTTTAGATGTATTAAATAAAGCATTTACATTTAAGTTCATAATGCTTTCAAATTCTTCTGCTTTAATATTTTCAATTGGTCCTTTTTGTGAAATACCTGCATTATTTACTAAAACATCTATATGTCCATATTTGCTATGTATTTCTTGAAATACTTTTTCTACTTCTTCATAATTATTTAAATTTGGGTAATACCCCTCTATATTAATATTTTCAGTTTTTAATTCTTCTACTGCTTTATTAACAGTTTCTTCACGTGAACCAAATAAAATTACAGTAGCTTTATTCTCATAAAAAGCCTTTACTGTTTCTAAACCTATTCCTCTAGTTCCTCCTGTTACTATTACTACTTTATTTTCAAAATCCATGTTATAATTCCTCCTTTATATTTTTCTTACTTATTTTATAAAAGTTATTATTATAAATCAAGACTTTTGACCAATTAGTTTAATATATTATTTTATCATCACATTTTCACCTATATTTTAATATTTTATAAAGAGGAGGTTTATTATGAATTCAAATCCTATTTTATATATAATTAAGCCTGGAGATACTTTATACAATTTAGCTACAAAGTATGGAACTACAGTTCAAGATATTATTGATACAAATTTAGCTTTAGATCCCTATAATTTAAGAGTTGGACAACAAATTTATATTTATTCTTATAATAATGATTTTCCTAATAATTATTGGTTTAGTATTAATCAGGTAAATTTAATGGAGCAAATGAATTTAGTATGGCTTGAACATATTTTATGGACTCGTATGCTTCTAATTAGTATTGCAAGCAATTTGCAAGATTTAGATGCTACACAAACACGTTTATTGCAGAATCCAAAAGATACTGCTAATGTTTTTAGAAAATATTATGGGAATAACATTGCTGATACAATACAAAAATTACTAACAGAACATTTAGTAATTGGAAAAAATTTAATTGTTGCTCTAAAAAGTAATGATGAAAAATTAGCAAAAGAATTAAATAATAAATGGTATAAAAATGCAGATGAAATGGCTATTGCATTTAGTAGTATTAATCCTTTTTACCCAAGGCAACAATTACGCCAAATGTTGTATAAGCATTTAAGTCTAACAACTGATGAAATTAATGCTCGTTTAAAAAAAGATTTTTCCGCTGATATAAAAGCATATGATATGGTACAAAAGGAAATTTTAGATATGGCTAATTTCTTTTCAAATGGAATTGTAAGGCAATTTCCTAACTTATTTTAATTTAATAAAGTGAAAACGAACAAGTACAAAATTTTATACTTGTTCGCTTTGTTTACATTTAATTACTTAAGATATCTGGAAACAAATCGTATACATTGTGTCCTAGCATTTCATCAATTTCTTGTTTTAATTTTTGTGCTTCTTTTATGTGATATACTGTATTGGAGTGTACCCCTCTTCTTATCATTATATCTATTAGTCTTGCTTCTAATGTCATATTAACCTTTGTGCACATTAAGTCACATAGATTTATTATTTTTTCGTAAATTGTATATTCATGATTTTTTATAAATTCTGTTCTGAATGGAATATTACTTGGAACTCCACCTGCTGTACAAATTACATCATTATTTAAATATGAGTGTGTTAAGCATATATTAGCATATTCATCATCATATCCTAATTCCTTTATATATTTATATCCATTCATTACATGTGACGAAAAGTCCCCTACACCCTTTCCTATGTCATGTATATAACCTAATGCTTTTGCTTTATCGACATCTAAGTCTAATTCTTCTGATATTTTTCCTGCTGAATTCCCAACGCATATTGAATGATAAATCCATCCTGCTTCTTTTCCATCTTTCTCCATTTCTTTCAACATTTTCAGTGCTTCATCACTTCTTAATTTCATTTGTTATTCCTCCTAATTTTTCAAATAAATCTTCATATATTTTATCTGAATCTAGCCAGTTTACCATAGTTATTTTGTGCTTTCCATTTGTTAGTTCATATGATGTGTCTTCTTTAATATTCGGTGTGCTTATTTGCATAGTTTCAAACCAATTCTTATTTATTAAATATGCTATTACGCTGATATCCCAAATAACTCTTCTTGTTTGAATTCCATGTTTTCCATCATTATAAAATCTATTACATAAATAGCTTCCAAGTTCACTTTTATTTTTCAAATGGTGTTCAACTTCATATATTGTTGTTTTTAAGTTTGATGCTACATTTTTACATGGTACTATTGTTAGTTTTACTTTTGAATCAAATACTTCTCTTACTGCTTGTACATCTTGTCTAAAGTTAAACTCTATATTATCTTTATTTAATAAACTATGTCCACCTAACCAAATTATTTCTATTTTTTCTATTATACTAGGTTCTTTTTTTATCGCAATTGCTATATTTGTTATTGCTCCAATTGCCATTATATATGTTTTTTCATTTTTCAAAGCTATTTGAATTATTTTATTTACTGCATCATTAGTTTCATTATAGCCTTCTTGTATATAATCTTCTGACCCTTTAAATACTTTATTTTCTGTATTGAAGTTAAGCCATTTGCATATTTTTAGAACTTCTTGATAACTTTTTTCTTGTCCTTCTGGTATTGATAAGTCACTATCATGTTGATATGGTGCTATTGTTATTGCCTCTATGTTAAATATATTTTGAGAAGCTAATAAATAACTAAGTGCAAATTGGTCATCTGCTTCATTATAGGTGTCTGTATCCAAAATAACATTTATTTTTTCTGTTTTATTTTTAGTGTATAGTTGTGAAATTCTAGAATATATTTGACGCCAAGAATTTACGCTTTCTATTCCTTCTACTTTTTGATTAAATCTAGTTTCCATTTGAATGACTTTTATTGCATTTTCATTTAAATCTTTGCATATTCTTGTACTATCTTCAACCATTATATCTATATTGTTTTTAATACATTCTACTGTTTTGGCATGATTATCATATGCATCTGTAAAAATTAATTTATCGTATTCTATATTATACTTTTCAAGCCAATGTTTTGTCATTTCTCTTGGATTTGTATATTCCCCATTTTCTCTTCCTGTAATAATATATATTTTATTTCCATCTTCTTTTAATTTCTTTATTGTTTCACTTGCTCTATTTATTGGCTTTAAATTAGTTGCTATTCTTTCTATATTTTCTTTATAGAATTTCTCATCTTCTTCCTTTGACCAATCAAACATTCCTCTTCTTATATAATTTGCATTTTCATTAATAATTCCTGTACCCCTTAGCTGTTTATCATGTTTTAAATATTCTTTTAATAGTTCATTATCAAAACTTGCTATTACATTGTCTATATCTAAACCTATATTCATTATTGTTCCTCCTTTTACTTTGTCATTATATATTAGTTTTTTGATAATTGCAATTTATTTACTTTTTTGATAAAAATAAAAATGAAAGTTCTTGGCTCGTTCTAAATATTTTGCTACTTTTTTTATAAAAATAGTTGTTTTTTATGAAATTTTGTTGTATATTATATGTGAAACTATTTATGTATATTCTTTTTTTATTAAAGGAGGATAATGTATGACAAATTTAAATGTTGAAAAACTTTATAAATCAGATTTTTCTACTCGGCTTTTATGCTTTGCAAAAGATTATGGAAAAGCAAGAGGTGTTAATTTCTATGATGATATTGTAGACTGGTTTATTGACCAAAACTATACCTACATTAAATCTTTTTTGAGTTCACCTAATAAAAACAGTGGCATAAATAAATCACTACTTAATAGAAAAAAGGCTTTATATGAAGAATTTATTAGTTTTTATGAGTAAAATTAAAGATGACGTTCAATATGAACGTCATCTTTTTTGGTGACAGTGGTGGTGACAGTGGGGTGACAGTGGGACGGGGTTTTTGTCACTAGGTTTTGAAGGCTTTAGCCCTCCAAAACCTAGTGACAAAAACCCCGTCCCACTGTCACCAAGAATTTTCTTTTTTATCCAAATATTCCTTTTTTCCTAACTGGTGGTTGTTCATTCATTGTTTTTGCTAGTTGTTCTAACAAATCTCTTTGTTCTTTGGTTAATCGTTTCGGAATTTGTACTTGTACTGTGAATATAAAGTCTCCTTGGTAACTTCCATTTACTGCTTTGAATCCTTTATTTCTTATTGTGAAGCTTGTTCCAGTTTGTGTTCCTTCTGGTATTTTGTATTTTTCTTTGCTTCCATCTACCATTGGTATTTCAAGTTCAGCTCCTAAGGTTGCTTGGGTGTATGTTATTGGTATGTCACAGTATACTCTATCACCTTTTCTTGTGTATATACTGTGTTTACGTATTCTTATTGTGATGTATAAGTCTCCTTTTGCTCCGTCCTCTTTCTCCTGGTTCTCCTTCATTTCTTAATACTATGGTTTGGTCATTATCTATACCTGCTGGTATTTTTATTTTTATTTTTGCTTGCCTGCGAACTGTTCCTTTACCGTCTACATGTTTCACAAGGTTCTTTTATTACTTTTCCTGTTCCATGACAGTTTGAACATGTTTTAGTTGTTTGCATTTGTCCGAAGTATTGTTGTTTGTACTTGTTTTACTGTTCCACTTCCATGGCATACATTACATGTTTCTATACTGCTTCCTGGTTTTGCTCCATTTCCGTGACAAGTACTACATTCTTCATTTCTTGAAATTAGTATTTCTTTTTCTGTACCTAAATACGCTTCTTCAAAGGTTACATCTATACTTGCTCTTAAATCTGCACCCTTTGTTGGACCTTGATTTGCCCTTGATGAGCTTCTTCCTCCAAAGCCTCCTCCAAAGAATGATGAGAATATATCTCCTAAATCTCCAAAGTCTGAAAATCCATCAAAACCTGAGGTTGAATATGAATAATATCCTCCTTGACCTCCAAATGGTCCTCCTGCTCCTCCTCCGAAACCTTGTGGCCCATCATGTCCAAATTGGTCATACATTCTTCTTTTTTGTGGGTCTGATAAGTTTTCATATGCTTCATTTACTTCTTTGAATTTTGTTTCTGCCTCTTTTGGATTATCAGGGTTTGCATCTGGATGATATTTTTTTGCAAGCTTTCTATACGCTTTTTTTAATTCTTCGTCTGTAGCTGTTTTACTTACTCCTAATACTTCGTAGTAATCTCTTTTGGTTGACATTTTTGCCTCCATTATTTATATTTTTCTTTGTATTCTTTTTCATAATTTCTTTTCATATTATGCTCATGCTTTTGTATGTATGCATTTGAAAATTCTTCTGATGTTATTTTTAAACAATTTAATACTTCTATATAATAGTTTTGTACATCTGTTATTTCTTCTAGAAAATGATTTCTTACCTCTTTATCTTCTAAAATTGATTTAGCTCCCTTTTTCTTTATTATAGATATACATTCTCCCATTTCTTCTACCATAAATAGTAGATGTAATTTAGCATCTTCTGGTTTTTGTATACCCCACTTTTCTTTAAATTGTTCTTGTAATTCTCGTTGTAATTCTTGCATCTCTGATATGCTTAAATCTTTTTGTGACATTTTTTGCTCCTATCATTATAACGGGCAGACGCAAGGTCTGCCCCTACATTTATTCTGTATTAATTTTTATTTGTTGTCATCATTTTCTACTTTGTAATCTGCATCATATACATTTCCGTTTTCGTCTGTTTTTGGTCCTTCTGTTGTCTCTGCATTTGCTCCGGCTCCACCTGCTGCTTGTTGTGCTTGGCTGTATAGTTTTTCTGAGATTGAATAGAATACTGTTGTTAATTTTTCTGTTGCTTGTTTTATTGCTTCTACGTCTGTTCCTTCTAGTGCCTTTTTAACATTTGCTATTTCTTCTTCTGCTTTTGCTTTTTCTTCTCCGCTTATTTTGTCTCCTAGTTCTCCTAATGTTTTTTCTGAGTTATATACTAAGCTTTCTGCATTGTTTCTTGCTTCTATTTCATCTTTCTTTTTCTTATCTTCTTCTGCGTGTGCTTCTGCATCTTTTACTGCCTTGTCTATATCTTCATCAGTTAGGTTTGTTGATGCTGTTATTGATACATTTTGCTCATTTCCTGTTGCCATATCTTTTGCAGATACGTGTACTATTCCGTTTGCGTCTATATCAAATGTTACTTCTATTTGTGGCACTCCACGTGGTGCTGCTGGTATTCCTGTTAATTGGAATCTTCCTAATGTTTTGTTATATGCAGCCATTTCACGTTCTCCTTGTAAAACGTGTACTTCAACTGATGTTTGACCATCTGCTGCTGTTGAGAATATTTGTGATTTTTTTGTTGGTATTGTTGTGTTTCTTTCTATTAATTTTGTGAATACTCCACCATATGTTTCTATTCCTAATGATAATGGTGTTACGTCTAATAATACTAAGTCTTTTACATCTCCTGAAAGTACTCCACCTTGAATTGCTGCACCTATCGCAACACATTCGTCTGGGTTTATTCCTCTATCTGGTTCTTTTCCTGTTATTTTTTTAACCATTTCTTGTACACATGGTACACGTGTTGATCCACCAACTAATAATATTTTGTGGATATCATTTGCTGTTACACCTGCATCTTTCATAGCTTGCTCTACTGGTATTCTTGTTGCATCTACTAAATCTGAAATTAATTCTTCAAATTTTGCTCTTGATAGTGTTATGTCTAAGTGTTTTGGTCCTGTAGCGTCTGCTGTGATAAATGGTAAGTTTATTTGTGTTTGTTGCATTCCTGATAATTCTATTTTTGCTTTTTCTGCTGCTTCTTTTAAACGTTGCATTGCCATTTTATCTGTGCTTAAATCTATTCCATTTGATTTTTTGAATTCTGATACTAGGTAGTCTATAATTCTTTGGTCGAAGTCATCTCCTCCTAGGCGAGTGTTTCCGTTTGTTGCTAAAACTTCAAATACACCATCACCAATATCTAATATTGATACGTCGAATGTTCCTCCTCCTAAGTCATATATCATTATTTTTTGGTCTTGGTCTTCTTTGTCCATACCAAATGCTAATGCTGCTGCTGTTGGTTCATTTATTATTCTTAATACTTCTAGTCCTGCTATTTTTCCTGCATCTTTTGTTGCTTGTCTTTGGCTATCTGAGAAGTATGCTGGTACTGTTATAACAGCTTGTGTTACTTTTTGTCCTAAATAGTTCTCTGCATCTGTTTTTAATTTTTGAAGTGTCATTGCTGATATTTCTTGTGGTGAGAATGAATCTCCATCTATATTTACTTTTTCATTTGTTCCCATTTTTCTTTTTATTGATATTATTGTGTGGTCTGGGTTTGTTACTGCTTGACGTTTTGCTATTTGACCTACTAATCTTTCTCCATTGTTTGAAAATGCAACTACTGATGGTGTAGTTCTATTTCCTTCTGCGTTTGGAATTACAACTGGTTCTCCACCTTCCATAACTGCTACACAACTATTTGTTGTTCCTAAATCGATTCCTATAATTTTACTCATTTTTATTTACTTCCTTTCTTTACTTTTTTACATTTATATTTTTAAAATTAATAACGGTTTTATATTACTTTGGGTTTCCGCTATTTAGGACAGTTCCTAATCTAGCTAGATTATTTTTGTTTTTTTACCTGAAGTCCTTCTCTATCTTGTTTCCGATTACTAACCGTCCCCAAAGCTACCTTGTTGCTAATTTGCTACTACTACCATTGAGTGGCGGATTACTTTTGAGCCTATTTTGTATCCTTTTCGGTATTCTTCTTTTATTATTTTTTCGCCTAGAGTTTCGTCAGCTACCATTCCTACGGCTTCGTGTACTTCTGGGTCAAATGGTGTTCCTACGGCTTCTATTTCTTGTACTCCGTTTGCTGTTAATACTTCTTTGAATTGTTTTAATACTAGTTCTACTCCTTGTTTGTATGCTTCATCTTCTGTTTTTGCACTTACTGCTTTTTCTAGGTTGTCTATTACTGGTAAAAGTGATGTTACTATGTCTGATATTAGACTGTTGTATAAGCCTTCTCTCTCTTTTGAACTTCTTTTTTTGAAGTTATCAAATTCTGCCATTAGTCTTTTTAGTCTGTCTTCTTGATCTTCTAGTTGCTCTTTTTGAAGTAGTATTGTGTCTTTTAATTTTGTTATTTCATCTTTTTCTTCTACTACATCTACTTTTTGCACTGTTTCTTCATTTTTATTTTCTTCTGACATTTTTTGTCCTCCTAATTTATTAAATTTATATTTATTATTTATTTTTGAATGTAGTGGTAAACCTTGTGTCTACCCTTTATAGTGATTTCCTCAAAGTCCGGGCAGAGACAAGCCCTACACCTACATCTTCTATTGTTGTTTTAATAATTATTCTTTATCTTTATTTAATTTATTACTAATATACTTCATTACAGATATTACTTTTGAGTAGTCCATTCTTTTTGGTCCTATTATTCCTATTGTACCTAAGTCTTTGTCTCCTACTGTGTGTTTGAAGGTTACTATGCTGAAGTCTTTTAGGTTTTCGTTATCATTTTCGTCGCCAATATATACGTTTATGTCTTTTGCTACTCCTGAATTTAGCATGTCTAGCATTAGTTCTTTGGTGTCTAATAAGTTTATGAAGTTTTTTGCTACTTCCATACTTTTGAATTCTGGCAAGTCAAAAGATTTTTTTGTTCCTTCTAAGTATATTTTTTCTTCTTGCTCTACTATTTTGTTTATTTGTTCTATTATTGGCTTTATTACTTCTATACTATAACTTATTTCAGCTAGAATATATTCTTCCATTGGTTTATCTATTTTTGAAAGTGGTTTTCCTTTCAGTTTTGTGTTGAATAGGTTATTTAAGGTTTCTACTTGCGTGTTTGTTATATCTTCGTCATATTTTATTATTGTTTCTTTTACAAGTCCTGTATCCGTAACTATTACTACCATAAGCATTCGGCTACCTAATAGTACAAATTTTATTTCTTCTATTATTTGCATAGCTGTTTTTGGACCTATTGCAACTGTTGTGTAATGTGTTACTTCTGATAATGTTGATGTTGCAATTTTGGTTAGGTCTTCTATTTCATTTACTTTTTCACCTAGTTTTGATTGAATATATTTTATTTCCTCTAATGATATATCTTCTTCGTTTATTAATTCATCAACATAAAACCTATAACCTTTTTCTGATGGTATTCTTCCTGATGATGTATGCGTTTTATCTAAGTAACCACTTTTTTCTAATTCAGCTAGTTCATTTCTTACAGTTGCACTACTATAATTTAAACCATATTTTTCGACTAGGGCTCCTGAGCTTACAGGTTCCGCTGAATTTATATATTCATCTATTACCGCTTGGAGTATTTTCTTTTTGCGGTCATTTAACATTTTATCACCTACATTCTAATAGTTTTCATTTGCTTATTCTATGTAGTTTATTAATTAGCACTTTACCCTTTTAATTGCTAACTTCATATATATTATACCCAAAATTAGCACTTGTCAATACCAAGTGCTAATTTTTTTATATTTTTTATTTTTCTTATTGACATATATTGGAAAATATAGTATTATATATTTAATCTTAAAGATTTATACAATAAATCTTTTCATACAGAAATAAAAAACCCCGTTGTTGTGGCAACGGGGTTTTTCCTTAATCGTTGAACTCTTTTAGTATGTATAAAACTAAGATTAAGACTATTATCTTTGGTAATCTTTTCATACAGAAAACCTCCTTTCTACCTTTTAGGTAAAAGGTTTGTTTATTATACATTATGTTACTATATTTTTCTATACCTTCGACAAAGGTTCTGTTAATGCGACAAAAATATAAAGAAGATGTTCTAATTGAACACCTTCTTTATATTTAATAATTCTATTTATTATTTTAATAAGGAGCTTTCTCTCCCAAGAACTCTTTTTCTAATGCAATCATTGTGCTTCCATCTGAGATAGCATCAAATACATCATCATTTGGAAGTTTTGCTATTAGATATTTAAAAGCGCAAATCATTGGCTTTCCTAATATAGCGGTCTTAAGTTTTTCTTCAGTAAGTAATTCTATAATATTATCTACTATATCAAATTTATTATTACTTGAAAATGTAAATTTTACTGCATCATTTAAAATATTTTTATAAAAATAAATTTTAAATAGTTTCACAACTTCATCATATGAAATTGCTTCATACCTATCTGCTTTTTTTCTATTGTCTGTAATAAATTTTTTAATTTCATCAAACCGTGTTCTAATTGCATCTTCCATTTGTGTAAACAAGGGCTTAACCTTTTCTTTTACTTGTGGTAATTCAAAAATAGTTATTGGAACTTGTGTTTCAATCCTTACTAATACTTCATCCATACTGTTTTTCCTCCTTAAATATTTTTTTACAATAGTTGCTATCCTATAATGAAAAATAGGAGTATAAAATTTATTATGTTATGTATTTTATCATATAATTATTGTTTTTTCAATCCTTTTAAACAAATTCCTCCCACACCAAATTTGCTAAATCTAAACCTTTATTAGTAAGTTTTATATTGTTTAAGTCTATTTCTATTAAATCTTCATTTACTAATTTTTCTAGTTCTTTTCTATATAAATAAATTGGATTATCTACGAATTTATTTTTGAATTCCCCAATATCTACTCCTTCTAGCTTTCTTAAGGCTAGTAGCATATATTCTTTTTTCTTTTCTTCTTCATTTTGTATTTCACATATTTGTATATTGCCTTTGAAATTGTTGTTTTCTACGTTTTTTATATATTCTTCTATATTACTTGTATTGCAGAGGCGTTCATTATTTATATATGAATGTGCAGAAAGTCCAAGGCCTAGGTATTCTTTTTGATTCCAACAATTTGTATTATGCTTTGATTCAAAACCTTTTTTTGAGAAGTTAGATATTTCATAATGTATATATCCATTTTCTTCTAATTTGTTTTTTATATTCCAATACATTTTTCTTTCTAGCTCATCAGAAGGTAGTTGTATTTTTTTGCTATCTACAAGTTGTTGCATTTTTGTGCCTTCTTCTATAATTAAAGAATATACTGAAATATGTTTTGGCTCTAATTTTATTACTTTTTGTACGCTATCTTCTAATTCTTCTAATGTTTGACTTGGAAGTGCTAGCATTAAGTCTACATTTATATTTTTAAAACCTACCTTTTTTGCTAGATTATATGTGTTTAAAAATTCTTCATATGTATGTATTCTTCCTATTTGTTTTAGAATTTTATTATTTGTACTTTGAAGTCCTATGCTTATTCTGTTTATTCCAGTTTTTTTATAGTCCTTTAGTTTTTCTTCATTTACTGTTCCTGGGTTTATTTCTATTGTTATTTCCGCTTCTTGTTTTATTTTAAATTTGCTTTTTATTGTTTCTACTATTTCTTTTATATATTTGCTTTCTATAAAAGAAGGTGTTCCGCCTCCTATGTAAATTGTGTCAATAATGCAGTTATTTGATTCTTTATTTTTTATTTCTTTTTTTAAACATTCTATATATTTTTCTATTATTTTTTCCTTGTTTGCAAAAGATGTAAAGTCGCAGTAACTGCATTTGCTTTTGCAAAAAGGTATGTGTACATATATTCCTAGTTCTTTCATATTATTTTCCTTCTAATAATTTTTATTTTAAATAAACAAGAAGAAAACTAAATTATAAAGTTTTCTTCTTGAATAATATTGCATCAATTAATTTTCTTTTTGCTCATCTGTATGTATAACTTTAAGTTCTCCATTTTCAGCAAAATCATAATCATACATATCCATATCTGTTCCTTGATCCATACCAAATAAAGAATTAAGATTTTCTTTTCTTTCATTCTTAACATAGAACGAGTTGTGAATTATCCCATTTTGCATAAAATCTCTCCTCCTATTATTTTTATATATACTCTATTTTTTTGCAATTATATCATGTTAATTGTAATAAGTCAAACAGTATGTTAGGATAATTTTGATAATGTGGCTTCACCATGTGTGCGATGTTAATCGCCCCCTACAACTTTTTTTTACGTTCTCTATCTTTTCTAATTATTCGCTATTAACTATTCACCAAAATTTTGAGCAATGCTCAAAATTTTATTTAGCCTATGGTTTACTCCTGATTTTCCTATTGGGTCTTTTAGCATTTGTCCTAGTTCTACCAAGCTTGCGTCTGGGTTTTTTATTCTTATTTTTGCTATTTCTTTTAGGTTTTCTGAGAGTTTGTCGAATTCTCCTATTTTTTGTAATTTCTTTATTGCTTCTATTTGTTTTACTGCTGCATTTACTGTTTTATTTATGTTTGCTGTTTCACAGTTTACTTTTCTGTTTATATTATTTTTCATATCTCTTAGTACTCGTATTTGTTCAAATTTTAATACACTACTATTCGCACCTATTAATGCTAATAGTTTTGATATTTCTTCTCCATCTTTTATATATATACTATATCCATTTTTTCTCTTTAGTTTTTTTGCTTGTATTGTAAATGTTTTTAAGATGTTTATTATTTTTTCTGCATTGTAAATAGTACTTAGTATTATTTCTAAATGATATTTGCTTTCTGGATTATTTATGCTTCCCGCTCCTAAAAATGCTCCTCTTATTATAGCTTTTAGTAGTTCCTCTTTACTAGTTTCTCCTTTATATTCTATGTCTTCTTCTAAATATATTATTTCTTCTATATTTTCTATTTTTGGAGCTATTATTATATAGTTGTTACCTTTTATATCTATTTTATAATTTGTTATGTTTATGTTTGAAAGTAGCTTACTAAATCTATTTATATTATATTCATTTTCAGTTTTGTATGTTGTTTTTCCGTTTTTATATACTGTATTATTACTAATTAAATATCCTATTAATTCATATTTAACTACCTCTTTATTTGAAAGATTACTTATCTTACTTAAATTTTCTTTTAATTCTGATGAGAAAGACATATTTGTTCCTCCTTATACTTTTGCTATAATTATTCTATCGTTTCCGCTTAAATCTTTTTTGCTGTATATTTCTTTATAATTCTTATTTTCTTTTAGTAATTGTATAACTGCTTGTTTTTGGTTGTAACCTATTTCCATGCAAAGATAACCATTTTCATTTAAGAATTTATGTGCTTCGTTTGCAAGTTTTCTATAAAATTGTAAGCCATCTTCTCCACCATCTAACGCAATGTGTGGCTCATTTTGTACTTGTTTTTCTAATTTATTTATTTCTTTACTTTCTATATATGGTGGATTTGAAACTATTATATCATATTTTTCTTTTATATTTTTAAACATATCTGATTGTATAAATTGTACTTTTGAAGTATCTTCCATATTTTTTATATAATTACTTTTAGCTATGTTTAAAGCTCTACTACTTATATCTGACATTGTTATGGTAGTATTTTTAGTATATTTTGCAATTGATGTCCCTATACATCCGCTTCCTGTACATATATCTAATACTTTTACAGATGTATCATTTATTATATTTATTACTTCTTCTACTAATATTTCTGTATCTGGCTGAGGTATTAATACATTTTTATCTACGTAAAAATTTAATTTCATAAATTCTTGATTATTTGTTATATATTGAATTGGCATACCTTGAATTATTTCTATTAATGCTAAATAATATCTTGTTTTTTCATCTTCTGATATTTCTTTTTTATCATTTACTAATATTTGCGCTTTACTCATATTTAATATAAATTCTGCTAATAATTTTGATATTAAGTTAGCATCTTCTATATTATTAGCTGTTAGTAAATTTTTTCCATACATTATTAATTCCTTTATTTTCAACTTTTATGCACCTCTCTTATTTCAAATTTTACTATATACTCAAAAAAAACGCAAGTTTATATTAAACTTGCAAAAAAATTTCCCCACTATAAGCCGCAAGATGATTGGATTTTTAATACCTGTTTTCACAGGTGGGTGTCTTGTTGAAAGTTTCTGGGTTTCTTACTATATAATGTAAGCATACACGCTATTCTTCCAATATTCCTGACTCCCTTTTATTATTTGTTGGTAATAAAATTCCAGTCTACACGTACCGAGCAGGGAAATATATTTTCTATTTAATTTTGTTTTCTATAATTATAATATCATATCATAATTATAATTTCAATATCTTTTTGTTGGTAATTTTTTTCATTAGAATATTATTATGGAAGAATTAGATTTTCTTGTGTGATTTTACCACTTAGAAAATTTTTATTCTTGCTTTTTCATTTATATTATTATATTCTAATACCTAAATAATATTTACTATTTTAATATAATATCTCTTTTTACTTTTTTATTTTTTACTATTCCTGTTCCTAAATACTTGTTGGTATATATATTATATATTCCATCTTCTTTATCTACTGTTATTTGTACTCCATTTAGGAACTTTTCTATTTGTTTTTCATTTAAATTTATAATTGATAAATTATTTAACAATTTCTCCATTGTTATTATTTTTGTTTCTACACTATTTTCCAATTCTTCTAAAGTAATTGCATCTTCTATTTTGAATCTTCCTACCTTAGTTCTATTTAATTCTTTCATATATCCTATTGTATTTAACTTTTGTGCTATATCTTCACATAGACTTCTTATATATGTACCTTTTGAACAACTTACTTTGAATTCTATTTCATTTTCTTTATCATTAAAATTAATTAAATCAATTTTATATATTTCTATATTTCTTGGTTTTATTTCTACTTTTTCACCATTTCTTGCATATTCATATAGTTTTTTTCCATTTATTTTTATTGCTGAATATATTGGTGGATATTGTTCTTGCTTTCCTATAAAGTTTTTTAGTATTTCTTCTATTTTTTCTATAGTTATATTTTGAACTTCTTTTTCTTCTATAATATTTCCTTCTATGTCTGCTGTATCTGTTTTTATTCCTAACTTTAAAGTAACTTCATATTCTTTATCATGTTCTATTAAATATTTAGAAAGTTTCGTACTATCATTTAAAAGAAGTGGTAATACTCCTGTTGCATTAGGGTCTAATGTTCCTGTATGTCCCACTTTTTTTATATTTAATATTTTTTTTACTTTTGCTACTATGTCATGTGATGTATAGCCTTTTGGTTTGTTTATAATTATTATTCCGATTCATGTTTCTCCTTTTTTAGCTGTTCCTTCGAAGAACGGGTCGCCGAATGGTGCGACTTCTACAATTGCTTTAATTGCATTTTAATTTGATTTATTAGCTTTTCTTTTATCTGTTCTAATGACATTGTTACTGTACAACCTGCTGCATGAATGTGTCCTCCACCACCAAATATTAGGCATATGTCTGATACATTCACATATTCATTTGAACGCAATGATACTTTATATCCTTTATCTGTTTCTCTTATAAATATTGAAACTTCTACTCCTTCTATACTTCTTCCTTCGTCTACTATTCCTTCATGGTCATCTAAAGTAGCTTCTACCTCTTTAATATCTTGCTGTGTTATATATGTAAATGATATTTTACCTTCTTCTAAGAATTCCATTCTATCTATTGCTTTTTTTCTTAGTTCAAAGTTTGCTCTTGTTTTTGTGTTCATAGATTTCTTATATATTTCTGAAACATTAATTCCTGCCTTTAAAAGTCTTGCTGCAAATTCAAAGGTTTCTGGTCTTGTCGACCCATATTGGAAGCCTCCTGTATCTGTTATAATTCCTGTTAATATACATTTTCCAATACTGTTTGTAATTTCTACTCCAAAATATTCAAATATTGTTAATAATATTTGTGTACATGCTGGAGAATCTGGATTTACATAGTTTATGTCTCCATACATTGTATTTGTTCCATGATGATCTATTACTATTTTTGTCTTTGCTGCTTCAAAATAGTTTGACCAACCATTTAGCATTTTTATTGTGGCACAATCTAATGCTATTGCTAAATCATATGTTTCTTGTCCTTCTTTTTTTACAGAATCTACATTTGGAAGAAATCTATATGTACGTGGATATTCTGGTATTATAACATCTACATTTTCTTTTCCAAGTTGTTTTAGTGCTTCATACATTGCTAAAGTACTTCCAACTGCGTCACCATCCGGATTTTCGTGGGTTAGTAACACAATTGATTTAGCTTTTTTTATTTCTTGTAATATGTTGTCTAGTGTCATTTTTTATCCTCCTAATGAATTTAATAAATTAAATAATGAATTCTAGATTTTAATTCAATAAGAATAGTAGTATTTAAAATATTTAGAGTAACCTTATGTGTTTATATATATTAAAATCAAAATTGAAGCCCGATAGCCCTCAGATTGCGGGGGAATACCCCTTGTCTTGGAGGTTTCGATTCTTATTTTAATATATATAAATGCAGAAGGTGGCTTATTTTTTAGCTGTTTCTTCGAAGCATGGGCAGACACAAGGCCTGCCCCTACATCATTATCTAATTTCTTACTTTCTATTTGTTTAAATCTTTTAATATTGAGTCTATTTTCATCCCATATTCCATTGAGTCATCTTCTTCAAATACTAGTTCTGGTGTTATTCTTAAGTTTATTCTTTTTGCTATTTCACTTCTTATATATCCTGAAGATTTTTTTAGTGCTTCTAATGTTTTTTCTTTGCTTTTTGAATTTAACATACTAATATATACTTTTGCATATTTTAGATCTGGTGTTATTTTTACTTTTGTAACACTAATTAAACCAGTTGCATCCGGATTTTTAATCTCAAAAGAAATAATGTTGCTTATTTCTTTTCTTAATTCTTCATCAATTCGATTTAATCTGTTGTTGTTTTTTGGCATAATTTGCCTCCTTTTTCTTTTTTAGGCTTTGTTTTATTATTTTTCTTGTTCTTCTTGGTCTTCTTTCTCTTTTTGTTCCATTCTTCCAATTGCCTTTAAATAATTATCTTGCCTTTGTTTATCAGCTACTTGAGCATCTTTTCTAGCATATATGTTTTGTAATTTTTTCTTAAATTGTTCTTGTTGTTTTTTTCTTTCATTTTTTGCTTCTTGGCCTTTTTGGTCTATCTGTGAAATGACATCTTCCATTGTTATATCTTCTTTATATTCAGGTTGTTTTATTTCTTTTATGCTTTTTTGCTCTTCTTTTTCTATCATTTCCTCTATATCTCTATTTTTTGGAATTATATTTTTTTTATTCTTTTTTGCCATTTTTATCACATCCTTTTTTTGGTATTAGAGTGCTTTGTTATAGCACTCTATATCTTTTTATTTTCTACTTCTTTCCCAATTAGGGACAGTCCCCAATTGTACAGTCCCCAATTGTAGTTATCTTTTTATTTCTTCCATTATATATACTTCTATGATGTCGCCTTCCTTTAGGTCGTTGTAGTTTTCTATTTGCATTCCGCATTCGTAACCTTTTGCTACTTCTTTTACGTCATCTTTGAAACGTTTTAGTGATACTAGTTTTCCTTCATGTATTACTACATTTTCACGAAGTACTCTTACTCCTGCATTTCTTTCTATTTTTCCTTCTAGTACATATGCTCCTGCTATTGTTCCTACATTTGATACTTTGAAGGTTTGTCTTACTTCTACATTTCCTATTACTTTTTCTTCATATATTGGGTCTAACATTCCTTTCATAGCCAGTTTCACATCATCTATTGCTTGATATATTACTGAGTATTGTTTTATTTCTATTTCATTTCTTTCAGCTAATGCTTTTGCTGTTACAACTGGACGAACATTAAATGCTATTATTATTGCATTTGCAACTTGTGCAAGTGTTACGTCTGATTCAGTAACTGCTCCTGCTGCACTATGAACTACTCTTACTTTTACTTCTTCATCAGATTGTTTTTCTAATGATTGTTTTAAAGCTTCTGCGCTTCCTTGTACATCTGCTTTTACTATAATGTTTAAGTGTTTTAGGCTTCCTTGTTCCATTTGTGTAAATAGGTTATCTAAAGTTACTTTTTGCACCGCATTTATAGATTTTTCTCTTTGTGTGCGTTTTCTTCTTTCTATTAAGTGTTTAGCCATTTTCTCGTCTTTTACTTCATAGAATATATCTCCTGATTCTGGTACTTCTGTTAGTCCCATTATTTCTACTGGTGTAGAAGGTCCTGCTGATTTTACTTTTTGTCCTTTATCATTTCTCATTGCTCTTATTCTACCTATACTAGAACCAACAACGATTGTATCTCCTTCATCTAAACTACCTCTTTGTACAAGCATTGAAGCAATTGGTCCTTTTGATTTATCAAGTCTTGCTTCTATTACAACACCTTTTGCTTGTTTTTTAGGATTTGCTTTTAATTCTAATACATCTGCTTGTAGTAATACCATTTCTAATAGGTCATCAATATTCATACGTTTTTTAGCTGAAATTGGTACAAATATTGTATTTCCTCCCCATTCTTCTGGTACTAACTCATATGTCATTAATTCTTGTTTTACTTTATCTATGTTTGCTTCTGGTAAATCTATTTTATTTACTGCAACTATTATAGGAATATCTGCTGCTTTTGCATGGTTTATTGCTTCTACTGTTTGAGGCATAACTCCATCATTTGCAGCTACTACTAATATTGCTATATCTGTTATTTGTGCTCCTCTAGCACGCATACTTGTAAAGGCTTCATGTCCTGGTGTATCTAAGAATGTTATTTCTCTTCCATTTACTTCTACTTTATACGCACCTATTGCTTGAGTAATACCTCCAGCTTCACCTTCTATTACGTTTGTTTCTCTAATCGCATCTAAAAGTGATGTTTTACCATGGTCTACGTGTCCCATGACTACTACTACTGGTGGTCTTTCTTTTAATTCTTCTTCTCTATCTTCTGAATCATCAAATAATATGTCTTCTTCTTTTACTTCTTGTTTCTTTGTAGCTGTTACACCAAATTCTTCTGCTACTAAATATGCTGTATCGAAGTCTATGTCATTATTTATTGTAACCATCATTCCTAAACCAAATAATTTTTTAATAACCTCTGCTGATGTTTTCTTAAGCTCAAGCGCTAAATCTTTTACAGTTATTGTTTCTGGTATAGAAATTTCTGTTAACTTAAATATTTTTTGTTTTCTTTCTTCATCATTTTTGTTTGCTTTTTTCTTATTTCTTTTTCCTCTTGCTGTTGTTAAATCATAATAATCAAGCATTCCGCCTTCTTGATCATTAAACATATTTGATAGTTTATCTACTTGTTTTAGTCCTTTTAATTTTCCTCCATCAAATTCTTCTGTTCCAAATCTTCCACCTTTTTTGTTTTTATTTTGCTTTTTATTATTACCAGAAACTCTTTCTTCCATTCTCTCACTTTTTGCTTTATCTATTGCACGAGAGCTGAAATCTCTTTGATTTTCTTTTTCCATAATGTCAGTTTCCATTATATCTTTAATATTTCTGTCTATTCCTCTTTCATCTAATGGTCTTCTTTCTCTATTATTAAAGTTTGGTCTATTTTGATTGTTTCTAAAATCACCTTTATTTTTGTTTTGGAAGTTATTATCTCTGTTTCCATTTCTATTTTGGAAGTTTGGTCTATCCCCTCTATTTTGGAAATTCCCTTTTTCATTTCTTTGTCCAAAGTTTCCTCTATCATTTCTTTGAGCAAAATTATTATTTCTATTTTGGAAATTACCATGATTATTGTTTCTATTTTGAAATTCTCCAGAATTATTTTTTGCTTTTTGCTCTACATTGTTATTTTTATATTCTATGTTTTCTGTTTTTTTAGTTTCAACTGCCTTTTGTTTATTATCGCCTTTTATCTGGTCGCTTGATAAGGATGAAACCCCTACAGTCTCTTCTTTCTTTGTTTCTACTTTTTTAGGTTCTTCCTTTTTTTGTTCTTCTTTCTTTCCAATTCCAAATAATTCACTTACTGTCATTGGCTTTGTTGGTTTGTTTCTATAAACAATATTATAGTCAGCATTTTTATTTCTTTCTACAAATCCAACTTGTTTATTTTTTTGTTCTGTATTAGATGTTTTATTTCCTTTTTTCTCATCTTCTGTTATTATAACTTCTCTTCTTATAATAACAGGTGCTTTCTTTTCTTCTTTTTTAGCTGGTTTTTCTGCTGACTTTTTAATAAATTGCTCTTTTAGTTTTTTAGCTTGTGTTTCATCTATTGTACTCATATGAGTTTTAGCCTCTATTCCAAGCTTATTTGCCTTTTCTATAACTTCTTTACTGGTTAAGTTTAGCTCTTTTGCTAGTTCATATATTTTTATCTTACCCAATAATTTCACCCCCATCAATAATTTTTAATATCTCATTTGCAAAATTTATATCTTTTATACAAATTACTGCTTTATTTTCTTTTCCTACCCATTTACTTAAAGTTTCTATCGTTCCATATATTCGTATGCTTACATGGTTTTCTTCTGAAATTCTTTTAATATTTCTTTTTGTTCTATCTGCTGCATCTTCTGCTACAAGTACAATTTTTGCTTTTTTATTTTCTATTGTTTCTATAACACTTTCTGTTCCAAAAGCTACTTTCCCTGCTCTGGCTGCTAAGCCTAAAAGTCTTAGTGCTTTGTTTTGTTCCATTTTAACTCCTTTTGGAGGTTAGACGTTGGATTTAGGGTAATTTTTTCGAAGTATTTACCCTATATTCCAACTTCCAACTTCTATTTAATTGTTTCTCTTAATTGATTGTATATGTCATCACTTATTTGTGTTTCAAAGCTTCTTTCTAATCTTTTTGTTTTTATGGCTTTTTCTAAGCATTCTATATTGTCACATATGTATGCTCCTCTACCATTTGCTTTTCCTGTTTTATCTATGAAAATTTGATCTTCTTTATTCTTTACTATTCTTATTAGTTCTTTTTTTAGTTTTATTTGATTGCAACCTATACATGTTCTTTGTGGTAAACTTTTCAAAATTTTCACTCCTTGTTTATTGTATTCACTTTATTTTTAATTCATGTCCTATTGTTGTGTTTCTTCTTTTTTCTTTCTACCTCTTTTTTTAGGTGCTTCTTCTACTATTTCTTTTTCACTTTCCTCTACTGCTTCTTCTTTCTTTTTTCTAGTCTTCTTTTTAGTAGTTTCTTCTACTTCTTCTACTTTAGATTCCCCTACTGTTTCTTCTTTTTTCTTCCTACCTCTTTTTTTAGGTGTTTCCTCTACTGTTTCAATATTTTCTACTTCATTATTAGTTTCAACTTCTGGTATAGCTTCTTCTACATTTTCTATATCTGATTTGTTCTCTTCTATTGCTTGATTTTGCATTTTTTCTATCATTTCTCTAAATTGTGTTTCACTCTTTATATCTATTTTCCAATTTGTTAACCTTGCTGCTAAACGTGCATTTTGTCCTGCTTTTCCTATTGCTAATGATAATTGGTCATCTGGGACAATTACTTGTGCAAAGTGTTCCTCTTCCTTTATATCTACTGCCATTACTGTAGCTGGTAATAATGCTGATGATATATATATTGCTGGGTCTTCATTCCATTCTATTACATCTATTTTTTCACCATTTAATTCGTTTATTATATTTTGTATACGTATACCTTTTTGTCCAACACATGAACCTACTGGGTCTATATTTTCATTTGGTGAGTATACTGCTACTTTACATCTGTTTCCCGCATCTCTTGATACACTTTTTATTTCTATTAATCCTTCATATATTTCTGGAATTTCAAGTTCAAATAATTTCCTTACAAAATCATTATGGCTTCTTGAAATTATTACTTGTGTACTTCCTTTTAATCCCTTTTCTACTCCTACAACACATGCTCTTATTTTATCATTTACATGATACTTTTCAGTCATAATTTGTTCTTTTAATGGCATAACTCCTTCTAGTCTTCCTAAGTCTACTATTACTACTCCTCCATCTGCCTTTTGTACTATACCTGATACTATTTCACCTTTTTTATCATTAAATTCATTATATAAAAATTCACGAGATGCTTCTCTTATTTTTTGTATTATTACTTGTTTTGCTGTTCCTGCTGCAATTCTACCAAAGTTTTTTGGCACAAGTTCATTTTCTATAACATCTCCTACTTTATATTTTTTATCTATTTTTTGTGCTTCTTCTAATGATATTTGTACTTTTTCGTTTTCTACTTCTTCTACTATCTCTTTTTGCATATAAACATGTATTTCGCCTGTTTCTTTATCCATTGTTATTTTTACATTCTCGTCTTCGCAATCATAATTTCTTTTATATGCTGTAACTAATGCTGTTTCAATTGTTTCTAACATTTCTTCTTTTTTTATTCCATTCTCTTTTTCAAGTTCCTCCATTGCAAATATTAATTCTGTGCTATCAATTGCTGGTCCGTTTACTTTTGTTTGTTTCTTTTTCATTTTTATATTCCTCCCTTTTATAGATGTTGGAAGTTGGTGGTTGGATTTTAAGGTGAATTTTTTTGAAGTAATTACCTTTATTATTCTAACTCCTAACTTCTAGTTTACCAATTATATTTTTGTTTCATAAGTGATATATTTTTTCTATCAATTTCTATTTCTTCATCATTTTCTATATATTTTATTGTAATTTTTTCGTTATCAAATTTTTCTAATGTTCCTGACCATTCTTTGCTTTCATTAAATGGTTTAAATAATTTTATTTCTATTTCTTTTCCTATAGATTCTTCTAAATGTTTATCTTTTCTAAGTATTCTTTCTATTCCTGGTGAGGAAACCTCTAGGAAATATTGTTCTTTTATATAGTCTGCTTCATCAAGTAATTCATTTATGCCATCGCTAACTTTTTCACAATCATTTAAGTCTATTCCTTCTTTATTGTCTATAAATATTCTTAAAAAATAATCTTTTCCTTCTTTTGAATATTGAACGTCATATAATTCATATCCTAATTCTTGAACTTTTGGTTTTACTAGTTCTTCAACTCTTTCTTCAATACTTGCCAATTAAAGACCTCCTTTAATATGAATTAAGAGCGGAATTTGCTTCCGCTCTTGCTAATTCATTTTGTTTTACTTATATTATTATATCCTTTTTTGGTAAAAATTACAAGCGTTTTTTGTAAAAAATTGATTTTTTTATGTTTTTGTAGTATAATATTAGTATCAAATAATACTAAGGAGACTTTATACATGAGAACAGTAAGATGTAATGCTAATCGAAACAGCTATATAATGATTGTAAACAGAAGCAAAGAAAAAGAATTCTTTGAAATTTCAAAGGATGTCGGAATTGGAAATGAGTACATAAAATCTTCATTTGTACGTGGCGATTTCATTATTTATATGATTGACTTTTCAAGTTTTAATGAAATCGACATTACTAGGCTTCGCACATTATTAAATACTAAAATTCCTGAACTTCTTTAATCTTCTCCTACACCCATTTATCAATTTTAATGGGTGTTTTTTTTTGCTTATTATTAATATTAGTAATATTTTTTTAATTTGATAATATACATATATAAAGGAGGAACTTATGTTTAAAGAATATATTAAAAATAACAGTAATGAAATTATAGCTTCTGTTTGTGATTTAATTACATATCCTAGTGTTTCAGATCCTGAAGAAAGTTCATACTTTCCTTTTGGTAATGCTTGTTCAGAAGCTTTAAAATATTTTTTAAATTTAGCTCAAAAATTAGGTTTTAAAACAAAAAACATTGATGGTTATTGTGGATATGCAGAATGTGGTGAAGGTGAAGAGTTAATTGGAATTATTGGTCACTTAGATGTTGTTCCTGCCAAAGATGATGATTGGACTTACTCGCCTTTTATTCCTACTATTAGAAATAATTGTATTTATGGTAGAGGCGCTATTGATGATAAAGGACCTGTTATTGCTTCTCTTTATGCAATGAAAGCTGTTTTAGAATATTGTAAAGCTAATAATATAAAAATGAATAAAAGAATGAGGCTAATTGTAGGTCTTAATGAAGAAAAGGATTGGAAATGTATTAAATATTATAAAGAACATGAAGAACTTCCTACTGTCTCTTTTAGCCCTGATGGAACTTTTCCAGTTATATTTGCTGAAAAAGGTGTCCTTTCTCTTTTACTTTCTGCAAGACTTCCTCAAAATTTACCTATAGAAATTGAAAGTTTAGATTGTAACAATAACGCTATTAATGTAGTCCCTAAACTTGCTAGTAGCATTTTAAAAATAAATAAAAGCTTTAAAGCAGAATATATAATATCAATTTTAAAAGATATTATTACCAAATACTCATATGAAATTGATATTTATAAAATTGATGAGAATAATATAAAGCTAACTTCTTATGGTAAAGCTAGTCATAGTGCTCACCCTGAACTTGGTGTAAATGCTATTACAAAATTATTAACTGTTCTAAATGATTTATTTGTTAAAGTTAATCTTTCTATACCTATACTATCCACATTTTGCAAATATATTGGGGATGATTATTCTGGAAGCAATATGAAAATAAATATTAAGGATGAGTCTGGTACTTTAACTTTAAATACTTCTAAACTTTATATTAAAGATAACAAAATTAACATTGGTATTAATTTAAGAATCCCTATTCATACTTCTATGGATGATATTATAAATATTTTTTACAAATATTTTGGTAATTTTAGCATTGAGGTTATTGGTAGACAAGAGCCTTTATATGTTGATAAAAATAACAATTTAATAACTACTTTGTGTGACATTTTTAATAAAGTATGTAGTACTAAGCTTGAGCCTATTGCTATTGGCGGAGCTACATATGCTAGAGCTTTTGATAATTGTGTTTCTTTTGGAATGAATTTCCCAGGAGATGAAGATATGTGTCATAAAGTAGATGAATTTATAGAAATTGATAAATTGCTTTTAGCAACCAATATATATGCTAATGCTTTATATAAATTATTAGAATAAAAAATAAAATGTGATTTACTTTTGTAAATCACATTTTATTTTTTATTCTTATTCGTCTTCTTCTAGCTCTTCATCACCTAAGCTTTTTTCAAAAGCTTCTGAGAATTTTGTTCTTATTTTTTCTTCTATCTCTTTTGACATTTCTGGATTATCTATTAGGTATTTTTTTACGTTTTCTCTTCCTTGTCCTATTCTATCTCCATTATAGCTGAACCATGAACCACTTTTTTCTACTATATCTAAGTTTACTGCTATATCTAGTATATTTCCTTCTTTTGATATTCCTTTTCCATATACTATATCAAATTCTGCTTCTCTAAATGGTGGTGCTACTTTATTTTTTACTACTTTTACTCTTGCTCTATTTCCTACTACTTCTCCATCTTGTTTTATATTTTCTACTTTTCTTATGTCTAAACGTACTGATGCATAATATTTTAATGCTCTACCTCCTGCTGTTGTTTCAGGGTTACCAAACATAACTCCTACTTTTTCTCTTAATTGGTTAATAAATACTATACAGCATTTTGATTTGTTTATAGCTCCTGCTAATTTTCTTAAAGCTTGTGACATTAACCTTGCTTGAAGACCTATGTGTGAGTCTCCCATATCTCCATCTATTTCTGCTTTTGGAACTAGCGCTGCTACTGAGTCTATTACTATTACATCTAATGCTCCACTTCTTACTAGCGCTTCTGCTATTTCTAGTGCTTGTTCCCCTGTATCTGGTTGTGATACTATTAGGTTATCTATATCTACACCTAAATGTTTTGCATATACTGGGTCTAATGCGTGTTCTGCATCTACGAATGCTGCTTCTCCACCCATTTTTTGTGCTTCTGCTATCATATGAAGTGCAAGTGTTGTTTTTCCAGAAGATTCTGGACCATATACTTCTATTATTCTTCCACGTGGAATTCCACCTATTCCTAATGCAATGTCTAAGCTTAATGCTCCTGTTGGTATAGCTTCTACATTCATTGCTTGGAATTCTCCTAGTTTCATTACTGAACCTTTTCCAAATTGCTTTTCTATTTGTCCTAGTGCTGCTTCTAGTGCTCTCATTTTTTCTGAATTTTCATTACTCATTTATTTTTCCTCCTAAATATTTGTTTTCTAAACTTTTGTTTGTTTTATTATATACTATTATATTTTTTTGTCAAGTATTTTTTGTTTATTTTTTATTTTTTTGTATTAATTATTTTTAAATGTAGGGGCGTAATTTGGTATTCCTTACCGATTAAGCCCCTAAGGTATGAATAAATTATTTGTATCTCCTACATTCTGCTCCATGTATAAAAATTATAATAGCTAAAGTAGTTATTTGGTGTTAATTCTCCTGCTAACTTTTGACTTCTTATTACAGTTGATTTGCTTCTATATAAGCTTAAAAATGGTAGTTCATTATTATATATTTCTACAATTTTATTGTATTTTTCTTTTAACAAATTCTCTTCTTTTATATTTTTTACATCTGATAAAATTGTATTTAACTCATCATTTTTATAATTTTGTAAGTTATTTTGTCCTAAAAATGTTTCTACATCTGGACTATATGAATTATATACTCCTGTTAATATCATTTGGTAATTTTTATTTTGTAAAATATTATTATACTGACTTGTGGATACTTTATTTATTGTTACATTTATTCCTATTTGTGCAAGCTGAGCTTTTATATTTTCTGCTACTGCTACTCTATTTGTATCATCTCTATTTACTGTTAAATTTAAATTTATCCTGCTTGTTTTATAATTTTCAGTTTTTTGCCATTTATTGTTTTTATATTGCCAACCATCTTCTTGTAATACTTTTTTTGCTTGCTCAGTATTATAACCTGAACTTAAATTATTATTTGTATATAAATAATTTCCATAGTCTAAAGTAAAGTCTGATATATAACAATTATTATTAAAAATTGTGGAAGTAATATTCGTTTTGTCTATGCTATACCCTATTGCTTTTCTTACCTGTATATTTTTTAATATACTATCTTCACAATTAAATGCTAAATAGTCAAATTCTCTTCCTTTAAATTCCGTTTTTGCATATCCTATTGTTCCAATATAATTTTCTAAATCGTAATTTGATGTTGTAAATATATCTATATTTCCTAATTTGAAGCTATTATATATCTCACCTATCTCTGAAAATATTTTTATATCAATTGTTTGTATTTTTGCATTTTCATTTTCTTTATTCCACCATTTTTCATTTTTTTCTAATTTAATATTGCTACTATCTATTGAAGAAATTTTATACATTCCTGTTCCTATTGGCGCTTTTGTTGATGTATAGAAGTCTTCTCCTATATAATAGTTATTTGGTAATATTGGGAAGGTTAAGTTATATTCAAAAAATGGTACTTCTTCACTTAAATTTATTTTTATTGTACTACTATCTATTATTTCTACACTTGATATTTTTTGAACATTATATGCATATACTGATGTTCCTTCTTTTAATCTATCTATTGTAAATTGTATATCTTTTGCTGTAAAAGATGAGCCATCTTGCCATTTTTTATTATTATCTATTTTTACTATATATGATGTTTCTGAAGTTTTTGAACATTCTGTTGCTAAGCACATCTCTATTTTATAATCTTTTGTTATATTTAGTAATGGCTCAAATATTAGCTTATCTATATTTAAAACTTCTTTATTATTTGATATTAATGGATTTATATTATCAAAATTTGATATTCCAAGTCTTATATCTTTCTTCTCTACTATTTCTTGTTCAGTAGCTTGTACATTTTCATTGGTATTGTCTTTTTCTTTAAAATATATTGCATAAACTGAATATATTATAATGCATATTGCAAATATTATAAAAATATATTTAAAGAAATTTGATTTCATAATTAATCTCCTTATTTTATATTTCTAGAATTAATCTTTTCTTATAATATAAGATTTTTTATTTTTTTTCAAGTTTTTTATTTGATATTATTGGATTTTTTTTAAGATTTTAAAATTTACAAATGATTTAAAAATTATTATTCTAGGTCGCCAAAAATGGCGACCATTATATTTTTTATTTTCTAGATTCCACTATAATTCTAATACCTGTTCTGTCTTCTCCTTCAACTTCTACTTCTGCAAATGCTGGTATACAAACTAAGTCTACACCTGCTGGCGCTACGAATCCTCTTGCTATTGCTACTGCTTTTACTGCTTGATTTAGAGCTCCTGCTCCGATTGCTTGCATTTCTGCTTTGTTTTCTTCTTTTACTAACCCTGCTATTGCTCCTGCAACTGAATTAGGATTAGATTTTGATGAAATTTTTAAAACTTCCATTTTTTGCCTCCTATAATTTTATTTTTATTTGAATTACATATATATTTATAATACAAAGAAAATAAAATGTCTAGTCTTTTTTTGGAAAAATATGGAAAACTTTTCGCCGTTTTTTTACTTTTTTCGTCATTTATTTTATATTGACTCTTTGTATAGATGTTACTCGACATTCTTCATCATTTATATCAAAAATACAACCATTAAACATACAATTTCCTTCTGCCAATTTGTATCTTTCTGGAAGTGATGTTACAAATCTTTTTACTGATGCTTCTATATCCATTCCTATTACTGAATTTATAGGACCTGTCATTCCAATGTCTGAAATAAACCCTGTTCCTTTATTTGTTATTTCTTCATCTGCAGTTTGCACATGTGTATGTGTTCCAAAAATGGCAGTTACTCTACCATCTAAATAATATTTCATTGCTATTTTTTCTGCTGATGCTTCTGCATGGAAATCTATTATTATTATATCTGCTTTACCTTGTACTTCTTTTATAATGTCATCTGCTTTTGTAAATGGGTTATCTGATTGTACTCCCATTTCTGTTCTACCTATTAAATTTATAACACATATTTTTTTATTTTTACATTCATATATATTATAGCCTTTTCCTACTACTCCTCTTGAATAATTAGCTGGTCTTAAAAGCTTATCATCATCTATAAATGTAAATATATCTTTTTTCCCCCAAGTATGATTTCCCATTGTTATACAATCAATATTTAATGCTTTTAAGTTATTAAATATTTGCGTTGTAATTCCCATTCCACCTGCTGAATTTTCTGCATTTACTATTACGAAATCTATATTATTTTCTTTTCTAAAATTAGGTAAAACTTCCCTTAATTTTTTTACTCCACTTTCTCCTACTAAGTCTCCTATGGCTAATACTTTCATATGTTTATTCCTCTTTCTAATTTAATTTTTATATTTAAAATAATTTATCTTTATATAATTCTGCTTGATGTAACATATGTCCTATATTACCTTCTCCAGCATATTTATTTATATCAAAAAAGTTTTCGTTCTTATCTATCCAATAAAGTTTGTTTACTTCTTCTTGTAAAATTACATCTTTATTTAGTATTCCTGTATAAACCTCTAACTCCATGTCTGACATCTCATATTGAAAATTCATAATATGTGTTAATTTAATATCGTTATTTGTTATGCCTGTTTCTTCTTGTAACTCTCTATATGCTGCATGTAATTCATCTTCATCTTGTTCTACTTTACCACCTACTAAATTAAACTTTCCCTTATATGGCTCTTTTTCTCTTTTGCACATAAGTATTTTTGTATTTTCTTTATTATAAACTAATATTACATTTAATTTTTTCATTTTTATCTCCTTGCTTTTATACTTTTCAAATTATAACATAAAATTAAGGTTAATATCAAGATTACTATTATATTAGTTAATTATTTAATTTCATTTTTCTTAAATCTATAATGTCACTTTCACACTCACCTGTTCCTATTAATGTAACTGGAGTATTAGTTTCTCGTTCTATCTTGTTTACAAATTCAATTACTTTTTGTGGAAGCAAGTTATAATCTTTGCATTTATATGCTTTCCAGTCAATATATTGTGCAAAATTTAAAACTATTTGAGTTGGTCTATTAATCATAACATTGTATTTTAATCTTTCCCAATTCATTTCAAAAACTCTTCTTACTTTTTTTGTTACAGTTGTATATTCTTTTAAATCAATATCACACCCACATCTTTTCTTAATTTCTTCCCATGTAATTTCCTTACTTTCTGCATAGTCACCACTATAAATATCCTCACCGATATTAGTTTTGTTACTTATTCTTATAGGATATGGTCTTATAATCATATAAATATCTTTTACTTTAAATGGGCTACATCCACTGTCTGCTATTAATTGACTTGCACTACACATTCTACTGGTTACATTTGGATAATCAAGTCCATAATTTATATCTAAATCTTGTCCTTGTGCTCCTTCTATTAAAATAGGAGCCTTACATTCATTTATCATTTTGGCAGTATCTATTATTTCAATATTATTTTTTAAATCGCTTGGTATATTGTTTATATAATCCTTAACTAAAATAATACCTGGTTTTCTTATAATTTTTTCAGCTTGTGCTGCACCACACCCTTTATATGTTGACCCACTTTTAATTATTCTTTTTTCTTCTTCTCGATGTTTTTCTAGAATAATCATTGCTCTTGGATTAATGTATATTTTTCTTTCCCCAATAATATCTTTATATTTTCTTATTTCTTCAAATAATATTTCTGGTGTAATAATGCACCCTGCATTTAAAACTAATTTACAATTTTTTCTTAACATTGCCATAGGTATATGGCTAACTATAATTTTTTTGCCATTATCACTTACATAAGTATGACCTGCATTACTAGACCAATTATTTGTAGATATAGCAAAATAATCCTTTTTAGCTAAATACCCACAAATTTTCCCTTTTCCGCAACTCCCAGCTTGCCCATCTATTACTATCGTTATATTTTTATTGTTCATAAATAATTCTCCCTATTTAATACCATTTTTTTCAATTAAATATCTTAATACTTATATATATTTTTTGTTTATTATATTATGTTTTTACATAATTTTCAACTTTTTATGAATATTTAATAATAGCTTGTATATAATTTTAGTAAAATAAATTTATGGAGGTTTTATATGAATATTGAAAGAGTAAACCAAATTATAAGAAACAAAGAAATTTTAGATATATATTATGATGATAGGCCTGTTTGGATTCAAGAATTAAATAATAATATTGCTAGAGTTGGTTTTTTAGATGGTGAGAATGAAAAAGACGTTTTTGTGGAAGAATTATATGAAAATGAGTAATAGCTAATTATATTTTCTTCTATTTAATTTAGAAATAGCAAGTTATTTAGATAAAACATAAATAACTTGCTATTTTTGTATATATTTATAAATTTTGCTAATTATAATATTAGGTGGTGATTATAATGACAAATAAAGAACTTTTATATGTTGAAGATGCTTTAGGACATGAAGTTTTTATGAAATCATGTAGCATGAAAACAGCTAATCAATTAACAGATGTAAATCTTTCTAATTATATGAAAGATTTAGAAAAAGAACACACAGAGTTATTTAACAAATTTTTAAATTTATTATAGGAGGCTATTTATGGAAGATAAGGATTTAATGGAAAAAGAATTATTAATTATTAAAGGCGTATGTGATTTATATCTTCATGGAACAATTGAATCTACTACTGCTGAAGTGCATTGTGCTTTTAAAGAAGCATTAAATAAATCATTAGATATTCAAAATAAAATATATAATTTAATGGCTGAAAAAGGTTGGTATAAAACTGAAATTGCTGAACAAACTAAAATTGATACTGTGAAGCAAAAATTTGCTATGCAATAAAATAAGTTAAAATTAACGGGGTAAATTGAATTCACTTTTTAAAAAGTAGATTCAATTTATCCCGTTAATTTTAACTTATTTTTGTATAATTATTTGTTTAATTATTTATAAAATATCCATTTGTTCTATATAAGTCATAACGTTCTCTTGCTAGTGCTGTTAAGTATGTTTTTCGCAATAGTGTTATATCTTTATTGTATTTTTGATATTGGTTTGATTTTACATCAAATTTTTGTAGGTTATTTGATATTATTCCATTTATATCATAAGTTTGTGCTGCATTTACTATACAATTATAACATTTACTAGCATATTGTGGATAATAATATCTTTCATCTCCCTGACTTATTACTACTGTTTGCCTTTCAAAATCTATTATGTTATATGCTCCTATTATTTCATAATCGCTATTATCTATTAATTCTGTACAACCTGGCATATGTACTTCTATTACATTATTTTTTCTTGATAATACATATATTGAATTTTGAGTTACTACTTCTTCATTTTTATTATTTGTTACTATACAATAACTGTTAAAGTATTTCGCTTTTATTGGTATTCCTTGCATAAATACAGATAATGATATGTTATTTAATATTTTATCCCAGTCGTTATCGGTAAATATTGGCATTTGGAATTCATACATTGAGCTTGAACCTGCATTGTAGTTTGCTATTGCTGTAGATAAATTTGTTTCAATACTTTTCCTTATTACACTCATTCTATGCTCGTTAAAGCTTGAACCTTCAAGTAATGGGTCATTGTTTTTATTAAACTCAAATATATTTGCGTTTTCTGTATTTGTAGCAAAATCTGTTATTTTATTTCCATTATTATCTACTGCATTTTCTTGTGTTATTTTATTTAATCCATATTGTTTTAATCTTTCTGAAAAATCCTTTGCCTCTTTATAATATTGTACTGCACTATTACTATATAAGTGTCCATTTTCTGTCATTGTTTGTACATATCTAAGTTCTGTTATTTCATCATCTCTTAATACTTTACCTTCATCAGATAAATATTCCTTTGTATTATTTTTATAATAAAAATATCTATTTTCTCCATTTTCTTTATATATTTTTTGATTATTATATTTTACATATTCATAGCTTGTAGGGTTTATAGCTACACCATTTTCAGCAATTACTACTAATTGTTCAGTTAATATTTCTTTTTCTATATTTACACCATCATATGATATTTTTGTAGGGTAGTCTTTTCTATATGTACCTTTTACATAAGATACTATGTTTTCTACACTTCCTACTAAATTTGGATTTATTACATATCCTGAGTCTGTTACATATTTTCCATTTATTTTACCATATATTGTTATACTATTATCTAAGGTGTAATTTACTACAAAGTCATAATTATTTCCATATATATATCTGCATGAGTAATATATGTATGGTTTTAAACCATATTGATATTGATTTATTGTATAATTAAAATATTTTCCATATATATAATATCCATCATACATTGTATATAACATTGCTGGTATATATTCTTTTAGGGTGTCTTGGTCATATCCGCTTGCTCCCATTGAAGTTCCTAGTGAATTATAAAATGTTGCTACTGATGCTTCTATGTCTCTTATTTTTGAGTCACTAATACTTGAATATTTATTATTTACAGTATTTAGTTGAAATGCCTTTATTGCATCATGTGTTGCATCTTGAAGCTTTTTATTGTATCCGTGTTTGTAAATATATGGTGTCTATTTGCGTTTGTATGTATTCGCCTATTACTAACGATATTGGTAATATTATAATTATAAATATTATGGCTAAATGTTGTAATTTCATTTTTGCTTCCTTACCCTTCTATAAAAATTTATGTAGGGGCGATTATCTATCGCCTGTTCTTCATCGAAATTTCCCTAATTAATATTTTTAGAATGCCTTCGAAGAGTGGGAGATTAGTAAGCTCCCCTACATTTATTTTCAATATTAATAAAACAAAAGTTAGAGTAGAAATTAGAAAATTTAAATTTCCAACCTCTAACATCTAACTTCTAAAATCTTAATATTCTATTTACTTCCATTTACAGTAATTATTCCTGCGTTTTGAGCTGTTATTTGGTATGTATCATTTCCTGATAATTGGTAGAAAAAGTTCTTTAATATTTGAGATATTGTTTGGTTTGTGTTTCTTACTGTTACTGAAACCATATCTCCTTCTTTTAATGTTATTCTTTTATCTGTATCTAATTTTTCTTCAACTTGACTAGTATATAACTTATAATATAGGTTTTCTCCTATTTTCGTCATTTCTGCTTGTGTAGTTTTAACTCCTGGATTTTCATCTAATATTTGTAATTCTATATCTACATCAAATGAATTACCTGTTGAAGCAATTGTTTCCATGAATTTATCATAATCATCTGTTGTAAGCTTTCCTGTTGTTCTTACATTGTCAACAAAGTCTGTTGTCGCTGTTTGTACTGCAAGTTCTGATATATCATCTGTTCTTTCAGACATTGCCATTAATGGAAAAACAAACATAAGAACTGCTGCTAAAAATATCGCTATAATTGTTATAAAGCTATCTCCCATTTTTTCATTTCCTCCTTAATTATTTGTTATTAGTGTAAATATTATCATTCTTTTAGATTTTTCCTTTGTTAAACTACCTACTGTACTATCATTTGCTTGTGAAGTACTATATTTGTATTCTTGTATTGTTTCAACAAATTTAGCATTTTTATATTTTTCAGTAAATCCTCCTATTCCTATAATTTCTCCATATTTTATATACTCAGAGTTATTATTTGGATTATGATAAGTTTCACCTGATAAAAAACAGTCTAAATTATTTTTAATTCTGTCATTACTACCTGTCCATGGTTCGTGTCTTAATGTTTCTTCATCTAAGTCAAAAGAAAATATTTGTTCATTAGGCTTTTCCTTTCCATACTTATTTTTCATTAAAGTATTATATGAACTTTGCCAGTTTCTGTTTGCTTTAGTAGTATATATTGGTAAATAGTCCCAATTAGAAATTTCGCCATTAGTTTCATTATAGTTTCCTCTTCTAAATACTACTGTATAATTTTCTTTATAATATTTATATAATGTTGGAATTACTGTTTCCAAACCTACTATTCTATTCTCGGCCTGTTTTCCTCTAACACCTTGGTATTCATAATAGTTTGTTTCATCTTTAGTATATAATATAATATCTGCTGTTTGTTTTGCATTATTAAATGCCACTATTGAAACTGTTAGTGCTATTACTAATACCATTACTGAGAAAGCCATTATTAAAGCGTGTGTAGCATTCTCCATAATTTTCTACTTTCTAAAATATTATTCTGTTACTGTGCCTGTTGAAGTTCCGCTTTTCTTTGCGTCTTCTACTGTTATTGTATCTATTAGTCCACCTTTTTTCTTATCGTATGTACATGTAACATTATAGTATTTCCCATTTCCTATTTTTGCTCTTAATTTATCTATATCTGAAGCTTCTGTAGCTTTTTCACCATTAACTGTTATTTCTATTTCAAATGAATCTTCTCCATTTGCTGTTAAGTTATTGTTTTTAACTTGTGTGCATAAGTCTTTTACGCTTGACCCTCTTTTGCTATCTCCTAGATAAGTATCAAATCTTGAGTTTGCTGCATTTACTGTATCTTGGTCTAAATTTGCCTTTCCTATTGTTTCCTTTGCTTGATTAAATATTAACATACCTAATCCTATAATTAAAATTGATAATAATATAGCTCCTGCTATAATTAATGCTTTTGATGCATTTTCCATTTTTATTTCCTCCTTCGTTTTTTAGGGATACTCTTCTTAATGTTCTCCCATATTTTATTTTATTTTAGAGGTTGGAAGTTGGAGGTTATATGTTGGAAATTTAGGTAATTACTTTGAAGTATTTACCTTATATTCCAACTTCTAACTTCTAACTTCTAACTTCATGTTTAAAATTAATAACTAAATTTGTTCAAACAATAAATATTTTATATTGTTTGTTTTTTCGTGATAAGTCTTTTGTGTACATTTAAATGAAATTGGTCCATAATTTTTCATAAATTCTTCTGAGCCTATTCTTCCTATGCTTTCCATTGAAAATATATTATCTGATTCTGTAAATTTTACTTCTATTTTTATTGATGTTGTTTCATTTTCTTTATATAAGCCCTTATCATCTTTTAATATATTATTTTTTTCATTACTATTTATAGCCTTGTTTATTAGTGTTATAAGTGATGTTCCTAATATTTCATTTTCTGTAAAATTTTCATATTCCTTGTTTATTTTTTTTATCTCTGCAAGTTTAATATTATAACTATTATATTGATAGACTACCACTGCTATAATAGCAACTATTAAAAGTATTAATATTATTAATATTTTTTTCATTTTCATATTCCTTTATATTATAACATTTTTATTATTTTTTTGCAAATGTATATTTTTACCTATTTTCCTTTTTCTTCCAATTTGTCAATATATACTTCATTTACTTTTTTTGAATTATCATCATATTTTATATCTACTATTTCATAGTAGTACTTTGAAAGCTTTTCTCCATTTATCGTTATCAAATTTTCTGATTGTTCTTTTAGTAAAACACTTAATTCTTGTTCTGTACATTTTTCTAAACTTTGTTTTATGGGCTTTCTTATTCTTACTTTTATATATGCTGCATTATTTTCATTAACTTCTTGTTCTATATTTGTTTTTTGTGCCAAATTTGCAATTGTTACCACATCATGTGCTGTAAGCTTTTTGTTATCATATTTTAAGAATTGACTATTAAATTCTGCTATTTTATTGTTTTCTATCTGTGTTGTTATATCTCTACTAAAACTTCCGAAAGGACCTAAATAGAGCTACACCAACTGAAATAATCATTAAACCTAATAAGACACTAGCCGACATAATTAATGCCTTTGATGCGTTCTCCATCTGTTTCCTCCTCCGCTCACTGTATTTACTATTTTTAATTTATAATATCAAATTTCTTCAAATTGCATTAAGCTTATTCTCGCTGTTCCTTTATCATATTTAAATTCTGTTGCTTTAAAGGTTTTACTTTTCAGTTCTGTTAGTGCTGATTTATATTGTAAATAACTTTTACTTTTTGCTTTCACTTCTTGTAACTTATCTTTACCTACTAAATCTTCTAATTGATTATCTCTCATTCCAGATAATGCTGAAATTGTTTTTCCTACATATTTTTCTTTTCCTAAGTCTGATACCTTCTTTTCTAGATTTTGTGATATATTATTTAATTCTTGTGCATTATATGTTTTCTTACTATCTATAAGTTTTTCTCCATTTGGTGAAAGTCCTGTTTTAAACTTTACACTTGTTTCTACTTTAGAATATCCTTCCTCTTCACTTTCTCTTATATTATAGTCTACTACTTTATTTGCAATTGATAGTATATCGCTTCCATAAAGGTTATCTCTATAGTAAACGTCATATTGCTTATTGAATTCTGATATTTGTTCTGATATATCTACTTGATGATTTGCATTTTGAAATTCTTTTATATTGTTATAGAACATTACAAGTAATGAAATTACTAAGATTGCTATCAAAACACTTCCTGCAATTATTAGTGCTTTTGAGGCATTTTCCATTGTTTTTTCTCCTTCATGCGAAGTATGTACTATTGACTCTTCGCTTTTCACTCTTCACTTTTGGTAATTTCTTCGAAGTGTGGGCGGACACAAGGCCACGCCCCTACAAATTTTATTTTTTAGCTTGTTTGCATGTTGCTAAATGATGTTGTCATACTTGTTAGGCCTATGAATACTAGTGGAATAATTAAGTATCCTACGAATAGTAGTACCATTGGTGCAAAACCAATTACTTTTCCTATCATACCTTTTTTTGATATTAATCTTTCATTTGATTCTTTACGTTTTGCTTGGTAGTAATCTCTTTCTGTATCTAATTCATCAAATGCGTCTTTTATTGGTATTTTTTCAACTGCTGCTTGCATGCTTTCTATAATACGAATGAAATCTTGATATGTAACATCTTCTTTCATTGCTTCTAATGCTTCCCAAGGTCCTGCTTCATAGTTGTTTATACATTTACTTAATGGGTCTTTGAATATATTTGCATATCTTTCAAGCCATTCTAGTATAATTTCAACATTTACCCTTTCAATTCTCATAAGCATTAAAATTATTGTTTGGAATTGCATTACTTCATCTTCCATTTCAAGTTGTCTCATCTTAGTTTGGAACTTTAACATCCATATTGGTGACATATATGCTATCATTGCAAGTACCATAGCTCCTAATACTTCTGTCCATGCTATATATTCACTATTTATTGTAGAAATTTTCTTCATTATTCTTTCTGCTGCTACTTTTCTATCTCCATCTGTGCTATCTACATAGTCTTTGTTTATTTTTCCTTGAGTCATAATTTTTGTTATATCTGTTACTTTTAAGTCAGATTTATTTTTAAAATATTCTATATATTGATTATCTGACTTTGTTACTTCCATTCCTTTTCTTCTATCTTTTTCTGCCATTGTTCCTATAATATCATAGGTTACTGTTGGGTCTGTATATACATTATTTATTACTATGTTGTGTAGCCTACCAAATAGTATAACTGAAAGTACAAATGTTGCTATGCAAAGTACTATTCTATTAACATATACCCATTGTAGTTTATCTTTACTTGCTGCATCTTTCATTAAAGTTCTTAGTTTTCTGTCTTCTTTTGTTCCTTCTTTTGGCATGAATAGGTCTATAAATTTCTTTACTATTTTTATTCTATATAGTTTTTCTTGCCATGGATTTTCAGTATTTTTTGTGTTTATATTTGTAGAGCCATTATCTTTTAGTTTTCTTGTTAATATATAACATACAAAAGTTGCTAACAATATTAATATTTGTACTAACATTCCGTTTTTGCCATTATAAAAACTTTCAGTAAAACTGAATTGCCCTATCGCCCAGTTTTTTATTGGCTCTAAGCATAGCATCGGTACTATTGCTATTACTGATAAGCTTTGGAATACATAGTCTAGTTTATCTCTTTTTAATATTTCTAATTGCATTTCTTGTGTAATATTATTTAAGTTTTTTAAGTATAATGATGCTCCATCTACTTTTCTGTCACCAAATTCTTTTGTTAAATATGAAATTCCTGCAAATTCTTTTAAATAACTATTTGGTGCTACATCATAATATTTTTCTAATTCAGATTCTGGATCATCTGATATTAAAACTTCATATATTTTTTCTGCTTGCCTTGCCATTTCTGGGTTATCGTCATCTTGTGCTGTTTGATATATTGCTTCTTCTACCATATTAAATTCATGATAGGCATGTCTAATTTCTGAGAAGAAATTTATTTGTTGTTTTAATAAATTATTGTCAATTTTATCTACCATTCCATCAATAATGGTATCCATTAAAAATACCTCAAATATTAGTAGTATTGACATTAATAGAACATTATTATGTGTCAATATCATTATTGCTATTGTTATTGGTATTACTATTAAAAATGTTTTTGTTAATATTTTTGAAGCTTGAAGTCTTGTTAAATATTCATCATCTATGTTTACTATTTCAAGTCTTCTTCTTAATTTTAATATGTATCTTTTAATAAAAGGGGTTTTTAAATAAAATAAATACAATTTTTGATACATAATTTCTGAAGAGAATTTTGATTTTTTTGTTCCTTGTTGTAAACTATTTATATATTTCTTTTCCTTGTTGTTTTTTTGCAATATAAGATATATTGTTATAATAATTGCAAGTAAGCCTACAACACCATAAATTAGGTATTTTAGCATTTGGGTATTCATTTTATTTTTCACCTCTCTATCTTGTTCAAGTTACTGACGGGGACACATCTTTTCTTGGGGTCATGTCTTCCGTGACAAGATATGTCCCGCGCGCCAGGTTTCTTTATTATTTATTTATTGGTTTTCTTCCTCGTTTCTTTGGTGTTTCTTTTTCGTCATGGCGTTTTGTTTTTGTTGACCAGTGTTGTTCTATGAATTTTGTGAATTCTTCGGCGTCTGTATCGTCCATGTTGTTTAACATTTCTTTTATGTTTGTGTCTGATATTTTATTTGTTAGTATATATTCTCCATCGTGATATTCTAATATATTTACATATTTGTATAATTCTCTGTTTGTAGATTTCGTAAAGTAGTATGTAGCATTGTCCATAAATTTATCTAGTTTTCCTTCTAATGTTTTTTCTTTTCTATGATCAAATGTATATTCATTTTTATCTTCTATTGGTATACATTCAGTAACCCTTTCTACATATCTTTTTCCTCTAAAGTTCTTTGCTAAGTGTATATCAAAGTTTAATACTGAAACTACTTGTTCTTCTGCTGTTCTTTCATTTTTAAATACGCCTGCTCTTAACATAGAGTTACGTAATGCTGTTACTAAGTCTGGGAAAGTTTTTGCATGGTGAGTAAATAATGTAAATTTAGATGCAACTTGAGCTGATTGTATCATCCAAGATGCAACTGGGTCTGTTGCAACCTCTCCAATTATATTAACAGAACCATCTGTTTTCTTTTGAACGTCCAAACAATCTTGTCCAGATACTGTTTCTGTTTCTCTCATTGATAAAATATTTCTTGTTGGATATATTTTTCTTAAGTGAAGCTCGAATGCAGTTTCTGTAATACGTAGGTTCATGGTTTCATATATATTTTCTATCATTCCCATAAGAAGTGTTGTTTTTCCGGCATCCTTGTTCACCAGTAATTGATGTAATTCTTGCTCCTTTTACTAAGTATTTTAGTAATTCTATTGATTCATCTGCTCCTGGCTCATTTTTAAACCATTGCTCTAAAGTTGAACGTTTTACGTCAAATTTTCTTACGAAAAATGCCCATGTTTCAGACATACTTGGCCTTACAACTACTACACGAGAACCGTCTTTCATTTCATTAATTTTGTATCCATTTGTATCTGATAATTGCCCTGGATTATTATATTTATAAATGTTTTGACATACTCTTTTTAGTTCTGCTTCTGTTCCAAATGATAAAAATGCTAAACGTATTGATTTACCTTGGAACATTATCCAAATACTATCACAAGCTCTTGGTACTTTGTGTTCTATTATTTGACCTAAATAATCTCCATCTGTTTGTGCTACTTGGCTTAAGAAACTTTCTGGAAGTCCTGATACACCACCAGAAATACCATCTATATTCATGTCTCTTATTTCATCTATTGTACTATAACCTTTATAATGTTGATATATTCTTTGTACTACTACATGTAATTTATCTTGAAAAGAAAGTACAAAGTTTTCTTTTTCAAAAATATCGCTTATTTCTTCTTCTGTTATTACATAGCAAGGCTTTGCTTCTCCTGCTACATATTTTAATCTTGCTAAGTCATATTTTTTTATAACTTCTGTTAAAGCTTCGTATCCAAATTCTTGTTTATACATATATAATATAATGTCAAATTTATCTTCAGCTGTAAGCAATGATGGAATATCAAATGGAATTGCTTTTGATACATTTATTTCATCTACTCCATATTCTTTTGCTAATAAATCATATATTAATTCTTTAACATATTTTTTGTCGTTTACATCTCCATATGTACAACCTTTTAGAGCCTTTTTAAGTTCATATTTTTTACTTTTTCTTCTTTTTAGTTCTTCTTCTGAAAGCCCTATATCATATAAATTTATTTTTGTTATTTCATCTAATCTTTTCTTAACAAATGCTGTCATTTTTTCTAAAGTATAAGTTTTATCATCTACTTGTATTTGATCTTCTACTTTTTCGTCTTGCTTCTTTTTTAATTTATAAGCAATTAAAATTCCTGCACCTATTAATACTAGTATTATCATGAAAATGTTAAATAGATTCATTTTGGCTCCTTTCTTTATCTTGTTTAAGTTACTGTCGGGGGCACGTCTTTTCCTAAGTTCATGTCTTCCATGATAAGATATGTCCCACGCTGGTTATCTTGCATTATTTATAAACGGTAACACGTGTCTTTTTTGCTATTTATATTTTTTCCTATGCATGAGGTTTATCTAATTATTGTTTTATTCTTAATTCTTGTATTTTGCTTAATAATACTTTTGACATTCTATCTACTTCTTGTATTAGTGCTCCGTTTCTGTCTTCTGTGTCTGCATTTCTTAGTCTTAGGAAAAATTCTGCTACTTTTCCTTCTGAACAACTTTCAAAAAATAGTGTGTTATATGGTATTGCTAAAACATCATTTTTCATTCTTAAATATCTTGAAATGTTTTTTATATTATATTTTGAAAATCTGTCATATCTACCTATATTTAATAATACATTATTATTTTTAAAGAAATTATTTTCTTCTTTTAATGTAAAAAATTTATCTATTATTTGTAATTTTTGTGTAATATTTACTATTATTATATCTGCTATTTCTAAAATGTGATTTGCTTCTTGTTCATCCATTTTTTTTGAAATATCTACAAAAACTAAATCATAACTTCTATTTGCAACTTGAAGTATATCTGGATACATTTTTGCTATTTCTAAATATTCACTATATATTTGGGTAGTTGGAGCACATAGAATATCTAATCTATCATTAAAAATAACTTTACTATAGTTAGATACAATATTAGGTGTCGTTTTGTTACTTTTTATTATTTTGACTAGTCCCTCAATTCCAGCTTCTAATCCTACTACTGATTCGGTTTCAGTAATTTTCTTTATAAATGAGTTTTCCTTTTGTAAATTCCAATAACATTTTTCTAGTGTATCATCTTTAAAATTTGTACTAACATTTAGTATTTTAAAGTTGTGCTCTATTGCCATATATGTAGATAGTGCTACCATAGATAATGTTTGACCTGTTTCTCTTTTTTCATCACTCCAAAATGCAACTATTGCCATTTTATTTTTCCTTTCTTTTTTATTGCTTTTTGTACTCTTCATTTTTGTTCTGGAAATTCTTCGAAGAGTGGGCGGACACAAAGCCACGCCCCTACAATTATTTTTATCCTTATACGCCTTTTTCTACTTTTTTGAAGGCTTTTTTTATTAATGGATAATTTTCTTGTCCTATTATATCTCCTACTATATAAAGTAGGCCTTCTTTATATTGGTTTGTAAGACCTTTTAATTTTATTTTTGCTACTCTTTGGTTTTTATATATAACTGTTTGGTCTCCAAGTTCAAATGGTAAAAATATCATTTCATTGTTCCACCTAATGTTGCTATCTTTAGCTAAAAAGTTTAAGTAATCATTTTCTTCTTTTGTGGCTTGTTTTGTAAACATTACTTTTGTAGCTAAAACATCAGATTGTATTCCGCTTATAGATTCAATTCCTCTTCTTATTGAATACATATCAAATGACGTTGTAAAGTATATTTTTTCACTATTTTCTATATTAAAATTCATTACACTTCCTGCTGTGTCTGTATCTATTAAGGCTATGTCGTATGGAAGTTCTTCAGTTAGTGGAATTCCTAAATATTTTTTTATATCTTCAATTGTTTTTAGTCCTACTGCTATATCTATTCCTTCAAATTCTGTTACATATGTTCTTGAAGGTTCAATAGTTGGTACAATGTATCTGGCTTTTTGCATAATTGTACCATCTACCACCAATACTTTTTGACCTAATTCAACTAGTATTTTTGATATATATAATAAGAAATCTGTTTTATCATATGCTCCAATGAATCCTATTTTTCTCACTTTGCTATTTCCTTTCTTTTAATATCCTCCTAATGCATCTAGGTAAGATTGTCTTTGTTCTCTTGCTTTTGTTATTTCTTCTTGAACTCTACTCTCAACATTTGATTTTCCTTCTGCTGCATTGGCATTTATTGAATTTACTATATTTCCCCTTATTGCTCCTGATGTATTATTATATCTTGCAAATAATTCATTTTTTGCAACTGTAACTATATTTGGATCAGTATTCATAAGTGTTACAACTTCGTTACTTGGTAAATATGTAGGTGTTGCGCCTTCTTGCATTCCTGGCTCTGCGTATTTTGTTACATATAGTTTTGAGCCTGGAATTAAATATGATTCAACTATTGCATTGCTCATTAATAAGATTTCTTGTTCTGCAACATTTATTTTTATTGTATTTAATGAATCTGTACCATTTATTTGTGGTATTTCAACTTTCTTTTTAGATACAACAATGTAATCTGTTCCATTTGGTAGTCTTAAACGAATATCTATGTAATCATCATTCTCTATTTGAGTTGGAAGTTCTATTGTATTATATTCTTGTATTCTTAAATCATTTGTTGTTTGTGTATTAGTTTCATCTAACATATTTTGTGTAAGTACCATACCTGTTTTTAATTCTATTCTTGCTATTGTTTCTTCTGTTATGCTACTAATGTCAACTGTATTACTTGGCACAGCATCTTTTATTACTGATATTGTTTTTAAATCTGATGTCTTTACACTTTCACCAGATTTTATATCTTTAGAAACAACATATACTTTTTTCATATTTGCTTCTTGCTGTTTTATTTGTGTATTTAATTTATTTAATTGCATAAATAATATTGCTATTATGCTTCCTGTTATTAATAATGTAACTAAAACCCCTATTAATAGGTAATTATTTGCCTTTCTTTGCATTGGATTTGTTGCCATATCTATTTTCCTCCTTATATTCAACAAAATAATATTACTTATTTCATTTTACTACAAATTACTATATAAAACAACAAATTAAGGCAAGTGTAACGCAAAAATAATGTTATTGTAATATTGCTGTAATAAATAAAAAAATGACGTATTGGGATTTGCCAATACGTCATTTTTTCTTATTTTATATATTCACTTGGATTTATATATTTATTATCTTTTAATATTTCAAAATGTAGATGAGGATCATCTGCTATTTCAAAAGCTGCTGTATTCCCTACTGTTCCTATTGTTTGACCCTGTTTTACTTTTTCTCCTTCTTTTACAAATTCAGCTGTTAAAAGATTAGAATATACACTTACATATCCATTTGTGTGTTCAATTACTATTGTAATTCCATATCTTGGGTCATTTTTTATGGATTTTATTGTTCCTTCGCTTGAAGCTTTTACTATAGTAGCTTTTTCTGCTTTTATATCAATTCCATTGTGTGTTACCCATTCTTTTAGTGTTTCAGAATAAATTAAATTTTCACTTGCAAATTCTTTTATTATATCTCCTTCAACTGGTTTTGCAAATGTTGGATCTTTTATTTCTTCCTTTTTAGTTTCTTCTTTTTTTTGCGTTTCTTGTGTTGTTGTTTCTACTACTTTATTTGTTGTTTCTTCATTTTTCTTTTCTACATTGCTTATATTTACTGCTATCTTTTCAGTTTTTTCTTGTTCTTCTTGCATTTCATTTACGTTTTTACCTATTGGACTGCTTGCTTCATATAATGTGTTATTTGTTTGAGTTCCAATATCAGTTATTTTTTGTGTTAAATCTCCTGAGTCTTTATTTAAAGCATTGCTATAAACTACATATGTTATGACAAATGTTAAAATTGCAAGTATTACTACTGCTATTGAAATATAGATTAACTTTTTTGTTTCTGTTTCCTCATTAAAATTTCTAGCTCTTCTACTATTTCTCATTATAACTCCTCCTTGTTTTATGGTATGTATAAACATTACCTTTTTATTTAGTTAGAGTATTTCCTCTTTTATCAATTTTATACATACTTCTTCCTTACATATTTATAATTTCAACTCCTGTATAAAAATGCTTTATTATTTCTTCATAGTTTCTTCCGCTTTTTGCCATACTATCTGCACCTGTTTGGCTCATTCCTACTCCGTGTCCATAGCCTGTTACTTTAAATTTTATATTTTCTCCTTCTATTGTAATTACAAAATTTGCAGATTTTAAACCTAGTATTGTTCTTACTTCGACTCCGCTTAGTTCTAAATTACCTATTTTTATTTTTTTAACCCTATTTCCTTCTGTATATTCTAATACCTTTATACAATCTGCCAAATTAAAATCTATTTCAAAGTTAGTATGTTTTTCTCTAATTTTATCTATAAAATTTTGTTTTGTAAGAGTTACTTCCGAACTATATTGTGAATATGTATCTTCACCCGAAGTTTCTACGGATTGAAGATATGGATAGCCTGTACCTCCCCATACATTTGCTGTTGTTTCGGTTGCTCCACCACTATTTGAATGAAAAAATGCATTTATTGGAGCTCCCTCATAAGTAATTATTTTGCCTTGTGTAAAATTTACTGCTTCTACTATTTTATTCCAATTAGATTCTCTTAAAGTTTCTTCCCACTTTGCCAACCTATCTTCTTTTGTTATCCATGCTTGACAACATGTAGAATTATCACATATATTTGCACCTTCATGTTTTTTAGCATCATTTATTATTTTATAAATTGTATATGTTCTTGCTACCACTGCTTGAGCCTTTAATGCTTCTAGTTCAAAATTTGCAGGCATCTCTGCTGATACAACTCCATATAGATATTCGTCTAATTTTATCTCTTCTATTTGATTTGTAGCAGAATGTAGTAATTTTATTGTTTGATAATTTTTATAGTCATATGTATTAGGAGTAGCCTTATTTTCATTTACAATTTCTTTTGATACATCTTGTATTTTATTGTTTGTAAATATTATTGGTATGCAAAAGCATAATAAAACAAATATCACAATATACAATATAATCTTTTTCATTCTTTCTTCTCCTCTTTAACAAATAACTCTAATTAACCATTTTGAGTTTCATAGATTCTAATATCTTTTTTTCAATTCTAGAAACCTGAACTTGGCTAATCCCTAGTATCTTAGCAACCTGACTTTGTGTATTATTTTTGTAATATCTAAGCATAATAATTTGTTTATCTCTATGATTTAAAGAAGTTATCATATTTTTTATACTTATTCTATTAGCAATTAGTTCTGCTTCATCTACATCATTTTTTATTTTATCTATAATGCTTATTCCGCCTTCATCATTCGAATATGTTTCATCATAGATTGAAATAACTGGATTTTGGGAATCTAATGCAGCTGCAACTTCTTCTTTTGTTACTTTTAATTCTTTTGCAATTTCTATAATGCTTACTTCTTTGCCATTTTCTCTTATATTTCTTTCTTGTATATCTTTTATTTTACACGAAAGTTCCTTAATACTTCTACTTATTTTTATAGATCCATCATCTCTTATAAATCTTTTTATTTCTCCTAAAATATACGGAACTGCATATGTTGAAAGTTTTACATCAAAAGATGTGTCAAATCTTTTAATAGATTTTATAAAACCTATTGATCCTATTTGATACAAATCTTCTAACTCATAACCGTCTTCCCGAAAACCTTTTTACTATACTCCAAATAAGCCCATTATTATCTTCAATTAGTTTTGTCATAATTTCTTGATTTCCATTTTGAGCTTCTTTTATATCTTTTATATTATTTTCATATAACATAAGAATCTCCTCTTTTCGAATGTCAGATATCAGATTTCAGGGTAATTCCTTCGAAGAACGGGTCGCCGAAGGCAGCGACCCCTACAATTTTATTTCTCTGATTTCTGCTTTCCTCTTCGTTTTTACAATTTTAATTTTCTTTACTAATTTGATTTAATACTTCTGTTATATCTTCTTCTCTTATTTCATCTTTTTTTATCATTTTTTTCATTGTAACTTTTGTGCCAAGACCTACTATTGATTCTACATTCATGTCGTCCATAAAATTTTCCATAATAGTAAAGCCCATTCCTGAGCGTTCTAAATTTGGTTTTGAAGTATATAATGGTCTTTTTGCTTTTTCAACATCTTCTATTCCTTTACCAGAATCTGAAATTTCTATTGTTATAGAATTTCCAATAATTTTGCAAATTATTTTTACTGTTCCCTCTTTATTTTCATAGCCATGTACTATTGCATTTGTAACAGCTTCAGATACAGCTGTTTTTATATCTGAAATTTCTTCTATTGTTGGGTCTAACTGTGCTGCAAATGCTGCTACACTGATACGAGCAAAAGCTTCATTGTTTGATTTGCTAACAAACTCCAATTTCATTTCATTTTCATATATATTTTTCATATTTCTAACCTCCATTTGGGTAATTTCTTCGAAGTGCGGGTCGCTGGGTGCGTCGCCTTACATTTCTTTATTTTATTATCTTTGTCTTATAATTTCAAACTTTTAACTTATTATTGGGCATATTTTTGTAATTCCACTCATATCAAATATTTTTTTGAGTGGTGTGCTTACATTTTCCATTTCTAGGCTTCCTCCTAGCATATTTATCATTTTATATCTTCCAAGTACCATCCCTATTCCTGCACTATCCATAAATGAAACATTATTAAAATCAAGTATCACTTTTTTTGGCATATATTTTGCAATTTCATCGTCTGCTTTTCTTCTTATTTTTTCTGCTTGATGATGGTCTATTTCTTCTGTCATTTCTAATATTAAAAGCTTGTCCTCTTTAATATATTTAGAATTCATTTTTATCCTCCTTGTTTTCATTTGTTTTATAAATTATATAACTATTGGTAATATTTTCCAATAGCAAAACTTTAGAAGTTTTGTCGAAAGCTCAAAAAGTTTTCGACAAAAAAAGAGATAATATTTTCAATACAAAATATTATCTCTTTTTCTATTTTAATTCTCTTCTATTATTTCTTATTGTTTCTAATGCTTGAACAAGTGATACTTCTATATTTTCTAGAATATTATCTGCATAATCTTTTGTTCCTTTTGAAATTTCTCTAGACATTTCATTTGCTGTTTCTATTATTTCAGCTTTTTGTTCATATGCTTTTCTTGTAATTTCATGTTCATCTATCATAGAAATAATTCTATTTTCTGCTTCTTTTACTATGTCATCTGCCTCTTTTTGTGCTTCTACTAGTATACGTTGCCTTTCTTCTTTTACCCATTTTGCTTGTTTTAATTCTTCTGGAAGCTTAAGTCTTATTTCTTTAATAATTTCTAACATTTCTTCTTTATCTACAATTCCTTTGCTAGAAAATGGTACTGATTTGCTACTTTCTAACATTTCTTCAATTGTTTCTAATAGTGTAAATATTTCCATGGTATTTTTAACCCCTTTCACGTAAGAAAATCAAACTTACTCTTCCATATTTTCTTACATCATATACTTCTAATTCTATGTTTTCTATCTCACTTAATTCTCTTTTCTCTTCATCTGTTTCTAATATTATTATTCCATCTTTTGAAAGCATTTTATATTCTAATATTAATTTTATAGAATTTACTGCTATATCTAATTTGTATGGCGGATCTATAAAAATAATATCATACTTTTTCCCTGTTAAGCTTTTTAAACACTTTTTGTAATCTTGTACAAATATAGTTGCTTTATCTTCTAAGTTAGTTTTTTGTAAATTTTGTTTTAACATTTTTACTGATTCATATGACTTATCACAAAATGTGCAGTGGTTTGCTCCTCTACTTAAGCTTTCTATTCCTAATGCTCCACTACCAGCAAATAAATCTAATACATTTGACTCTTGAAGATAACTTTGAATTATGCTAAATAAAGATTCTTTTACTCTATCTAGTGTGGGTCTTGTTAATATATTATCTATTGAATTTAGTTTTGTCCCTCTTGCTATTCCACTTATAACCCTCATAAATAGACCTTCCTTAATTTAAACTTATTTATATTTTATACTTTTAAAAGCATATGTCAATATTGTTAATATAATTGTAATGTACGTTTAATAATTTTGTAATACATTAACAGTACTGTAACATAGTACGTGTATTATATAACATTATTTTGCTTTTTGCAATATGTTAACTGATTTTTTTGAAATTATTATTCAATATTATGTTTGAAATTCTAATTATAAATACTTTTAATATTTTTTTACAATTAATTATATTATAAAATAGTTGTATTTACTAGTTTTATATTGTATAATAATATTATAATTAATTTAATTTTATATGGGGGTGTAATTGGTTTCGACAGTATTTTAGAAATATTAATGGCGAGTAGTGGATGGTCGCTTTGGCCACTTAAAAAAAGCGAAAATAAATATAAACGCTGATAATAGAGAATTAGCATACGCTGCCTAATTGCAGTGGACGTTTTACCTTAGGGCCTACTCCTTTGGATAAGGCGATGATTTAGTAGGAAACAAAACAACTTCTTGCTATGGAAGTTGTGGGTATTTTGTATAGCTACTTTATAATAATGTTTGTTTGTTAATGTTATTATAAAGGATTTTTAATAACAAACTACACTCGTAGAAATTAATATGGAAAAGGTATTGGACAGGAGTTCAACTCTCCTCACCTCCACCAAATGATGCACAAGTGAAATATTTCTATTTTTTAGAGGTGGTTTCGCTGTATATATAACTTTGAAAAAAGAATAAGAAAGGTATAAAAATTCTATACCTTTTTTACATGAAAAATTTTTAGATTATTAAACAGATGTCGAAAAAAGGCATATTTATGGTATAATTAAATAGTAGGTGAAATGTATGAATGAAAGAATAGAACAATTTATTAATGGTATTACTCCAAGTAATTATTTTATAACTAAATCAATGGAAATTTCGAAAGTTACCAATTCTGGTACTTTATGGTATACAAAAAAGTATTTAGTATTATATGATGCTATATTCTTGTCTAAAAAAATAAATACTGCTGATGGTATAAATGAAATTAAAAAGAACTTTGAAAATTATATTTCTACATTACCAGAAAGCCAACAAGAAGAAGCTACATCTTTCTTCTTTCCAGAACATGCTGATTTAAGAGGAGACTTTAGAACTTATAATGATTTTGCTGGGATCGTTGCTTTAGAAGAAGACCCACATCATTATTATGCTACCGTTGATAAATATTATTTTGTTTATTTGATGAATACTGGCGGTCAAAGTGGTGTTAAAGCATGTATTAAAGAAAAGTTGTATCAACCTGATTTTGTTGTGTCTAATTTAACTCATATTATTGAAGAATATAAATCTGCTCACCCAGAAGAAAATATTAGTACTAGTGGAATTACAAACGATTATCATGCTTCCCTTAGAAATGAAAGAAAAATATTGTTCTATTATGGATATTTTCATTCAAGAAATAATGGTTCAGGTACTGAAAATGAATTTGCAAGTTTAACTCCTATTGGAGAATTAGCTGTTCAATCAAATTCAAAAGAGTTTGCATTAATATGGGAACATCAAAAACTTAAATTAATATCACAACCTGTTACAGTTGAATTTCCATCAATTAACTCTTGTGACAAATGTGATGTAGATAAATTTAAATTGAATTATAGTCCGTATTTATCAATATTAAAATGTTTATCATATAATGGTGAAATTGGACCAAGATTTTATGATAGAGTATTATCAAGAACTAATAATGATAACATAGATAACGTTTTAGATAACTATACTTTGTTTAAAGATAATATCAATATTGTAGAAACGCACATTAAGAAATTTAATTTAAGAAGTGAATTTAAAAATGAAGATTTTGAAAAAGAAATTAAAAAGTATTTATTAGGAATTCGAGATGATTTAGAAAAAGATTCAGGTGACAATTATTTTGGATGTGTATATAGTTCTAGAAATAATGAATGGATTGTATCAGATATTGATAGACTTCATAAAATATTAAATGTTTATAATCAGATTGAAAAATACAAGATAAAAAGATACTCATCTTTATTTGACAGTTGTGAAAATGAATTAAAAAATAAGTATATATCAGTATATTCTGGTACTTTTTACAACATGAATCACAGAATAAAGATGGCTTGGGATTTATACAATATCAAGAAAGATAATATTATTGCTACAACTTTAATGGCGACAGATTATATTATGAATAATAATATTAGTATTGAGTCAATTAACTATAATGAATTGTATGATTATGTTAAAATGAATTTTGATTCTCTATTAAAAAGTTTAAATTTAAATAATAAACGTGATATAATAAATGCTCTAAAGAGTGTTGTCGAAAGAGTAAAAAACGATTCGTTAGAAGATATTGAATATGTAGAAGATTATTCTATTGAAACAAGATATGTTAATAGATATAGTTCACTTAATACTGATGCATTACTTGCTAGAATATATCAGGTTTCAGCTGAAAATGTTCGTCCAACACTTGAAAGAAAACGTGATGGTAGAATTATAGATTTATTACATTCTTATTATCTAACTAATTGTTCAGATGAAAATCATTTAATTAAATGTGAATGTTGTGGAGAAACTACATTTATTAAGAATAATGATGAGCCATATTTAGAATATCATCACTTAATACCATTTAGTATTGCAGATGGTCCTGACCATTATGAAAATTTATTTGCTATATGTCCTATGTGTCATAGAAAGATACACTCAATAAAAGATTCATTTAAAGATGAATTATATGATGGTTTTGATGTAAATAATCATTTCCATAAGAATATTTTAGATAGATTAAAACATTTATATGAAGAACATATTTTAAAATCATATCAATTAGAATATGCTTTATCAGAGTATATAATTAATGAAGGTGAATATAATTTAATTTTAGCTTAGCTATAGAAAGGGGGAGAACTTATCATGAATGAACAAATGAATAAGTATTTAGGTAAAATAAACAACGATAACTGTATTAAATTTATGAAGAAATTGCCGGACAATTGCATAGATTTAACTGTGACAAGTCCTCCTTATGATGATTTGAGAGATTATGAAAACAAACTAGTTTGGGATTATAACACATTTAGAAAAGTTGCTAGAGAATTATATAGAGTCACAAAAAAAGGTGGCGTTGTAGTTTGGGTTATAGGTGATAAAACCAATAAAGGTAATAAATCATTAACTAGTTTTAAACATTCTCTTTATTTTCAAGAAGTTGGATTCAATATATATGATGTTATTATATATGAAAAAGCTGGCTCTGGACCTCCACATCCAAATAGATATTTCAATTCTTTTGAGTATATGTTTGTAATGAGTAAAGGAAGACCAAAATCAGTTAATCTATTAAAAGATAAAAAGAACTCATGTGCTGGTATGTATACTTTTGGAGATATAACAAGACGTGAAAAAGATGGGAGTCTAACTAATAAAGGAAAAAAAGTTATTAATGAATATGGAATTAGAACTAATATTTGGAGATATAACAATGGCAAAGGATTCTCGAGTAAAGATAAAATTGCTTATGAACATCCTGCTACATTCCCTGAAAAATTAGTTGAAGACCATATTAAATCTTGGTCTAATCCAGGTGATATTGTATTTGACCCATTTGGTGGAAGTGGTACAACAGCTAAGGTTAGTATTAAATTAGATAGAAAATGGTTATATGTAGAAAAAGTTGAAAAATACTGTGATATTGCTAAAAGAAGAATTGAAAATATGGGGGTAGATTTAGATGTACAAGACAATAATAATAAAAAATAATATTGATACATGTATAAATGAAATCACTTCTAATATTAATAATTTAGCAGAAAATGGTAGCTTATTCTGTATTGTAAAAACACAATATAAAGATGGTATTGTAGATAAAGACTTCATGGATTTAATAGACTATGGTACATCTTTAGAACTTTGTTATATAAATACAATAGTAATTCCTGATGATACAGAAATGTTAGATAATGTATTATATTGTGTATGGTTTACTAAAGATAAAAAGAGTTATTATTTTAACAAAGATTTTATTAGAGAAAAGTCTATATGGAAAGATGTTGAATGGGGTAAAAGAGAAAAAAATTATAACTCTAAAGGTAAAGACCCTGGTAATGTTTGGATTCCTACAGAAGATGACGGAAAAGCAAATATTACAAATCATATCCTATTAAGTAAAAATGAAATTTTAGATAGATTATTATCAACTACTTTATTAGAAAATGATAAATATTTGTTAATTAATGATGAAAATATAGATTACAAGTTTAATAATTATAATTGTGATTTTAAATTCATTTCAAATAATTATTCTGATATATATTTTGGTAAACTCGATTCAGAATCCATGTTGGATGATTATAATGGAAAAGTAGTTTTTGGAACATCAGAGAACATGAATAAAATTGAAGATAATACTGTCGATATGATTGTTACATCACCACCATATTGGGATTTAAAAAACTATTATAAAGAAAACCAAATTGGTCAAGAATCATATGAAGTATATAGTAATAGAATGTATTCAGTTTGGGAACAATGTTTTAATAAACTAAAAGATAATGGTAGTATTTGGATTAATATTAATATTAGAACTAGAAATGGTAATCCGATATTATTACCAAGATTATTTGTTGAACAATGCAATAAAATTGGCTTTAAATACAGGGGTATTTCAATTTGGCATAAATCATCTGGTATTCCAACAAGTGCTAGAAATTTAAGTGATCATCATGAATATATTCTTATATTTACAAAATCAGATAATTCAAAAATTGATATTAATAGATTTGAACAATATTGTGATTATAAAAATGATAAAATATCTCATAAACTTTTCTGGAATATTAATAGAAAAGCTGGAAGTGTTGGTAAGAATACTATTCATCCAGCAATATTTCCAACAGAATTAATAAATAGAATTAATATTGTTTCAACAAACAAAGGAGATATGGTTGTTGACCCTTTCTTAGGAAGTGGAACAAGTCTAATTGCTTCACTTAACAATTGTAGAAATTTTATCGGATATGAATATAATGAGGGTTTTAAGGAATTAATGAACAACAGATTTGAAACAGAAATTATTAATTATAAAAATAATAAAATTGATTATATTATTCAATAAACTAAAAGATTAACGAAAAAATGAAGTGAATCCCAAAAAGTTCACAATAAAAAAAGAGTAATTCCCTTTTTCTTCCTTTTATTCTCTCTAAAATAATTAGAATGTACTAGAAAAAATCTTATCTTCTAGTACATTCTTTTTTGGTATTATTATGCTTATATTAATCCATTTTCTTTGATTATCTCTTTAAGATGTTGTAATGGTTTCATTATAAGCTTTTGTTGTGAACAGTCCATCAAATCCTTTACCTATGTTTCAAAGTTAGACTTAATCAATTCTACAAAAGCCTACTAATTGCTCTTTCCATATATCTGTCAAGGTAATCTTGTTTGCACTCTACTGCCAGAAAACATATACGATATTCGATTTTGGTACTTCTCCGCAATTGTAGTTTTACCAATTCCATTTTAAATTAATTAACATTTTATTCGGATATAATCTCATAGATATTTGCTAACTCATATAACTTTTCGGAATCTGACTTTTCTGAAAAAAAATATAAATTTCTTAAATATGTTAGTATATCATAATATTCTGTAAAATTTTTTATGCAAAAATCCAATATCAAAATAAAATCATTCTCTCTAAAATGAATATTTATATTTTTTTCTTTGGCTAATTTATCTAATAATATTTTTTTTAGTATATTTTCCATTTCCTTTAAAGCACTTTTACAATCATTACTTTTTATCATTTTTAATATAGGATTACCTTCCATCTTCAATATCACCTCTATACACAATATCATTTAATATTCTAGCTTTGGCATTTTCATCAGCTTCATATTCTAAAACTTCACTACCTTCTTCATCTAATATAAAATGAATTCCCACTTTTCCGTTTTTTGCAAATTCTATAATCTTATTAGATGTCTCCAAAGCTATTGGTTGAATACCGTTTTGTTGTAAAAAGTTATCAACATTTTCTTTATCACAATGCATTACTACTGGAGCAATACCATTAATTTCTCGTATTATGAGTCTTATAGTTTCACTACCACTAATAGATAAATCTTTTTTTTCATTTAATGCAGTTACTTTTACATTAGAAGTATCATTTCTTGATATATTTAAAATAATGGATTTTATCATTTGTTGTTTTAGAGTCCATAATTCATTTCTAATACTAAGTCCTAAAAACAAATTATTTAATTTTTCTACTGTATCAATATCACATAATGTTGTACATTCTTTGATTACTATCTCCTCTAATCTTTTAACTATTTCAGGCGAAATAGTTCCATTATTTATATCTCGCACATTAAGCAAATCATAATGATATTTAGGATTTAGAAAATATTGTATATATATATTTCATTCATTTTATGTTTTGGCTGTTTTTGAATCACTTCATTTTCAAGATGATGAGCAATCCTATTAGCCCAAAAACATAATTTTAAAGCTATACTTTCATTTGAGCTTGCTCTTGCTGTTTCTAATTCTTTTAATAATATTTCTCTTATAAATTCTTCATTTACTTCTTTATCAAACCAAGTACTAGAAACATTTTGTCTTGTCATTCTTATAACTTCGTCAAGATAACTGGAATTCATTATAATTTCAATAAGTACTCTCAAACAACTTAACATTTCTTCTTTATTTACTTCTTTATCTGAAAATGTGCTAATATTAAAATTTTTAAGTGCTATTATTTGTTCATTAGAAATTGTCTTTATAATCTGTCTATTTATTATCCTTTGTTGTTCTTCTTTTTTCTTTTTTTCGATAATTCTTTTTTGTTTCAATTTATCTTTATTACTTTGTTTCAAAGTTATATTCCCCTCAATTCTTTATTTGTTAATTTTCTATTTAATATATATTATCATAAACATTTTTCTAATTCAACAAGGTCATTTTTATTAAGTTTTATTTTTTAATATCTCTTTTCTTTAATTAGTCTTGCAGCTTGTCCTAGCAATTCTTTATCAAAATTTTGTTGTTGTGTAGTCCAAAGTATATAAATATCGTAGAAATCTCATAAGTTTCATTGCAATCCCTAATCTCCTATACTCATTACAATCTACATAGAGGATTTTAAAATTTAAAGTTCCTTTTGATCTATCTCTCGTTTTCATTACCAAATTCTTTTTTTCTAGTTTTATCACATATTTCATTTATTTCTTTTGAAACTTTATAAGCTTCATCAATAATCTCTTGTTCTTTTGCATTTTCATCATTCATTACCTCTAAACTCCTTTTCTTCTTTTTCTTTCATCATTGTATTCAAAATCTCTGTTGCTTCTCTTCTTTGGTTTTCAGATACTCTATTATTATTTTCTTTAAGTTCATCTTCATCAATAATATGAATTAGTGATTTTTCTTCATTTTCTCTATCTAGTTCCCTATATCTTGCATTTATTCTTTTTGCTTCTCCTATTAATGATTTTGCTGTATCTGTTCTTAAATATCTTGGATTCAATGAAGCATTTCCTTTAAATCTTGCTCTATCTAAAGTATCTGCATCTTTTAGGTATTTACACATGAGTCTAGTATTTTCAACATCTTCCTCTCTAACTCCATATCTTAAACACATTTTTTGAAATGCTTTTTCATCAAATTCATTTATATCTTTTTCATTATGTTCATGATATAAAATTGCTACATTCACCATAGCAATTTTGCTCTTTTCCATACCTTGCTCGCCTAAATATTTCTTTGCAACACTTGTACTGTATATAGCATGTTCGTCTTTTCCATCTGCTCTTCTTCCATTATGAAATTCTTCATTTCTTCCTGAATCATGATATTTTGCTGCTTGTAATAACAAACTTTTAGTTTCATCATCTAGCTTTCCTTCATTATTTGCTATCATATATGAAAATAATACTACATTTTGAATATGTCTTTTTGAATGAATTCCTTCATTTGGATACTCTGGCATTTCTTCTATTTGTCTAACAATCTTTGCTACCTGTTGCTTGCCATTTTCACCTAAACATTGGTTTCTAAATTCTGTTATATCATAAGGTTTATTGTATTCTTCAATCCATTTATTAAGATATTCATTATGATTATATCCTCTTTTTGTTTTTAATTCTTTGTCATACCCAAAGCATTCATATTTTTGTTGTTCTTCTATCGTTGTTTTTATTAACATTTGCTTACATTCATTTGCAATTTTTTTATCTTTTTTCTCTAATTCTTGTATTATTTCTTCGATTCTTGCTATTCTATCTTGTAATATTTGTGGCGAAAATAGTTTATCCCTAATTTCATCACAAAAAGTGCTACCTGTTCTATTATTTTCCGAATCTACTATTATTCTATTTATTAAATCTGGATTTCCTGTTTCCTTTAATTTTCTCTCTAGCTCATCTAACTTTTCCTTTTCTTTAATAGCAATATATGTTCTATCTAAAACAACAATTGGCGATGGTTTCATCTCTCCATCATCTGTTTCTACTAGAAATTCCCTCGAAGCTCTAACAGAATTTTCCCATATTTTATCATTTTGTGTGTACTCTATTAACAATTTATTTCGTTCATCTCTATCATCTAGTTTCCCTTGCTTTTGTAATTCTATATATTTTTCTAACGGAATTTCTGGAATATAAACTATATAAGCTGGTTGTTTTTTATATACTTTTCCTTTATCTAATGCTCTTCTTTCTCTTACATTTTCTGGGTGAGTATGTCTAATATTATCAATTTGTTTATGTGGGATATCATATAATATTCTCCCATCTTTAATATATTGACTTGTATTCATCACTTCATTTGCATTTGTTGACCCTACATCCCATGGAGCTGATAAAAGTAAAGAATTCTCTGCAAAATCGTTGAATCCTAAAGCTACATACTTTATTCTTGCTGTTGCCATATTATTATTTGCAATAGGAGTAGTACAAAATCCATGCGATTTTATTAGTTTTCTATTCCATTCATCATTAAAATTTGCATTAATATCATACTTACTATAAGCACCTAATGAAGTTAACTCAATTATAAAATTCTCTCCAGCATCATATATTTCTATTCCTTTAGCTAGTGGTAAGTTAATATCTATTTTCTCTTCATCTTTTACTTTATATAATACTTTGTTAGATTGCCTTGCAAAATATGTTCTAATTTCACTTTCTATTATATTGCTAAATAAATAATTATCTTGTAAATTTTCATTACTATTATATAGCTCTTCTAAAGTTTTTTTATCATATGTATTCAAAATATTTCTTACTGCTTCAAGATATGCCTTTACTTTTGCATCTCTTTCATCATTTAATTCAAATTCATCTAAATCGTTACCATATGTTTTAAGTAACCTTATACTTTCTTTTAAAGATTGTCCATATTTCTTTTCTAATACACATAATTGTAACTTTTCTATTTTATCTAAATTACGAATATATTTTGTGCTTATCTCTCCTTGTTTGATTTTCTCTACATACTCTATTCTATTGAAATTTTCTACTTCTTCTATACTTTTTATATCAAATATATTTTCTGGATTTGAAAGTATATATAGTAACTTTCTAATTGTCTTTTCATTTGTTAGTTTTGAACTTTCTATGCTTTCTAATAAGTCTTCATATTCTTTATTATTTAATCCTTCTAACAAGTTATCTATGATTGGAATCCAATCTTTTATATCATCTTTTTCTACTATATCTAATACTTTTACTAATATTTCATATCTATTATCACCTAAATTTAATATCTTTTTTTGCACTCCTGAGTCACATGTTATAACATCCAATTTTGTACTTAAATCTTTATATTTTAATGTTAATATTTCAAATTCGCATGTACTTAATATATCTTCATTTATATTCTTTAATTTTCTTAAGTTATCTTCTAAAAATTGTATTTTATCATCACTTTCATTTTGTAAATAATCGATCAATTCAAATCTATATACACTTAATACTTTTTCATCAATACTAGCAATTCTTTTTAATTTTTCTCCAAAACTTTCTATTTTTTCTTCTGTTTCATGTAATATATATTTGTTTAATATATTTATGACTTCATCATTTACAAATTCTATACTAAAAAATAAACCTTGAATTTTATTTTCTTTTAGTATTTGTAATAAACTATCATATTTTCCTTTTGAGTTTTTTAATATCTCAATTCTCTGTTCAGTATCAAGTTCTAATATTATATCTATTAAGCCATTATCTTCTGAATATTCTGAATAATATACATTGTTCAATACTTGTAATATATAATTAAATTTATTTTCTTCATTTACAAGTATTTTCATTTTTGAATCAAGTCCAAGTTCTTTTATTAATTTCACATATATATCCTCATCGCTTCCACGTAAAAAGGGAATAAATGTATATGACCAATCCTCATCTCTAATAGTGGTATTTTCTGAGAATATTTTCATTTTATTTTCTTCGCTTAATGAATTAAATATTTCAATTTTATCTTCATCATTTAATCTTCTAAAATGTAAATTTCTATTGTCTGAATTAAGCAAGAATCTTATTCTTTCTTCCTCTGATAGTGACAAAATAATAGTTTTTAATACTTCAGCATCCATTCTTGATGTTATAGGATTATAAAATATCTCTTCTTCATATTCTTCCTCTTCTGTACAATTCAATATATCTAGCTTGTCTTTATCTGATATTGAGATAATTGCATCGATTAATTGTTTTCTTTCTATATAATCTTCATCAGATTGTATATTACGAGTATTAAGATAATCGCTTAATATATTTGTATGTTCTTTCATTGCTATAACTAGACAATCATTATCTATTAAATATTGATAAAATTCGTGGTCTTTAAATAATTTAATTTCTTCTTGCTTATATTTTTGATAATTGTCATCCTCAAAAAAGTCTATATTTTTTCCTTCTAATAATTCATCTCCTAATTGGTTATAATCAATCTCATTTTTTAAATATTTTACTACAGTTTCAAACTTTTTAGTTTTATCCACGTATTTTCCTCCACATTATTTTTATCTTATCTATTATTTTTATAATAATATTTTGTTTTCTTACTACTTGTAAAGCTTTATTTTCTTCTATATCTTTATTTTGAATATTTTGTTTCTTGAATATATTTGTATTTCCATATCCTTTCTTTTTTTCTAATTCAAACCATTCTTTTCTATCTTTTTGTATTATTTCTTGTTTTATATTTTCATCACAAATATAATCCCTATATATTACAGATAATATTGCTCTTGTTTCTTGTTTTAAATTTTGTTCATTTAACCCTTTAGTATTATCATATTCTAATTCATATGATGTAGACATGTTTTCTTTTATATTATCTATAATTTCCTTTGGAATTTTCCTTAATAAATTTTCACTTAAATACTTTAAAATTTCATTTACTTCTGTAAATGCTTCTCTATATACCTCTGTCATTTGCTTTCCTCTATCCACTTATATTAATTAATATTCTATCATAACATAAAAAAAAATAAAAGCCCTTATAAAAAGTCTTTTATTTAAGTTTTATCTCCAAATATTCATATTTTTTATTATTAAATTATACTACATTTTTCCCTTCTCTCTCAAAACTAATAAAAACTTTCCATCTTTTTCTAAGATTCCACCTGTAACGACTTTTATATTCATATATATTCCTCCATATAAATTACCATAAATCCTTTAATCTACAATTTGTAGTTTAACTATCTTTCAAATTCTTCTAAAGCTTCTTCTAAAATATTTTCGAACTTTTTTATATAATTTTTAGTATATTCTGTCATATTCTCTGGCAAATTATCTATTTTAAACCATTCTAATTTTTTGGATTCATTATCATTTACTTTTAAATCATTATGATATTTTTTTATTACAAATATTGCTGTAATGTCATATAATTTATCTCCATTTGGATATACCCTATATGTATCTTTCCCAGATAAAACTTTAATTAACTTTAATTCATCAGCTTTTAAATTAGTTTCTTCTTTTAATCTCTTATTGCAACCTCTTCAAAACTTTCCCCAAGTTCCATAGCTCCTCCTGAAAATCCCCAAGAATTATGATCAGTTCTAAGTTACATTAAAACCTTATCTTCATTATTGAAAACAAATAATCCTACTCCAGCAGTAAGTATTGGCTCATGACCAACATATTTTCTTAAATCACTTATATATCCCATAATATTTCTCCCTACAAATTACTATTCTATTTCAACTATGATAACATAAGTCTAGATAACTTCCAATGAATATCTGGCTTCATTATTGTAAACGTATATTTTTTGATTTATATAAGTACACTAAGTGAACTTTTTTAATTTTCCAATTCACTATTTTCAATTTTAACGAAGAATAGCGGGTTTGAGCCAGTTTACTCGGTGAATTTTTACATCATATTTGCTTAAAATTTTTGTTTCTTTATTAACTCTTGAAGGCTTGTCCTTCAATGTGTATAGGCATTGCGTTAAGCATGCTTTCCTGCCCTCATTTTCAATGAGGTATTTCTGTTCTTGTAATATTTATGTTTACTTGATTAAATATACTTATCCTTAAATCCTATTAGTTGAAAATTAATGTGTTTTTAAAATTAAGTCAAGGTTGTGCGATAGCACATGTATTTAACCTTGACTTGATTTTATAAAGCACATTAGAATTATCTAATAGGATTTTATTTATTCATTAATTTTATATATGGTATATTCAGAATCATAGTTATAACCTAATTTCTTAGCTAATTCTAATGAAGTTAAATTTGCAGCATCCCAACTAGGATATATTCCTTTTTCTAAACACATTAGTATTAATTTTGATGCCATTGCAGTTCCTATTCCTTTATGTTTATATCCTTCTTTGACTCTTATATTAATCTCTATGCCATCTTTGTAAATAATATTTGAACTACATATTCCAACAATTTCATCATCTCTAAAACAACATACTCCTATTCCTTTGTTCATATAATCATCTGTTATTTTCATTTGTTTAGGATCTTCATCATCTGCTTTAATTAGTTTATATATTCTTTCATCAATTGTTTTTACTTCATATTCGCTACTTAAATTTTTACAAAATTCTTTTAGCCTTTGTTTATTAAATATATCTTTTTCCTTTTTTAAAGAATATCTATTACTCTTTTCAAAATCATTATATGTACTTTCAATAACATTATTCCAGTTATCTTTTGCAATAATTCTTTTACAAGTCTTTGGAAGTGTTTTTAATACTTGTTTTGCCAATACTGAGTTACTATTACCATTTATAAAACAATATTGTCTAACTAATAAATATGCAATCGTGGGATTTTCTAAATTATCAGTATATGCTTCTCCCATAAGCCCATCTAAAACCGATTTACCCATATAAAATTTTATATCATTAAATAAATGTTCTATTTTATTCATTTCATTATTATTTAGTTTTATCATGTTCTTCTCCTTTTTATCAATTATCTATTACTTTTATTTTTGTCCGATTTCTCATATATTCATTAAATATTATATTACTTATCTTTCTTCCCATATTATAAACATACTCATCATTCAAGTAATTTGTATCTTTAAAATCTTTTATCATAATTGTTAAAATATAATTACCATATATTGTTGATACTATTCCACCATCATTTCTTACTGATTCATATTTTCCACTTTTACTTACTATATAATTAACAATTGGTTTTTCTATTTCTTTATAAACCTTATCAATTCCATCTCCAACCATTTCATGATATTTTTGATTCTTCATAATACTTATTATTTCTTGTGTTATTTCTTTATTAAATAATTCATAATTGTTTAATCTTTTCCATACTAAATAATAGTCATAAGCTGTAGTTTCTGAAAATATTTCATTTTCAACTGACTTAAATTTACTATATAGTTTTGTGTTGTTGCATCCTATATTTTCTATATTTTTATTTATATTTTCTATTCCTAAGAAGTCTATCAATATATTAGTAGCAACATTATCACTTATAATCATCATTAGTGTTGCAATATCTAATATTGGAAGTTTTATTCCTTTACTTAAATACCTTAAAATGCCACTACCATTTACATAGTCCTTTTCTTCATATTTTAGTTCTTTGTCACGATTTATTACTCCTTTATTAATTTGATTGAACAATTCAATTAGAATAAATATTTTTATGCAACTTGCAGAATTATATTTTTCATTTTCATTTATTTTTATTGTATTTCCTTTTAAATCATCATAATATATTGCTATTTTTCCATCAAAATTGACTATACTATTTTTAATTATTTTTTCTATATCCATCAACTTTCTCCTATAAATTCTTACTTATAATTTCTTCTCGAATCTTTTCTTATAAAAGGTTCTTGTACATTATCTTCTATTAATCGTTTATAAGCATAAGGTTTCCTATAAGCATCTCCTAAAGTTTCTCTACTTCTATATTCTCTAATTTCACTCATATTAAACTGTGCAATTTTAATCTCTTCTTTGTCATTCATTACTAACATTTCGCTATTTAATTCATGCTTATTTATGTTTCTTACTATTGGACTATATGCTGAAGATTTTCCTCCATGGTTTGCATAGTTTACAGTTACGATACCTACCATATTTTCATATGCTCTTACTTTTAATTGTTCTAATCTTATTTTTGACATATAACAAGCATTTGGGACAAGTATAATTTCACTTCCTTGTAGCATTAAAATTCTTGCACTTTCTGGAAAATCCCTGTCAAAACAAATCATTGTGCCTAATTTTACTTTTCCTCTACCATAGTCTAACTCGCAACTTTTAAATTCTGTGCCAGATTGAGTATATGCTTCCATTTTAGAATCAACTGTATGTACCTTTGAATATTTTAATATAATTTTTCCTTTTCTATCAATAATAACAACTGTATTTCTAGGCTTTTGTTCAGTTTTTTCTAAATAAGTAATTGCTATTGCCATTCCAAGTTCTTTTGCTAAATTTATATATTTATTAATAAACTCATTGTCATTTTCTATTGCTTTACTATTCCATTTATTTACCTTTTCTTCTGGTATATTAACTTGATCTTTTAAATCTCCTTCAAATAGCATTTCATATCCAGTATTCCACATTTCTGGAAATACTGCAATATCTGC